>NZ_JANUCB010000023.1:0-1315 GCF_024809425.1 Pseudomonas sp. JAI111 | reverse complement strand
AAAAAAGGTTCTTCACGAAATCCCGGGAAACACAGAAACAAGAACGCCGATTTGATTGATGATGTTCGTGCGAGCAAACACATCTAAAAAACCGGCGTTCTTATGCACGATATTAATACGTTCCTTCCCTTTTGGGAGGGCTTTTCTATTGTCACGATCAAACCTGATGGTGATGCGCTTCAAATTACGCTCACCCCCCATCCCAACCAATGGCCCGCTTGCGGGGCTTGCCTCCAGCCGTGCACAACCATCCACGAGTACTGCGAGAGATCGATTCGTGACTTGCCGATCCTGGGGCACAGCGTCCAGCTAAAGGTGCTATTGCGCAGAGTGAACTGCCGAAGCTGCGGCAAGAAAATGGAAGCAGTCAGTTGGTTGGATCGATATGCCCGCCTGACTCAGCGGCTAGCCCAGGCCGTGACAAAAAATTGCGAGCGGCTCCCTACTTTGCATGTCGCCCAGATGTTTGGTTTGCACTGGGATACCATCCGCCAACTTGAAAGACGGGCCTTGCAGACGGTCTTGCTGGCACTCCCCAAGGCAACTCCAACACGTCTGATCATGGATGAATTCGCCCTCTACAAGGGGCATCGTTACGCCAGTGTGGTTCTGGATGCCGACACCCGCCGGGTCCTTTGGATCGGCGAAGGCCGCAGCCGTGTGGCCGTCAGGCCGTTCTTTGAAGAGCTCGGCTCAGAGGGATGCGCGCAAATCGAAGCGGTGGCGATGGACATGAACACAGCGTTTGACCTGGAGGTTCGTCAGCATTGCCCCAAGGCGCGAGTGGTTTACGATCTTTTCCACGTGGTGGCCAAATTTGGGCGAGAAGTGATCGATCGAGTTCGAGTCGATGAGGCCAACCGGTTACGTCATGACAAACCTGCCCGCAAAGTCATCAAGCAATCGCGCTGGCTACTGCTGCGCAACCCCGAAAACCTGAAGACGCCTGAACAGCAAGTGCGCTTGCAGGATCTGCTGGCCGCCAACCAAACGCTGATGACGGTCTATCTGATGAAGGCTGAACTCAAAACACTTTGGACGGCGGCAACGGCTTGGGGCTGGAGAGCGGCTTGGAAACAATGGCTGCGCCACGCCCATGAAAGCGAAATACCCGCCCTGATTCAGTTCGCCAAGCGGCTAAAGCGTTACTGGCGCGGGATCGTAAGCCGAGTTCGTTGGCCGATGCACACGGGTCAATTAGAAGGGATAAACAATCGAATAAAGGTCATCAAGCGGATGGCTTACGGTTACCGGGACAGCGAGTTCTTTTTCATGAAGATCAAGAGCGTCTTTCCCGGTAATCCGTGAAGAACCA
>NZ_JANUCB010000022.1:0-1405 GCF_024809425.1 Pseudomonas sp. JAI111 | reverse complement strand
ACTGCTACCCGGTTGCATTTATGTATAAGGCCTGTCCGAGGAAGCTGTCTTGAGCTTCTGGCCAACATTGGTTGAGCTCGCGGTATGCCGATTACGTGCAGGCCTCGAAGGCCGGTAAGGGCGCAGGCATCGATCCGCGACGGTCTGACCTGGGTTCAATGTTTTCTAGCAGGGGCTGGAGCGCCGTGACGCCCCGGTGGCAGAACGCTTTTGATCAATGACTTGGCGCAGCTGGCCGGCCATCGGCCGGTTGGCTGCGGTAAGTCTGGTCATTTTGTAGCAGCACCCAAACGATTCGAAGGTTGCGATTCGCCAAGCGTATCGCCGCTTCCTTGCGGCCCAGTCGCTCCTGCCAACGTTGCAACCGACGATCGTCGGGCTGCTCTGAATCCGGGCGTAAATGCCTCAATACCGCGTGAGCGCCTTGCACCATCAGGCTGCGCACATAGCTGTCGCCTCGTTTGCTCATCCTGCCCAGGCGGACCCTCTGCCCACTGCTGTTCTGCTCAGGCACCATGCCAAAGTAGGCGGCGAACTGACGTGCATTGGCAAAGCGTTCCGGGTCGGTTTGCTTGGCCAAAAGCGCGGTGGCGATGATCGGGCCGATACCGCGTACGCTCATCAGTCGCCGGGCTGTTTTATCCTCGTTCGCGGCTTTCTCCAGGCGACCGCTCAGCACGTTGATCCGCTCGCCCAGCTGACGCCATTCTCCCAGCAGCTCGTCGACCAGCTCGCGCAACATGTCGGGCAAGGGTTGTGTCGCGTCTTCCAGCACCCTAGGCAGGGTCTGATTGATGGCGGCATCACCTTGGGCCAGGGTGATGCCGTGCTCCATCAGCAAGCCCCGCATCTGGTTGCTCATGGCTGTACGCCGACGGACATAACCTTGCCGGGCACGGTGCAAGGCCTGCATGGCCAGTGCGGTGGCGCTTTTGATGGGGACTGCCGCAATTTTGCTGTCGCGCCCGGCGCGCAATATGGCTTGGGCATCATTACGATCATTTTTGGCGCCGCTGCGGTGCTTGGCCACAAGCTGTGCTGGAAGAATCCGCGCCAGACTGCCCTGAGCCTGTAGCTGGCGCGCCCATGCTTGAGCGCCTGGTCCTGTTTCCATCAGCACCACTATGGTTGGCGGGAGTTGGCGCAGAAAGGTATGAAAGGCTTCACGCGACTTGATTCGTTCTTCGTAAAGCACCTGGCCAAGGGCATTTTCCCCCGCGATCTGGAATACCTGTTTGGCAAGATCGACCGCCACCGTGGTGCAGGTCGATAGATCGGTGGAAGACAGGGACTGTTTAACCGTCGTATGCTTTTTCATGGATTCGCCCTCGCTGTCGGTGGCTTCTTAGACTGCCCCCGTGGCGCATTGACGCCTCGGCGCGGGCGAGTCCATCCAATTACGGCG
>NZ_JANUCB010000021.1:0-1680 GCF_024809425.1 Pseudomonas sp. JAI111 | reverse complement strand
CCAGGCCGTGTGAAAACGCACTGAATACGTCGAAAGTTGAGAGCTACGGGCGTTGCCTGCGAAACCAGCAGACTGAAGCGCGAATTGCCCTCGTCAGTTACATAGGCGTTCGTAAATGCTGTTTGGGCCGCGTCAGCGGCCCAAACAGCCACTCACGGACGATCAAACGGCTGGATTCACGCCCTGATCGCTTCAAGCAGTCCTGAGATGCCGAAGATACTCATCATCCGTTTGAGGTTGTAGGCGAGCACATGAAGGCTCATCTCAGTGCTCACCCTCGGCAGGGTTTTGGTCAGGAAGTGGGTACTTCCCATCCAGTATTTGAGCGTTCCAAAAGGATGTTCAACGGTCTGTCGACGACGCCTCATCATCGTTGGATCATTTTCCAGCCGTACCTGCATCGCATCGACTACGGCTTCATGTTCCCAGCGCTTTACCCGGCGCTCCTTACCGGTCGTACACTGCTTCTGCATTGCGCAGGACTGGCAGCCCGAGAACCAATAACAGTGCAGAAGCATGCCGTCTTCCACCGAAGAATGCCGCCGGGTCAGTAACTGTCCCGCAGGGCATCGATACTCGTCCGATGCAGCAAGGTAGATGAAGTCCTGCTTACCAAATCGGCCTTCGGCTTTGCTGCCAGATGTGAGGGGTTTCGGTACGAAGGTAGTGATACCGGCTTGCTCGCAAGCAAGGATTTCCAGACCTTTGTAATAGCCTCGGTCGGCCACCACCGTTAGCGATTCAGCCTCGATTTCTTCACGCGCCTGGTTCGCCATATTGCTCAGTTGCCCACGATCATTACCAACGTTGGTCACCTCGTGGGCAACGATCAGATGGTGTTTGTCGTCGACAGCTGTTTGTACGTTGTAGCCAACCGTTCCAGTGCCTCGACCGCTCGTGGCCATTGAGCGTGCATCTGGGTCTGTGAGGGAGATCTGCTGGTCTGGACTTTCGTGGAGCTGCGCCTCGATTTCCTTGAGTTTCTGCATCTGCTTTTTCAGTGTTTCTATCTTTTCTTTAAGCCGCTCTGCTTTGGCCTCGGCGACTTCGGGTGTTGCCCGATCCGCCGAATCCATCGCCGCCAGATATCGATCAATACTCTGCTCGACCTGCTGCATGCGTGCCTTCACTTTGCCCTGAGTGAAGTTGCGGTCGCGATTATTGACGGCTTTGAATTTGCTGCCGTCGATGGCGATGATCGACTGGGAGAAGAGATTGAGGTTGCGGCAAAGAACTACGAACTGGCGGCATACGCTGCGAATGGCTTTGCCGTTGTCTTTGCGAAAGTCGGCAATGGTTTTGAAGTCCGGGGCCAAACGCCCCGTTAGCCACATCAACTCGACGTTGCGCTCGGCCTCACGCTCAAGCCGGCGGCTGGACTGAATCCGATTGAGATAGCCGTAGATATAGATCTTTAGCAAGACCGCTGGATGATAGGCCGGACGACCCGTTGCAGCAGGATCGACGCCCTCAAACCCAAGTGCGCCCAGGTCGAGTTCATCGACGAAAACGTCGACCACTCGGACTGGATTTTCTTCGGTTACGTAATCGTCCAGGCACTCCGGCAGCAGAGTCACTTGCGTCCGGGCCTCGCCTTCAATGAATCGCTTCATGATCGTCCTCGATACGATCTAGACGATCAGAAGATTAGACAATTGCAGGTGTTTTCACACAGCCTGG
>NZ_JANUCB010000020.1:1709-3326 GCF_024809425.1 Pseudomonas sp. JAI111 | reverse complement strand
GACGTTACTTTCACTGGTAACGGATCAGGCTAAGGTAAAATTTGTGAGTTGCTCTTAATTGAGTATTATCGAATTTTCGGCGAATGTCGTCTTCACAGTATAACCAGATTGCTTGGGGTTATATGGTCAAGTGAAGAAGCGCATACGGTGGATGCCTTGGCAGTCAGAGGCGATGAAAGACGTGGTAGCCTGCGAAAAGCTTCGGGGAGTCGGCAAACAGACTTTGATCCGGAGATGTCTGAATGGGGGAACCCACCTAACATAAGTTAGGTATCTTAAGCTGAATACATAGGCTTAAGAAGCGAACCAGGGGAACTGAAACATCTAAGTACCCTGAGGAAAAGAAATCAACCGAGATTCCCTTAGTAGTGGCGAGCGAACGGGGACTAGCCCTTAAGTGGCTTTGAGATTAGCGGAACGCTCTGGAAAGTGCGGCCATAGTGGGTGATAGCCCTGTACGCGAAAATCTCTTAGTCATGAAATCGAGTAGGACGGAGCACGAGAAACTTTGTCTGAATATGGGGGGACCATCCTCCAAGGCTAAATACTACTGACTGACCGATAGTGAACTAGTACCGTGAGGGAAAGGCGAAAAGAACCCCGGAGAGGGGAGTGAAATAGATCCTGAAACCGTATGCGTACAAGCAGTGGGAGCCCACTTTGTTGGGTGACTGCGTACCTTTTGTATAATGGGTCAGCGACTTATTTTCAGTGGCGAGCTTAACCGAATAGGGGAGGCGTAGCGAAAGCGAGTCTTAATAGGGCGTCTAGTCGCTGGGAATAGACCCGAAACCGGGCGATCTATCCATGGGCAGGTTGAAGGTTGGGTAACACTAACTGGAGGACCGAACCGACTACCGTTGAAAAGTTAGCGGATGACCTGTGGATCGGAGTGAAAGGCTAATCAAGCTCGGAGATAGCTGGTTCTCCTCGAAAGCTATTTAGGTAGCGCCTCATGTATCACTGTAGGGGGTAGAGCACTGTTTCGGCTAGGGGGTCATCCCGACTTACCAAACCGATGCAAACTCCGAATACCTACAAGTGCCGAGCATGGGAGACACACGGCGGGTGCTAACGTCCGTCGTGAAAAGGGAAACAACCCAGACCGTCAGCTAAGGTCCCAAAGTTATGGTTAAGTGGGAAACGATGTGGGAAGGCTTAGACAGCTAGGAGGTTGGCTTAGAAGCAGCCACCCTTTAAAGAAAGCGTAATAGCTCACTAGTCGAGTCGGCCTGCGCGGAAGATGTAACGGGGCTCAAACCATACACCGAAGCTACGGGTATCACTTAGGTGATGCGGTAGAGGAGCGTTCTGTAAGCCTGTGAAGGTGAGTTGAGAAGCTTGCTGGAGGTATCAGAAGTGCGAATGCTGACATGAGTAACGACAATGGGTGTGAAAAACACCCACGCCGAAAGACCAAGGTTTCCTGCGCAACGTTAATCGACGCAGGGTTAGTCGGTCCCTAAGGCGAGGCTGAAAAGCGTAGTCGATGGAAAACAGGTTAATATTCCTGTACTTCTGGTTATTGCGATGGAGGGACGGAGAAGGCTAGGCCAGCTTGGCGTTGGTTGTCCAAGTTTAAGGTGGTAGGCTGGAATCTTAGGTAAATCCGGGATT
>NZ_JANUCB010000020.1:0-1614 GCF_024809425.1 Pseudomonas sp. JAI111 | reverse complement strand
GAACACGAAGTGGTTGATGCCATGCTTCCAAGAAAAGCTTCTAAGCTTCAGGTAACCAGGAACCGTACCCCAAACCGACACAGGTGGTTGGGTAGAGAATACCAAGGCGCTTGAGAGAACTCGGGTGAAGGAACTAGGCAAAATGGCACCGTAACTTCGGGAGAAGGTGCGCCGGTGAGGGTGAAGCATTTACTGCGTAAGCCCATGCCGGTCGAAGATACCAGGCCGCTGCGACTGTTTATTAAAAACACAGCACTCTGCAAACACGAAAGTGGACGTATAGGGTGTGACGCCTGCCCGGTGCCGGAAGGTTAATTGATGGGGTTAGCTAACGCGAAGCTCTTGATCGAAGCCCCGGTAAACGGCGGCCGTAACTATAACGGTCCTAAGGTAGCGAAATTCCTTGTCGGGTAAGTTCCGACCTGCACGAATGGCGTAACGATGGCGGCGCTGTCTCCACCCGAGACTCAGTGAAATTGAAATCGCTGTGAAGATGCAGTGTATCCGCGGCTAGACGGAAAGACCCCGTGAACCTTTACTATAGCTTTGCACTGGACTTTGAATTTGCTTGTGTAGGATAGGTGGGAGGCTTTGAAGCGTGGACGCCAGTTCGCGTGGAGCCAACCTTGAAATACCACCCTGGCAACTTTGAGGTTCTAACTCAGGTCCGTTATCCGGATCGAGGACAGTGTATGGTGGGTAGTTTGACTGGGGCGGTCTCCTCCTAAAGAGTAACGGAGGAGTACGAAGGTGCGCTCAGACCGGTCGGAAATCGGTCGTAGAGTATAAAGGCAAAAGCGCGCTTGACTGCGAGACAGACACGTCGAGCAGGTACGAAAGTAGGTCTTAGTGATCCGGTGGTTCTGTATGGAAGGGCCATCGCTCAACGGATAAAAGGTACTCCGGGGATAACAGGCTGATACCGCCCAAGAGTTCATATCGACGGCGGTGTTTGGCACCTCGATGTCGGCTCATCACATCCTGGGGCTGAAGCCGGTCCCAAGGGTATGGCTGTTCGCCATTTAAAGTGGTACGCGAGCTGGGTTTAGAACGTCGTGAGACAGTTCGGTCCCTATCTGCCGTGGACGTTTGAGATTTGAGAGGGGCTGCTCCTAGTACGAGAGGACCGGAGTGGACGAACCTCTGGTGTTCCGGTTGTCACGCCAGTGGCATTGCCGGGTAGCTATGTTCGGAATAGATAACCGCTGAAAGCATCTAAGCGGGAAACTAGCCTCAAGATGAGATCTCACTGGGACCTTGAGTCCCCTGAAGGGCCGTCGAAGACTACGACGTTGATAGGTTGGGTGTGTAAGCGCTGTGAGGCGTTGAGCTAACCAATACTAATTGCCCGTGAGGCTTGACCATATAACACCCAAGCAATTTGCTGACCTGAGAAGGCACCAGATTGCGGTGTGTGAAGACGAAACGAACCGAAAGTTCGAGAAGACTCGCAAAACACCGAAAACTATCACATACCCATTCGCTGGAGCGTGACCTCGCAAGAGAACACGACCTGGCTACCGAATTTCTTGACGACCATAGAGCATTGGAACCACCTGATCCCATCCCGAACTCAGCAGTGAAACGATGCATCGCCGATGGTAGTGTGGGGTT
>NZ_JANUCB010000019.1:0-35907 GCF_024809425.1 Pseudomonas sp. JAI111 | reverse complement strand
TTCATCTGGGGGCATCGCCTCCGGTCTGCTTCGCGACGACCTCCTCTCGATGTGTGCGGCTTCGCCGCACGGCGCTACGCGCCTGCCCCCCAGATGAACGCCTCCACTCAGCCTGCCGAAGGGGCGGGTAGATCAAAAGCCAGATCAAGATCGAAAGCTGCAGGCGAGCTACCGCTCGGCCTGTTGAGTGGTTAGGGGCGGGGCGTTTACGCCAACGCATTTTGGGGGGGGCTGGACGGGCGTAACGTCGTCAGTTGAAAAAGCGCAGCCCTGTCAATCGTTACCATTCGTCCGTAATGGTCGTTGACCTGTAAGTTCTGACAGTAGCCGGTGTTCGCGATTCGGTGTGTGATAGGCGTGCCCAAGGAATCAGATCAATCACGCACAGGGAACGAGTGATGAATAGTCAACCTGCCGAACTGGTCCCCGACGACTTGCCGCCTCCGCGCATTCGGGAAAACCTGGTCTGCGGCCTACTGAACTCTGTGGAGGTCAGGTACAGCTGCAGAGTTGTCATGGAATACCCGATTGAACCCGGTGACAGGGTCTGCGTGACCTGGGCAGGCGCGCCGGGGGCCGGGTCATATACCTCGGCGTTTTTCTCGGTGGATGGGTTGCGGCCTTTGGAGGTCGGGATTGGCGGCGCGTTGCTGGTGATCTTTAATCAGGGAATGACGGTGGCGCTGAGCTACACCGTGAAACGAGGCACTTCGGAACCTGTGACTTCGCAGCCGCTGATTTTGTACGTGCTGCCTGTCACGCAAAACGATTTGCCCAGACCTTTAATTACGCAGGCGCCGGACTTTGGCGAAGGCTTGGTCCTTGATGTCAGGGCCCTGACTGAGTTCACCTTGCGGATAAACTCATGGGCTCTGCAAACCCGAGACCAGTATTTCTGGTTGCGTCTCAGAGGCGTGAATGCCGACGGTAGCGATTTCAATGAGGTGTACTGGCGTCCGCCGGGCAACGTTGTCGGTCAGTCATTCAGCAAGGGCTTCTATGCGCAAAACTACCCCGCCGTCTCGCTGAAGGGGCTCATGGATCGCAGCACGCTGACCCTGGAGTTCAAGGCAGGCCTGCAAGGAAGCCAGGATGAGGCCGTTGCCCAGAGGTTTGCGCATCGCAACTACATCGTCAGAACAACTGCATCGATAACGCCCGAACCACCGAAAATCTTGTCGGTGAAAAATCCGCTCGGTCAGGACATTGCTGATGGTGGGAATACCAAGTATTCCACTGTGACGGTACATGGCAATGCGAAAGCTGAAGAAGTGGAAATCTATAACGGGGAAATTTACCAAGGCACGGCCAATGTCGTTGCCGGTAGTTGGCAGCATCAAGTGACGGGGCTGATTGATGGTCCACACGTGTTGACGGCCATTGTTGTTGACGGTGATGGGGAGAAGTCCAATCGATGGACGATCAACGTGGAGTTGCAGGATCGAACTCTGTCGATCAAAGAAGCGTTCGATAATGTCAACCTGGAGCCGCTGGCGGCTACAGGCAGTTTGACCGCTGTCGTTAATGACTTGGAAGTCGGCGACAGTGTCACGGTGACGTGGACAGCCGCGGCGGGTACCCCTTCCGCCGGTACGCACACAACAAACCCGGTTATCGCTGGCGCGACTCGCCGATTGGAAATTTCGCTGCCCGTGCCATTGGTGGCGTTTAGCGTCGATAAAAGAGTGGTAGTTACCTTCACTTACACACGCGGAACATCGCTTCCGGTGACCTCACAACCGTTTCCCCTTAACGTGCTGGCGATCCCGTCAACCGCGCTCACTGCTCCGGTGATTACCCAGGCGAACGGTACAGACCAACTGGATCTGAAAGACGTCAAGGAAGGGGCAACTCTTAAGTTTGGTGGCTGGCCGCATATCGCCTTCAGACAGCGGATCTGGCTGGATCTGGAAGGCGAGAACGCCAGCGGTGGCAGTGAAAATCGCAGCATGTGGATGGGAGCGCGCAATTCGGTTCATCAAAATTGGGTCACGACCGATGGCCACAGCATTACGATTGCATATAGCTATCTGAGGCTATTGGCTGTCGGCAGCAAATTGTTCATTCGCTTCAGGGTCAATCTGGATCAGGTCCCGGATCCCGCGACGGAGATGGTCTTTGATGTCCGTGAATATCTTGTTCGGTCCACTGCTTAAGCAGGACCAGCATCACGCCTGACGTTTCGATGCGTTGAAAGAACGGTCTCGGTAGAGGCCGTTTTTTGTGCCTGGCAGAAAGTTTCCAGCAATGAAGATTCCCTGTGCGAGCTTGCTCGTGAAAGCGGCATGACATTCAACATTGATGTCGCCTGACCCACAGCTATCGCGAGCAAGCTCGCTCCCACAAGGATCTTCGGTGGATTGCAGGTTGGAGCACACCGCAAAAAGAGCACGTACATCCAATTTTTTCCGCCCCCGCAACGGCACTATCGAATGATGTTCCGGCGCTTGGATGCCGGTGGTTTTCATTTGTGCAGGTAGCCCATGAACACTTCGCAATGGGATCAACGGGCCCAGGATTTCGGGTTGCTTTTTCTGCGGGTCAGCGGCGGATTGTTTCTGCTGTGGGTGCACGGTTTGCCCAAGCTGCTTAACTACAGTGCGCAGTTGCAGGTCATCGAAGACCCTTTCCACCTCGGCGCGAATGTCACGCTGATGCTGGCGATTTTTGCCGAGGTGTTGTGTCCGCTGTTGATCATTGTCGGGGTGTTGGTGCGGTTGGCGTGCCTGCCGATTCTGTGTGTTCTGTTGATCGCTCTGTTGGTCGTGCATCCCCAGTGGAGCCTCGATGAAGGGCAGTTCGGCTGGCTGCTGCTGATTCTGTTCACCAGTCTTTTCATCGCCGGGCCGGGACGGCTGGCGCTCAATGTCCGATTCGCCGGAGCTTTGCGTTATGCCTGAATCCAACCGTTTCGAAGAAGTCGTGACCCTGGTCATCAAGCATCGGGTCAAGGCCGGTTTTGAAGTGCCTTACGAAGCCTGGTTGCGCAACATTGTCAGCATCGCGGGGCAGCAGGACGGGCATTTGGGTGTGGACGTGATGCGCGGCAGAAGCGCCGGGCTCGACATGTACACCTGCGTGCTGCGCTTTTGCTCGACCGAGGCGATGCAGCGCTGGCTCGATTCGCCACAGCGACTGGAGCTGGTCAACGAAGCCGCGCCGATGCTCGCCGACGGCGACCAGACCGAAGTCAATCCGGTCAAGGAATTCTGGTTCGCCCCGCAAGCCGATACCGCGTCGTCGCCACCTCCGCGCTGGAAGCAGGCCGTGGTCACGTTGCTGGTGATTCTGCCGCACACGTTGCTGGTGCCGCTGCTCTGGGGCCCGCTGCTGCGACTCAACGCATTGCTGTCCAATTACGTGGTCGCGACGTTCCTGATCACGCTGACCATCGTTGTCTCGGTGGTGTACCTGTTCATGCCAATGGCCACACGCTTGTTCGCGCCTTGGCTGTCTTCTTCCACTCAGCCAAAGGAAACGCGATGAACGCCGATCTGATTTTATTCAATGGCCAATTTCATACCGTTGACCGTGAAAACCCACGCGCCAGCGCTGTTGCTATCAGCGATGGTCGCTTCGTTGCGGTTGGTACCGATGCCCAGGCCATGGCCTTGCGCGGGTCGGGTACGCAGGTCATCGACCTCAAGGGTCGCTGCGTCATCCCTGGCCTCAACGACTCGCACTTGCACCTGATCCGTGGCGGTTTGAACTACAACCTCGAATTGCGCTGGGAAGGCGTGCCGTCGTTGGTCGATGCCCTGCGCATGCTCAAGGATCAGGCTGACCGTACGCCGACGCCGCAATGGGTACGCGTGGTCGGTGGCTGGAACGAATTCCAGTTCGCTGAAAAGCGCATGCCGACCCTGGAAGAACTCAACCAGGCCGCGCCGGACACCCCGGTGTTCGTCCTGCACCTCTACGACCGCGCCTTGCTCAACCGCGCTGCCTTGCGCGTGGCCGGCTACACCCGTGATACGCCGAACCCGCCGGGCGGCGAGATTGTCCGGGATGCCAATGGCAACCCGACCGGCATGCTGGTCGCACGTCCGAACGCGATGATTCTTTACTCGACGCTGGCCAAGGGGCCGAAGCTGCCGCTGGAATATCAGGTCAACTCGACCCGCCAATTCATGCGCGAGCTAAATCGTCTGGGCCTGACCAGTGCGATCGATGCCGGGGGTGGTTTCCAGAATTATCCGGACGATTACCAGGTGATCGAGCAGTTGGCCAAGGACCAGCAGCTGACCATTCGCATCGCTTACAACCTGTTCACGCAGAAGCCGAAAGAAGAGCTGACCGATTTCAAGAACTGGACCAGCAGCGTGACCCTGCACCAGGGCGACGATTTCCTGCGGCACAACGGCGCCGGGGAAATGCTGGTGTTTTCGGCGGCGGATTTCGAGGACTTCCTCGAGCCGCGCCCGGACCTGCCGCAAACCATGGAAGACGAGCTGGAACCAGTGGTCCGCCACCTGGTTGAGCAACGCTGGCCGTTCCGTTTGCACGCCACCTACAACGAATCCATCAGCCGCATGCTCGACGTGTTCGAGAAGGTCAATCGCGACATTCCGTTCAACGGTTTGCCGTGGTTCTTCGACCATGCTGAAACCATCACGCCACAGAACATCGAGCGGGTGAGGGCGCTGGGCGGTGGTATCGCGATTCAGGACCGGATGGCGTTCCAGGGCGAGTATTTCGTCGAGCGTTATGGCGCCAAAGCCGCTGAAGCGACCCCGCCGATCAAGCGCATGCTGGCCGAAGGCGTGCCGGTCGGCGCCGGCACCGATGCGACCCGGGTGTCCAGCTACAATCCATGGACTTCGCTGTACTGGATGGTCAGCGGCCGCACAGTGGGCGGGCTTGAGCTGCATGCCGAGGGCTTGTCCCGGCAGACCGCGCTGGAACTGTTCACCCACGGCAGCGCCTGGTTCTCTTCCGAGCAGGGCAAGAAAGGCCAGATCAAGGTCGGCCAACTGGCGGACGTGGCTGCGTTGAGTGCGGACTTTTTCAGCGTCGACGAAGAAGCGATCAAGTGGATCGAATCGGTGTTGACCGTGGTCGGCGGCAAGGTGGTGTACGCCGCCGGTGATTTCGAAAAACTCGGGCCGGCCAGCGTGCCGGTGCTGCCGGACTGGTCACCGGTGGTGAAAGTGCCAGGACACTGGCGGCCGACCTCGCCGATGCAGGCGCAGGTTCACCATTGCAGCGGGCCGTGCGGCGTGCATGCCCACAGCCATGACAAAGCGCGCCTGTCGAACGCGCCGGTCAGTGATTTTGCGGGTTTCTGGGGCGCCTTTGGCTGCTCGTGCTTCGCGTTCTGACTCTCAGGAAAAAGCGCCGATGGACTGCATCGGCGCATCACGTAACACCCATCCATCGAGGAGCTTCACATGAGCAACGTTCCGTACAAACGCCTGAACAAAGACGATGCCGTAGTCCTGTTGGTCGACCACCAGACCGGCCTGATCTCGCTGGTCCAGGATTTCTCGCCGAACGAATTCAAGAACAACGTGCTGGCCCTCGGGGACCTGGCCAAGTTCTTCAAACTGCCAACCATCCTCACCACCAGCTTTGAAAATGGCCCTAACGGTCCGATGGTGCCTGAGCTCAAGGAGCTGTTCCCGGACGCGCCGTACATCCCGCGTCCAGGCCAGATCAACGCCTGGGACAACGAAGATTTCGTCAAAGCCGTGAAAGCCACTGGCCGTAAGCAATTGATCATCGCCGGTGTGGTCACTGACGTGTGTGTGACGTTCCCGACGCTGTCGGCGTTGGCCGAAGGCTTTGAGGTGTTTGTGGTGACTGACGCTTCGGGCACGTTCAACGAAACCGTGCAGCAAGCCGCTTGGGCGCGTATGTCTGCTGCGGGTGCGCAACTGGTGAACTGGTTCTCGGTGGCTTGCGAGCTGCAAGGCGACTGGCGCAACGATATGGAAGGCTTGGCGAACTTGCTGTCGCCGCGTATTCCAAACTATCGCAACCTGATGAACAGCTACTCGGTGTTGACTTCGAAGTAAGTTTCGCTGGTTGAAAAGGTTGGGGTGGGGACATATCCGTTTCTGCGGTAACGGCGGCTTAGGGTTCCGCCCTGACGGCGGGTCACTTGGAAAAGCCCCAAGTAACCAAGGGCTCTTGCCCCTGACGTTCGGTGCCTCGCCAAGGCTCGGCATGCCCTCGCTCCGGTCCTGCTCCGTGGGCCCGCCGCCATCGGCCATCCATGGCCGGAGGCGGCTACCGCGGCATCCTTGCCGCGGTGCCCACTGCGCAGAACCTCCACTCGGCCTCACGAGGGGGCGTGCAGTGCCAAAGCAAAGCGAGGCGGCCTACCGGCCGGCCTGTTTGCTCAACGCTTGCGCGTCCTGATCGTTCCCATGCTCCGCGTGGGAATGCATCCCGTGACGCTCTGCGTCACCATTGCGCAAGACTCAAGCCTGGTGTCGACAGCGGAACGCAGAGCGTCCCCGGCAGCATTCCCACGCGGAGCATGGGAACGATCAACAGCAACAACATCGCGAGCAGGCTCACTCCTACATAAAGCAAATCGGCGCGCAGCTTTTGCTCCTCACCACTCATCAGGCCGAGCGTTAGCTCGCCTTCCGCTTTTGATTTTGATCTTGATCTGCCCCATCGGAAGGCCGAACGCAGGTTCTGCGCAGTGGGCAACCCGGCATGGATGCCGGGTTAGCCGCCCCCGGCCATGGATGGCCGATGGCGGCGGGCCCACGGAGCAGGACCGGAGTGAGGGAATGCCGAGCCTAGGCGAGGCACCGTACGTCAGGGGCGCTAGCGTTTGGTTACTTGGCGCTTCTCCAAGTGACCCGCCGTCAGGGCGGAACCAATAGCCGCGGTTACCCCAAAAACGGATATGTACCCAACCCCAACCCCAACCCAACATGACCGTCTAACCCGTCACACAGGCTGACGTTTCTGCAGCCAACTCAGAAACCCGCTTTTCTTGATCGGCGCCGGTTTGGCCAGCAACGCCAACCGACTGTTTTGCGTACGCACCGCTTGCAACTTGTTCAGCGCCCGACCCACTTCAACCCGTTGCTCCATGCACTGGCGAGTCAGCGACTTGTCGATCCGGTAAATGATGCAGGACGTCAACGTTGTAAAGGTCGCCTCCGACGGCGTATCGGTAAGGATGCTTTGTTCGCCCATCACTTCACTGGGCCCCATGCGCCCAGCTTCGGTTTGCACGGTGCCGTCCGGCACAGTGGCGCTGACCACGCCCGTGGCGATCACCATCAGACTGTCCGGCACGTCGCCCAATGCCAATACCACCTGGCCTGCGGCGTACTGCTGCGGGACCATCGACTGGGCCATTTGGTCACGCTCATCCTCGCTCAGGGACCGGAAGATTTTCACTTCATCAAGCAACGCGCGCGCGCGAGTCGTCGGCTCAATCACGCCATCGAGCTGCCGGGAAATTCCCGCCGCTTCCAGGTGCCGATGGGCCAGGTCGAACAGTTGGTTGCGCACCTCGCCCTTTTTCCCAATCTCGGTGATAAAGCCGCTGGCCACGTATTCGGACATGGTTTCGCCGGCTTCCTTGAGCACCGCTTTCGGGGGGGGGTTGAGCAGCAAGCTGCTGCTGCCCTGCAATGTGCGCTCCAGTGCATCCAGCACCCGACGCGGGCGAATGTGGTTGGGGACCTGAATACTGATCGACACGCCGTGCATGTTGACGGGTCGACTCAGGTTGACGATTTTCGCCTTCGCTGCCACTGAGTTCGGCACTACCGCCGTGCTGCCGGCACTGGTCAGCAGGTGAGTCGCGCGCCAGTCGATGTCGAGCACTTTGCCTTCAACGCCATCGATCTTGATCCAGTCATCGACCTGATACGGCTTGGTGGTGTTGAGCACGATCCCGGAAAACACATCGCTCAAGGTGCTTTGCAGCGCCAGACCGACAACGATGGCCACCACCCCGGACGTCGCCAGCAATCCTTTGACCGGCAGTTCCAGCACATAACCGGCCGCCGCCACGATGGCGACCAGAAACACCAGTGCGCCGATGACATCCTGCAGCAATCGACCGCTGTGACCGATGCGACGCATCAGCACCAGGCCGATGACTTCAGTGAGCACCCGTGCCGCGTACAACCACCAGAGAATCCCCAGCGCCGTGGCGCCCAGTTGAACCACGCGGTCCTCGGCAAACTGCGGCGCCAGTAACGGGCTGACGCCGGCGTTGATCACCAGTGCGCTGAACATCACGAACAGCGCCAGCCGCACACCGACCCGGGTGACGCGATGCTTGAACGGCGCGAGTTGCCAGAGCACCGCGTCGATCACCAGCAGCAGGGCGCTCCAGGACAGCAAATGAGCAAGGACAAAGGACATGGGGAAACTCCGTTTTCAAAAGGCAGACGGGAAAAAAAAAGCCTGCACGAGGGCAGGCTTTTTGGCAGTGCTTACTTCAGATGAGTCTTGAGTTCCAGTGCCGCCTGACGTACCGCCGCTTTCACTTCCGGAATCTGGCTCAGCGGATTGAGCAGGCCGAAGTCGTGAATCATGCCGTTGTAGCGCACCGCCGTGACCGGCACGCCGGCGGCGTCGAGGTGGCGGGCATAGGCTTCGCCTTCGTCACGCAACACGTCGAACTCGGCCGTTTGCACCAGCGCGGCGGGCAGGCCTTTGAGCTGCTCGGCGCTGGCTTGCAACGGCGAGGCATGGATCTGCGCACGCTCGGCCTGGTCGGTGGTGTAGTTGTCCCAGAACCAATTCATCATGCCTTTGGTGAGGAAGTGGCCCTCGGCAAATTGCTGGTACGAACCGCTGTCGAACTGCGCGTTGGTCACTGGCCACATCAACAGCTGGAAGCGCAGCGCCGGGGTTTTTTGTTCCTTGGCCATCAAGGCCACGACAGCCGCCATGTTGCCGCCGACGCTGTTGCCCGCCACTGCCAGGCGCTTGCCGTCGACGCCGATGTCCTTGCCGTGCTCGGCCACCCAACGGGTCGCGGCGTAGGCCTGGTTGATCGCGGTCGGGTAGTGCGCTTCCGGCGACGGGGTGTAATCGACATACACCGCGACCGCGCCGGAGCCGACCACCAGGTCGTGGATCAGGCGCTGGTGAGTCGGGTAATCGCCCAACACCCAACCGCCACCGTGGAAGAACATGAACACCGGCAATTCACCTTTGACCTTGGCCGGCCGCACGATTTTCAGGTTGATGGTTTGTCCATCGACTTTGATAGCGCGGTCGCTGACGTCCACCCCCGACAGATCAACCTTCACCGAGTTTTGCGCACCGGTCAGAACCGCACGGGCATCGACAGGGCTCAGTTGTTCAAGCGGCTTGCCACCGCCAGCCGCCAGGGCTTCGAGGAAGGCTTGGGTAGTGTGTTCGACACCCGGGCTGCCAGCGGCAAAAGCGTTGCCGATGGAGAGGGCGAGGAGGGATGCGGTCAGGGTTTTTTTGACGATGTTCATGGGGTAAATCCTTTTTAAGTTTTTCGACGTTGAGTACCTAAGGGTCAGGTTGCTGCCGGCTCTGTCGTTCAGGCCTCAGCAACACCGTGGACACAGATTAATGGGGTGCCGAAAAAGGAAAAAGCGGCTATAAAGTGTTTGACTGTCAACCAGGGCGCGACAATGAACCCGTTCGAAGATATGCGTATTTTTTGCCAGGTCATGGACTCCGGCAGCTTCACCTCGGCAGCCGATCAATTGGGGCTGTCCAAGCAGTTCGTCAGCCGCCGCTTGATGCAACTTGAAGAGCGGCTGGGCGTGCGCTTGCTCAACCGTTCCACCCGGCGGCTGGACGTCACGCCACTGGGGCAGAGTTATTACGAGTCGGCCTTGCGCCTGCTTGGCGAAGTCGAGCAAGTGGAGCAGGGCATCGCCGGCCAGACCACCGAGCCGCGCGGGACCATTCGCGTGAGCGCACCGTTGTCGTTTGCACTGGCGCATCTGGGGTGTTTATTGCCGTTGTTTTTGCAGCGCTATCGCGACGTCACCGTGGAGGTGGACTTGAGCGACCGCCCGGTGGATTTGCTTGGCGAGGGTTACGACCTGGCGCTGCGCATCGGCACCCTGGAAGACTCGACGTTGATTGCGCGCCGCATCGCCGCAATCCAGCGCGTGTATTGCGCCAGCCCGGCTTACCTGGCCGAGCGCGGCACGCCGCTCAAACCGGAAGACTTGCACAGCCATGATTGCCTGCCCTACGGCCACGGTCGACAGGTGCAATGGCGTTTCGAAGGGCAGGGCAAGCCGCTGACGGTCAACGTGACTGGCAGGATGCGCGTCAACAACGGCGAATTGCTCAGGGATGCGGCGGTGGCCGGGATGGGGGTTACCTACCTGCCGACGTTCATTGTCGGCTCGGCGCTGAAGGATGGCCGGTTGGTGCCGGTGCTGGACGAGTTTCGTCCACCGCCACTGACGCTATCGGCGGTGTACCCGCAGCATCGCCAGAGTTCGCGACCGGTGCAGGCGCTGATCGAGTTTTTACGCGAGCGGCTGGATCAGCCTGCGGGCGGGTTGTAGAGCCGAACACAATTCCACTGTGGGAGCGACGGTGCGACGATTCGACTTGCCCGCGATAGCGGAGTGTCAGTCGAAATCAATATTGACTGATGCACCGCCTTCGCGAGCAAGTCGAATCGTCGCACCGTCGCTCCCACAGGGTTTTGTAGTGATTTTCGATCAGTGGTTATCAGGTCCTTTTGTCATCGCCTGGTTCACCGGCACGATGAACACCATGGTCATCACCGACTTCACCGGCGCGATGAACACCGTGGTCATCACTGACTTCACCGGCGCGATGAACACCGTGGTCATCACCGATTTCACCGGCGCGATGAACACCGTGGTCATCACCGATTTCACCGGCACGATGGACACCGTGGTCATCACCGACTTCCCCAGCGCGATGTACGCCGTGGTCATCACCCATTTCACCTGAGCGATGAGCGCCGTGATCGTCGCCCGCTTCGGAGTGAGAGCCGCTGCGCCCGGATGAGGCCGAGTCGCCGGAGTGTCCCGAGCCATGGTCGCTGCCGCTGTGACCGCTGCCGCTATTGCCGCCGCTGCCACTGTTGCCGCCACTGCCGCTTCCACCGTGACCGCCGCCATTACCGCCGCCACCGCTTCCACCACTGCCGCCGCCACCGCCATTACCACCACCACCTCCGCCGGATCCGCCGCCACCACCGCCAGAGCCGCCACCGCCACCACCAGAGCCACCGCCACCACCTCCAGAGCCACCGCCGCCTCCGCCGCCACTACCACCTTCCTTGGCCTGAACACTCGACACACCGGACAGACTGTCCGGTATCAATACCGTAGACGCCGACAGAACTGCGCCAATAGCTACTGCAAGTAAAAGCTTGTTGATGTGCATGTCGTTCTCCGTCTTTTTATTCAGGTTGGAACGTTGATGAACAATGCAACGTGCTGCTCGATTCATAGGGTGAACACCACAGCTCGCCGATTAATTCAGTTGCACCTTGGATGAGCGATGAACGGTACAACTCAACCCCGTTCCAGAGGGTCAGTGAATACTTGAGGCCAGCTCGAAAATCGGGATGTACATCAGGATCACGATGACTCCGATCAGCAGGCCGATGAAGGTCATGAGCAAGGGTTCGAACAGGCGCACGAACCATTCGATCCAGCGGCTGATTTCCTCGTCGTAGAAGTCGGCGCTGCGCTCCATCATCTGGCCGAGGTTGCCGGACTGTTCGCCCGCACGTAGCAGGCGCAGGGACACCGGGGTCACCAGGTGATTGAGTTCCAGCGCGGTGGACAGTGACTGCCCCTCGCGTACCCGCTCGCAGGCCTGGTCCAGGCGTGCGCGGGAGGCGACGGTGAGCAGGCCACGGACCATGCCCATGGCGGTGACGAGGGGGATGCCGCCCTGCAACAAAATTCCCAGCGAGCGATAGAAACGCGCCAGTTCGTACATGAAGATGCGCTGATGGACCGCCGGGAGTTTTTCGATCACCCGGTCCACGCCCCGACGAAAGGCCGGTTGGCGCTGGAGGAAGGCGAGGGCGACGATGATTGCCAGCAAGGCGCCGAAGAATTCACCCTGGTGCGCGTGCAGGAACATCCCGCTGCTCATCAGCACTTGCGACAGCCACGGCAGGTTCGACCCCAGGCCTTCGAACACCAGGCTGAAGCGCGGCACCACGTAGCCCATCAAAAACAACACCACGCCACCGCCCACCACCAGCAACAGCAGCGGGTAGATCGACGCGCTGATGATTTTTTGCCGAACTTCGTCCATGCGCTGGCGATAGCTGACATAGCGGCCCAGGGCATCGCCCACGGCACCGGTTTTCTCGCTGGACTGCACCAGCGCCACATACAACGGCGGGAACACCGCCGACAACTGCGCCAAGGCCTGGGAGAACGATTTGCCTTCATAAAGCAGGCGCACCAGTTCACTCAAGGTTTTGCGGGCCTGTGGCGCGGTTTCTTTTTCCGCCAGGCTTTCCAGTGCATCGATCAGCGGCAGGCCCGCGTTGAGCAGCGTGGTCAATTCCTGGCTGAACAACACCAGGTTAAAGGTCTCGCGCTTCTGCAACCGCAACGCGCGCCAGTGTCGCTCGGCGTGCAGGCTGACCACTCGCAAGCCCTGGTCTTCGACGATGCGCCGGGCTTCACTGTGGCCGGGTGCCTCGACGGTCATCGAGACCACACCGGCCTTGCCCACGGCCTTGAGATGAAAGCGCATGGTCGCCTCTCCCGTCACTGCCAGCTGGTAATTTCGGCGTTTTCGCCTTCGCCGCCGGGTTGGCCGTCCTTGCCCAAGGACAGCAAGTCGTACTCGCCGTTTTCACCGGGGTAGCGGTAGGTGTAGCTACGGCCCCACGGATCCAGCGGCAATTTTTTCTGCAAGTAAGGGCCGGTCCAATGGGGTTCATCGCTGGGCGCGGTGATCAGCGCCTGCAAACCCTGTTCGGTCGACGGGTAATGGCCGACCTCCAGACGGTAAAGATCCAGGGCTTTGCCCAGGCCTTCGATTTGCGCCTTGGCCACCTTCACTTCGGAGCGGCCCAGCTGGGCGAAATACTTCGGCGCGACGATGCCGGCCAACAGCCCCAGCACCACCAGCACCACCAACAGTTCGAGCAGGGTGAACCCGCTTTGAGTACGCGGGGCGGAACGCAAACGCTGATTCATGATGACCTCACACAGTCGGCAGAAGGGTCGCCATGCAGGCCTATGCAATTGCCATGCTCACCCCCACCCATCCTTGTGAAAGCCCCGTATTACGGGGCTTTGCGCTTTCGGCACAGTGCTTGCGTATGGCTGGTTCACTACCGGCCATTGGGGCAATACCCCCATTTTTCGGGGCCGGGCAGGGGAGGAAAAATAATGAAAACACTCACCACAGGGCTGCTCGGCTGCTTGCTGCTGACCAGCGTCGTCCAGGCCGATGTGTTCGTTTCCGTGGACGCCAAGGGCAGCTACGTGCTGTCCAACGTTCACCGTCCCGGCCGCACGTATGAGCGGGTCATTCACGAGCCGGAAAAGGCGCTGGTCAGCCTTGATCAGCAGCCCCAGATGATTGCCCGGCAGCCCTATGCCGAACTGGTTTCGGCGGCCGCCACGGCCAATGAATTGCCGGCGGCGCTGCTGCACGCAGTGATCCGCGAAGAGTCGCGCTACAACTCGGATGCGACGTCCCCCAAAGGCGCCGGTGGGCTGATGCAGTTGATGCCTGAGACCGCCCGGGAAATGGGGGTCAAGAATGTCTACGACCCGAAAGCCAACATCCAGGGCGGCGCCAAATACCTCAAGCGCCTGATGACCCTGTTCGACAACGACATCGCCCTCGCCGTGGCGGCCTACAACGCCGGGCCGCAAGCGGTGCTCAGCCGTGGCGGGGTGATCCCGCCGTTCGCCGAAACCCAGCGTTACGTGCCCAGCGTGCTGCGCCAATACCGCCGCCTGCAAGGCCTGGCGGTGGACGCGCCGTTGTGATCGGCAGGCTTGGGGACGTTCCCCCAATGTTGGGGCAACAGGGACCGGGCCGAAAAGTGGGGAATAAATGGGGAATATCCCCCTAGTTATCAAGTCGTTGCGCTAAGTAGCTGAAATACAAACAAATTATTTATGGCATGCGGTTTGCTCAAGGGGATTTGTCGAGATTTTCCCTGTGAGCACCCACAGCGAGGCCCGTGATCATGACCGGCATACCCCACGCTCATCACCTGCTTAACCTGCTGCTGTTTCTAGCGCCGATATTTGGCATCGAGATGGCAGAAGCCGCCGCACGCTGCGAGCGTAATCTGGTGGCCAACATCGTGGCGCTGGACCAGCCGTTGATGTTCAACCGCCTCGGTGCGCAGAACGCCAACGGCATGATGTTCGCCCTGCGGCGTGACGTGGTCGACGACCACAATATGTCCCTGGCCCAGGGCGGCGCAGCAGTGCCGGGCAAAGTCTCGCTGCGGCCCGACAAGCGTCCGCGTCCTTTGGTGTTGCGGGTGGCTGCCGGTGACTGCCTGACCATCAACCTGCAAAACCTGCTGGCGTACCAGGCCAATCCTGGCGGCCACGAAATCGCCGATGGCGGGGTCGAGGGCGAAATCGAAGTCGGCAATGTCGACCACTTTAAAGTCGATGAGCAAGTCACTGACCGGCATGTCGGCTTCCAGGTCAACGGCATGCAAGCGGTCAACAGCATCGATGACATCGCCTCGTACACCGGGCGCAATGCCAATTCATTGATCGCTCCCGGCGGCACCCGTTCCTATACCTTGTACGCCGAGCGCGAAGGCGCGTTCGCGGCCAGCAGCCGTGGCGCGACCTTCGGTGGTGAAGGCGATGCGGGCAACGTTGCCAACGGCCTGTTCGGCCAGGTGGTGGTCGTGCCCAAGGGCGGGCGCACCTATCGCAACACCGTCACCGAAGAAGAGATGCGCCTGGCCAGTGTCGGGCGCACACCCGCCGGTCAGCCGATCGTCGATTACCAGGCGCGCTACCCGCAGCGCCAACCATGGATCGGTGAAGGCAAGGCCGGCACGCCGATCATCAGCATGGTCGACGGCAATGAAATCATCTCCAGCGAGAGCGACGCGATTGTGATGGGCAGCAATGCCGATGGCAGCTTCCCGCCATCGACCTATCCGCTGGAAGCCATCGGCAAACGCAACCCGGCGATCCCCAACCGCCTGGAGCCGTTCCGTGATTTCGCTTCGCAGTTCCAGGATGAAACGGCTGCCACCCAGGCATTCCCCGCTTACTGGGCGGACCCGGTCATGGCCCACGTGCTGGAGCCGACCCGCGATGCGTTCATGATCAACTATGGCTCCGGCGGCATGGGCGCCGAGGTACTCGCCAACCGCTTGGGCGTGGGGCCGATGCACGATTGCCTGTCCTGCGCCTATGAAGAGTTCTTCCTCAGCTCGCACACCGTGGGCGACGTCGCGATGCTGGTTGACGTGCCGGCCAACGCCGGTCTGGAAGGCATTCTTCCCGGAGAAACACCGCGCGCCGATCAGGTCGGGGTCAAGGCGACCATGGCGCTGTATCCATCCGAGCCGTCCAACGTCAACCACAGCTACATCGGCGATTTCGTCAAATTCCGCAACACCCACAACGGCCACGAGCAGCACATCTTCCACCTGCACGGCCATCAGTGGCTGTTCAATCCCAACGACGACAATTCCGACTATGTCGACGCCCAAGGCATCGGCCCGGGTGCCGGCTACACCTATGAAATCGCCAACGGCGGTTCAGGCAACCGCAACCGCGTTGCCGGCGATGCGATCTACCACTGCCACTTCTATCCGCATTTTGCCCAGGGCATGTGGAGCATGTGGCGGGTTCACGATGTCTTCGAGGAAGGCACCAAGCTTGAAGTCTCGCAACAGGGCGCCGACGGTTTCCACAGCGAACCTTATGCCCTGCGCAGCGGGAAACCGGCCGCCGGCGCCCGGGCCTTGCCCGATGGCGAAATCGTTGCCGGTACGCCGATTCCTGCGGTCGTGCCGCTGCCGGGCAAAGCGATGGCGCCGATGCCAGGCAAAGTCGCGGTGGTGCCGAAAATCGGCGAAACCCTGGTCGCCGGTGGCGATGACGATGAAGCGGATGACGACGGCGAACACCACGGCGGCAGCGGCGGCGCTCAAGCCATCGGTTCCCTGGCGCTGGTGGATCGCAGCGAAGCCAATCGCAATGCCGACGGCAGCCTGAAAAACCCGGGCTATCCATTCTGGATCGGCGGCATGGAAACGTCGGTCGGCCAACGCCCGCCAACGCCTCCGCTGGACATGCTCGACGCTGCCAAGGCGCAGGCGCTGAAAAGCAGCGGCAATGCCTTGTGGGCCAATCTCGATCCGGTGCAATCCGGTGGTTGGGACGGCGGCCTGGGGCGTCATTCGCTGGACGGTTTTTCCTCCGGTGGCCAGGCGCACACCGTGACCACGTCCCTGGATTTCTCCAAGGAAGTGACCCGCGCCAAGCCGCTTTACGTGCCTGAAGAAGGCACCGAAGTCGAACAGGCGGCCATGGCGTTCCACGCCAAAAAGGACCACCCAAGTTTCGCCGTGCTGCCGGGCAACCAAGTGGTGGCGCGCAACTTCCGCACCAACGGTGCGTTGCCGATGGCCGGCGCGCCGTACTACGAACCGTGCATGGACGATCGGCAAAAACGGTTGACCAGCAGTGCCGGAACCGGCGAGTTCAATAGTGGCGAGCGTGTCGACGGCATGTCCTACAGCGGCTCGTCGACGTTCACCGCCGACCGGCCGCGCATCTACAAAGCCGCGAACATCCAGTTCGACGCGGTCTACAACAAGGTCGGCTACCACTTCCCGCAAGCGCGCATTCTGGCGCTGTGGGAAGACGCCTGGCCGGTGATCACCAAGCAGCGTCCGCCAGAGCCGCTGGTGATGCGCATGAACACCTTCGACTGCGTGCAGTACCAGCAAACCAACCTGGTGCCAGCCGTCTATGAAATGGACGACTATCAAGTGCGCACACCGACCGACGTGATCGGTCAGCACATCCACCTGCCGAAATGGGACCTGACGGCCGCCGACGGTTCGGCCAACGGCTGGAACTACGAAGACGGCGTGCTTTCCCCGGGTGCCGTGCAAGAACGCATTCACGCCATTCGCGAGTTCAACCAGTGCCAAGGCACCGATCCGCGTGACGGCACGCCGGCCTGTCCGCAAGCCAAGAGCCATCCGTACTTCGGCCAGTTTGGCCGCGCCGATTGGCTTGGCGCGCGCACCGCGATGCAACGCTGGTTTGTCGATCCGGTGGTGAACAGCAAAGGCGTCGACCGCGGCCTGGGCACCATTTTCACCCACGACCACCTCGGCCCATCGACTCACCAACAGATTGGCCTGTACGCCACCGTGCTGGCTGAACCGGCCGGTTCGACCTGGTTCCACGCCGAAACCGGCGAGCCGTTGTACAGCGGCGCACGGCAGGACGGCGGGCCGACGTCGTGGCAAGCGGTGGTGTCCACCGGAGATCTGGACGGCGACGGCAAGAACGACAGCTTCCGTGAGTTCTTCCTCGAATACAGTGACTTCCAGCACGCCTATGAAGCCGGGGTGTACGTCGGCGCCGGCCCTAACGGCGTGCCTAACGCGCAAGCCTTCCCGGCCACCGCGGACAGCTTCCGCTACGCGATCAACCCGCCGGTGCGCAGAGAAGCCGAGACCCTGCTTGAGCAGGTGGTCGAGGCGCGTGGTGGACTGACGCCCGGTTGTCCAAGCCGGCCGTGCCCACAAGCCATCTCGATCGATGACCCTGGCATGTTCGTGGTCAATTACCGCAACGAACCGCTGGCCCTGCGGGTGTACGACCCGAACAAGGTCGGCCCGGACGGCAAGCGTGGCATGCAGGCCGATGGCCTGGGCGGTGACCTGGCGTACGCCATGCAAAGCCGCACCGACCGCGCGATCCCGGCGATGAACCTGGCGCCGAACCTGATCACCGCCGCCACCGGCCCAACCGGCGGCACCACGCTGTTCCCGCCGCACATCAACCGTGGTGGCGCGGAACCGGGTGACCCGTTCACCCCGATGCTACGCACCTACACCGGTGACAATGTGCGGCTGCGGGTACATGCCGGCGGTCACGAAGAAGAGCACAACGTGACCCTGCATGGCGTGAAATGGCTGCAAAGCGGTTCCGGTTACGGCAACAGCTCCAACTCCGGCTGGCGCTCTTCGCAAATGATCGGGATCTCCGAGCAGATGGGCTTCATTGCGCCGGTTTCGATGATGTCCAGTGCAGCGGCGACCACGGGCGATTACCTGTACTCGATGGACGCTTCGCTGGAAGGCTACTGGAGCGGGATCTGGGGCGTGATGCGCAACTACACCGCGCAACGCAGCGACCTGTTCGCGCTGCCGAACAACCCGAAACCGGCGGGTGTGCGCAACACCGTGGCGTTTGACGGCGTCTGCCCACGGATCAGCGCCAACCCGAATGGCATCGGCACCCGGCCGACGGTGCAACGCAACTATGAAGTGGTTGCCGCGCTGGCCAATGACATCCTCGGCAATCCGTTGAACCTGTCCATGGCCGACCCGGCCGGGATCGGCCAACACGTCGGCGGGTCGTTGAATGCAGCGGGTGGCACCTTGGTGTACAACTCGCGGGCCGTGAATATTCCTCAGGTCACGGTCAGTGATCCCCAGGACGGGACGACGTTTACCATCGGTGGGCAAAGCGGTCCGCTGCATGACCCGACCGCGATCCTGTATGTGCGCAAGTCAGACCTCGATCCGGTCACCGGCAAGCTCAAACCCGGTGTGCCTGTCGAACCGCTGGTGCTGCGCGCGACGGCGGGTGACTGCATCAACATCACCCTGGAAAACCGCCTGCCCAGCGTGATGCCGGACCTGACCCAGACCGCGACGGTGATGGGCATGGTCAAGCGCGATCGCAACGATGGCGAGGGCTCAACCACCTTCAGCAACAACCTGATGCGGCCGTCCAGCACCGTGGGCCTGCATGCACAATTGCTGGCGTACGACATCACCAAATCCGACGGCACCAACGTCGGCACCAACCCGATCCAGACCGTGCCGCCACGGGTGGGTAACACCGGGGCATACCCGACCCGGACCTATCAGTACTACGCCGGGCACCTGGAGCGTGAAGGCAAACCGATCTCGCAGCTGGGCCGCAGCGTCGACAACATCAACGCCACGGCCGTGGAGTTCGGCGGGTTGAATTTCACCCCGGCGGACGTGATCAAGCAGCCGCAAAAAGGCCTCGGGGGTGCGATGAGCATCCTGCCGATCGGCGCTACCTGGGTCGATGATGCGCGCAAAGTCTCGGCGACCGTCACCGCCCCCGGGCAAACCACCTACCGCGATTTTGCGATGGTCTGGCAGAAGGCGCTGAACATGCGCTGGGCCAACGGTCGTCCGGTGGAAGGCATTGCCTCGGAAGCTGGTGTGCCGACGGATCCGCAGGACAACTCGAGCATGGCCATCAACTACAAGACCGAGCCGATGTGGTTCCGCTTCGGCCTGCCACCGGATGCGCCATTCGGTCACGCCGACGGCCATGGTTACGGCGATGTTCCCAACGCGCACATGGCCTTCAGCAACGCGCTGGTGGGCGGCGATCCACAAACGCCGGTGCTGTATGTGAAACCGGGGCAACCGTTCCGCACCCACATCCTGATGCCGACCGGTGGCAGCCGTGGTTCGACCTTCCAGCTCGATGGTCACGTCTGGTCGGTGAACCCGTTCCAGTCGGAGAAGAGCGATACCGGTGGTTATCCAATGGCCACCCCTGGCGTGGGGTCGGTGCGCTTCGGCTACAACCCGATGTCGATGTACATCGGCGCCCACGAAAGCATCCTGCCGGCGGCGCACTTCAGCTTCATGCATCCCAGCGCCGGCGGCAGCAACGCCATACCGGGCGACTACCTGTTCCGCGACTACGGCGCGTACGGCAACACGGCAGGGCTTTGGGGATTGTTGCGGGTGACCAACGAGCCTGAACCGGCGCCGGCGCCGTAAGACGAGGGAGCAACACGGTTTTTGTGGGAGCGAGCTTGCTCGCGATGAAGTCACCTCGGTTTACGTGGTGACACCAATGACGCCATCGCGAGCAGGCTCGCTCCCACAAGGGATAAGGCAGACACAGATCTGTAAGGGGAGGTTTGTATGAACAGGACCATCAAAACCAGCGTTGGCGCACTGGTCGTTGCGGTAGCGTTCATCAGCTTCGGCGTCTGGCGCACCGCGCCGCCAAGCATGCTGAGCGAGGTTGCCCTGCCGGACACCTGGAGCGCTCAGAACCTCTCCCGTGACGGTGTGTCGGTGGCGCTCGAGGTCAAGCCATTGGCCGAAGACGGCGTATTGCGTGAAGGCGAGTTTGCCGACGTGCAGTTCCGGGTCACCGATAGCGCCTCGGGCCAGCCGTTGTCGGGGGTGAACCCCGGCGCCTGGCTCGACCCGGAAACCGTCGCCGCCGACCAGGCCCAGGGCCGTGAACAAAGCTGCAAGGCACGGGTCGGGGTGTTCCTCAAATCGAGCATCGGTGCACGGCCGATGCTCGACCTCAACAGCTACTTCCTGTTGGTGATGAACCGCGACGCCAGCGTTTCGGTGGTTGACCCGTCGGTCTCGGTGGGTGGCATCACCAGCACCCTGGCACGCATCGACATCAAGCAGCCGCCGATGGATTGGGTCACCCCCAAGGACAACAAGCGGGTATTCGTCTCCATGCCGACAGCCAATGAAGTCGCGGTGATCGACAGCGCGCAATTCAAGTTGCTCGACTCGGTCGCCGCCGGCAGCAACCCGGTGCGCGTGGCCTTGCAGCCGGACGAGCGCCTGCTGTGGGTGGGCAACAATGCCAAAACCGTCGAGGAATCCGGCGTCACGGTGATCGACGCCCGCAGCCTCAAACCGCTCAAACACTTGGCCACCGGTGCCGGGCACCATGAAATCGCCTTCAGCAAAGACAGCCGTTACGCCTTCGTCAGTAACCGCGACGACGGCACCCTGAGCATTATCGAGATTGCCAGCCTGACCCTGAGCAAGCAGCTCAAGACCGGTTCGCACCCGCTGTCGGTGGCGTACTCGCCGCTGTCCCAGGCGATTTATGTCGCCGATGGCAAGGATGGCACCGTCACCGTGGTCGACACCAGCAGCCTGGCCGTGCGCCGGGTGATCAAGATGAAGCAGGGCTTGGGCCCGATGGGTTTCAGCGCCGACGGGCGTTTCGGCATCGTCCTCAACACCCTGGAAAACCAGGTCGCGGTGATCGATGCAGCCACCGATTCGCTGATCCATGAACTGGACGTGTCCGCCGAACCCTACCAAGTGGTGTTCACCAAGGCGTATGCCTATGTGCGCGGCCTGGCCTCGGCCAAGGTCACGATGATCAACCTGTCCTCTCTCGGAGCCGGTCGCACGCCGATCAGCCAGGGTTTTGAAGCCGGGCCTCAGGCGCCACGGCTGGCCGGTGATTTGCCACTGGCTTCGAGCCTGGCAGTGTCGCGCGATGACAACGCGGTGTTCGTGGTCAACCCGGTGGACAACACCACCTATTTCTACGCCGAAGGCATGAACGCGCCGATGTCCGGTTACCCCAATCGCGGGCAAGTGGCGCGCGCGGCGATGGTCATCGACCGCAGCCTGCGCGAGGTCGAGCCGGGGCTGTACAGCGCGCGGATCAAACTGCCGGCAGCGGGGCGCTTCGACGTGGCGTTCCTGCTCAACCAGCCGAACATCATCCATTGCTTCACTGCGTTGGTGGAGCCGGACAAGAACCTTCAACAGCACGCAGGCGTGCCGAAAGTGGAGTTCATGCTCGATAAGTCCACTGCGGCGCTCGGCAATCCCTACGTGGTGCGCTTTCGCATCGTCGAAGGCAAGCAGAAGGCGCAGCGCAGCGGGGTCAAGGACGTTCAGGTGCGCTATTTCCGCGCCCCGACGTCCCGGGCTCAGCAGGTCGCCGCGCTGGAAGTGGGCAACGGCATTTACGAAGCCCCGGTGAACCTCGACCAGAACGGCGCCTGGTACCTGCACGTGCGTGCGGCGTCCCTGGGCGCGAATTTCGATGACACGACCTTTGCCAGCGTTCGGGTGTTGCCCGGCGATGCCCACTGAAGAGGAAACCGACATGAAGCGATTCGCACACCGTGGGCTGCTGACGTTCTGCCTATTGGCCGCCGGTATCGGTCAAGCCCTGTCGCACTCGGCGGATGAGCATTCCGGGCACGACATGCCGGCCAAGAGCGCGACGTCGGAAAGCGCCCAGGTCAAATTCGCCGACGTCGCACTGGTGGACCAGAACGGTAAAGCGGTGCGTCTTGAAAAGGACCTGGTGACCAACAAGATCGTGGTCATGAGCTTCATCTACACCAGCTGCACCACGGTGTGCCCGGTGGTGTCCTCGATCATGGGCAAAGTGCAGAAACAGCTTGGCGCGCGGGTCGGCGGTGAAGTGCAACTGGTGTCGATCAGCATCGACCCGCAGCGCGATGACGCCAAGCGCCTGAACGATTACGCACGCAGCTTCCAGAACGGCCCGGGCTGGAGCTGGCTGACCGGCAGCGCGCAATCGATCAACGAAACCCTCAAGGGCCTCGGCACCTTCAGCGGTGACTTCAAAAGCCACCAGCCATTGATCCTCGTCGGCGACGGCAACAGCCGCCACTGGACCCGCTATTACGGCTTCACCGATCCGGCCGTGCTGACCCGCCAAGTCGAGAAACTCAGCGGCCAGCGCAACGCCCACGCCAAGCACACCGCCATAGCCATGGAGCAACAGCCATGAAAGCGCTCGCGTTGATCTTCCTTACCATGTGTTTTTGCGTGATCAGCTTCCTGGCGTTTTCCCATGAAGAACACGCAGAACCCGCGCCGTCTGTCGCGGCTGCACCACCGGCGACCGGCACCCATGATGCGAAAACCTGGTTCACCGACACCCCGTTGCAGGACCAGAACGGCAACACCCTGCGCTTCTACAGCGATGCGCTGCAAAACCGCGTGGTGCTGCTGAACGTGATTTACACCAGTTGCACCGATGCCTGTCCGCTGATCACCCGCAAACTCAAGGAAGTGCGTGAGTTGCTGGGCGACAAGGCCGATGGCATCACCTTTATTTCCCTTACCAGTGATCCGCTGCAGGACAGGCCAGCGGTGCTCAAGGCTTACACCTTGAAGCAGGGCGTCGATGGTCCTCACTGGCTTTTTCTTACCGGCGACAAGGCACAAATGGACCTTGTACTGGGGCGCATCGGCCAGATCGTGCCGACCCCCGAGCAGCATTCAACACAGTTGATCGTGGGTGACGTGGCCAACAAACGCTGGAGCAAGATCCGTCCCGATGCGCCGGCTGCCGCCATTGCCCAGCGCTTGCAGTTGCTGACAATGCCCGTGGCCGGTCGTTGAGTCCGGGCCATGAAAATGTCCCTCGTCCTCGGCCTGCTCCTCCTTGGCGGCATCAGCCTTGCCGCCCATGCGTTGCCGCTGAGCCCCAGCGAAAGCGCCGGTAAACGGCTGTACCGCGAAGGGGTGTCGGCGAGCGGTGAGCCGATCATGGCCAGGGTCGGTGCGGCGGATATGCTGCTGCCCGCCACCAGCCTGCCGTGCGCCAATTGTCACGGCGACGACGGCCAGGGACGTCCCGAGGGCGGGGTCAGGCCACCGGACATCAGCTGGTCGCGTCTGTCCAGCAGATACGGTCAGCAGCAGGTCAATGGCCGCGATTACCCGGCTTACACCGAGGGCACGTTGGCCCGTGCGATCCAGGAGGGGCGCGACTCGGCCAACAATCGACTGGACCCGGCCATGCCGCGGTTTGTGCTGTCGATGAATGATCAGCGCAACCTCACGGCCTACCTCAAGCGTGTGGCCGATGACCTTGATCCCGGCCTGAGCGCCGACAGTTTGCACCTGGGTACCTTGTTGCCGCGCCAGGGGCCGTTGAGTGAAGAGGGCGCCACGGTGGCGGCGGTGCTCAGGGGCTGCGTGGCGCGGATCAATGAGGCGGGGGGCATTCATGGCCGGCAATTGCGCCTGACCATCCTCGACCCCGGGCCCGATCGTGCCAGTGCCGAGCAAGCGCTGGAGCGCTTGATCGGGCAGGAACAGGTGTTCGCCCTGATCGCGCCGCTGGCGCCGGCGCTCGACACGGAACTGGTCGAGCGCCTGGAAAGCGCCGGCGTTCCACTGATCGGGCCGCTCTCGCTGCAGGGCTCGCCCCAGGCCAGTCGGCAGATTTTCGAACCGCTGCCGGGCTTGCGTGAGCAACTGTTCGCCTTGGCCGACTACGCCACCAGCAGTTTGCGCGTGCTTCAGGGACCGACGTTGATCACTTACCCGGACGAGCCAAGCCAACGCCTGGCGGCGCAGTCCCTCGGCCAATACCTGCAAGACCACGCCTGGCAGCAAGTGCGGCTGCAACCCTACAACTCCGCGCAGGACGAACTGCCGTTGGGCTCGCGCTCGGTGTTCTACCTGGGCAGCAGCGGCGGTTTCAGCCGACTGGCCGAGCGCTTGCAGACGGCGGGGCAGGTGCCGTACCTGTTCGCGGCGTCGAATCAGGTCGCCGGCGATCTGTTTCAGGTGCCCAGTGATTTTTCCCGGCGGGTGTTTCTGGCGTATCCGTTCGTGCCCAGTGACTGGACGCTGGCTGGACGCCTGGCGTTGACGCAGTTGCGCGAACACCAGGGGCTCGGTGGTGAACACGCTGTGCTGCAGGTCGGCGCCTACAGTTCGATGCTGCTGTTGAGTGAAGGCATGAAGCAGGCCGGGCGCGACGCCAGCCGCGAGAAGCTGATCAACGCCCTGGAAGGCTTGCACGATTTCGACACCGGGCTGACTCCGCTGATCAGCTTCGGACCGGGGCGCCGGCTGGGCTTGAACGGTGCCCATATCGTCACCGTCGATTTGCCCGACCATCGCTTCTATCTGGTGGCTCCTTATAAACCCATTGCCGCGACACCCTGACTGGAGGCCTGACAATGAAACTCAAGGCTTTGTTGATCCTGCTCACGATGTGGGTCCCCGTAGCGTTGTGCAATAACGGTCCGGCTGCCGCACGGGTCAATGGCGAGGAAATTTCCGAGTTTCGCCTGGAGCGCTATTTCGCCGAATTCCTGGAGGACCAGGGGCGGGCAGTGGCCAGCATTCGCAGTCCCAAGGCGTACAAGCAATTGCGCCAGAAAGCCCTGGACGCTCTGATCGACAAGGAGTTGCTGTGGCAGGAAGCGCTCAAGCGCGGGGTGGTGATCAGTGACGAGGTGGTGCAAAACCAGATCGACCAGACTCGCCAGGCCATCGGCGGTGCCGAGGTGTTCGCCCGCCGTCTTGCCGATGCCGGTTTCGATGAGGCCGGTTTTACCGAGTACACCCGCCGCGAGCTGGCCGCGCAGCAGGTGTTTGCCGATCTGGTCCGGGTGGCGGCGCCGGATGAACAACAGGTCCGTGCTTTCTTTGAGGAGCATCGCGCTGAAATGAGCCGCCCCGAACAGATCCAGGCGCGGCACATTTTGATCAAGGTGCCTCAGGGGGCCGATGCCGCCACAGTTGAAGCCGCCCGGCTACGCTTAGAGGAGATGCGTGTGAAAGTCACTCAGGGCGAAGACTTCGCCAGCGTGGCCCGTACCGGTTCCGAAGATACGACGGCCGCGGTTGGCGGAGATCTGGGCTATTTTTCTCGCGGACGCATGATGCCGGCGTTTGACGCCGCAGCGTTTGCCCTGGCCCCCGGCGAGGTCAGCGCACCGGTGCGTACGCCGTTAGGCTGGCATTTGATCTACCTACAGAACCACCAGGAGGCAGCCGATGTCTCAGAAGTTCAGGGACTTGAGATGGTTCGGGCTTACCTCGCCCGACAGCAAAACGCTCAGGCTCGTCTCCAGGTGTTGGCGACGCTTCGATCGAGCAATCGAATCGAGCGGATTGACGATGATTGAAGGTTTCCCCCCAAATGTGGGGAAAGCTTCAGGGGCAATTCCGAGTGCTTCCCCGCCTTTGGGGGATGGAGTTCCTGAGATAAAAGTTTTTTCCACGAAAATCAATAGGTTGTATCGGTCGAAAACCGGCGCTCAGCCTGGCATGAAGTGTGCGTTAGCCTAATCAAGGCGCGTACTCCCAGGCACGAATATCGGACCTGCGGTTTCAAGGAGTCCACCTTGTTAAACAAAGTACTGGTTGTTGAAGACGAACAGCTTCTTGCACAAAACCTCCAGGATTACCTGCAGGCGCAAGCGCTGAACGTCCGGATAGCGCACAGCGGTTACGAAGCGATTGGCGAAGCCGAACGCTTTGAACCCGATGTGATGGTGTTCGATTACCGCTTGCCCGATATGGAAGGCTTTCAGGTGCTCGACGCCGTCCGCCAGAACAGGAAGTGTCATTTTGTGCTGATTACCGGGCACCCCACCGCTGAAGTCTGTGAGCGGGCCCGGGAACTGGGAGTCAGCCATATCCTGTTCAAACCGTTTCCGATGGCGGAATTGGCCCGAGCAGTCTGTGACCTTTTAGGGATGGAGCGCGAACGCCGGGCAGGCGCAAGCCAATCCGAAGGATTCGTCGAACGACGCCAGAGCAGGACCGAAAGTTTCCCGCTGCAGTTGTACGACGGCAGTTGGGTGCTGGCAGATCGTCGACGAAGCACATCGACCTCCATGGCACCAGACGACGAACAATTGCTCACCGGGGAGTAGTGGCGCGACAAGCGGTTCCGGCCTCCACCGAAATTGCTCGCCGCGTCGACAGGGCTCAAAGCCCCCGGCGTTGGAGAGCAAGCCATGGACCGTCTATCCCTTGCCGTAGAACCGGCGCTGTTGGAATGTGTACCGTCCCGTTTTACCAGTGAACAACTGGCCCAGGCCCGGGCCAGGGCGACCAGTTCCGGGGAACGGGTCCTGGAAGCCCTCGGGGTGTTGTGCGAACTGGCCCCCATGCCCTTCATCCAGTGCCTGGGCGCAACCCTGCATTATCCGGTGCTCGACACCGACACGCTGTTCAAGGCCACCCCGGTGTTCGACCGGGTCACCCTGGCCCAATGCCTCAAACGCGAATTTATCCTGCTGCGTCACGACGATGCCGTCATCGGCGTGTTTGCCGATCCCTTCGATACCACGCGCCTGGCCTGGATCGATGACTGCCTGCACGGTGCGCCGCTGTATCTGGTGCATGCCGACGACCTCAAAGCCTACCTGGCTCGTCACGAAGAGAGCTTCCACGCGGTGGAATCGCTCAACGCCCAGGCCGACGCCAACGTCGAAACCGATACCCTGCAAAGCCTGTCCCTGACCAGCATCAGCGAAGACGCCAGCGTCGTCGTCAAACTGGTCAACTCGACCCTCTACGACGCGCTGAAAATGCACGCCAGCGACATCCACCTGGGCACCACCGGCAGCGGCCTGGTGATCAAGTACCGGATCGATGGCGTGCTCAACAACATCAGCAAGATCCAGGGCAGCGAGTTCGCCGAGCAGGTAATTTCCCGGGTCAAAGTCATGGCCGAACTCGATATCGGCGAAAAGCGCGTGCCCCAGGACGGCCGCTTCAAGATCGGCATCAGCGGCCGGCAGATCGACTTTCGGGTGTCGATCATGCCGAGCATTTTTGGCGAAGACGCGGTGTTGCGGGTCCTCGACAAACAGGACCTGGCGGACAAGGTCAGTGGCGTGCAATTGCAGGCCCTGGGCTTTGAGGAAGAAACCCTGCGTGCGCTGCGCCGGCTTGCGGCCGAACCCTACGGCATGGTGCTGGTGACCGGGCCGACCGGCAGCGGCAAGACCACCACGCTGTACGCGATGATCACCGAGATCAACCATGGCGTGGACAAGATCATCACCATCGAAGACCCGGTGGAATATCAACTGCCTGGCGTCCTGCAAATTCCGGTCAATGAAAAGAAAGGCCTGACCTTCGCCCGTGGTCTGCGCTCGATCCTGCGCCATGACCCGGACAAAATCATGGTCGGTGAAATCCGCGACCCCGATACGGCGCAGATCGCCGTGCAGTCGGCGCTGACCGGGCACCTGGTGTTCACCACCATTCACGCCAACAACGTGTTCGACGTGATCGGCCGGTTCACCCAGATGGAAATCGACCCCTACAGCCTCGTCTCGGCCCTCAACGCCGTGCTGGCCCAACGGCTGATCCGGCTGGTCTGCAGCAGTTGCAGCGCGCCGAGCAATCCGAGCGATGAAGAGCTGCGCCAATCCGGCCTCGACCCGCAAAACGTCGACCATTTCCACTTCGTCCATGGCAAAGGCTGCGGCCATTGCCGCGGCACTGGCTATCGCGGGCGTACCGCGATTGCCGAACTGCTGCACCTGGACGACGAGCTGCGGCAGATGATCGTCGAGCGCCAACCCATTTCGAAAATCAAGGCACACGCCTGCAAACGTGGCTTGCGCCTGCTGCGCGAGTCGGCGCTGGAACTGGTTGCAGAGGGGCGGACCACGCTCGAGGAGATCAATCGTGTCACTTTTGTCTCGTGATCGTTATGTCGCCGTGCTCGGCGCCAGTGGTGTCGGCCTCGGTCAGCGCAAGGGCAGTGAAACCCTGTGGCTGGGCAGCGTCGGCTTTATCGACGAAGGCTTCCATGCCTGGGCCGTCGCCCTCGAAACCCTCGACCGCTTGCTGGGCGAACACGCCCCCGCCGGTGCCGAATTGAGCGTGGTGATCTCCGGTCACTTCAGCCGCTTCTGCCTGGTGCCCTGGAGCGAGCAGATCAGCAGCCCCGACGAATTGCTCGGGTTTGCCCAGCTGTGTTTCGAAGACCTTTACGGCGCACCAACGCAACCCTGGAGCATGGTCCTGTCGGCTGAGCCTGCGGGTTACGACCGGATCGCCACCGCGTTGCCCGAAGACTTGCTGGCACGCCTGCGCAGCCTGGTCAGCGGTCGCGGCCTGCGTCTGCGCTCGGTGCAACCGTACCTGATGGCAGCATTCAATCACTTTGATAAAAGCCTCGATGCCGGCGACTTCCTGTTCGTGGTGGCTGAGCCGGTGCGCAGTGTCTTGCTGCTGGCGAGGGAAGGGCGCTGGACTTCGGTGCGCTCGGTCGGCAGCAACGACAGCGACGCTGCACTCAGCGCATTGATCGGCCGTGAAAGCCAGTTGCAAGCCTCCACCAGCGAGCGGCCGCTGAACATTTACCTGCACGCGCCAGCTCGCATCGATGTGCAGCCTGACGTACCCGGTGTGCACCTGCGCACCCTTGAAGAGGACCGGACTGGCGTACGCGATAGTTTGTACGTCATGTCCCGGGCGGTGGCCTGACATGCGCGCCCTGACGCTCGACTTCCAGCCACGCCGCCGCTCGGGCCCATTGGGCTGGAGCCTGCTGGCCGGCGGCGTGGTATTGGTGATGACCTGCTTCATCGCGCAACAACATGTCACCGAACAGGCCTCGCAACAGCAAGGCCATTTGCAGCACGCCCAACGCGTCCTGACCGGCGACACCGGCGCCTCTTCCACCCTGACCCCGGCTGAAACCCGTGAGCAGGCGCAGAACCTGGCGGAGATGCGCAAAGTCTCGCAGCAACTGCGCCGGCCCTGGGAACGCCTGTTCGCCATGCTCGAAGCCATGCCACGCGACAACATTGCCTTGTTGAGCCTGACCCCGGATGCGCGCAAAGGTCAGGTTCGCATTAGCGCCGAAGCGCGTGACCTGGAAGCGATGCTCGACTTCCACCGTCGCCTGGAAGCCAGCGATGAGCTGTCGGATGTGTCGCTGCTCAGCCATGAAATTGTTGTGAAGTCCCCTGAACAACCGGTGCTATTCAACCTGTCGGCTAACTGGGAGATCGGCGATGCGAATCTCTAGATTGATCGTCCACGAATACCTGCAAGGCCTGGGTGTGCCCGGCGTGGCCGGCTTGGCGATGCTGTTGCTGGCACTGGTCTGGGCCCTGGGTGGCCTGATGCCTGACTGGAGTTCGTTGCAAACCCTCACCCAGCAGACCCGCGAAGCCGGCGAGTACCTGGCCAAGGTCGAAGACGGCAGCGTCGCCGCTCCGGTGGTGCCGCAACGTCAGCTCGATGACTTCCGCAGCAAGTTACCGTCGCAGCCACAAGCCACTGTAGCCATCGACAAGATCTACGCGCTGGCGGCCCAGGAACACATCACCCTGGCCCGCGGTGAATATTCGCTGGGCGTCGATCCCAAGACCCACCTGGCGCGTTATCAGATTCTGCTGCCGGTGCGTGGCAGCTACCCGCAACTGCGGCGCTTCCTGCACGCCTTGCTCGGCCAGTTGCCGGCCGTGGTGTTGGAGGACGTGGAGTTCCAGCGTAAAAAAATCGCCGACACCGACCTGACCGGGCGGATCCGCATGACCCTTTACCTGTCGAGGTCATGATGAACACCAAACGCGTAGTGGGTTGGGTGGCGTTCTTCGGCGTATCGGCAGCGCTGACCTGGGGGCCTGATTACTTCATGCCCTCGGAGCAAGGCGATGCGGTAGTCGCGACCAGCGTAACGCCGGCTAAAAGCAAAACCCGTGGCACGTTGCCGGCCACTACGGCCAGTGACAAACCGACCGTGATCAAAGACCTGAGCCCGTCGGGCGATCTGTTCGCCGCCCGCAGCTGGAAAGCGGCACCGACACTGGCCAGCGTCAACGAACAACCCGTTAACCAGACCCCGGTGGTGCAAGTCCCCAGTGCGCCGCCGATGCCTTTCCAGTTCATTGGCAAGCTTGATGATCGTGCCGACCTGCAAGTGTTTTTGCAGAACGGCGAAAAAATATACGTCGTACGCAAAGGGGATGTGATCGACGACACCTGGCGGATCGAGGGGATTTCCGATGTGGAACTCCGCTTTGTCTATTTGCCTCTGCATTTGTCCCAGACATTGTCTGTGGGGAGCGCGCAATGAACAGATCCCGTTTGCTGATGAACCTTTGCATGTGTGCAGGGCTGGCTGCGTGCAGCTCGGCGCAGGTTGCCAAGCAGGAAGGGACAGACCTGATGGAGTCGGGTCAATACGAAGCCGGCCTGGCGCGTATCCAGGAAGGGCTCAAGGAAAATCCTCGCGACACCGAACTGCACCTGGCCCTGACCAGCGGCCGTGCCCGTGCGGTGACAGCGTTGTTGACCCAGGCCGAAATGGACCGCGCCCAACGTGATTTCGCCTCTGCCCGCCTGACCTATGGCCGGGTGTTGACCTTGGAACCGAACAACCGCCGGGCCCAGGATGGCCTGCGCCAGCTGGAGCACATGCGCAGCCTGGACGACAAACTCGAACTGGCCCGGGGCGACCTGCGTCGCGGCGACATCTACGGTGCCGACCGCCAGGTCAAACAGATCCTCGAACTGGACCCCAAGAATGACGGCGCCCTGGAGTTGCAAGGCAATATCCGCCTGGTGCAAAGCCGCAACGTGATTCCGTATCCGCAACTGCGCACTCGCCTGGACCGGCCGGTGACCCTGGAATTTCGCGACGCCAACCTCAAAACCATTTTCGAAGTGCTGTCCCAGGTCGCCGGTTTGAATTTCATCTTCGACAAGGACCTGCGCCCGGACATGAAAGCCACCATCTTCGTGCGTGACGTGCGCATCGAAGACGCCGTGGAACTGCTGCTGCAACAGAACCAGCTGCATCAGAAAGTGGTGAATGAAAACACCTTGCTGATCTACCCCGACTCGCCGCAAAAGCTCAAGGACTATCAAGAGCTGGTGATGCGCACGTTCTACCTGACCAGCATCGACGCCAACACCGCGTTGAACATGATCAAGACCATGCTCAAGACCCGCGATGTGTTCGTCGATGAGCGCCTCAACACATTGACCATGCGCGACACCGAAGACGCCGTGCGCATGGCCGAAAAACTCTTGCAATCACAGGACCAGTCCAACCCGGAAGTGGTGTTGGAAGTGGAGGTAATGGAAGTCGCCACGCAACGGATTCTCGACCTCGGGCTGCAATGGCCAAACACCTTCGGCGTGGTCAACAGCGACGGCTCGGCCGTGACGCTGCTCGATCAACTCAAAGGCATCAACTCCAGCCGGATCACTATTTCGCCGTCGCCCCAGGCCAAGATCAACGCGCAGGACAACGACATCAACACCCTGGCCAGCCCGGTCATTCGCGTCAGCAACCGCGAGCAGGCGCGCATCCACATCGGTCAGCGTGTGCCGATCATTAGCGCCACCTCGGTGCCTTCGACCCAGGGCCCGGTCATCACCGAAAGCGTCACCTACCTGGACGTCGGTCTGAAACTGGAAGTACAGCCGACCGTGCACCTGAACAACGAAGTGGCGATCAAGATCGCCCTCGAAGTCAGTAACGCCACGCCGCTGGAACCGACCCGCCAGGGCACGATTCCAGTTCAGGTCGACACCCGCAACGCCCAGACCACGCTGCGCCTGCATGACGGCGAAACCCAAATCCTCGCCGGCCTGATGCGCAACGACCACGGCGCCACGGGTAACAAGATTCCGGGCCTTGGCGACATCCCTGGCCTGGGCCGTCTGTTCGGCAGCAACAAGGACACCGTCGGCAAGTCCGAACTGGTGCTGTCGATCACGCCGCGCGTCGTGCGCAACCTGCCGTACCAGAGCCCGTCGGACATGGAGTTCACCACCGGCACTGAAACCAGCATGCACATCCAGGCGCCGGACCGCCAGATGGAAACACCGATCCAGAATGAACACATCGATCGGCCGGTGGCTTCGGCCACGACCACTGTCGTCGTTGAGAAACGCTGATCATGAACGCCTCGCAACGTGGTTTTACCCTGATTGAAGTCGTGGTGACGCTGGCCCTGATCGGCCTGCTGGCCGGCATGGCCGCGCCGCTGACCGAGACCGTGGTGCGCCGGGGCAAAGAGCAGGAATTGCGCACGGCGCTGTACCAGATCCGCGACGCCATCGACGCCTACAAACGCGCTTTCGACGCCGGTTACATCGAGAAGTCGCTGGAAAGCAGCGGCTATCCACCGAACCTGAAAGTGCTGGTCGACGGCGTGCGTGATGTGCGCAGCGCCAAGGGCGCCAAGTTCTACTTTCTACGGCGCTTGCCGCACGACCCGCTGACACCGGTCAAGCGTGACGACAACGGTGGCTGGGGCTTGCGCTCCTACGACAGCACGGCTGAAAACCCGCGTGATGGCGAAGACGTCTTCGACGTTTATTCCCATGCGCGCGGCAAGGGTCTCAACGGCATCGCCTACCGGGAGTGGTGAATCATGCGTCGGCAAAAGGGTTTTACCTTGCTGGAACTGATGGTGGTCATGGCAATCATCGCAACCTTGATGACCATTGCCTTGCCGCGCTATTTCAACAGCCTCGAGGCCTCCAAGGAAACCACGCTGCGCCAGAGCCTGTCGGCCATGCGCGAAGCCCTGGATCACTACTACGGCGACACCGGGCGCTACCCCGATTCCCTGGAACAACTGGTGGAGCAGCGTTACCTGCGCAACCCGCCGACGGACCCGATTGCCGAACGCAAGGACACCTGGGTGCTGGTCGCGCCACCTGACGGCGTGGCGGGCGGGGTGGCCGATATCAAAAGCGGTGCCACAGGGAGGGCGCGTGATGGCAGCCTTTACTCCGAGTGGTAAGCCTTCTGACGAGGCCGGGTTCACCTACCTGGGCGTGCTGTTCCTGATCATGTTGATGGGCATGGGCCTGGCCAGTGCCGGTGAGTTGTGGGCGACCGCCGCGCGCCGGGATCGCGAACGTCAGTTGCTGTGGGTCGGCACTCAATACGCCCAGGCATTGCGCAGCTACTACCGCAGTTCGCCGGGGCTGGCGCAGTACCCCAAAGAGCTGGAAGACCTGTTGCAGGACGAGCGTTTTCCTACGCCTAAACACCATCTTCGGCAGCTCTATCCGGACCCGATCGGCGGCGGGGAATGGACGTTGATGCGCGGCTTCGACGGACGTATCACCGGACTCAACAGCCCGTCCACGGACCTGCCGCTCAAGCAGACGGATTTCCCCAGCCAGTGGTCGGACTTCACCGGCATGGCGAGCTACACGGACTGGCAGTTTGTCGCCGAGAAAGCCTTCCTCGACGGCACTTCCGGTCCGGTGAAAAACCAGTCCACCTTGCCGCAGGCGTTGTCGCCATGAACCGGCAGTGGCTGGCAGCCATGGTCCTGGCGTGTGTGGCGACGCTCGCCAGCGCCGGTGAAGAGGACGAGATGCTCGGCTTCATCATCGATGACACGATTTCGCACATCGGCCACGACTTTTATTACTCGTTCAGTGAACGCCTGCGCGCCACCAGCCCGATGGATTTCAACCTGGTGGTGCGCGAACGGCCTTCGGCGCGCTGGGGCAGCCTGGTGACCGTGGAATATCAGCAACGACTGGTTTATCGGCGCTTCCTGCCGCCGAACACCGTGGAACTCAAGGATGAGGCTTATGACGCCGCTGACTGGGTTCGCGGGCAGATTGTGCAGCGCAAGCTGGAAACCTTGTTGCAGGACACGACGGACCTTGAGAGGGACGAATTATGAAAACGAAAACGTTCTTGCAGTGCACCGCAGGCTTACTGCTCGGGCTCGGAACTCATGCTCTGGTCCAGGCCACGGAGCTGGTCTACACCCCCGTCAACCCCTCGTTCGGCGGCAACCCGTTGAACGGCACCTGGCTGCTCAACAACGCTCAGGCGCAAAACGATTTTGACGATCCAGACCTGAAGAAGCGCACAACGGTACCCGGGACTTCGGCACTGGAGCGCTTCACCAGTCAGTTGCAATCGCGGTTGCTGGGGCAGCTGCTGGACAACATCTCCACGGGCAATACCGGGAGCCTGTCCACCGACGCTTTTATTGTCAACGTCGTCGACGACTCCGGAGCGCTGACCATTGAAGTCACGGACCGAGCGAGCGGTGAGGTTTCGGAAATTCGGGTGAATGGCCTGGCCCCTTGACGGGGATTTGGGTCGATGGGGAGTTAAGGATATGAAAAAAATAATAGCGCTAGGGCTGATGTTGGCGGCATTACAAGGGTGCAGTTTGCGTGACACGATGCCAGCCGAACAGGACACCGAATCACCGACCCTGACACCTCGGGCGTCGACCTATTACGATTTGCTGAACATGCCGCGTCCCAAGGGCCGGTTGATGGCGGTGGTGTACGGTTTCCGTGACCAGACCGGGCAGTACAAACCGACTCCGGCCAGTTCGTTTTCGACCAGTGTGACCCAGGGTGCGGCGAGCATGTTGATGGATGCGTTGCAGGCCAGTGGCTGGTTTGTGGTGCTGGAGCGGGAGGGGCTGCAGAACCTGCTGACCGAGCGCAAGATCATTCGTGCTTCGCAGAAGAAGCCTAATACGCCGGTGAATATCCAGGGTGAGTTGCCGCCGTTGCAGGCGGCGAATCTGATGCTGGAGGGCGGGATTATTGCGTATGACACTAACGTGCGCAGTGGTGGGGAAGGGGCGCGGTATCTGGGGATCGATCTTTCTCGGGAGTATCGGGTGGATCAGGTGTCGGTGAATCTTCGTGCGGTGGATGTTCGCAGTGGGCAGGTGTTGGCGAATGTGATGACGAGCAAGACGATTTATTCGGTGGGCCGTAGTGCCGGGGTGTTCAAGTTTATCGAGTTCAAGAAGTTGCTTGAGGCTGAGGTGGGGTATACGACGAACGAGCCGGCGCAGTTGTGTGTGTTGTCGGCGATCGAGGCGGCGGTGGGGCATCTTTTGGCGCAGGGGATTGAGCGGCGTTTGTGGCAGGTGGCGGGGGATAGTTCTTCGCCGGATAACAATGCGACGCTGGATCGGTATTTGACTCAGAACAAGGTTGTGCCTGAGGGGGAGGAGTAAGCCGTGGCGGCCTTCGGGCCGACCATGCTCTTTCGGGTGTACCCCGTCCAACTGTGGGAGTGAGCCTGCTCGCGATGGCGGCCTGATAGCCGACCAGTCTCTTTCGGGTGTACATATCCGTTGCTGCGGTAACGGCGGCTTAGGGTTTCGCCCTTATGTATGGACTCGCCCACACTGACTACCTGCTTTTCAAACACTGCT
>NZ_JANUCB010000018.1:0-48521 GCF_024809425.1 Pseudomonas sp. JAI111 | reverse complement strand
TCGTTCCGGCATTCATCTGGGGGCATCGCCTCCGGTCTGCTTCGCGACGACCTCCTCTCGATGTGTTCGACTTCGTCGAACGGCGCTACGCGCCTACCCCCCAGATGAACGCCTCCACTCAGCCTTCCGAAGGGGCAGGTGGATCAAAAACCAGATCAAGAGCTGCAGGCGAGCTAACGCTCGGCCTGTTGAGTGGTGAGGAGCGGGCGGTATGCCCCCGATTTTCTGTGGGAGCTGGCTTGTCGGGTCGCCGCATCGCAGCGATGGCGGCCTGATAGCCGACCAGTCTCTCCCAGATAAACCCCATTCCCCTGTGGGAGCTGGCCTGCCAGCGATGGCGCCCGGCCAACCGCCCAATCTCCTGCAGATGTACACCGAACCCTGTGGGAGCTGGCCTGCCAGCGATGACGGCCCGCCAACCGACCAATCTCCTCCTGCTGCCCACTGATCGTTCCCTACGCTCCGCGTGGGAATGCAGCCAGGGACGCTCCGCGTTCCATTTTTGTGTTTAACGATGTGTAAGAAACGCAGTACTTTCCCACGCATTTTTCAGGTTGCCGGGTAGGAAGCCGTGTCTCTAACCTCTGGCTGTCGCTGAAACCTCAGCGACCGGGTGTGAGAACCCGGAACAGATATGTTGAATCTAGCGCCAGCATCACCATAATTGCCGCCAGCTATTTGCTGCCTGCAATGCTCTATGGCGGCTGTGTGCGGGCGGATTTCGGTCCGGCCGGTTCTCTGTTCCCGGTTTTCTCACCCTGCACATAGCTGCCACCACTTTCCGTGTGAGAAACGAAAAGTGATGGCTCCAAAAAATGAACAGGGAAATCAAATGAGCAAAATTGTCCCAGATCCACCCGTTAACACCGCTACCCCCAACGCCGAAGCCACCGAAGCCGAAGCGCTCATCAAAGACCGCGAAGCCATAAACCGCGCCCTCGATTACTACCTCGATCCCCCCGAACCCTACAGCGTCAAAACTCGACGTCCGAGCACGATGTTTATGGTCGTCCCTGACGTTGATTCGGAAAGTCTGTTGGCTCATGCCTGTGAGTCCCTGGCGTCGGCAAGTGTAATGGCAGGTGATTTTGCCGGGTATCTGGAGGGGCCGCAGCGGCATACGGCGCTGGCGATCCAGCAGATCATCATGCTGGCCGAGTTGGCGGTGAATCGCGCGCTGGATAATGTGGATGTCCCGCTAGCCACGGTGTAACTGTCACGCGACGTTTTCGTTCTTCGCGAGCAGGGCCCCGCAATACCTGTGGGAGCGGCCTTGCCCGCGAAGGCGATGGATCAGGCGAATCACCTCCGAAGCTTATCCCCCAGACCCGCTGGACACTGTCCCTCCTTCATTCTGGTCAAAAAATTTCGGGATCTCATGCTCATAGCTTTTTAGCCACCGCTGCATGCTCAGTTCGCGCTCGGTCGCGGTTGAGGTTTGTGGTTTTTGCGAGGCGGCCTTGTTGCTGCTTTGCAGTTGCAGCCAGCCTTCGGTTTCCTGTTGTTGCGCCGAGGAGGGGCCTTCGAGGGCGTGGGTGGTGAGGGGCAAGGCCAACAGGGCGAGGTAAACGAAGGTGGGTTTCATCGCGATGTTCTCTCTATTGAAGGGGCGCAACCGTCACGGCGGCGACTTGGTTCGTGGCGATCGGGCCTGTCTTGTCCGGGGCCTTGAGTTTTTGCGCGCGCTCTTGGGCTTCGGTGACTTGGGCGGGGCTCAGGCCGAGGCGACTGACCAGCTCAGCGGCGCGGCTCCAGTCGTCCTGATAGATCAACAGCGTCACCAGATTCAACGCCGCCAGTTGATCGCTCTGTTTGAGTTCCATGGCGGTCAGGAACTCGAAGCGTGCATCCTCGATGCGCCGTTGATTGAGGTAGACCACGCCGAGGTCGTTGCGGATTTTTTCATCGGTGGGCGCCAACTGGGCGGCGCGTTGCAAGTGGGTTTGGGCCTGACCGTTATCGCCCCTGGCAGCGGCGAGTTGGCCCAGGCCCTGTTCGGCTTCGGCGGCCAGGCAGGTGCCGACCAGGCTGCGGTACAACGGCTCGGCTTCACTGCGGCCCAGCAGGCGGTAAACCTTGGCTTTGCGCAGGCGTACGTCGGCCAGGTTGTCGGGCAGACGTTGCAAGTTGGCAAGGCTGGCGTGCAGTTTTCCGTCCTTGGCCATGTCGTCGGCGAGGTTCATCGACAGTTGTTCATCAGCGCCCAATTTTCCGCAACTGGCGGTGTTGGTCAGTGCGCTCCAGGGCGCCTGACTGTTCGTTGCGCAGCCGCCCAGTAGCAGCAGACTCAAACCGGCAATCATTGCTTTCATCATCATCCCTCTATGAACCAATGGCCCGCGCCAGGGCGGTGAACCCGGGGCCGGCCAGCACGATCAACAACGCCGGGAAGAGAAACAGCATCATCACGACGGACATTTTGGCGGACATCTTGGAGATGTATTCCTGCAAGCGGGTCAGGCGCCGGTCATCGAACAATTGCTTGAGCGCCAGCAGCGATTTCATCGCCCCAACGCCCTGATGAAGCAACTGCTGCAGGATCACGCAGGTGTCGGTGAATTCATCGACCGCCAGCAGGTGGCTGGCCCTGTTCAGCGCTTCGCCCAGTTCCAGGCCGGAGTCGACACGGGCCAGCACCAGGCGCAGTTCCTGAGTCAGTGTGGGCAGAAGGTATTTTCCTTCATGGCTCATGACGCGCAGCGACTGTTCCACCGCCATGCCCGACTCGAACAGGATGCGCAGCAGTGGAATGAAGGTGGAGATCTCGGTGGCCAGTTGTCTTTGTCGACGTTGTGCCGCTGCGGCGAGCAAGCGTTTGGGCAGTAAGTAGCCGATGGCGGTGGCAAACAGCGGGGCGATCCAGTGGTTCTCAACGTTGAGGTAGAAAACGCTCTGGATCAGCAAGCTGACGGACAGCGCCAGCACCGGGACGCCGACCTGGCACGCGGCAAACAGCGAGCGCCGTCGGGCGCTGCGCCAGCCCAGACGGTTGAGCAAGGTCTGGGTCTCGTTGTCCAGATTGACCACACGCTGACCGAGAGAGCTGTTGCCAAGCGCCTGCAACCAGAGGCCCACGCGGTTTTTTTCGGCTCGTTTGCCGTCCAGTCGCTGGGCGACTTGGCGCGTGCGCCGGCGTTGATCCAGCAGGGCGCTGAGGAGCAAAAGAGTTGCCCCCAGAAACAGCAGCGCACTGATCAGCAGGGCGATTTTCATACGCTACGCAACATGCGCCAGAGCAGCAGGCTGCCTACCGCCTGCAAACCGAACGCGGTGGCGAGCATGATTTGCCCCGAGCTGTCGTGCCACATGGCGAGCAAGTAGGTGGGGTTGGCAGCCAGAAAATAGCCGGCCAGGCCCACTGGCAAGCAGCCCAACACCCAGGCGGTCACCCGGGTTTCGCCGGTCATGGCGCTCAGTTGTCGCGCAATCTGCTCACGCTCGCGGATCATTTTGATCAGGTTCTCCAGCAGTTCGCTGGCGCTGCCGCCATAGCGGTGATTGACCTTCAGCCCCAAGGCAAACAGGCGCAGTTCGTCTTTCTCATACAGTTCGGCAAAGTCGGTGGCCGCATCCGGCAGGCTGACGCCCAACTGCACGTTGCGCTGCACGCGGCCCATGGCATTTTTCAAAGGGTCCTGGGCGGCATCGATGGCGCCCAGCACGGCATCGGCGAGGGTGCGTCCGGACTTCAGGCTGCGCACGGTGTGATCGAGCATTGGTGGCAGTTGCTCGATCATGCGTTTGAGGCGACGTTGATAGCGCCAGCTGATGTACAGCCGCAGAACCAGAGGCGGCACCAGCAGTGACACCCCGGCACCGATCCAGCCGGCGCTGGCGAAACCAATCAGGATGACCAAGGCCCACAGCAGCATCCACACGCCAAGGCGTTCGGTGGGGCGTCCGAGACCGGCGCGCAGAAAGGCCCTTTCCAGGCCTGCCCAAGAGGACTTTTCGACAGTCAGTTCCGGCTGCCCCTGAGTCAGGCGTTGCAGAACGCGTTCAGTCCCGGTCTGTCGCAGTCCACTGAGCAACAAACGGATCGACAGGCCAAACATCACCAGGCAAACGAGGATAAGCAGCACCGGTTTGAGCATGCCGTGGCCCTTAATAAGGTGAGAGGGGGAGTGCTGACTCGCGGCGCAATTTGTCGCCGGCGGGGTTGACTGCCTCACGCAGAAAACCGAAGCCGGTGCGCCGGTCCAGCCTGAACAGCGTGTTGGTCACGTAGACGTCATCGCGCACGCCAATCACTTCAACCACTTCGGCGACGCAACGCCGGCCATCAGGCATGCGCGTCAACTGGATCACCACGTCCAGCGCCGCGCAGATCATTTGCCGCAAGGTCTTTTCGGCAATTGTGCGACCGGTCAGGCCGACCAGGGTTTCCAGCCTCAACAGCGCATCCTGGGCATTGTTGGCGTGTACGGTGCTCATCGAACCGTCGTGACCGGTGTTCATCGCCGTGAGCACGTCGACCACTTCGACACCGCGGATTTCACCCAGGATGATTCTGTCCGGGCGCATCCGCAGGGCATTGCGGATCAAGTCGCTGGACTTCACTTCGCCGTGGCCTTCGGCATTCGGCGGGCGGGTTTCCAGGCGCACGACGTGCGGGTGGCCCAGTTGCAATTCGGCGACGTCCTCAATGGTCACCAGTCGTTCGTGCGGGTTGATCAACTGGCTGAGAATATTCAGCAACGTGGTTTTGCCGGTGCCGGTGCCGCCACTGATCAGAATGTTGCAGCGCTTGCCCACGGCTTCCTGGATGAAGTCGAAGATCGCCTGATCGATGGTTTGCATCGCCATCAGGTCGGTGCTTTTAAGCATGTCCTTGCGAAATTTTCGGATCGACAGACACGGGCCGTCGAGGGCGATGGGCGGAATGATCGCGTTAACCCGGCTGCCATCAGGTAGGCGTGCATCGACCATTGGCGACGACTCATCAAGCCGCCGGCCCAAAGGCGCGAGGATCCTTTGCATGACCCGTTCGACGTGGTGTGCGTCGATGAAACGCAAGTCGCTCTGATACAACACACCCTCGCGTTCGACGAACACCCGGTGCGGGCCGTTGACCAGAATCTCGGTCACTGCCGGGTCGCGCAGCAGCACTTCCAGCGGGCCGAAACCGGTGAGTTCATCGACCAGCTCTTCGGCCAGTCGCTCCATTTCATAGCGGGTAATCGCCAGGTGCAGGCGCGCAATGTACTCGGCCACTTTGTCGATGACGAACTGCGACAGCACCTGCCGTGAACCCTCCAGCAGGTTTTTTCCGGACTCTTCAATGGCGTCGATGATGTAGCGGTGCAGGACCTGTTTGAGGCCTTCGTGGTCGCTGTTACCGGTCGGCGTGCGTTGAGTGGCGCCGAACAATTGTTCACCGTTCATTGCGCGCCCCTAAGCCGGTTGAACCAGCCGGTCTTGGGTTTGGACAGGCTTTCGGAGCGTTTGGCCAAGCATTCGCCGAGGGTGCGCAAGCTTTGGGTCAGGCCTTCGCGCGGGGCCAGTTCGAACAGGCTCACGCCCTGGTTTTTTGCGTTGAGCCGCACTTCCGGGCTACAGGCGAGGATGGCGATAACTTCCATGCCAAAGCTTTTTCCGAGGGTGTCGGCGTCCGGTGCGACGTTGCGCAAGTAGCGGTCAATCAGCAGCCGGGCGTGGTCGAGCTTCATGCCCTTTTCGCGCCACAGGTTGAGCATCGCCAGGTTGCGGCGGCAGTCGAGCACGTTCTGATCGGTGTACCAGAGCAGCTTGTCGCAATGGCTGACAAAGGTGCGCAGCGCTTCGCAGTCGGGTTGCCCGGTGAGATTGACCACGATGTGCTGGAAGTGTTGGCGCAACGCGCTGAGTAGCATGTACAGCTCGGCGGCACTGGTGAGCTCCAGCGGTTCATCGTGACTGGCGTAGGCAAGGATGCGCAGCCCGTCTCCGTCGCTGGTGAAGGCGCTGTCGATCAGGGTCGAGTCCAGGCGTCGTACGTGCCGCAGCGCATCGCCGAAATGATACGAACTCTCCAGACCAAGCAGCGCCAGGCTGTCGCCACGGGGCAAGCCTAAATCCAGCAGCAAGGTTTGCTGGCCACTCTTTTGCACCACGTGCGCCATGTGGTTGGCGAGCAGCGCACCGTCGGCATTGCTTTGCACGCCATACAGCACGGTCAGGCCACCCAGATGATTATTCGGTGCTACCGGTGGCAGGCGTTTGCCAAGGCGCCGTACCAACCCGGCGACTTCACTGGAACGCGAGCCATAGGCAACGAAGTCCCGCGCCCCGGCGCGCATGGCGTTGAGCACGAGCTGGTTGTCCATGCCGTCGCCCAGCGCAACGATGGCCAGCATCGGCTTGGCTTCCAGCGCGCCTTCGATCAAGGTGCTCTGCGCCACCACGTGCTCGCGATCCAGGCCGACGAACACCAGGCTGGCGAACGTCACATCGACCAGCGCCAACAACTCGTCGAGGCTCCCACCGCCAGCGCTGACGACCTGACCCAAGGGCGCGAGGGCGCCTTGCAGCCATTCAAGGTCGGTGTTGTTCCGCGTGATCGCGAGGAAGGTTTGACTCAGGTTCTGGCTCATTGCGATAACCCGCTGCGTTTATCGAAGTTGCCGTTTTCCAGGAAGTACATGCGGTAAAACCCGGGGTCATAGTTGCGCAGTTGTTCACCGGGCAGCGACGGCAATTGCGCGTTGGCGGCCAACGGTTGAACCAGGTGCGGGGTGACGATCATCAGCAGCTCGCGCTCTTCACGCTTGATCGAGGAGCTGCGAAAAAATGCGCCAATCACCGGGATGTCGCCCAGCCCCGGGAACTTGTCGACCTGCGAGGCGTTTTGCGTACTGATCAGGCCGCTGATGACGAAGCTCTCGCCATCGGCCAGGGAGATGCTGGTGTCGGTGCGGCGAATGGTGAACGCGGGGACCGTGGTGCCACCGATCGTCACGCCGTTGTTGTAGTCGAGTTCGCTGACTTCCGGCGCCACTTTCAAGGCGATGCGATCGGTGCTGACAACGGTCGGAGTGAGTGTCAGCCGGATCCCGAATTCCTTGTACTCGATGGAGTAGCTGTTGCTGTTGGCGCTGGGGACCGGGATCGGAATTTCGCCACCGGCCAGGAAGCTCGCACTCTGCCCGCTGATCGCTACCAGGCTTGGCCGCGCCAGGGTGTAGGCGAAGCCGCTGCCTTCCATGGCGTTGATGATCGCGAGGAAATTGCCGCCCCCGGCGACGATGTTGAACATGTCATTTGCCAGCGGGATGCTGGGCACGGCGATGCGCGGATCGATGTTGCGCAATGGCAATACGCGCGGGGTCACGGCGGTGTTGGGCACGGTGCCGGGAGAGCCGAACAGGAAGTTCGAACTTTTCCCGAAGATCGACGTGCTGGCTTCTTTGAGTTTGGTCCGGCTGACCTCCACGAAACGGATGTCGGTCTGCACTTGCGAGGGCAGTAAGGGATCTTCGGAGGGCATGGACGACGTGCGGGTCAACGCCGCCGTCGCCCGTCCCTGGACAAACACCATGCTCTGGCGCGGAGCGCTGGCGCAGGCCGTCCAGACCATCAGGCTGGTGGCCCCGGGCGCCATGCCGGTGACCAGGAAGGCCTGGTTGCCGTTGACACGCACGTCGGCGATTTTCGGATCACCGACCGCCAGCCGTGTGATCGCTACCGGCGATTGCAGTTCTTGTTGCAGCCCTTCACCGACCTCCAGCACGGCCGGTAATGAACCCAGCGCGGCGCAATTGCCGGTGGCTGCGAAGGTCATGCTCAACGGCAGGCCGCTCATCAAGGAAACCCAAAGCAGGCCTTGGAAAACGGACATGGGCATGGAACGACTATGCATTGAGATGCATCCTTGCTCGACTCAGGGGGTTTGTTGGGTCACTTCATTACCGCGTATGACTTCCACCCGCGCTTGGCGTGGTGCAGCGCCGCCACCGAAGGTGAGTGGTTTGGGAGGGCTGACGAGGGCCAGCTGATTGAATTGCACGAGTTCGCGATTGGCATTGGTGAGGTTGGCCGGTGAACTGTTTGCACTCGCCCAATACTGCGCCAGGCGTTTTTCTTCGGCGCTGCGCACGGCGAGGCGCAACACACCGGCTTGGGCCGCAAGCATCAGGCGACTGAGCAACGGTTCGGGGACGGCGAGCAACACCGAGCGGGCACTGGCACGCAATTGGTCCTGCTTGATTTGTTCTTCGCTGCTGCGCGAGGGATTGGCGGGGCGACCATCATTGGTCAGCCCCAGTTGTTCACCGACACCGAGCACGCGCAAGGCCGGGACCACCACCTGAGCCGACTGCTGGGGGTTGTTGGCGTCTGCGCGCAAAAACAGCATCACGTCGACGTAGTCGCCCGGGCTTAGTTGGCCACCCGCATTGATCACCTCATCTACCGCGACGGCAAGCGCGCGTTCATCGGGGTGGATCATTCGCGCCAGCGCGCTGCCGGCTTCGAAGCTTTCAGCATTGAGCCAGGTGCCCGCCGCCAGTGCGCGCCATGGCGTGCGGCCAATCGCTTGATCCAGTCGGGTCAAACTGCCGACCGGGGCCGTGCGCAGTTTTTCCAGGGTCACATCGGCGGCAGTGATCTGAACGAAGGGCGCCACGTCGTGTAGCAGGACCACAACCGGTTGGCGGGTGTGATCGTCTGCGGGCTCCGGCGCGGGCGTGGTTGGCGCGGCCGTGACAACGACAGGTTGCACGATGGGTTCGGGAGAGGGTTGTCGGCTCAGTGTAAGTCCCCAGTAACCGGCGATCAGGGCACCGACCAAAAACAATCCGGCCAGGCCCATGGTGATTCGGCTGTTCATGACGGCTTCCCCTTCCCTGGTGCTTGATGACCCGTGCCGTGCGACGAGAAATTTTTTGCATTCAGGCAGTAAAAAAATTGAACTATTTCGCTATTGGACGGTAGCGCAGGTAGAGCAAAACGCCATTAGTGCCACCAAAAAAACGAACAAAAGGAAAGGGTTGACGCGCTCGGTGCGGTTTTCCGATGTCCACGGCCTGCGCTTAATACTTAAGTATTAATGCGTTCTTACAGTTGTAGGTCCGGAGAATGGCGACAATGCTGATGCTGGCACAGGGGAATCATGTTGCGACGGTGCAACACCCGCTGCTCTCAGGAGAAATCGTTATGTCCTTCACGAACATTGTTCAGAAGATCAAGTCCGAAGCTGCCTTCTACTTCAATCTGGCGAAAGACACCGAAGGGGCTTCGGGTATCGAATACGCCATTATCGCGGGCATGGCCGCCGTGGCACTGGCGGCTTTCATGACGCCGATTTCGGGTGCGATTACGCTGATTTTTACCGGGATCAAAAATGTGCTGGTGCCGGCGACACCATGAACGTTACAGCTTGCCAGCGTGCCTGAGTGGTACTGACGTCAGCGCTTGGTCCATTGCAGGAGTTACCCATGAACGCGCACGCGCTGCCACGTCAACAGCTGCTGCTGGTCGATGACGAAGAGGATGCATTGCTGGAATTGGCGGAATTACTGGAGGGGGAGGGCTTCAATTGTTTCACCGCAACGTCGGTCAAGTTCGCTCTGCAGCATCTGACCCGCCATCCTGATATCGCCTTGGTGATCACTGATCTGCGCATGCCGGAGGAAAGCGGCATGTCGCTGATCAGGCGCTTGCGCGAACACACTTCACGTCAACATTTGCCGGTGATCGTCACGTCCGGACATGCGGACATGGAGGATGTCAGCGACATGCTGCGCCTGCAGGTGCTTGACCTGTTTCGTAAGCCGATTTACCACGTGCGGTTGCTGGAAACGCTGAATAATTTGTTTCCGCAGCCGGAGATGCAACGCCTAGTCCCTTGAGAGGGCGCCGAAAAACCAAAGGTGTTTAGACACAATTGACCATGGCATGAGGGCTGAAAAACCGTTCCCACGCGAGCCTGGGAACGGCCGACTCAAGCGATGGGCCGCCAATGCCCCGTCATGTGTTCAAGATCCCCTGCACCCACCAGCTGAAAATCGCCACTGGAGCCTGCCGCGCTGGACAGCAATGTCACTTCGCTGGGCAGCCTTACCGGTTTCTTGAACTGAACCTCGATCTCGACATTGGCGGTGGGCAGATGCTCGCTCAACGCGGCCAATGTCCGTGCCTTGTTCCATAGCCCATGGGCGATGGCTGTGGGGAAGCCGAACAGTTTGGCGCTGGCGGCACTCAGGTGAATCGGGTTGTAGTCTCCGGACACCTTGGCGTACTGGCGACCGATATCCGCCGGCGCTTTCCAGCGCGTCACTTCCATCATGTCCAGTGTCGAGGCCAGGACCTCTTCGACGGGTTCGCCCTCAAGTTTGACGCCCCGGCACAACATTCGGCTTTCAGCCTCCCACAGCGTTCCCAGCTGATCGTCAAGTGAGGTCACCAGATCGAACGTGGCGCCCTTGGCGTGCGGTTGCAGGTTCTGCACCTGCACACTGGCCCGCACACGATGCACGCCGCCCATGGGCCGTAAAACCCGGATGCGATTGCTCAGGTGGATCAGCCCGAGCAACGGGAACGGAAACTCCTTGGCCGTGAGCAATTGCATCTGCAGCGCAAACGCCAGGATGTGCGGGTAGGTCGGCGGTAGCAAACCGTTGTCGGCAAACCCGCAGACCTTGCGATACGCCGCCAAACGGTTGGGATCGACCTCGACCCAGCAACGCAAACCGGAGTCGGGCAACGTGGTGCCGGTGATTTTTCGCCGCATCGCCGCCCGCACATACAGCGCAGGCAGGCTCGGTTCGCGATTGAGCGTGTGCCAGTCAATGATCATGTCTACGCCCCCAGAACACTTTGTCCGCAGACTCGCAACGCCTGCCCGGTGAACGCGCCGGTGCCAGGCTGCGCCAGCCAGGCCACCGCTTCGGCAACGTCCTGCGGCAGGCCGCCCTGGCCAAGCGAACTCATGCGTCGCCCGGCTTCGCGGATACCGAACGGCAGGTGTGCGGTCATTTGCGTTTCGATGAATCCGGGTGCCACGGCGTTGATGCTGATGCCGCGTTCACTCATCAGCGGTGCCCAGGCTTGAGCCAGACCGATAAGGCCAGCCTTGCTTGCCGCGTAATTGGTTTGCCCACGATTGCCGGCGATGCCGCTGATCGAGGCAAGCAAAATCACTCGACCGTTGTCATGCAAGGTGCCGCTGTCGAGCAACGCCTTGGTCAGCACTTGCGGTGCGTTGAGGTTGACCGCGAGCACCGCATCCCAGAATTCCGGGGTCATGTTGGCCAGGGTTTTATCGCGGGTGATGCCGGCGTTGTGGACCACCACGTCGATACCGTCAGGCAGCTGTTCGATTAATTGCGCAGCAGCGTCTTCGGCACAAATGTCCAGGGTGATGCTGCGCCCGCCAAGGCGTGCGGCGAGCGCGTCCAGGTCGGCCTTGGCCGGTGGCACGTCGAGCAGGATCACTTCGGCACCGTCTCGGGCCAGGGTCTCGGCGATGGAGGCACCAATGCCACGCGCGGCACCGGTGACTAGCGCCTTGCGCCCGGCCAGTGGACGAGTCCAGTCCGTCACCTGCGTATCGCAGGCTTTCAATCGGATGACCTGCCCGGAGACAAACGCGCTTTTGGGCGAGAGGAAAAACCGCAGCGGCCCTTCCAGTTGATCCTCGGCCCCTTCGCCGACATAGATCAGCTGCAAGGTGCCGCCACTGCGCAATTCCTTGGCCAGCGAACGGCTGAAACCTTCCAGGGCGCGCTGTGCACTGGCGGCGAACGGGTCGCTCAGCGTTTCTGGCGCGCGCCCCAGAATCACCAGGTGCGCACTGTTATCGAGGTTTTTCATTAGCGGTTGAAAGAATTCGCGCAGCCGTTTCAGCTGATCGGTGTGCAGCACATCACTGGCATCGAACACCACGGCCTTGATCTTCGGACCGTGGCCGGGAATCCACGCGGTGGCCAGGGAAGGCTCGGCACCGTAGGCATAGATCGCATCGGTCAGGCGATTGGCGAAGGCGCTGACGTTGTCCGCCAACGGGCCGCCGCCGATCAACAGCGCTCCTTCGACGGGCCGCAGCCGGCCTGCTTGCCAGCGTTCCAGGCGTACCGGAGACGGCAGTCCCAAGGCCCCGACCAGACGATGGCCGATGGACGAATTGGCGAAGTCGATATAACGGTCAGACATGGAACGCACTCCGGCAGCTGGGGTTCAAAGTGTGGACCACGAATGGCAATCAGTCGTTCGATCCACGAGATTAGGCCTACGCTTGAACTCAGCAGATTAGTTCGTCGCAGGACTTTCAGGCGACCGCAGACCTGAATTGGAATGCAATCCTGTGGGAGCGAGCAGGCTCACTCCCACAAGGGATCGGTTCCCAAATTGAATTTTTCAAGGAGCTTTTCATGACTCAGCTGCGCCGCGTCGCGATTATCGGTGGTAACCGTATCCCCTTCGCCCGTTCCAACGGGCCGTACGCCACCGCCAGCAATCAGGCGATGCTTACCGCCGCGCTCGAAGGCCTGATCGAGCGCTACAACCTGCATGGCCTGCGCATCGGCGAAGTGGTGGCGGGTGCGGTGCTCAAACTGTCGCGAGACATGAATCTGACCCGCGAGTGCGTGCTCGGCTCGCGGTTGTCCCCCAGCACGCCGGCCTATGACATCCAACAGGCTTGCGGCACGGGGCTTGAAGCGGCGTTGCTGGTGGCGAACAAGATCGCCCTGGGCCAGATCGATTGCGGGATTGCCGGTGGCGTCGACACCACGTCGGATGCACCGATCAGCGTCAGTGAAGGTTTGCGCCGGGTGTTGCTTGAAGCCAACCGGGCCAAGACCACGGGCGATAAACTGAAAACCTTTCTGCAATTGCGTCCCCGGGATTTGATTCCGGAATTCCCGCGCAACGGCGAACCGCGCACCGGTTTGTCCATGGGCCAGCACTGCGAATTGATGGCGCAGACCTGGAACATCCCCCGCGAAGAACAGGATCAACTGGCGCTGGAAAGCCATCGCAATCTGGCCGCGTCCTACACCGAAGGCTGGCACAACGATTTGATGACGCCGTTCCTCGGCCTGACCCGTGACAACAACCTGCGCCCGGACCTGACCCTTGAAAAACTCGCCGCGCTGAAACCGGCTTTCGAGAAAAGCGCCAAGGGCACGCTGACGGCGGGCAACTCCACGCCACTCACCGACGGTGCATCGCTGGTGCTGCTGGGCAGTGAGGAATGGGCAAAGGAGCGTGGATTGCCGATCCTCGCTTACCTGCGCGATGGCGAGGCCGCGGCGGTGGATTTCGTCAATGGCGCCGAAGGGCTGTTGATGGCGCCGGTTTACGCGGTGCCACGTTTACTGGCGCGCAACGGCCTGACCTTGCAGGACTTCGACTACTACGAAATCCACGAAGCCTTCGCCGCGCAGGTGCTCTGCACGTTGAAGGCCTGGGAAGATCCAGAGTTTTGCAAAACCCGCCTCGGCCTCGATGCGCCGTTGGGTTCCATTGACCGCAGCCGCCTCAACGTCAAAGGCAGTTCGCTGGCGGCGGGGCATCCGTTTGCCGCGACTGGCGGGCGCATTGTCGCCAACCTGGCGAAGTTGCTGGATGCGGCGGGCAAGGGTCGAGGCTTGATCTCGATCTGCGCCGCCGGTGGTCAGGGTGTGACGGCGATTATCGAGCGCTGACCAGTTGCGCGTTCTGCTGCGCGATGCGTTCACGGTTGAGGTTGGCGTAACGCTCGGCCATTACCGAGCAGACGATCAGCTGCAACGGGTGATAGATCATGATCGGCAGCAGAATCAAGCCAAGGCCCGGGTTGGCCCCGAAGATCAGCGCCGCCATCGGTGCACCGGCAGCCAGGGATTTCTTGCTGGCGCAAAACACCGCGGCGATCTCATCCGCCGGGCTGAATTTCAATGCGCGAGCGGTGCGGGTGGTCATCCACAGGATGATCGCCAGCAGGATCGCACTGCCGATCAGCGCGGTCAGAATTACTGTGTTGCCCTGGTTCTGCCACATCCCCGAAACCATCGAGTTGCAGAACGCCGCATACACCAGCAGCAGGATCACCAGTTTGTCGGCGACATTGGTGTAGCGCTTGTGTCGCGCGAAAAACTTGCCGAACAACGGCCGCACCAATTGGCCGAGTACCAGCGGCAACAGCAACATGGCGCAGAGGTCGAGCAGGGTCGAGCCCAGTTCAATGCCGCCGGCCCCGCTGCCGACCTCGAAGCTCACCAGCAACGGCGTCAGGAAAATCCCCAGCACACTGGACAGGCTCGCGTTGAGAATCGCCGCCGGCACGTTGCCGCCCGCGCTGCCGGTCAGGGCCACGGACGAGGAAATGGTCGAGGGCAGGGCGCAGAGGTAGAGGAAGCCCAGCATCAGCAGGGATGGAAGGTGCGAGCCCAGCAGTTTGTCGCTCAGCAGCCAGATCAGTGGAAACACCGCGAAGGTGAAGCACTGCACCATCACATGCAGCTTCCAATTCTTCAGGCCATGACGGATCTGCTCGCTGGACAGATTGACGCCGTGAAGGAAGAACACCAGGAACACACCGATGTTGATCACGTATTCGGCGTGCATGCCGCCGCCCGTGGCGCCAAAGGTCGGGAAGAAATATGCCAGCAGCGTGGCGATCAGCATGCCGCACAAGAACCAGTCGGTGACCACGCGTTTGAGGTGTTTGAAGGCATGCATAACGGCACCGAATACATTTGTAAGAAATGGTGACTTAGCCTAACGTTGGCCCTGACTGCCGTCTTGCGACATAAGGCCAATCAATGCCGACTAACGGACAACTTTCCCTCGTACGGACCATTCCGACGCTCACCGCGCTGCCGCGTCCGCTGTTCGCGCGGGCGGAAAGTTTGAATGCCGGTTCCTGGACGCCGCCTCATCGCCATGACTGGGTGCAGTTTTCCTACGCCATCAGTGGCGTTCTTGGCGTGCACACCGCTGAGGGCAGTTTCTTTGCGCCGCCGCAGTGGGGCATCTGGATTCCGGCGGACCTGGAACACCAGGTGGTGACCTCGATGCGTGCCGAGATGCGCAGCCTCTACGTGCGCCGCGAAGATTGTGAGTGGGCGGACGGGCGTTGCCGGGTGCTGGAAGTCACGCCGCTGGCGCGCGAGTTGATCAAGAGTTTTTGTGCGTTGCCGGTGGAATATCCCCAAGGCGATAGCCAGGAAGCACGGCTGGTGAATGTGCTGCTGGATCAGTTGGCAAGTTTGCCGGAAGTGGGTTTTTCTTTGCCGTTGCCTCGGCACCCGCGACTGCTGGGCTTGTGCAATGAACTGATCGAAAGCCCGGAGCGCAATGTGACGTTGCAGGAATGGGCGGAACGCCTCGGCACTTCGGAAAAGACGCTGATGCGCTTGTTCCAGCGCGAGACCGGGTTGAGTTTTCGCGGATGGCGTCAGCGGATGCGGCTGCTGTCGTCATTGAGTCTGCTGGAGGAGGGTGACAGCGTGACGAATGCCGCGCTGTCTTGCGGGTATGACTCGACGTCGGCGTTTATTGCGGCGTTCAAAAGCCTGTTCGGGTTTACCCCTGGCGAACTCTTCAAGCAGTAACACTGCAGATTGATCGTTCCCACGCTCTGCGTGGGAATGCCTCAACGGACGCTCCGCGTTCGGCTCTGAAAGGGACGCGGAGCGTCCCGAGCTGCATTCCCACGCGGAGCGTGGGAACGATCATTAAAAGCGGCCTCTGATCAAGTCCGGAAGCGGCGAACCAGGACGTCCAGTTCATTCGACAACCCGGCCAGGCTCTGGGAGTCCAGCCGCGCCGAGTTGGCCAGTTCCGCCACCAACTGCGCATCGCCATGAATCTGGCTGATGTGCCGGTTGATGTCTTCCGCCACTTGATGCTGTTCTTCCGCCGCCGTGGCGATCTGGGTGTTCATGTCGCGAATCACATCCACCGACTCACGAATCAACCCAAAGCTGCTACGGGCCTCGCCGATGCGGCTCACCGATTGCTGAGAGACCTCAAGGCTTGCATGCATCTGCTGAGTCACCTGGCTGGTGCGTTTGGCCAGGTTGCCCAGCAGCCCGTCGATTTCCGCCGTGGAATCGGCCGTGCGCTTGGCAAGGGCGCGAACTTCATCCGCCACCACCGCAAAACCGCGACCTTGTTCACCGGCCCGTGCCGCTTCGATGGCCGCGTTCAGGGCCAGCAGGTTGGTCTGTTCGGCAATCGAGCGAATGGTCCCCAGGATCGACTGAATGTCGTTGCTGTCGCGTTCCAGTTGCTGCATCGACTGCGCCGACTGTTCGATTTCCTGGCTCAGGCGATCAACGCTGGTTACGGCCGCGTCGATTTGCTGCTGACCTTCACGAGCCTGACGCTGACCGCTGTCTGCCGACTCGGCTGCCTGGCTGCAAGAACGCGCGACTTCGTTGGCCGTGGCGACCATTTCGTGGAACGCCGTGGACACCATGTCTACCGCTTCACGCTGGCGCCCAGCCGCTTCGGCCATGTCACTGGAGACCTGGGTCGAGCTTTTTGAGGTAGCAAGAATCTTGTTCGCTGCGCCACCGATGCTCTGGATCAGGTTACGAATCGCGGTCAGGAACTGGTTGAACCAGTTGGCCAGTTGCGCGGTTTCGTCGCTGCCACGGATTTCCAGGTTCTTGGTCAGGTCGCCTTCACCTTGGGCGATGCCCTCCAGGCCACTGGCCACGCTGCGGATCGGCCGCACGATGAGGCTGGCGAAACTGGCGCCGACGATGGCGAAGAACACCGCCAGCACGGCAGCAATGATTGCGATCAGCCAGGTCAGTTGCGTGGCCGAGCTCATCACGTCGTTCTGTTTGATCAGGCCGATAAAGGTCCAGCCCAGTTGCTCCGACGGCCAGACGTTGGCCATGTAGCGTTCGCCGTTCAGCTCGACTTCCACCAGGCCTTTACCGGCCTTGGCCAGTTGCGCATAGCCTTCGCCGAGGCTGCTGAGGGCTTTGAAGTTGTGTTCCGGCTGTTTTGGATCGACCAGTACGGTGCCGGTGTTTTCCAGCAGCATCAGATAGCCGGTTTCACCGAGTTTGATCTGTTTGACGATCTCGGTGAGCTGCTTGAGCGTCACGTCGATACTGACTACGCCGCCGTTGGTGCCCAATTTGTTGTCGATGGTGCGCACGGTGCTGACGTAGGTTGCGTCGTCCTGGGCCCAATAATAGGCCTCGGTGCGAAACGGTTTGCCCGGCTTGGCCTGGGCCGCCTTGTACCAGGGGCGTTGGCGCGGATCGTAATTGCTCAGCTTGGCATCGTCCGGCCAGGACACATAACCGCCGGCCGCCGTGCCGAGGATGGCGTAGGCATAGGATGGATGGCTGTTGCCCAGGTCCTGCAGGAGGCCGAAGACTTTTTTGTCCATCTCGCCCTGGGGAATGCTCTCGGCGTTGGCGCCCATGTAGGTCTTGAGGCTATCGTCGGAGTTCTTGATCAGAGGTTGCTTGGCCAGGTAGTCGACGTTCTGGCTGATGCCGTCGAAGAACAATTGCATGGCGTTGCTGACCTGACGAATTTCGCGACCGCTGCCGTCGACGAAATTCTCCTTGGCGTCACTGCGCAAGTTCAGCACGACGAGGGTGGCGACCAGCACCACCGGCAAGCAGGCGATGATTGCAAACGCCCAGGTCAACTTCTGTTTGATGTTCATCCGCGCTCCAGATTTTTCTTGTAGGCCCACGCAGTGCAGAAGACTCGCGGATTTTTGGCAGCCGTAAACGTTTTTGATCCCCCCGATCCTGGAGCGCGCCATCGTTTTTGTTGTCGGAACGATTGTCGGACAAATCACTTTGTCTCTGAGGACTTCGGCTGATTGCGGGGGAAATTGAGGCTTAAAAAGAAAAATCCTACGAAGGGTATGAATTAAGGTGTCAGCTTCTGTCGCAATTGCCCTCGCAAGCCTCTGCCAACAAGTGTTGTCGGCTCAGCTATGATCTTTTGCGGCCGATAATGACCGAAGGAGAGGGACCGATTAATCCGGCACATTGTGTGCATCACGACGTTCATAGGTCGGCAACCCCTCCCCCGAACGAGTGGATTGCCGTATAACGAATGACTTTCGCGTGTTTGGTAATAAAGGACCCACAATAAAAGCTGATGAAGACTCCAAAACGCATTGAACCCCTGATCGAGGACGGTCTGGTCGACGAGGTGCTGCGCCCACTCATGAGTGGTAAAGAAGCAGCTGTTTATGTGGTGCGCTGCGGTAACGAGCTACGTTGCGCGAAGGTCTACAAGGAGGCGAATAAACGCAGTTTCCGCCAGGCGGCCGAATATCAGGAAGGCCGCAAGGTACGCAACAGCCGGCAGGCTCGGGCGATGGCCAAGGGCTCCAAGTTCGGCAAGAAAGAAACCGAAGACGCCTGGCAGAACGCCGAAGTGGCGGCATTGTTCCGTCTGGCCGGCGCCGGAGTCCGGGTGCCTCAACCGTACGACTTCCTTGAAGGCGTGCTGCTGATGGAACTGGTGGCCGACGAGTACGGCGATGCGGCGCCGCGTCTGAACGACGTGGTGCTGGAGCCGGATCAGGCGCGCGAATATCACGCGTTCCTGATTTCGCAGATCGTGCTGATGCTGTGTACCGGTCTGGTGCACGGTGACCTGTCGGAGTTCAACGTGCTGTTGACCCCGACCGGCCCCGTGATCATCGACTTGCCGCAAGCGGTCGACGCGGCGGGCAATAACCACGCGTTCAGCATGCTGGAGCGGGACGTGGGCAACATGGCGTCCTACTTCGGCCGGTTTGCGCCGGAGTTGAAAAAGACCAAGTACGCCAAGGAAATGTGGGCGTTGTTCGAAGCCGGCACCTTGCACCCGGCCAGCGTATTGACCGGCGAGTTCGACGAGCCGGAAGAGCTGGCCGACGTGGGCGGGATCATGCGCGAGATCGAGGCGGCACGCCTGGATGAAGAGCGTAAACAAGCGGTGCGCGCGGCAGATGATGCGCCACCGGGCAAGACCGAAGAACCGCCTCCCCCATGGATGCAGTGATCGGTTAACGAAAAACCCGGCTTCGGCCGGGTTTTTTGTAGATGCCTGCCCCGAATCCTCCAAACACTGAAGATTAATGTGGGAGCGAGCCTGCTCGCGATAGCGGACAGTCCGGCGACAATGATGTTGAATATGACGGCCCCATCGCGAGCAGGCTCACTTCTACACTGAATTTGCGGTGTAGCTGTGTTTTGAGTTTTCCGGACTTCCCACACTCAAGGATTGAATGTGAACACCTCCACCCGCAACGCCCGACTGATCGTCAGCGCTCGTCTGGTCTCGGATTTCGGCGCCTTCCTCAACATGGTCGCCTTGGCCACTTACGTCTACCTGCTCAGCAACAGCGCCATGAGCGTGGGGATCTTTCTCGCCAGCCGCGTGGGCGGAGGGATTTTCGCCAGCCTCATCGGCACGACGTTCTATCGTCGTTGGGCAGGGAGATGGCCGCTGATCGCGTTCGACCTGCTGCGTGCTGCGCTTTTGGGGTTGCTGTTGGTGCTGCCCGTTACCCAACAGGCCTTGTTATTACCGTTTATCGCTTTTGGCCTGGGATTCGGCAATTCCATGTTTGCGATCGGCCTCAACAGCCAATTGCCACACTTGATCGAAGGCGAACACCTGCTCAAGACCAATGCCTGGATCACCTCGGCGTCGTCGGCAGCCATGGTCGGCGGAAGTCTGGTGGCGGGGTTGCTGGTGGCCGCGTTTGGCTTCGAAACAGTGTTTGCGTTGAACGTGGTCACTTATTTGCTGGCCGCGGTGTTCATCGTGCCGCTGCGCTTTTCCAGACCGGCTGTCGACCCCGTTCAGGAACACAATGAATGGTCGGCCCTGCGCCAGGGTTTGCGCAGCACACCCGTGGTAGCCGCGATGCTGGCCGTCACCATGGCCGACACCCTGGGCAGCGCTGCGCACAATGTCGGCTTTCCGATCATTTCAAAACTGCTCACCCCCGAATCCGCCAGTACCACCCTGGGTCTGATGCTGGCGGTCTGGGCCAGCGGCAAACTGATCGGCGCGCGAATCGCCAGTCATCTGCAAGGCTCGGACAACGCACATCTGGAGCGACGATTTTTCTTCGGCGTGTTGCTGATGTCCTGCGGTTTCATCCTGATGTTTCAGCAGCAGACGCTCTACGGTTTGCTGTTGTTCTCGTTGCCGGCGGGGTTGGGGGACGGGTTCTCGGAGGTTGGATTGATGTCGCGCCTGCAACGCGAGCCGGACAACCTGCGCCTGCCGATCTTCAGCGTGTTGACGCTGCTGCAAATGACCGGATTCGGCGTCGGCATGCTGATCGCCGCGCCGTTCTATGCGTGGTGGGCGCCGGGGGCCGTGGTGTTGCTGTTCCACGGTATTCCAATCACCACTGTGTTGGTGGTGAAGGGACTGACGCTCAGGCGCGGGCAGGTTCGGCGCAACAGCCCGACGCCAGCTCCTTGAGGATCGGGCAGTCAGGGCGATGGTCGCCCTGACAGTGCTCGACCAGGTCCTGCAAGGTGTCGCGCAACTGTCCGAGCTCGCGGATCTTCTGGTTCAGTTCGTCGATGTGCTGACGGGCCAGGGCTTTCACGTCGGCACTGGCGCGTTGGCGGTCCTGCCAGAGGGTCAGCAATTTGCCGACCTCCTCGAGTGAAAACCCCAGGTCCCGGGAGCGCTTGATGAACGCCAGCGTGTGCAGGTCGTCATCGCCGTAAACACGGTAGCCGCTGTCGGTGCGATGGGCGGCCTTGAGCAAGCCGATGGACTCGTAATAACGGATCATCTTTGCGCTCAGGCCACTGTGGCGGGCTGCTTGGCCGATGTTCATCGATTGTCCTCCAGGTCCTTGGGTTTCCAGGTTTTCAACAGTAACGCATTGCTCACCACGCTGACGCTCGACAACGCCATTGCTGCGCCGGCCAGTACCGGATTGAGGAAGCCGAACGCGGCCAACGGAATGCCGATCAGGTTATAGACAAAGGCCCAGAACAGATTCTGCCGAATCTTCGCGTAGGTCTTGCGGCTGATTTCCAGTGCCGCGGGCACCAGCCGTGGATCGCCGCGCATCAAGGTGATACCGGCCGCGTGCATGGCCACGTCGGTGCCACCGCCCATGGCGATGCCGATATCGGCCGCAGCCAGTGCCGGGGCGTCGTTGATGCCGTCACCGACCATCGCCACCACACCGGTTTTCTTCAGTGTGGCCACCGTGGCGGCTTTGTCTGCCGGCAGCACTTCGGCGTGCACATCGGTGATGCCCAAGGCTTGGGCAACCACTTTGGCGCTGCCGCGATTGTCGCCGGTCAGCAAGTGGCTGCTGATGTGGCGTGCGTTGAGTTGTTGCACCGCTTGCAGGGCGCCGGGCTTGAGGGTATCGCCGAACGCGAACAGGCCGAGCACTCGCGGTTTGGGACTTTGTTCGATCAGCCAGGACAGTGTCCGGCCTTCGGTTTCCCAGGCCGTTGCCGAGTCAGCCAACGGACCGGCATTCAAACCGCTTTCTTCCAGCATCCGGCGATTGCCCAGCGCCAGGCGACGACCGTCGAGCGTGCCGGCGATGCCGCGTCCGGTCAGCGATTGGCTGTCACTGACATCGGCCACGCTCAAGCCGCGTTCGGCGCAGGTGTCCAGAACCGCCTTCGCCAGTGGATGTTCACTGCCGCGTTGCAGGGCGCCGGCCATTTGCAGCAGGCCGGCTTCGTCACCTTCGATAGCGCTTAGATGAGCGATGCGTGGGGTGCCCGAGGTCAGCGTGCCGGTCTTGTCGAACACTACGGCGCTGACTTCATGGGCGCGTTCGAGGGCTTCAGCGTCCTTGATCAGAATGCCGTAGCGAGCCGCCACACCCGTACCGGCCATGATCGCGGTCGGCGTGGCCAGGCCCAATGCGCAGGGGCAAGCGATGACCAGCACGGCGACGGCGTTGATCAGCGCGGTTTCTATCGGCGCACCGTACAACCACCAACCGATCAGTGTCGCCAATGCGATCAGCAACACAGTCGGCACAAACACCTGGCTGACTTTATCCACCAGTTTCTGAATCGGCGCTTTGGCCGCCTGGGCGTCTTCGACCAGGCGGATGATCCGCGCCAGCACGGTTTCCGCGCCCAAGGCCTGGGTGCGCACCAACAACCGACCTTCACCATTGATCGCGCCCCCCGTGACCTTGTCGCCAGGTTGCTTGGGCACCGGCAGGCTTTCGCCGCTGATCAGCGCTTCGTCGGCGTGGCTCTGGCCTTCGACCACTTCTCCGTCCACCGGGAAGCGTTCGCCGGGTTTGACCAGCACCAGGTCATTGAGGCGCAAAGCACTGATGGCGACATCCTGCTCGCGGCCATCGATGACTTGAATCGCCCGTTCCGGGCGCAACGCTTCGAGGGCGCGGATGGCGCTGGCGGTCTGGCGTTTGGCGCGGCTTTCCAGGTATTTGCCCAACAGCACCAGCGCGATCACCACCGCCGACGCTTCGAAATACAGGTGCGGCATACGCCCGGCCGCGGTGGCCCACTCATAAAGACTCAAGCCATAACCGGCGCTGGTGCCGAGGGCGACCAGCAAGTCCATGTTGCCGGCACCGGCGCGCACAGCTTTCCAGGCAGCGATATAAAAACGCGCGCCGAAAATGAACTGCACCGGCGTGGCCAGTGCGAATTGCACCCAGGCCGGCAGCATCCAGTGCACGCCAAACGGTTGCAGCAGCATCGGCAACACCAGCGGCAAGGCCAGGGCGATGGCCATGATCAATGCCCAACGCTCGCGATGCAGGCGCTGTTGCTGGTTGTCGGTTTGCGGGTGTTCGACTTCCCAAACGCTGGCGTTGTAGCCCGCCTTGGTCACGGCGCCGATCAACGTCTGTGGATCGACGTGTCCAAGCAATTCGAGGTGGGCGCGCTCGTTGGCGAGGTTGACGCTGACGCTTTTCACCCCCGGCACCTTGGCCAGTGCCCGCTCGACACGGCCGACGCACGACGCACAGGTCATGCCGTCGATGCTCAATTCCAGCGTCTGCTGCGGCACGCTGTAACCGGCCTGCTGCACCGCTTCCATCAACGCTGGCAGGCTGTCGCTGGGCGCTTGGACGCGAGCCTGTTCGGTGGCGAGGTTGACGCTGACGGCGGAGGCGCCGACGACTTTGCTCAAGGCACGCTCGACACGCCCGGCGCAACTGGCACAGGTCATGCCGGCAATCGGCAAATCGAACGTAGTGGATTCGGACATCGGTCGCGCTCCCTGTAGAAGATGCCTACAGGATCAACCTTGCCATGCTGGCAAGGTCAAGCGCCATGTCTCAGATCAAAAGATGATTGATCGTTCCCACGCTCTGCGTGGGAATGCAGCCCGGGACGCTCCGCGTCCCATTTAAAAGCCGAACGCAGAGCGTCCGTTGAGGCATTCCCACGCGGACGGTTCGACGCCTCGACGTGGGAACGATCAGTTGGATTTGCGTCAGTATTCGAGGGCGGCGGGTTTGAGGTACATCCCTTCCTGCGTCATCGCAATCCGGAACTTCAACACATCACCGGCCTTGAGCGTGATGTTCTGCGAGCCCGGTGCGAGCATCCCCGGGTTGCAGCCCGGAGCCTGGCCCGGCAACAGTTTGAGGCGCAAGGACACATTGCCCGGCGGCAGGTTGAACGAGGTGCTTTGTTCCTGGAACAGCCGCGCCGACAGTTGATCCTGAATGTACACGCCGATCTCGCAGGCGGTTGCGACTTCCAGGCGCTCGCGGGAAATGATCAGAACCCCGTAGTCCTCCCCGGCGGCTTGAGCCGAAGGCGTCGCGGCAAAGAGGCTGAGGAAGCCAAACAGGCTGAGAGCTGACCAGCGCATGGCTGAATCTCCTGAGGTCGAGTCATTGATGCACGCAGCTTGGCCGAGCGCGACGCCGATTGCCAGCCCGGCAGCGTTTTACAGAACTTGACCTTGCCATGGTGGCAAGCTCGAGACTGCTCGCAACCTCACTCAAGGAGTCATCCCATGCAAGTGTTCAATGTTCAAGGCATGTCCTGCGGTCACTGTGTCAAAGCCATTACCCAAGCGCTGCAAGCCAAGGATCCTGCGGCCAGTGTGCGGGTCGAACTGGCGGCAAAAGAAGTCGGCGTCGAGAGCACCCTGACCGCCGAAGAAGTGATCGCGGCGATCACTGAAGAAGGCTATGAGGCAAAACTCGCCTGAGACCAGCAAAATTCCTGTGGGAGCGAGCTTGCTCGCGATAGCGGTGTGTCATTCAGCATTGATGCCGACGGATACACCGCTATCGCGAGCAGGCTCACTCCCACACAAGTTTTGTGTTCATCCAGCGGTTTTTTAATAGTTAGCGACCTAACGGAATGTTCAAGGCGTCCACGCGCGGCTAGACTGTCGGGCTGCCGACCCCAACTGGATGCCTGATGAACTTCCGTACCATTTTGATTCTTGGCGCCCTGAGCGCTTTCGGTCCGCTGGCGATCGATTTCTACCTGCCAGCGTTCCCGGCGATGGCGCTCGCGTTTGGCACCGATGAGAAACATGTGCAGCTGACGCTGGCCGCGTATTTCCTTGGTTTGTCCATCGGGCAACTGGCTTACGGCCCGGTCGCGGATCGCTTCGGGCGACGCATTCCTCTGCTGACAGGCGTCGGCTTGTTCACCGCCGCTTCCCTGGCCTGTGCATTCGCGCCGAATCTGGAATGGCTGATGGGGGCGCGATTCATTCAGGCCCTCGGCGGTTGCGCCGGGATGGTGATCTCCCGCGCGGTGGTCAGCGACAAATGCGATGCGGTGGGTTCGGCGAAAGTCTTCTCACAACTGATGCTGGTGATGGGGCTGGCGCCAATTCTCGCGCCGATGCTGGGCGGGCTGTTGGTCAACACCACGGGTTGGCAGTCGATCTTCCTGGTGCTGACCGGTTTCAGCGCCCTGGCAGGCCTGGCCGTGGCAATCGGTTTGCCGGAAAGCCTGCCGGCCCATGTCCCGCGCCAACCGTTGTCGGGGGCGCTGCGTCAGTACGGTCGGCTATTGTCGGATCCGGTGTATCTGGGGCACGCCCTGACCGGCGGCATCGCCATCGCCGGGATGTTTGCCTACATCGCCGGTTCACCGTTCGTCTTCATCAAGCTCTATGGCGTACCGGCCGAACATTTCGGCTGGCTGTTTGGCACCAACGCAGCGGGTTTCATTCTGGTGGCGCAGGTCAATGCACGGCTGCTGGCCAAACGTGGTCCGGCATTCCTGTTGGCGCGTACGGTATGGATCTACCTGGGCGCGGGCCTGACATTGCTCGCCGTCAGTGCACTGCACACCGAGCAGTTATGGCCGTTGCTGATCCCACTGTTTATTTGTATCGCCAGCCTCGGTTGCATCCTGCCGAACGCCTCGGCCTGCGCCATGAGCGGGCAGGGCGCTCGTGCCGGCAGTGCATCGGCGATGCTCGGTTGCCTGCAATTCAGCGTCGCCGCCGGTGCGGCAGCGTTGGTCGGTGTCTTGCACGATGGCAGCGCCGTGCCGATGGCGATGGTCATCAGCCTGTGCGGGATTCTGGTGGTGAGCGCGGCGATGCTCACCCGGCGTCTGCAAAATGCCCGGGCGCTGGCGCAAGCCCAGGTCTGAGGAAGGACTCAGCCAGCAGCGCGTTGCTGGCGGTCGGGAATCTGATGCGGCGCGAGCAAGCGCGCTTCGAGGGTGCGGGTGAAGGCGAGGGCTTCGGCTTCGCTGCGAAAGGTCACGGAATGTTGGTCCAGACGGACCTGCCACTGGGATTTTGCCACTTCTTTTATCAGGATCTTCATTGCTGATCTCTCCTCTCGTAAAAGATGTTGCGTAAAAAATTGCATCGTAGAGGAGACGATTGTAGACCTGAATACGATCACTAATATGACGAAGGTCAACTCTCGGACTGACGGTGTCGTCTTTTCGGGACGACACTTGTGTCAGTGTGTTTCAGAACCCTTCGAGCACAATCTTGCCCTTGGCTTTGCCGCTCTCCAGCAGCTCATGGGCGCGACGCAGGTTCGCTGCGTTGATCGTGCCGAAATGCTCGCCGACCGTGGTTTTCAGTGTGCCAGCGTCGATCAGCTCGGCCACGCGGTTGAGCAGTTTGTGTTGTTCGATCATGTCGGCGGTTTCGAACAGCGAGCGGGTGTACATGAACTCCCAATGCAAAGACAAGCTCTTGCGCTTGAGTTTGGTCACGTCCAGCGCCTTCGGATCATCGATCAGCGCCAGTTTGCCCTGAGGCGCCAGCGCCTCGACCAATTGATCCAGATGTTGATCGGTCTGGGTCAGGCTGGCGACGTGGGTCACCTGGTCCACGCCTGCGCGTTTCAGTTCTTCGCTCAGCGGCTTGCTGTGGTCGATCACCAGATCGGCACCCAGCTCGCGCACCCAGCTCTGGGTTTGCGCGCGGGAAGCGGTGCCGATGACCTTCAGCCCGGTGAGCTGGCTGGACAGTTGCGTCAGGATCGACCCGACACCGCCCGCCGCACCGACGATCAGCAGGCTCTGGCCTTCATCGGTTTTGCCTTCGCGCACTTGCAGGCGTTCGAAGAGCAGTTCCCATGCGGTGATGGCGGTCAGCGGCAGCGCGGCGGCTTCGGCGAAACCGAGGGACTTGGGCATATGGCCGACGATTCGCTCGTCCACCACGTGCAGTTCGCTGTTGCCGCCGGCGCGGGCGATGGAGCCGGCGTAAAACACCTTGTCGCCAGCCTTGAATAGTGTGACGTCGCTGCCGACGGCCTTGACCACACCAGCCACGTCCCAGCCCAGCACTTTCGCTGCGCCGTCTTCAGGCTGGACGTTCTGGCGGACCTTGGTGTCGACCGGGTTGACCGAGATGGCTTTGACTTCGACCAGCAGATCACGTGGTCCGGCAACCGGTTCTGCAAGCTCGATGTCTTGCAGGGATTTCGCGTCGCTGATCGGCAACGAGGCGTAATAGGCGATGGCTTTCATGTAGGGCTCCTGAACAGTAATAAAAGAAGGATCAAGCCACGGTGCGCAGGCGCTTGAGTTCGAAGTGCTCGAGAAACTCGCCGGCCTTGGTGCGGAAGTTCTGGATGTGCGCGCTGTCGTCGTGGGCTTGCAGGGCTTCGTCGCTGCTCCAGTGTTCAATCATGTAGAAGGCCAGTGGATTAGCCAGGTCCTGATGCAGATCGTATTGGCCACAACCTGCCTCGGCGCGAGTCGGTTCCAGCAGTGCACGCAGGTGCTGTTCAAGGGCGTCCTGCTGGCCGGCTTTGGCGATGAGGGTGGCAATGGCGGTAAAAGGCTGGGACATGGTCGGGCTCCGGGAGCGGGATGATTTCGATGGGACAGATGATTGGCTATTTCTCTGCAAGATAAAACCCGCTAAAAGAGCAGTCTCTTTCAATATTTTTTTGATAATCAAGGCTGAAAATGCTGCGTTTCGATGATTTGCAGTTGTTCGTGCGTGCCGCTGACCTGGGCAGTCTTTCAGCGGCTGCGCGGGTGATGGACATGTCCGCGGCGGTGGCCAGCGCGGCGCTGAAGCGTATCGAACAACAATTGGGCGCACGCTTGCTTGCCCGCTCAACACGTAGCTTGCGGCTGACCGCCGAAGGCGAGGGTTTTCTGGAGTACGCCCGTGCGGCCCTGAGCAATCTGGATGAAGGGCGCCGTTTGCTGGCCAGCGGTCAGGATCAGGTCAGCGGGATTTTGCAGCTGTCGGCACCTTCGGATTTTGGCCGCAACCTGTTGCTGCCGTGGCTAGACGAGTTCCAGCGCGAGCATCCCAGGTTGACCGTACGCCTGCTGCTGGGTGATCGCATCGCCGACCTGTTCCGCCAACCGGTCGATATCGCCCTGCGCTACGGCGAACCGGAAGACTCAAGTCTGGTGGCGTTGCCCATCGCGGCGCAAAACCGCCGCGTGCTGTGTGCCGCTCCTGCTTATCTGGCCAGGCATGGCGAACCGCGCCACCTGGAGCAACTGGCCCAACACAATTGTTTGTTGTTCATGCTCGGCAGCCGGGTCCATGACCGCTGGAGTTTCCACGACGGCAAACGCGAGGTCGGCTTGACGGTCAGCGGTGATCGCTTCAGCGACGATGCCGATGTCGTTCGGCTGTGGGCGATTGCGGGCGCCGGCATTGCCTACAAGTCCTGGCTCGATGTCGCCGCCGATGTGCTCGCCGGTCGCTTGAAAGTGCTGATGCCGGAGCTCCTCTGCGAACGCGCACCGCTGAATCTGTTGTGCGCCCATCGCGCACAATTGAGTAAGCCTGTGAACCTTTTGCGCGAAATGCTTGCCAGCCGATGCGCTCTTCTGGGCAGCCAATTTCCGGGTATTTCGAGCATCGATCATTAGTCGCAGGCAAATAGCGAAATTTCTGTCAGGAACTATCACCACCCACGCTTTGCAGAAGGCAGGAACCGTCGGTCAACCCGCTTATACTAGCGCCCGCCTCGTGTACGCACGGTCGATCTCGCGATGGCGGTGGCCCCACAGTCAATCACCGACCTTCGTCCTGCCTGTGAAGCAGTGGCATGGGTGAGTGGGGGCTTTGCCCGGCTGACGGCGATTTTTGCTTCTTGGCCGACGACACATTACTGGTCAAGATGTCTCTGAGCAGCAGACGAAACGATTCAACAGGGAGTGAATACATGGAACATGCACCTTGCATCAGCCAGATTGCCACGTTGCTGGCTGACCCAAAGCGCAGCGCAATGATGTGGGCTTTGATGGACGGCTCGGCGCGGCAATCCGAAGAGCTGGCATTGCTGGCCGGCCTGTCACCGTCTTCGGCCAGTGCACACCTTGGGCGTTTGTCCGCCGGAGGTCTGTTGAAAGTCGAAATCCGTGGACGCAAACGCTTTTTCCGCCTGGCCGCACCTGAAGTGGGCGCGGCCATCGAGGCCTTGGCCAGCGCAACGCTGGCCAGTACGCCACGTGAAGTGCCGGACATCTTCAAGCGCGCCAACCCCGTCGCCAAATCTCAGGCGGCGCCTTCATCGCTGCTGCGCGCCAGATTGTGCGACGACCATCTGGGCGGCACGCTGGCCGCCGATCTTTATCAACGCCTGCTCGATGCCGGCTGGATCGAGCAGTTCGAACAGCGTGTGATGATCACGCACAAGGGGTCCACGCAACTGGCCGCTCGCGGTGTGTTTATCCAGGCGTTGGCCCATCGCAACAGCAGAGTCGCCTGCGCGTGTCCCGACTGGAGCGAAAGACGCCCGCACATGGGCGGTGCGCTCGGCGCGGCGCTGCTGCAGTTGTTCATGCAGTCGGGCTGGTTGAATCTGCCCGGCGATTCGCGCGCGTTGCAGATCACCGCAACGGGGCAGCGCGAGATCCATCGTTTCGCCAAGCAGACCGAGCTGGAAGCTGCGCTTTAGAGCCTTTTTTGCCCGACGTCTGGTGCCAATGAGCCCGGGCGTCGTTAGCAGTTGCGGACAGGTCGCATCCAGCCATCACCCCCAGGGTCTATCGCGCACACTCGAATTCGGGGATTTTCGGATTGGGGGAATGTGGCATGGACACACAAGGCTTCAGCGCGGCAGAACGACTGGAACGGCTGCCCATCAGCGGTTACCACCGCATCATTTTCATCATCATTGCGTTGGCGTTTTTCTTCGACTCCATGGACCTGGCGATGATGACCTTCCTGCTCGGCTCGATTAAAACCGAGTTCGGCCTGAGCTCGGCGCAAGCCGGGTTGCTGGCCAGTTCGAGCTTCTTCGGCATGGTGCTCGGCGCTTCGCTGTCCGGCATGCTGGCGGACCGCTTTGGCCGTAAACCGGTGTTCCAGTGGAGCATCGTGTTGTGGGGCATCGCCAGTTACCTGTGCTCGACGGCGCAGAACATCGAAACGCTGACCTTGTTCCGCATCCTGTTGGGGATCGGCATGGGCATGGAGTTTCCCATCGCGCAGTCGATGCTCTCGGAGTTGATTCCGGCCAAGCGGCGTGGGCGTTACATTGCGCTGATGGACGGGTTCTGGCCGCTGGGGTTCGTCGCGGCCGGGGTGTTGTCGTATTTCCTGTTACCGGTGGTTGGCTGGCGGGACATCTTCCTCGTGTTGGCGGTGCCGGCGGTGTTCGTTCTGGCGATCCGTTTTTTCATTCCCGAGTCACCGCGCTGGCTGGAACAGGCCGGGCGGCATGAGGCGGCCGATAAAGTGTTGCTGGGAATTGAGCGGCGTGTCCGGGCCTCGCTGGGGCGTTCGGACTTGCCGGAGCCGATTCGCCTGCCCCGCGTGGCCAGTACGCCGGGCAACTTCTTGTCCGCCTTGCGCCAGATCTGGTCGCCGCTGTATCGCCAGCGCACGATGATGATCTGGAGCGTGTGGTTCTTTGCCTTGCTGGGGTTTTATGGCCTGACGTCCTGGCTCAGCGCATTGCTGCAGCAGTCGGGTTTTGCCGTGACGCAATCGGTGTATTACACGGTGCTGATTTCCCTGGGCGGAATTCCAGGCTTCCTGATGGCGGCCTGGCTGGTGGAACGTTGGGGGCGTAAACCGGTGTGCGTGGTGACCCTGCTCGGCGGCGGGGTGATGGCGTTTCTTTACGGCCAGAGCGCAGTGTTTGGCGGCAATGTTGGCTTGTTGATTACCTCGGGCCTGTTGATGCAGTTCTTTCTGTTCGGCATGTGGGCGGTGCTTTACACCTACACGCCTGAGTTGTACCCGACATCGGCCAGGGCAACGGGATCGGGATTTGCATCGGCGATTGGTCGCGTGGGTTCGTTACTCGGGCCACTGGTAACCGGGCTGGTGTTTCCGATCACCGGGCAGGGCGGCGTGTTCGCGCTGGGGGCGATGTGCTTTGCGATTGCGGCGGGGGTGGTTTGGGTGTTCGGGATGGAGACGCGGGGCAAGACGCTTGAAGAGCTGACCGAGGCAGCTGCTTGATGATCGTTCCCACGCTCCGCGTGGGAATGCCTCACCGGACGCTCTGCGTCCGCTCTTGGGACGCGGAGCGTCCCGGGCTGCATTCCCACGCGGAGCGTGGGAACGATCAGTTATCAGCGATCAGTCACTAGGGTTTGACCAACCTGGCATCCAGGCTGTTTTGCGCCAATCGCTTGGCCTGATCCTGGGTCATGCCCAAATCGGTGTAGAGCGCATGGAAGTTCTCGGTCACGTACCCGCCGAAGTACGCCGGGTCATCGGAGTTCACCGTGACTTTCACGCCACGCTCAAGCATGTCCAGAATGTTGTGCTGGGACATGTGATCGAATACGCGCAGCTTGGTGTTCGACAACGGGCACACGGTCAGCGGGATCTGCTCGTCGATGATCCGTTGCATCAGACGCTCATCTTCGATGGCGCGCACGCCATGATCGATACGCTGGATTTTCAGCAGGTCGAGCGCTTCCCAGATGTACTCCGGCGGGCCTTCTTCACCGGCGTGGGCGACGGTCAGGAAACCTTCGTGGCGGGCACGATCGAACACACGCTGGAACTTGCTCGGCGGGTGATCCATTTCCGAACTGTCCAGACCAACGGCCACAAACGTATCGCGGAACGGCAGCGCCTGGTCGAGGGTTTTCTGCGCTTCGTCTTCGCTCAAGTGACGCAGGAAACTCAGGATCAAACCGCTGGTGATGCCCAGTTGTTGCTCGCCATCCTTGAGTGCGGCGGCGATGCCGTTGAGCACCACTTCGAAGGGCACGCCACGGTCGGTGTGGGTCTGCGGGTCGAAGAACGGTTCGGTGTGAATCACGTTCTGCGCCTTGCAGCGCAACAGGTATGCCCAGGTCAGGTCATAGAAATCCTGCGACGTGCGCAAGACATCGGCACCCTGGTAATACAGGTCGAGAAATTCTTGCAGGTTGTTGAAGGCGTAGGCCTTGCGCAGGGTGTCGACATCGCTCCACGGCAGGGCGATCTTGTTGCGTTCAGCCAGGGCGAACAGCAACTCGGGCTCCAGCGAACCCTCCAGGTGCAAGTGCAGTTCTGCCTTGGGCAGGGCGTTCAGCCAGTCGTACATAGTCTTTTCTCATCAGGTGCAGATGACGAGCATTCTACAGATGCTCGTGGAAACAATTAGCAAAACCTGACCAGCAGGTTCACACCGCTTCCTGTTCACGTCGATAAGCGTAGGTGTCGGCAAAACGCGAAAGCAGGAATTCGGCGCAGGTGGTGGCCGGGTACTTCGCTGGCTGCCCTTCATCCTGACAACCGGGCAGGCATTCAATTGGCGTATCGGGGTGAGGTTCGGCGAAGAACGGCATTGAGTAACGATCGACACCCAGCGGGCTGATCACCCGGTGCGGCGTCGACAGGTAACGGTCGTTGCTCCAGCGCGCCATCATGTCGCCGAGATTGACCACGAACGTGCCGTCGATGGGCGGCGCGTCGATCCATTCGCCTTTGACGTTGCGCACTTGCAGTCCACCGGCGGCGTCCTGGTAGAGCAGGGTGATGCAACCGTAATCGGTATGGGCACCGGCACCTTGTTGTTCTGCGCAACTGGCGGTGTGGCGCGGCGGGTAATGAATCATCCGCAACACGCTGACGGGTTCATTGAAGCGTGTGTCGAAGAAGTCGCGCTCGATGTTCAGCGCCATCGTCATCGCCCGCAACAAGGTTTGGGCAAGCGCCTGCATGTCGACGTAGTGTTGCTCCATCAACGCTGCCCAGCCCGGCAACGACGGATGACGGTTGGGACCGCGCAAGGGTTTTTCGGCGAGAACGTCCGGATGATCGGCCGCAAGGTGCAGGCCCATGTCGAAGGTTTCTTTCAGGTCGCTGGGCTTGCTCGGGTCCAGCTGTTCGGTGGCGATGGCGCCGTAGCCGCGATGGTGACGGGTCTGGGTGATGTCGATCTTGAGCTTTTCTTCGGTGGGCAAGGCGAAGAAGCGTTGGGCGTGGTCGAGTACCGCGTCGATACGCGACGGGCTGATCGGGTGGCCCTTGATGTAGAAGAAGCCCCACTCGCGGCAGGCGTGGTCGATTTGGGTCGCGACGGCTTGCCAGGCGGTTTGGTCATCGCTGTAGAGCGGGGCGATGTCGATGATGGGAAGACGGTTCATGCAATTGTCCTGAGGAATACGCAGTCTGAAAAACACCGGAGTACCCCTGTGGGAGCGAGCTTGCTCGCGATAGCGGACTTTCAGTCAACGAAGATATTGAATGTGACGGCCCCATCGCGAGCAAGCTCGCTCCCACAGGTACAGTGTTGTGGCTGGAGTGGATTACTTGGGAATGTCCGCCTTCATGCCTTCAACGTAGTAGTTCATCGACGCCAGTTCTGCGTTGCTGGCCGTTGCACCCGCCGCGATTTTCACAGCGCCGGCCTGATCCTTGATCGGTCCGGTGAACGGACGCAATGCTCCGCTCTTGATATCGGCGATGAGTTGTTCTGCCTCGGCTTTCACCGGCGCCGGCACCAGGTCGCTGATTGGCAGTTCAACCGTGCCTTCCTGCAACCCGCCCCAGTAATCCTGTGACTTCCACGCGTGATCGATCACGCTCTGCGTCGCCTGAATGTAATGCGGAGCCCAGTCGTTGACGATCGAAGTCAGCACCGCTTTGGGGCCGAAGTGCGCCATGTCCGAAGCGTAGCCGACGGCATACACGCCGCGACGTTCAGCGGCCTGGATCGGTGCCGGGCTGTCGGTGTGCTGGAACACCACGTCCACACCCTGGTCGATCAAGGCGTTGGCGGCGTCGGCTTCCTTGCCCGGGTCGAACCATGAGTTGACCCACACCACTTTGATCTCGGTACCCGGGTTGTATTTGTTCAAAGCCAGTTGAATGGCGTTGATGTCACGGATGACTTCAGGGATCGGAAACGAGGCGACGTAGCCGATCTTTTTGGTCCTGGTCATTTTTGCCGCAAGGAAGCCGCTGACGTAGCGACCTTCGTATGTGCGCGCCAGATAGGTGCCGAGGTTCTTGTCCTGCTTGTAGCCGGTGGCGTGTTCGAAGGTCACCTTGGGAAATTGCTTCGCCACTTTCAGGGTCGGGTTCATGTAGCCAAAAGAGGTGGTGAAGATCAGGTCGTAGTTGTCCTTGGCCATGTTGCGGATCACCCGCTCAGCGTCCGCGCCCTCGGCGACGTTCTCGACGTAGTTGGTGGTGATCTGATTGCCGAACTTTTCGGCCAGCAACTTGCGTCCCTGTTCATGCTGATACGTCCAACCGTGATCACCGATCGGGCCGATGTAGACGAAGCCGACTTTCAGCGGCTCGGCGGCACCGGCGGTCAGGCTGGCGCTCAGACCGATAGCCGCGACAACAGCGCCAAGCAGCTTCTTCAACGGACGTTTATGCATGAATTGGAACTCCATGTTGTTGTGAGGTTGGCAGGAGCAATGCAAGTTGCTGACCAACAAGACAACAAATGGCTTGCGACCGCGTAACGGCTATCGCGAGCACGCTCACTCCCACAGGAAGCGGCGAGATCCCTGTGGGAGCGAGCCTGCTCGCGATGTGGCCGGTGCGGACAATAAAAGTGCATCGCCTGAAACGGCTGCCATCCACTGGTGCGCTAAGGTGTAACGAAACGTTAGCTCTCCACCGCAGTCAGTAGCTCATCACTCTGCTTTCGCTGCATCGGCAAAAAAGGCCCGTAATGCTCACACTCCTCAAGCAAGAAAAGTTTCTCCTGCTGGCGTTGCTCGCCGCCGTGGTCGCTTATCCACTGGAACACTGGATGTTGCACAGCGGCCAACCGGTCGCGCTTGCCGCCGGCCTGGTCCTGATCGGTTTCATCGTCGCCGCCTCCATGCGCGTGGCCCATCACGCCGAACTGCTCGCCGAGAAAGTCGGTGACCCCTACGGCACGATGATCCTGACACTGGCCGCGGTGCTGGTAGAGGTGGTGATCCTGGCGATCATGATGAGCAATGAAGCCTCATCGACCCTGGTACGCGACACGATTTATTCGGCGGTGATGCTCGACATCAACGGCATCCTCGGCCTGGCCGCGTTGATGGGCGGGATCAAGCACGGCGAGCAGTCTTACAACGACGACTCTGCCCGCAGTTACAGCGTGATGATCCTCACCGCCATGGGCGTCTCGATGGTGGTGCCGGAGTTCATTCCCGAAGCCAACTGGAAGGTGTATTCGGCGTTCACCATCGGCGCGATGATCGTGCTCTACGCCCTGTTCCTGCGCATGCAGGTGGGGCCGCACAGTTATTTCTTCAGCTACAGCTACCCGGAAAAACGCCGCAAGAAAGTCCCGGAAGAAGAACCTGAACCGGTCAATCTGACGCTGAGTATCGCCACCTTGGTGTTCGGTGTGGTGGTCATTGGCGCGTTGGCCGAGGTGATGTCCAAGACCCTCGACCTGGGCCTGGAAGGAACGGGAGCTCCGCCGGTGATCACGGCGATTCTGGTGGCAGCGATATCGGCGGCCCCGGAAATCCTTACTGCGTTGCGAGCGGCATTGGCCAACCGCATGCAGTCGGTGGTCAACATCGCCATGGGGGCGTCGTTGTCGACGGTGATCCTGACGGTGCCGGTGATGGAAGCCATGGCACTCTACACCGGTCAGCCGTTCCAGATGGCAATGACCCCGGTGCAGACGGTGATGATCTTCCTCACCCTGATCGTCAGCGCGATCAACCTCAACGATGGCGAAACCAATGCCATCGAAGGGATGACTCACTTTGTGCTGTTTGCAACATTCATCATGTTGTCGCTGCTGGGCCTTTGAAATCACCACAAATGATCGTTCCCACGCTCCGCGTGGGAATGCCTCAATGGAGGCTCTGCGTCCGCTCTTGGGACGCGGAGCGTCCCGGGCTGCATTCCCACGCGGAGCGTGGGAACGATCAGATGTTGTGTCAGGTGCCGGCGATCAGCTGCCGGGCTGCCTGGCTGTGATCGGCGATCAGACCTTTAAGGTCCAGCCCCTCAACCTGCCCGTCAATCACCCGCCACTTGCCACCCACCATCACCCGATCCGCGCGGTCCGCACCACACAGCAGCAACGCCGACACCGGATCATGACTGCCGGAGAAGCGCAGCTCGTCAAGCTTGAACAGCGCCAGATCCGCCTGCTTGCCCACCGCCAGCTCGCCGATGTCCGTGCGCCCGAGCAAACTTGCCGAACCCTTGGTCGCCCAGCCCAGAACCAGTTCCGGAGTGATCTTTTCCGCGCCGTAACGCAGCCGCTGAATGTAAAGCGCCTGACGGGTTTCGAGCATCATGTTCGACGCATCGTTGGACGCTGAACCGTCCACCCCAAGACCTAGCAACGCGCCCGCAGCGGTCAGGTCCAGTGTTGGGCAAATGCCAGAGGCCAGGCGCATGTTCGAACTCGGGCAATGGCAGATGCCGGTGCCGGCCGCGCCGAGGCGGGCGATTTCGTCCGGGTTGAAGTGGATGCCGTGCGCCAGCCAGGTGCGCGGGCCGAGCCAGCCGACACTGTCCAGGTAATCCACGGTGCGCAGGCCGAAGCGTTGCAGGCAGAAGTCTTCTTCATCGAGGGTTTCGGCCAGGTGAGTGTGCAGGCGAACATCGAGTTTGTTGGCCAGTTCGGCGCTGGCGGACATGATTTCCGGCGTCACCGAAAACGGCGAGCACGGTGCGAGGGCGATCTGGATTTGCGCGCCATCGCCACGCTCATGGTATTCGGCGATCAGGCGCTGACTGTCGGCGAGAATCACTTCACCTTCCTGCACGGTTTGCTGCGGCGGCAGGCCGCCATCCTTTTCGCCCAGGCTCATGGAGCCGCGTGTCAGCATGGCGCGCATGCCCAGTTCACGGACGCTCTCGACTTGCACGTCGATGGCATTTTCCAGGCCTTGCGGAAACAGGTAGTGGTGGTCGGCGGCGGTGGTGCAGCCGGACAGCAGTAGCTCGGCCAACGCGACTTTGCTGGCGAGGGCGAGTTTTTCAGGGGTCAGACGCGCCCAGACCGGGTACAGGGTTTTCAGCCACGGAAACAACGGCTGATTGACCACCGGCGCCCAGGCCCGTGTCAGGGTTTGATAGAAGTGGTGATGGGTGTTGATCAGCCCCGGCAGGATCACATGCTCGCGGGCATCGAACACCTGTCCACAGGGCGCGGAAGGTTGCTGGCCGGCGGCGAGCACTTCGACGATCAAACCGTCTTGCAGCACCAGGCCGCCACGGGCATCGAGGCCATTGGCAGTGAAGATAGCGAGGGGATTTTTTAACCAGGTACGGGTCGCAGGCATGGTGGCCGGCTCCTCTGAAAGTGGGTTCAGGTTAGCCAGCTCAGTGATTACCCTGTCTGCTGATCCAGGGTCGCCGCGGGGACGAGGTGCGAAGTTTCAAACAAAACGGCTTTCCCGGCAAGCCTCGTCCGACAGAGCAACCCGAGACCCTGTGGGAGCGGGCTTGCCCGCGATGACGGAGTGTCAGTCGATGTCGTTGGCGCCTGATACACCGCTATCGCGGGCAAGCCCGGCTCCCACAGGGTTTTGTGTGTTACCAGGGAATGGTTTCACCCCGGTAATTCACGAAGTGATGCCCGCCCTTGCCGGTGTACGCGTTCACCTGATCAATCAGGCCACGGGTGCTGGTTTCCACATCGATGTCGGCGCCTTCACCGCCCATATCGGTTTTCACCCAACCCGGATGCATCGACAGCACGGTAAGTTTCTGCTCGCCCAATTGCGTCACGAAACTGTTGGTCATCGAATTCAACGCCGCCTTGCTGGCCTTGTACAACGCCAGCTCCGGCGCGTCCGGCATGGTCACGCTGCCCAGCACCGAACTCATGAAGGCCAGCACGCCGGTATCCGGGCGAATCTGCCCGACAAAACGCTGTGCCAGATTGATCGGCGCCACGGCGTTGGTGAAGAACAACTGGCCGACCTCAGCCAACGTCGCGCCACCCGGTGTTTGCACGTCCGGTCCTTTGACTCCGGCATTCACAAACAGCAAATCAAACACTTCGCCCTTGAGCTGTTGGCTCAGCGCGATGACCGCCTGCTGGTCATCCATGTCGAGTTTCTCGATCCGCACCTTGCCCAGCGCTTGCAGTGCCTCGGCATTCTGCGGGTTGCGCACGGTGGCGGTGACTTGCCAGCCGTCGGCCAGCAAGGTTTTTACCAGACCGAGGCCAAGGCCCCGGGAGGCTCCAATGATGAGTGCGGTTTTTGCCGTAGACATGAGGGGCTTCCTTGATCAATGAGGGTCACGGATTTAATGGACAACGCTGGCCGAGTCGTTGCTGCAACTCACTGCGCAGCGCGCCAAGTTCGTCCATTCGGGTTTCAATCAGTTTGAGTTTGTCTTGCAGCAATTGCGTGACGGCACTGTCCGGGTTGGGCGACTGCCACAACGCGGCGACACTGTTAGCGATCTCGCCGAGGGTAAACCCCAGCCGTTGAGCCGTCTTGATATACAGCACCAGTTGCACCATGTCCGGCGGGTAGTCGCGATATCCGTTGGCCGTGCGTTGCGCCGCGATCAACCCGCGTTGCTCGTAAAAGCGCAGCGTGTCGCGACTGACGGCGCAGGCCTGGGCTAATTCACCGATGCGCATCATGACGTCTCGAGAGGGGGCTTGACCTTGGAGCATACTCCAGGCTTTAGCCTTTTTGCTCCCTGATTTTTTGGAGCAAGACGGATGTGGACTTCAACCCAATATCGCCGGTTGGTGCTGGGTAGCGCCTGGTATGACTTGATCGTGACGGCGGCGTTTGCCACGCCGTGGAGCTTCACCGCATTGCATGGAGTGTTGTCGAGTTTGAGTCAGGCTATCAACCTGCCAGGTGAATTGCCGGCGTTCGAGCCGATGCACATGCTGATAGCCAATCTGTTTGGCTCGATTGTGTGTATCTGGGCGGTGCTGCGCATCCGCGATCCGCAGCAGATTTTTGGTCGGTATGACGCGGTGGGGCGGTTCCTGTTTGCGGCTTGGATGCTATATGCCTTGGTCCACGGCGCCAGTTATTTGCTGGTGATTTTCTTGTTTTTTGAGTTGGCGTGGGGCGTGGCTCAGGTGTTGCCAGTGCGGCAGTTATCGCAAGCGGGCTCGCTCCCGCAGGGGAATGCATTCTAATTGTGGGAGTGAGCCTGCTCGCGATGGGGCCAGCGCAGGCAACCGCTAATGCCCGGACTGCCACGGCTGCCCCAACGACACCGGCGCATACAACCGTGTGCGCACTGCATCTCGCGACAGCAGCACCAACACCACAATAGTCGCGACATAAGGCAGCATCGCCAGCAGGCTCGACGGAATCGCCAGCCCCAACCCCTGCGCCACCAAATGCAGGATGCTGGCGAGCCCGAACAGATACGCCCCCAGCAGCAACCGCCACACCCGCCAACTGGCAAATACCACCAGGGCCAGGGCAATCCAGCCGCGCCCGGCACTCATGTTTTCCGCCCACATCGGCGTATACGCCAGGGACAAATACGCCCCGGCCAAACCGGCCATCGCGCCGCCGAACAGCACCGCCAGCGTGCGCACGCCCAACACCGGCAAACCCATCGCGCTGGCCGCATCCGGGTTTTCCCCAACGGCTTGAATGATCAATCCGACGCGGCTTTTCACAATCACCCAGGTCACCAGAGCAAACAGCGCGAACGACAGGTACACCAGCAGATCCTGGGCAAACAGCATTCGCCCGATCAGCGGAATGGCACTCAAGTATGGAATCGCCACCGGCTCAAAACCGGTCAGCGGTTTACCGACCCACGCCGCGCCGACAAAGGTCGACAGACCGACGCCGAAGATCGTCAACGCCAATCCGGTGGCCACCTGATTCGCGTTGAACACCAGCGCCACCAAGGCAAACAACGAAGACAACAGCATCCCCGCGAGCATCGCCAGCAATACGCCGAGCCACAGGTTGCCGCTGTTCAGCGCGACGATAAAACCGATCACTGCGCCAAACAGCATCATGCCTTCCTGGCCTAGATTGAGGACGCCGCTCTTCTCGCAGATCAACTCTCCAAGGGCCACCAACAGCAACGGCGTACCACAACGAACCATGGCGTAGAAAATATTGCTCAGCAGATCGATATCCATCACAGCGCTCCTGCCTGTACGGCGTTGGTGTGCGCACGGCGGGACCAGCGCAGGTTCAAACGGGGGCGGTAGAGAATCAGCACGTCACTGGCCAGCAGGAAAAACAGCATCATCCCCTGGAACAACTGTGTGATCGCTTGTGGCAGGTTCATGCTCATCTGTGCGCTCTCGCCGCCGATATACAGTAGCGCCATCAACAGGCTGGAAAACACAATGCCGATGGGATTGAGCCGTCCTAGAAACGCTACTGTAATCGCCGCATAGCCGTAACCGGGCGAAACTTGCGGCACCAATTGACCGATCGGCCCGGTGACTTCGCACACCCCGGCCAAGCCCGCCAACCCGCCACTGATCAGCAACGCCAGCCAGATCAGACGCTTCTCGCGAAAGCCGACGAAGCCTGCCGCACGCTTGTCCAGCCCCAACACTTTGATCTGGAACCCGACAAAGCTTTTCTGCAGCAACACCCAAACCGCCACCAACGCAAGGAGAGCGAAATACACCCCGGCGTGAACCCGGCCGTCCTCCATCAACAGCGGCAGGCGACTGGCATCGCCAAACATCGCCGACTCGGGAAAGTTGAAGCCGGCGGGATCTTTCAGCGGCCCATGCACGCAGAACAGCAACAGGTTCAAGGCAATGTAATTGAGCATGATGCTGGTGAGGATTTCATTGGCGTTGAAACGCGTACGCAACCACGCGGTGAGCCCGGCCCACGCGGCGCCGGCCAAAGTGCCGACCAGCAGGATAAACACCAGCGCCCAGCGACTTTGCATGTCGATGATGTTCACCGCCAACGCACTGCCGGCCAGCGCACCCAGCAGCAGCTGGCCTTCGGCGCCGATGTTCCAGATCCGTGCCTGATACGCCACCGCCAAGCCCAGTGCGCAGAGGAGAATCGGCAACGCTTTGACGAGCAACTCAGAGACGCCATACAAGTCGCTGACCGGCGCAATCAAGAGGGTGTGCAGCGTCAACAATGGATCGTGTCCCAGCGCAATAAACAGCAGCGAGCCGCAGCCCAGGGTCAGGACCGCCGCCAGCAATGGCGAGCACCACAGCATCAGGCGCGATTGCTGGCCACGGGGTTCGAGAGAAAGCAGCATGTAAAACTCCGTTAAACCGTAGCGGGTGCGAGGGATTGAGGGGCGTCGAACTGGCCGGCCATCCAGCCGCCGACATCGATCAGGCGCGTGTCGAGCGTGGCTTTGAGCGGTGACAGATGTCCGCTGCACAGGGCGCCGAGGCGGTCGCTGATCTGGAACAGTTCGTCGAGGTCTTCGGAAATCACCAGGATCGCCGCGCCGGCATCGCGCAAGGCAATCAGGGCCCGGTGAATGGTGGCGGCGGCACCGACGTCCACGCCCCAGGTCGGGTGCGCGGCCACCAGCAATTTCGGTTGCTGGAGGATTTCCCGGCCGAGGATGAATTTCTGCAGATTGCCGCCAGACAGGCTGCGCGCAGGTGTCTGGGTGTCGGGTGTTTTCACCGCGAAGCGCCGGATGATTTCTTGCGCCAGCGCTTCGACCTTGCTGCGCTGGATCAGCCCGCGGCTGACCAGTCCTTGCTCAAATGCACTCAGCAGGGCGTTGTCGGCCAGGCTCAAGTCGGGCACGGCGCCGTGGCCCAGACGCTCGGCAGGAACGAATGCGAGGCCGAGCCGGCGTCGCGCATCGGGCCGCAAATCGGCAACCGGTTGTCCGCCGAAACGGATCGTCGCGCTGTCGTTGCGGCTCAGCCGCTCTTCACCGCTGAGCAAGGCCAGCAATTCATCCTGACCATTGCCTGCCACACCGGCGATGCCGACGATTTCACCGCTGCGCACTTGCAGGTCAATGCCTTTCAGGGAGCAGCCAAATGGGTCCGGGTTGTGCCAGGACAATCCGTTCACGTTCAAAAATGCCTCGCCGCCCGTCACCTTCGGATACTCGGTGATCAGTGCGGCAGCCTCGCCAACCATCAGTTTCGCCAACTGCTGGTCCGAGCACTGCGAAGGCACGCAATGGCCGGCCACTTGTCCGCCGCGCAGCACCGTGGCGCTGTGGCACAAGGCGCGAACTTCGCCGAGCTTGTGGCTGATAAACAAAATGCTGCAGCCCTCGGTCGCCAGTCGGCGCAGGGTAATGAACAGTTCATCGGCCTCTTGTGGGGTCAGCACCGAGGTGGGCTCGTCGAGAATCAACAGGCGGATGTCCTGCATCAGGCAACGAATGATTTCGACTCGCTGCCGTTCGCCGATCGACAGGCTGTGGACAAGTCGCTCCGGCTCCAGCGCCATGCCATAGCGCCGGGAGACCTCACGAATCCTTGGCTCCAGCTGTTTCGGTGTGCCGGCCGCCGCGCCCATCGCCAAGGCAATGTTCTGCGCCACGCTAAGGGTTTCGAACAGCGAAAAATGCTGGAACACCATGCCGATCCCCAGCCCGCGAGCCTGTGCCGGATTACGCATGCTCACACGCTGGCCTTGCCAGATCATCTCCCCGGAATCGGCATGGGTGACACCGTAGATGATCTTCATCAACGTGCTTTTCCCCGCGCCGTTTTCGCCCAGCAGCGCATGGATTTCACCGGGGGCAATGCTCAGATCGATGGCGTCGTTGGCCAGGCAACCGGGGTAACGTTTGCTGATTTTGCGCAATTGCAGACGGGGCATTTGATCGGGGATCGGCACGGGGTTGGGCATGACAGGCTCGGTTCGATGAACGTTATACCTGTGGATAAAGCAATTTCCTGGCCATTGAGTCAGGAAAACCGAAAATCCATGTCGGCAATGGCTTTGCCGACGGTGCCTCGCCATATTTCGATCCCGATGCGGCACCACTTGAGGGCAAAGTCCTTGATCAGGCTCTGATTTTGCCCAGGTGCTTTGATCAAAAAACGAGCAACACGCCGCAAGCTATGCCAGATAGGGGGCTGCGCCAGCCATGAACGGGTTATCCACAGGTTGCTCCACAGTATTTGTGCGCAAGCCGAAAGCACGGGCATAAGCACTGCGTGGCTATCTTCTAAAGGTGATAAACCGCTTTAACTATTTGTTTTTTCGTTAAATTTTACTTTTTGATGGCAAATTGGACGAAAAGTGAGCAAACCCCGCAAAGCCGCATGACAGAAGGGTTACAGCAGAATGTGCTCAGGTTATCCACAGCCGGGTGCACAGCAGATGTGGGCAAATACATCGACTCGATGAAAGGATGGTGAACGGAGTTGGTGCGATCAGTGCTGCAACAGAATGCGTCCGCGACTCAAATCTGCGAGCTGGGTTTGCAAGCGGTCGATGTGCTCCCTGCCGATCGCCAATTGCAGTTCCACGCCGTGGGCTGTAAAGGTTTCTTCCACCACCAGACCGCCCGATTCAGCGACCCGCAGTTTCACCAGGGCCAACTCGCCAAAGGCGCAGGCACAGCTGACGGGCACGCGACTGATCAACTCAACCTTCGCCGCTGTTTGCAGGCACTTGTTTGCGCCACCGCCATACGCCCGGGCGAGGCCACCGGTGCCCAGTTGAATGCCGCCGTACCAGCGGATCACCAGCACCGCGACCTGATCGCAATCCTGCGCTTCGATCGCCGCCAGAATCGGCCGGCCAGCGGTGCCACCGGGTTCGCCATCGTCGGTGCTGCGGTATTGGTCGCCCAGTTTCCAGGCCCAGCAGTTGTGCGAGGCATTCAGATCGCTGTGCTGTTCGATGAACGCCAGAGCTTCAGCGGGGCTGGAGATCGGCGCGGCGAAGGTGATGAAGCGGCTTTTGCGAATCTCTTCGCGGAACTCGCAAAAGCCGCTGAGGGTAAAAGGCATAAGAGTCTTAGATGGTAGGCGTCAGGCCGCAGCCCTTGAGGATGATACGGATCAGGTTGTTGCCGGCATCTTCCATGTCTTGCTTGGTCAGCTTGGTGCGGCCGCTGACACGGCAGATCTGGGTGGCGAAGTCCGCGTAATGTTGGGTGCTGCCCCACAACAGGAAGATCAGGTTGACCGGATCGACCGGGTCCATTTTGCCGGCGTCGATCCACGCCTGAAACACCGCCGCCCGGCCCTGGAACCAGTCGCGATAATCCTGGTTGAAATACTCGGTCAGGCACTCGCCACCGCTGATCACTTCCATCGCAAAGATACGCGAGGCTTGTGGCTGGCGGCGCGAGAACTCCATTTTGGCGCGGATGTAACGGGTCAGCGCTTCCGCCGGATCGTCCTGGGCGGTGAGGGTGTTGAAGGTGCTGTCCCACAACTGAAGAATGTTGCTCAACACCGCTACGTACAAACCAAGCTTGTTGGTGAAGTAGTAATGCAGGTTTGCCTTGGGCAACCCGGCATTCAAGGCGATGGTGTTCATGCTGGTGCCTTTGAACCCGTGACGGGCGAACTCGTCCTCGGCGGCTTTGATGATGGTCTCTTCGTTCTTCTGACGAATGCGGCTGGCAGGTTTGCCGCCGTGAGCGGGGACTTCAAAGGTCATAGGCACTTCCAGACTGTTGAGTGGGTGCAACCAGTGCGTTGATAGCGCACCCACAGGCTCCAGACAAGTCCCGGGGCAATAAAAGCCCTAGCGCGTCGCCGCCAGGCTCTCCAAAAAGCTTTCCAGCACCAGATGGGGGCGCCGGCCCTTGCGGGTGACCGATGCGAGGCTCAGGTCATAAAAGCGTGCCTTGGATTTAAGGGCGCGCAATCGACCTTGTTGCACCCAAAGGCTCGCGTAATGATCCGGCAGATAACCGATGTAGCGTCCTGTCAGAATCAGGAAGGCCATGCCCTCGCGATCCGAAGCGCTGGCGGTGCAATTGAGTGCCTGGTAATGCGCCTGAATCTCGGCCGGCAAGCGGAACGTCGGGGCGATGGCGTCCTGGCTGTTGAGGCGCTCGTCGTCCAGTTGTTTGTCATCGACGTAAAACAATGGATGACCCACCGCGCAATACAGCAGCGAGCGTTCGCTGTAGAGCGGTTGATATTCCAGGCCCGACAGCGCGCTGGCCTGCGGCACGACACCGACATGCAAGCGGCCGTCGAGCACGCCTTGTTCGACTTCGTTGGGCGCGATCATGCGGATCTGAATCTGCACGTCCGGCCCGCGTTCCTTCAATTGCGCCAGCGCGTGAGTGATGCGCATGTGGGGGAGGGTGACCAGGTTGTCGGTCAGGCCAATGGTCAACTCTCCGCGCAGATGCTGGTGCAGGCCGTTTACCTCGGTGCGGAAACTTTCCAGCGCACTTAATAGCTGCAACGCCGATTGGTAGACCTCGCGACCTTCTTCGGTCAGGGAAAACCCGGCGCGCCCGCGTTGGCACAGGCGCAGGCCGAGGCGTTGTTCCAGATCGCTCATCTGCTGGCTGATGGCTGAACGGCCAATGCCCAACACCGATTCCGCCGCGGAAAAGCCACCGCACTCCACCACGCTACGGAAGATACGCAGCAGGCGGATATCAAAGTCACTGACTTGGGCCAGCGGATCGGGACGACGAGTGCTCATGCGCTAATGACTCAAAGTTTAGTGGTTGACTGACTGAACGTTACAAAAGTTGGATTTCACAGACTTTATCCCCGTGGCAATTTAGCTGCAAGAACGCTTTTGATCTCCACGCCGCTTATTGCCCTGCGAGGTTTTGCCCATGAACTTGCCTGAAAACGCCCCGACTTCCCTGGCTAGCCAGCTCAAGCTCGATGCTCACTGGATGCCGTACACCGCCAACCGTAATTTCCAGCGTGATCCGCGCCTGATCGTAGCGGCTGAAGGCAGCTGGCTGACGGACGACAAGGGCCGCAAAGTCTACGATTCGCTGTCCGGTCTGTGGACCTGCGGCGCCGGGCACACCCGCAAGGAAATCCAGGAAGCGGTCGCCAAGCAGTTGGGCACCCTCGATTACTCGCCGGGCTTCCAGTACGGTCATCCGCTGTCGTTCCAACTGGCTGAAAAAATCACCGACCTGACGCCGGGCAACCTCAACCACGTGTTCTTCACCGATTCGGGTTCCGAGTGCGCCGACACTGCAGTGAAGATGGTTCGCGCTTACTGGCGTCTGAAAGGCCAGGCGACCAAGACCAAAATGATCGGCCGTGCCCGTGGTTATCACGGCGTCAACATCGCCGGCACCAGCCTCGGCGGCGTCAACGGCAACCGCAAAATGTTTGGACAGGCGATGATGGACGTCGACCACCTGCCGCACACCTTGCTGGCGAGCAATGCCTACTCCCGTGGCATGCCGAAAGAGGGCGGCATCGCCCTGGCGGATGAACTGCTCAAGCTGATCGAGTTGCATGACGCTTCGAACATCGCTGCCGTATTCGTCGAGCCAATGGCCGGGTCCGCTGGCGTGCTGGTTCCGCCACAGGGTTACCTCAAGCGTCTGCGCGAGATCTGCGATCAGCACAACATTCTGCTGGTGTTCGACGAAGTGATCACCGGTTTCGGCCGCACCGGTTCGATGTTCGGCGCTGACAGCTTCGGCGTGACGCCGGACCTGATGTGCATCGCCAAACAAGTCACCAACGGCGCGATCCCGATGGGCGCGGTGATTGCCAGTTCCGAGATCTACCAGACCTTCATGAACCAGGCGACGCCTGAGTACGCAGTCGAATTCCCGCACGGCTACACCTATTCCGCGCACCCGGTGGCTTGCGCCGCGGGCCTGGCAGCCCTCGATCTGCTGCAAAAGGAAAACCTGGTGCAAAGCGTGGCCGAAGTCGCACCGCATTTCGAAAATGCGCTGCACGGTCTCAAAGGCTCGAAGAACATTATCGACATTCGTAACTACGGCCTGGCTGGCGCGATCCAGATCGCACCGCGTGATGGCGATGCCATCGTGCGTCCGTTCGAAGCCGGCATGGCGCTGTGGAAAGCCGGGTTCTACGTGCGCTTCGGCGGCGACACCCTGCAGTTCGGCCCAACCTTCAACAGCAAGCCGCAAGACCTGGATCGTCTGTTCGACGCGGTCGGCGAAGTGCTGAACAAGATCGACTGATTTTCCCCTCTATATAAGTACAAAACAGCAGACGCCCTCGACGGGCGTCTGTGGACAACTTTTCAGGAGCCCTGCATGAGCCTTATCCCGCATTTGATCAATGGCGAACTGGTGACCGAAGACGGTCGCACGGCCGACGTGTTCAACCCGTCTACTGGCCAGGCCATCCACAAGCTGCCGTTGGCCAGCCGTGAAACCATTCAGAAAGCCATCGACTCGGCCAAAGCTGCGTTCCCGGCGTGGCGTAATACGCCACCGGCCAAGCGCGCGCAGGTGATGTTTCGCTTCAAGCAGTTGCTGGAGCAGAACGAAGCACGTATCGCCCAATTGATCAGCGAAGAGCACGGCAAGACCCTGGAAGATGCTGCCGGTGAACTGAAGCGCGGCATCGAGAACGTCGAGTTCGCTTGCGCAGCGCCGGAAATCCTCAAGGGCGAGTACAGCCGCAACGTCGGCCCGAATATTGATGCCTGGTCGGATTTCCAGCCGCTGGGCGTGGTTGCCGGTATTACTCCGTTCAACTTCCCGGCGATGGTGCCACTGTGGATGTATCCGCTGGCGATCGTCTGCGGTAACTGCTTCATCCTCAAACCGTCCGAGCGTGATCCAAGCTCGACATTGCTGATCGCTCAATTGTTGCTGGAAGCCGGTCTGCCTAAAGGTGTGCTGAGTGTGGTGCACGGCGATAAGGCGGCGGTGGACGCGCTGATCGAAGCGCCGGAAGTCAAAGCGTTGAGCTTTGTGGGGTCGACACCGATTGCCGAATACATCTATGCCGAAGGCACCAAGCGCGGCAAACGCGTCCAGGCACTGGGTGGCGCGAAGAACCACGCGGTGCTGATGCCGGATGCAGATCTGGATAATGCGGTCAGTGCACTGATGGGCGCGGCGTACGGTTCCTGCGGCGAGCGTTGCATGGCGATTTCGGTGGCCGTGTGTGTGGGTGATCAAGTGGCGGATGCGTTGGTGGCCAAACTGACACCGCAGATCAAGGCGCTGAAGATCGGTGCCGGTACCTCCTGTGGTCTGGACATGGGCCCGCTGGTTTCCGCTCAGGCTCGCGACAAGGTGAGTGGCTATATAGAAGACGGCGTCTCGGCCGGAGCTTCGTTGGTGGTTGATGGCCGTGGTTTGAGCGTAACCGGCCACGAAGATGGTTTCTTCCTGGGTGGCTGCCTGTTCGATAACGTCACGCCAGAGATGCGCATCTATAAAGAAGAGATCTTCGGGCCTGTGCTGTGCGTCGTTCGGGTCAATAGTCTGGAGGAGGCCATGCAACTGATCAACGATCACGAGTATGGCAACGGCACCTGCATTTTCACCCGTGACGGTGAAGCGGCGCGGTTGTTCTGTGACGAGATCGAAGTCGGCATGGTTGGCGTCAACGTGCCGTTGCCGGTGCCGGTGGCTTATCACAGCTTTGGTGGCTGGAAACGTTCGCTGTTCGGCGATCTGCATGCGTACGGCCCCGATGGCGTGCGTTTCTATACCCGTCGCAAGGCCATCACCCAGCGCTGGCCGCAGCGGGCGAGCCATGAAGCATCGCAATTCGCATTCCCTAGCTTGTAAGTAGAAAGGGAAGAAGGCCGGCCCCTTGGGGCCGGCCTTTGCGTTTCAGGGGCTGTTTCCACTGATATGACAGAATTATGAAAATAGGTGTTGACGGCAGATTCCAGAAGTCTATAATTCGCCCCACTTCCGGCGCAGTCGAAACGGAAAACTCCTTGGTAAACAAAGAGTTACGC
>NZ_JANUCB010000017.1:0-72794 GCF_024809425.1 Pseudomonas sp. JAI111 | reverse complement strand
TAGTGTGGGGTTTCCCCATGTGAGAGTAGGTCATCGTCAAGATTAAATTCCGAAACCCCTATCTGCGTATGCAGGTAGGGGTTTTGTTTTGCCCGTAGAAAAATGTCCGGCAGCTGCCGGGTTTACGCCAGCTGGTTACTGCTCCTTGCCTCTGTTCCCATCGAAAATCACCGCCATTACCCGCGTGGCGGAGATTATGGCCGACTCCCTGGCGTAGAATTGCAAACCGCGAGCCCACACCCGAGACGGAGCCTCAATGCAAACCCCTACCACCCAACACTCCCTCTGGAAAACCTACCTCCTTTTCCTCGCCCCCATGGTTCTCTCCAATTTCCTCCAATCCATGTCGGGCACCATCAACAGCATCTACATCGGCCAAATGCTCGGCACCCAGGCGCTCGCAGCCGTCTCCGGCATGTTCCCGATCGTCTTCTTCTTCATCGCCTTGGTCATCGGCCTCGGCGCGGGCGCAGGCGTGCTCATCGGACAGGCCTGGGGCGCGCGTGAACCGCATCTGGTAAAAACCATCGCCGGTACAACGCTACTGCTAGGCGCGATGATCGGCCTGACAGCAGCAATCCTCGGCAGTATTTTCGCCAGATCTGCCCTGCAAGGCCTGGGCACGCCGGCGGATGTACTCGATGACGCTGTGTCCTACGCCCACGTGATGATGTGGATCATGCCCTCGTTGCTGGTCTACGTGCTGTTCACCCAGTTACTGCGCGGGGTGAGCGATACGGTGTCGCCGTTGGTGGCGTTGGTGGTGTCGACGTGCATCGGGTTGGCCCTGACGCCGGCGTTGATTCGGGGCTGGTTCGGGTTGCCGATGATGGGGATTCAGAGCGCGGCGTATGCCGGGTTGGCGGGTAACTTGTCAGCGATGGCGTGGCTGGCGTGGCGGTTGATTCGCAAGGACCATCCGTTGGCGCCCGATCGGGAGATGTTTGCGGCGATGCGCCTGGACCTGGTGATTCTCGGCAAGGTGCTGCGTATCGGTTTGCCAACCGGCTTGCAGATGGTGGTGTTGTCGGTCTCGGAACTGGTGATTCTGGCGTTGGTGAATCAGCACGGTTCGCAAGCGACAGCGGCCTATGGTGCGGTGACCCAGATCGTCAATTACGTGCAGTTCCCGGCGTTGTCGATTGCGATCACTGCGTCGATCCTTGGCGCGCAGGCGATCGGGGCAGGGCGGCTGGAGCGCATGGGGCCGATTTTGCGCACGGGGTTGTTGATCAACGTGTGCTTGACCGGTGGCCTGGTGGTGTTGGGGTATCTGTTGTCGCACTGGTTACTGGGGTTGTTCCTCACTGATGACACCACCCGCGCAAAAGCGGAGCACCTGCTGCACATCATGCTCTGGAGTCTGTTGGTGTTCGGCTTCCAGGCGATTGTCGGCGGCATCATGCGTGCCAGCGGCTCGGTGCTGGTGCCGATGGCGATCTCGATATTTTGCGTGGTCGGCGTGCAGTTGCCGGTGGCGTATGTGCTCGACGGGCAGTTCGGGTTGCAGGGCGTATGGATGGCGTTTCCAGTGGCGTATCTGGGGATGCTGCTGTTGCAGACGGCGTATTACAAAATGGTCTGGCAGCATCAGAAGATCGAGCGGTTGGTCTAGGCGCTCGCTAAGTGCTTGCCATCTGCTCGATGAGCAAAATCACCGCGATAACTATCATCGCGCGCCGGAAATACTTCTGACCCACGGTGCAGCGGCGGGCCGCGCTTGCAAAACTGCCTGGGAGCCAAAGCCCTCCAACAGATAAATGACGCCACAGCTGACCGGGTGGACCAGCCCCAGTGCCACCATTTGCATCGGCACTGGCCAAGCCGCGGCGGCGTCGGCGAACTGTGGCAATAGTGCGAGGAACAGCAAGAACACTTTCGGGTTCAGCCCGCCACCGTCAGCACTGACAAGACAACCGGGTTTTTCTTTCAAAGATCATCACGAAAATGCAGCACAAAAGGAGATTCTTCTAAATGGACAGGATTGATCGGAAGATTCTTTCTGAGCTTCAAAAGGATGGCCGGCTGTCGGTCACCGACCTCGCCGAGCGCATAGGACTTAGCCTTTCCCCTTGCCATCGGCGAGTTCGCGCACTGGAAGATGCAGGAGTTGTACTGGGCTACCGCGCTCAACTGGACCACGGCGCCGTCGGCCTGAATTTTTCGGCCTTGGTGTTTGCTACCTTGCGTGAAGGCGACCGACAAGCCGTCGAGGCGTTCGAGACGGCCCTCGTTGACATCCCTCAGGTGATCGATGCCCAAAGATTGTTTGGTGAACCGGACTACCTGCTGCACGTGGTCGCCCAGGATCTGCCGGCCTTTCAAAGGCTCTACGATGAGAGCCTGTCGACCTTGCCCAATGTGCAGCGGTTGACCTCCACGCTGGTGATGAAACGGGTGGTGCAGGACCGGCCTTTACCGCTGTAACGCACTCAGGCGTTGACCCAGCGCTGACGGCTCCAGCTGCTCAATGAATCGACGGCCAAAACCAATAACAGCATGGCCAGTATGACCGTGCTGGCTTGCGCTTCCTGGAACAGACTGAGGCTGACATAGAGCATTTGCCCCAGGCCACCAGCACCGACGAAGCCGAGCACGCTGGCCATGCGAATGTTGTTTTCCCAGCGGTACAGGATGTAGGCCAGCAGCTGTGGCAAGAGGTTGGGCAGGGTGCCGTAGCAAAACGCCCAGACGGCGTTGCCGCCCTGCAAGCGAATGGCGTCAGCCGGTTCTGGCGGGGTGTTTTCCAGTGCTTCGGCGAACAGCCGGCCGAGTACGCCGGTAGTGTGCAGCGCCAGTGCAAGGGTGCCGGCGTTCGGGCCGAGCCCGGCGGCAAGCACCATCAACGCGGCCCAGACCAGTTCCGGCACCGCGCGCAAAGCGTTGAGGACCAGGCGCGAGGCGCTCTGCAACGGCCAGCCGAAACGTCCGGCGGCGGGCAAGGCCAACAGCAGGCCGAATACCGCCGCGAGCAAGGTGCCAAGGGCCGACATGGCGATGGTTTCCAAGGCGCCGTGGCCGATGGCTTGCAGGTGTCCTGCGCTCAGGTCCGGGCTGAGAAAGCGTTGCGCATAGGCGCCCATTTGCTTCAAGTTGCCGCTGCTCCCCAGCTCGCCGAGGTCGATGCTCAAGTAGCCGAAGGAAGCCACGACCGCAATGCCGATGGCGAGGACCAGCAGTAAGTTGAACAGACGATTCATGCCAGCCTCCAGCGCAGCAGGCGACTGAGTTGGTCGGCGAACAGCACCAGCACCAGGAACGTCAGCAACAGGCTGGCCACTTCACCGCCAGCGAACATGCGCAGCGACAGGTCCATTTGTTGGCCCAACCCGCCCGCGCCGACGAAGCCCATCACCACCGAAGCGCGGATCGCGCATTCCCAGCGGTACACGGTGTACGACAGCAGCTCCGCGGAGACATTGGGCAGGATCCCGTAGCAAAACGCCGCGAGCCGCCCACTGCCGGACCGTAACAGCGCGTGAGCCGGACGCTGGTCGACCGACTCGAAAATCTCCGCGTAAACCTTGCCCAGCATGCCGCTGTAGGTAATCGCAATCGCTAAAACCCCCGCCGTCGGACCCAGACCGACAGCGCGCACGAACAGCAGCGCCCAGACGATTTCCGGCACGCTGCGCAAAAAAATCAGCAAGCCGCGTACTGGCCATCGCAGCAATTGCCCCCAAAAGCTCGGACGACCGGCACGTGAGGCCGCAGACAGCGACAGCGCCCGACTGGCCAACAGGCTGGCAGGAATGGCCAGCAGCAACGCCAGGGCCATGCCGGCCGTAGCGATGGCCAGTGTCTGCAAGGTGGCTTGCAGCAGAATCTGGATGAATTCCTCGCCATGGGCCGGAGGCCAGAAGGCCGAGACGAATCGGCCCATTTCGCTCTGGCTGTCACTGGCGATCAGCACCCGCAAGTCCAGTTCGCTGTAGTGAATGCCCGGCCACAGCAGGGCGATCGCCAGCAGGGTGAGCAACAGGCGAGGGCGGGCGGCGGGGTCGCGGGTGTCAGACGTCAGCATCGCGGAATCTGCACACTCAAGTGGGTGGCAGGCACCGGTGAGGATTGCAGCTGCTCGTTGGCGTAGAGCGCGTCGAGGCGCTCGCGGTCGACGGCGCTGGCTGGGAGGTCGAACAGGATCTGTCCGTCACGCAGGCCAATGATCCGCGAAAAATGCGCCAGCGCCAGCTCCACCGCATGCAGGCTGGCCACCAACGTGACGTTGTGTTCCCGGGCATGGCGGCAGAGCACTGACAGCGTGTGCTCGGCCAGTACCGGGTCCATCGCCGAAACGGGCTCATCGGCCAGCAACACCTCGGGCGCCTGGTACAACACCCGGGCAATGCCCACGCGCTGCAATTGCCCACCGGACAGTTGCTGGCACTGGCTGAACAATTTGTCGCTCAGGTCCAGCTTCACCAATGCCGCGCGTGCGCCGGGAATGTCCAGCGGATACAGCAGATTCAGCAGGCTCTTGCCCAAACCCCACTGACCCAGCTTGCCGGCCAGAATCGCCGTGACCACGCGCTGTCGCGGTGGCAGGGGCGGCGACTGATGGATCAGACCAATGCGCGCACGCAGGCGCTGACGTTGACGGGCCGAGAGCTGCCACGCTCGCTCGCCCAGCACTTGCAGCTCGCCGTGGCCCGGTCGCAGGGCGGTGGCCAGCAGATTGAGCAAACTCGACTTGCCCGCGCCTGACGGTCCGATAATAGCGACCTGTTCGTTGGCGCCGATGTGCAGGTCCACGTCACGCAGCGCCTCGACACCGTTGGCGTGGGTCAGGCTGACCTGGGTCAGGTGCAATGTCATTTCAGCAGTTCGGCGGCGCGTGCAGCCTCTTCGATGCCCTTGTAGTTTTCAGGGCTGGTTTCGATGTAGCGGCTGGCAGCCTGCAGGTCGAGGATTTCCTTGTCCTTCGGGTTTGCCGGATCAAGCGCCAGGAAGGCCGCTTTGATCTTGGCGGCCAGCGCCGGGTCGAGAGTCCCACGCACCGTCCAGTTGTAGTCGAAGTAGGCCGGGGTGGTCGAAAACACCTTGACCTTATTGGTGTCGACCTTGCCGGCGGCGACCAGTTTTTCCCACACGCTGGCGTTCAGCACACCGGCGTCCACTTTGCCGGCCTGAACCCAGGCGACGGTGGCGTCATGCGCGCCGGAGTAGCCAACGCGACTAAAGTAGGTTTCCGGCTTGATGCCTTCCTTCAACATGAAATAACGCGGCATCAGGCTACCCGAGGTGGACGACACCGAGCCGAAGGCAAAGGTCTTGCCCTTGAGATCGGCGAGGGATTTGACGTTGGGGTCGGCGGTGATGAATTTGCTGGTGAATTGGGCATCCTGTTCACGCTGCACCAGCGGGATGGCGTTGCCGGTTTTCAAACGCGCCTGCACGAACGTGAAACCGCCCAGCCAGGCCAAGTCGATTCGGTCAGTGGCCAGCGCCTCGACCACGGCCGGGTAATCGCTGACGGGCACGAACTCGACTTTCATGCCTAACTTTTGCTCCAGATACTCACCCAGCGGCTTGAACTTGCGCAGCAGTTCAGTCGGCGCTTCATCGGGAATCGCACTGACTTTAAGGGTGTCGGCGGCCTGCGAGAGCAGGGTGAAAAAACACAGGGTCAAGCTGACAGTCAATGCCAGGGTACGCTTGAGCATGGAAGTTCTCCGGTGCATTAACGGATGGAATTCGATGCGCCGGACACAGGCAGATGACTGCATGGCGCTTTGTGAGGTTAGACGAAACGCAGCGATGCTAACGGCTTTTGGCCTGATTGCAGAGCCCTCACTGCAACAGGATGTATATGCGCGGCGTGGATCAGGCTCCTGGCGATGTCGGCAACATCAGGCGAACACGGGAACGAGCCGAAATGCCTGCTAGCCTTGAATGCCTGAAAGACTTCAACGGAGTGGGTTATGCAGATGATTGAGGTTGGTGAAAACGATCTGGATTCGCTGCGCGAGGCGCTTCGCCGGGCGAATTTGCCTTGCGATGATATCAGTGAACCAGGGCGGCGCTTTTATCGTTTTGAAGTGCGAGGCCAATGGGTGGCTTTCGGCGGGCTGGAAGGCGCGGCGCCTGACATGTTGCTTCGTTCAATGGTGGTGCGTGAGGCCCGGCGTGGCGAGGGGCTGGGCAGGACGGTGTTGCTGGCGCTGGAACAATGTGCGTCTGCCCAGGGGGCGCTTCGCCTGCATTTGTTGACCCAAGGCGCTGCTGGTTTTTTTGCCGTCAATGGCTATGAACGGTTCGACCGGCAGATGGCGCCCACCGCTATCCGCCAAACAGAGCAGTTCAAAAATTTATGCCCCGCATCGGCGAGTTACCTTCGAAAAACGTTACCGGTGCAAGTCACCAACGGCAATACCCCAGAGTGACGTGCAACGTAGACGACGGTGGATATCCCACGCCTCAGTGCTGCTTTAAAAACTGCTCGATTTCCTCAACGGTGCTACGGGCCGTGCGGGTGACACCGATCAGCGTTGCGGAGGCGGCCCCCGTCCAGTCGCCATATCCCACCAGCCATAGGCGCGGCTCTTCAATGGAATGCGTACCGTCGACGGCGACGCGTCCCTCACCAGTGCACACCCCCAGGGTTTCCAGGTGGGCGAGAGCCGGGCGGAACCCGGTGCACCAGATCACGGCGTCTACCGGCGTTTGCGATCCATCAGCCCATTCCACGCCGGTCTCGGTAAAGCGCAGGAACGGCCGGACAGCGTGTAACACGCCGCGTTCGCGAGCTTCGACGACTGACGGAACCATCACGATGTCCCCCAGCCCGCCGACAGGTTGCTCAATGGTGATGCCAGCCAGCTGAGCTTTCCAGCGTTCAGTGGCACGTTCAAACAGGACCCGGCCATCGACATCGTCGGCGAGAAACTGCGGCGGCTGTGGGGTCACCCAAGTAGCGTCGGCCACCGTGGAGACTTCGGCGAGGATCTGCGCCCCGGAGTTTCCTGCGCCCACCACCAGTACCTTTTTACCGGCAAACGGCGCGGGTTCGACATAGTGGGCCGAGTGCAGTTGCTGCCCGGTAAATGTTTCACTACCGGGGTAGTGTGGCAGGAAGGGATTACGCCAGGTGCCCGTCGCACTGACCACCGCGCGGGCTTGCCAGGTGCGGTCCCCGGCCCGGACTTGCAGGTGATTGCCCCGCCGCTCCACAGCGTTCACCCAATAGGGTCGCTCGGTAGGAAACTGGTAACGCTGTTCATACTTGCGCAGATAATCGAGTACGTCGTCGCGGCCTGGATAGCCGTTCGTGACCGGCGGCATCATCCAGCCGGCGATGGAGCTCCAGGTCGAGGGCGAAAACAGTCGCAGCGAATTCCAACCATGCCGCCAGGCACCACCCGGCGCGTCTTCGGCATCAATGATCACAAAGGAACGTCCGGTTCGGCGCAGAAAATAGGCCACGGCCAGCGCAGCTTGACCACCGCCGATGATGGCGACATCCACTTCGGTGCGGGTGACAGACATGGAGAGTCCTTGGGGAGCGAGCGTCACGCTAGGGTAACCCAGGCGGAAAAAAGGTTTGTTGATGTTGCTCAAGCCGGCGGCTTAAAACGATAGTTTCCGCCTCAGGTAAGCATTGCGCTGAACGTGAGCGATGTCGTCGGCATGGGCGTCCGCCTCCTTGGTAAGCGCCCTTTTTTGATGGACACATCCGCTAAACCACCGCGCCAAACAAATGCCCCACCAGTGCCGTGATTGCCATTGCCAGTGCTCCCCAGAATGTCACGCGCCAAGCGCCGATCAACACCTTGGCTCCGCCCGCCCTGGCGGCTATGGCGCCCAGTGACGCCAAAAATACCAGCGACATGGCCGATATCCACATCACCACGCTCTGCTGCGGCGCGAAAAATGTCACGGCCAGCGGCAACGCGGCACCCACCACGAAACTGGCGGCGGAGGCCATGGCAGCCTGCAAGGGTTTGGCGGTGAGGGTGGCGCTGATGCCCAATTCGTCCCGGGCGTGGGAGCCCAGTGCGTCATGGGCCATCAATTGATCGGCGACCTGATGCGCCAGTTCGGGGGATACGCCGCGATGCATGTAGATGTTGGCGAGTTCGATGTGTTCGGCTTTCGGGTCGCTCGCCAGTTCTGCCCGTTCGCGGGACAGATCGGCTCGCTCGGTATCGGCTTGGGAGTGCACGGAAATGTACTCGCCCGCGGCCATGGACATGGCGCCTGCGATCAGCCCTGCCATTCCAGTGACCAGTAAGGTGGCATGAGTGGCGTTGGCGGCTGCGACGCCGATCAGCAGGCTGGCGGTCGAGACAATCCCGTCGTTGGCGCCCAGGACGGCGGCGCGCAGCCAGCCGATACGATCGCTTCGGTGTGCCTCGGTGTGACGGTGCATGAATTTCATTGTTGAACGGACTCACTGTCAGTAGGCGGTCCTGCCGCCCGGTCAGGGTGTCAGCGGCTTTCAATCTGCGCCTGCAAGTGGCCGCCGACAATGGAAATCTCTCTGAACTGATCACCTTCGCGCAGTACGAACAGCGCGTCCATCCCGCGCGCCTGAGCCAGGCGTGGGCCTTCGGTTTCACCCAACACCATCAGCGCCGTGGCCCAGGCATCGGCGAGCATGCACGAGGCGGCTACTACTGTGACGGCGGCCAGTCGGTTGCACAGCGGGGCCCCGGTGACCGGGTTCATGGTATGAGCATAGGATTGCCCGGCCACATCGACCCAGTGCCTATAGTCCCCGGATGTCGCAATTGCGGCGTCGCTCAGTTCCATCACACCCATCACTTCACGCACGCCCCGATTGGGCTTTTCCAGGGCTACGGCCCAGCATTGGCCGTCCGGTTTTACGCCCCGGGCGCGCATCTCGCCATCGATACCAACCAGGTAGCGGGTGATGCCCAAATCCTCCAGGCAACGCGCCAGCTCATCAACGCCAAAGCCTTTGGCGATCCCACTCAAATCAAGGTTCAGTGGCCCGCGTTTGCGCGCCTGATTGCGTTGCGGGTCAACCATTAACGCTGCGCTGGCCAGCAGCCGGGCGCCCGGCGGCACGGTGCCTTGCTCGGTGATGGTCTGTTCCCCAGGACCAAACCCCCAGGCGTTAACCAGATCACCGACAGCGATGTCGAAGGCGCCGTCGGATTGCTGACCCACACGCAATGCAGCAGACAGCACGGTGCACAGTTCCTTGGGCACTGACACCCATTCCTGCTCGGGGGCGGCGTTGAGGCGGTTGAGGTCAGAATCGTCTTTCCATGTGGACATTTGCTGGTCCACCCGGGCCACGGCGTGCGCCAGGCGCTGGCCAACCTCGTCGGTATCGATCCCGGGGCCGGCATAGAACAGGGCGGTGTAGCGGGTGCCCATGGTTTCGCCATTCAGGCTGTAGCGCTGCAACTCAGTAGATGTCTTCACGGTAGCGTCCTTGTGCCTTGAGGGTGAGCACACTCAGGTCGAGAGGCGCCAACACTTCATCCAGGGCGTGCATCACACCTTTGGCCATTTCGCGACTTCCACACACCAACACCTGGGCGCCTTTTTCAATCAGTCGGCGCAAGGCCAGGGCATCGCTGATCAGCCGGTCTTGCACGTAGCTGCGGTCCTGAACCTGAGAGAAGGCGGCGCGCAGCGCTGTGAGGCGCCGGTCTGCCAGATACTGGTTGAGCTGCGGTTCATAGAGGAAATCCGACGCCGGGTGGCGCCCGCCCCAGTACAGGTGCATCGGGTGTCGGGCCTTGTTGTTGCGGATAAAACCCGCCAGCGGACCGATGCCGGTACCGGCGCCGATCAGGATCACCGGCTGCGCGCCCGATGCTGGACGAAATTGCGGGTTGGGCTGGATAAAGGCTTCGATCTGCCCGCCGATGTTCAAGTCATGAAGAAACTGCGAGCACATGCCGCCGTCGTGTTTACGCACACAGATTTCCAGCACACCGTCCTGCGAACCGCTGGCCAACGAATAGAAGCGCGGGACAGGGCTGCCCGGGGGCAGAATCCCCACCAGGTCGCCGGCCAGAAACTCCGGCAGCTCGCCGGGCGCCTTGAAGCGCAGCACATGAGTCGGCGCGTTAACCTGTTCGCCATAGGCAATGCGTTCTGTCAGCGCCAACAGATGAGTACGTGGCTGCTGCGGGGTGTGAACCAGCGTCAGGTCGTGGCCCAATACTTCGCCCAAGGCGTGGCCCCAGCGAGCAAATTCCTGGGAGGACTGGCGGTTGACGGTTTCCAGTCCCAGCAAAGGCGAGCCCCCGGCCTGCACCATCGCATCCTGCACCTGATGGGCGTACTGACAGAACTGCGCAAACTGGCGGTCGCCCAAGCCCAGCACAGCGAAGGGCAGGCCGGGTTTGAGCCCGGTGTCAGCCAGTCGCTTCAGGAACTGCGAAGCCGAAGCGGGTGCATCGCCGTCACCGTGGGTCGCGGTCAAGATGAATACCCGCTCGGCATGGCGGTAATCGCCGCTCCATTCATTCATCGCTGCGCTATGCACTTGATGGCCGCGCTGGTGCAAGGCTTCATGCAAGGTGTTGGCAAAGCCCCAGGTGCTGTTGTTTTCACTGCCCACCAGAATCACGCTGTCGGCTGAGTGGGCAGGGCTGTTGTGGCGGATCTTCGGGCCGGCCTTGCGGCGGCGCCACCACAAGAGAATGCCGGTCGCGCTCATCAACGGCACACCGAGGGCACACAAACCAAGCGGCAGACCCAGCCACCAGAGGCCTTCGCCGGTGTGCAGCCGATAGATCCATTCGTAGAGGTTGCGCATCGAGTCGTGGGCTTGATAGGACAACAAGGCACCGCTGGCCTGATCCACATAGCCGTCACCCTGGGCCGTGCGCAGGGAAAACACGTCCTGAGGATTGCCGGGGCTGGGGTAGACCAGTTCGCGCAGGTCATTCAGGTCGGTGGCCTGCAAGGCGTGCAGGCTCGCCACGGGCAAGGCCGGGCCGGTGCTGACGTGGGCAGGGAAGGCGGGTTCACTTTGACTGCCATCGGCGATAAAACCAAAGTTGGTGGCGGACATATAGAGCCCGGTCAATGCTGAAAGCAGCAGTCCGAGCATGACCAGTCGCCCGACTTCGGCATGCCAGCGCTGGCTGAACGTGCCGCGCAGTGGCCGCAGCAGGTTGCGCCAGCCACCCAGCCGTCGGGCCAGCAACAGCGCGCCGGACACCGACAGTATCAGCATGAACAGAGCGCCAACCCCTGACGCCCCATGGCCTGGCGAGCCAAGGAACAGTGAACGGTGCAGCTCTTTGACCCAGCGGGAGAATGCCGATGGCGCGTACGGCGCGAGGCCTTGGCCGGTCAATGGGTCGACCTTTTCAGCCCCGGCCTGACCGTTCTGGTTGTAGTAGACGATCACTGTGCCGGACGCTGTGCGCTGGATCTGCTCCACGCCCGGAAAGTGGCTGGCGACGCGTCCGGCCAGTTGGCCGACGTTGAGTTGTCCTTGGGTGGTGGGCGTACTGTGCAGGCGTTCCAGGGCCGGGTCGATGGACAGCACCGCGCCGCTGATGGCCAACAGCATGACCAACAGGGCGGCGATCAAGCCGGGCAGGGAATGGAACTGGCGAAGCATGTTCAGCCTCCAGAGTGGGCAGGTGCTACAGATCGTAAGTAAAGGAATCGACGTAGGTGCTGCCGGCCGCCGGCTTGCCTGCGCCCTTGGACGTCAGGGGCACGCTGACATCAGCGTGGGCTTCACGTTTATCCTCGACGGCGCTATCGATGCGGATTTGATACCCGGCATCGATCAGCGTATCTGCGAGTTCGACGCTGACTTTGAGCGTGCGCCCGCTGCCGACACTGGCACCACTGACCCCATCGAACTCGCTCGGGTTCATCCCGCTGCCACGGGCCCAGTCGCCCAGGTGCTTGTAGTATTTGGCCTTCTTGCCGGCCACCCAGAGGGTTTTCTGGTAGTGGCCAGCGGCGTCGGTGACGTAGATCGCCAGGTACGCATCATTGCCGCTGTAGTCCTTGAGCTGTGTGGTCAGGGTCACTTCACGGGCCTGGGCCAGCCCCGGCAGGGCAATGGCACCAGCAAGGCAAGTTGCAGCGATGATCTTTTTCATGGAGATATCCTTTTGATCGTTAGGTCGAGAGCCTGGACCTGCTTGCTGACAGCAACCTGAAACGCAGGAAAAAACCATCGACAGTGGGACGTCATTCGGTGAGTGGACTGCCGAGGTAATCCCTGGCATCGCCATCGTCGCGAAAATGAATCTCGAGTGTGTGCAGGCGCAGCGAGGCCGGTGAGTAGCTGGCTTCAATGGCGTTGCCTTTGCGGTCCAGCCCCTTGAGCTCGTAACAGCCGTCGTCGACCTTGATGCGCTGCACGCTCCAGCCGTATTGCCGTTCCACCTGCTGACGCAGGGTTTCGCGCGGCTGCCAGTCGCTCACCGGGTCGCTGCAATCGTCATCGGCCAGGGCGTAACCGCTGAGCAGCAGGCTCAACAGCGCGGCATTGGCGATAAAACCTGTTTTCATGATCTGTCTCCAGCCGAAGGTGGCGTCTGTGGCATACCCTAAGGTGCATTCCTGACAACCAGCTGAATCTTCAGATTCACGTCAGGTAAGGCGATTAAGGTGCCGTACGACAACCATCACAGGAGGTGCCCGATGCGGGTTTTATTGGTCGAAGATGCACTGGGTCTGGGGGAGGCGGTGCGCGAACAGATCGCCGATGACGGCCATGCGGTCGATTGGGTGCAACGCCTGGACCATGCGCGCAACAGCGTGCGCACCACGCCTTACGACCTGATCCTGCTCGACCTGATGCTGCCGGACGGTCGCGGGCTGGATTTTTTGCATCAACAACGATCGGCAGGGAACGTGACTCCGGTGATTATCCTGACGGCCCAGGATCAGATTTCCGATCGTATCGCCGGCCTCAACGCCGGCGCCGACGACTACCTGGTCAAGCCGTTCGACCTGTTCGAGCTCTCGGCCCGTGTGGCGGCGGTGGCCCGGCGCTACAGCGGCAACCCCAATCCGCAGATCAGACTCGGCGACTTGCAGGTCGACCTGAGTGCCCGCACGGTGTCGCGGTCCGGTGCGACGGTGGACCTGACCGCGCGCGAGTGGGCACTGTTCGAGGCGTTTGTGCAGCGTCCCAGCGCGCTGCTGTCCAAATCACAGCTTGAAGAACGGCTGTATGCCTTTGGCGCCGAAATCGAGAGCAACACCATCGAGGTCTACATCAGCCGGCTGCGTAAAAAGCTCGGGCGCGACCTGATTGAAACCGTGCGCGGCATGGGCTATCGGTTGATGTCCGCATGAAGCCGTCGTCAAGCCTGCAAAAACGCCTCGGCCTGGGACTGACGCTGGGCATGACCTTGCTGTGGCTGGCGGCGACCGTCGGCGCCTGGCTGGTGGTGCAACATGAATTGAACGAGGCGTTCGACAGTGCGCTGGAAGAGACCGCGCAGCGCATCCTGCCTCTGGCCGTGCTGGAAATCAGCAACCGCGAAAGTCCCCGTGCTGCTCAGCACGTCGCCCCCCTGAAAATACACAAGGAATACCTGACGTATCTGGTGCGCGATGCCAAGGGCGAGATCCTGATGCAGTCTCATGACGCCGAGCCAAAGATCTTCCGCTCGCAACCTGCCGAAGGTTTCTCAACCACCGAAAAATACCGTCTGTATGGCGCCAGTGCGTTACGTGAGACGGTGTTCATTGAAATCGCCGAACCTCTGGAACATCGCCGTGAAGCCGCGCGGGAAGCTTTGGTTGCCTTGCTGTTGCCGTTATTGGCCCTGATCCCCATCAGTCTGTTCGGCACCTGGATGCTGGTGCGCATCAGCCTGCGCAGCGTATTGGCCTATCGTCGTGCCGTGGAGGCCCGCGGTGTGGGCGATCTGTCGCCGATCACCATGACGCACCTGCCGGCGGAAATCGCCCCGTTGGCCGAGGCGGTCAATCATCTGCTGGAGCGCTTGCGCAAAACCCTGGAAGCCGAGCGCAGCTTTACCGCCAACAGCGCTCATGAACTGCGCACGCCACTGGCCGCGACCCTGGCGCAAATCCAGCGCTTGCGTCACGAAGCGCCCGAAGGTCCGCTGCGCTTACGTGCGACCAAAATCGAAAACTCGTTGCGCGAACTGACCAGACTCTCGGAAAAACTCATGCAACTGGCCAAGGCCGAGGGCGGCGGGCTGTTGTCCGAAACGCCTCAGGACCTGATCCCGTTGCTGGCCCATGTGGTCGATGAGTGGAACCACAGCAGCGGCCAACGGATCGCATTGCAACTGCCCACCCAGACCAGCGTTTACTCGACGATTGATCCGGACGCCTTCGCCATCCTGTTGCGCAACCTGATCGAGAATGCGCTCAAGTACGGCGCCACGGATCAACCGGTCGAAGTCAGCCTCACCGACCAGGCGCTGCTGCGTGTGGTCAATGGTGGCCCGCCCGTGCCGGAGCCGATTTTGCAGCGTCTCACCGAGCGATTTGTGCGGGGTAACAGTGACACCAGCGGTTCGGGATTGGGGTTGGCGATTGCCAAAACCATTGCACAGGGGGTCAACGCCACGATACGTCTGGTATCGCCAGCAACGGGACGGCAGGAGGGATTTGAAGTCTGCGTGTGGTTTCCACTCGCGTCGACGGTCGAACGCTGAACGTCGCGGCGAGTTTGGGACGCACCTCGGGCAGAGTCCTGAGTGTTTGCCGCCCTTATGGAGGGCGGCAGCCACGCCTTACGGTTTGGCCTGAGCCCTGGCCTTTTCCTCGATCTTCGCATCCACTGCCGCGCGAATCTGGTCGATGCTGAAGCTCGCCGGTTTCTGGCTCGGTGGGTACTCGATAAAGGTCTGCAAGAACCTCGCGGCTTTGGCCACGCCGGCGGCCAGAAGGTAGGAGTTCTTCACGGTCCAGTCGTAATACTGGTCAGACACGATGTCTGCCCGCTCGTAAGGGTCCATTCGCAAGTTGAACAGTTTCGGCACGCGCAGCGGCACGAACGGGCTGCTCCACACGGTAAAACCACCGGGTTCGCGTTGCTCGGCGAAGACCACTTTCCAGTTGTCGTAACGCATGGACACCAGCACGCCGTCGTCGTTGAAGTAGTAGAACTCGCGGCGTTCGCCTTTCGGTTGTTGGCCGGTCAGGTAGGGCAATTGGTTGTAGCCGTCCAGGTGCACCTTGAAACTGCTGCCGCCGGCAGTGGGTGCCCAGCCTTTGAGCAGTTTGTCTTTCACGCTGGTGTCGCCGGCGGCGGCCATCAGCGTCGGGAACCAGTCCATGCCTGAGAACATCTCGTTAGAGACTTCACCGGCCTTGATCTTGCCCGGCCAGCGCACGATTGCCGGCACCCGGTAAGCGCCTTCCCAGTTGGAGTTTTTCTCATTGCGGAACGGCGTGGTCGCCGCGTCCGGCCAGGAGAACTGGTTCGGACCGTTGTCGGTGGTGTAGACCACGATGGTGTTGTCGGCGATTTTCAGGTCGTCGAGGGTTTTCAGCAGTTTGCCGACGTCACCGTCGTGTTCAAGCATGCCGTCTGCATACTCGTTGCCGGGCATGCCGCTCTGGCCCTTCATCGAATCGCGCACGTGGGTGAACAGGTGCATGCGCGTGGTGTTCATCCAGACGAAAAACGGCTTGTCCGCCTTGGCCTGTTTCTCGATGAAGGATTGGGCGGCGGCGGTGGTTTCGTCGTCGATGGTTTCCATGCGCTTGGCGGTCAGCGCGCCGGTGTCTTCGATTTTGCCGTCGGCGTAGCTGTGGATCACGCCACGCGGGGTCCGGGATTTGACGAAATCGGGGTCGTCCTTGGGCCAGTACGGCCGCTCGGGTTCTTCTTCGGCGTTGAGGTGGTAGAGGTTGCCGAAGAACTCGTCGAAACCGTGGTTGGTCGGGAGGAATTCATCCTTGTCGCCCAGGTGGTTCTTGCCGAATTGACCGGTCGCATAACCTTGTGACTTGAGTGCCTGGGCGATGGTGATGTCGCGCTTCTGGATACCGATCGGTGCGCCCGGTACGCCGACTTTGCTCAGGCCTGTGCGCAGTGGCGTCTGACCGGTGATGAAGGACGAGCGTCCGGCGGTGCAGCTGTTTTCCGCATAGTAATCGGTGAAGAGCATGCCTTCATGAGCGATCCGGTCGATGTTCGGGGTCTTGTAGCCGACCACGCCCATCGAATAGGCGCTGATGTTGGTCTGGCCGATGTCATCACCGAAGATCACCAGGATGTTGGGTTTTTCAGCGGCCCCGGCTGTTGCCGAAATCGCCAGGACCGAAGCCGCCACCAGGGCAAGTTTCGGCAGCCACTTTGTTATGCGAGTCATCTGACTGGCTCCTTGTTGACGGGCGTCGCGAAGAGCGACCGACACCCATGTTCGAGCGTCGTCAACCGGAGCACGCCACCCGTATCAGGTGGCGTGGCAACTGCGGTCCGGTCCATCGACATGCAACACGGCGCCGGTCACGCTGGCGCCCGCTCCACTGGCGAGCAACAACAAAGGGCCGTTGAGTTCTTGCAAACCCGCGCCTTGGCCTTGACCGGGGGCAATGACGTTGACGCGAATGCGGTGGGGCGTCAGCGACTGGGCCATGGCGCGGCTCATGCGGATCAGGCTGCTGTTGGGGCGCAGGCACGGGTTAGGTTCGCTGATGGGGCGAGGCGGTGGGTCGATGTTGACGATGCTGCCCCCACGCTCGGCCCGAATCATGTGCAGGCTGGTGCAATGGACAATGTGGTTGTTCAGGGCAGTATGTTCGCGCTCGGCGCTGTTGTTGATCAGCACATCGACACTGCCCATGCGCGCCTGCACGGCATCCAGCGCCGCTTCAATGCTCTGGCGCCGGGCGCTGTCGAGCGCGACGATCATGACATCGGCGCCGTCCCAGCGCAGGTCCGCTGCCAGTTGTTCCAATTGCGAAGGGTGCTGCGTGCCGAGGGCCACGCGCGCGCCCGCAGCGCTGATCAGTCGAGCGAAATGGGCGCCCAGGCGGGTAGCGGCATCGGCGACCAAAACGGTTTTCCCCGTCATGGAGAAGGGCTGCATGAGGTCTGTCATGGGCGCACCTCCATCGGCGCAGCGCGGCGGTTGATCACGGTACGCGGGACCGCCAGCCGAGGCGATGCCGTGGGGGCGGCGCCGAGCATTTTCATCACCAGTTCCGAGTAATGCCGGATCACGTCGTCGATGCCCCAACTACCATCGGCCTGATACCAGACGCAGGCGTGGGTGAGCATGTTGAACAGGGTACGCGCCATCAGCTTCGGTTCGGCGCAGCTGAGTGATCCTTCCTTGACCCCTTGTTCAAGCAACTCCTGCAAGGTTTTCAGGTACACCCGCCGGGCCTGGCGCACCTGCTCCAGGTCCTCTTCGCCCAGGCTTCTGAACTCCAGGTTGCCAAGCATGGCTTCGTCCTGATGTTCCAGGTGATAGCGCACATGGCAAGCAATGAAGGTGCGTAGCATGACGTCGGCGGTGGCGGTTTTCGGACGGCAGCGTGCCCACTCCCGAGACAGCCCCTGGAGGTATTCCAGAATCAGTTCCAGCAGCAGTTCGCTTTTGCCTTTGTAGTAGATGTACAACGTCGAGGCGTTGATGCCTGCTTCCGCCGCGAGCTGGCGCAGGCTCATCGACTCATAGCCGTTGCGCGAAATCAGTTTGATGGCAGCCAGGCGGATGTTGATTTCAGTTATGTTCATGGGTTTGATCCTGCGGTCATCAAGCTCAAGCGGTGGTGAGGGAGCCAGCTCCCTCACCACGCTGCTTATTGCAGGTCGCCGGCGACAGCGATGGTTTGCGCGGTGATGTAGTTCGATTCCGGCGAGCAGAACAGGTACACGGCGTCGGCTGCTTCTTTCACGGTGCCCGGGCGACCCAAGGGGTTGCGCTGGGCGAACGACTTGGCCGCCTCCGGGCTGATGCCGACACGGATGTCACGGCCTTCGATGCTTACGGTGGCACCAGCATGGGCATCGGCGCTGGTCATGCGGGTTTCGATGAACCCGAATGCCACGGCGTTGACGTTGACCTTGAAACGGCCCCATTCACGCGCCAGTGCACGGGTCATGCCGAGCACACCGGCCTTGGCCGAGGAGTAGTTCATCTGCCCGGCGTTACCCTTCAGGGCTGAAACCGATGAGATGTTGACCACTTTGCGGAATACTTCACGCTCTGCTGCGGCGTCCGCCTGGGCCTGGGCCTTGATGATCGGGTAGGCCGCCCGCAGGATGCGGAACGGTGCGGTCATGTGGCAGTCGAGAATCGCGTACCACTGCTCATCGGTCATCTTCTGGATCACGTCGTCCCAGGTGTAACCGGCGTTGTTGACGATGATGTCGATGCTGCCAAAGCTGTCCATGGCGGTCTTGATGTAACGCTCGCCAAAGTCCGGGGCGCTGACGTTGCCGTGGCAGACGGCGGCTTCGCCACCCAGCTTGCGGATTATTTCAGCGGTCTCGTGAGCCGGGTCGGCGTCCAGGTCGTTGATCACGATGCGCGCGCCTTCGCTCGCCAGTTTCAGCGCGATTTGTTGACCGATGCCACGACCGGAACCGGTGACCAGTGCGACTTTGCCTTCAAGTTTTGCCATGGGGTGTTGCTCCTCAATTCTTGGGTTTGTTTACAGAGCGATGACGGCGTCGCCAACAATCTTGGTTTCGCCATATTGATTGGTGGTGCGCACTTCGACCTTGATGCGTTGTTCGCCATCGACATCGAAGCGATCGACGACAGTGCCGGTGCAGGTGATCTGGTGGCCCAGGTGGGTAATGCCGAGAAAGCGCACGCCAAACTCGCGCAACTGACGCTGATCGACCCATTGCGTCAGCAGGCGGCCGAGGTAGGCCATCGACAACATGCCGTGGGCGAACACGTCGGCCATGCCGGCCCGGCGCGCGTAATCGGTGTCGATGTGAATGGCGTTGTGATCCCCCGACGCGCCGGCAAACAGGCCCAGCGTGGTGCGGTTGATCGGCGGCAGGGCCAGTGGCGGCAATGTGTCGCCGACGTTGATTTTTTCCAGGCTTATGGCATTCATCAGTGTTCTCCTGTTCAGCCGTTGCGCTGCACAAGCACGCTGCGCAGGTCCGCGACGTGCTCACCGTGCTGATTGGTGACTCGGGTTTCACGCACCACGAATTCCAGCGCGCCACCTTTCTTGTCGTAGATGTCGGCAATGCGCACATCGAAGCGCAGCGTGTCGCCGGCATAGGCCATGCGGTGGTAACGGAACGATTCCTCGCCGTGCAGGATGCGGGCGGTAACGATGCCCAGTTCGTCACGCCAGGCGTTGGACGGGATCTGGAACTCCAGCGAGAACAGGAAGGTCGGCGGCAGTGGCAGACCGGGATAGCCGGCGTCGCGCGCCGCCTGTTCGTCGAAGTAGATCGGGTTGGTTTCACCGATGGCCTTGGCGAAGAAACGCAGTTGCCCAGCTTCGGCGGTGGCGAGGAAGGTCGGCAGTTGTCGGCCGATGTGTTTCTTGTCGATCATCGCAATGGCTCCTTTGAATACCGGGCGCGTCAGTTTTTCTGGTACACGGTCACCACGCAGGCCCCGCCCAGGCCGAGGTTGTGCTGCACGGCGATGCGCGCGTCCTGCACCTGGCGTTGCTCGGCGGTGCCGCGCAATTGGTGAGTCAGCTCGTAGCATTGAGCCAGGCCGGTAGCGCCCAACGGGTGGCCCTTGGAGAGCAGGCCGCCGGACGGGTTGGTGACCCATTTGCCGCCGTAGGTGTTGTCGCCGTCGTTGACCAGTTGCTCGGCGCCCCCTTCGTTGCACAGGCCCAGGCCTTCGTAGGTCAGCAGTTCGTTCTGCGCGAAGCAGTCGTGCAATTCGATCACGTCGATGTCTTTGGGGCCGATGCCAGCCTGGCTGTAGGCGATGTCGGCGGCCATGCGCGTCATGTCGAAACCGACCACACGGATCATGTCCATGGCGTCATAGGTGCTGGGCAGGTCGGTGGTCAGGGATTGGCCGGCGATCAGCACGTCGGTGCGCAGGCCATGTTTTTTCGCGAAGGCTTCGGAGACCACAATTGCAGCAGCGGCTCCGCAGGTCGGCGGGCACGCCATCAGGCGGGTCATCACGCCTTCCCAGAGCATCGGCGCCGCCATCACTTCTTCGCTGCTGACCACGTTGCGGAACACCGCCAGCGGGTTGTTCGCCGCGTGACGACTGGCCTTGGCGCGGATCTTGGCGAAGGTTTCGAGCTGGGTGCCGTATTTCTGCATGTGCGCGTAGCCGGCTCCGCCGAACTGGCGGATCGCGTTAGGCAATTCAGGCATGCCGATCAATTCATCGGCCAGTCGCAGGGCGCGCTCGGTGGCCGGAGCACGGTCGCTCCAGGCGGACTTCAATGCCCCTGGGTTCATTTGTTCAAAGCCAAACGCCAGGGCGCACTCCACGGCGCCGCTTTGCACCGCCTGACGCGCGAGAAACAGCGCGCTGGAACCGGTGGCGCAGTTGTTGTTGACGTTGATCAGCGGGATGCCGGTCATGCCCACGCGGTACAGGGCTTTCTGACCGCAAGTCGAGTCGCCGTAGACGTAGCCGGCGTAGGCCTGCTGGATGTCATTGAAGTCCAGGCCCGAGTCGGCCAGGGCCTGGCGAATCGCCTGTTCGCCCATGACGTCGTAGGACTCATTGGTCCCCGGTTTCTTGAACTGGATCATGCCGACGCCAGCAACGAATACCTTATGGCTCATTGTGTTTTACCTTTTTGTTTTTGAGGGTCAGAGCTTGCGCGCGATCAATTCGCGCATGACTTCACTGGTGCCGCCGTAGATGCGGTTGACGCGCATATCGACGAAGGCGCGGGCAATCGGGTACTCCATCATGTAGCCGTAGCCGCCGTGCAGCTGGACCATGTCGTCGATGCATTTCCACAGGGTTTCGGTGGTGTAGAGCTTGGCGATCGCCGCTTCTTCCAGGGTCAGGCGCCGGCGCATGTGTTCGCCCAGGTAGTAATCGACCATCACGCGCAGGGCGGTGGCCTGGGCCTTGATGTCGGCGAGCTTGAACTTGGTGTTCTGGAAGTCCCAGACGGTCTGATTGAAGGCTCTGCGGTCCTTCACGTAGTCGACGGTTTGCTCCAGCAGACGCTCGAGTTTGGCGGCGGCGGACACGGCGATGGAAAAGCGCTCCTGCGGCAGCTCGCCCATCAGGTAGGTGAAGCCCAGGCCTTCTTCGCCCAGGCGATTGCCGACCGGCACGCGTACGTTGTCGAAGAACAGTTCGGCGGTGTCCTGGGCATGCTGGCCGACCTTATGCAGTTTGCGACCGCGTTTGAAACCCGCGCGACTGGCTTCCACGGCAATCAGACTGATGCCCTTGGCGCCAGCGGCCGGATCGGTCTTGCACACGACGATCACCAGGTCAGCGGTCAGGCCGTTACTGATGAAGGTCTTGCTGCCATTGATCACGTACTCGTCACCGTCGCGCACGGCGCTGGTGCGCACAGCCTTGAGGTCGCTGCCGGTGCCGGGTTCGGTCATGGCAATGGCCAGGATGATCTCGCCGGTGCAGATGCCCGGCAGCCATTTCTGTTTCTGTTCGTCGTTGCCGCAGCGGTTGATGTAAGGGGCAATAACGTCGGAGTGCATGCCGAAGTAGGGGCCGCTCACGCCGGACCGGGCGAACTCTTCGTTGAACACCGCGCAGTGACCGAAATCGCCGCCACCACCGCCGTACTCAGTGGGCAGGGTGATGCCGAGCAGCCCTTCGCGGCCGGCCTTGAGCCAGGTTTCACGGTCGACCTGACCGGCTTGATCCCAGGCCGCCTGACGCGGCAGGCATTCACGCTCGAAAAAACGGCGCACGGTGGTGCGGAATATCTCATGGTCGTCGCGGAAAACGGTTCGGGCGATAGGCACGCAAGACTCCTCAATGATCATAGGCCGGCGGCTTTTCGCCGCTTGCGCAAGGCGCGAGTTGCGCCTTTGAACTGAGGGTTACGATAGGCCGCAAGGCCCGGCCCGAACGCCACCCGAGGTGGGTGGCGGGGAGAAAATCACGGATCAGAAAGCAACACATTCCCCTGTGGGAGCGAGCTTGCTCGCGATGGCGGGGTGACAGGCCAACCGTGATGTCGACTAATGCACCGATATCGCGAGCAAGCTCGCTCCCACAGGGGTTGTGTCTGGCTGAGAGATCAGGGGTGAGTGCTGGAGTCCTGCGATTCCAGATCGCGCACCCGCGCCACCGCTTCGTCGCGGCTGTTGACCCCGAGTTTGCTGTAGATGTGGCTCAGGTGCCATTTAACGGTTTCGGGGGAGAGTCCCAGGGCGCGGGCGATTTTCTTGTTGGGCAGGGCTTGCGCGAGCAAGCGCACAACTTCGACTTCCCGTTCGCTCAACGGCTCCATGCCGGCAGCGAGCGGTTTGCCCGCCGTGGCCGGGACGGGCCTGCCGGTCGGCACGGCGGCCGTGACCTGGGCTTCCTGCAGGCGCTCGACATAGAACGCCAGCACCGGGTCGAGGGTTTCTTTGCTGGCGATGTCCGAGATCAGTTGCAGCGCATCCGGGTGGGCATCAAGCAGGCTGCGCAACAGACCGAAGCGTTGGCCGCGTCGCAACGCCTCGATGATTTTGTCCCGCACGGCGGACTGATTGCCGCGTTGGGATTCGATCACCGCACTTAGCACCAGCAGGCGCACCGTGCCCAGTTGGCGGCGGTGCAGTTCACAGGTTTCGATCAGTTGTTCAATGCGCTTTAACGCGCCGTCCAGGTCGCCCAGGTGAATCTGCCAGCGCGCCCGGGCATTCTCGGTCAGGATGTGAATTTCCTTGAGCGCCGTTTGCCCCGCATCGGGATGGCGCGCATCGATGGCTTCCAGGCGCGCCAGTTTGGCCTGGGCTTGCGTCGGCTCACCGAGAATCAGCAGCCATCGCACCTGCCACGTCAGGCAGTACGCTTGCAGGCGGTCCAGGCCGAGCTTGATCGCGTATTCGTCGAGCCGCTCGATGAACGCCATGGCTTCCTGATGGTTGCCTGCCAGCCATTGCACATTCCACAGCACCTGAAGCACGCGCAGCACCGAATCGGGAATCGAAATCCGCTCCAGAATGTCGATCCAGCCCGACAGCAGTTTGAACGCCGCGTCGACATCATTGGTCTCGTAAAGCACCTCGCCCAGCAACGCCGCAGAGAGGTAAGTCGCGTCGGCACCGGCTTTGCCGCAATGCGCAGCTTCATGCATCACGTCGCGGTAAACCCGTTCCGCCTGCTTCATCTGGCCTTCCAGGGCATGACTCAAGCCAATCATGCAACGACCCTGCAAGCTGCCAGCCGATGTCCCCAGAAAGGGCTCGCCATTGATCAGCAACGCCGGTCGGTCGAGCTGCACCTGTCGCGCCTTTTCGTATTCGCCCCGGTGCATGTAGAGCCAGGACAGGATATTGGCGCAGGAACCGATGGCCACACTGTTGCTGCCCGGCGGCGGGTTGAGCAACTGCGGCAGGACCGTCATCGCCGCCTCCGTGTCATCGCGTTGCAGCGCCAGGGACGCGCGTAGCAGCGCGATCATGAAGCGGTCATGGACTTCACTGTCCGGCACGTCGTGGAACAACTGATCGAGGCTGTTGGCGCAAGCCGTGAAGTCCCGGGCATAGAGTTGCATCCGCGCCTTGAGAATGCGCAGCTTCACCCGCGCCTGCACCTGCTCGACGGGCAGCAGTCGAACCAGCTCGATCAGCATGCGCAGGTCGCCGTGGGCATACAGCGATTCGGCGTGTTGCTCCACCAGGTCGGCGGCGGCATCCGGATCGCCGGCCATGACCGCGTGGTGCACCGCTTCATCCAGGTGCTGATGGTCACGGAACCAGGCCCATGCCCGAGCATGGACCGAGTGCTGTTCAGCCTGGCTGCGCGAATCGAAATATTTGAGCAACGTTTCGCGCAGCAACGGGTGCAGGCGATACCAGGTTTCACGCCCGGCGCTGTCCACCGGGATCAGGAACAGGTTGTCCCGCTCCAGGCGCGCGAGCAGGGCGTTGGCCTCGCGGACGGCTTCCGGATTACCGCTGAGGGTCGCGCACAACGACGCGCAAAAGCGGTTGCAGACGGCCATGAGCAGCATCAGGTCCAGGTCAGTCGGCGACAGATGCGACAGCACCTCGACCTCGAAAAACCGGGCGAACGCCTGATCGTCCCGTACCTGTATCGGGTCGGAAGCGGCCGCCGGGCGATTCTTTTTGCGGCTGACGGCGAGCAATTGCAGTCCGGCCACCCAGCCATCGGTCAGCTCATGCAGGTGCTTGGCGTCACGGGCGTTGATCTCGCCCAGTTGCGCCTTGAGAAACTGTTCGGATTCAACCGGGGTAAAGCGCAAATCCCGCAGGTTCAATTCCAGTACCAGTTCCTGACTGCGCAACCGCGCCAGCGACAAGGGCACCGTGCTGCGTGACACCAGCGCCAGGTGCAGATTGGCCGGTGCGTAATCGATGAGCCATTGCAGGGCCTGATGAATACCTACATCGGTCAAATGGTGCAGGTCGTCGAGCACCAGCACCAGTTCCCGGGTGCGACTGGCAATGCTGCGCACCAGCGTAATGATCGTCCGTTCCACCGCCTCGCTGTCGATGCCACGGCCTTCCAGTTGGGTGGCTTCGCGAACCAGGTCCGGGTCGATCTGGCCAAGACTGGCCAGCAGGTAGTCGATAAAGCGCGTCAGTTCATTGTCATCGGCCGACAACGTCAACCAGGCAACATCGAAACCCAACGGCAACAGCGCCTGACGCCAGGCGATCAACGTCGAGGTCTTGCCGCAGCCGGCCGGCCCCTTGAGCACGATGCAGCGCTGGCGGCGCGCCTTGAGCATCTGATCCTGCAAGCGCTCGCGGGAAATCAGGCGTCCGGCACTGCGCGGCGGTATCAGCTTGGTGCTGACAATCGGCGACTGTGACGGATTCAAGACCCGGCTGGCGGGCGTGTCCGAGGCGTTGGACTTGCGGGGTTTGTCCATGGGGCTGTCCGAATCTTTTTGTTATGGGCGTGCATTGAATCCAATCGAGTGTAACGCACAGCTTAAACGTCATGGCCCTGTGTTTGGCAAACGCCACCCGATGCGGGTGGTGGTCGCTGCCATCGGCCTTGTTTTACTGGAGGGACAAGATAGGAGGGCTGACTGGCGCTCCGACAGACCAGTGGAGAGGTATCGATGGGCGTACTGAGCGGCATTCGCGTGGTGGAATTTGAGGCAATCGGCCCGGCGCCTTTTGGAACGATGCTGCTGGCTGACATGGGCGCCGACGTGGTGCGCATCGACCGTCCTGTCGCCGCGAGTGACCTGGGCCCCAAGTTCGAAGGCAAGCGCAAGGACATTACCGGACGCAACCGAAGCTCGGTGACGCTTGATCTGAAACAGCCGGAAAGTGTCGCTGCAGCACTGGAGTTGATCGAACGCGCTGACGTGTTGATCGAGGGCTTTCGCCCCGGAACCATGGAGCGCCTCGGCCTTGGGCCCGACGTGGCCCTGGCACGCAACCCGCTTCTGGTCTACGCACGCATGACCGGTTGGGGCCAGACCGGACCGATGGCTGATCGCGCCGGCCATGATCTGAACTACATCGCCTTGTCGGGCGTGCTGTCCGCCATCGGCCCGGCCGGTGGTCGTCCGGTGCCACCGCTGAATCTGGTGGGCGACTACGGCGGTGGTGGCATGTTGCTGGCAATGGGGGTGCTGGCGGCGTTGGTCAATGTGCAGCGCGGCGGGGCCGGGCAAGTGGTCGATGCGGCGATGACCGAAGGTGCGGCGCAATTGGGTTCGGTGATCTGGGGCTTGCTGGCCGGCGGTCACTGGAACGAACAGCGCGGCAGCAACCTGCTCGACGGCGGCGCGCCCTGGTACGACACCTATGAAACCCGCGACGGGCAGCACATGTCGATCGGTCCGATCGAGTCGCGTTTCTACGTGCAAATGCTGGAAATCCTCGGTCTGGCAGACGCTGGCTTGCCCGGTCAACACGACCGGGCAGGCTGGCCAGCGCTGCGCGAAGCATTCACCGCGGCCTTCCTCACTCGGACCCGCGATCAGTGGGCCGAAGCCTTCGAAGGCAGCGACGCCTGTGTCGCACCGGTGCTGGGTTTTGCCGAAGCCAGCGTGCATCCCCACAGCCGTGCGCGGGGCAGCTTCATCGAGGTCGACGGCGTCGTGCAACCGGTTCCGGCCCCGCGATTTCTGGGCACGCCTTCAGCGCAGCCGCGACCGGCGCCGCAGCGCGGTGAGCACGGCCACAATGCGCTGCGCGACTGGGGGTTCGACGCGGTGGAGATCGAACGTCTGCGTGAGTTGGGCCTGGGCCTCGAAGCCTGACAACGGCCCCTCTGAAAACCATTAAAAAATCACCGCAGCGCAGGAATTAGCCATGGCCATTCAGTTCAAGATCATCGATCACGTGGCACTCGTCACGCTCGATGCGCCCAACTCGAACAACGCACTGACCCTCAACGACCTGATGCACCTGCGCAAGACGCTGGTGGCGTGTCAGGACGACGAGCAGGTGCGTGTCATCGTGCTCACCGGCGCCGGAGAGCGAGTGTTCTGCTGCGGTGCAAGCCACAAGGAATCGTTACTGCCGCCCTCGGGTTATGTCGGCAGGTCGTTGAAGAGTCGCGAAACCGAAGCCGAGGAGGGTGGCTATACGCGCCTGTTTGACCTCGGCGACCTGGAAATCTGGAAACCGGTCATCGCGGCCATCAACGGTGATTGCCTGGGTGGAGGTCTTGAACTGGCGCTGCAATGTGACCTGCGAATCGCCTCAGCCAGTGCCACGTTCGGCCTGCCCGAAGTGCGGGACGCGACCATTCCGGCAGCCGGTGGCGTGCAATACCTGTTGCGTGCAGTGCCGGCGGCCCACGCCATGAAAATGGCCCTTACCGGTGAGGCGATCAGCGCGCAGGAAGCCCTGCGCATCGGTCTGATCATCGACCTGTTGCCACAAGACCGGCTTTTGTCAGCGGCCCTGAACCTGGCCGAACGCATTGCCGCCAATGGCCCGCTCGCGGTGCAGTCCATCAAGCAATTGGCGGTGCAGACCGCACACCTGATGCCTCGGGATTTCGTGATCCAGGCCAATCTCCATTGGGGTTTGCTGCGCGACAGCAAGGACCACGCCGAAGGCCGCGTGGCCATTGCCGAGAAACGCCCACCCAAATACACCGGTGCCTGACGCACCGCCCAGCCCCGAATCCGTCCCTACCTGACAACAATAATTCGCAGGAGACACACATGTATCTGACCCAAGGGCTGCATCGCATGCTGCAGCAACGACCCCATGCCCTGGCGACGGTGTTTCGCGACCGACGCCGCACCTATGCCGAGCTCACCGACCGAGTGGCGCGCCTGGCGGGTGCCTTGCAGAAACTGGGGATGCAGACCGGCGACCGGGTCGGCCTGCTGGGTTTGAACTCCGACCGTTTCCTTGAATATTACCTCGCCACTTGGTGGGGCGGCGGCGTGGTCAATCCGGTCAATATCCGTTGGAGCGTGCCGGAAATCGTCTATTCGCTGGACGACTGCGACACGCGCATCCTGATGATCGACGACACCTTCCTGCCGATGGCAGAGGGCATTGCCGGCACGGCCAAAGTACGACCGCTGTTGATCCATGTCGGCGATGGCCCGACACCTGACGGCATGCTGTCCTACGAGCAACTGATCCGTGACACCGAGCCGGTCGACGACGCCTTTCGTGGTGGTGACGACCTCGCCACCATCTTGTACACCGGCGGCACCACCGGCCGGCCCAAAGGTGTGATGCAATCGCACATGAACCTGTGGTCGGCGGCCGTGGCCCGCGCAGCCGATGTGCCGGTGCCGGCGGATGCGCTGACCCTGCACATTGCGCCGATGTTCCACCTGGCGGCGCTGTCGCGGGTGATCCTGATCTCGCTGCTCGGTTTGCCAAGCATCTTCGTACCCGCCTTCGATTCGCTTGATGTGATGCGCACCATCGAGCGTGAGCGGATCACTGACATCCTGATCGTGCCGACCATGTTGCAGGCGCTGATCATGCACCCGGACTTCGCCAGACATGACCTCAGCTGCCTGCGCAGCTTGACCTACGGCGCCTCGCCGATTGCCGTGCCGTTGCTGGAACTGGCCCTTAAAGCCTTGCCGAATGTTGAGTTCACCCAAGGCTACGGCATGACCGAAGCCGCGCCGCCGATTTCCGCCAACGGCCCGGAAAACCACAGCGCCGAGGGCATCGCCAATGGACGCTTGCGTTCGGCTGGTCGGCCGGGGCTCGGCGTGACCGTGCGCATCGTCGACGAACACGACAACGAAGTGCCGTGCGGAACCGTGGGTGAAGTGATTGTGCGCGGGCCAAATATCATGCTCGGCTATTGGAACAAACCCGAGGAAACCGCCCAGGCCTTGCGCGGCGGCTGGATGCACACCGGTGACGGCGCGTACATGGACGAGGACGGCTACCTCTACATCGTCGACCGCTTCAAAGACATGATTGTCAGCGGTGGCGAGAACGTTTACTCCGGCGAAGTCGAAAGCGCGATTGCCAGCCACCCGTCGGTCGCTGCCTGCGCGGTGATTGGGATTCCCTGCCAGCGGTGGGGCGAATCGGTGCACGCGGTGATCGTGCTCAAACCCGATACCCAGGTCGCTGGTTCGGAAATCATCGAGCACTGCCGCCGACAGATCGCTGGCTACAAAACCCCCAAGAGCGTCGAGTTCCGCGTAGCGTTGCCGTTGTCGGGCGCGGGCAAAGTGCTCAAACGTGACCTGCGCGAACCGTTCTGGGCCGGCAAGGATCGGGGTGTGAGCTGATGGAAGGGGCGATGATTCCCGAGGGGTTCTCAGCACTGCAAAGGCGCTCGGGTTTCCTGCGCAACTGCGGGGCTTTCTATGTCCACGATGAGCAGCCGATCCTGGCGGTGCGCCTGCAATCGCAGCATCTCAACTACGTCGGGATCGCCCATGGCGGGTTTCTCGCCACCGTGGCGGACAGCGCGTTCGGGGTGATATTGCGGCGCCAGTCGGTGTCGCAGTCGGTGGCGATCACGGTCAATCTGAATGTCGATTACATCGGCCCGGTCCACGAAGGCGATTGGCTTGAAGCCCATGTTGAAGTGCTCAAGACCGGCGGCACCTTCATCAACGCCAGCTGCCTGTTGAAGGTCGGCGAGCGTTTGGTGTTGCGGGCCAACGGTGTCTTCACCGTGTGGAAGGGGACGTTGCCATGTACATGACCCAATGCCTGCAACGCACCCTGCAGCAAAACCCCGATCACCTCGCAACCGTCTTCGGTGAGCGCCGCCAGACGTATCGCCAGTTCGGCGAACGCGTCGCGCGCCTGGCGGGTGCCCTGCAGTGCCTCGGTATGGCGGCGGGTGATCGGGTCAGCATGCTTGCGCTCAATTCCGATCGCTACCTGGAATACGTCATGGGCGTGTGGTGGGGCGGCGGGGTGCTCAATCCGGTGAATATTCGCTGGAGCGTGCCGGAGATCGTCTACTCGCTGGATGATTGCAGCACCGGCATCCTGATCGTCGACGAGCATTTTGCCGCGCTGGCCGAGGGTATCCGGGCCACTGCACGTCAGGCGCCGTTGTTTATCTACGCGGGCGAGGGTGACGTGCCGGCGGGCATGCTCGGCTATGAGCATCTGCTCGTCGAATGTGCGCCGGTCGACGACGCCGGGCGCGGCGGTGATGAGCTCGCCTGCATCATGTACACCGGCGGCACGACCGGTTTTCCCAAGGGGGTGATGCAATCGCATTTGAACCTGTGGTCGGCGTGCATGCCGCGCATGGTCGACATGCCGCCGGTGCGTGGCGGGCGCTTGCTGCACGTTGCGCCGTTGTTCCATGTAGCAGGCATGGCACGGGCGTTGATTCAGTTTCTGGCCGGCGAAACCCATGTATTGATGCCAAGCTTCGATGCCGAGGGGGTGCTGAAAATCATCGAGCGCGAGCAGATCACCGAGACGCTGCTGGTGCCGACGATGATCCTCGCACTGCTGACCCACCCCGACTTTGATCGTTATGACCTGCGCAGCCTCAAGCGCCTGACCTACGGCGCATCGCCCAGTGCCGGCGAGATGGTCGAGCAAGTGCTGGCGCGCCTTCCCGACATCGAACTGTCCCATTCCTATGGCCTGACCGAGGCATGCCCGGTGGTGTCGAGCAATTTGCCGTGGAACCACACGCCCGAGGCGCGCAAAAGCGGTTTGTCACGCTCCGTGGGACGCGGTGGCTTGGGCGTGAACGTGAAGATCGTCGACCCCCAAGGCCATGAAGTGCCGCGTGGCGCAGTCGGCGAGATCATCGTGCGCGGGCCGAACATCATGCTCGGCTATTGGAACAAACCCGAAGAAACCGCCAACGCCCTGCGCGATGGCTGGCTCTACACCGGTGACGCGGCCTGGATGGACGAGCAGGGTTACCTGTTTGTCGTCGACCGGTTGAAGGACATGATCGTCAGCGGCGGCGAGAATATTTATTCGGCCGAGGTCGAGAACGTCCTCGCCCGGCACCCGGCAGTGGCGCTGTCTGCAGTGATCGGCATCCCGCATGAAACCTGGGGCGAAGCGGTGCACGCGGTGGTGGTGCTCAAGCCTGGCGCCGAGGTCGATGAAGAACAATTGCGCCGGTATTGCCGCCAATTCATCGCGGGCTACAAGTGCCCCAAAAGCATTGAGTTTCACGACGCATTGCCGCTCTCTGCGGCCGGCAAAGTCCTCAAGCGCGAACTGCGCCAATAGCCACACCCCCAAACCCTTGTGGGAGTGAGCTTGCTCGCGATGGCGGTGTGTCAGTCAACGAATATGTTGAATGTGAAACCGCTATCGCGAGCAGGCTCACTCCCACAGGGGTATTGCATTCCTTCCTTCGATTTCCTTCTGCCAGCCACCCGCGACCGCTACCCGATCCGGGTGGCTTCAATCCCCACCCCCATCAATACATTGGTCCCACGAACCAGGCGCACGCCTGCCTGGCAACCCACTGGAGATCCCGATGCATATCAACCGTACCGTCTACCGTGAAGACCACGAAATGCTGCGCGAAACCGCACGCCGTTTCTTCGAGCGCGAATGCCTGCCCAAGCAGGCGCAGTGGGATGAAGCCGGGCAGGTGGACCGGGAAACCTGGCTCAAGGCCGGTCGCCACAACCTGCTGTGCCTCACCGTGCCCACCGAATACGGCGGCGGTGGCGGGGACTTCGGGCACTCGGCGGTGTTGATCGAAGAACTGTATCGCTCGGGCGTTTCAGGCTGGAGCCTGGGCGTGCATTCCGACATTACCGCGCCTTACATCGTGCGTCTGGGCACCGAAGAGCAAAAGCAAAAATGGCTGCCGAAAATCTGCAGGGGCGAAACCGTGCTCGCCGTGGCGATGACCGAGCCGGGCACCGGTTCCGACCTTAAGGCAATCCGCACCACCGCCGTGCGCGACGGTGACGAGTGGGTCATCAACGGCAGCAAGACCTTCATCAGCAACGGCCTGACCTGCGACATGGTCGTGGTGGTCTGCAAGACCGACCCGAGCGCTGGCGCCAAGGGTTGCAGCCTGATTATGGTCGAGTGCGACCGTGAAGGGTTCCGTCGCGGGCGCAAGCTGGAAAAGGTCGGCCAGGCCGCCGCCGACACCGCCGAATTGTTCTTCGACAACGTGCGCGTGCCGGTGGGCAACCTGCTCGGTGAAGAAAACAAAGGCTTCATGCACTTGATGGAAGAGCTGCCGCAAGAACGCCTGGTCATCGCCCTGTACAGCGCCGCCAAACTCGAACGCCTGCTGGAGCAGACCGTCGAGTACGTCAAGGACCGCAAGGCCTTTAACCAGACGGTGTGGGACTTCCAGAACACCAAATTCAAGCTCGCTGACATCAAGGCCCAGGCCACCGCCGTGCGCCTGACCATCGACCATTACATCGGCGAACACATGCGTCGGCGCCTCACCGTGCAGGAGTCGGCGATTGCCAAGCTCTTCGCCACCGAGACCTTGTGGAAATGCATTGACGACATGGTCCAGCTGCACGGCGGCTACGGCTACATGCTCGAGTACCCGATTGCCCGCGCCTTCGTCGACATGCGTGTGACGCGCATTTTCGGCGGTACCAGTGAAGTGCTGCGCGAGCTGATCGCGCGCCAGTTGTGAACCTTTCCCACTCTTTTTTCCAGGTGACACCATGAGCGAAAAAGTACTGGTTGCCGGCGTTGGCATGATCCCGTTCAGCAAACCGAGTGCCAGCCCGACCTACGTGCAGATGGGCGCCGAAGCGGTACGTCGCGCGCTTGCCGATGCCGCGATTGATTACAACCTGATTCAGGAGGCCTACGCCGGTTATGTCTATGGCGATTCCACCTGCGGCCAGACCGTGCTCTATGAAGTCGGCATGAGCGGAATCCCGGTGGTCAACGTCAACAACAACTGCTCGACCGGCTCCACCGCGCTGTACCTGGCGCGCAAGGCCATCGAGTCCGGTTCGGCGGATTGCGTTTTGGCGGTCGGCTTCGAGCAGATGCAGGCCGGCGCGCTGAAATCCCACTGGGACGACCGCCCGCCGACCCGCGAACGTTTCCTGCCGATCCTGCGCGGCCTGACCGCCGACCTGGAGGGCATGCCCCAGGCTATCCGCACCTTCGGCGGCGCCGGACGCGAGTACATGCACAAATACGGCACCAAAATGGAAACCTTCGCTGCGGTACGCGCCAAGGCCAGTCGGCATGCGGCCAACAACCCGCTGGCCCTGTTTCGCAAGGTGCTCAGCGTCGAAGACGTGATGAACGACCCGGTGATTCTGCCAGGGGTTTTGACCCGTCTGATGGCCTGCCCACCGACCTGCGGCGGCGCGGCGGCGATCCTGGTCTCCGAGCGTTTTGCCAAAAAGCACGGCCTGCGCCGTGACGTCGAAATCGTTGCCCAGGCCATGACCACCGACACCCCCGAGTCCTTTAACTTCGAAAAACCGTCGTTGCTCGATTGGGTCGGCACCCACATGACCCACGCCGCCGTCAGCCAGGTCTATGAGAAGGCCGGTGTCGGGCCCAAGGACATCGACGTGTGCGAGCTGCACGACTGCTTCGCGCAGAACGAAGTGATCTGCTACGAATCGCTGGGCTTCTGTCCGGAGGGTGGCGCCGAGAAATTCGTGATGGACGGCGACAACACTTACGGCGGGCAGATTGTGATCAACCCTTCCGGTGGCCTGCTTTCCAAAGGCCACCCGCTGGGCGCCACTGGTCTGGCGCAGTGCTACGAGCTGACCCAGCAATTGCGCGGCAATGCCGATCAACGCCAAGTCGACGGCGCGCGTCTGGCGATGGCGCACAACCTCGGCCTGGGCGGTGCGTGCGTGGTCACGCTGTATGGAAAAGTCAGCGGAGGTGGCCAGTGAGCAGCTTGCTGGACGCCTTCCGGTTGACCGCGTTGCCCGCACACGCGCAAGCCTTTCGCGGCGAAGTAAAACGCTTTCTCGCCGAGCATTTGCCCGCCGTGTCGGCCGATGTCCGGGCGCGCAGCTGGACCGGTTTCAGTGCCGATTTCAGTCGCAAACTGGCCGCGCGCGGCTGGGTCGGCCTGACTTTGCCACAAGCCTACGGCGGTGCGGGGCTGGATGCGTTCAGTCGTTTTGTGCTGGTGGAAGAATTGCTCTGCGCCGGTGCGCCGGTGGCGGCGCACTGGATCGCCGATCGCCAGAGCGGGCCGTTGATCCTGAAGTTTGGCAGTGACGCGCAGAAGGATTTCTACCTGCCGCGCATCTGCGCCGGCCAGGCGTTTTTCTGCATCGGCATGAGCGAGCCCAATTCCGGCTCCGACCTGGCCAGCGTGCGCAGTCGTGCTACTCGTTGCGAAGGCGGCTGGCGCCTGAGCGGGCGCAAGATCTGGACCACCAACGCCCATCACGCCGATTACATGATCGCGTTGGTGCGCACCAGCGGTGCGCCCGAGGACCGTCACAACGGCTTGTCGCAATTCATCATCGACCTCAAGCAGCCTGGCATCAGCGTGCGGCCGATTGTCGACCTGGCCGGCGATGCGCATTTCTCTGAAGTGGCGTTCGACGATGTGTTGCTCGGTGACGATGCATTGGTCGGCGAGGAGGGCAGTGGCTGGAAGCAGGTCAACGCCGAACTGGCCTTCGAACGCAGCGGGCCGGAGCGTTTCTACTCCAGCATCGTGTTGCTCGATCTGTGGGCCGACACTCTGCGCCGCAACGGCGCCAGCGCTGCCGAGGCCTCATTGCTTGGCAGCTTCCTCACCCAACTGAGCAGCCTGCGCAACCTTTCGTTGGCGTTGACGGCGTTGCTGGCACGGGGTGAAAGCCCAGTGGTGGAGGCGGCGCTGGTCAAGGACATCGGCACTGAATTCGAACAGGCGATCCCGGCCGCAATTGCCGCTGCAATCAGCGCCGATCCGCACGCGCCGGTCGATGCCGAGTTGTACCGCACTGTCGCGTACCTGAACCAGGTCGCGCCAACCTTCTCGTTGCGCGGCGGCACCCGGGAAATCCTGCGCGGCATGATCGCTCGCGGGCTCGGGCTGCGTTGATGCACATCGAACAGGAAAACGACGACATGTTCACTGAAGCAATTGAAAAAATCCTCGCAGATTTGTGCACGCCAGCGCTGGTCCGCACGGTTGAAAACGGTGACGGCGCAACGACGCTGTGGCGAGCGCTGGAAGACGGCGGGTTTCTCGAGTTATTGACCCCGGAAGACGCCGATGGAGCAGGGCTGACACTGGCGGCGCTGTTCCCGATTTTCCTCGCCTTCGGTCGTTATGCGCTGCCGGTTCCGGCGGCGCAGAGCATTGCCGCGCGAGCCTTGATGCGCGACTGCCCGCAAGCCCTTCCGGCTGGCATGTTGACGTTGGCCGGCACGGCCCATCTCGACGCCGCTGACGGGCTGTGCGCGCCGCGAGTCGCCTACGGACTGTTGGCCGATTTTGCAGTGGTGAACCTGAGTGGCGAACTGTTGCTGCTTGATTGCCGCCAGGCACGGCGCGAGCCCAGTGGCGTTCACGGCAGCCAGTGCGCCACGTTGTATTGGTCGGCGGAACACGTCGGCGCTTCGCTGGGTAACAACGGTGAACAGGTCCGCGTGTTCAACGCCGCGATCCACGCCGCCGCGATGGCGGGTGCCATGGAGCGGGCGCTCGACATGACGCTGGAGTACTGCAACGACCGGGTTCAGTTCGGCAAGGCCATCGGCAAATTCCAGGCCGTCCAGCACCAACTCAGCGTGATGGCGGAGCAGGTTGCCGCCTCGCGAATCGCCGCTGAACGGGCCTTTGCCGCAGAGCACTCGGTGCCCGAGTTGATCCCGGCAGCCATCGCCAAGGCCCGGACCAGCATGGCAGTGCCACAGGTGACCGCCACCGCTCATGCACTGTTCGGCGCCATTGGCGTGACCGAAGAGCTGGACTTGCAGCTGTTCACCCGACGCCTGCACGAGTGGCGCGTCAGCGAAGGTTCGGAAGCGTACTGGAACGGGATCGTCGGTCGGGCGCTGTTGGCGCAGCCCGGCGTCACCGCCAGCGAATTCACCCGTCACCTCACCCCATCCGCTTGAGGACTTCACCCATGAGTCAGTTTCTGAAGTACGAACAGGGAGGACACATCGTCACCCTGACGATGAATGACCCCGAGCGGCGCAACCCGTTGACCGGCAACAGCGCCGTGCCTGAATTCCTTGAAGCCATCGAGCGGATCGAGCGCGACAGCAGTGTTCGCGCCGTGATCATCACCGGCGCTGGTACGGCGTTTTGCTCCGGCGGCAACGTTCGCGACATGGACCGCTACGCGCAAATGTCCGGTATGGCGTTGCGTCAGGAATACCGCACCGGCATTCAGCGTTTGCCATTGGCGCTGTTCAATCTGGAAGTACCAGTGATTGCTGCCGTCAATGGCGCGGCCATCGGCGCCGGTCTCGACCTGGCGTGCATGTGCGACATCCGCGTGGCCTCTGAACAGGCGAAGTTTGCCGAGAGTTTCGTCAAGTTGGGGATCATTCCGGGCGACGGTGGGGCCTGGTTGTTGCCACGGATCATCGGTTTGTCCCGCGCCACCGAACTGACCCTGACCGGGCAAATGATCGATGCGCGGCAGGCCGCGGAGTGGAACCTGGTGTCCCGCGTGGTGCCGGCCGAAGAGTTGCTGGACAGCGCACGGGAAATCGCCGCGGCGATTGCCGCCAACCCGCCGCATGCTGTCCGCCTGGCCAAGCGTCTTCTGCGCGAAGCCTTGCATACGCGACTCGATACGCTGCTGGAAATGTCGGCGAGTTTTCAAGTGATGTCGCACCAGACCGCCGATCACCGCGAAGCCGTGGCGGCGTTTATCGAGAAGCGGCCGGCGACGTTTACCGGCTGAGTGTCACCGTGCGTAACGCCGGCTGAGCAGCCCTCAAACCGGATCGTTACGCCACCCGAAATACCGACGAAAACACTTCATCCAAATCACCCATTCGGGTGTCAGGACCTCACCGGCGCCTCGTTAGCATGGGGCTCCAACACGTCATCCTTAACCGGGGAAACCGCATGACAAAAACAACAATGCGCGGAGCCTTCCAGCCAAGTTTGCTGGCCGTCGCTGTAACGGTTGCCATCTGCGTCAGCACTCAAGCTCACGCCGTTGATTTCAACATCGGGGAGATGCAGGCGAAGTTCGATTCGTCGCTGTCGATTGGCGCCAGTTGGGCGACTGCCAATCCGGACAAGCAGTTCATTTCCAACTTCAACTCCCAGGGCGTCAACGGTGGCAAATCTGCTTCCCGGACCACCGACGACAACCGTCTGAACTTCAAGAAGGGCGAGACCTTCTCGAAGATCTTCAAGGGTGTGCATGATCTGGAGCTGAAATACGGCGACAGCGGTGCCTTCGTCCGTGGCAAATACTGGTATGACTTCGAGCTGATGGACGAGAGCCGTCCGTTCTACGACATCAATGATTCGGGACGTGATCGCGCCGCCAAGTCGTCCGGCGCAATGTTCCTCGACAGCTTCGTCTATCACAACTACACGATCGGCGATCAAGTCGGCAACGTGCGCCTGGGCAAGCAGGTAGTGAGCTGGGGCGAGAGCACCTTCATTGGCAACTCGATCAACAGCATCAACCCGATTGACGTGGCCGCTCTGCGACGTCCGGGGGCGGAAGTGAAGGAAGGCCTGATTCCGGTCAACATGTTCTACATGTCCCAGGGGTTGGCCGACAACATCACCGCCGAAGCGTTTTACCAGCTGCAGTGGGATAAATCGGTGGTCGACAACTGCGGCACGTTCTTCGGCAGCGACGGCGTCCCCCAAGGCTGTGACGACCGCCTGGTGATCGCCGGCCTCGACCTGCCTCCCGGTGTGGCGAAGAACACCGGCAGTCTGGCGGCCATCGCCGCGGGCACTGACGACGCTTACATTCCGCGCCTGAAAGACAACGATGCGCGCAACAGCGGTCAGTATGGCCTGGCCTTGCGCTGGTTCGTCCCGGAGGCGAACGACACCGAGTTCGGCGCCTATGCGATGAACTACCACAGCCGAAGCCCGTTCTTGAGCATCAATCAGATGAGCAGTGCGGCAGGCGGCGTTGTCTCGGCTCGTAGCACCCGCTATTTCATTGACTACCCGGAAGACATCCGCCTCTACGGACTGAGCTTCCAGACCAACGTCGAGGGCGTTTCACTGGGTGGCGAAGTCAGCTACCGGCCGAACATGCCACTGCAATTGAACACGGCTGACTTGTTGTCGGCAGCCACGTTCGGCGCAACCTCGCCGCTGATTACTACTGGTTTTGCCGGTCGCACGCTGGGCGCCGAGGTCAATGGTTACAAACGCATGCCTGTGACCCAGGCACAAGTCACCGCGACGCAGTTCTTCGATCAGGTGCTGGGCGCCAGTCGTCTGACGGTGGTCGGTGAGGTGGGTTACAACCACATCAGCGGCCTGGGCAAGGCTGATGGTTCCGACCTGCGCTTCGGGCGCAGCCCGGCCTTCGGTTCCGGCGAACTGCCGGGTGCGGCCGGCGCAGCGACCTGCCGCGGTACCGCAGTGGGCCTGCCGACTGCCAGCAACCCGGCGCAGGAGTGTAACGACGATGGCTTCTACACCAGCAACAGCTGGGGCTATCGAGTGCGCGGCAAGCTTGATTACCCGAACGTCATCGCCGGCATCAACCTGTCGCCCAACATCGCCTGGTCCCACGACGTTCAGGGTTATGGCCCGAACTTCGATGAAGGTTCCAAAGCGGTCAGCGTCGGCGTGGATGCCGACTACCTGAACACCTACAACGCCAGCCTGAGTTACACCAACTACTTCGGCGGCGATTTCAACACCAACGTCGACCGCGACTACGTTGCGCTCAGCTTCGGCGTGAATTTCTGATGCTCCCCTGGCAGAGGTATTTGAACATGAATGCACGTTTTATCCTGCGCGCTGGCGCACTGAGTCTGTCACTGCTGGCCAGCAGCGTGATTGCTGCCGTTTCACCCCAGGAAGCTGCTCAGCTGGGCACCACGCTGACTCCGTTGGGCGCGCAAAAAGAGGGCAACGCCAACGGCAGCATTCCGGCCTGGACCGGTGGTTTGAAACCCGGTGCCGCGCCGCTCGATAATGGTTTTCTCGGCGATCCGTTTGCGAGTGATAAACCGGAATTCGTCATCACCGCGGCGAACGCCGAGCAGTACAAGGACAAGCTGACACCGGGCCAACTGGCGATGTTCAAGCGCTACCCGGACAGCTACAAAATCCCTGTGTTCAAGACCCAGCGCACGGCGGCTTCCCCGCAGAACATCTACGACATTGCCAAGAAAAGTGCGGTGACCACTGAGCTGACGCCCGACGGCAACGGCTTGCTGAACTTCTCGCAAACCCGTTACTACCCGTTCCCGATTCCGAAAAACGGCGTGGAAATCTACTGGAACCACACCAACCGCTATCGCGGCGGCAACATGGAACGCCAGGCCGCTCAAGCGGCACCGCAAACCAACGGTTCGTATTCCATCGTCGAGTACGACGACAAACTGGCGTTCCCGCAGTTGATGGAAGGCGTCGAAGCCGGGCAGGGCGATAACGTCCTGTATTACTACAAGCAGGAAATCACCGCGCCGTCGCGCATGGCCGGCAGTGTGATCCTGATTCACGAGACCATCGACCAGGTCAAGGAACCACGCCTGGCGTGGGTCTACAACGCTGGCCAACGCCGCGTGCGTCGTGCTCCGCAAGTGGCGTACGACGGTCCGGGCAATGGTTCCGACGGCATGCGCACCGCCGACAACACCGACATGATGAACGGCGCGCCGGATCGTTATGACTGGAAACTGGTTGGCAAAAAGGAGTTGTACATCCCGTACAACAACTACCGTTTGCAGTCGCCGAAAGTGAAGTACGACGACATCATCAAACCGGGGCATATCAACCAGGATCTGACCCGCTATGAGCTGCACCGGGTCTGGCACGTCGAGGCCACCCTCAAGCCGGGTCAGCGTCATGTCTACGCCAAGCGTGACATGTACTTCGACGAAGACACCTGGCAACTGGCCGAAGTCGATCACTATGACGGCCGTGGTCAGCTGTGGCGCGTGGCCGAAGGGTATGCGATCAACGATTACGAGCGTGGATCGCCCAACTTCGCCATGCTCGGGATCTATGACCTGATCGCCGGTCGCTACAACGTGTTGGCGATGACCAACCAGTCCAAGCATGCAACGACTTACGGCATGACCGCGAAGATGACCGATTTCACCCCCTCGGCACTGCGTAACGCCGGCATCCGCTGACCGTTCGTCCCCGCTGAAACCAACGCCCTGTCCGCAGGGCGTTGTGCGTTGCGGTGATCACCACCTGATGCGGGTGGCGCATTCACGATGGGCTCGCTCAATGATGGCTTCCTCACACGACTCACGAGGTCCGCCATGTTTGTGCCACGGCCGCATCTGTGCAATTTACTTCAGCGCGAACGGCGTCGCTTGCAACTGCTGTGCGCGCCTGCCGGGTATGGAAAGACGGCGTTGTTGCGTGAGTATGTGCGGGGGGCGCGCGGGCGGGTGGTCTGGATGAGACTTGGCGGGCAGTCGCAATCGCTGGCGTCTTTGTGCGCATTGCTGGCGGGTGAGCTTGGCGTGGCTCCCGACACCAGGCCAGATGCATTGATCGAGTTGACCGGGCTGAAGTCATCGCGAGCAGGCTCGCTCCCTCAGTTGACCGCATTCCGTTGTGGGAGCGAGCCTGCTCGCGATGGGAGCCTTCCAGGAGACGAATCTTCAAAGGTTCGGCTTGTCTTCGATGACTTGCCAGCCGAAATGCCCGACGACCTGAACCACTGGTTCGATCAACTCCTGTCTCTGGACAACCCCCACCTGCAAGTGCTGGTCACTTGCCGCCAACGCCCCGACTGGAACCTGCCGCGCCTGATGCTCGCAGGCGAGTTACTGGAGCTGGGTGCCCGGCAACTGGCACTGCGCCCGGATGAATTCGAATCGTTGGTCAGCTTGATTGCGCCGCACACCGACACCGCTTCACGGGAAAGCCTGTGGCACGCGACAGGTGGCTGGTGTGCGGGTGTTCGATTGCTGCCCTCGGCCTTGCTCGGCCAGTACCTTGAACGTGAACTGCTGTCACGCTTGAGCGATGAACAGCAAGAAGTCCTTTTTTCCCTGGCCCATTTGTCCAAGGCCAGTGTGGAGTTGTGCGAGCAGCTTTGGGAAGGACAGCAAGGTGCTCAACGGTTCCAGAGTCTGCTGGATAGCCAGGCCTTCATGTTCCCGATCGACCATCAGCCCGGCTGGTTTCGGTTACTGCCTGCCGTGGCGAATGCACTGCAAGGCCGGCTTGGCGGCGTTGCGTTGAACCGGTTGCGCTTGCGTGCCTGCCGGTTGCTCAGCGTCCTGGGTCATGTCGATGATGCCGTGGAGCAAGCGCTCAGTGCGGATCAGCCCGAGGTCGCCGCCAATTACATGGAGCGCTTGTGGTTGAGCTGGATTTTGAATGAGCGGCATCTTGGGCAGTTCATGGACTGGCGCGAACGCATCGATCCGCAGTTGCTGCAAAGCAGTCCGCGCTTGATTTATTTGTGCGCCAAGGCCTTGTTGTTCAGTGGGCGGCTGGATGAAGCCGAAGCGTGCCTGCAACGCCTGGGACGCTTTTTGCCGATGCCCGATCCGCAGCGTAATCTGCGCTTGTTGGCGAACTGGCAGGCGTTATACGGGACCTTGCACGCATTACGCGGCAACGCCGAACCAGCGCGACGGCATTGCCATGCCGCCCTGCGTGACCTGACGGCGCAGGATTGGCTGTCGGTGTTGTTGTGCCACTGCACGCTGGCGCGCATCGCCATGAAAACCGGTGAACTGAGTGAGGCTCAGGTGCTGTTGGAGCATTCGCTGGAACTGGCCCGGCGTCATGGCAACCGTGAGGCGGAAGTGTTGGTGAATACCGACCGGGTTCAGTTGATGATGCTTCAGGGGCAATCGGGGCTGGCGCAATCGTTGTTGCGCACCGAGCTTGCGCAACTGAATGTCAGCCGAACGCAGCCTTATCCATTGATCGGTCGACTGCTGTTTCTGCAAGGCGAGTGGCTGTTGCAACAAGGCCGCCTCGTTGAGGCCGAGCAAGTGGCGCAGTCGGGCTTGTTGCAGGTGCGCGAATGCTGCGCGCCGTTCGTGTTGAATGGCTACCTGCTGTTGTCCGAGATCGCCTCGCGCAATGACATCCCTGAAAAGGCTCATCTGCTGTTGTACGAAGCCGAGCGGCGCATGCATTGGGCCAAGATCGACCGTGCGTTCTTCCAGGCTCCGCTCGCTGAGCAAAAGGCCCGGATGCTGGTCCGCGAACAGGGCGAAGACGGCGACAAACCTGTGCGCGCCACCGCCGTGACCGATTACCAGGATGGCCTGACGCCCCGCGAGGTGTCGGTGCTCAAGTTGCTGGCCGAAGGCATGTCGGTGCGCGAAGTCGGCAGCCGCCTGTTCATTTCAGTTAATACCGTCAAAACCCACGCCAAGAACATTAACGTCAAGCTCGGCGCCTGCCGCCGCACCCAAGCCATCAACAGCGCCAAAGCGATGGGGATTCTTGCCTGAAACCGTGACCCACCTGATCCGGGTGGCGGCGTGACGTGAGTGATGGTCAACCATGCAGCTTGACCCGACGCCCTGCTGCGCACTCGCGCTGGTGTCCCGACAACAACAAGAGAGGTAGTGATGAGCGCCATCGAAAGTTGGACCAGCACCGACATCCGCACGATCCTGGAAAAACAAAGGGCGGCCTTCCTGGCGAGCGCACCCTACACCGCCGAGCAGCGCGGTGAATTGATCGACCGGGCAATCAACCTGTTGCTCAATCACGAGCAGGAAATCATTGACGCCCTGACGGCCGATTTCGGGCATCGCAGCCCGGCCTTTTCCAAGGGCAGCGAAGTGCTGGCGCCCCTGGCATCGCTCAAGCAAGCCAAGGCACGCCTGGCCGAATGGATGCAACCCGAAGCGCGTCACACCGAGCAAGGCCAGGCCTGGGTTCAATACCAGCCGTTGGGCGTGATCGGCATCGTCACCGCGTGGAACGTGCCCGGCTACATGGTGTTTAGCGGTCTTGCCGGGGCGTTGGCCGCTGGCAACCGGGTGATGATCAAACCGTCGGAGTTCACCCCGCACACATCGGCACTGATCGCACGGTTGATCCGTTCGGTCTATCGCGAAGAGGACGTGGCGGTGGTGCTCGGCGGTGCGGACGTCGGGCAGGCATTCTGCGGTCAGCCGTTCGACCATTTGCTGTTTACCGGCGCCACCAGCATCGGCAAGCACGTGCTGCGTGCAGCCGCGGAAAACCTGGTGCCGGTGACCCTGGAACTGGGCGGCAAATCACCGACCATCATTTCCCGCACCGCCGACTTCAAGAGCGCCGTGACCAAGGTCGTTGTCGGCAAGTTGCTCAACGCCGGCCAGCTATGCGTAGCGCCGGACTACGTGTTCGTGCCGCAAGAGTCGGTGGATGCCTTCATCGGTGTGGCCAAAGCAGTGGCCGCCGGTTTCCTCCCGACCCTCAAGGACAACCCCGACTACACCTCGATCATCAATTCTCGTCACCTCGAACGTTTGCAGGGCTATCTGAATCAAGCACGCGAGGCGGGCGTCGAGTTGATCGAGCTGAACCCGGCGGGTGAGGATTTAAGTGACGCGGCGCACAACAAAATCGTGCCGACGCTGCTGCGCAACCCTGGCGATGATTTGCAGGTGATGCAGGACGAAATCTTCGGCCCGCTCCTGCCAATCAAACCGTATGAAACCCTTGATGAGGTGATCGCGTTCATCAATGCACGGCCACGTCCATTGGCGCTGTATTACTTCGGCAACGATGACGCTGAAGAGGCGTTGGTGCTCAACCGCACGTGTTCCGGTGGCGTGACCCTCAACGGCGTCATGAGCCATGCCAGCGCTGAAAACCTGCCGTTCGGCGGAGTAGGCCACAGCGGCATGGGCGCCTATCACGGTATCGATGGCTTCCGCACCTTCAGCCACGCCAAGGCTGTATTCCGCGCGCCGGGCCAACCGGCCTGAATTCCCTAACGTCACTGTCGAGAAAAATCATATGAAAGCTGCCGTTTTTCATCAGGTGGGCGCCCCGCTGGTCATCGAAGAAGTGGGCATCAGCAAACCGGGTCCGCGTGAAGTGCTGATCCGCACAAAAGCAGTCGGTGTCTGCCATTCGGATTTACATGTCATCGATGGCTCGTTCCCGTACCCAGGCCCGCTGGTGCTGGGCCACGAAGCCGCTGGCGTGGTCGAGCAGGTCGGCTCCGAAGTGCGTTCGGTCAAGCCGGGCGATCACGTGGTCACTTGCCTGACCGTGTTCTGCGGTCATTGCGAGCATTGCGTGACCGGGCACCTGGCGCGCTGCGTATCGCCGGAAACCAAACGTGGCAAGGACGAGGAATCGCGCCTGACGTACGTGCAAAAGCCGATCCCGCAATTCGTCAACCTGTCGGGTTTTGCCGAACAGATGCTGGTGCACGAAAACGCCTGTGTGGCGATCCGCCGGGACATGCCGCTGGACCGCGCCGCGCTGCTGGGGTGCGCCGTGACCACCGGCACCGGCGCGGTGTTCAACACCGCCAAAGTGCGTCCGGGCGAAACCGTGGCTGTGATCGGTTGTGGCGGGATCGGCCTGGCCGCCATCAACGGCGCGGCGCTGGCCGGGGCAGGGCGGATCATCGCCATCGACATGCTTGATTCCAAACTGGAACTGGCCCGTCAGTTCGGCGCCACCGACGTGATCAACGGCAAAGACGGCGATGCGGCCAAACAGGTGCTGGAACTGACTCGCGGCGGCGTGCACCACGCCTTTGAATGCATCGGCCTCAAGCAAACCGCCGAACAAGCCTTCGCCATGCTCGCGCGCGGCGGCACCGCAACGGTCATCGGCATGCTCAAGCCGGGTTTGAAAATCGAGCTGGACCCGTTGCAGTTGCTGCACGAACGGCGCATCCAGGGTTCGCTGATGGGCTCCAACCGCTTCCCGGTGGACATGCCGCGCCTGGTGGATTTCTACATGGCCGGCAAGCTCAAGCTCGACGAAATGATTTCCCAGCGCATCAAGCTGGAGCAGATCAACGAGGCGTTTGACGAGTTGCGTCGGGGTGAGTTGGCTCGCTCGGTGATCATTTTCGACGAGTGACATCCCTGAACACCCTGTGGGAGCGGGCTTGCCCGCGATGAGGCCTGCGCATTCAACATTCATGGCGACTGACGTACAGCCATCGCGGGCAAGCCCGCTCCCACAGGTGCTGTCGCCGCAATCGGATAAGTGCACACCCAAGCGTTTTTGGAGTTGATTGATGGACTTAGATTTCACGCCGGACGAAAGCGCCTTTCGCGATGATATTCGCGCCTGGCTGCGCGACAACTTGCCCAGCGAATTCGCCCAGCGCATTTCACTGGGCAAGCGCTTGAGCAAAGCGCATCAGGTGCAATGGATGCAGACACTCAACCGCCAAGGCTGGTTGGCCCCGGCCTGGCCGGTCGAGTTCGGTGGCACGGGTTGGAGCGACGTGCAAAAGCACATTTTCGACGAAGAGTGCTTCGCCGCCGGCGCGCCGAAAGTGTCGTCCTTCGGGCTGAAAATGGTTGCGCCCGTGATCATCAAATTTGGCACCCCCGAGCAGAAGGCCTACTTTCTGCCGCGCATTCTCACGTGCGAAGACTGGTGGTGTCAGGGTTACTCCGAACCAGGTGCTGGCTCCGACCTGTCTTCGCTGAAAACCCGTGCGGTTCGCGAGGGCGAGCACTATGTGGTCAACGGCCAGAAAACCTGGACCACCCTGGCGCATTTCGCCGATTGGATGTTCTGCCTGGTGCGCACCGATGCGCAGGCGCAACAGCAGCGTGGCATTTCCTTTTTGCTGATTGACATGAAAACCCCGGGCATTACGGTTCGGCCGATCATCACCCTCGACGGCGAGCATGAAGTCAACGAAGTGTTCTTCGACAATGTGCGCGTGCCCTTGCAGAACCTGGTGGGCGAGGAAAACCAGGGCTGGACCTGCGCCAAGTATTTGCTGACCCACGAACGCACCAGCATCGGCGGCATTGCGCAGAACAAGGCGTTGCTCAATCGCCTCAAGCACATCGCCAGTCAGGAAGTGCGTGACGGTCGCCCATTGATCGAGGATCCCTTGTTTCGCCCCCAGGTTGCCGAGGTCGAGATGCAGTTGATGGCCGCCGAAATGAGCAGCCTTCGTACCTTGGCGGCCGTTCGTGACGGCGGAGTGCCGGGTGCGGAAAGCTCGTTCCTGAAGATCAGGGGAACCGAGATTCGCCAGGCCATCACTTACCTGATCAGCAAGGCCGTGGGCCCTTACGCGCTGCCGTTCATTGAGGACGAATTGGGCTATGGGGATGAAGCGTTGCTTTACACCGACTACAGCAGCGCGGCCACTTATCAGTACCTGGATGCGCGCAAGGCGTCGATCTACGGCGGGGCCAACGAAATCCAGAAGAACATCATCGCCAAAATGATTCTTGAACTGTAAGGGGCCGAGCATGGACTTCAAATTGAATGAAGAGCAGCTGATGCTGCAAGACACGGCGGCGCGCCTGGTGCGTGACACCTATGGTTTCGAGCAGCGCGAACAGTACCGCAACACTGAACACGGCTTCAGCGGCCCGTTCATGCAGCAACTGGGTGAGCTTGGGTTATGCGCCGTGCCATTCGCCGAGGCGTACGGTGGATTCGGCGGCGGCGGTGTGGAGAACATGCTGATCATGACCGAGCTGGGGCGCGCGCTGTGCCTGGAACCGTATCTGCACTCGGTGATTTTCGCCGGCGGCCTGGTCGCACAGTTGGGCACCGAGGCGCAAAAACAAGCGCTGCTGCTACCACTGGGCAACGCCAGCCTGCAAATGGCGGTGGCGCTCGACGAACCGCAAAGTCACTACCAGTTGCATGACGTTCTCACCACCGCCGAACCGGTCAATGGCGGTTGGAAACTCAATGGTCGCAAGTCGGTGGTGGTGGGCGGTCAAAGCGCCGGGCTGATTCTGGTCTCGGCGCGTACCAGCCACGGTGAGCGGGACGAGAAGGGCATCAGCCTGTTTTTGCTCGATCCACAAACACCCGGCGTGCGCCGTCGCGCGTTCGCCACCATGGACGGGCGCATGGCCTGCGAGCTTTACCTTGAGGACGTGTTCGTCAGCAGCAACGAGGTATTGGGTGACATGGGCCAGGCGTTGCCCGCGCTGCGATATCAGCAAGGCCGCTGCATCGCGGCGCAATGCGCCGAGGCAGTGGGCAGCATGGAGGCGGCTTGTGCATTGACCCTCGATTATTTGAAGACCCGCAAGCAGTTTGGGCAGCCGATCGGCAAGTTCCAGGCGTTGCAGCATCGTATGGTCGACATGCGCATCGAACTGGACCAGGCCACCTCAATGACCCTGCTGGCAGCCTGCGTGGCCGATCAAGCCGACACCGACGAGCGCAGCCGCACGCTCGCGGCGGCCAAGTTCATCGTCAGCCGCGCCAGCCGGTTTGTCGCTGATCAGGGCATTCAGCTGCATGGCGGTATCGGCCTGACCTGGGAATACGCGCTGTCACACCACGCCAAGCATCTGCTGATGGTGGCTCGTCAATGGGGTGACGATGACCATCACCTGCAGGCTTACGCGAAGCTGATGCAGGTCAGTCCCGCCGGCCAGCAGGTCGCCTAGGTGCTCTTCAGCCAGTCCGCAAACCGGGTCGCGCCGACGATGGGGTTGGCGCCCGGCGTGAGCGACTGGTCATCGATCGGCGCACCAAAATAAGGAACCGTGTCGTCCGTGACGGTCTGACGCGGGTCCTTGGTGTGTTTCAGGTAGTCGCTGGCGAATTCCACGAGCGGGCGTTTTTCGGGGCCCGCCACTTCGACGGTCTGGTTGCTCGGCGCTTTCAATGCAATTTCCGTCAGTGCCGCTGCGACGTCGGCCGACGCCACCGGTTGCAACGCGGCGGACGGCAGGTGAAGGGTGTTGCTTTCCTCGCGCCCGGAATGCGCAATGGCATGGATAAACTCGAAGAACTGCGTGGCCCGCAGGATGGTGTAGGGAATGCGCGACTTTTTGACGAGCTTTTCCTGAGCCATTTTCGCCCGGAAGTAACCGCTGTCGAGCAAGCGCTCGGTGCCAACGACCGACAGCGCGACATGGTGTTTGACGCCGTCGATCCTCTCCGCCTCAAACAGGTTGTGCCCGGCGGTCTCAAAAAAATGCAACGCGGCGTGGTCCTCGAAGGAGGGTGAGTTCGCCACGTCGACGACCACATCCGCGCCTTTCAATGCCTGTGTCAGCCCTTCGCCGCTGATGACATTGACGCCGGTACTGGGAGACGCCGCGAGGGCTTCATGTCCCAGATCCTGCAGGTTCTTGCACAGTTTGCTACCGATCAAGCCTGTGCCACCGATGACCACGATTTTCATGTCCGGTCTCCTGATGCGGTGAGTGCCTGGACAATTAAACACCCGCCTGGGCGCAAGGATCGGTCGCGAGCTCACGTTGCCGACCGGTGGTCAGGGGCTAGATGCCGGGTGGCATAAATCGCAGTTCTTTGCTTTAGTCCACCTATCGTTGGCCGGTGGGTGCCACGACCGGAGCGTCCCCCATGAAGCATCGATTCGCGCAGTTCGCCGTGATGGCTGCCGCGCTCACTTTCGGCGTCTTGCCTTGTGCCGAAGCGGTCCAGTATTCGCAAGTCAATGAGACCGCCAGCAAAATCTCGTTTACCTACAACCAGTTCAGCTCGCAGGTGTATGGCACTTTTGGCTCTTTCAAGGCCACGCTCGATTTCGACACGGCCGACCCGGCCGCAGCCCATGCCGCTCTGACCATCGATCTTGACAGCATCGATGCCGGCAGCGAGGACGCCAACACCGAACTGAAAAAGCCTGCCTGGTTTGATACGCAGCAGTATCCGGTGGGTACGTTTCAATCGATCAGCGTGAAAACCCTGAGTGCTCGTCACTACTCAATCACCGGCAAACTGACGCTCAGGGGTGTCACGCGTGTGGTGCAGGTGCCCGTTGAGCTGAGGACCCAAAAAGGTATCGGCATTTTTGATGGTCGGTTGGTGCTCAAGCGCAGCGACTTCAAGATCGGGGAGGGGGAGTGGGCTGATACGGTTGTTTCCGACGACATCAATATCCGCTTCCGGATGGTTGCACCGCAGCGGTGACTCAGAAGATCCGGGGGGAGGGCGCAGGAAAAAACTGATCGAGCCGGTTAGAGACAGGCCTCGGCTACGGCTTTCTCGGCGCGTTCAATTTCCTGTTTGATGTCTGCGGTGATGCGTTGTTTCTTGAGTGTCTGTTCGAGGAATTGCTGACTTCGCTGGTTTTCCAGTACCGCGTCGGTTGCAGCGTCCTGCGCTTGCAACTCGGCTGCGTGTGCGTCAATGACGGCTTCGATCTCTGCGTCATTTTTCGCCGTATCCAGGGCGCTGACCAATTTGCCGACTTGGGCTTTCTCGGCTTCGGCGTAAGCGTCGACAGACAGTCCAGCCGCCATTGCCCGCGTTCGAATGCCCAGGGTTTCCATGTGCTGCTGCGCGGCCTTGCACACGGCATCACGGCGTACGCTCTCGGCTGCTCTCCATTGCATGAAACCATGGGTTGTCGCACTCATCACGGCCAGGGTGATGACGATACCAATCAATTGGCCTCTCACATCCAGCAACCTCGACAGTCAAGGGGGGCATTGTCGTGAGCGAAAGTCCCCGTCGTTGATACACAAACACTCAATGCGAGGCATCGGGCGTCGAGGGGGAAGCTACCGCAAATCTTTTCAAGATCAGACAGCGTTGAAGTGACGTCAAAAACAACGATGTCCTCTCACCCCGAAGTTGAAGGCGACGGGAAAGTCTCACCTCTACAAGGTATTGCACCTTTGTTCGCATTTCCATTGAGAAATCCGCATCATTGCGGACCTCATCCTCGCGGGCATACAGACCCTCTGTCTCACGGTCGATTTCTGGCATCCATCGACTGCACTTTCCTCAGTGGAGGCGTGGGGGACGCACTTGTGTGCTATTACTTTTTTTGGCGATTGGCGCTATACGTCTGCAAGTTGAGGTATGGCGCATCACCGTGAGTGGACGAGCCTGCGCCGAGTGTTATTCGTTTGTTTACCTGTATGGCAGGATGCCACAATCGCTTTTTTGTCGCAGTATCATGATCAGGCGGATCAAATGGGTGGCCCAGGACTTCGGCACGAACAGGATACTTCCATCGCAGCGCAGGTGCGCAGTGACCGGCTGCACCAGTTGTTCCACCAATCCGTGGCGGCGGTTTTCGGCAGTTACCTCGCCGCGATCATGCTGTGCGGGCTGTGCTGGCAACGCTTCGACCACGGCGTCATTTTCTGGTGGATAGGCTTGTTGACGTGTTCGTCGTTGCTGCGCATCTCGATGTTCATCGCCTGGTTTCGCTGCCCAGACAGTGAACGCACCCCGCAACGCTGGGAGCGTAGATACTGGGTCACGTTGATGTTATCCGCCAGCATATGGGGCGCGGGCGCTCTGGCGGTCATGCCGGCGAATGACTTGTTGGCCCAGGCGCTGGTCATGCTCTTTGCCGTTGGCATGTCGGTCAGTGCAGTGTCGTGCTACTCGGCGCATCGCTACATGACACTCTCGGCCATTGGCCTGGTCTTGTTGCCCTGCACCTTCTGGTTGCTGTTTCAACCCTCGGCGATGCAAATCGGAATGGCGTTGGCGGTTTTGGTGTTTACCTCATTCGTGGCCAGCGCGACCCGCAAATTGTCCGAAGCCCTGGCAACAGCCTTTCAATTAACCCGTGAGATGGAACACGCTCATCACATTTCCACGCATGCGGCCCAGACCGACGAACTGACCGGCCTGAAAAACCGCCGGGCTTTTTTCGAGCACGCACAACAATTGTTCTATGACTGCAAAGACAAGCGCCTGCCTTTGTGCGCCGTGATGCTGGACATGGATCACTTCAAACATATCAATGACACCTACGGGCATCAGGTCGGGGATCAGGTGCTGCGGCAAATGGGCGTGGTCATCCATCGCTCTTTTCGCGAAACGGATGTCTATGGCCGGTTGGGTGGGGAGGAGTTTGCGATCCTGCTGCCGGACACTTCGATTGAAGTAGCACTGACGATCGCCGAACAACTGATCCACTCCATCAGCGGCTTGATGACTGGCCCGGTTCACCGCATCTCCGCCAGCCTCGGCGTGGCCGCAATGGAAGCCAGCGACAATGACCTGCAAAGCTTGCTGAACAATGCCGATAAAGCGCTGTACCGGGCCAAGGCCCGGGGGCGTAATCAGGTGGCGGTGTCGGAGTAGGGGCGGTTTCCATTCACCGATTAATAAAACCAGTCTTCCTCTTCCATTGCCTTTAAGTGCGGCGCAATAAGGCGGCGGTTGCCCGCCGCCCGTCTTGGCCGCACCTGCCGACAGATCTGCGAGCTCTTAAGAAAGCTTCACGTTCATGGTGATCCGCGCCGTGAACACTTTCTTGCCCTCGGCGTCATGAATGTCCACTGGCACAATCTTGTCGCCTTCGGTTTGCCAATCCACCGCCTCACCGTCGGCCACCGCTGTCACGTCTGTTTTGGCCTTGGCCAGGTATTCAACCGTCATGCCTTTTGGAATCCACCGCGCGCCAGCGGGGATGGACACGTCGGTCATCGTCCCGGCGGCCAGTTCGGCGGCGTTGCACATCGCAATCGCGTGAACCGTGCCCAAGTGGTTGGTGATTTCGCGGCTGAAGGGCACCTGCACCGTTGCATGCCCGGGGCGCAGCGCCGAGATCAGCGGGTTGATGGTGGTGAAATAGGGCGCCATCTGGCAGGCCATTTTGCTGAAGGCTTGTGGGCCTACGCTGTTGAACATGCTGAGAACCTGACTCATGTTGAAGCCTCACTATGGGGTGGTTTTACAGAATGATGTTCCGTAACAGAATAATGTTCTGTGACGGAACAGTATTCTGTTACGACGAAATCTGTCAACCTAGCGCGGCTTACTTATGGGCAGTCGACTGCCTTGTCATGGATTTTCTTTGGCCTGTGTTCAGCATGGAAACCGCAGATTTACTCGAGCGCTGCTACCCCGGCAGAAGAGCCGAACTCAAGCGCGACATCTTCAGAAAGGCCCTGGCCCTGTTCAACGAACAAGGGATCGAGGCCACGACCATCGAAATGATTCGCGCCGAATGCGATACCAGCGTGGGCGCGATTTACCATCACTTCGGCAACAAGGAAGGCCTGGTGGCCGCGTTGTTTTTCACCGCGCTGGACGATCAGGCGTTGCTTCGCGACCGCTACCTTGCAGAGGCCTCGACGACCGAAGAGGGCGTGCACGCGTTGGTGCACAGTTACGTCGATTGGGTGGACAGCCAGCCCGAGTGGGCGCGCTTCCAGTACCACGCCCGATTCGCCGTCACCAAAGGACCGTTCAAGGAAGAGCTGGCGAGCCGCAACAAGACACGCAACCAAAAGCTTGGGCAGTGGCTCGCAGAGCCTGGTCGGCGCGATGAGTTGAAGGCCTTTCCGGCCGAATTGTTGCCGTCGCTGATCATCGGCCAGGCGGACAGTTACTGCCGGGCATGGTTGTCGGGCCGGGTGACAGCCAGTCCGAAGGCCTACAGGGAATTGCTGGCGGAAGCGGCGTGGCGATCAATCTGTGACAATAGCCACGCCGATGCCCAGTAAGTCTTTTCCCGGAGTCAGAATTTCAATGCCGCACCTCACCCACTTCAAGGTCCCGTGCCCGGAGCACATCAACAGCCAGATCCTGCAGCTGGTCGTCGTCAACCTGACCGACATCAGCATGGTCGGCATCGCGCCGAGCAACCCGCTGTACAACGTGTACCAGTACGCGGTGGGCTACGAAGTGCACCTGTACCTGGAAGCCCTTGGCGGCGGCAAAGGCATTGCGGTCGAGTTGATCGTCGCCACCGACGAAGACGACCCCGAGAAGGTCATCGGCTTTTTGCTGTACCTGCCGGTCAAGGACGATCCCGACGCGTGCGGCGTGGCCTATATGGCCGTTGACGCCAGCTACCGTCGACGCGGTGTAGCGCGCGCCATGCTGCGCCAAATGATCGGTCGCTATCCGCACGCCGAACTGACCTGCACAGTGGCCAAGGTACCGTGGTTTGAGTCGATGGGGTTTCAGGTGCTCGGCGTGCGTGGCACGCAGGTGCTGATGAACACCCGCGACCACAGCAGCGAAGGCTTGATGGGACTGTTGGATGTCACATTTATCTACAGTTCTCTGGAGGTCCGGCAGATACATCACTACTTGCTGCAAAAACATGGAAAGCGCGTGATGGTTGATGCTGAAAAGCAGCGCGACCGGCATCTGGACCAAATGACCCACAACGCCAAGGTGTTTGTGCTGAATCGTTTAGGCCTCAACGCGGCAAACGAACCGCGTCTTGAATGACTCTCAAGTCCTTTCGAGAGCGCGCGGTCATCTAGCCGTGATATTCTGCGCGCCAACTTGGTTTGACCTATTCAGTTTGCCCGTCCTTGAGACGTGCCGACAGGATCAATGTCGCTCAAGTAGCTGAAGCCAATAATGATAAAAAGTCAGTTCAGTAGGGACATATAACTGAGGTCGATGGAGACACGTCGGCCTTGTGTGCCCACCCTCCAATCCTTATACGCAAGCACCCCACGACATCCTGCCTGAATGCCGTGAAACGAGGGTTTCGTTGTGAGGATGGAAGGGCGGATGGCGTTTTATCATAGGTGCTACAGATGTTTAAGAAAATGAACACAGCCCTGTTGGGGCTGGCTTTGTCGATGGGGATCACGTCCGTTCACGCGGAAGAGGCAAAGAAGGTCGATGTGTTGCTCATCGGCGGCGGCATCATGAGTGCCACCTTGGGTGTCTGGCTCAATGAGCTTGAACCTGACCTGTCGATGGAAATGGTCGAGCGCCTCGACGGCGTCGCCCAGGAAAGCTCCAACGGCTGGAACAACGCCGGTACCGGACACTCCGCCCTGGCCGAGTTGAATTACACGCCGGAAGACGAGAACGGCAAAGTTCAAATCACGAAAGCCATTGAAATCAACGAAGCCTTCCAGATCTCCCGTCAGTTCTGGGCCTGGCAGGTTCAGCAAGGCGTGCTGAAGAACCCGCGTTCGTTCATCAATTCCACGCCGCACATGAGCTTTGTGTGGGGCGATGACAACATCAAGTTCCTGAAGAAGCGCTACGAAGCCCTGCAAGCGAGCCCGCTGTTCGCCGGCATGCAGTACTCCGAAGACCCGGTGGTGATCAAGAAGTGGGTTCCGCTGATGATGGAAGGGCGCGACCCGAACCAGAAAGTCGCGGCCACCTGGAGCCCGATCGGCACCGACATGAACTTTGGCGAGATCACCCGCCAGTTCGTCGCGCACCTGCAAACCACGCCGAAGTTCGACTTGAAGTTGTCTAGCGAAGTGCAAGACATCACCAAGAACGCAGACGGCACCTGGCGCGTCAGCTACAAAAACCTGAAAGACGGCAGCAAGACCGAAACCGACGCCAAGTTCGTCTTCATCGGCGCTGGTGGCGGTGCACTGCACCTGCTGCAGAAGTCCGGCATTCCTGAAGCCAAGGAATACGCAGGCTTCCCGGTAGGCGGCTCGTTCCTGGTCACCGACAACCCGACCATCGCCGAGCAACACCTGGCCAAGGCCTATGGCAAAGCCTCCGTTGGCGCACCGCCAATGTCGGTTCCGCACCTGGATACCCGTGTCCTGGACGGCAAGCGCGTTATCCTGTTTGGCCCATTCGCGACCTTCAGCACCAAGTTCCTGAAGGAAGGCTCGTACCTGGACCTGCTGACCACCACGACCACGCACAACGTGTGGCCAATGACCAGAGTCGGCATCAAGGAGTACCCGCTGGTCGAGTACCTCGCCGGCCAACTGATGCTGTCTGATGAAGACCGTCTCAACGCCCTGAAAGAATACTTCCCGAACGCCAAAGCCGAAGACTGGCGCCTGTGGCAAGCCGGCCAGCGCGTGCAGATCATCAAGCGCGATGAAGCTGCCGGTGGCGTGCTGAAGCTGGGCACCGAGATCGTTGCTTCGCAAGACGGCACCATCGCCGGCCTGCTGGGCGCATCGCCGGGTGCATCGACCGCTGCGCCGATCATGCTGACCGTGCTGCAGAAAGTGTTCAAGGACAAGGTTGCAACGCCTGCCTGGCAGGAAAAACTGCATCAGATCGTGCCGAGCTATGGCACTCAACTGAACGGCAGTCCTGAGAAGGTTGCGCAGGAGTGGGCTTACACCGCCAAGGTGCTGCAACTGACTCCGCCGCCGGCGATTGGTCAGGTAGCGGCTCCGGTTGCTGCTCCGGCTGAAGCGCCAAAGGCCGCAAAGGCTAATGCTGCAAGTGACATGGCTTTGTAAGTAGAAGTCAGTCAAAAGCCCACTGAACCGGTGACGGTCAGTGGGCTTTTTTATGGGCGGGATTCAGTGTTAGCGCGTCACGCGTCGCAGACGAAATGATGTAAATCTCGCTGGTAATCCCTCAAACCGTAGGCGGCAGCTCGCGCGTAGAGCGCTGCAAAGGGTTGTGGGACTCGCCATCGGGAATCGACAGCGTCGCGCGCAATCCGCCTTCCGGTCGGTTGACCAAGGTGATGCGTCCGCCCAGTCGGGTGGCGATGGTGTTGACGATGGTCAGGCCCAGTCCGGCGCCGTGAGCATTGCCGCGACTGTAGAAACGCTCGAACAATCGCCCGCGATCCGCTTCGTCGATGCCCGGGCCTTGATCCTCGACGCTCAGCGTATAGAAACCGTCCGCCTGGTTTAACTGCACGGTGATGACGCCGTGTTCGGGGGAGAAGTTGGCGGCATTGCTGATCAGGTTGTTCAGGGCGATGTCGATGGCGGAGGCGTCTGCTACCACCTTAAAAGGGCGGTCGGTGACGTCAAAGGCCAGCTCAAGGTTTTTGCTCAGCAGCCAGGGAGTGAGCTGGGCCAGGCTGTCGCGTACGGTTTCGGCCAGGTCAATGCTGGTTAACACCGGCGCCAGGGCTTTGGGTTCAAGGCGCGCCATGGTCAGCAACTGATTGACCAGGCGGCTGGTGCGGTCGACGCCGGCAATCAGAAATTGCAAGGATTCTCGGCGCTCCTGTTCGGTGCCGGCCTCCAGCAGGTTTTGTGCATGCACGCGCAACACGGCCAGAGGCGTGCGCATTTCGTGGGCGGCATCGGCAATGAAGCGTCGTTCGCGGCCCAGCACTTCCTGAATCTGCGCGAGCATGCGGTTGAGCGCCGCTTGCATCGGCTCCAGTTCACTGGGCAACGGGTTCAGTTGCAACGGCTCCAGCGAACCGCTGTGCCGCGCGCGCAACGTTGCCGCCATGTTTTCCAGTGGCTTGAGGCCCCAGCCGATAGCCATCCAGATCATCGCCGCCAGGATCAGGCTGCCCAACACATTGGGCCAGAGGGTATGGCTCACGATCCGATCCACCAGGTCCGCACGCACATCGTCCAGTTCGCCGACCCAGATCCTCAAGTCATTTTGTTTATCCAGCAGCAGGAATGCGCGCCAGTGGCGATTGTTCAGATCGACCACGTCACTGAATCCTGGAGTTGCCGGCGGCGAACTGAAGGAGGGCGCGCTCGCCGTGTGCACCAGCACTTCGCCGTTGTGGCTCCAGACTTGAAAGGCCAGTTTGGATTCATAGGGATGGCCGTCGACCCGGGGTTCCGCTTCGCCCAGCGCCTTGTTGAACGCCTGGTAGAGATCGGCGTGTTGATTGCCGGCCATCGGCATGCGCATCACACCTTGCAACAGCCGGGCGTTCTGGGCCAGTTGGGCATCGTAGACTTCGGCGATCTCGTGATTGCTGTCGTGCAGGTTGAACAGGCTGATCACGGCCACCCCCACCAGCATCAGGCCGATGATCAGCGTGAGCGTGCGGCGGCGGATCGACGTCATCGACGCTCCTCCACCAAATAACCGACACCGCGAATGGTGCGGATCAGGTCGGTGGAGAATTTTTTGCGCAAGTTATGGATGTGCACTTCCAGGGTGTTGCTTTCAGCTTCCTCGTTCCAGCCATACAGCAACTGCATGAGGTGATCGCGGGTCATGACCCTGCCCGGCGGCGAGAGCAATTCGTGCAGCAGCTGGTATTCCTTGGGGGTCAGCGCCACCGGTTCGCCCTGGTAGCTGACTTGCTGGGTGCCGGGGTTCAGGCTGATTCCAGCATGTTCGATCAACAGCTGGGCGCGACCGGCACTGCGGCGCAACAAGGCCCGCAGGCGCGCTTTCAGTTCGGCGAGGTCGAAGGGCTTGATCAGGTAATCGTCGGCCCCGGCATCCAGCCCGGCAATGCGGTCTTCGGTCGCGTCCCGAGCGGTGAGGATCAGCACCGGCAGATTGGACCCGCTGTCACGCAAGCGCCGCAACACTTCGAGCCCGTCCATGCGTGGCAGGCCGAGGTCGAGCACCGCCAGGTCAAAATTTTCGCTGAGTAATGAATGCAGAGCGCTCGCGCCGTCCTGCAGCCAATCGACGGTGTAGCCCTCACGGCCCAAAGCCTGATGGATGCCTTCGCCCAAAGCCACGTCATCCTCGATCAGTAATAAGCGCACACGAACTCCTGTCAGTCGAGTTTCTTGTTAACGTCCATCAGCAACGCTGCGATCTCTTTGCGCCGGCCCGCGTCGGCGGTTTCCCGGCCTGGTCTTGGTTCGGCCTGCAGGGCTTTTTGCAGCGCGGTCCGAGCTTCGGCGTAACGTTTTTGACGGTAAAGGTGATCGCCCCAGAAGTACAGACTATCGATGCCGGTCGGGTTGAGTTGCAAGGCCTGCTTGAGTAACTGTTCGGCCTTGTCCGAATCGCCGAAACCGATGGGCCAGCCCGGGACACGATCATACAACGCGCCGAGGCTGGTATAGGCTGAGCCCTGCAGGGCTTTGGGGTCCAGGGACAGGGCTTTCTCCAAATCGGCTTTTGCCGCCTTCACTTTGCTCAACGCGCCGAGGCCGCCCTGTGCGCCCGCCCAACTGCTTTTGACAATGCCGGACCAGATCCAGGCTTCGGCGACCGATTGGCGTTCCTGGGTGAAGGCCGACGCTTGGGCCGACAGTTTTTCGAACGCGGCGGTGCGCTGCGCTTCGGGGACCTCGTATTGAATGTGCGCCCAGCTTTGCTGGATGCCGTTGAGGCGTTGCTGGTCGGTGGGGTCCAGCGCCCAGACACTTTGGCTCAAGACCCCCAACAATAGGCATGTGATGAATTTTTTCATGGTTCGAGGTTCTCGTTATCGGGCTTGTGACTCAGGCGCCGAATCAGTGGCAATTGCTTGCGCAAGCCTCGATCCACCAGATGCGGCAGCAGGCTGTTGAGGCGCACGAAAAAGCGTTCCGGCCAGCCCAGGTACAAGTCGCGCCGATCACCGGCGATTGCATGAATCACGGCGGACGCGACGGTTTGTGGGTCATCGACGTTGGCCTTGAGCGCATCGTTCAAGGCCTGCGCCGCCGGGCTGTTCATGCTGGTACGGGTGGCGCGCGGTGCGACGTAGAGCACGCTGACCCGGGTGTCCGCCAATTCCCGACGCAGGGCTTCGGAAAACCCGCGCAAGGCAAACTTGGTGGCGCAATAACTGGCGTAACCGGGGTAGCCGATAGAGCCATAAGTCGAACCGACGTTTACTACCATCGCGCTGTCGGCTTGTTTGAGCAGCGGCAGCAAGGTTTTGGTCAGGCAAATGGGCGCGCCAATGTTCACCGCGAGCATGGCGTGGATGTCGCTGTCCTCCAACTGTTCGAGCATGGCGAAGTGGTTGACCCCGGCGGCGTTGATCAGCAGGTTGATCCCGCCGATGGCTTCGGCCGCGCTCAGCACTTTGCGCCGGTCGGACAGCACGGTCAGGTCCGCGCCAATCCAGCACAACTGCTGCGGATAACGTTCAATCAAGGGCGTCAGCGGTTCCTTGTGCCGAGCCACCGCCAACACCCGGGCGCCGCTGGCACACAGGGCGGTGGCGATTGCCAGGCCGATGCCGCCACTGGCGCCGGTCAATACCACGCGAGCCTCAGACAGGCGCATGCAGATTCTCCCCGTTACGCGGCAAGCCACGGAACATGTCGGTGTAGAGCGTGTACACCACTTTGGAGGCGTGAATCACGGAGGCCTGGTCGGCCGGGTCTTCGAGCGTGTTCATCAATCGGCGATAGGTCTGCATGTGTTCAATGTCCAGAGCGCCATGGGAGCTGAGGTAGCTGAAAGCGCTTTCGGGCAAGTCCAGCCGTTCGCGAATGCTGCCCGCCGCGTGGGTGGCGAGGGCGATACTGGTGCCTTCGAGCACGTTGACCATGCCGAACAGACCGACCGGGTTGTCACGGGCAATCAAGTCGTAGAGATAGCTGACCATCAATTCGATTGGCAGGCTCGGCTGACCATCGCGCACGGCGTTGCGGTCGCCACCGCAGGCTTCGATATCGTCAAGCACCCACTGTTCGTGGCCGTATTCATCCTCGATGTATTCGCACACCGCTTTGCGCAGCCATTCCAGACGCGTTGGCAGACGCGCACCGCAGGCCATCATCAACGGCACGGTGTGGCGCACGTGGTAATAGGCTTGCGTCAAAAAAGCCCGGTAGCTTTCCAGGCTGACCCGGCCTTCAAGGGCGTCGAGAATGATTGGCAGGTTGAACAACGTGTGGCGTTCTTGTTGCGTGGCTTCTTGCAGGGTGTCGAAAAAACTCATGATGCGGATACCTCGGGAAATACCGATTCAGACAGTTGTGCCCGGTAACGCTCGACGATGGCGTCACGGCGCGGACGGCCATTGGCGGTGAGCAGGCCATTGGCGGGGGTGAAAGGCTGATCCAGACGGGTCCAGTGATGGACCTGGGCGTAATCGGGCAAGGCCTCGTTGGCCTGTGCCACGGCGGTGGCCAGTTCTTCATCGGTGCAGTCCGGGCGTTGAGGCCAGAGCAGCGCATGGTTGTGCGGCATGGCTTCGCCGTAGACGAAGGCCTGGGCGATATGGCGGCGCTGGGTCAATTCGGCCTCGACCCATTCCGGGTTGACGTTGCGTCCGAAACTGGTGACGAATTGATGCTTCTTTCGACCCTTGAGGTAGAGAAAACCTTCGGGATCGAACTCGCCGAGATCGCCGGTCGGCCACCATTCATCGGTGTGTGGCGCCTCGCCCAGATAGCCGAGCAGGGTGGAACCCTTGACCAGCACTTCGCCGTCCTCTGCCAGGCGAATCTCGACGTGGGGCAGGGGCCGACCGACGCTGCCTGGACGGCGTGCCTCGGGTCGATTGAGGCACACCACAGAGGCGCACTCCGACAGTCCGTAGCCTTCGTAAACCGGCACGCCTATCCGTTGTGCGCGATGCAGCAATTCTTCGCTGACCCGCGCGCCGCCCACTGCGGCAAAGCGTAATGCGCCGGGGTTGTAGGCTTTCTGTTCGGCGGCGCTGACCAGTAGCTGTAACAACTGCGGCACCAGGATCAGGCTCTCGGGTGCACGGGTCATCAGGCAGCCGAGCAACCGTGGAATATCAACACCGCTGGCGCCCTGAATTCCCAGGGTTTTCTGACTGGGCACGCTCAAGGTTGCACCGGCGTAAAGCGCGGCATAGCAACCGAGGTTTTCCAACAGGATCGCTAGCGGCAACAGGGCCAAATGATGCTGTGGATCGGTGGGCGTGCTGGCTTGATACAGTTCGCGAGCGACGGTCAGAAGGCTTTCGGCGCTCAGGCAAACACCTTTTGGTGTGCCCGTGGTGCCGGAGGTGAACGTCAATTTGGCGGTGCCTTTGGGTATCCGGTCCGGGCCGCTGAACGAGCGGCGCCAGAACGCCCCGGCTTTCTCGTACCCACACGCCAGAAGTTCGGCGTCGAGCTCCGGCTCGGCAATCACCAGCCCGGCCTGGCTCTGTTCCAGGCAGTGGCTACGTTGCGCCGGGCTGAAAAACGGCGGCAACGTCAGGCAGGTCAGGCCTTCAAACAACACAGCCAGGTCCCAGAGCATGGCTTCGACGCCATTCTCCAGCGCCAACGCCACCACCTTGACGTTTTCATCGCGCAGTCGCTCCTGGCGATACACCACGTCGGCGTACAGCTCGGAGTAATCCACTTTGAGCTGATCGCCCCACAAGGCAATGGTGTCGGGCTTGCGTGTGGCGTGGCTGCGCAGGATCTGTTTGAAGCGCTCGGTTTCAGGCGACATGGCTGGAATCCTCGATGGACGTTGGTAGCCCCAGGCGATTGAACATGCCGATGTTGCGTAGATGGATGAAGCCGGCGCGGATATTCCCGACATGCACCCAGGGTTTGCTCTCGTAGTAACTGCCCCAATGCTGGCGCTCATCGCCCAGTCGCTCGGGATCGGCCGCGCAGAGCGTCACGGGTTTCAAGCCCAGGCGATGAAAGCTGTTGACCAGGCCGACGTTGCCGGTGAAGGCCACCCATTCCAGGCCGCCCATGGCCAACAGATAGGTGATGGCGATGATGCTCATCCGCGCGCTGCCGGTGTCGCTGGCAGCCAGGTTGCCGACTTCGACAATGCCGGCGCGGTCCACCGGACGTTCGGCGGCGGCACTGATCAACGGTTCGATCGACTCGTCCAGATAACGCTCCAGAAACAAGTCCTCTGCGTTTGCCAATCGCACACCGACCACTGCTGTGAGCGTGCCCGAGGCATCGCTCATGCCGAACAACTCAGGCATGAAGTGACGAATGTCGGCACCATGGGCCTTGCGAAAGCGATGCTGGATAAACGCTTCAAAGACAGGACGCTCGATGTCGTCCGGTAACGCCCTGGCCAGATTCATCGGTGGCGTTTCGGCGTGGCCGAAGTGCAGGGGCAGAGGAATATTCCATTCAGAATCAAGCATTGGAAGACGCCTCCGGGTAGATTTTGGAGGAGTATTGGCGGTGTTTCTTAACGGAGTCTGAAGGTGAAATTCACGGTGTTATCGTGCCGATCTTCAGATTGCCTTAAGACTTCGCGGGCACGGTGTCGCCCTTCGGTGCGGTAACCCACCGGACCCCGGATGCGCGAATGACTCGGCAGCCGGCAATGACGTTTTTGAGGCCCTTTATGACCCGCGAATCAGTGACAAATCGGTACGGAAAACTCTCGATCACCCTGCATTGGCTGATGCTGGCGCTGTTCGTTGGCGTGTATGCCTGCATCGAGATCAAGGGGCTACTGCCCCGGGAGAGCACCGCCAGGGGCCTGTTTCTGGGGCTGCACGGCTTGTTCGGGCTGAGCATTTTTGCGCTGGTGTGGGTGCGTTTGCTCGGGCGCCTGACGCCTCGACCACCGATCACTCCATCACTGCCAAAATGGCAGACGGGCATTTCGCACCTGATGCACTTCGCCTTGTACGGCCTGATGATCGCCACGCCATTACTGGCTTGGCTGCTGCTCTCGGCAAGTGGCAAGCCGATGCCTTATTTCGAGTTCTACCTGCCATCGCTGGTGGCGGTCAATCCGGACCAGGCCAAGCTGTTCAAACACTGGCACGAACTGCTCGGCAGCGCCGGTTACTGGTTGATCGGCTTGCACGCGGCGGCGGGGCTGTTCCATCACTATTGGGTCCGCGACAACACCCTGACCCGCATGCTGCCGGGCCGATCCTCCGATGTCGTCAATCAGCGTCAGCGCTGATTGCGGCCGAGCCTTTTCATCGTCATCCAGAGACCTTGAATTCAACCTAATCCCCTGTGGGAGCGAGCCTGCTCGCGATGGCGTCAGCCCCGACGCCATCGATTTCAGACTGGAAATTGTCGCCCGACGTTTGATGCTTTAAACAGGTTTCAAGGCGCCCGTTTAAAGACACCCGGTGTTACGTCCCAAGGGCTACAACGTCTTGCGTCGTTGCCTACGCGTGCGCCAGAATCCGCCGGCTTGTGCGTCTGTGAGGTGGGCTATATCGTTTCCTGGTCACTGGAAAACAGTGATCGGGTTTGGTAGCCCGGTTTCGTATCACAGCGCATAGCATCACCTTTTATGGTGGCCATGCGTGGGGTCCTTTCGAGGGCGCCGGGAACTGATACGACCGGTCTACCAACCCGCGTATGGCCGCCACCTTCGTTTGGTAGCGAGTGTGATGGCTCCCTTTCAAATAAACTCGTATCAGGAGTTTTATCCATGACCAAACCCACACCCAACCCACCCGATACCGATCCAGCATCCCCCCTACGAATCCGTCGATTCCAAAAAATTCCACGACGCCGCTGAGCGTGCTCTCGACCATTACCTCAACCCAGGCGCCCTCATTATGGCCGCGGCCAACGAGCCCGAGCGCATGTTCCTCGTCAATCCCAAGTACGACACCGAATCCCTGCTGGCCAACGCCAGCGAATCACTGGGCTCGGCCACCACCATGCTCAGCAACTTCGCGGCATTGCTGGACCACTCACACCGCAAGACCTTGCTGGGAATTACCCAGGTGGTGATGTTGGGGGAATTGGCGGTAAATCAGGCGTTGGATCAGGTTGAAGTGAAGGAGTAGGGCAACTCCCTCTGTGACGAACGGCTGGTCTGGCGTCACAGAGGGTCGAGTCAATCGACAACCTACCGATGGGATTTCAACGGTCAGGTATCGGTGCTTCATCCAAAGCTTGTCTCGACGCATCAAAAAATTTGAACCGCTCTTGTACGCGCTCGCCTAATGATTAGCTTGTGGAGAATCGCACAGGCATTTTGCCAATACCGGCATACTCCAAGAGGTGATCAACGTGGCTAAAGACGACAAAAAAAGCAAAGGTGAAGCTTCGAGCGCCAGCAAGGATATGAAAGACAAAAAGTCTTCATCGACAAAGAAATCAGCTGCGGCCTCGGCTCTTTCGAAATCTTCCGATAAGAAAGACAAGAAAAAAGATGTCGAGCCAAAGAAATCTGCAAAAAAAGCTGATAGCAAGCCAGATAAGACTAAGAAGTCAGAGAAGGCAGATAAGCCGGCGAAGAAGAATAAGTGACTGAAAAGGGGATGGATTTACTTTCCTGAAAGTAAATCCATCCCCTCACTTTTTTGCTGGACTGCTTTTAACGCTTGATCAGCGAAATCTTGGTGCCTTCGATGCTGATCCCGGCCATCAACCCTTGCTGATCGAAGATAAACGCATACGCGTCGTCCTTCAGCGTCGAGCTTGAGAGATTCTTCGCAACCCCTTCATCAACCACCACAACCGTTGGTCCTACGCCGATTTCCCAACCCTTGGTTTCAGCGACATATTTCACGGCTTTGTCGGTCATCAGGAAAACCACATAGCCATACGACTGGGCGCCTGCCTGTAGCCCCCATGAGCCGCTGACAGAGTTGTAGTAATTCTCTACTTTCGAGCCCTTCATCAATACGCCTTCGCCATAGCTACCACCGAATACGAGGCCAGCCTTGATGATTTTCGGGAAGACAAGCACAGCCTTGGCTTTTTGCGAGATGGTTTCAGAAAACGGATGGGACTTGTAGAGCATTTGTAATGCTTGCCGGGATTCGGCATTCAGATCTTCGGCGGTGGCCGCACCCGCCGTGTTGAGGAAACTCGCCGAGGCCAGTGATGCCGCTGCGAGGAAGATCGACAGGAAGAAGCGCATTGATTGAGTCATTTGCATACTCCGACAAGGGAGCATTGGATGAAAGCAGCAGTCCGCGCCTGCGTTACACAGAACCGAACCCACTGAACGTTATCCGGCGCACCCTAAAGTGTGTGATTTGCAAGCGCCGCGCTTGAGTGGAGCAGACCGAGGGGTCTTTGATCAGTCGCGGTGCCATCATTGGTTGTGACCACTGTGCGAGGGCCAAGGTTCGCTGTCAGAGGGGCTGATTTTGGCCGATTACTGCCCTGACGAAAGACTGTAATCGACCTCATGCCATTCTAATTCGGTGCCCGTCGTGGTTCGACGCGTGGTAAGCGTCGGCGATCGAGAAACTAAACGGTTCTGACTGACAATGCTTTTTGCCGACGATACAGAATCGTCGTCGCCGTGAATCCGCACACCGCCGCGAACATCAGCCAGTAGGCAGGTGATGCCTTGTCGCCCGTGGCCTGGACAAGCAGCGTCGAGATTGCCGGGGTAAAACCGCCAAACACCGCGGTGGCCAAACTGAAGGCCAGTGAAAACCCGACTACCCGCACGTTCTGTGGCATGACTTCGGTCAGTGCCGCGACCATGGCGCCGTTATAAATGCCAAAGAAGAATGAGAAGTACAGCAGAACAGCGAGCAGGCGTTCGAAACTTGCCGCTTCTGCCAGCCAGTGCATGGCGGGATAGGCGGTCAAAATGCACAGCAACGATATCGCCAGCAACAGTGGCCGACGGCCAATGCGGTCGGAGAGGGCGCCGCCGACAGGCAGCCAGATAAAGTTGCTGATGCCGACCAGCAGTGTGACCGCCAGGCTGTCGGAGGTGCTTAAATTCAGCACTGTCCTGCCAAACGTCGGTGTGTAAACCGTAATCAGGTAGAACGTGGTGGTGGTCATGGACGCCAGCAAGCCGCCCGCCAGTACGGTGCGCCAGTTGTCACGCATCGAGCGAAAAACTTCACGAGTTGTTGGACGATGGCTACGAGCAGTGAAGGCAGCGGTTTCTTCCAGTGAGCGGCGAATAATGAAAATGAACGGGATGATCACGCAGCCAATGAAGAACGGAATACGCCAGCCCCAATCGGCGATCTCGGCGGCTTGCATCGTGGCGTTGATCGTGTAGCCCAATGCGGCCGCGACGACGATCGCCACCTGTTGGCTGGCCGATTGCCAACTGGTGTAGAAACCGGTGTGACCGGGGGTGGAAATTTCCGCCAGATACACGGAAACACCGCCCATTTCCGCTCCGGCGGAGAAGCCCTGGAGCAGCCTGCCCAACAGCACCAGAATCGGTGCCGCCACGCCGATGGCGGCATAGCCCGGCACCAGGGCGATCAGTACGGTACCGGTGGCCATGATCGACAGCGTCACGATCAGCCCCTTGCGACGGCCCACTTTGTCGATGTACGCCCCCAGCACAATGGCGCCTAACGGACGCATCAGGAATCCGGAGCCGAATACCGCGAAGGTCATCATCAGCGAGGCAAACTCGCTGGTGGCCGGAAAGAAAGTCTGAGAGATGTAGGTCGCGTAGAACCCGAACAGAAAGAAGTCGAACTGCTCGAGAAAGTTACCGCTGGTGACCCGCAAAATGGCGCCCAATTTGGACCCCTTGGCTTGGGGTGTTGCCGTTGTCGTTTTCATCATGGCTACCGTTATGCTCACTATTGTTTTTGGAATGAGTGTTTTTAACCGTCAGTCACTGCCGGCGTTGATCGGGTTGGGTTGACGCTTCTCGATCGCGTGTTTGAGCAGCGCTGCGCTGCGGAATATTCCATGGGCGAATTTGCTGTAGGGCATGGTCAAGAAAAACGCCATGACCAGGCCGAGATGGATCGCCAACATCAAGCCCAAGGCGCTGGTTTCACGCAAAACCAGTAGTGCCAGGCCACTTGCGCTGACCAGAAACAGCAGCGCGATGAAGCCGCGATCCATGGGTTTTTGTTTCTCATCGCCGTGCGCAGGGTTGCGACGCAGGTTCAGCCAAAGAAGACCCGCCGGGCCGATCAGCAGGCCGATGCCACCGGCAATCCCCAACATCACCGGCAAGCTGAAGATCGGATAAGGCGCCGACCACTTCAGCAGATAGTGAAAGAGCGTGGCGACACCGGTGGCGGCGAAGCACAGCATGAAGCCGTAGAAGGTGAGGTGGTGGAATCGGCGTCGCCACAGGGTGAATTGATCGTCGGCGTTGTTGCAGCCTTCGCCATGGCCACCGTCCAGGTATTTGAGCTTCGCGACGTTGGCCGTAGCCTCCAATGCAGCGGACGTTTTCAACGGCAGTGGCGCTGCGACCGGTGAAACGTTGCGCCAGAAGCGCCGTACACCCATGGTCAGGGCAAGTACCGCAAAGCCAAACACTGAGCCAAACATCAGCGCCAGGGTGTTATGCGGGAAAATCTTGTAGAAGTTGCCCCCGGGAATGGCCGTGTACAGGTTGCCCATGAGCATCAGGGTCAGGCATAAAAACAACGCCAGTGCCCCTCCGGAAGCCAGCGCCAGGGTCAGGCCGTTGCGCTGATACAACCTGCCCATCACTTGCGGCCAGGCGTATTCGGCGTAAGTATCCAGGCGCACTTTGGCCATGGCTTTGGGTATGTTGACGTCGAATTCGTGTGGGGCGGCGTACTGACAGGCGTGCAGGCACGCGCCGCAGTTATGACACAAGTTCGCCAGGTAATGGATGTCGGCCTGGGTGAATTCCAGGCGCCGGGTCATCGCCGGAAATACCGCGCAAAAGCCTTCGCAATAACGGCAGGCATTGCAGATGGTCATCTGCCGCTGGACTTCACTTTCGTCAAGATTCAATACCGGGATCAACCCGCCCGACGCTTGGGGATCAAACAGTTGCATGTCGAGACTCCGTGTTTACAGATGAAACGCCAAAGCCCACCGAAGCGGCCGCCTGCACACCGGCGATACGGCCAAACGCGGTACCGATGGCCATGCCGATGCCGGCGGTGTAGCCCTTGCCGAGAACATTGCCGGCCATCATTTCTCCCGCGACGAACAGGTTGGGGCTCGCTTTACCGTTGAAATGCACGGCAGCGGTTTCGTCGGTGGCGAGGCCGAGGTAGGTGAACGTGACACCCGGTTTAAGCGGGTACGCGTAGAAAGGTGGTTTCACCAATGGCCGCGCCCAATGGGTTTTGGCGGGCATCAGTCCTTGGGTGTGGCAGTCGTCCAACGCCGTGTGATCGAACGTGCCAACACGGCAGGCGCGGTTGTAGTCCTCGACAGTCTTGACGAATTTTTCTTGAGGCAGCTTCAACTGGCGGGCAAGGTCTTGCAGAGTATTGGCGGTAGTTCCGGGAAAGACCGGTGGCATGAAGCGGCCGATGGCTTGTTGATCGATGATCGAATACGCCTGCTGACCGGGTTGTCCGGCCACCAGACGCCCCCAGATCGCATAACGTTTCGGCCAGAAATCCTCACCTTCGTCGTAAAAGCGTTCGCCATCACGATTGACCACCACACCCAGCGATACGCAGTCGATTCGGGTGCAGATGCCGCCGTCGTAGAGTGGCGCGCGGGCATCAATTGCGACCATATGTGCTTGCGTCGGATCGCCGATCACATCTGCGCCGAGGTCGAGCATGCGCCGTAGCAAAATGCCGGTGTTGAATCGGGTGCCCCGGATCAGGAAATTGTCCGATGGCCATTCACCGCGTTCGTTCTGACCCCACGCTTCGCGCAGCCATTCACGGTTGGATTCGAAGCCGCCGGCCGCCAACACGCAGGCCCGGGCTTCAATGCGTTCTGCGGCGAAACGCTGACCATCGACCTCATGTTCGCCCACATGGGCGGCGACGAATTTCCCCTCATCCAACTCGATGTCGGTCACTTGCGCGTTGTAGCGAACTTTTACACCCAGGCGCTCGGCGCTGCGGAAATAGGCATTGACCAGCGCTTTGCCGCCGCCCATAAAAAATGCATTGGTCCGCGCCACGTGCAGCGCGCCGGACAGCGGTGGCTGAAAATGCACGCCGTGTGAACGCATCCAGTCGCGGCAAGAGGACGATGCCCGAATTGCAATGCGCGCAAGCTTTTCATCGGTAAGGCCACTGGTGACCTTCAGCAGGTCTTGCCAGTATTCTTCTTCCGGATAGGCATCGATCAGCACGTCCTGCGGTTCGTCGTGCATGCACCGCAGGTTACGGGTGTGTTGGGAGTTGCCACCGCGCCAGATTTTCGGAGAGGCCTCCAGCAGCATCACGCTGGCGCCGGCTTCTCGCGCCATCAGGGCGGCGCACAAGGCAGCGTTGCCACCCCCTATGATTAAAACATCGATCATTATCGCTCCTCGATTTGCAAGGAAGCGGGAACGAAGTGCTCCTTGCGAGTGGGGAGAACGATAGGGTGAGGAAAGAGTGGCCGAAAGGCTGCGTTTGACTCGGGGTGTTTAGTTTTTCTAAAGGCTTTGTCGTCAAGAGAGACTAATGTGTCCGGGGGTAAGGAGGATTACGCGTCAACACCTTCTATCCAGGTAGCTCCAGGCCACTGTTTGTCGACGACCAGTTGTCGCGCCACATCGACGATGACCAACCGCGTTGCCAGCGCCGCCGGAGAGAGTTCGTCGTCAGCCAGCGTCGCCAGAAGATTACGCCGGCCCACATGGGGATCGGCAATCCTGACCAGTGAAAGTCCGGACCCGTCTTTCAATGCAGCGGCCGCCCCCGGTTGAATCGTTGCTGCATGACCTGCCCGAACGGCGTTCATCAACACAGCGAGACCGTCGACTTCCATAATCACATTGGGTGTTAGCCCGACCCGCTCGAACGCGCTCATCAATGCCGAGCGCAATCCATGTTGCGCGCTGGGCATCACCAGCGGCAGGCCGCCGAGGTCCGCTAACTGCACGCTATCACCAGAAGGCGCTTGAGGCAGGCTGGGCGAAGCAATGACAAACAACTTTTCATCCAGCAGCGGAGTCACGCTCCAGCGTTTACCCCCTTCGAGCTGGAACAGGATGGCCAGATCAATTTGCCGTGCGTTGAGCTGCGCCGCCAAGTGGCCGGAAAGCATTTCCACCAAATGCAGTTGTATGTCCGGATAGCGCGCACGCATTGCGTTGATCAACGGCAACGCGAGCACCGTTGCGGTGGTCGGCGGTAAGCCGACGCTGACATAACCGCTCATTCGCCCGCGATGGGCGGCCATGATTGCGTTTTCCGCCTGGCGTAGCGTCAATTGGGCATGGTGTAAAAACGCAAGTCCGGCGCTAGTGGGCGTCACGCCGGTAGAGGTTCGATTCAGGAGGCGGGTGCACAGTTCGCTTTCCAGCTTGGAGATTTGCTGACTGAGGGCTGACACGCCAACGTCCAGTTCAAGTGCCGCACGCCCCAGGCTGCCAAGCTCGATGATTTTTACGAAATAGCGTAGTTGTCTCAATTCCAATGTGGCTGCTCCTCGTGAATTTGCAATTCAAATACCTGAACGTTTGCCACGCAAGCTGCGAAGCACGAAGAGGCAGCATTGTCGCAGGTTTGGGTTGACCGTTGAGCGCGTGGGCTTTGTCGAGGACTGGTAGCAGCGGACCCGAAGCTTTCATCGAGACAATGGTCACTGATCCTGGATTTCATACCAGGGTGCCTTGGACGTGACTTCGATATGTTGCTGCTTGTCGGTAGTAAAGGTCATGTCTAGCGAACCCAACGTTATAAATATCCAGTCTGCGCGGGCGAAACATGATCAAACCACAACGGGCCGCAACTCGTGCGCCAGTTCAATCAGTGCGCGCAATCGCGCCGGCACGAAGCGATGGCCCGAGTAGTAGAGCCTCAACCCGCCAAACGACGGGCACCACGGCATCAACACCGGCACCAGTGCGCCGCTTGCCAGTTCTTCCAGGATGAACCACTCGGAAATGAAACCAATGCCAAGGCCCAACAACACGGCCTGCTTGATCGCCAGCAACTCATTGAACGCGAAGCGTACCGGCAGATCCATCTGCAACTTCTGGCCGTCGCGCTCCAATTCCCACTGGTAGAGGCCTCCGTGGGCCATGCGCATGCCGATGCTCTGGTGGGAGAGCAGATCTCGCGGATGCTCGGGCACGCCGTGGCGTTCGAGGTACTCGGGCGTTGCCACCACGAGCATCCGGATGTCACCTGACAGTGCCACGGCAATCATGTCTTGCGGCACGGACTCTGCCAGGCGAATCCCGGCGTCGAAGCCACCGGAGATGATGTCGACCATGCTTGATTCGCTGACGATGTCGATGCGCACTTCGGGATAGCGCAGAGCGTACTGTTTCAATAGCGGCTCCAACAGCAGGTAGGCCGCGCCATTCGGTGCATTGATGCGCAATGTGTCGCTGGGTTCATCGGGGCCGACGCTGGCTTCTTCGCCGGCACTTTTGATCTGTGCCAACGCAGGTGCGATGCGTGCCACGTAGCGCTGCCCGATGTCGGTGAGGGCAACGCTGCGCGTGGAGCGATTGAACAGGCGTACTTTCAGGCGCGCTTCCAGGCCAGCCACCGCGCTGCTCACGGCGGTGGTGGACATGCCCAACTCCTGTGCTGCGCCGCGAAAACTGCTGCGGCGCGCAACGGCCAGAACCACTTCCAGTTCGGTCATTCCTGTTCTGTGCATGGATTGTCCTGAAAATGCGGATTCTTCATGAGCCAAAGGATAGCTTATCGGAACAATGAACTCTTCTTAGACTTCGCTTCACAGAGGCTCGATTCAGGCGAGTCATTTTGAGCGAGGAGTTTCCATGCAACGCATTGAACATATCTACATCAACGGCGAGTTCGTCATTCCACACGGTCAGGAATGGTTCGACCTTCATAACCCGAGCACCGAGGAAGTCATCGGTCAGGTTCGGCTGGGAGATGCTCTGGACGCACAGCGTGCGATCACAGCCGCCAAGGTAGCGTTCCCGGCGTGGGCTCGTACCAGCCGGGAGGAGCGCATTGCGGCACTGCAACGCATGCACCGGGCCGTGGCGGCAAGGGAGGAAGAACTGCTGGAGGCGATCCTCGTGGAATACGGCGCACCTGCGGTCCGCGGGCGCTGGATGGCGACTTATCCGACTGACGTGATCGCGCAAGCAATCGATGCACTGGAGGCGTTCGATTTCGAGGAGCAGGTTGGCATGGCCAGGGTCATTCTGACGCCCGTGGGCGTTACCGGTCTGATCACACCCTGGAACAGCAATGCGGGCTTCATCTGCAACAAGCTGGCTACCGCGCTGGCGGCAGGCTGCACCGCTGTCATCAAGCCGAGCGAGATGAGCGCGTTGCAGACGCAGGTCGTGGTCAATGCGTTGCACGAAGCGGGGCTGCCACCGGGAGTATTCAATATCGTCAACGGACGAGGCGATGTTGTAGGCGAGGAAATCGCCCGTCATCGCGACGTTGCCAAGATCTCGTTCACGGGGTCGTCCGCTATCGGCCAACATCTGCTAAAAACCGGTGCTGACACCATGAAGCGCGTGACGCTTGAACTCGGCGGCAAGTCGCCCACCGTGGTGCTTGACGATGCGGATTTCCAGGCAGTCATGCCGCTGGTGCTGCAAGCCGGATTTCTCAACAGCGGCCAGGCTTGCATCGCGGGCACTCGCATCCTCGTGCCGCGCAGCCGGCTGGCAGAGTTCGAGCGGATTGCGAAGGAGGGGGTCTCACAGATTCACTCGGACGATCCACGCAACGCCGACACCGACATCGGTCCGATGGTGAGCCAGAAACAATGGGAACGGGTGCAGCGCTACATCCGTACCGGCCAGGAAGAAGGCGCGAGGTTGTTGGCGGGTGGCGAAGGTCGCCCGGAAGGCTTGCATGCCGGATGGTTCGTGAAGCCCACGATCTTCACTGATGCCAACAACCGGATGCGCATCGCCCGTGAGGAAATCTTCGGCCCGGTGCTGACGATCATCCCCTACGAGGATGATGCTGATGCGATCAGCATTGCCAACGATACGGACTATGGGCTGAGCGCCCTGGTGCTGGGAAAAAGCTCCGAACGTTGTATGAACGTCGCCCGTCAGATCGATTCGGGACGCGTGCTCATCAACACCCTGGCCCACGAACCGCGTGCCCCCTTCGGTGGATTCAAGCATTCAGGCCTTGGGCGCGAAATGGGCAGGTGGGGGATGAGCGCGTATTTGGAGCCGAAGACGTTGATCAGGTATGACCCGTTGAAATGACTGGGTCAGGTTCCTGTGTGAGAGCACTGGATGGGGAATGGCAGCCAGCGTCCGCTTTTGGCCGTTTTCAGCCGGTCGCGACAGGCAACAATCGGCCAAGAGCAGACTGTGGACAGGTAGCCGCTGATGTCTCTACGCTGGGCGATCCAGTGACAGCACAGCGGCAAAAAAAGGAGTATTCATGTTGGAAGTCGCCATTGATCGAGATAGCGTTCATGCAGGAGACGATCTGGGAGGCCATGCGACGTCGATCACACTCGATCCATCAGCAACGCTGCGTGCCTTAATCGAAGTGATACAAGATGCGGGCTACTTACCTGGTATCAATGGAGGCAAGGCTACTTGGATTATTTTTTCGTCTGACAAACCAATAGGTGTTTTAGCGCAGCAATGGCCAGAACCTAAATTGACCGTGCCGCCCGAGAGCATCGTGGATCAATATTTCGGAAATACCGAACCTCGCCTTCTGTTCAGATATTGGTGCCAAGCAGATCCAGATCAGGTCTTTTCGCATATCAAGGCCGGAAAAGAGCCACCATCACGATTTTAGGATTGGCGGTGGACATTTCTGTCGATCAATGCGGTACATATGACTGCTATGGGTCCAGGCCGTGTGAAAACGCACTGAATACGTCGAAAGTTGAGAGCTACGGGCGTTGCCTGCGAAACCAGCAGACTGAAGCGCGAATTGCCCTCGTC
>NZ_JANUCB010000016.1:0-78111 GCF_024809425.1 Pseudomonas sp. JAI111 | reverse complement strand
GGGCCTCGCCTTCAATGAATCGCTTCATGATCGTCCTCGATACGATCTAGACGATCAGAAGATTAGACAATTGCAGGTGTTTTCACACAGCCTGGACCCAAAGCGGGCAATCATTAAGCGGCGACCTACATGCTGCCTTAGCTGAAGATGACACGCGAGACAGCGCTCGCTTATCAAAAAAAACTTATTCAAAGTGGGCAAGGACTAAATCTGAGGTCATGCCTGCAACTTCAGCAAAGCTATGAAGCAACACTGGCGCGATCAAACCGCCGGTAGCAATACGAGCCACACCAAAAATTACTCCCAAGCAACCCAACAGAAGAAATGACGGCCAATTCTTGTATTGTCCGTGGGTCAGCATGAAAATCGAAGCCATCGCAATGACTGCGACCCACTGCCAGGATCGACCGGTGATTGGAAAGAGTCTAATCAGAAAGTGTCGATACAAAAGTTCCTCACTGAGAGGCGGCCATATAAGTAGCATCGATAGGAACAGAATGATCTGCGCTGTCGATAGTTCGGACAACAATTTTTCCATGAACGGTTCTCGTCCGAACCCGAGTGTCACGTCCAAGAACGTCGTCACGACGTAAGCAGCCAAGATCAAAGGTACGCCAAAGCGCAGTGCCCGTCCCGTGTTGTGCCCAACCAGTGCTCTAATACCACCGTCATTGCGGAATTGGATTAGTGCCAGCAACACCAATGCCGCGCCAGTGATTCCATGCGCCCCCACCAGCCAAAGGGAGTTCCAATTTTCTTGCCCCACAAGTGCGACCGTCGCGATCTGGAGGGTGTAGAAAATGAGCACGGCCAAAGCCGCTATACTCCATCGTCCTGCCCATTTGTAAGGCTCAGACCTTGAGGCCTCGATTGTCGGAATGTTCTCGAACTTCATACCGCTTCCTTACGATGGATGATCCAAGCCAATGTAACGGCAGACGCGCCTAAAAACTTAATTGCTCCCCCTTTCGACCGGCCGCATCTGGCCGCCTTCTGTCCCTCGTGAAAGGCAGAAATCGACCCGAGGCGGCCCGTCATGGCGTTTACGAAATCAGGTGCGATTCTGTTTTATGTTGGCGTTGTTTCAGGGCGTGCTAAGTACATCGCAAAACTGAAAATTACAAGGCTCAATGTCGTGAACACCTGAATGAAAACAATGTTTGTTTCGAGCCCTTTGCTTGCATCTGAAAACGCAAGACCCACGTTTGTTAGAGTTCCTACATTGAGTGAAAGGCTAATGGCTGCCCAAGGGTCAAAGCCTTTTGTAAGAATTAGATATGCCGGTGCTGAAAAAAAATAAATCTCGATATAACTGTTCATTGCAAGCTTGATGCGATCTTTGCTATTAAGGTTTGTAGTTGATTCTGTTTTTTGAAATGCATCTTTTACAAAAGCATAAGTGATTTCATATCCCCTGGAAATAAAACGAATCATCGCAAAGCATAATAGTAGCTGCCCCCAGTATGATGCGGGGGATGAGCTAGCTATGATTAATATTAGCAGGCCAAAGCCAAAGCTAAAGTACAGATTGAATGCATTATTCCGTTGTACGATTTTTTTGCGGTTTGCTTTTTTAGTCTCGGGATCAGGATCGGCTATGTGGTTTTTGAATCTGAAGGCCCACCACAAATCAGGGCTTAAAATTAATGCTAATTCAAGGCCCTTTTTCCAAGCAAGGTGATTTGGTTTTTTAAATTTTGAGTAATTATATATAGTTAGTTTAAAAAAATAGGTCATTAAGCTATAGGTGAAAAGTGCGAATATGAATATCCCAGTGCTTAGCATTGTTTTTTTGGCCTTTATTTATGGAGTCTTCTAAATCATTTTCTGGTTGTTTGATGCTTGCAGCCAGTTGTTCTATTCTTCTGTCAAGCGGTTTGGGTCTCCTGCGACCCATCGCCACCTCCGACACTCGACCAAAAGCCACTACTTAGATAGTACCTGGTTTAAGCCACGCAGCTAAGTAGCTTCAGTTTAGATGTTGATTTATTCAAGGTTACGACCAAACCATAAAAGGGATTTCTTGTACGGAGAGAAGGTTGAATCGTAGATGTCGGAATACTGTAGGACTATTTCCGTCTCGGAGAGTGCCAGTCGAGCAAGATCTCGAGGGATACTAAATTTACTTTCTTTTTGATCTGAAGTTAGCTCTATCAGCACTATCTCTTTTCCGGGGAGAAGGGCCCGCCCGTTGATCACTCCCGCGAAATTCGTCCAATGTACATCGCCAAGATCTGGCATGCAGTCGATCAAAGATTGGCATGAGTTTCCATGGAATGTTGCAATGAAAGACCTGATCAACAATGGACCAGATCCATGATTCCGAAGCTTCACCCGCAAGGAGTTTTCATAATCCCCAACCGTCACTTCCGGGATTGGCCTTACAGTTAAGGTGTTATGAACTCTTTGCTGTCTGGCCGATATCACTGCCACTAAAACAGCAATAACTGAAACGAGTAGCGCAAGGATAGCCGCGGCAGCGCTTGTCATTGCAGCAGCGGCTGAAGCTACGCTTTGACTTTTCTCTAAAAACTCAAACAACTCTGTCAGTTTATCCATTAGTCTCTAACGCCTAATTTAAGCTGCGCCGCGAGTGGCATCGGCGTGGAAGAATTTCTAAGTCGCCCCCCAGATTCTCGCAGGTGGAGCGAACGTAGCATATTTGAAAAGCTGGCAAAGGGCACACACGCAAAGCATTGAATCCCCCAAAAGTTCCGTAGACACATCCGACTGACTCCTTTTGGCCGTTCACTGCCGGTGATGGTTGCTACGGATAGGGTGCAATCCGGTGGAAATGAGTAGTCCAGTCAATTAAATCACCCAAATGTCAGCGGACCTCAAAACCTAGCTCCAGTCAGGATATCCTGATCGACTAGACTGAGGATCTTCACTTATGTATTTATAAGCGCCAACGTTGGGATCGCTGTTGCCGCTTCGGTCATCACTGCTTTTAGTTGAGTGAACAGTCCACCTTCCAACGTAAGATTCATCATCTATCCGTCATCGAAGCGTTAAGCTCGGACACTACGAAATCTTTTATCCGTTCCCAGTCCGCTCTTTGCTCTATAGGGTAGCGATATTGAACAAATACACCGGGCACGATTACAAAGCTGCTGTCACATATTTTAGTAAGTTTCTCTTCGCAATTGACCGAGACGATGGTTCCGTCTGGATACCTTGTTTTATCATCAATCGGGATACTGATCACTTCTCCATTTTTTCTGGATTCATAGACGCCTAATTCTCGATTTGATATCGGGTAAATATTCGAAGCTGTTAATGCCGCTCTTGGTGAAAATTTCAAGTCAGGCCGACAAGTTAAAATAACCACCAACGACGTAGGCTGATGTGAAAGCTCGGAGAGAATGACATCAGGATAATTTTCTTTAATGTTACGCATCGGCACGCGGACAGCTACCATAATTCCCGGTCTGGCAACTTTCGAACCATCTCGCAGGGTGTTGTCAGGGTAGATGTTTTCTAAGGCCAACCCCTCTGTTATGAGGGATTTAAACTCGACGGCCCCAACGAACGAATGACGAGCGGATTTGTCACGACTAACTAACTGATCGTAACTCATGTTGTATTTATTTTTAGTAGCAGCTAATGCGTCGTCCATGCAAATATTTTGTTGAGTCCCCGTTATCTCTGCGGAATTTTTATGCTCAGAAGGCTTGCACGCCAACAAAGCTAAAGCTGAAGTGATAATTCCGACGGTGATCCAAATCTTAAAATTGTACGCATGCAAGCGTTCAACAGCCTTCACAACATGAGATTTGTACTTCCTGATTGTTGCTGACGTTCGTTTCATGTAGCTGTCCTGCCTTTCGTGAACAGGCCAAAGCAAATAATGGTTCATCCGTATAGGCGTTTACAATGATTTTCCATTATCGGGGGGCTTCTAATCTCCATCATAATCAACGCCAGTGTCCATGCTGCGTAGCGAATTTCAACAGCATGCACGAGTTTGCTTATCCTTGCGGGCCGCGAGGTAAGCTAAATTCATCGGTTTCGTAGGCTGATTGTGACTGACCGCTTTTGGCCGATAGCTGCCCGTCATGAAGGGCCGCAATCGCAGAAAAGCTGCCGATCATCACGGGCAGCTTTTGGCCGTTACGGGAGTGCGCGCAGGCATTACCACCTTGCGCGCCCGCTGCTACCGAAACAGGTCACTCGACGCCAGACACCTCCGACTCAGGGCTGACAAGCGCAGCCTGCCCCTCATCGCTGACATGGGGAATCAGCGTGCTGGCCTCCAGGTCCCGCATCAGTTCGGTGAGCATCTGCCGCTGGTTCTCTGTGATGGGCGGAGGCACGTACCAGGTGCCCACGCTCATGCCCTCGCGCTTGTAGGTGAAGGTGCGCAGCAGCTCTCCGTCCTTGTAGAGCTTGCCGGTGAGGTTGTGCACATAGCTGTAGGGCATCGGGAACGTCAGCAGCGTCAGGGCATTGAGCGCGACCAGCACCCCGGCCCCTTTGCCCGGCGGCTGGCTGATGACCAGGCCATAGCCTTTGCGCGCGAACCCATGGTCGACGAAGGAAAACGCGCCAGACGACATGACCGCCGTGGTCAGCTCTTCGCGCTGCTGGATGTCGAAACGCGTGTAACCGTTCGGCACCACCATCAGGCTCATCGGCACATAGGTTTTTTCCGCGTGGTAACCCAGCGGCTTCATCGAAGGGTTGCAGCCGCCCAACAACAGCAACCCGACCACGATCAGTCCTACCTTGAACAGGTTGTTCACTGCTTCGCCTCCAGCGGTTTGCTCGCCAGATTTGCGGCCTGCATGTCCCGGGCAAAGGCGCGGGCGACACGGCGGATGTTTTCCTGCCGCTCGGGAATGCCGAGGTCGAACAGCCAGGAGTACTTGGCCATGTAGTTTTCATAGTGATAACGGTTCAGCACCTTGCCATCGCGCATTACGGTGAATTCGGCCTTGGTGTCCAAGTCGTTCTGCAAGGGCAACAGGAACAGGGTGGCGCAGCTGAGTAGCAGCAGCGGCGTGGGCGCGAGCTTGCGCTGGGCATCCAGCTTGACCATCACTTGGGTTTCCCCTTCGCCGGCGGCGCCGTTTTCGACCTTACTGAACACACCGCTTTCACGCAGGTAATTGCGCAGCTCGTAACTGTGCTCCAGCGAATCGACCATCACCGTGATCGGCGGCATGTAATCCTGACCCACCTGGATCTGCGGGTCGGGCAGGGTCTGGGTGCCCGCGCAGCCGCCCAGCAGCAGGCTTGCAGTGAGGAACAGGGTCTTTTTCATTGCTTGGATTCCTTGTTGTTCACCACGTCGGCCGCTGGCATGGGCATGACGAAGGGAAAGGCCGGTGCCATGTTGAGGTTCAGGGGCTGCAGGGGCGGCAGCCCGGGGGTGTAGCGCCGCGCGATCACTTCATCCCGTGTCTGTTTGCTGCCATGGAAGAACAGGCAGGCCGAAACCCCGAGGCAGCTAGAGCGGAATTCGCCTATGTAATACGCCTTGCCTGCCTCCAGGTGCATGGGCACGAGGAACTGCTCTCGCGCCTGGAGGCTGCGATAGCCTCCGTTGTAGCCGCTCCAGAAAAACTGGAAGTCATAAAATTCGTAGTCGCCGGGCTTGAGCGGCATGACGAAGACGCTGGCTTCGCCGGGGAGCGCCTTCTTGTTGCTGCCGTGGACCTCTTCGATGTCCTTTGGGGTATGTGCCACTTCGGCATGTCCCCACCAGGCCGCCGCGCCGTATTGCGAGCCGCGCTGGCGCAAAAGGATGCGCTGGTTGGTGTAGGCGTTGTCTCGGCCTAGAGGGCCGATGCTGCCTACAAGGTACGCGACCGGACCGCCCGCAGCCGGTTGCAGCGGATCGCTGACCAGGACGGGGGATTGGGCGGCGCAGCCCGTGAGTAGGGCAAGGGGCAGCAGACGTGCGAATGCACGCAGGACTACAGGCATAAAAGGTCCTTGTGGAGGGGGGCGTTCCATCGGTTGCCGGAGGTGGAGCGAGGGGGAAGAACGATGCCTTCCGACTTTGGGGCTGGATGATATAGCGAGGTAGGGCATGAGGCGAGATTTAAGTATGGCCATGTGCCATGTTTTTTGAGGCGGGGCCAGCCAGACCGGCGTTTTGCCCATCAACCAGGGCTGGTCTCACGCTTCACAGATAAATGGCTACTAGAGCTAGTCCGCTTTGATGTTTTCCTGTTTTTGGAATTCCCCAGCACGCTTTGATAATTCGACCTAACAAAGGTCACGCTGAGTTTGGATTTATGGCTGGTAATTGATAGTAGGTTGATCAATCCGTATCTCGGTTTCCTGAGATCTGCTCAGACTGATTTTCATAGTTTTGGATGCCTGCTTTTGGCAGTTTTCGTCCATTGGCAACCGGCTGAAATCAAACCAATGGCAGCCTGTCACTCGGAGCTGTTGTATAGCGGCTGCATCAGTCATACGCAGCGGCGTGAGGATAAGACGGTTGGTGTACAGCGCCGGAGGGCAATCCATCGCATAAATCCTCGGTAAAAGTCGTCACCGGTTTTGCCAATACTTTCCTAAAGCAATCGCGGCTTTGTCGAGTGTTTACACCTGGCCGTTTTCAGCCCTCAAGACCTGACCTTAACTGGCTAACGTATCAAACGATATCGTCGATGAGTATGTGATGCAGCCCGCGGCTGCACTGCTCGATGCGCGCCTCAACCTTGTATACGTTGCGCAGCATTTGTTTGGTGATGACCTCGTGGCTTGGACCGCTGCCTTGAGCGGTGCCGTCCGCGATAACCAGCACCTGATCGGCAAAGCGCAATGCCTGGTTCAGGTCGTGGATGGCGATGAAGACAATGACCTCGCGTTTGCGGGCCAGTCTGCGCATGAAGTCCAGCACCTGCACCTGCCGATACATATCGAGGGCGCTGGTGGGTTCGTCCATCAGCAGGATTTCCGGCTCGCGCACCAGCGTTTGTGCGATTGAGACCAATTGTTGCTGACCTCCGCTCAATTCGCCGAGGTTGCGGAACGATAGCCCCGTGATGCCCAGCGCCGCGAGAATCTCGTCGACCAGTTTCAATTCGTCGTCGTGTACGACCCAGCCCGGTGTCAGTTGTTTACGCGCCAGCAGCACTGATTCGTAGACCGTCAGCCGGGCGCTGGCATTCAAACCCTGAGGCATATAGCTGATGCCCTGCGCGCCTTTTTTTGAGTCTTGCAGGATGACCTGCCCGGGGCCATCGATCAGCCCGGCCATGCGTTTGAATAATGTCGACTTGCCTGCGGCATTGGGCCCGACCACCGCGACCACCTGACCACCGATAAAAGCCGCAGTCGTGACACCGCGAATGATCTCGCGCTGGCCGTAGCGGGCACCGAGATTCTCCAATTGAAGCGTTACCATGAATTTTTCTTCCCGCCGAGAATCAAGGATATGAAGAAGGGCACGCCGATCAACGAGGTGACGACCCCGATGGGGAATATCGCGCCCGGTATCAGGGTTTTGCTGACCACAGAGCTTGCCGACAGAATCAATGAGCCGGTCAGCAACGAGGCCGGCAAAAAGAACCGTTGGTCTTCACCAATCAGCATGCGGGCGATGTGCGGGCCAACCAGCCCGATGAATCCGATGGTGCCGACAAAGGCCACCGGAAACGAGGCGAGCAGGCTGACCATGATCAGCGTCTGAAATCGCAGGCTGCGCACGTTGATGCCGAAACTGGCAGCCTTGTCATCGCCCAGTCGCAAGGCCGTCAGGGCCCAGGCGCGTTTGGCGAAGATCGGCAGGGTGATGAGAATGACCAGGCAGATCACTCCGAGCTTCGGCCAGGTGGCCTTGGTCAGGCTGCCCATCGTCCAGAACACCACGGCGGCCACGGCCTGCTCGGTGGCGAAGAACTGCACCAGCGCCAGCAGCGCATTGAACGTGAACACCAGCGCAATGCCGAGCAGCACGATGGTTTCGGCAGTGACGCCGCGACGCATGCTCAAAAAGTGGATCAACAGCGCCGACAACATGGCCATGATGAACGCGTTCAACGGCACCATGAACTGCGCTGCCAGCGGAAACAATGCGACACCGAACGCCAGCCCCAGCGCCGCACCAAAACTGGCGGCGGCGGAAATGCCCAACGTAAACGGACTGGCCAACGGGTTGTTGAGGATCGTCTGCATCTGGGCGCCAGCCAGCGACAACGCCGCGCCGACAGCGACGGCCATCAGGGCCACCGGGAGGCGGATGTCCCACATCACCACACGCACTTGCGGTGAAGCGCTGTCCGGCGAGAACAGCGCGCCGAGGACTTCGCGCAAGCTGTAACTCGCGGGCCCCAGCGCCAGGTCGAGCAATACGCTGCACAACAGCAAGATCACCAGCCCGGCGAGAATCAGGCGTTTACGCAGCACCAGGCGACGATAGGTTTCGCGCTGGACGACCACGGCGTCGGTCAATGAACTCATGGTTTTACCTCAGGCTGGCGCAAGCTGACAAAGTAACCGGACTCATAAGGCACCGGCAGGAAGCGCTCATGCAGTTCGCGAAATGACGCGTCCGGATCCAGATCGGCAAACAGCGTTGGATGGAACCATTTCGCCAATTGCTGGATGGCCACGAACTGGTAGGGGCTGTTGTAGAACTGATGCCAGATGGCGTGAAAGGCTTGATCGTCCTGAGCCTTGATCCCGGCGTAGGCCGGACGCTGGGTGTACCAGGCAAGTTTTTTCCTGGCTTGCGCCATGTCCGCGCCTGGGCCGACGCCGACCCAATGACCGCCGGGGGCAAAGGCTTCCCAGTTGGCGGTGGTGACAACGACATGCGCCGGGTTGGAGACGATGACCTGCTCGGGGTTCAACTGGCCGAACGTGGTGGGAATGATGCGGCGGGCGATGTTGTTGCCGCCGGCCATATCGACGAACAGTCCGAAGTTCTCGTTGCCGAAACTCAGGCAGCAATCATCGGTGTAGCCTCCGATGCGCTCAATGAACACGCTGGGGCGGGGAGGGTGTTGTTTCTCGATGACGTCGGTGACGCGATGAATCTGCTGGTTGCGAAAATCGATGAAGGCTTCGGCGCGTTGTTCCTTGCCGAACAGTTGGCCGAACAGGCGCATGGTCGGTTCGGTGTTCTGGATCGGGTTATTGCGAAAGTCGACGTAAACCACCGGGATGCCCAAGGCGTCGAGCTTCTCGATGTAGCGCGCATCTTCGGTGGCATGCTGCGCTTCAATATTGAGGATGATCACGTCCGGGCGCTGGGAGATGGCCTGCTCGATATCGAAGGTGCCGTCTTCAAACCCGCCGAAGGTGGGGATTTTTGCTATGTCGGGGAATTTGCGCAGGTACGCGCCGTAGGTGTCCGGGTCTGACTGGATCAGATCCTTGCGCCAACCGACGATACGCTCGATGGGGTTTTGTGTGTCCAGCGCGGCAACCAGATATAACTGCCGGCCTTCACCGAGAATGACGCGCCTGACCGGCAAGTGCACCTTGACCTTGCGTCCCAGCAGATCGGTCACCTCGGTGAGCGCCGGATCCGCTTCAGCGGCGAGCACGCTGCGCGGTGCGAGGCAAAACACTGCCAGGCTTAGCAGTCCTGCCAGTAGTAGCGCAGCGAAAGCGTGGCTGCGTCGATCAAAAGTCACCATGGTCAAAGCCTTTGCAAAAGCCAGAACGGTCAACGGCTCACACCGTCGCCGGGCTGAACGTTTCAGAAATCGACAGTCGCCGACAGTAATAAGGTGCGCGGTGAGCCCTGGGAGAACGCGCCGTAAGAGGCCACGCCCGACCAGTATTCTTGGTCGAGCACGTTTTGCACGGTGGCGCGAAACGTGGTCGGTCGTTCATCGATGCGGGTGGTGTAACGTGCGCCGACATCGAAGCGCGTCCAGTCATCCAGTTGCTGGGTGTTGGCCTGGTTCACGTACTGGCTCCCGGTATGAATCGCACCACCGGTGAGCGTCAGGCCTTCGACCCACGAGGTGTCCCATTCGGCCCAGAGGTTGGCCTGCACCTGCGGCACGCCGACCGGTTTGTTGCCACGGTTGGCGGCAACCCCGGTTTCAGTCAGTTGCGCATCGAGCAGGGTTACGCCACCGAGCAGGCGTGTGCCTGGTACGACCTCGCCGAACACATTCAGCTCCAGTCCGCGGTTGCGCTGTTCGCCCTGCACCGAAAACACACCGGATACCAGCTCGCCACTGGGTTTCTTGATTTGAAACAGGGCAAGTGTCGAGGTGAACGTGCCGTAGTCGACCTTGACCCCGATTTCCTGTTGTCGGGAGACATAAGGGGCAAAGATCTCGCCGGCGTTCGACGCGGCGGAGGGGGCAATGTCACCTTTGCTGAGGCCTTCGACATAGTTGTAATAGAACGAAACGTGGTCCCAGGGTTTGACCACCACACCGAACAGCGGCGTGGTTTTGCCGTCGTCGTAAGAGGTGGTGACCGTGCCGACCGCGTTGTAGTTGTCGGAATCGATGTTCTGCTGGCGCAGGCCGAGCGTTACCTGAACGCGCTCATCCAGCACTGACAGCGTGTCGGCGAGGGCCACGCTAGTCAGCTCGCTCTCGGACACCTTGGGCGTGTCCGGCTTGGGGATGGCAGGTTCCGGGCGATCCACCGGGTGATAGATATTCGACAGGATGGGGGGGCCGGAAATGATCCCCCGGGACAGTACATCCCGATAACGGCTGACCTGCAGGGCGGCCCGGTGACTGATCGGCCCGGTGTCGAAGTGCAGGCGCGCACCGGCGTCGACGGTGTACCGCTCGACTTCGAATTTGTAATAGCCGGGAATGGAAGAGGTGTCGCCGGCCGCATTGATGATGGTCGGGGTCTGGTCGGACATGCGCGCGACGTCCGATTTGCCACCGCCGGCGTGGGCGAACACGGTCAACGCGTCGCTGAGGTCGTATTCGCCGCTGAGCAGGGCCGATTTGTCTCGGGTTTCGGACCAGCCCCATGCCTGGCTCACATTGGTACGGCCATTGGCGGCAGAGGGAATGTCCACGCCCGGGGCGATCAGAAACGGCCTCGAGGCGGCATCGAAGTGTTCTTTCTGGTTGAGCCAGTCGAGGGTGGTTCGCAGGCGTTCACCCTGGTAGTCGAGGGATATGGCGCCGATATCGACGTGACGGGACTGATCGTCAATCGCTGTGTCGCCCTGCTGGGTACTGCCGTTGATGCGCACGCCGAACCGGCGTTCCTCACCAAAGCGTCGGCTGACATCGAGGTGGCCACCGACCTGCGAATCCATGGCGTAACTGGCGGTGAAACGGGTCAGGTCCTCATCGAGGGAGCGCTTGGGCACGACGTTGATGACACCGCCAACCGCGTTGTTGGGCGACATGCCGTAGAGCAGGGCGCCGGGGCCTTTGACCAGCTCGATGCGTTCGGCGTATTCGGTAAATACCCGGTAGTTGGGCGCCACGCCGTACACGCCGTCAAATGCCAGTTCGCCGAGGTTGCCTTCACCAACCGGAAAACCGCGGATAAAAAACGAGTCGACAATGCCTCCCGTCTGCCCCGTGGAGCGCACCGATGAGTCGCGCTCCAGCACATCGCCGACGGTGACGGCCTGCTGATCCTTGATCAGCGTCGAGGTGTAGGAGCTGATACTGAAAGGCGCGTCCATCACATCGGTGTTGCCCAGGATGCCCAGGCGCCCGCCATTGGCGACCTGCCCGCCGGAATACACGGATGGCAGGGTATCGGTGCGTTTGTCCGTGCCGATGACGGCCGTTTCATCCAGCGTCACCCGGCGTGGCACCAGTGTGTAGCTGCCGTCGCGGCGCACAACCATGTCCAGGCCACTGCCCTCCAACAAGCGAGAGACCGCCTCCTGAGTGGAGTAGTTGCCGACCAGTCCGGGACTGATCAGGCCTTCGGTCAACGATGGCTGGAACGACAGTGCGATGCCGGCGTCTACGGCAACGCTCGACAGGGTCGCACCAAGGGGGCCGGAAGGAATGTCATAGGCACGGACCGCGACAGCGTCCAGTTGCTCAGGCACGACTGCCAAGGCAAACGGGCAAATGGCACCGATCAGGACAAGGCTTAGCAACGCACTGCGAAAAACTGGGCTGAACTGACGATCCGGGCGCAGGAGGCGTGCAGCGAACATGAATGGGTGAACCTATAAACAGGACGAAAAAGTTCTTCTTCCCCATAGCCAGTCGAGATCAAAAAAAGTATCACCTGTGTGCACTTTTTTTGGCTCAGGCCGGGGAGAGCATGACCCAGAAGCCATTCAAGTGGCCGCTGACAAGAATCGGGTAGGTCTGCGCCAACATGTTCAACGTGCGCTGGGTGTCGCTGATCGGATAGGCACCGGAAATGCGCAGGTCGGCAATCGTCGGATCGAGACGCACGAAACCGTGGCGATAGCGGGTCAGTTCGGCGACGAAGTCCGCCAGGCGCATCTTGTCGGCCATCAACATGCCTTGGGCCCAGGCGCCGATGTAACGATCGGTGGCGGTGACCTGGCCAAAGGTGCCGGACGAAAAGTCGGTGCGTTGGCCGGCATTGATGATCAATGGCGATCCCTGGCGATTGTCGGCGAGGTCGACCTGCACCGCGCCTTCCAGCACCGCAAGGTGAGTGCGTGACTGCAGTTCTCGAACGGTGAACCGTGTGCCCAGTGCCTGCATTCGGCTCTGGCGGGTGCTGACCAGGAAAGGCCGCGCCAGCGGGGAAATATCCGGCGCGGTCTGCACCAGTATTTCGCCTTCACGCAGACGGATGAGCCTTTGGTGGGCATCGAACAGCACGTCGATGGCGGTATCGGTGTTCAGGGTGATGTGCGAGCCGTCAGCCAGGGTCAACTCGCGTCTCTGGCCGACAGCCGTGTGATAGTCCGCCGACCATTGCAGCGATTGCGCCAGCTTCCAGCTGCCCAAACCGGCCGGCAGGATCGCCAGAATCATCGCCAGTTTGCCCAGCGCTGCGCGACGCTGCGGGCTGCTTGGGCGGTCCAGTGCCGACATCGCCAGTGACGGTGGCAGGCCGCCGAATTTGCTCTGCAATAACTGCGCGCGTCCCCAGGCACGACCACGCTCGGGCGTGCTGACTTTCCAGCATTCCCATTCGGCACGTTCAGCGTCGCTGAGTTCGCGCTCACTGAGGCGCATCAGCCAGTCTGCGGCTTCTTCAAGGGCCTGGTGATCGGGATGAGGTGCTTGGCGGCGACTGAGCATTTACTCCACCAGCAACAGGCATTGCACGAAGGCTTGCTTCATGTAGCGTTTGACGGTGATCAGTGACACGCCCAGTTGCTCGGCGATGTCATCGTATTTCAGGCCGCTGATCTGCGAGAGCAGGAACGCACGTTTGACCAGGGGCGGAAGGGCGTCGAGCATCGCATCGATTTCGTGCAGGGTCTCCAGCACCATGAAACGCAATTCCGGCGAAGGCACTTCGGGAGCGGGCACATGAGCGAGGGCATCCAGATAGGCACGTTCCAGTGCCTTGCGCTGGTACCAGTTGATCAGGATGCCCTTGGCCACGCAGCTCAGGTACGCGCGAGGTTGTTCGATGACCGTGACCCGGGAGGCGAGGATCCGAGTGAAGGTATCCTGTGCCAGATCCGCCGCATCCATGGCGTTACCCAGTTTTTTTCTCAGCGTCGCATACAGCCAGCCGTGATGGCCGCTGTACAGGGCTTCGATCGCACGCAGGTGATCGTCGTTGTTCGCGGAAAGGGTTTCGCTCATGGCTGCAGACTTTCATGCAATTGAGAAGTATTCCCAATGCTAGATTACAAAGCGGCTGTGACGCAAGCAGCGATTGGTATCCCTTTCAGGCGCGTGGCAGGCGGATCAGTGCTTCGATCATCGTGTCGATTTCAGCCTCGGTGTTGTAGGCATGGAGTGAGGCGCGGCTGACCTCCGCCAAGTCCCTGTGCTGCATGTCGAGCAGGGTCGAGCGCGACGTTGAGGTGGAGACATTGATGCGTTTTTCCTGGGCAGCCAGCCATTGCTGGACCTGCGCGGCACTGCTGTTCTGGTGGGTGAAGGTCACGATGCCTGATTTGATGGCGCCCGGATCCCGCGGTGTCATGCCCGGAATGTTCGCCAGTCGATCACGCATGTGACTGGCCAGTTGTTGAATCCGTTGCCACATCTGCTCGATGCCTTGAGCCAGCGCGTACTCCACCGCCGCACCGAGGCCCAGCTTGGCGGCGACGTTGCACTCCCAGTTCTCGAAGCGTCGTGCGTCGGCGCGAATGTTGAACGTGTCGGATGTCAGCAAGGACGCCGCATGCAGGTCGAGAAAGGCCGGCTCCAGGTTCTGGCACAGAGAGCTTTCAACATACAAAAATCCCATCCCCCTCGGCCCACGCAAATATTTGCGGCTGGTGGCGGCGAGCATGTGACAGCCGATTTTCTGCACATCGATGGGCATTTGCCCGACACCTTGGCAGGCATCGAGCAAAAACAGCACGCCGGCGGCCCGAGCGAGCGCGCCGATCTGCTCGATGGGTTGGACCGGCCCGCCATTGGTGGCGATTACGGGCAGGGAGATCAATGCCACGCGGTCATCGTCGAGCATTTCTTTCAGGCTCGACAGCGACACCTGGCCTTGCTCATCATTGGGGATGATGCGGATTTCAATGCCGCGTTGCTTTTTCAATTGCAGGTAGGGGATGTAGTTGCCCGCGTACTCGGTGGTTGAGGTCAGCACCACATCACCGTGTTGCAAGGGCAATGAATAGAACGCCATGTCCCAGGCGCGGGTCGCGTTTTCGATCACCGCGATTTCATCAGGCCGGGCGTTGATCAGGCGGCCGATGGCGCCATAGACATTCTCCAGTTCGGCCGACTGTTGCCCGGCCGCTTCATAACCGCCGAGGTTCGCCTCAAGCTGAATGTGGCGGGTCATGGCCTCGATCACCGGCCCGGGCATCAGTGCCGCGCCGGCGTTGTTGAAGTGGATCAGGTTCGCGACACCGGGTGTATCGGCGCGCAGTTGTTCAATGTTCAAAGCAAGACTCCTTGATCAATCCTGGGGCGGGGCATGACTCGGGAGCATCTGCGCAGGCCAGTAACGCAGCGCGACAATCGGGATCAGTGCCAACACGTAGGCCAGGCAGACAAACAGGTAGGTGTATTGCAAGCCATAGACCTGGCTGAGCAAACCACCGGCCGAGATCCCCGCAATCGAAGCGAATTGTGCGGTGCCCTGGGCAATTCCCAGCACGTGACCCTGTTGCGAGCTATCGGCGGTTTTGGAGATCAGCGCCATGAGCACTGGCGTGGTCGCCCCCAGCAGCACACCCCAGATGAAGTAGGCGATGACAAACACCACAGGGTTGTGCGTGACGCCTGCTATTGCGGTCAGGGCGATGCAGCCGATGACGACGTAGGTCATGCGGTGCAAGGTTTCCTGTTGAGTGCGGTGTTCGAAGTAACGCGACCAGGCCGTTGCCGAAAGAATGAAACCCAGCGCCAACAAGCCATAGCACAGGCCGACCACCGAGTTACTGACCTCGAAGACCGAGCTGACGTAGAGCGAGAAGGAGGTCTGCGGCAGCATGCGCGCCAGCAGCAGAATGCCCATCACGCCCAGCAACGACAGTAACGGTGAGCCTTGCCAAACGCTGCCCGAACGGCTGGCCGATGTCGCTTTGTCCGCGACCGGTGTTTTCTTCACCGGCGGTACATCGGGCAAGGTAACGGCCGCGATTACGGTGCAGACAGCGCACAGTGCCGAGGCAATGATGTTGATCCAGAAGAACGTCGCGTAATCGAGGATCAGCCCGCCGACGACAGCGCCGAGCAACGAGCCGACGTTGGTGGAAATCTGCAGGATGGCGAACAGGCGTGCGCGCCGCGAAGGGGCTTCGATGCTGACCCCATAAGCTTGGGCCGGCGCGATGTATCCGGCGAAAGCGCCTTGCAGAAAACGCAGGATCAGAATGACCCAGATGTCGCTGAAGAGTGCCAGCCCAAGCTGGGTCAACGACAAACCGGCGAGGGCGCGGATCATCATCAACTTGTGGCCGTAGCGATCACCGATACGGCCCCAGAATGCACTGGTCAGAATAATGCCCAGCATCGGCCCGACGTATACGGCGATGCTGGCGAAGCTGAAAACCGATTCCGAGGAGGTCAGCCCACGCAGGTGGACGGGCCAGAAGGGCCCACTCATTTCCATCGCGCCCATGGACACAAGCTGGATCGCAAATAGAAGATAAATCAGGATTCTTACTTTAGAACCCTGGATGGCACCTGCATGGGACATGAGTCAGCCTCGGTGGTTAAACGCTAGCGAGCGGGTTGGTCAGGGTGTGTTGCAAACGATAGTTGGAGTACTGCATCAAGTGCATACGCAACAACGATCGGGTTGGCCATGGATCTTCCACAAACGCCTGATGTTCGACTTCCCACAGGTCTGGCGAGACACGGTCGCGTACCGCCGCGAATGCAAGATCGGTTTCCTCGCGCAGTACCTCCCACAACCGCGTGTTGTTCAAACCGTATTCCTTGGTCAGCCACAGGGCCATTTCGTGCAGGTGCGTCAGGAACGCGGCGTCCAGCACGAACATGCGCACCGGTTCGATATCGCCTGAGAATACCGTCGGCAAAATACCCGGCTGTACATGTGGCAGCAGGGTGTATCCACGGGCTTCCAGCAGCGGAGCGTAAGTCCTGCCATCGCCGAAATCGCGGATCAGCAGACTACGTGCTTTGCCATCGGGGGAGAACAGCACCATGGTGTTTTGCTGATGCGCTTCGAGCCCGATGCCATACAGCAAATAGATCGCCACCACTGGGTGGGTGACCACTTTGGCGTACTCGCGGAACCAGTCTTCAAGCTGGTCAGCAGTGGCCCGCACGCCATCACGTTCGATCAGATCGGTAAATAACGGCCGGCCACTGCCGGGCAACCTGGTGAACAGTGATGCCACGGTAATCGGCAGGCAATTGTCGCTGCGCTCGAACGCTTGTTGACTGGCGCGATAGACCACAGAGAGATGGCGCCCGGGATTATCGTCCTGGGTGACCGCATTTTTATAACGCACGCCGATTTCTTCCGGGAAGATTTCCAGGCGTTGCCCGAAGCCATTTTCGGCCTGCAAAATCCGGGTGATCACCGCGCTGATACGCGGCCCCATGTGAATCGACTTGGCTTGCAGGCTGCGCAGTTCGCTGGTCATCCACACGGCGATCGGCAATTTGATCAACGGTGCGCATTCGTTCAGTACCGGCATCATGGTGCGGTAGGACATGGTCGGCAGGGTTTGAATGTCAGGGCCGTCGGTGATCAGGATGCCTTCTTCGATTTCCGCAGCAAACGTCTTGAGCACATAGGCCTGCAAATGCCAGGCGTGAATCGGCAGCGGCAGCCACTGGGTTTCATCCAGCCCTTTGCTGTTGAGCGAGGCTTTCCATTGTTCCCATTGCGCCGGGAAGTTGCTGGCGAACCACTCGCGGTATCCGGTCACGTGCGGCATGCTTTCGCTTTTCGAATGCTCGGCACGCAAGGAGGCGATGCGCAGCGGTACCTGAGCGTTGAACTCGGGTGACAGTTGCTCGACCTCGGCATCGGTCAGGCCCGGACGGGATTTCCACGTCGGGTAATACGGATGGCCTTCCAGCGAACCCCACTGGTCCAGCAGGATGGCGGCGTCTTTGGTCGTGGCATGCTGGCGCAGGTAGTCGGTGAAGCTGTTGAGGCCCTGATCCCTGGCCGCCTGCTCCAGTCGCGCGTTCCATTGCTGGCGATGCTGACGGGCGTGGGCATCGTTGGTCAGGCTGTTTTCCATGTCGGCCTTGAGCCCGGCCACGCCTTCGTCGGTCGGCTTGAAGTCGAAGCTGTCACGCAACACATCCAACATATCCTGATGGCTGGTGATCACCTGGCGTACGCCTTCGTCGGTCAACAGCACCACTTCACCGTCATTGACCACGGTATCGGCCGGGCCTTTGGCGATGTCGGAGAAAAACAGGTGGGCGCGGGCATCCTTCAGCGGGTAGGTGGCCTGGTTCCCCTCGACGGAAAAGTTCAGGGCCGAACGATCGAGGATGTTTTCCGCAAAGAGGCAACGGATCAAGCGTCGCATGGCGTTTTTGCGGGAGTAGGCGATCAGTGTCTTGAAGTCATCCATATCTGCTGTCTGCTCGTCGGAAATTAAAGAAAGAGATCAAGCCCACGGCTCATGCCGTGCGTGGCCAGTGGCTTGGGAAATAGTCGAGCGCCGAATCGCGCAGGCCTTGCATGTAGGCAACGCTCCACTGCAAGACTTCCTCGATGTAGGGCACCTTCAGTTCAAAGCGTTTGGCCATTTCCACCAGCAACACCAGGCCATAGGCAACGTCTTCGTTGAAGGCGCGGCTCTCGCGTTCGATTACGTAGCCGGCGCGGTTGCCATCGGCTGGCACCATGGGGGCAAGGATGTCGTTGTAGGCCTGATTGGTGCGCAGAATCGAAAGCATGCTGCTCTGGTCGCGGATCTGTTCGCCGTAGGCCTCGACAATTTCCTGTTTCAAGGATTTGACCGATGACAGGTCGATGCCCATGCGCTGGCTGATGACGGCGCACAGATCCTGGCTTTCCTGATCCATGCGTTCGAGGAAGTAGGCACCCAGTTCCGGGCACTCGGTCCACCAGCACATGCGTTGCGGGAAAATTTTGCGATGCCATTGGCCAAAGGGGCCGATCAGCCCGTAGATCACCGAGCTGTGCATGATCGGGTTGCCCGGCGTCAGGGTTATTTCCAGGTAATTGTCGAGCATCGTCACGCACGGGCCGTACAACACGGTGAGGATTTCCTCAAGCCGCTGACGGGACTCTTGCGATTCCCGAGCGTGCGTCGCCACGTACAACCGGCTTTTGCCACCGCCCATTTTGATTGATCGTCCGGGGGTCAGCTCGAAGGCGGTATGCGGGACGTCCTTCATCCCCCAGATCACCAGATTGGGGCGATCGGCCAGCGTGGCCTCTGCCAGCCAGTCGAAACCGCAAAACCCCGGAATCGCGCCGATGTACACCGGTTTGCTTGAACTAAGGTGTGGTGCGATCACTTGCAAGGTTTGCGGCCGGGCATGGGCGGGCACGGTGATGATGACGATGTCGGCGTCCTCAACGGCAGTCCTGGCATCGGTGGTTACCCGATCCAGCCGGGCGTCCAGTGTCGAACCATCCGGCAACAAGGCCTGCATTGGCGTGTGACGAGCGTGCTGTTCAATGATCTCCAGATTGCTGGTGAGCATCGAAACCTGAACATTGGGCAGCTGCTTGAACAGGATGGCGTTGAGATGGCCGGTCCTGCCGCCACCACAGATAGCGACTTTCAACAGATTCATCGAGAGGCGTTCCTGAGTGATGGGTGGGTCATGCGACGCTTAATTGCAGCGGCGCGGAAACGGAGTCCAGCCATTGGGGCTTGCCCAGCCAGGCATCCAGTTGCGGTGCGACGTTCGGGTCCAGCAAATCACGTTCTTGCAGCCATTGATCGTCGAACACCGTGTGCAGGTATTTTTCGCCGCCATCGGCGATCGGCACGACCACGTTGCCGGTCAGCACGCCTTTGTGGATCAGCTCCAATGCCTTGAAAATCGCCCCGCCGGTCGAGCCACCCACCAACAGCGCCAGGTTTCGGGCGATGTAGCGGGCGGTTTCGAAGGCTTGGGAGTCGGTGACTTGCACGCCCAGGTCGATGCAGCTGTAGTCGAGCACCAGACCGACCGTGTCACCGGCCGGGGTGCCGGTACCGGACTGATAGTAGGGATAGCCGGGATGGCCGAAGACAATGGAACCGGCCGGTTCCACCGCAACGGTCACGGTGTCGGGATTGTGCAGTTTCAAACCACGGGCGATGCCGGTCATCGAACCGCCGGTACCGACGCAACCGACGTAGGCACCGATAGAGCCTTGCACCTGAGCAATCGTTTCGCGGACGAAATCGCTGTAGCCACCGGCATTGGCGGCGTTGTCGGATTGATTCATGAACACGGCACCGGGAATGTCGGTGGCGAGTTCAGCCGCCAGCCGTTGGCGCTCGACCACCGCCACTTCGTCTTCGCGATAGGTGCCTTTAACGAATCGAATGTCGGCGCCCAGCGCCTTCATCACGGCGATCTTGTCCTGAGCCGCGTGATGATCGACCACGGCGATAAACTGCAGGCCGAATTCGACGGCGGCCATGGCCAGGCCAATGCCTGTGTTGCCGGACGACGACTCGACGATGACGCCGCCCGGTTTCAGCCGCCCGGACTTGAGCGCGGCCAGCACCATGTTCCGTGCCATGCGGTCTTTTATGCTGCCGCCGGGGTTGTTCTTTTCAATCTTGAGTAACAGCCTGGCGTTGGTATCCGGAACATCAATACCCAACATTGGTGTATTGCCAATAAGGTCAGAAACTTTATTCAATATCATTTCAATTATTCCCTTTAGTAGTCAGGTGAAAATGCATAGTTACCTTCCGTACAACAGGTCGCCATCAAGCGCCGGGGCAGGGGATGGCGATGAAACTCGTTTTCCAGCAAGTCCATTTGATAGCCGGCGGTATTAACGTAAATCAACAAGTCGCCTGCTTGTGGGGCAGTGCCAAAGTTGATCAGGCGATGGGTAATGACGTCATCGTCCAGACAGCTATGTCCAGCGATATACGCTTGCGTCGGGGTGTGCGGTAGTTCGTTTGTGCTGATGAGTATCGGATCAACGAGGTACTCTGATGAAAACCAGGTTTCACAGGCGCTGAAACTACTGCCTTCAACAAAGATGACGATTTTGTTGTCGGCCAGTTTTTTTGTTCGTGTGACGCGAAACAAGGAAATAGCCGCTTGGTCCACCAGACTTCGGCCGGGCTCCAGTGCCAACGTTATTTTTTGCATGTTCAAATAGTTGGCAATGGACAGCCCGGGCGAGTGGTCGGCCTGGAGGAATAATGTCAACCATTGGGGCGCGTTCAGTTCACTGCCGTAGGGATAATAAGAGTCGGGCACTACATGGTTGTAATAATGGTCGGGCTTATTGTCGTTCTGTAAAAACCGACTATAGGCCTGAGGCTCGACATAGCGAATCGGCAGGCCGCCGCCGATGTCGATCATCTGCGGATTCAGTCCCATTTCACGGGCGGCCTCGACAAACCCCGTGACTTCACGGAAGGCTTGCGCACGGGATTCGAATCCATAACCGCCCAGGTGGAAATGGAACCCTTCGAAGTGAAAATTCCCAGGTTCTCGGGTCAGCCGTTGAAGGCATTCAAGCATGTCCTCAAAGCCCATTCCAAATCGGCTCTTTGGACAGCTTGTTGGCCTGTAACGCAATAAAACCCTTGCTTTGGCGGGGGCTGGAAAAGATTCAATCGCTGTTTTCAGGTGATCGAATTCCTCCAGCGAGTCCACACAAATCAGAGAGCCTGCGCTGATCAGTGCTTGATGAAACACGACAGTTTTGGCGGGTCCTGTGGCGCAGATTTGTGCCGCTGGCGTGCCGGCTCGTAATGCCGCCTGCAGCTCATGAATGCTCGAAACATCGACGCCAATGCCCGAATTTGCCGCAGCACTGAGCATGCTCTGAGACTTGTTGGCCTTGGCGCCATAGAAGATGGCGTGACAGACATTGTGCTGATTCAACACCGTTTGCAGCGCCTTCGTATTCAACTCGAAAGCATGTGGCCAGACCAGATTTAACGGTGAGCCATGTTGTTTGACCAGATCTGAAAGTGTGCTCGGAAAATGGTTGATAAGTGTGGCAATAACAAGGTCGATAAGCGGTTTTAGCGTCTCTGGATGATGAACTTCAATTCGCTGTTCAGCGGGCTGTACATTAATGGCAGGCATAGTTAACCCTCTGGCTTGAAATAGAACTTAGCCATTGATATTCGACAACCAGAAGTTATCGACGGAAACCGTATTTTCGCTCGTCAGATACGAGTTTTTAAATGGGGCGGAGGCGGATGCCACGCCAAACCTGAAGACGAATTTGTAGCGCGGATCGCAATAAATGATTCACAAAACAATTGCATGAGAAACCCATTCCATAAGGTTTGTACGGACGTTCTGATTGGCCACTAGTTGATGGCCAGCCTGTGTGAATGATCAGTAACTGACATTCATGTGCCATTACTGGCGTGTACTTCCCATTGCCAGTGATGACGTGCTTTGAAGCGAGGCTAGTTCCGCTTGGCGACGTGAACAATATTGCTAACGCGAATGATTATCAAGTAATGTCTTCAAATATTTTTGAATAACAACCTGCGCAGGGCGAATGAATGGGCGCGTATTTACACGCTCAAGTACGCGTTCGTCTTATTTAAAAACCCCCCGTAATACCTTGACGAACAAGGTGTTGCGGGGAGGTGCGAGCAGCCACAGGCAGGCGCGGAAATCCGCCGCTGACAGGGCCTGGTTTTTTCAGATTCACAACGATTCACGCCAAGGAGTAACGCCATGACATCCGATCTACTCAGCAGCAAAACCCCAACCGCGATCAGCTACCTGTTCGTGCCGGGCAACCGTCCCGAACGTTTTTCCAAAGCCGTCGAAGCGGGGCCGGACGCTATCATTCTCGACCTCGAGGACGCCGTTCATCCGGACAGCAAGGCCGCTGCCCGGGCAGCCATCTGGGCATGGCAGGAGAGTACGCCGAGCGTTTCCTGCGAGCGTTACATCCGCCTGAACAGCGTCAGCAGCACGCTTTTCCGCCAGGACCTGACCTGGCTGAACGACATGCGCTATCCCGAGCGTTGCGACGGAATTTTCCTGCCCAAGGCGGAATGCCACGAGGCCCTTACCCAGGTCGTCGAACGTTTGCTGAAGTGGCAACCGGAACTCAAGATCATCGCGATCATCGAGACGGCCAAAGGTCTGCAACAGGTGGAAGCGATCGCCGCGATTCCAGGGGTGACACGACTGGCGTTCGGCTCACTGGATTTCTCCCTCGATATCAACTGCAGCCAGATTCCCGAAGCGTTTCTCTTCGCCCGAAACCGCATCGTGCTGGCTTCGCGTACAGCCGATTTGCCGTCGCCGATTGACGGCGTCACGCCGGCGATCAGCGATTTGGCGGTGGTCGCCAAGGACTCCCATTACGCGCGTGCGTTGGGGTTCGGTGCCAAGCTGTGCATCCATCCCTCGCAACTGCTCACCGTGCAGCGCGCCTTCCTGCCGGATTCGCGGCAATTGGCGTGGGCCGATCGGGTGATGAGCGCCGTGGCCACCGGCAGCCATGCGGTGCAAGTGGATGGCGAGATGGTTGATCTGCCGCTGATCGAACACGCCCAGCGTCTGCTCGATGTGGCTCGCCAATACGCGCCGATTGCCAACGCAGACGCTTGCTGAAGCCCGGCGAATCAGGAGATCAACCATGGAACACGGTTATCAGATTGCATTGCGGCCGCTGTGCGACGTGCTGCAGTCCGAGCAGGTCGATCCTGCCAACGTGACGTTGCTGCGGGAGTCGATTGTGCGGGCCGGCCATTGGCTGGAACCGATCATCGTCGAGCGCTCGCTGGGCATCGTGATGGACGGCAATCACCGGTTCAACGCGGCGTTGCAATTGGGGTTGAAGAGGGTGCCTTGCATCCAGCTCGATTACACCGATCCGCGGGTGTGTGTATGGCACTGGCAGTCCGGCCAGGCGTTTGAAGTGGCGCGGATTTTCACCACGATCGCCCGGGGTGAAATCTTTCCCTACAAGACCACCCGTCACGCGTTTGACCCGGCGTTGCCGGTGATCGCGATACCGCTGGAGCGCCTGTATGCCTAGCGATGGAGGCACAGCAGCAAAAAAACTCTACTGAGAGTGATACTTTTTCGCATATCGACTGGCAATAGGAGTGATTACCATTTTCCCTGTTTGAAAAGGATCCTCACGTCATGCCTGTTGTCAGTCGTCCTTGCGGTGAGCGCGTGTTAACACTCGCCATTCGTACCGCCATGCTGAATTTTGTCTTGGTCGCAGGAAGCGCCAACGCCTGGGCCGCAGCCCCTGAGCAACAGGACGTTGCCGCTGACACAACCACGAACACTCCGGCCGCGACGCCGGCCGACCACAGCACGAATACGCTGACCCTCGGTACCACTGACATCAACGCCAGTTACAGCGGCCCGACTGCGTTGCCGGAAGTTTTCGCCGGTGGCCAGGTGGCGCGTGGTGCGCGACTGGGCATGCTGGGCAACAAAGACGTGATGGATACCCCGTTCAGCGTGACCAGTTACACCGCCAAGACATTGGCCGACCTGCAAACGGTGACCGTGGCCGATGCATTGGAACGTGACCCTTCGGTGCGCTCCACGGGTCAGACGGGCGGCATCGTCGATTCGTTTTTCATCCGTGGCTTTCCGGTGGGTGAAGGCAACCTGGGCGAACTGGCGTTCGATGGTGTGTATGGCGTGGCGCCAAACTACCGGGTATTCACCGAGTATGCCGAGCGTGTCGAAGTGCTGAAGGGACCGGGCGCCCTGATGTACGGCATTTCGCCAAACAGTGGCGTCGGTGGCGTGATCAATATCGTTCCCAAACGTCCGCTGGACGAAGACCTGACTCGTGTTACCACCAGCTACGCCTCGGACTCCCAAGTCGGCGGTCACCTGGATCTCAGCCGGCGCTTTGGTGAAGAAAATCAGTTCGGCGTGCGCTTCAACGGCAACCTGCAAGGCGGTGACACTGCCGTTGATGATCAGCGCCGAGACCTGGGGATCGGTGCCATCGCGCTGGATTATCGAGGCGAGCGCTTGCGCTTGAACCTTGACTACATCAGCCAGAAAGAAAGCTTCGATGCACCGTCGAGGCCATTCACTGTCGCGCCTGGAATTGATATTCCCTCCGCACCCAATGGCCGGACCAATGTGTCGCAGGACTGGGGGTGGTCAGATACCAAAGAGCAGTCGGCATTGCTGGGCGGCGAATATGACCTGAGTGATGCGGTCACCGTGTTTGCCCATGCGGGGGGCGGCAAGTCAGACGTCAAGCGGATGTCCGACCAGGTGCCGAGAATCATCAATGAGGCCGGCGATACCAGCAACATTCCCGGGTACTACAAATTCAACGTCGACCGCTCTACCGCCGACGTCGGGATCCGCGGAGTGTTCGCAACCGGTCCCGTCACCCACACGACGACGCTGATGGCGACCCGATACCAGGATGAGCTGTCCCGAGGGATCAACAACGGCACTGAAGTGCGTTCGAACATCTACCATCCGGTGGAAGTGCCCAAGCAATTTATCAACTCGCCCCAGGTGCTCCGTGTTTCCGAATCGGATTTGTCCGGTGTTGCGTTGACCGACACGCTGTCCATGCTTGATGACCGCTTTCAGTTGACCCTGGGTGTGCGTCGACAAGACATCGAGTCACGTAATTACAACGCGGCAGGCTCGGTCAGCTCGAAATATAACGAGAGTGCCACGACCCCGCTCGTCGGCGTGGTGGTCAAGCCCTGGGAAGACGTTTCGCTCTACTACAACTACGTCGAAGGCTTGAGCAAAGGTGATATCGCACCGGGCTCGGCGGCCAACGCCGGCGAGACGTTCGCACCTTATGAATCGAAGCAGCATGAAATCGGCGTCAAGTATGAACACGGCACGTTCATGACCACGCTGGCGTTGTTTCAGATCGAAAAACCGAGTGGCGAAATCGGCGCCGGCAACGTGTTTTCGGTGCAAGCCGAACAGCGTAACCGCGGTGTCGAGTTGAGCATGTTTGGCGAAGTAGCACCGGGCACGCGCTTGATGGGGGGCGTGACGCTGCTCGATGGCGAGTTGACCGATTCGGCCACGGCCGCCAATCGCGGCAACAAACCGGTAGGCGTGCCAGACGTGCAAGCCAACCTGTGGGCCGAATATGACACGCCTTGGCTTGAGGGTTTCACCCTCACCAGCGGTGCCATTTACACCGACAGCCAATACGTCAATCAAGCCAATACCCAGGAGCTGGCTTCCTGGACTCGCTTTGATGCCGGCGCGCGTTACGCCACCAAAATCGAAGGGCGGCCGACGACCTTCCGCGCCACCGTACAGAACGTTTTCGATCGTGAGTACTGGTCGGGCGTCGCCTCCTACGGCGCGTTCTCGGCTGGTTATCCGCGCACCTTGCAGTTATCGGCCACGGTCGATTTTTGAGAAGGACGGGAAGGGGGAGCGACCATTGAGCGTTGTTGCCCCGACCTGATCATTGCTGAACAGGAGTATTTGCATGTTGTTTAACCACAACCTGTCCTCTGCTGTTAAACGTCGTCCGTTCCTCGCAACGACTCATTCACTGCCCCCCGAGTCTGATCGCAGTGCGAACGGTCATATCCGTGAGCTGCTTCGTTTGCATGGACTGCGCACCAGTCTGTTCCGTCTAAAAGTTATCAAAGCACTGGTCTTGGCTACGCAGGAGGGGCGCTCGATCGGTGTGTGTGGGGTGCGTGCCTATTTAGAGTCGTCCTCTGTTGAGCTGACGCTCGTCAGTGTGCGTGAAGTACTGAAGCGTCTGGCTGATGAAGGCGTGATCGTTTTTCAAGCGGACAAGAGCTACCGCTTTACTGCCGAGGCGTGGGAGATCCTCAAACCAAATCTAAGAAAAGCGTGAGTGATCACTGCTTTTTATTGTACGTGGAAGATATGTTTGTATATGTTTTGTGCAAGATAGGCCTAAAAAGCCACCTGACGATGGCCACTTCAGCACGTTGGTATAACTTTTAAAGGCGCCTATTGAGTCATATCGAGGGCTTCGCATGACTATGCAGACGGGCCGCTTCATCCGCCACGCGATCTGTTTTGTTCTGATGCTCCAGAGCGCAGAACTGCTTGCTGACTGGCGCGAGGCTGTTCCCAATGCTCATCGGTTGGGGTACGGGGAGATGCGCGTATTCGGGTTTTCCATCTACAGCGCGCAGTTCTGGAGCTCACGCCTCGTTGCCGGTGAAACGCTGGATGCCGATGTGCCCTTTGCGCTGGAGCTGACCTACCGTCGCGCTATCAGTCGCGATGATCTGGTTGAGGCCAGCATCAAGGAAATCCGTCGTCTGTCGCCCAACACTCCGAATTCAGAGCTGATGGCTCGCTGGGAGTCGGAGATGTCCAAGGCGTTTGTCGATGTGCGTGCCGGCGACCGCATCACCGGAGTTTATATGCCTGGAGAAGGCGCACGTTTTTACGTTGGTGAGCACCTTCAGCATGTGGTGAGGGACGTTGCGTTCGCCAAAGCCTTTTTTGCGATATGGCTTGACCCCCGAACACGCAACCCGGAACTGCGCGCCCAATTGCTGGGCGTAGCTCAACCCTGAGACCGTTGAGGAAATGCACATGTTGAAGATAGGCATATTGCTGCTTTGCATTGGCCTTGCAAGTTGCAGCCAAGTGGATGTGCACACCTACAGTCAGGAGAAGCCCGCGCTTGAGTTGCGCGAATTCTTCGAGGGCCGGGTTGAAGCCTGGGGGATGTTTCAAAAGCGTTCTGGCTTGGTCGCCAAACGCTTCCACGTGGAGATCAATGGCCACTCCGAAGGTAGCAAGCTGATACTCGACGAATCATTTACGTACAGCGACGGTACCCAGCAAAAACGCGTGTGGACATTAACCCCGGTTGGCTCCAGTCAATGGCGCGGAACCGCTGGCGACGTGGTGGGCGAGGCGCTGGGTGAGGTGGCAGGCAATACGCTGCGCTGGAACTATGTGCTGAGCCTGCCGGTGGATGGCAAGGAGTATCAGGTTCAGTTGGACGACTGGATGTACCTTATGGACAAGAACACCATGATCAATCGCTCGTTCATGTCCAAGTTCGGGGTGGAGGTAGGCCAGATCACCTTGTTCTTCCGCAAGCAACCTTGATTCAAAAACAGACTGCGCCGCTTTTGGCCGTTTATTGCCTGTCGCGCCGGGCCTTCCTCAAACAAACGCCGCCTCGATAAACGCCTCCAGCGCCTCATCTTCCAAAATCTCGATAGAGAAATGCCCGAAGCGCTTGGGTAGCCAGATGATGCGTGTTCCAGAAGGAGACTGCAGATTCTCACGGGTCAATGGCGCGCCGTTTTCGTCCTCGGGCTGAACGCCGGCGATGATCAATTCGTCATAGGCTTTCTCGATGTCTGGCGTCGAGTAGCAGTGGCGGTAGATCATTCCTTCGCCCGATGAGTCCATCAGCTCTTTGAGGTTTCCCGCCAACGGTTGTACCAGCATGAAACGCTCTTGACCGATCAATGCAATTGCATAGCGCACGTGCAGGCCACCGCGTTCCCAGACCAGTGTTTTTGAGATCCTCGCGTTCAATATCTGCGCGTAGTAGGCACAGGCTTCTTCGAGATCCTTGACCAGTACATCGACGTGACTGAACTTCAGTTCCATTGCATGCCTCCTGCTAAGCCTGCGTCCATGGTAAATATGTCGCCTACCGCTGTTTCAATAGCAAAGTTCTACGGGAAAGGCACCGATAACTTGGTTTTCAAAGGAGATATTCATGGCATCAGGACAATGTCTTTGCGGGTCTGTACGCTTTTCCCTCGCGGTTGAACCACGATTTTTCTATCGCTGCCATTGCAGCCTGTGCCGCAAGCAAACCGGGGTCGGCCATAATCTCGCGACGCTGGTCAACGCTCGCGATTTTAGGTGGGAAGAGGGGCAAGAAGTGATCGCCAGTTGGCGTAAACCCAGCGGGTACAGAAATGACTTTTGCTCGCAATGTGGCTCGACCGTGCCCAATGTTCTTCGTGAAACGCCTTACTTCTGGATTCCGCTTGGGCTTCTCGATGTTCAGTCGAACATGGCGTGTGTCGGCGATTTCTGCACCGATGATGCGATGCCATGGGATGAACAGCGCTCGGAAAAAAGCCATCCCGCAGCCCCGGACTCACTTGGGTTCCTTCTGCGTGAACTCCAGGTCGATGTTGATTGAACCGCAAGTTTGCGGGATCAGAATCCATCAATGCTTCTGATCTTCGGTAACCTCCTGCCAGCTGTCATCTGGATCAAAAAGCTTCATCGACTGCGCCACTTTATTACCCTCGGGTCCCAGGTCTTTCTCAAAGACCTGGCCATCGTGACTGATCATGAAGCTCATGACGCCGGTGTCAGCGTATTTTGCCGGCCAGGCGATCAGCGCAAAGCCACGGCTCATTTTGTTGCCGATGAGGTAGCTGTAGGCGCCACCCGGTGCCGAGGGGCCTTGTCCCTTGAGGATACGGAAGTGGTAACCATGCCAATCCTCCCCGGCGATGGTTTTGCCGAACAGGGGGCCTAATGGACTGATCTGACCACTGTCGTCGTCCGCCCAATAGAGTCCGTCGTGCGTGCCGGGTGTGCTGAAGATGTTCTGCGCATATTCGAGTGCGCCGTCACCGTTATGATCCACTAACGCGTAGTCCATCTGGGCGTCGTGATAGGTCATCGCCGATTGCATCGCGGCGAGTTCGTTTCTGCCGATGCGACGTGCACGGATTTCGGCGTCACCGGCCTTGATATCGAAGCGCCAACCGTTCCCGGTTTTTATCAGGGGAATCGGCAGCGTCCATTGATCGTTACCGACAGACAGAATGGCCTTGCGGTCGCTAGGTTTTTCGATCTTGTGCTGTTCGTGATACAGCTTCAAAAAAGCATCCACGTCACTGCGCTGCACGCCACTTCGCGGGATGAGGCTGCGCCATTGATCACCCAGCAACTCTGTCAGACGGGCCTGATCGGCGTGCTCCGTACCCAGCGCTTCGACGAACGCTTCAGCAGCCTTTTCCGGCGTTGGAAATGCCTGCTGTGCCGCCGCCATGCACGACCACGCCAAGCTGACGATCATCGACAGGATCAGCGGGAGCAAACCCATGAATGCTGTCACTCGAGAATGGTTTTTCACCGCCGGCCTCCCGATCTTTGTCGCATGGGGGGACTGGATGGCCTGCTGATCTGGTGGCCAGCCGATCGCTGGGCACTGGGGCGCCGCGCGGATGCCTCGCTGGTTCGACCGCGGGCGGCTTGTGCGCTGGTCTGGGACGGTGAGCGCGCACCGGCGAATGCGTTGTTGCGGGCACTGCCCGCCGTACTGGCCGGTCGATTTTGCGTGCCTTGGCGCGCCTGCGAGGAGTCCTGCCTGCGTTGATTTGTCTGGGCGGTCTGGTGCCTGGGTTGCTGGTTTTCCCGCGTGTTTCGTGCAGTGCCTTGGCTGCGGTCAGACGCCTTGGGTCTGTCGGCACCGGCTTGCATGCGATTGCCGGCTGAAGGTGTGGACTGAGCTTTGCGCGCTTGATCACGGGCCTGGCGATTACTGGTGGCGGGTCGTTCGATACCGTATTTGTCCATTGAACCGCGGGCTTTTTCGCGAGCCTGGGCTCGTTGGGCATTGTCCCCTCGAAAGGCCTCACGCTGAGTGGCCCCGTTGAGTTGTCGGCCGTATTGTTCACGGCTGCGGCTGTCCCGATAGGGAACGCCATCGCGATGGGCGGAGTTGTGCTGCCACTTGTTCTGATTCTGGGTGATCTGGTTGTTGCGATTGATGTTGTTGTAGCGGTTGACGTTGATATCGACGTCGTTATTGCCCCAGTTACAATTGCCCCACAACGAAGCGACGATCGCCACACCGGTACCAAACGCCAGCCCGGCCACCAATGCCGAACCGGGGTAATAAGCGGGCGGCGGTGGATAGTACGTGGGCGGCGACGCTGGATAGGCCCAGGTGCCATAGGTTGTTGTCGGGTTATAGCTGGGTACGTACACCACTTGCGGATCGGAAGGCTGAATGATGATGGTGGAAGTGCTGCTGGCCGGAGCCGGAGCCGGCGCTGTGGAGGAGGGGGCCGGCGGCGCCAGGTTCTGAACCGTCACATTCTGATATTGGTTGCTCTGGAGGTTGCCTGCGGCCTGCGCCTGATGACGCAACCGCTGCACGCCCCCCATGACATCATCCGGTTGCGCCAGGAAGGCATCGCCCAGGCGCTGCACCCAGACGGGATCCTGTCCCAGCGTTGCCAACACCTGTGGGAAGGCGACCAGCGCCTGAACGCTCGGATCCCAAGGCTGACTGGCCACCTGTTTGACCGCATCATCGCCTTTGGCGTCCGGATGCGCTTTTGACCACGTCACCGCTTCGGCGATTTCCCCCGGGTACGTGACAGCCATCAGCACCTGCGCCAGCAGTGGGTCCGGGTAAAGCGCGATGGGCGCCAGCATCTGATCCAGCTGTTCCTGAGTAAACACCGCATCTTTGGCCGCTGCCGTCACGGGCGCTGTACCGGCCGCGTTTGCCGGCGCCTCCAATGGCTGCGCCAGGCACCAGGGTCCACCTAGAAGCAGCACCGCTGAAACCGCGTAAACCAATGAAATACGCATCGCTCCACCCTCATGCGGTCATGCAGACCGTATTCTTTGACGCCTGTGTTGTCCGCCTACGTTGCTAGCGTGAGGTTTTGACATGCATGACTTCGGTGTAAACAGCGTTGATTGTCTGACCCACCTGGAGCTTCTTCATTCGGGCCTGGAGCTTGGGGTCTTCGACCTTCATGACCCTCGCTTGGCCTTCGGGGGGAAGCAAAGTCACTTCATGCTTTTTCAAGTCGATGTGAGTGATCTTCGAAGTGACCTTGACCCGGCGAAACGCCTCGCCGCCCGGATTGGGATTGTCTTTGCCGGCGCGCACGGTCGTTGATTCGTTGCTGATACCTGGCGCGTTGTCGAGATTGGTGTCGAGCGTGTAGGCGACTGTGCGAATGACATGGATGTCGACCTTGTCGCCGACTTTCAAGTTGTGCAGTGCCTTGGCTTTGTCCGTGAGTTGGAGGGGCATCGGACTTTTATCGGCGCCTTCAATGGTGATCTGATAATTCGCCGGATCGACGGCCAGCACTTGGGTGACGATGTGACCTTCCATCGTAGTACTGCCCAACGGCACTTCAGCGGCCCGGGCTATATAGCCGGCAGTGGGGATGAATGAGGCAAGAGCCACAGCGTAGGCAAGAACGCGGATCGGTTTCATGAGCCTGCTTTTCCGTGTGATGGCCGGCAACGCAGCGCGACGGATTTCGGGTCAGAGCGCTTTGCACCTAGGTCAAAGCATAGACAGTGATTGCCAATGTGTTTGATCACTCGGACCGTGGATATTCATGTTTCCTAAGTGTTGCTTAGGCTAATTCGAACTGGACGATATGCCGAAACAGCAGAACAGACGAAAGTCGGCACCTCTACTTTTATTTGTAATGTGGAACTAACGACTAAGCTCTTTCAGATCGCTGTTACCGGCGCATCGAACTGTCTGGCCATGGCAAAAGGCAAGTCGTATGAGTGATTCGCAGACGTCGCCTCCCGTTCCGGAACCCGGCCGCATTGCGCGTAGCCGCACAACCAAGCCCTCTGGCTGGAGTCGTTGGCTGCCCGGGTTACAGACGTTGCGCAGCTACAAGATGGAATGGTTGCCGCACGATATCGTGGCCGGACTGGTACTGACCACAATGCTGGTGCCCGTCGGTATCGCCTATGCGGTGGCGTCGGGGTTGTCGGGCATCTACGGCCTGTACGCGACCATCGTTCCTTTGCTTGCTTATGCCTTGTTCGGACCCAGCCGCATTCTGGTTCTGGGGCCTGACTCGTCGCTGGCAGCGGTCATTCTCGCTGTGATCCTGCCCCTGTCCGGGGGCGACCCGCATCGTGCAATCGCCCTGGCGGGCATGATGGCGATCGTCTCCGGGACGGTGTGCATCCTGGCGGGGGTAGCGAGGCTGGGTTTCATCACCGAGTTGCTGTCCAAACCCATTCGCTACGGCTACATGAACGGCATCGCACTGACAGTACTGATCAGCCAATTGCCGAAGTTATTCGGCTTCAAGATCGAATCCGATGGACCCTTGAGAAATTTGTGGGCGATTGCCAGCGCGGTGATAGCTGGGAAAACCAACTGGATCACCTTCATGATCGGCGCCGTCACCCTGGTGGTGATCCTGGCCCTCAAGAACTATAAGCGCGTACCGGGCATTCTGATCGCCGTGGCCGCCGCCACCCTCGTCGTTGGCATGCTCGACCTCGCCGCACGCGGCGTAGCAGTCCTCGGCACACTTCCACAAGGCCTGCCTTCGCTCGTCATTCCCTGGATCACCCGCGCCGATATCGTCCCGGTGCTGATCGGTGGCTTTGCCGTTGCGCTGGTGTCGTTCGCCGACACCAGCGTGCTGTCGCGGGTCTACGCGGCGAAAACCCAAACCTACGTCGATCCGAACCAGGAGATGGTCGGTCTCGGCGTCGCCAACCTCGCCGGCGGTTTTTTCCAGGGCTTTCCGATCAGCAGCAGCTCGTCACGCACTCCCGTCGCCGAAGCGGCGGGCGCCAAGACCCAACTGGCCGGCGTCGTCGGTGCGCTGGCAGTGGCCTTGCTGTTGGTGGTGGAGCCCGATTTGCTGAAGAACCTGCCGACCAGCGCACTGGCGGCGGTGGTGATCGCATCGGCCATCGGCCTGATCGAGATCACCGACCTGCGGCGCATCTACCGCATCCAGCGTTGGGAGTTCTGGCTCTCGATTGCGTGTACCGTTGGCGTGGCGGTATTCGGCGCGATCGAGGGCATTGGCCTGGCAATCGTCATCGCCGTCATCGAGTTTCTGTGGGATGGCTGGCGTCCCTATTCGACGGTATTGGGGCGCGCCGAAGGTGTCGAAGGCTATCACGACATCACGCGTTATCCCGATGCGCAGCTTATTCCCGGCCTGGTGCTGTTTCGCTGGGATTCGCCGCTGTTCTTTGCCAACGCCGAGCTCTTTCATGACCGGGTGCTGGACGTCGTGGCGGCATCGCCAACGCCGGTACGCTGGCTGGTCGTGGCGGCTGAGCCGGTCACCAGCGTGGACGTGACGTCCGCCGACATGCTGGCCGAACTCGACGAAACGCTGCACGCGAGCGGCATCAAGTTATGCGTGGCCGAGATGAAGGATCCGGTGAAGGACAAAATGAAGCGCTTCGGGCTGTTCGCTCGCCTCGGCGAAACGGCGTTCTTTCCCACGATCGACACGGCGGTCAGCGGCTATCTCCAGACCCTTCGTGGGAAGGGGCTGGAAGGGAAGGGCGAGGACCGTGAATAGGCGTTCACGACGAGCGGTGATGGAGCTGTGGTTATTTGGTCCGATTTCTTAAGCTGGTATCATTCGGGCACTTACACGCCGAGCAAAAAACATGAACCGTCGTAAAAAGATCACGCAGTTATTAAAGGCTCACGCAAAAAAGGCCAGTGCCAAATTGGCACCCGCCAGCAAGTCGAAATACATCAGTAAGGCTGACCGACTGAAGCTGGCTGCTGAAACCAGTCAGGAAACAGACAATTCCTCCGAGAGCTAATCCTGGCTAGCTTCCGAATACGTGCGCAGCCACGTATTAGCCACCCGTCGATCCAACTCCTCCCAATCCGCCATGCCCAGCACCCGCGTGGTGTTCAACCCGCGCAAATAACCACGCAATTGATTGGCGGTGTCGCGCACGAGCTCCGGTTCGGCCGCTGTTTCGCCCAACAGCACGCTTTCGTATTGGGTCAGGTAATCGGCCACCCGCTCACGAAAGTCTGGCAGAACGGCGTCGCGGATCAGGTCAAAAGTTCTCAAGGTGAGATCCTCACTAAGGTCATTTCCAGTGGTGATTGATTGTGCATTCTCGTGCGCGGCGCACAACTATCGTTAGAAGTAATAGTGACCATTACCAAACGCAAGTTCTGCTTTGCCGTCAAACGTCGGAAAATCGCCTCCACTGGCTGAAACAACCGAACTTTTAATTTTCAGGATGAGAACGATGCGCGCTTTATTCGTCCCTGCCACGGCGTTTGCCTCTTTGTTGCTCGCCGGTTGTGCTTCTGCACCGAATGATCCGACCCTGACCTTGCAAACCCGCAAGACGCCAGCGCAGTACGCCGATTGCGTCGTGCCGAAATTGCAGGGCAGCGCGTTGAACCCGACGGTTTCGCAGACTCAACGCAGCTACCGCATCGTGGTGCCGAGCAAAGTCTCGGCGGATAACGTGCTGGAAGCCTACAAGGCCGGCAGCGGTGGCAAGGTGTTCATCTACGAGCGGCATTTGCTGGCTTCCAACTTCCTGCCTTCGAGTTTTGAACGTGCCGCACAGGATTGCATCTGACCCAGGCTGCGCATCGTTTTTTTATCGAGCTCCTTTGGTTGGCCGCAACCAACCAATTTTTTGCCCCGCAGCCCAGTTGGTTGCGGGGCTTTTTTTTTGTGTGCGCTTCAGAGGTGGTCCGCATCAATGATCGCCTTGGCGAACGCCTGCGGATCTTCTTGTGGCAGGTTGTGGCCGATGCCGCCGTTGATCAGCCGGAACTCGTATTTACCGGTGAAGCGCTTGGCGTAATCCTCAGGAGCGGGATGCGGTGCACCGTTGGCATCGCCTTCCAGGGTGATGGTCGGCACGCTGATGGACGGCGCCGTGGCCAGTTTCTGTTCGAGCGCTTCGTACTGAGGCTCACCCTGGACCAAGCCCAGGCGCCAGCGGTAGTTGAATACCGTGATGTCGACGTGATCGGGGTTTTCCAGTGCCTTGGCGCTGCGGTCGAACGTGGCGTCGTCGAACGCCCATTTCGGCGAAGCCAGTTGCCAGATCAACTTGGCAAAGTCGTGGGTGTTTTTCTCGTAGCCGGCGCGGCCACGGTCGGTGGCGAAGTAGAACTGATACCACCACTGCAGTTCAGCCTTGGGCGGGAGCGGGTTCTTGCCGGCCGCCTGGTTGCCGATCAGATAGCCGCTGACCGAGACCAGCGCCTTCACCCGTTCTGGCCACAGCGCCGAAACGATGTCGGCCGAACGCGCGCCCCAGTCGTAGCCACCGAGCACGGCTTGTTTGATCTTCAGCGCGTCCATGAAGTCGATGACGTCACTGGCCAGCGCGGCCGGCTGGCCATTGCGAACGGTTTTGTCCGAGAGAAAATGCGTATCGCCATAACCCCGCGCATACGGCATCAGCACGCGATAGCCTTTGGCGGCCAGTAGCGGTGCAACCTCGTCATAGCTATGGATATCGTACGGCCAGCCGTGCAAAAGAATCACCACAGGCCCATTGGCCGGGCCTGTTTCGGCATACGCCACGGTCAGCAGACCGGCGTTGACGTGCTTCAGCGGGCCGAACGGAGAGGGTGTTGCTTGGGCGGTGTCGGCCTTGATCGCGGTTGGTTGTGCGGCGGCGGACGTTTGTGCGTGGGCCGCACCGAGAACGCCGAACAGGGCGAGCGCCAAGACCGACGAGCCGATCAGACGGCCTTGGGGTATAGGGTTTTTGTTGTGCAATGCCATCTTCATGGTGATGTCTCCGTCGCATGCCATTGGCCAGGGGTTCCGGCTGAGCCCCTTGAAACCTTGCATGCATTTGAACCCGGTGACGTATCTGGCCTGTGTCGAATCGCAGGCCAGGTGAAAACTCATGTATCAAGGGAATAGCGAGACACACTGTGATACACAGCCGGAGGTACCGGGTTTTGCTGTCCGGCACTGGTATTAGCAGCCTGGGACGCTGTCAGGACATCAGGTTTTGCTGGCCACCAGGTAAGCGCCCAGGCGTTGTCCCATTTGTTCGCCCAAGGCTTGCAGGGCACTGAACGGGCGGACCATGACTTCGAACTCGACGATTTTTCCCTGTTCGTTGAACCGGATCATGTCGATGCCTTTGAGTTCTTTGTCTCCGATTTTGGCGCTGAACTCCAGGACCACGTTCAGGCCGTCTGCTGTCGACAATTCGCGGTGGTAGGCAAAGTCTTCGAATACGTTGACCACTGTGTTGAGAATCATCGATACCACGGCGGCTCCCGGATAAGGCTTGTGTGCCATTGGTGAGCGAAATACTGCTTGTGGGTCCAGCAAGCCGGGCAGGTCGCTCAAGTCACCCTTGCGGATCATGTCGTGCCACTGTTTCAGGGATTGCGCGGCATTGGGGTGCAGTTTCGGTTCAGACATTTTCAACTCCTGTTGTTTGGCGCGAGGCATTCATAGTGCATTGGCGGTTTTGTGCAGGCACTAAACATAGCTGAAACAAAAGCCCGGCGGATGGGGCCTTGATGCGGTTCGCTTAAAAAGTGTTTTTGGGGTTGGGGACATATCCGTTTTTGGGGTAACGGCGGCTATTGGTTCCGCCCTGACGGCGGGTTACTTGGAAGAGCGCCAAGTAACCAAGCGCCTGCGCCCCTGACGTACGGTGCCTCGCCTAGGCTCGGCATTCCCTCACTCCGGTCCTGCTCCGTGGGCCCGCCGCCATCGGCCATCCATGGCCGGGGGCGGCTAACCCGGCATCCATGCCGGGTTGCCCACTACGCAGAACCTGCGTTCGGCCTTCCGACGGAGCAGATCAAGATCAAGATCAAAAGCTGAAGGCGAGCTAACGCTCGACCTGAAGAGTGGTGAGGAGCAAAAGCTGCGCGCCGATCTGCTTTATGTGGGAGCGAGCTTGCTCGCGATGCTGTTGATCGTTCCCACGCTCCGCGTGGGAATGCATCCCGTGACGCTCCGCGTCACCATCGCGCAAGACTCAAGCCCCGCGTCGACAGCGGAACGCAGAGCGTCCCCGGCGGCATTCCCACGCGGAGCATGGGAACGATCAGGACGCGCAAGCGTTGAAGAACCAGGTCGGCCCGTAGGCCGCCTCGCTTGGCTTTGGCACTGCACGCCCCCTCGTGAGGCCGAGCGCAGGTTCTGCGCAGTGGGCAACCCGGCAAGGATGCCGGGTTAGCCGCCCCCGGCCATGGATGGCCGATGGCGGCGGGCCCACGGAGCAGGACCGGAGCGAGGGCATGCCGAGCCTTAGCGAGGCACCGAACGTCAGGGGCAAGAGCCCTTTGGTTACTTTGGGGCTTTTCCAAAGTGACCCGCCGTCAGGGCGGAACCAATAGCCGCCGTTACCGCAGAAACGGATATGTACCCAAAACCAACCCCACCCCCACCTCAAAACAGCGAACAACATCAGGCGGATAAGGCCAGGCTTGTTGTTGGTCCAAGCTACAAACCTATCCCTTCAGCCAACACGCCGTTCGATCAAAGGGCTCACTGACTCGCGACACACAACTCGCCAGTCGCACGAATCAGGGCCTGCCCATGCAATTGATCCTTGATCAGACGGGCTCGCGCCTTGCCCAGCCAACTCGGGCAATTCGGATCCTTGCGATAGGCGGAAAAGTCGGCGTACTGCTGCAACAGACGGTTTTGCAACTCATCCAGCTGAGGCCGGATCTGCCCGGCGAGGTCAGGCCGTGGGGTGTCCGGCGCCTTACCCGCCGCTTGCCATTGCGCAAGCAGCCCGTACTGCACCAGTTTGTTGGCCTCTATCTGCGCGGCGATCAGCTCGGCGACCTCATCCGGGTCGAGTTTACGGTCAACGGCCATTTTCCTGGCATTGGCGATCACTTGCGCCTCTCGTGCACTGTCCTGAATCGGCTTGCCACTGTCCCACTTGGTCAGCGCCACAAGGTCGCCGATGTTCAAGCGCTCGTTCATCGTGACCAGCAGCGGCTGCAAACTGTCAGGTGCAGAGGAGGGCGTACTGGCCTGTGTGCTGCACGCGAATAAACCGAGCAGGGCGCAGGTCAGCAGTTGCGATAAATGCGGGAAGCGGGGCATGGACAACCTCTTGGGCTCACGATTCACAATCAAGGGCGATTTATTCAGGCTTTACGCGCGCACTGTCTGCCAATTGCGCGGCATCTACGCGAACGAAAACCGAGTCGCCAATCGCCGTGAGTACGTCCCCGGCGTAGACCTCGCAAATAACCCGACTCTTGCGTCCGACCTCACCTTCCACTTTCGCACGCAAGGTCAGCGGCACACCCATCGGTGTCGGTTTGATGAACTTGATGCCCAGGTTGCCAGTAACGCAATTGATGCGCGGAAGGCTTGCCGCGCCGCGGTTTTCCATCCGGTAGTGATAGGCCATCGCCGTCCAGTTTGAATGGCAATCCACCAGCATCGCGATCAACCCGCCGTACACCAGGTCCGGCCAGCCGCAATACATGGCGTCGGGCGTGTGTTCGGCCATGACGTGGATGCCGTCTTCATGCCAGAAGCTCTTGATGTGCAGCCCGTGCGGGTTGCTGCTGCCGCAGCCATAACACACGCCTTCGGGCGCCGCGGTGTCTTGCAGGGAAGTGTCGAGTGCGGACATGCCTTTGATTCTCCTTGATCGTGTGAACCCAATCTGGCGGATATTAACGCGACAGGCAGGTTTTGGTCATTGGGGGGATGGCGTCCCGTTGAGCTTGCCGTGCTCAGGCTTCGCTGATCTTGCTGACGCTGGTGATCTGGCCGTTCCAGACCATCTCGTAGTGCGCTGCCTGAATGATCGATAAGACCGGTTTCGGTGTCATCAGCGCCCAGCAATAACTGCCTTGCATCCTCACGGACCGATAGCGCAGGCCGGGCACGCCGGATTCTTTGACTGAGCGCCCGAGCCGACGGGAATGGGTGTAATCGTCAGGCGCGTACACAGGATCGGTCAGCGCAATGGGTGCAGCGTCTTTCATGTCTGTGTCGACAAAGCTGCAGGACAGCCCGCGAAAAACGAAGCGCTCATAGTTGAGGCTCGGCACATTCGACCAATACAGGCTTTGGTGATGACGGACTTCGGCCAGTGCCGTTTCCAGGGTGTCGGCCAGGTACAACACCCCGAAACTGCCATCGCTGAACCGCGAACCGGCCGGGTTGACGTGGGTGAACGGCGCGGTGGCATAGGAGCAGCCCGGAATGCCGAACGGGATCTGATCGCGCGGGATCCACTCCAGATGACCCACTTCATTTTTCAGCCTGGGGTTGGTCAGTGCCTGAATCTGGTACAGGGCTTCAAACGCCTCCGCGTCCGCCACGTCGTCGAACAACGCCACGGGTGGATACTTGGAGTTGACCAGTCGGTAGGCCTGTAGGCGCTCTCCGGCACACGCTGTCAGTTGGTTGATTTCTACCATTGCGCGCCACGCAGCACGTCAATGCGCCGGAAGGTTTCATACAAGGAAATCATGTCGCCCTGCGCCATGATCTCGAGCGGGCTGCGGCCGTTGAAGAACTCGTTGTGATTGGCCATCGACGGGAACCCGTAGACGTTTTCCGGGTTATCGAAAACCAGGCGCAGGGCGGCATGGATGTTGAGTACAAAACTGATGCGCTGCATCTGGTCCGCGTCCAGGGACACCGTCCATTGCGCATCGCGCTGCCGGGCGCGGGTGTAGGTGCTGCGGGAAATGCGCAGGATGCGACAGGCCTGGTCGCTGGAGGCGTGCCATTTGTCGAGTATGCCGACGGCTGCACGCAGACCCGTGACGCACTGGGTCTTGGTGAGTGCTTGTGCCTGGAGGGGGACTGCCATGTTCGATATCTCTCGATGACTCCGTAGAGTCAAAACTATCCATATTGAATCTGTAGAGCAAGTCTGTATCGACCAATGGGCAGGAACGGTGGTTGTTTCCAGATGAATAAATCAAAAAGGGCTGCCTTGATAGGGCTGCCCTTGTTGATTTGCGCCACGTTGTATCAATCGGCGAGTTCTTGCGGCGAGACCACCCAAACGCTGCAAGGCATTTTATAGAGCAGATGTTCGACCGTGCTGCCAATCAAGCGGCCCAAGCCACGGTGGCCAACCCGTCCCATGACGATCACGTCGACGTTGTAGGCATCGGCATAGCTGGCCAGGACCTTGGCCGGGTTGCCCATGACCATGTGGCGCTGCTCCGGTGGGATGCCGTTGCGCTCGGCCAGTTCGTTGAAGGCTTCGCCCTGGGCGTCGAACAGGGTCTTGGCGGTTTTCGAGGAGAAGAATCTGTTGGCGTCGCCAAAACCGAATTCATCGGCACCGATCGACGACAGGTCGTAGGCGTAGACCACGTCGAGCTGGGCGTTGCACGCGGTCGCCAGCTTCACCGCTTCATGCAGGATGCGGTCGTTGAAGCCTTCGTATTGAGCGTCGCGATGAAACGGGTCGACCGCCGCAACAATCCTGCGCGGCAACGCATGCTGCATATGACTGACAAAGTGCAGCGGCACCGGGCATTCGCGCAGCAGATGGATATCCAGGGGCGTAAACATCATGCGCGAAAACGCCGTTTCATGTTCCAGCGCCTTGATCAGCAGGGCCATTGGCTGCTCTTTGAGGTGAATCAGGATTTCCTTCAAGGGATTTCGGACCCAGACCACTTCGGTGGTGACGGTCACGCCGATTTTGCGCAACGGCCGAGCCTGTTCTTCCAGCCATTGGCGGTGGCGTTCGAGGTAACCGAGGCGCATCTGTTCCAGCGCCTGCTCGTTGACCAGGCCTGCGGTTGCCAGGCCTTCCAGGTAATCGAAGGCCACGATGTGCAGCGCGGCATCTTCTGCCTTGGCCAGTGCGGCAGCGCGGTCGAATGCGGGGCTGTTTTCCATCAGGGGTGAGACGACCAGCATGAAACGTGATTGCTCGGACATGACAATGCTCCCTTGGCGCACAGAAACTGGCCGAAATGGCCACGAGGGTTGGATGGGGCGTGTACCTGAAAGCAAGGTTGCCGCCGCCGTTGCCGTCGCCGCTTGATCTTTGTCAACCCGATGCGGTGTGCCGGGAGACGGCACGACGCGTGGTTGTCGGATGGGGTTTGAAGTATCCGCGCTTGATGAAAAGGGACGGCGAAACTGATAAAGATCAACTGGTCCGGGGCTGGGAGCGTGCAATCTGAAACTCTACTGACCCCAGCCGATGACTGCCTGTCGAGGTGCCCCATGTCGCAGACTCAACGCTTACTGTTAATTGCTCCCCCAGCCATGACCCGCACGCCGGCGTTCGACCGGGCCGCCGCGTTGGCGCACGCGATGCAGATGCCGTTGCACATTGTGGCGTTCGATTATTTGCAGGCTCTGGCGGTCGCTGGCCTGTTCGCCCCCGAACAAATCAACCTGGCCCGGGAAGGGTACTTGCAGACCCATCGGAAATGGCTCGCCGAACAAGCCGGTTTGATCGGCCGGCACGGGGTCGATGTCACCAGCGAGGTGGTCTGGGTGCAGCATCCGTATGAGGAAATCCTGCACTTCGTCAACGAGATGTCGCTGGCGCTGATCATCAAGGACGCCCAGGAAGAGTCGGCGCTAAAACGGGTGTTTTTCACGCCGCTGGACTGGCAGTTGCTGCGCGATTGTCCGGTGCCGGTGCACTTGGTGACCAATGCCCTCAATCCCAAGCCACGCAACGTCCTCGCCATCGTCGATGTATTGCGCAGCGAAGACCAGGATCGGGTGTTCAACGACCAGATTGTCGACGCCGCCGCCAAGCTGGCAGCCCTGTGTGATGCGGGGCTGGACCTGCTGCATGTGTATGACTGGACGGCGGTGTATGCCCAGGACATGGGCTTTGGCGCATTGCCGCTGGCCACCGGTATTTATGAAGCGTTGGGGACGGCTCAGAACGATGCCTTTGCGGCCCTCGCCGAACGTCATGGCGTGCCTCCAGCATCCCGGCACTTCATCGAGGGCTCACCGTTGACCAGTATTTGTGACTTCGTCGCCGAGCATCACACGGATGTCATTGTCATGGGCACGGTGCAGCACAACAAATTGAACATCCTGTTGGGCACCACGGCAGAGCAATTGCTGCATCGCGCGCCCTGCAGTGTGCTGGCCATCAAGCCAGGCAAGACGCTGCAATCCTGAAAACTGGATCGCCCCGCGATGAACCGTTGGCCTGAACATCGCGGGGCGATTTTTTACAGGTAAAGACGGTGAATGACCTGATGGCTGTCATCTGGGTCATTGCTTGTCTGGAAACCCAGCGCCTTGGCCAGGTCACGCATCGGTGTATTGCTGGAGGCATCCACCGAATACATCTGGGTAAAACCATTTTTGCGTGCGGCCTTGATCAGATGCTCCATCAGCAATGTTCCCAGGCCCAGGTGCGTCCACTCATCGGCGACCGTCACGGCGCATTCGCATTCTTTCTCGGCCGTGGCGGCGTAGCGGCTGACGCCGATCTCGATCAGTTGGCCGTTTTCATGGGTCAGCGCGACGTAGGCCATCCGCTGTTTGTTGTCGGTGTCCATCAGCTGATTGAGCATCGAGATGCCGGGCTCGTTGATCTGGGCGAGAAAACGCATGTGCCTGGACTCGGGGGACAGCCGTTTGATGAAGGCGTATTCACGGTCGCGGTCTTTTTCCGACAGCGGCCGGATCAGCACATGGCGACCATCCTTGAGCGATTCGATCCAGTGTTGTCCGGTGACTGCGGCGTAAGCGGCTGCGGCCCGTTCATTGTGGTCTTTGACAGTCAGCATGGGGTGATCCTCCATCCGGTTTGAAAGGTGCGCGGTGGTGAACCGTACAGTTCAGTCCTTTCTACGCCCATGGCCGGGCCTGAATCTGATCTGGATCAGAGAGTCGTGACGCAGGAGGTTCATTGACCTGTATTTGATGTAAATCAACCTGGAAGAGGGGGCAACGCGCGCACGCTTGGAACCTGCCGGTCCTGCGACCGCCGTCGAACTCGAGGTGTGTGATGGGTCAATATCAACGTTTGTTGCTGGTCGCCGACCAAACCCTGCATCAGTCCCCGGCCATGCTGCGGGCGGTAGCCCTGGCCAAGGCGAGCGGTGCAGTGCTGGCCGTGCGGGCCTTTGTCGAACCGGCACCGGTCGTGCATTTGTGGGAAGAGAAAATCGACGATGCACGGTATCAGGGGTATTTGCGCCGTTACCGTCGCTGGGCCGCCGATGAGCTCGATAGACTCAATGATATGGGGCTGGACGTGACGGTCGAGGTGGTTTTTACCACGCATCCGCTGCTGGATATCTTGAAAATGGTCGAAGACCTCAAACCCGACATGCTGATCAAGGACGTGACCCTGGAGCCGATGCTGAAACGGGTGTTCATCACACCGCTCGATTGCCATTTGCTGCGCGAATGCCCGGCCCCGGTGCATCTGGTCAACCAGACCCGTTACGGCTTGCCGCACCGCGTCGTGGCGGCGGTGGACCCGTTCGATCCTTCCACCCAGATCAACGGTTTGAATGACACCATCATTCAGACCGCGAACGCCTTGGCCTTGCAATGCGATGCCCCACTGCACCTGCTTTACGCGTATGACTTGTCACCAGCCTTCAACGGCGATGCGCCACTGGCCGGTGGAGGCTGGACCGTGGACTTTATCGAGGAACTGCGCGAGTCCTTGCACCTGGCGTTTATCACGTTGGCCGATCGCTACGGCATACCGCCGGAGCGGCGGCATTTCATCATGGGGTTACCAGTGCCCGTGATCCACGAGTTTGTCGAAGAGTACGTGGCGGATGTCGTGGTGATGGGCACGGTGCACCGGGTGGGGATCGACCGGTTCATTGGCAGTAACACCGAACGGGCCCTGTATTCGGTGCCGGGCAGCATCCTCGCCGTCAGGTCCCCGGTCAGGGGGTAAGCACGATGGCGCCCTTGAACTGGCCGGCTCGCAGGCACGCCAAGGCCTGATTGGCCTCGGCCAGGGCAAAACAGGTGACGTCACAGTGCACGGGCGTGTGCTCCAGCTCCTGGAAAAACGTGGTGCCGTCTTCACGGGTCAGGTTGGCCACCGAACGAACGCTGCGCTCGCCCCATAGCAGCCGGTAAGGAAATGCGGGAATGTCGCTCATGTGAATGCCGGCGCAAATCACGCAGCCACCCTTGACGGTGACCGCCAGTGCCAGCGGCACCAGCGCGCCGACAGGGGCGAAAATCAGGCTGGCATCGAGCAGGTGTGGCGGTGGCTGGTCCGAAGGCCCGGCCCATTCGGCGCCCAATGAACGGGCATAGGCCTGACCCTCGCTGTCATCCGGGCGAGTGAACGCATAGACCTTCTGCCCCCGGCCACGCGCCACCTGAATCGCCAGATGCGCCGCCGCACCAAACCCGTAGAGGCCCAGATGGCGCGTGCCCTTGGCCATTTGCAACGCCCGAAATCCGATCAGCCCGGCACACAGCAGCGGTGCCGCCTGAACGTCCGAGAGCCCCTCGGGAATCGGGAAACAGAAGCGCCGGTCGGCAACCGTGTACTCGGCATAACCGCCGTCCAGATGACAACCGGTGAACTGTGCATGATCACAAAGGTTTTCCCGGCCCGAGGTGCAGAACACACATTCACCGCAGGTCCAGCCCAGCCATGGGACGCCCACTCGCCGACCGATCCAGTCGGGCGTGACATCGGCTCCGACTGCTGTGACCACGCCGACGATTTCATGCCCCGGCACTCGCGGCAGCACCGCTTGTGGCAACTCGCCGTCCACAAGGTGCAGGTCGGTGCGGCACACGCCGCAGGCCAGGACTTTGATCAGCAGTTGCTGCGGACCGGGTGTCGGCACCGGGCGTTCCTGCTGTTGCAGCGGCTGGCCGGGCCTGTGCAAAACCATGGCGCGCATGATGATTCTCCGGCGTCAGGGGGGTCAGCTTTGGTGGCGATGACAACCGGCGACCAACTGCTTGAGCCCATCCATGTTCAGGATCTTGACGTCGCGGCCGGATATTTGCGCCAGCCCCTGATCCCGCAGGTGCGCGATGCCCCGGCAGATGGTTTCCAGGCGCAGGCCCAGGTAGGAGCCGATTTCCTCGCGGCGCATTTTCAGGACAAATTCCCGGGATGAATACCCGCGCTGGTTCAGTCGTTGCGACAGGTTCAGCAGAAACGCGGCCAGGCGCTCATCGGAGTTCATGTTGCCCAGCATCATCAGCATGTCGTGATCGCGGACGATTTCACGGCTCAATATCTTGTTCAGGTTGTGCTGCAGTGAGGGCAGTTCACTTGCGAGTTTTTCCAAATGAGCGAAGTGGATAGGACAGACTTCGCTGTCTTCCAGCGCGTAGGCATCGCAGGTGTGCCGCTCGGTGCTGATGGCGTCCAGACCGAGCATTTCGCCGGGCATCTGGAACCCGGTGACCTGCTCCCGGCCATCGAGCGAGAGCACGCAGGTCTTGAACGAGCCGATACGCACGGCGTACAGCGAGCGCAACGGGTCGTCTGCGCGATAGAGTGCGGCGCCTTTTTTGACTTTGACGCGTTGTACGATCAGCGTGTCGAGCTGCTCGATTTCCGGGCCGGAGAGGCCTAACGGCAGGCACAGATCCAACACGCTGCAGTTGGAGCACGCGGCCTTGAGATGATGGTCTCGATACGAACGAGCGTCAGGCATGTTCATATAGCCCTCGGTGTCAGCTTATAAAGCATAGTTTCCTGTGCGTCGCAGGTAAGGCTAATTGGTCCCATGGACAAGGGATTTAGACGAATGGATCCATGCTCGGCAGTGTCGCCCCCCCGCGCCCGAAGGCCCTCGCACCGATTCCACGGCTTGGACACTTGAGGTAAATCAAGTTCTGCCCGGTGCCAGACTCGCACAATCACCCCATGTCGATCAGTGGATCGACCCGCGCTGCTGGGCAAACGGGTCGAACGCTCACCTGTCTGGAGGTCAATCATGAGTCAGTATCAACGTTTGCTACTCATCATCAACCCGGCCCTGCGCCAGTCTCCGGCAATCAACCATGCGGCGGCGCTGGCCAAGGCCAGCGGTGCGAATTTGCATATTGCCGCCTTGATTCCTTCCTTCAAATTGTTGTCGCTGCTTGAAGAAGGAGACCGTGACCAGGCCCGGGAAGTCTATCGGCGTGACCATGAGGACTGGCTCAAGGCACAGGCCCATACGTTGCGTGGCAGGGGCATTGAGGTGACCACACAGGTGACCTGGGCCGATGACCTGTCGCAAGACATCCTCGATCACGTCACGCAATTGCAGCCCGACCTGCTGCTCAAGGAAGTGCAGCATGAATCGGTGCTCAAACGCGCCTTCTTCACCCCGCTGGACTGGCGATTGCTGCGTCAATGCCCGATACCGGTCTACCTGATCGGAGCCAGCAGCTTTGCCTTGCCGCGCAAGGTCGTGGCGGCGGTGGAAGTGTCGGATACCGGGTCACCGGACGAGGCGCTCAATGACCGGATCATCGAGCAGGCTTGCGGCCTCGCCCTGCAGTGTGATGCCGAGTTGCATCTGCTTTATGCCTGCGATATTTCCGCGGCTTTTCTGGCAGACATGGGTGGACTGACGCTCGCGGACCTCACCAAGTCGCTGCGCAGAGACCTGGAAAAATCGTTCCTGCATTTAGCCGCTCGATACGGCGTGGGCTCGGACCGTCGACATTTCATACAGGGCCACCCCGTCACGGCACTGAGCGACTTCGCCAGCGAGCATCAAGTGGATGTGATCGTGATGGGCAAAGTCCAGTCCCACGGAGTGGACAAGCTGCTGGGCAGCACCACCGAGCATATTTTGTATCAGGTGCCTTGCAGCGTCCTGGCGGTCTAGAAAGGCGTCGAAGAAGGGCCCGGGTGCGCGGGGGCGGTTATTTGCGCTTCCAGTATTTCTGCATTTCGAGAAACAGAAACGAAGCCGTCCAGGTAATCAATACCAGCCCCGTCAGGGCTTCCAGGCCGGTCAGGTATTTGAGGTTGCCCACCGGTGAAATATCGCCGAAGCCGATGGTCGTGTAGGTGGTGAAGGAAAAGTACACGCAGTCCATGAACGAGCCATCGAAATTGCCGATCAGGGTTCCCCATTCGCCGGAACGTGCCATCAGGTAATAGGCCAGCGCGAAGCACCAGACTTCTATCGCGTGGGCAAGCAGGGCACCGAAGACCCCGGCGACAATCCGAAAGCGGCTCCAGATCTTGAGCCGCGGCAGCCAGTCGTTCAGCCGTAAAAGGCATTCGTAATGGTTCACCACGACGATGACGACCACTAGCGTGTTGATCAGCGTGACTGCCAGCATGGTGAGCCTCCAGCGGTATCGGGGCGAGCTTCATCAGCATCGGCGGTGGACGTGTCCATTTCTACCCCAGGGCGGCTGAAAGTCATTGAGCTACATCAACAAGGCTTCCATGAGCGGGCGTCGCAGGAACAAAGTCTCTGAGAGTTTGTTGACAAAAATCAGAGCCCTCAGGGGATAACGCCAGATACTTGAACAAAAGCTTTCGAGTCGCATTAAATCCAGGGAGCACCGTCATGAACAAGCGCTTGTCCTTTGCATTACTGAGCATCCTGTTAGCTGCGACTGCCGGTTGCAGTCACCGGCAAACTCAGGAATTCGAGGCGCGGCTCGAATCCGCTGAAAGCAACGCCGCGACGGCAGGACATCGCGCCGATGAGGCGATGGTGAAGGCGCAACAGGCGGCGCAAGCGGCCAGCCAGGCGCAACGCACTGCCGATGAAGCCAATGTTCGTGCCAGTCGGATGGCGGAAAAGTCGACTCGAAAATAAAGGAACCGGTTTGCAGGACATCCGCCAACAAAGGATTGGCGGCAAGGCAGGCAAGGTATTCCGAGGACGAGGTAGGTCATGCTGAAACTCAAGCGGATCCTGTTGATCGCCCCCTCCGAAATGAACCGCACCCCGGCGTTCGACCGGGCGCGCGCACTGGCCTGCGCCTCCGGGGCTTTGTTGCACATCGTCGCGTTCGACTACGTGCAGACACTGGCGCTGGCCGGGTTGTTCGATCACGACGCAATGGCCCAGGCCCGGGAGGGCTATTTGCAGGTGCATCGCCACTGGTTGGAGCAGCAAGCCCGGTTTCAGCGATGCACCGGGGTGCAAGTGACCACTGAAGTGGTGTGGGCCAAGTCGAATCTGGCGCATGTGCTTGAGTACGTGAATGACTTCCATGCGGATTTGGTGATCAAGGACACCCAGCAGATTCCGGCCCTCGATCGCGCCTTCCATCGACCTCTGGACTGGCTGTTGCTGCGTGACTGCCCGGCTCATTTGCATCTGGTGACTGACCCCAGGAATCCCAAGCCGTCGAAGATCCTCGCGGCCATCGATCTTTCACACCTGGAAGACCTCACGCATGGGCTCAATGACCGGATTCTCGACCTGGCCTCGACATTCGCAGCCTCCTGCGATGCGTCCTTGCACCTGCTCAACGTCAGCAACTGGTCGGTGATGGGCGACGCTACCCAGAGCGTGCCGACACAGAGCCTGAAAGCCAGTCTGGGCGACGCCGTCACCGATGCCCAGACAGAAGCCTTCGAGGTGCTGGCCGAGCGCTACGGTATCGAACAAAAACGTCGACATCAGCTCAGAGGTATTCCTCACAAGGTGATTACACATTTCGCGCAACGCAATGCCTTCGACATGGTGGTGATGGGCGCGGTCTACCAACGCGGGATTGACCGGTTCATCGGCAGTACCGCCGAGAGTGTGTTGAACCGCGCGCCCTGCAGTTTGACCATCGTCAAGCCGTTGCCCTGGCTTCAGTGAGAGAACATCGCGTCATCGATCCGCCTGCTACGCCATCAAGCTGATAAAAAAAGCCCCCGCCGGTTTCCCGGCAGGGGCTGGACTTGCAGGGTTTCACTCGCCTTTGATCGGCACAACCTTGTCGGCTTTCATGGCCTCAGGTTTTTTTGGCAACGAGACGTGCAGCACGCCTTTGCTGAAGCTCGCTTCGATCTTCTCGGGATCGACGCCTTTGGGCAGGTTGAACACCCGTTCGAACGAGCCATAGTGACGCTCGCTAAGGTGATAACCCTTCCTTTTTTCTTCCTTATCCTCTTTCTTCTCCCCTTTGATGATCAGGCTGCCGTTGGACAGTTTGATCTCGATGTTTTTTTGGTCCATGCCGGGCAGTTCGGCTGAGATCTCGTAGCTTTTGTCTTTCTCGGTGATGTCCACCGCAGGCAGACTTTGGCCGGTCAGCTCCAGTGGCCAGAATGGCTCGACATCGAACAGCCCACGACTGAAGGGGGAAAGTCCCCGGCCGCGACCAAAGTCCGAGAACAGTTGATCGACCTGTTGCCGGAGTTTTTCCAGAGGTCGCCAAAGGTCTGCTGTCGTCATAGGGTGCTGACTGGCTTTGTCTTCAGTCGTTATCGGCATTTTTTTCACGGAATTGCTCATGTTTACTCCTCCTCTTGGATTGAGGGCGGACGGCGAACATTTTGCTGCACTCCACCCTGAAAGAATAAAAAGCAGGTCCTGGCCTTACAAGATCAGTGGCCCGGTCCACAGCCTCCAGCCGACGAAGACTACCGCCGCCCCGATAGATGACACTCCCGTGTCGGGGGCATGGAGCGGTTGGCCCTGAGTTTCTGCATCCCTCGAATGTCAGGGTGCGGCTGCTGACTTTACTGTCGGCGAGAATGTCCAGGAGCCGTTTGATTTAGATCAGAAACAGGGCAAACGTTGAGTGCCTTGGGGGACAAAGGTCAGTGCTGGCCGGCGTGGTTGACTTGGCTGCTGGGGGCGGCGATGTGTGCGACGGTCGTTGGTATCGCGCTGCATTTCACTGATGTCGAATCCTTCCCTCGATTGCTGATGGAGCGTCACCCCTTATCCCGTCGTCATGCTTTACGCACGTGTTGGCCGACCCTGGGTTATGCCTGGCGCTGTCATCGATTGGCCTTGTCCCTGAACCGCATCCATTCCTGCCAGGCTTGCCGGTATTTTTCATCGGCGCGTTTTTTCGCTTCGGAAAACTTATGCATGGTCGGCGCCGAAATGGGCTCGTTCAACAATGCGTAGGCTTGATCGTTCAGTTGGTCGGCTTCAAAAAACAGCGCGGCGATACTGTCGTTCGATTCGAAGTTGGCAGCGTGCTGTATGGCTGAATGATTGTTGGTCATGGTCGTACTCTTTCTGAAAGCACCTATTCGTCACGTGTCCAGTGGATGCTCACCCCGTACTGATCCTCGCTGTACCGGTAATCGGATTTGCCTTTGAAAGCACCTTCCAGCGCATGGCCCAAGCGATTCGCGAGATGGATGCCGGTCGTGGTCACGATCAGGTCATCCCCGGAGTCGGTCAGCTTGATGATGCGCTCCAGGGCATGCTCGGCTTTTTCAGTTTTCTCGGTGTGTTCCACCAGGTGGATGATTTCATTTCGATGCTTTTGCGAGAAGCTCCCCGACAGCGTGAGGGTGCCCGCTGGCATGTTGTCCGCGATGCGTCGGCAGGCTGGGCAGGTGGTTTCTTTCGCGTCATGCACCACGGTGTTTTCGGGACGATTCCAGGTCCAGTTCCCGGCTTGATACACCGCGCCACACTGCGCACAAACGGCTGAGCCTTCAACTCGCTGCAAGCAATAGGGGTCATGGGTGGAGGTTTTGAACAGCTTGTCTTTCTGGCTCTGTTGATACTTGTCCATCGTGTTTTTCCTCGCCCGTTGAGATGAAAATAATCCACGTTCAGCAGCGACCGACACTCGGATTTTCACCGTGGATTTCATGACTTTATTGGGGCCCGGTTTCTTGGCGTTGGGATTGATTTTTGTCAATTCCGAGGCGCGAGCTGACAGTCGGTCTTCCTGAGGCTACAGGCGGCCGAAGGGTCGGGGGACCCTGTAATTTTGTTGATAAAAGTCAACGTGGAGCCGGCCATTCCATAGAAGCATTCCAGCATGCAGTTGTTATACAAATGGCGAGGAGTGCACCCCGATGGCTCACAGTAAAATCGTGTTTCGTGCGACAGCTCGCGAGAAAATCCTCAGTGGCGCCACGCAGTTGGCGGACGCCGTGCGTGTGACGCTGGGCCCGAAATCAAAATCGGTGTTGATTCAAAGTAAATGGGGCAATCCGACGGTCTCCAATGACGGCGTGACGATTGCCAAACGCGTTGACCTGCAAGACCCCGAGGAAAACCTGGGCGCGCAAATGCTGCGCCAGGCCGCCGAACGCACAGGCGATGCCGTAGGGGATGGCACCAGCACCTCAACAGTACTGGCCCATGCCATCCTGGCCGATGGCATTCGTAACGTTGTCGCGGGTGCCAGTGCGATCGACCTCAAGCGTGGCCTGGATCGCGGCTTGTCGCTGGTCGTGGAATCACTTGCCGCCCAGTCGCGACCCGTCAGCACACCCAAGGAAAAAGCCCAGGTCGCCGCGCTGTCGGCGCACAACGACACGGTCATCGGTCAATTGGTGGCGGATGCATTGGAGAAGGTCGGCGTAGAAGGTGTCGTCAGCGTAGAGGAATCGAAGACGACCGAAACCGTGGTCGAGGTCATGGAAGGGATGCGCTTTGACCGGGGCTATGTCTCGCCGTATTTCGTTACCGACGCCGAGAAAATGCAGGTTGAACTCGATGACGCGTATTTGCTGCTCTGTGACCATAAGATCGGCGCACTCAAAGACTTGCTTCCCTTGCTTGAACTCGTTGCCAAAAGCGGTCAACCCCTGGTGTTGATCGCGGACGACATTGAAGGTGAGGCGTTGACCACGTTGGTCGTCAACCAGATACGCGGCGTATTGCGGGCGGTGGCCATCAAGGCACCAGGCTTTGGCGATCGGCGCAAGGAGATGCTCCACGACATGGCGGTTCTGACAGGGGCGACGGTGATTTCCAACGACCTGGGCATCCCCCTGGAACAGGTAGAACTGAGCCAGCTGGGACGGGCGCATCGCGTGGTGGTGCAAAAAGACAGCACGGCATTGATAGGCGGGGCGGGCACACGTGAGGCCATTGAGGCGCGTCTGCAGCAGATTCATGCGCAAATGGACAGCACCACCAGCGATTACGACCGGGAAAAACTCCAGGAACGACTGGCCAGGCTTTCTGGCGGTGTTGCGGTGATCCGGGTCGGGGCGCCTTCCGAAGCCGAGATGAAAGCACGCAAGGATGCGCTGGATGACGCCATCTCGGCGACCCGGGCGGCAATCGCCGAAGGCATTGTTCCGGGGGGTGGGCTTGCGCTACTCAAGGCTGTCCCGATTATCGCGGCCGAAGAGGCCCTTTATGAGGGCGATGCCAGGACCGGTCTGCAGATCCTGCGCCGGGCGCTGGAAGCCCCGGCCAGACTCATCGCGGAAAACTCCGCGGTGGACGCCGGCGTGGTGGTTGCACGCATGCTCGCCGAACCCGGCAACGTCGGTTTCGACGCGTCCGCCAACTGTTACGTGGACATGTATGACGCCGGCATTATCGATCCGACCAAAGTGGTGCGCATTGCCCTGGAAAATGCCGTTTCAGTCGCCAGCATCTTGCTGCTGACCGAGGCAACCCTGACCGACATTCCGGAAAAGGAATCGCCGGTCCAGCCACCGTTCCCTGAATGAAACAGGGGTGAGCTCATGAGCCAGTATCAACAGTTGTTACTCATTACCCATCTCGCCCTGCGCCACTCCCCGGCAATCGACCAGGCCGCAGCGTTGGCCCGGGCCAGCGCTGCACGTTTGCATATTGCGGCGTTGATTGCGCCACTGAAACTGTTGTCGCTGCTGGAGGAGAGGGACAGGGCAACCGCGCGGGAGCGTTATCTGCAGGATCACCGAGACTGGCTGCGGGAGCAGGCGAAATATCTGCATGGCCAAGGGATCAGCGTCACCACGCAGGTGGCCTGGGCTGATGATATGGAGCAAGACATTCTTGATCACGTGGCGCTACTGCGGCCCGACCTGCTGATCAAGGAAGTTCAGCATGAATCGGCGCTCAAGCGTGCGTTCTTCACGCCTCTCGACTGGCGCTTGTTGCGCCATTGCCCTGTGCCGGTTTATCTGGTCGGAGAGGCTCGTCACGCCTTGCCGCGCAAGGTCGTGGCGGCGGTCGACGCTGCGGCAGGCGAGTCGACGAACAGCGAACTGAATGATCGCATTATCGAGCAGGCCATCGGCCTGGCCATACAGTGCGATGCCGAATTACATCTGCTGTGCGCCTGTGAGGTGTCGGAAGTTGTTCTGGAGGAATTGGATGCAGGGTTGGCACTGTCGAAGTTGACGAGGAAGCTGCGCAACGAGCTGGAAAAATCGTTCATCCAGTTGGCCAGTCGGCACAGCGTGCCCGCTGATCGTCGGCATTTCGTTGTGGGGCATCCGGTCTCGGCGCTGAGCGAGTTCGTCGATACGCATCAGATGGATGTGATCGTGATGGGCAGAGTTCAGTATCAGGGTCTGGAAAAGCAGGTGGGCAGTACCACTGAACACATCCTGTATCAGGTGCCGTGCAGTGTATTGGCAGTCTAGCGGGCGCAGATTTGACATAAGTCAACGCCGGAGAATCCTCAACGGAGGACGCTTAATCAACGCTGGTGCTGATCCGGCGCAGGCGTCGGCGTCAGCCTCGGCAAAGGGCCTGTGGTGGACGACGAACCCCCTCTGTGTGGAGTCAGATCATGAGCCAATATCAACGCTTGTTACTGATCATCAACCCGGCCCAGCGCCATTCCCCGGCGATCAACCATGCTGCCGCCGTGGCCAAGGCCAGCGGTGCGAGCTTGCATATTGCGGCGTTGGCCAAGCCGGTAGAGATACTGTCACTGCTTGAAGAAGGCGTGCGGGAAAAGGCCCGGAAAAGCTACCTGCAGGACCATACGGAATGGCTGAAAAACCAGGCAAAGAGCCTCCGTGGTCGCGGTATCGAGGTCACCATGGAGGTGAGCTGGGCCGATGACTTGCAGCAGGACATCCTTGATCACGTTACGGAAATGCAACCTGATTTGGTGATCAAAGAAACCCAACACGAATCAGCGCTCAAACGTGTTTTTTTCACCCCGCTCGATTGGCGTTTATTGCGACATTGCCCCGTGCCGGTGTACCTGGTGGGCGGGGGCGCTCACGCCTTGCCGCGCAAGGTCGTGGCGGCCGTCGACGCGTCCGATACGGCGCCTGCCAACAACGAGCTGAACGAGCGGATCATTCAACAGGCCACCAGCCTGGCGTTGCAGTGCGGGGCCGAACTGCATCTGCTGTATGCCTGTGATATTTCCTCGGTGTACATGACGGACATGGGCGGGCTGGCGCTGTCTGACCTGACCGAGGATTTGCGTAGAAACGATGAACAAGCGTTTCTCGAATTGGCCCATCGCTACGGTGTGCCCGCCGATCGTCACCATTTCATTCTGGGACAACCCGTCTCGGCGCTGAGTGAGTTTGCCAGCGAACAGGAGGTGGATGTGATCGTGATGGGCAGGGCTCAGTATCACGGCCTGGAGAAACTTCTGGGCAGCACCACTGAACATATTCTGTACCAGGTGGCTTGCAACGTTCTGGCGGTCTAGCGCGGGCAAAGCCCTGGGTAAACAACGGCAGGCGTCATCGCTCGGGAGGTTTTCATGACTCAGAGTCCCTCATTGCAAACGACCTTGAAGGATCGGGCCGCGGCAGGTCGAGGTCTGGTAGAACCGTTGCTCAAGTACGCAAATCGACCGGATGTCATCGTCCTCGCCTTGCCGCGTGGCGGCGTCCCGGTGGCCTATGAAGTGGCCACGGCGCTTAATGTTCACCTGGACCTGATGCTGGTCCGCAAGCTGGGCGTTCCGTCTCATGAGGAGTACGCCATGGGCGCCATTGCCAGCGGTGGCATTCAAATACTCAACGAAGATGCTCTGCGCGCCCATCCCATTGATCGAGCCAGTTTCGACGCGGTGGTCGCACGAGAAACACGCGAGTTGCTGCGTCGTGAACAGCTGTACCGGGGCAATCGCCCACCGGTGCAGATCAAGGACCGGGTGGTGATTCTGATCGATGACGGGCTGGCGACAGGGGCCTCGATGATGGCTGCGATACAGGCAGTGAGAAAACAAGCACCTGCTCGCATCGTTGTCGCCGTGCCGGTTGCGCCGCTCGAAACGATGGAGACATTGCTCATCGAAGTCGATGAAGTGATCTGCCCGCTCGTGCCTGAGTGGATGGTCTCGATCGGTTATTGGTATTTGAATTTTTCCCAGACCTCGGATGCGCAGGTCATTGAGTTGCTGCAGCGCGCCTGGCAACGAGAAGCTGCTGCTGGCGGTGCAACTGAGGGCAGTGTCGATGTTTGAACTTCAACCTCGACAGCTGGACCTGAATGACGCGCCTCACACACCAAACGGAAAGGTTTCGTCTTCCGGTTCGATGGCCTGGCTTTTCGGCAGCGCCAATGCGCTCACGGGGCGGGTCTGTTCAATCCAGATCATCGCGTCAAACTGCTCGGCCAGCGAGGCCTCGAAGTAATGGCTGCGGCGCTCGGTTTCCGGGCGATAAATCACCCCGATGGCCCGCTCCAGCAACGGTCCGGTCAAGGCCTGGCGCAATTCTTTGCGGCGCGGATCTCGCCAATCGGTCAAGGACGCCGGTACGCCGGCCTTGAAAAACTGATGTTCCCAACTGTCCGGGTGCGAGGGCCTGATGTCCTTGATGAGCATGGCGCCGTCCCAGTCATCGGCAGCCGCCACCTGGCCGCGGTCGGTGCTCATGCCAATCAGCACGGCATCGCGCCCGAAGGCGCTGCGGCATAGATGTCCAATGTTGAACTGCCCCTTCCAACCCATTTCCGTGGCGGCCGCGTTGCCGATATGGGAGTTGTGCGCCCAGACCACGGCTTTGGCCTGAGGCCCCCGGTGCTTGAGCAGCGCCTGTAGCGTGTCGAACATATGCCGGTCCCGCAGGTTCCAGGAGGCGGTCGAGCCGCGATAAATCGCGCGGTAATACTGTTCCGCCGCCTGCACCACCCGGGCGTTTTGCGCCGCATTGAAGAACGCTTCGTCATTGCGGACAAGTCCGGCCAATTGTTCGGCCAGCATGGCGTTGAGTTGCTCGACCACCGGTTGCTCGCAGGGCATGAGGCCGGCGCGTTCGACGAAGTGTCCGTAAAGCGCCGGATCGTCCTGCCACGGCGTCAGACAGCCGTAGCGCTGGCGCGCTTCCTGGGCCAACCGCGGATCGACATGGTCCAGGTAGCTCAGCACGTCATGGATGGAGTTGCGCAGACTGTAAACGTCGAGACCGCGGAATTCGACACGACGTTCAGGGGCGTGCTGGTGATTGAAGTCATGCAGCCAGTGGACGAAGGCCCTCACTTCGGTATTGCGCCACATCCAGGTCGGAAATCGGCTGAAGATGTGGCGTTTCCACGCCGAACGGGCGAGTCCCCGGACGTACTGGTCGACATGGCACGCGTCCGGCCAATCGGCTTCCATCGCCAGCACAGTGAACCCGTGGTGTTCAATCAGCCTTTGGGTAATCGCTGCGCGGGTTTTATAGAACTCGCTGGTGCCATGGCTGGCCTCACCGATCAGCACCACGCGCGCATCCGCGTAACGATCGAACATCTCACCAAACGTCGCCGAGGTCAGCGTCGGCAAGGGTTCCGCGTATCGGCGCAGGATCGGCGCGATGGCGGCCTCGTCGATGGGCCGAGGTGAACCATGGAATGTGTCCAGCGAGTCTTGAGTGGGTGTAGGCATGACGGCCCTCCCATGGGTAGGTAACTGCCACCGGCATTGCGCTTGTTTTCCATCAGGCGCGCAACCACCAGAACTCAATTCGCAGGCGCTCGACGCGGTGTTCACGCTCCGCCCCGTGTGGCGCCTGGTCGACGTTCGATCATTCCTACACGCTGATTCAGGCGAATGATTGAGTTTGATCAACAAAGGCTGCAATGCCTCGGGAGAAAGTGTACAAGCCAGGTCTTCACGAGCCGGATATGAGTACAAGCGATGGGCATTATTGCGAATCAGGCTGAGCGGCTCGTTGCCCGTGACCTGTAGAGGGGCGAGGTCTGGCTAAGCTCAATTCAGAGGTGTCACCCGCGCGCCTCTTGGGAGATTCGCAATGACAGTGACGGGCGTGTCTGTCGATAGTTGAATCGAGGGGCGTCGACCATGGAAACCTGTGGCAACAAGCGTACTTTCAACCGGTTGCATCGTGTTGTCGCGCTCTGCGCCGTTGCGCTCATGAGCTGCACGAGTACCAAAGAGGACACCTCCCAAGAGGTGTCGCCCATGCCCGGTCTCGCCATGGCCGATCAAGTGTGCTCGTTGTGTCATGGCCTGACGGGAGAGTCCGTGTCGCCGCTGTTTCCCAAGTTGGCCGGTCAGCAGAAGGAGTACCTGAAGTTGCAATTGAGCGACTTCAAACTGCATACGCGCAGCGATAAAACCGGGGCTCAGTACATGAGCGGGCTGACCCATTTGACCGAGACCCAGATTGAGGAATTGGCAGACTATTTTTCGAGTCAGAGCCCCATGAAAGCGGATGTCGGTGCGTCGGACGCCCGCGGCGAATCGATTTTTCGCAATGGCATTCCCGAGTCCGGCGTGGCTCGGTGCAGCGCTTGCCATGGTGCTGGCGGGGAGGGCAAAGGCGCGGTGCCCCGCTTGGCGGGTCAACACGCAGACTATGTGGTCAGCCAGATGAAAGTGCTTGGGCAGACAGACCAGCGTCCCCGTGGCGCTCAAATAAAGCGGGAGAATCATTCCCTGTCCGATGCAGACGCTCAATTTGTAGCGCATTACCTGGCGACGCTTGGGGCCAAGACCCAGTGAAACGATCTTGAATCGCCGTCTTGATAATTGAGGTAAATCAAGTCTCCTCGGTTCAAGACTTGCAGAATCAACCCATGCCGATCATTGGACCGACAGCTGGCGGAGCACTGCAATGAGCGATTTTCTGAATGCCGAGCAACTGGAAGGACTGGATGCCTATTGGAGGGCGTCCAATTATCTGGCCGTCGGGCAGATCTACCTCAAGGACAATCCGCTGCTGAAGGAGCCGCTCACCCTGGCGCACCTGAAACCACGGTTGCTGGGGCACTGGGGGACCACGCCGGGGCTGAACCTGATCTATACGCACCTCAATCGCCTGATAAATCTGTACAACCTGAACATGCTGTTTATCGCCGGTCCCGGTCATGGCGGGCCGGCAGTGGTGGCGCAGACGTATCTGGAAGGCACCTATACCGAGTTTTATCCCTCGGTGGAACGTAATACCAATGGCCTGGTTCGTCTTTTTCGGCAGTTTTCCTGGCCGTACGGGATCTCCAGTCACGTCTCGGCGCAGGTTCCGGGGTCGATCCATGAAGGTGGCGAGTTGGGTTACAGCCTGGCCCACGCCTATGGCGCTGCATTTGATAATCCGGACCTGATCGTCGCCTGCGTGATCGGCGACGGTGAAGCCGAAACCGGCACGCTGGCGGCCAGTTGGCATTCCAACAAGTTCCTCAATCCGGCGCGTGACGGCGCGGTGTTGCCGATCCTGCACCTCAACGGCTACAAAATCGCCAACCCCACGGTGCTGTCCAGGATCAGCGAGGATGAACTATCAGCCTTGCTGTATGGCTATGGCTACGACCCCTATTTTGTGGAAGGTGACGACCCGGTGCAGGTGCATCTGGCCCTGGCACAGACACTGGACACCTTGGTGCTGAAGATCCGTGATATTCAACTCGAGGCGCGCCGCTCCGGGCGTTCGGCACCGCCGGAACGGCCGCTGTGGCCGATGCTGGTCTTGCGCACACCCAAAGGCTGGACCGGGCCGAAGTTCGTCGATGGCCATCGAGTCGAGGGCACCTGGCGCGCACATCAGGTGCCGCTGGCCGATTTCCAGCAACCGGTGCACCTGCGCCAACTCGAAGAGTGGCTCAAAAGCTACCGTCCCGATGAACTGTTTGATGCCAACGGTACGTTGCTGCCCGACATCGCGGCGCTGGCGCCGACCGGTCACCGGCGCATGAGTGCCAACCCCCACGCCAATGGCGGCGGGTTGTTGCGAGCGCTGGATCTGCCACGTTTCAGTGACTATGCCGTGCGGTTCAAAGCTCCCGGCAGCCTGCGCGCGGAGGCCACGCGGGTCATGGGCACGTTTTTGCGCGATGTGATGAAACACAACCTGGCCTCCAGCAACTTTCGCCTGTTTGGCCCGGATGAAACCGCCTCGAACCGACTGGACGCCGTCTATGAGGTCAGCGCCAAGGCGTGGATGGAGCCGCGAGAACCGGACGACCTCAATCTGGCACCCGATGGCCGGGTGATGGAAATTCTCAGTGAACAGGTTTGCGAGGGTTGGCTCGAGGGCTATTTGCTGACCGGTCGCCATGGTGTGTTGTCCTGCTACGAGGCCTTCATCCATATCGTCGATTCGATGGTCAACCAGCATGCGAAATGGCTGAAAACCGCCGCCGAGGTGCCTTGGCGCAAACCGATTGCTTCGCTCAATTATTTGCTGACGTCGCACGTCTGGCGTCAGGACCATAACGGCTTTTCCCATCAGGACCCGGGCTTCATCGATCTGGTGGCCAATAAAAAATCGGACGTGGTGCGGATCTACCTGCCGCCCGATGCCAATTGCCTGTTATCGGTGGCTGACCACTGCTTGAAAAGTCGCGATTACATCAACGTGATCGTGGCGGGCAAACAGCCGGAGTGGCAATGGCTGGATATCGATGCAGCCGTCCTTCATTGCCAGGCGGGTATCGGCCGTTGGGATTGGGCGTGCAAGGATGATCAAGACCCGGACGTGGTCATGGCCTGCGCCGGTGACGTGCCGACCCTGGAAACCCTGGCTGCCGTGACCCTGTTGCGCGAGTACGTGCCGGACTTGCGGGTGAGGGTGGTCAATGTCGTGGACCTGATGGTGTTGCAGCCCTCATACCAGCATCCCCATGGCTTGCCCGACAGTACGTTCGACGAGCTGTTCACCGTCGACAAACCGGTGATCTTCGCCTTCCACGGTTACCCCGCGCTGATTCATCGGCTGCTGTACAAACGCACCAATCACGAGAATTTCCATGTCCGTGGGTTCAAGGACGAGGGCGCGACCACGACACCCTTCGACATGGCCGTGATGAATAACCTGGACCGTTATCAGTTGGCCCTGGACGTCTTCGAACGGGTCCCCCGGCTGCACGATCAGTTGCACGTGGCCCGGTCGCGCTATTGGTCAACGCTTGAGCGGCACAAGCTCTACCTGATCGAGCACGGGCAGGACATGCCCGAGGTGCTGAACTGGCAATGGACCTCGGCAAGCGCCGCCAATAATCAGCCGACCTGAGGTGGAGGGGCGGGCAGTCGGGGGGCTATCGGGATGGGCTCGATGGGCTTGAGCGGTGGGAATTCTTCAGGTGTCAGGGTTTCTTTCTCCAGCAAAAGACGTGCTCCGGCGTCCAGGTCAGCCCGACGACTGTCGAGCAAGGCTTTTGCGCGCTCGTACGCTTCATCGAGCAGGGCGCGAATCCCCAGGTCAACTTCCCTGGCGGTTTGTTCCGAATAGTCTTTTTCGCCGACGCCTTGCATCCGTTCGCCCAGATACGTCGCGTTTTGCCGCTCCAGAACCGCCTGTCCAAGTTCAGGGCTCATGCCAAAACGGGTGATCAATTGGCGGGCAATATCCGTCGCGTGGGCCAGGTCATCAGCCGCCCCGGTGGAAATCTGGCCATAGGTAAGGAACTCGGCGGCGCGTCCGGCCATCAGGACGACAATCCGGTCCTTGAGCATTTGATAGCTGATGAGGAAGTGGTCTTCGGTGGGGCGCTGCAACGTATACCCCAGCGAGCCAATGGCGCGGGGCACGATGGAGACTTTGTGCACCGGGTCCATGGCCGGCAGGCTGCTGGCGGCCAGGGCGTGCCCCATTTCGTGGTACGCCACCACTTGGCGTTCGTCGGCGTGCAACAAGCTGCTCTTGCGCTCAACCCCGGCGACGATGCGTTCCACGGCCCGGGTGAAGTCATCGAGGCTGACCGCTTCGGCGCCGCGACGGGTGGCGACGATGGCCGCTTCGTTGACCAGGTTGGCCAGGTCGGCGCCGGTAAAACCGGTAGTGATGTCAGCGACCTGTTCGGCGTCGAGGCCCGGCTTTATGACGATTTTCTTCAGATGGACGTTGAGAATCGCCTGTCGGCCTTTGCGGTCGGGGCGATCGATCAGGATCTGCCGGTCGATCCGCCCGGCGCGAAGCAGTGCCGGATCGAGAATCTCTGGCCGATTGGTCGCGGCCAACAGCACGACACCTTCCCGGGGATCAAATCCGTCCAGCTCTGCCAGTAACTGGTTGAGGGTTTGCTCTTTTTCGTCGTTGCCGCCAAATGCGCCGACGCCGCGCATTTTTCCCAATGCATCGAGTTCGTCAATGAAGATGATGCAAGGTGCCGCCTGGCGCGCCTGGTCAAACAAGTCGTGTACCCGGGCAGCGCCCACGCCGACGAACATTTCGACAAACTCAGACCCTGATATCGAGAAAAATGGCACACCGGCTTCACCGGCGATGGCTTTGGCCACCAGCGTCTTGCCGGTCCCCGGCGGGCCGACCAGCAGCGTGCCCTTGGGAATGTGCGCCCCGAGCCGGGCGTATCGGGTCTTGTCCTTGAGGAACGAGACAATCTCGACCAATTCAACCTTGGCTTCATCGATGCCAGCGACATCGGCGAAGGTCACCCCGGTGTCACGCTCGACGAACACTTTGGCGCGTGACTTGCCAATACTCATCAGGCCGCCGAGGCCTTGTTTTTCTGCCATCCCGCGAAACAGAAAATGCCAGATCACCATGATCAGGATAAACGGCAGCAGCCACCCGATCAGACCGTTGAGCAAGGTGTTTTCACTGACCCCGGTAAACTCCACACCTGATTGACCAAGGTCGCTGGCCAGCGTTGGATCGACCCGAACCGTCGAAAACAGGTTGCGGCCGTCGATGGGTTCCAGCAGCTTTCCGCTGATCTGGTCCTTCTCGATCCGCAAATCACTGACCTTGTGCTCGCTGAGCAGTTGCTGGAACTGACTGTAGGGAATGCTCTGAACGACATGCCGTTCTATGAACAGAAATTGAAAGAGGCTGAGCACGATAAAGGTGATCGCGAAGTAAGACAGGTTCCATTGGTGGTTTTTTTTCATGACCTTTGCTCGGATAAGTAACGGCTGTCGAACAGGCCGTTCTTGAGCCTCCCGGGGAGGTCGCAGGCTCCCCGGGTCCGCGATTCAGGCAAGCAATATGTGATCGATGACCTCCTTGACGCCGGGCACCGACCAGGCCGCCCGTTCCGCAATCTGGCGCTGGCGCCACAAATGCACCCTGCCTTCGAGTTTCACCACATCGCCCTGAACCTTGACGTGAATCCCCTCGGCATCGACTTCGGCATTGCGCTTGAGTGCTTCTTCGATGCTGCGCTGGATATTCCCGGCGTCTACACGAGGACGCAGGGTAAGGTCATTGTGAATGCCCACCACGCCGGACAATTTACGCACGGCCCGCTCCACGGTTTCCTTCTGGTACTGCCAGTCAACTTCGCCTTCCAGGGTGACCCAGCCGTCCTGCACGATGATTTTTATGTCGCCATCGGGGACATCGGAGCTCCAGTTGATGATCTTCAACGCGCGACTGGCGATGGTGTCATCTGCCGTGCCGGCGCCTTTCTCCGGCCGCACCTGGATTTCTTCAGCGACTGCGCGTACGCCTTTGAGACTTTTGACTGCGCGCTCTGCACTGATTTTCTGGGCGTAGCTTGAAACGTGTCCAGAGAGCGTCACCACACCGTTATCCACGGCCACGCCAATGTTGGCGGCATCGATTTCAGGCTGGAACTGCAGTTCATCGAGGATGGCATTACGCAGGCTCAAGTCGTTCATGATGGAGTCCTCTGTAAAGTGCGCGAGAGATAACGGATTGTGATTACCCGGTCAGTATTTTTTACGCTTGAACGAAGGAAAATCGTTGAGTTATATCAACAATGCGTCGGTGAGCCAGGGGCTGGCCGGGTGATATGAAACCCACACCGTTGAAAGCGTCTACAGTCAGGGGGCTATCTCCCTGCTGAAGGAACGACTCGATGTTCAGATTTCGCTCATTGATTGCCGCCGTGACAAGCCTTGCACTGGTCTGCGGCTCGACCACTGCGCTGGCTGACCCTGGAAATGGAAAGGGCCAAGGTAACGGCAAGGGAAACCCGCAGAACAGCCAGAATCATGGCAATCAGGCAGGTCATGCCAATAAAGGCAAAAATGCCACGGGCGGCGATTGGGATCATGGTCCGAGCGTCAATCGCGACAATATCCTGGGGATTATTGGCGGCCACCGGGACTACTGGAGTCCTGGTCCTGCCTTGCCCCCCGGCATTCAGAAAAACCTCGCTCGCGGCAAACCATTGCCGCCGGGAATTGCTAAAAAGCTGGATGGCCGCCTGGTCGGCAGATTGCCTCATTATGACGGGTACGAGTGGCAGCAAGTCGGCGTCGACTTGATCCTGGTCGCGTTGGCGACGGGGCTTGTCTACGAAGTTTTGAACGGCGCTTTTGATTAATGGTAGATGAGTTAAAGCGCTTGAATCTCATTACCCGAAGAGGTTTTTTTTCTTCGTGCGACTCAGGCATGTCTGCAAGGCTTCCGTCCGTCGCAACACCCGGAACTGAAACCGGGTTATCACGTCCTATGACACGCGATATCAACCTACGGAAGCCATCATGCTTTTAAAGAATAAAAGTCTCTTTGCAGTCTTTTCCTGCGCCCTGATGCTTGCAGCTGCGCCATTGCTCCCCGTTGACCTGTCCATCATGGGCTCTGCCTATGCGAAAGATGGCGGTGGCGGTGGCGGTGGCAATGGAGGCGGCGGCGGTAATGGAGGCGGTGGCGGTAACGGAGGGGGGCATGGTGGTGGAAACAGTGGCGGAAATGGTGGTGGCCATAGCGGCGGTACGAGTGGTGGCCATAGCGGCGGTGTAAGTGGCAGCCATAGCGACGCGGATCATGACGGCCGCTCCGACAGCAACGGACACGGTAAAGGGCTGGCCAGCGATCATGCCGGCAAGGCAGTCCGCGACCGTGGTGAAAGCGGAAACCATTACGGCAGTGATCGCGGTCACGGAGCAACGACTTCTGGCGTCGCCCACTCCAAAGATACTCGCGGCTTAGCCAAAGCCAGGGCCATTTCGGCCACAACGCCCGGTGATCACAACACCAAAGGGTTAAGCAAGATTGGTAACTCGATCTCGAATAAAACGCACTGACACTGAAAAACGGGCGCCTTGATGGCGCCCGTTTTCGGCGCCCGTTTTCATTGAGCCTCGCTTTAGCCCGCAAACGCCCGAACACACGCTTGGCATGAAGCGAGGTAGGCGATATTCCGTGGTTTATGCACCGTCTCCCAAAACGGCAGATTCCGCATGTTTATTGCCGAGCGTGGTGGCGAGGAAGTCGGCAAACGCACGCGCCGCCAGACGCGTCGTGCGTCCCTGCGGAAAGTACGCATGGACGGGCAGGTCGGCCATTTTCCACTCCGCAAGCAGATGCACCAGGGTGCCACTGGCCAACTCCAGAGCGCAGGCCCAGGACGTGGTCGAAACGATGCCCAGGCCTCCTGCCGCGGCTGCCAGCGCCCCGGCGGTGTCGTTGGTAGAAAACTGTGGGGCGAGGTTGATGGTTGACGCTACGCCGTCGCGTTCGAATTGCCAGGATGAAGCCTGCGAACCTGCCGGACCACCGACGATCCGGTGTCGCTCCAGGTCGGTCGGGGTCATTGGCGTGCCGTGGCGTGCAAGGTAAGCGGGAGAGGCAACGATCACACGGTGCATGGTGCCAATCCGTCTGGCCGTGCCCGCCAGGTCCGGCAAGTTGCCCACGCGGATGCCGATGTCGACGGCTTCCTTGACCATGTCCTGCCACTGATCTTCGAGCATCAGCTCCAGGTGCAGCATCGGGTGGCGTTCAGTAAAGGCCGACAATCTGGGGATGATCACGCGAATACCCATCGTCGAGGGCATGCCGATACGCAGCAAACCCCGCAATTCTCCGTTCTCGCGCACGCTGTTCTCGGCATCGTCGACCGCCGCCAGGATCGGTTCCATGCGCGCCAGAAACTCCATCCCGGCTTCGGTCGGCACCACGGCCCGCGTGGTCCGCGACAGCAGCCGCGCGCCCAGGCTCGCCTCCAGCTCGGCAATCATCCGTGACACCTGGGACTGCGCCAGCCCGCTTTCCCGTGCGGCGGCCGAGAAGCTGCCGAGTCGGGCTACGCGGGTATACAGCCGCAAGGCGAGGATGTCTTTCAACGGCATGCCGGTTTACCTGTTCAAGCGAGCCCGTGCCGCTCACCCGAGAGCGTCGCAAGTGTCGCAGGCGATGATTAATGCTGACTCGATATAAATCTTAGCCTGATTCAACCGCTACCGCCGGTTTGGGCAAGACGACATAGTTGGCCCATCGGAGCCGAAGCCCTCCAGCGCTTCCCCGAACTGACGGGTGCCCGTTCACCGCCGAACCGCAGATCCTGCAGGCGATGATGTTCACCCGGTTGCCGCAACGCGGCAGTCCCCCACCTGTTTGACGGAGCTCATCATGGATTTTTTACAGACGCTGACCCAACGCAACAGCGAGTTCGCAACGACCGGTTTTCATCCCGACCTCAAGATTATTCCTTCGCAAAAAACACTGATCCTCGGCTGTGTCGACCCCCGCGTCGACCCGATGGACGTGCTCAAGCTTGCCCCTGGCGAGGCGGCAGTTATCCGCAATGTCGGTGGCCGGGTGAACCCGGCGCTGTTCGAGACGATGGCCATCCTCGGCACCGTGTCCCGTGTCGGTGGCGCGGCGGTGGGCCAGGGCTGGAACCTGATCGTCCTGCAGCACACCGATTGCGGTATCAGTGGCTGCTATCACCACGCCCCCGCATTGTTGGCGAAACACATGGGCGTGTCCGAGGCTGACCTGACGGCATTGCAAATCGACGATCCTTACAAAGCGGTCGGAGTCGATGTGGCAGCCCTGAAAGCCAATCCAAACCTGCCCGGTGGATTTACCGTGACAGGCCTGGTCTACGACGTGGCCACCGGGCGCATCGACACGGTGGTGCCCGCGAGCCAGCTGAGACCCGAGTAAGCCGATCGACTTCATTCGTGCTGCGTTTATTGCTTGAAAGGGCCAATGGTGAGTGTGGTCACGCCGGTCATTGGCGCACTAAAAATCCGCAATATTGGCACTGTGTTGCAACCTGCTCGACGTGTATTTTTTTCAGTTTCAACGGGTTGATCTGCCTGGGTTCGAACCCTTGAGGTAGCCGTCTCCAATGGAGCGATCAGGGCCGATCAGCTGGCCGGCGTTGCCGATGTAAAACCGGCGGCGCTAGACACAGGAGGAAAATCCATGTCGACGAACGACATTGCCGGCGTACAAATCCCCGACAGCACGATGGCTCGGGAAGTGACGCAACTCATTCGTGACACCGAAAGCGAATTGCTGTTTACCCACTCCACGCGCGTTTACCACTGGGGCGCTTTGCTCGGAAAACGCAAGGGCCTGATCTTTGATCCAGAGTTGCTGTACGTCGCCGCCATGTTCCACGATCTGGGCCTGACCTCAATCTACCGGGAGAGTCAGCTGCGCTTCGAGGTAGACAGTGCCAACGCCGCGCGTGATTTCCTGCGAAGCCATCACATCAACGAGGGCGATATCGAAAAAGTCTGGACCGCCGTTGCTCTCCATACGACGCCGGGCATCCCGGAACACATGCACGCAGAAATCGCCCTGGTGCAAGCCGGAGCGGGCATGGACGTGGCAGGACGTGGTTTTGATTTGTTCACGGACGCACAACGCGAGGCGGTGATTGCCGCCTATCCGCGTGAAAGCGATTTCGCCCACAAGATGATCGACGAATTTTATCTCGGGATGATGCATCGCCCCGGCAGTACGTTCGGTACCTTCAACGATGATTTTCTGGCCTACAAGGATCCAGACTTCAAGCGAGTCAATCTGTGCAGCATCATCCTGGGCTCACACTGGGAGCGATGAACCGGCCACTCAAGAGGACCGCTGATCCTTCCTAGGGCTTTTTCTCAGTGTCGTCGCCACCGCTCGAAGTCGCCGCATCATTGTCCGTGGCCTGCGAATCGGCGCCGGAGTTGGAGCCTGACGCTTCCTCGCCTTTTTTGTCGGCCTTGTCCTCCTTGGATTCAACACCCTGAGGCTGGTTGATACCCGGAAGCGCGGCCGGTGGAACCGCCGAGTCTGCAACCGTGTTTTCGCCTGCCAGTGCGGGCAGCGTGCCAACGGACACCAGGCCAGCGATCATGAGAGCAGCGATTGTTCCGTTCATGGTTTGATCCGCCGTATGAGGGGGTATACGGCGTTGGAAAAAATGCAAGGCAGAAGGTGCTGAGAAGCTGACAAGCGGAGGCCAATGAACCATCAAGCAGATGGCGCGCACTGAAACTCTATTGCTCCAACGACGGAGTGTTGATCAGTTCTTGCATTGCGCCAACACCACTTTGCAGGTATCTGGCGTGCCACCGGAGCGGCCGGCATAGCGAATGCAATTATCCAGGGATTTCTTGCGCGCCATGCCCAACGTATTCCCCCAAGCCAGGCCGCCTTCGCCAGCGGTGGGGAGGGCTTTTGCGTAGCAAGCAGAGCTGGCATTGGAGGCCAGATAACGCGTCGAGGCCGGTTTGCCCGCGCAACCCGCTGTCAGCGCCAGGCTGATGGCGAGCAGGGAGGGCAGAATCCATAACGAGCATTGATGCGCTGTTAGACCGGTCATCTCATCTCCCCTGGATCAAGAGGCTTGAGGCGTGAATGGGCTCGTGCCGTGCTCTGTTGAGATTAGTTGGTGTTGCGCCTGTCCATGGGGAAGAGCGGACAAAAACCCCTGAATCGTGGACCAAACCATAGACCCTTCGTCGCCTCCCGACTGATCGGCGCTTTTAGTGTCTCTACTTAAAGGCAGGCCCTGTGTTTAAAAAGAGGCGCGCCATGAGCGACGAACAGGTGGCACCTGAGACGAAAGGCGTGACAGTGGACTTGTTGGCAACGATTGATCTGGGTCCCGAGATCGAGGGCATGGCAGGGCGCCAACTCAGAATGCGTCGGGTAACCATCGAGCCCGGCGGCGTCTTCGGACCGATTCACAACCATGTGGACAGGCCCGGCACCGTCTACATCCTGCAAGGGACAATCACCGATCACCGTAATGGCGTCGCGACCGACTATGGGCCGGGCGTGGGCTGGCCCGAGGACAGGCACACCACTCACTGGCTTGAGAATCGAGGAACGATTGCAGCGGTGGAGATCTCGGTCGATATTGTGCGGCAGACGTAATTTCGCGTCCTTGCGGCGGGTATCTGCGGGGCTTATTTTCTCGGAACGCAAGGGCAGCAATCGTCACGCACCGATCGCTGCCCTGACGCCGTGTCCTGTTTTGCCTTATGAAAGGCTTGATTCGCCAGTTGTGCTCCGCAAACGTTCGGCCGTGATGGCGATGCGCGAGAAAACCAGCCACACATAGAGCAGCACACTGCAGCCGACGAGGATTGATGCGGCACCGATCAATGGCTCCACCGCCGTGAAACCCTTCAGGCGCAGCGTCAGCGCACCGAGCATCACCGGGACGCCCAGGTTGTACATCCAGTACTGTGCTGTCGCAACGCGCCCTTCATTCATTGCCGGATGCACGGTGCCGATCAGCCCAAACAGTGCCATCGATACCCATCCCAACAGATTGATATGAGCATGAACCGCGAAGAGTGAGTGGTCGCCGGAAGCGCCCATCACCACACCCAGCACCACGCCAATCGCAAAGTAGAGGGCGGCGAGCCGAAACCACGTCCGCGAACGAGGGTTGATATTCATGACATTTACCTCATGCGCCCTGAGGCGCGCTCAGTTGCTGAAATGTGTCTATCATGAGACTCAAGTCTCATTACAAGACGGAGTATCATTTATTCCATGTCGAATTCCACGTCAAGCCCGTCGGTCAGAGACGGCGATACCCAAGGCCGTGCCAATCAGCGCCTGCGAACGCGTCAAGCGTTGCTCGATGCCGCCGTCGCATTGCGCGACGAAGGCCTGAACCCAACGGTTGCACAAGTGGCCGAGCGCGCGCGGGTGTCGCGGGCCACGGCCTATCGTTACTTCCCCTCGCCTGAAGCATTGATCAGCGAAACGGCGACCGATCGGGATATGCCACCGCTGGAGCAGCTCTGGCAGCCGGGAGAAGATCCGGTCAAGGGCATAGGCCTGGCGGCGAATGCATTGAACACACTCTTGATCGAAGACGAAATCGCCCTGCACGTGATGGAGCGTTCATTCATGACGGTATGGCTGGACAGTGAAGCCCACGAGCCGCTGCGACCGGGTCGACGCATGAGCTACGTAGCGCCGATTGTCGATTCGCTGAAGGACGTGCTTTCACCCCGTGCACGCAAACGATTGAAGCAGGCGCTGTCGATCGTCATGGGCACCGAGGCGTTGATCGCCGTGCGCGACATCGGTCAGGCGAGTATCGAAGAGTCTCTCGACACTGCCGCCTGGGCCGCTCGGGCGCTTATGCGTCAGGCACTGGAGGAGGATGAACAGGCTAGACGCAAACGCAAGGCCCGTTCGGTTGCTTCATCTGAGTGAACGACCCGCGTTTGTTCAAGGCAGACAGGCAGCAAACGAAACCGATCAATTGCATACGAAAAAGCCCGGCTGTTCAGGCCGGGCTTCTGCGTTGAGTAGTGCGGTGAAACCAGGCATTTATGCAGCGCGGCTTTCGATCAGACGGTCGGAACCACCTTCGGCGACGCGTTTTTCCATCAGTCGGTCAGAGCCGCCTTCGGCAACGCGGTTTTCGATCAGACGGTCAGAACCACCTTCGGCGACGCGTTTTTCCATCAGACGGTCAGAGCCACCTTCGGCAACGCGGTTTTCGATCAGACGATCCGAGCCACCTTCGGCGACGCGTTTTTCCATCAGACGGTCAGAGCCGCCTTCGGCTACGCGGTTTTCGATCAGACGGTCGGAACCACCTTCGGCGACGCGTTTTTCCATCAGACGGTCAGAGCCGCCTTCGGCAACGCGATTCTCGATCAGACGATCCGAGCCACCCTCAGCCACTCGACTTTCAATCAGACGATCCGAGCCGCCTTCAGCGACAACAGGGTAAGCCGAAGTAGCGGCGAAAGCGTTAGCTGCAAAAACCGAGAAAGCGATGCTGAGGAAGAGTTGGCGTTTCATGATGGTGTGCTCCGGGGTGTAGTTGTTTGGTATGGATGCGATGTTACGCCGCGGAGTTTTTAAGAGAACTTCATTGAATTGATGGTGACTATCGACGTCGGCAATGGATGGACGAGCTGTCCTTCCCTGAATGATGGCATCAGGCTACGCGTTGCTTGATTGGATCCACGGTGGCACCCTCAGCGCCCGTTACACCAAGGAGCCAGGTGATCAAGGAATGAGTGGATACGTACCCAACCCCCCGAAAAACTATCGATACGACGAAGCCAAACCCGTCGACATCCATGCCAACCGCTGGGCCGAATATGAGAAACACGGCAAAGCACCGGCTCCCGCAAAAGAGAAGGTCAGGGTCGCGTTGCGCATTGGCGTGTTCTTCGACGGGACGCTGAACAATGCCAGCAACTCCGCTTCGGGACTGCTTTGCGGCGCACATCATCCGATTCTGCCGACCGATGTCGACGCGAGTTGTAAGCCTTATATGGCGGATCCCGAAGGGAGTTACGGGAATGATGTGAGTAATGTCTTCAAGCTTTATGAGCTTTATCCAGCAGCCAAAGATGTAAAAGGTGAAGGATCGACCAAGTTGATGTTACGAAGTCTTTACGTCGAAGGCATAGGCACCGAAAGCGGAAACGAAGACAGCTTCGGCAATGCCGCAACCGGGCGCGGTGCCACGGGTGTTGCGGGCAAAGTCCAAAACGCATTTTCTTTACTGAAAGCCTTGGTCAAACAGGCTATCGATCAAAACCCTGGAGATGAGATCACTTCGTTGACCTTCGATACCTTTGGTTTCAGCCGAGGGGCTGCAGCCGCCAGGCATTTTGCAAACGAAGTTGTACGTTGTAGTCAGGGGCCATTGGGAGAGGTGTTGCGCGGCAACTCTGCTGGCTTCAGCGCTAGATTTACGGGGCAGTACAACAGTGAGATTTTGATGGGCTTCATTGGTTTGTTCGATACTGTCCCTTCAGTCGCGGGATTCACTAATCTGGGAAATATCCAAAGCCCTGCTGCTCCCGGAATCAAGTTGTACTTGGATCGTAAATACTTTACCGATGTCGTTCAATTAACAGCCCGAGACGAACGACGCGCCAATTTCGCCTTGAGCACAGTGATTCCCGCGCATCTTGAGATCCCTGTGCCCGGAGTGCACTCCGATATTGGAGGTGGTTATCGTGAGGAAGTGGAGGAGTGCGTGCTGGTAGGTTCCATGCAGGCACTCACGGTGCCAGATGGTACCGATGTTAAAACTACATCCATCTATCGGGATGCAATGCAGCAAAAGGCAAAAATGGTCGCCAACGGTTGGCCCGAAACGATGCTGGATGTTGTCACTCCCAAGCCGACTTTGGCGATAGCCGCATCGCAGGAAAAGATCGGACCAAAAGAGCTGCGGGTGTACGCAGGCCTGCAACTCAATCGGACGGTCAATGGCAAGCTTTCGTCGGTGTATCTTCGGTTAATGCACAAATTGGCGACGGAGAAAGGCGTGCAATTGAACGATATCCCGGATACTCCGGAATACTCCGTGCCTTCCGAGCTCCAACCATTTTGCGACAGGGTTCTGGCAGGTAACTACAAGCCGCAACCTGCTGAAGAGAAACTGTTGAAACTCAAATACATTCACATGTCTGCAAATTGGAGTAACCCAATAGGGGCAAGCCGTGAGCTTGGCCTGACCATCCGCTACACCAATGCGCCTACGAGCGACGGTGTTCGTGTACGACATCCTCACGTCCCTGACTCTACCTGGAGAACATTCTGATGCGCTCGATCCTCATTTTACTGGGCGCTTTTTTTGTAGTGGGTTGCCATGCAGGCGACTTGCTCTCTGGCAAAAACGACCCGAAGAGTGAGTGGTGGAGTCTCAGTTTCGTTGAGCCTTCTTATATGAAAGTTTGGGTGGAAGACACTGCTGTTGAGGACATCAACGGCAAACTTTTCCGTCGAACTGGAGGTGGCACGGCAGCGAGTAGTGAGCCAGAAGACGGCACGGAATCTGCTCGTGGCTGGAATAAAAATATAAGCAGTAGCATTCGTGGCGTAGTCGGTGCGGATCTACCGAAGCGTATTTTTGTTCGTTGGCAGTCCATCGTTGAGTCGAAAACATATCGCGCATGGGTCGATATTCCTGAGGAAGCACGGCAGCTAATGCACGCTTCGGTGAATGAGCGTTGCCCGGCGACACCTCAAGAGCCTGCCAATTTCCTGACAATGGTTTACCTCGGACTTGCTCCGGGGGGCATCGTGCAGGTTTGGGTGACCGACAAATGCTTGAAATCGATCAAAGTTGCACGCGCACAGGCGGAAGTGGAGCCTTTGGGGCCAAGCCAAGGTAAAACTGAAGGGCGTTATGCTTATCCGGTTAGTGCAGAATCGAAGCGCTATATCGAGCGATTCGGGATCCCGTACGGCAGCTGGTAATCTCCGCCGCAAAAAAACGCCACCCCAAGATCACAAGCCATCTCAATCGACGACTATTTAGTTGTGCTATACAACTAAATAGCCGTTCATTCGAGGTGTGCTCCCCGTGACTCATTCACAGCCAGACCTGATCAACCAAGTCCGTTCAGCATCGCGCCTCATGGTGCGCGAGCTGGGGTTCATGCAAGCCACTCTGGCGGCGACGGACTATCCGCCTTCGTCGGTTCACACAATTGTGGAAATTGGTGAGCGGAGGTCGTTGACTGCCGTGGAACTGGTGGAGCTTCTCGGCCTGGAGAAGTCTTCGGTGAGCCGCATGGTCCGCAAGTTAATTGAGGCGGGCGAGATCGAGGAAGTCCCGAACGAGGAAGATGCTCGTTCCAAGAAGCTGCAGCTCACGGCAAAGGGCATGGAGACCCTGCGAGCCATTGATTCTTTCGCCAGGGAACAAGTGAGTGCGGCGATGTCGCACTTAACTACCGAGCAACAGCAGGCCGTCAGTGAGGGCATCGCCAACTACGCCGCGGCCCTGCACGCGCATCGACTCGGCATGGCTCAACCGCCCTCGGCGCCGCTGGACATTGCTCGGGGTTACCGACCCGGCATAATCGGCCGAATTGTGCAGATGCATTCCGACTACTATGCCAGGCTTGCGAACTTCGGCCAGCCGTTCGAAAGTCTGGTTGCTGCGGATATGGCGGAGTTGATGGGGCGTTTGGACAATCCACGCAATGAAGTTTGGGTGGCGTTGGACGGTCAGCGGATTGTCGGTTCCATTGCCATAGATGGCGAAGGAGAGGGCGGCGAAGCGATTCTGCGATGCTTTATTCTTGATGACTCGGCGCGTGGCAAAGGCGCAGGCAAGCGCTTATTGGCGCAAGCCATCAAGTTCTGTGACGAACATGGCTTTTGTGCGACAAGGCTTTGGACATTCAAGGGGCTCGATGTCGCGCGTAAACTCTATGAAGACGCTGGTTTTAAATTGGAACAGGAGCAAGAAGGGGAGCAATGGGGCGCACGGGTTACCGAGCAATGCTATGTACGGCGCTGCCCGTCGTAAACATTCGGATCGGCTTCGGTCGCGGCTATTTCACCGCACCGCCACCTTTGATATCCCCACAAAAGATATCAACGTTGCCACTGTCCGGTGCACTCCGCACGACGATGGAGTACTCACCGGACAACAGGACCGGCAAAGCCACAGGTGCGGTTCTTGAGAATGACCAACCACGCACCGCTTGGCGTTCGGTGTTGACGCGATCATTCATGGCGTAGGCGACGGGCCCAGGTTGTTGGCAACTACCTTTATTGATGAATGTGTAAAGCCGCAAGGGCAGTATCGATCCACTGGGAGCGCCACTGATGAAGAAGCTGAGTCCGGTTTCTTTGCCCCAGTCTGACAATGTCACATTGCCGATCTGACCGGTGTTCTGTCGGGTGGCAACCAGGGTGACGCTCGCTCCTGGGTGTGATGAAGTGGCGCAGCCAAAGAGGCTTGCGCTGATCAATAGAGCAGTCAGTGAATATCTGAGCTTCATTGCCAACCTCCGGTATTGAAGAACTGCAATAGGAGATTAGCCGGTATAGCTCATTAATCGCCTCTGTGGAGTGACTTGGAGGGTAGGGCATTTAAAACCCGACTGATGAGGCCGGGTCCTTATTTGAATCCCGCGTTAAAGCCAATCATTTACGCAGCGCGGAGTTTTAAAAGAACTTCATTGATCTGATGGTGACCGATGGCAGCAATGGATGCGCCTCACCCCCAGGTTTGCCCGAGACTTCCCAAATCAGCCTTTTGCAGATCTTGCGCGCTCAACATGATGCGGAACTTGCAGCTGGCATTGAAGTTAAGAAAAAAGGGTTCGGCCAAGGCGGGGATATCGGATGGCTCATTGACGTCGACCAGAAAGATCCCGCCACGCATGCCATCCTGCTCGGTAAAATAAGCCGCCTCCGGCTTGATGCTCGCCAGAATGCGCTCAATCAGCTGGCCCGCCGTGCCGGCTTTGATAAGGGAGTTGAAGGGTTCATTAGGGCATTCGACCATCATTAACATCTTCATGATTCAATCCTCTGCTCAACCCGCAAACCTGTAACCAGACCTGTGCGCCTGGTGCCCGTGCCGCTGGCCATCGATTCAACAATCCTCGCAGCGCGTGTTATCAAGAATAGCCAAGCGGGTGCCGGCTCTCGGGGCAGGGTTACGGGTGGTCATGAAGGCTCATGTCGGGAATTGAGAACGTCCTGATAGCAGACCTCGCTTCGCGATTCGGAAAATAAACCGCTTATCGCTCAATTCGAAGGCTTCGACGGAAAGATACCGCGTGAACCCCCTGATTTATTTCCCGTTTTACCGGGCAGGCTGGGCACTACCGGACGGGATCGGGGCTGAGGGTTGGAGCGGCTGCGGGGCTGAGGTTGTTTGCTCATGGATTGCCTCCGGATCTTTCAGAAAGTCGCGCGGTGGTCTTCCAATCAGGTAGTTGCTGTCGGCTCACGACCCGCCGTCAACGAGTCGTACCCTGCGGCAGTCCGATGGGCCAAGTTTCCGACCTTTTGATGAGCGAACATCCAGCGGCATCAACGGCTGGCCTGACTCTTTATCCAACAGCACAGAACGCGCCTCCTGCGACTGGAACAGATAACGTTCGCCCCACTGCCTCATGCTGACCACCACCGGGAAGATCTCCCGTCCTTTATCCGTCAGCACATACTCCTTATAGGCGCTGCCATCGGACGCTGGTCGGACGTCGAATACGCCGACTGCAACCAACGTTTTCAGTCGTGATGTCAGAATATTCTTGGCTACGCCCAAGCTCTTCTGAAATTCGCTGAACCGACGGATGTCGTCGAAGGCATCGCGGATGATCATGAGCGACCAGCGATCTCCGATGGCCTCGAGTGTTCTTGCTACGGGGCATTCGCTGCTTTGCGGTGATGCGTCTGCGACCATTTTTTTGACCTTCCGGAATATGTGTTTGCCAAGCCTGTCCACTGAGTTGGTGTAATGTGGTTGCAATTTGAAACAAGATACGGCAACAATCGATCTGGTTTTTAATCGCAACCAGTTTAGCGCCAAGGAGGCGTACATGACAGCAGATGCCGACCCGGCTACCCAGCGTTTCCTCAGTCAGCCCTCGGCATTGCCGCCTGCGGATATCGAAGAAAGCACCAGGGCTCACCGAACTCCAGGACTCTCTGCTTCGCTCACGTTACTGTTTTCTGTCACCTGTGCGCTCGCAGTAGCCAACGTTTACTTCGCACAACCTTTACTCGACTCAATGGCTCAGAGTCTGGGTGTTGCTTCATCAATGATCGGCGTCGTGGTGACCGCGACTCAGATTGGATACGCGCTGGGGCTGCTGTTCATCGTTCCGCTCGGCGATCTGGTCAACCGCAAGCGGCTGATTTTGACTCAGGTATTGCTGTCTGCCATTGCGCTGGCGGTCGTCGGCGCAGCACAGCAATGGATCGCCCTGTTGAGTGCAATGATCGTAATGGGCCTGCTGGCAGTGGTCGTCCAAGTGCTGGTGGCTTACGCCGCGGCGTTGGCAACGCCATCGCAACGCGGACAGGCAGTGGGCACGGTGACCAGTGGCATTGTCCTGGGCATTCTATTGGCGCGGTTCACCTCTGGCCTGATCGCGGACGTCGCGGGCTGGCGCGCTGTGTATTTTCTGTCCTCGGCGGTGATGCTGATACTTGCGTTGGTGCTGTGGAGGGTGGTTCCAGTCACTGCGTCGCCAAGGCATCAAGCTACTTACCGGGCGCTCATAGGATCGCTCTTCAAACTGTTCATCACCGAGCGGACACTTCGCGTCAGAGGCCTGCTGGGTCTAATGATCTTTGCCGCTTTTTCCGTACTGTGGACGTCGATGGTGCTGCCATTGAGCGCGCCACCTTTATCACTTTCACACACGGCAATCGGCCTGTTTGGATTGGCCGGGGTCGCCGGCGCACTTGCGGCCAGAAGAGCGGGGCGCTGGGCCGACCAAGGTCATGGGCAACGCGTGACCGGCATTTCGCTGGTGCTCCTGACGCTGTCCTGGTTGCCCATCACGTTTGCCGAGACATCCCTGGTCGCGCTGGTCTGCGGTGTAGTGGTGCTCGACTTTGCGGTGCAGGCGATACACGTCACCAATCAGAGCATCATTTTCGCGGCACGCCCCGACGCCCAAAGCCGCATGGTCGGTGCCTATATGTGCTTCTACTCGGTCGGTAGCGCACTGGGTGCGGCCGCTGCGACTCAGGTGTATGCGCTTTGGGGCTGGACAGCAGTCAGCCTGCTGGGCGCTTTGATCAGCGCCAGCGCATTGATTCTATGGTTTCTCACGCGTCATCTCTTAACGACCCATCAAGTGGCAAGGCCCCGTTAACTGGCATCAATTCTGGTCTTTCAGCAGGCATCGCGTCGCTGGTGGCCGCGGAGGCGGGCCTATACTTTAAGAGTCAGCACACTCGATACGACCTGCAGTCTTGGGTAATACATGGGGTGGCGCGTCGAGTGATCGTTCACGCAGGTCACGGCCTGCCTTCGTCGTAAAGAGGAGAAGATCATGGCGCGTAAATACATCGACTGCCGCGAGTTTCCAAGCGACTCCAAATGCTCCGTCGCGCTCAGCGCAGACTCTGAAAACGAACTGCTCGAGGCTGCCGCACAGCATGCGGTCAGCGTTCACAAGCACACCGACTCACCAGAACTGCGTGCTCAACTGAAAACGATGTTTCACGACGGTACCCCACCTGTTGAAGCACCGCGCCCCGCTTAGCATGAGAGGGGCAGACTACGATGACGGCAAATGCTGACCCATCGTGATCTGTCCCGCTTCTTTAATGGTGGTCTTTCGCGAAGGTCTTTAATCGACCTGGAGTTAACGATGGGCGTCTGGCGGCAATCGCCAAAAGCGGTGAGTCAGCACCCAGGCTCTGGGGGAGGGGAAAGAATTTTTAGACGGGGGTTGACCACCTGTTTTAATCCTGTATTATTCGCCTCCCGCTAACGAGCATATTGAACTTGCTCCTAGCGTAAGTAATTGATTTGAATGAAAAAATCATGCGCTTTTAAGGGTTTGCTTTTGAGGAGATGTGCTGTAAGATGCGCTCCTCGGTTGAGACGAAAGATCTTAACCAACCGCTCTTTAACAACTGAATCAAGCAATTCGTGTGGGTGCTTGTGGAGTCAGACTGATAGTCAACA
>NZ_JANUCB010000015.1:0-92263 GCF_024809425.1 Pseudomonas sp. JAI111 | reverse complement strand
TTCCTCGGACAGGCCTTATACATAAATGCAACCGGGTAGCAGTGTTTGAAAAGCAGGTAGTCAGTGTGGGCGAGTCCATACATAAGGGCGAAACCCTAAGCCGCCGTTACCGCAGCAACGGATATGTACACCTGAAAGAGACTGGTCGGCTGTCAGGCCGCCATCGCGAGCAAGCCCGCTCCCACAGGGTTCGAGTGAACACCTGTGGGAACCCAAACCAACCTCAAGCCAGACTTTTACTGACCACCTCAAACACATCACTGGAAAGCTGCCCAGAAGCGCGAATCCGCTCCAGCTCACCTTTCATCAACGCCTGACGCGCATCATCATATTTGCGCCAGCGAGTCAGCGGCGCCAACTGACGGGAAGCAATCTGCGGATTAAACCCGTTCAACTCAATCACCAGATCAGCCAGGAACCGATACCCCGAACCATCCGCCGCATGGAAATTGATCAGGTTCTGCCCCGCAAACGCACCGACCAGCGCCCGCACCTTGTTCGGGTTCTTGATATTGAACGCCGGATGCTGCATCAACTGACGAACCCGCTCCAGACCACCCGGCAACGTACTGCCCGCCTGAACACTGAACCACTGATCCATGACCAGCGGATTGTCCTTGAAGTGCTCGGCAAAACTCGCCAACGCCTTGGCCTTCTCGTCTTCGAACGGCGAATTCACCAACACCGCCAACGCCGTCAGGCGCTCGGTCATGTTGTCGCTGGTCTCGAACTGCTCCAGCGTCGCCGCCAGGACTTCCGGCTTGCCGCTAAGCATCAAGTACGACAGCGCAATATTCTGCAACGCACGACGAGCGAAATGCTCGGCCTCGGCCACGTACGGAGTTTTCTTCGACAGATCGCGATTGGCCTGATAACGCAACCACAACGCCTCGAACAAACCGTCAGCCAATTGCTTGCGAGCAAACTCGCGAGCGATATGGATGGCATCAACATCCGCCACTTCGCTGATTTCAGTCAGGTACGCCTCGCCCGGCAGCGAGAGCATTTCCGCCACCATCGCCTGATCCAGCGTCTCGTCCGACAACACAGTGCGCAGAGCAGAAATCAGGCGCTGATCCAGCACCAGCTTCTCGCCCTTCTGCTGCTGAGCAATCAACTCCTGCAACACCTGGACCGACAGTTGCTGACCGGCATCCCAGCGGTTGAAACCATCGCTGTCGTGCTGCATCAGGAACATCAGCTGATCACGGTTATACGGGAAGCTCAGTTTCACTGGCGCCGAGAACCCGCGCAGCAGCGAAGGCAGCGGCTGTTCAGCGATGTCGATGAAGGTGAATGTCTGCTCGGCTTCAGTCACCGAAATGACCCGCGATGTGCCTTGAGCGCGGTCTTCACCGGCAAGACGCAACGCGATTGCCGCGCCTTTGGCGTCCAGCAGGCCCAGTTCCACCGGAATCACGAACGGCAACTTCTCGACCTTGTCCGGGGTCGGCGGGCAGCTCTGGCGGAAGGTCAGGCTGTAGGTTTTCGCCGCGGCATCGTAAGACTCGCCGACCGCCAAACGCGGTGTGCCGGCCTGGCTGTACCAACGCTTGAATTGGGTCAGGTCGACACCGTTGGCGTCTTCCATGGCCTTGATGAAGTCATCGCACGTCACGGCCTGGCCGTCATGGCGTTCGAAATACAGGTCACTGCCTTTGCGGAACCCCTCGGCGCCGAGCAAGGTGTGGATCATGCCCACGACTTCCGAACCCTTTTCGTATACGGTCAGGGTGTAGAAGTTGGAAATCTCGATGAAGCTGTCCGGACGTACGGCGTGGGCCATGGGACCCGCGTCTTCGGCGAACTGGTGGGTACGCAGGTACGCCACGTCCTGGATGCGTTTCACGGTGGCCGAGTTCATGTCGGCGGAGAAACCGGAATCGCGGAACACGGTAAAGCCTTCCTTCAACGACAACTGGAACCAGTCGCGGCAGGTCACGCGGTTGCCCGACCAGTTGTGGAAGTATTCGTGAGCGACGATCGCTTCGACACGCTGGTGCGCAGCGTCGGTCGCGGTTTCGGCTCGGGCCAGCACGGCGCTGGAGTTGAAGATGTTGAGGCCCTTGTTCTCCATCGCGCCCATGTTGAAGTCGTTGACCGCGACGATCATGAAGATGTCCAGGTCGTACTCGCGACCGTAAACCTCTTCGTCCCAACGCATCGACTTCTTCAGGCTGTTCATCGCGTGCTGGCACTTGTCGATGTTTTCCGGCTCGACATAGATGCGCAGCGCCACGGAGCGCTCGGTCATGGTGGTGAAGGTGTCTTCAACGCACCACAAATCACCGGCCACCAGCGCAAACAGGTACGCCGGCTTCATGAACGGGTCTTCCCAGGTCGCCCAGTGACGGCCATCTTCGCCAGGACCACTGGCAATCGGGTTGCCGTTGGACAGCAGCACCGGATAGCTGTGCTGCTCGGCGACCACCGTGGTGGTGAACTTGCTCATCACGTCCGGGCGGTCAAGGTAATAGGTGATCTTGCGGAAACCTTCGGCCTCGCACTGGGTGCAGAACATGCCGCTGGATTTGTACAAACCTTCCAGCGCGGTGTTGGTTTCCGGGTGAATGCGCACGCTGGTGTCGACCGTGAAGCGTTCGCTCAACGGCTGCAGCGTCAGATGATTTTCGGTCAGCTCATAGTCGCCAATGCCAAGCTCGCGGTCGGCTAGGTTGACCGTCAACAGCTCCAGCTGCTGGCCGTCGAGGACCAGCGGCGGCAAGCCCGGACCACGCTCAGGATTGCGGCGCATCACCAGTTGCGCATGGACCAGGCTATGGTCCTCGAACAACTCGAAGGTCAGGTGCGTCTCGTCGATCAGGTACTCGGGCGCCTGATAGTCCTTCAAGTAAATCATCTTCGGTTGTTCGGTGCGCATGCTGGAGTCCTTACTGATGCACGGCGAGCTGATAAGCCGTGTACTTACGAATATTGATCACGCCAGTGTCGAAAATCAGGTATTGGCCCTTGACCCCCAACAGCGTGCCTTCGGCAATCGGATTCTTGTCCAGGTTGAAGCTGACAATCTTGGCCGGGTATTGCTCGACCGGATAGCGGATTTCGAGGGTTTCCACGTCGGCAATGGTCTGGATTGCCTGTAGGCCAAATCGTTCCTGCAAACCTTGCAAACCTTCGGCACAGCTTTCAAACAATTGATCACGAACCTGAGCCAGGTCCACCGAAATCGCATCGCCCTTGAGCAGGGCACGCCAGTTGGTCTTGTCCGCGACCTGACTGCGAAACAGGTCTTCGACGAAGCCCGATTGCTGGCGCGTCGACACACGCATGATCGGCAACGCCTGACGCGCGCCCTGGTCGATCCAGCGGGTCGGAAGCTGGGTGGCGCGGGTAATCCCGACTTTCACTCCGGAAGAATTGGACAGATACACAATGTGATCGGTCATGCAGAACTTCTCGCCCCACTCCGGCTCACGGCAAGTGCCGGCATCGTAGTGGCAACGCTCCGGGCTCATGATGCAGAGGTCGCATTGGGCCAGCTTGGTCATGCACGGGTAGCAGTAACCCTGGCTGAAACTGGTTTTGGTCTTGCGTCCGCAATGGGAGCAAAAAATCGCCCCCAGGTATTCCAGACGCACCGTGCTGCCGATCAATGGATTGACCGGGACCTCGACGTCATCCAGACGAAACGCGTATTGCACGTTCGGCCCGTCAAGGCGCGCCGACATTTTGCTGATTGCACCGCGGCCAATCTCAATCAATGGACGGCATCCGATTTGAACAGGATATTGGGCACGCTGATCGACTTCGAGCTGCACTCCTGCGGCCCCATGTAGCCGGTACGCTCTTCCTCGGGAAGGTTCTGGACTTCCCAGGCAATCATCGCCTGCAACGACAGTTCGCGTTGCTCGGCGGTGAGCTTGCCACCGTCGGACCATTTGCCGATTTCCACCGCCAGTTTCAGGCTCTGGTAGATATCGGGGGTGATGTTTTGGATCATTTCGTTAAAAGAGGACATCAAGAGCTCCGCGCACTTAAATTCACATAACGGTTTCAGACGGCCAGTTTACGGCGGTTGTACAAACCACCCAACAAACCGGTCAAGCATCCGACGAGCAACCCGCCGACGTGGGCGGCATTGGCAATTTCACCGAAGCCGATCATCGAGACCAGCCCGGACATACACAGCACCAGCCACACCAGCATCATCACCAGCACGCCGCGCGGCAGGCGATAAGCCGGGTTCGGCGACAGCAGCTGGAAGATCCAGCAATGCCCGAGCAAGCCGTACAGCACGCCGGACAACCCGCCGAACAGGGTCGGGCCGCTGAAATAATACTGGGCGTAGTTGGAGACCAGGCTGAACAGCATGGTCAGGCCGATCAGGTTGATGCTGCCCTGGCGCGACTCGATGCGCCGCCCCAGCTCCCAATACCACATGCCGTTCATGGCCAGGTGCAGGATGCCGAAGTGGATCAACATCGGCGTCACCAGACGCCACCACTGCCCTGCCGCCAGGCTGTCAGCCAGCGGCACGAAATGGATATAGTCGCCGACAACGCGAAAATCGAGGAAAGTCAGCCAGCGCATTGTGTCGAGGTTTTCACCCAGCAGCGTCACGGCGCCGACAATCAGGCTCAACAGCAGCACCAACCCGGTCGCCCTGGCGTGACGCAGTTGCTCCACAAAACCGGGCCGCTTGTTGGTGTGCGCCACCGGAATGTCCAGTTGCTGATCAGGGTCACCCGCCGGAAAGCGTTCGTACAGGGAACGCACGTCTTCGCTGATATTGGCCGGCACCCACAGCACCTGCTCGCCCGCTTCTTCGCTGACGCGATGCGGCACTTGCATGCGCTGCAGCAGTTTGACGAACCCGCTCAAATCCACCGCCAACGGCAGACGCAGTACGGCCACCACACTCATTGCAGCACCTCCGGCCGCTCGACATCGACCCAGACGAATTTGTGCGGATCGAGCCGGGTTTCCTGATCCAGGCGATAGGCGACCAGTTTGCCGTAGAGCACCGCGCTGTAGTCCAGGCAGGCCAGGTTCGGACGGATCGGTGTCGGTTTGCCGCTGCGCCAATAGTGGCCGACGAACAGCAACGGCTCATCGACGCCGTAGCGCAACAAGGTGTTTTTTTCCGTGGAAGACAGTGGCTTTCGGGCCACGGGCTCAGGCAAGGCGTCAGGCTGGAACACAATATCTCCGTAGGTTTGCGGGTCGTCTTCCCAGAACTTGGTGCGAAAGAACGAGCGCGTCAGGCCATCGCCGCTGGTCATGGTCAAACCGTCAGGCAAGCGCATGTCGGTGCCGCGCAGCAAGCGGTCGAACACGGTGCAGGCGAAACTGCCCGGCACGGCCGAAGCCTGGAGGAAATGTTCGTCGATGCACCCGTTGGGAAACAGCGCGCGCAACGGTTCGATCAAGCCCGAATCCCAGCAGGCGTGCACCACGCGAAAGCGGCCGGCATCGACGAACAGGGGCAATTGGTAGAACCATTGCTGGAAATCATGCCAGTCGCCGGGATGCTGTTCGAATTGAGTCAGGGTTTCACCCAGCAGGCGTGCATGACGTGGCGTGTGTTCGCGCACGAACTGCTTGCCGCTGCCCGGAAGCGCGGGAGTGGCCCAGCCGAGCGCGTTGAATTCATGGTTGCCCATGATGCACAGCGCCTGGCCGGCCTCGACCATGTCGTGGACGATGTACAGCGCCTCACGGATCCGCGGGCCGCGGTCGATGATGTCGCCAACGAACACCGCCATGCGTGAAGGGTGTCGCCAGACGCCACCTTGTTTGCGATAACCGAGCCGGTCGAGCAAGTGCTCAAGGGTCAGAGCGCAACCGTGCACGTCACCGATCAGGTCGTAGCTACGCGCGGGATCGAGCATCAGTCGCCTCCACCACCCAACCGACTGCCCCAGCCGAGCTTGGTCCGGCAGACTTCATAGTAATTGTGGTCGAGCGGATGAATCAGCCGCAGTTTCTGGGCCTTTTTGCTGATGGTGATGGTGTCACCCGGCGCGCAGGTGAAATGGTTCTGCCCGTCACAGGAGACTTGCGGGTAGATCTGCATATCTTTGGACACGACGATTTTCAGCTCACTGTTGCCATCGACCACAATTGGCCTGCCTGACAAGGTATGGGGGTACATCGGCACAATCACAATAGCGTCAAGCTTGGGGTGCATGATCGGCCCGCCCGCCGACAGCGCGTAGGCGGTCGAACCGGTGGGCGTGGCGACGATCAGGCCGTCGGCCTTCTGGCTGCAGACGAACTGGCCGTCGATGTACAGCTCGAACTCGATCATGCGCGTGGATTTGCCGGGGTGCAGCACCACATCATTCAGCGCATCGCCCTGGCCTATGGCCTCGGCATGGCGGCGGACTTCGGCTTGCAGCAGGAAGCGGTTTTCCACCAGGTAGTGGCCGTCGAGCACTTCGGCGACTTTGACTTCCAGCTCATCGGGGCGAATATCGGTCAGGAAACCCAGGCTGCCCCGGTTGATGCCAAGCACCGGGATATTGTGTCGGGCCAAGGCACGCGCGGCGCCAAGCAGGCTGCCGTCGCCGCCGACCACAATCACCATGTCACAGACTTCGCCAAGCATCTTGCGTGACGAGGTTTGCAGGCCGTGGCCGGGCAGGACTTCAGCGATGGTGTCTTCGAGGATCACGTGCAGATGACGATCGAGCAGAAAGCGTTTCAGTCGGCGGACGGTATCCAGCACCTGCGAACTGCCCAGGCGACCGATGATGCCGATATTACGAAATTGCTCCATGGGGCCCCTGAGGTCTGTGACGGCGAAAAACACGATTATGGGCGAAAGCGCGGGATAGACAAAATCCTTTCAGCCACAAGGATGTACTCCGATTAAGGCTATGCTCGCAAGATGATCCTATTTCCCGATTTGCTCCAGTTACCCCATCGGTTGCGCCACCCTGAAGTGCGCGACCTGGCCTGGGTCATCCTCGCGCCGCCGATGCTCGGCGAAACACCGTGGCCACAGCGGCATCCGCTGGCCGGCAGTGACTGGGTACAGGCGCCGGAACGGCTGGAGCAGTGGCTGCGGCAACTGGACCGCGACAGCTATGACTTGCTGCACTGGCTGGCGCAGGCCAGGACGCGGAGACTGGGCCTGTATTACGAGCGCTTGTGGCAGTACGCCGTGCGCCACGCCCCGGGCATCGACTTGATCGCGGCCAACATGCCGATCCGTCGCGAAGGCCATACGCTCGGCGAACTGGACATGCTATTGCGCGACCGCGACGGCGTGCATCACCTGGAACTGGCGATCAAGCTGTACCTGGGCCCGCAAAATGGCGACGGACACGACACGGCGCAATGGCTCGGGCCAGGATGTCATGACCGGCTGGACCGCAAACTGGCGCACCTGGCCCAGCATCAATTGCCGATTTCTGCTCGACCAGAGAGCCGCGAAGTACTCGCGGCGCTGGATATCCAGCAGTTCAGCGCGCATCTGTGGCTGGGCGGTTACCTGCTCTATCCGTGGCCCGGGCATGCCGGACCACCCGCCGGCGCGCATCCGCAACATTTGCGCGGTAGCTGGCTGCATCAGAAGGACTGGGCGCAATTTGTCGTGCAGCGCCCATTCGGTCGCTGGCAACCCCTGCCCCGCCACGCCTGGCTGGCGCCGGCGCATTATCCGGCGGAGCTGACCTGGGACACTGAACAGTTGAATGCCTGGCTGAGCGATCTCGAACCGCAGGCGCCAGCGCAATTGATGGTACGCCTGACTGAAAATGCCGATGGGGAATGGGAGGAAGCCGAGCGGCTGTTCCTGGTGGCGGATCTTTGGCCGAATGTGCCGGGCGGTGGCTGAATTCTTTAGCGTCTTGACCGGCCTCATCGCGAGCAGGCTCGCTCCCACAGGGAAATGCAGTTCAAATGTGGGAGTGAGCCTGCTCTGGGCGGCATTCCGACGATGGGGCCAACCCGGTCTAAAAGGACAACCGCAACGCCAACGCCGCCAGCGTCACCAACAGAACAGGCAACGTCAACACGATCCCGACCTTGAAGTAATACCCCCAGCCAATCTGAATATTCTTGCGCTGCAGCACATGCAACCACAACAACGTCGCCAGACTGCCAATCGGGGTGATTTTCGGACCCAGGTCGCTGCCGATGACGTTGGCGTAAATCATCGCTTCCTTCACCACGCCCGTGGCCTGGCTCGCATCGATCGACAGTAAGCCGATCAGCACCGTCGGCAAATTGTTCATGATCGACGACAACAGCGCTGTCAGTACGCCAGTCCCCATGGCGGCGCCCCAAACACCGTAATCCGCAAACCCGTCCAGCCACCCCGCCAGATACCCGGTGAGCCCGGCATTGCGCAGGCCATACACCACCAGGTACATGCCCAGGGAGAAAATCACGATCTGCCACGGCGCTTCTTTCATGACTTTGCGCGTGGAAATCTTGTGGCCACGGGCGGCGATGGCCAGCAGCAACGCGGCACACACGGCGGAGATGGCACTGATCGGAATACCCAGCGGTTCAAGGGCAAAACAGCCGAGCAGCAGAATCACCAGCACCGCCCACCCGGCATAAAACGTCGCCTTGTCGTGGATAGCCGTGGCGGGATGTTCCAGTTGTTCGGGGTCGTAATCCTTGGGAATGTCACGACGGAAGAACCACATCAACATCGCCAATGTGGCGGCGACACTGACGACGTTGACCGGAATCATGACCGCCGCATAACGATTGAAGGTGATGTGAAAGAAGTCCGCGGAAACGATGTTCACCAGGTTCGACACCACCAACGGCAGGCTCGCGGTATCGGCAATGAAGCCGGCGCCCATCACGAACGCCAACGTGGCCGCCGGGGAAAAGCGCAACGCCAGCAGCATGGAAATCACGATCGGCGTGAGAATCAGTGCGGCGCCGTCATTGGCGAACAGCGCCGACACCAGCGCCCCGAGCAGCACCATATAAGCAAACAGCTTGCGGCCGCTGCCCCGTCCCCAACGCGCCACATGCAAGGCCGCCCAGGCAAAGAAACCCGCTTCATCCAATAACAGACTGATGATGATCAGCGCCACAAACGTGCCGGTGGCATTCCAGATGATCTGCCACACAATCGGGATGTCGCTCAGATGAACCACGCCGAAAATCAGGGCCAGCACCGCACCAAAAACCGCGCTCCAGCCTACACCGAGGCCTTTGGGTTGCCAAATCACCAGGGTGATGGTCAGCAGAAAAATCAGCGACGCAATGAGCATGCGAAACAGCCTTCAAAGAGAAATCAGAAATTAGCAGCAGCGTACCGGGCGATCGGCCATTGCCTGCAAACGGGCGACATCAGCGGCCAGCCACTCGGCGTGATCGGCCAGCGCGTCCTGTAACAGAGTGATGACCCACGGTGATAATTCCGGGTGCAGGCGATAAAAAACCCACTGCCCCTGTCGTCGGTCCGACAACAGGCCATTGCTGCGCAGTTGCGCCAGATGGCGGGAAATTTTCGGTTGACTGAGATCGAGCCCGGCCGTCAATTCACACACGCACAACTCACCTTCACGGGCGATCAACAACGCGATTCGGCTGCGGGTGTCGTCGGCCAGGGCCTTGAAAATATCGACGGGACTGCGGGAGCTGGACATGGGTAAACACGCCTCTGGACAAACGAGGCGTGAATATATGGAATTTCGAATATGCAGTAAAGCGAATGCTGAGAACCGCAGCTTGATGTAGCCGCTGACCAGCAGCGGCTACCGGCGTGATCTCAAAGGTTTCTTTCCTTGGGGCTGATTACACTTTCTTATGCTGTTCGACCCACTTGCCGTATGCATTGATGAAGTTCTGCAAGAACGGCTTCACCGATTCGGACAATTTGCCCGCCTCGTCGAACGCCGAGCCCGCGCCACCCAGGTAGGCCTCTGGTTGCTGCATGCACGGCACATCCAGAAACACCATGGACTGACGCAGGTGATGGTTGGCACCAAATCCACCGACAGCACCGGGTGAAGCGCTGATCACCCCACCGGGCTTGCCGCTCCAGGCACTTTTGCCATAAGGACGCGAGCCGACATCGATGGCATTCTTCAGCGGTGCCGGCACCGAGCGGTTGTATTCAGGCGTGACGAACAGCACTGCGTCGGATGAACTGACTTGTTGGCGGAAAGTGCTGTAGGCTGCCGGCGGAGAAGTTCCGTCAATGTCTTCGTTGTAGAGCGGCAGGTCACCAATTTCAATGATATTGAGCTTGAGATTGGCCGGTGCCAGGTCGGCCAGAGCCAGCGCCACCTTGCGGTTGATCGAATCCTTTCTCAAGCTGCCGACAATAACGGCGATCGTGTAGACGTTGCTCATGGAAGATTCTCGACTGTTCGATGGAAAGACATGTAGTTATAGATGACGAATCATCAGTGGGCTGCTGAAATAGCCGTCCCTGACTATTTTTTTCCTGTAGGAAAACTTACCTCGCCCAACCACGGTCTACAGAACCGCAAATTGAGTGATTTATCTCCAGAGGTTCTAAGCAGATGGCAGCAGTACTCGTCGGTCAGTTCCATGCAAGAGACGCGGAAGGCCGCGTTTATTCCGTGCATGAGTTCCAGGAATCCACCCCGTCGGCAGACGGCCTGACTGGCTCTGCGCCTGTCACCACCTACAAACTGGCCATTGGCGACCGCGTCAAAAAGCTCGATGACAACCAGTTTCTGCTGGTGCAGTCGGACGTGACCATCGTGCGCGAGCCTGACACCCATGTAGGCAAACTGCCGGAAACCAACGTCGCCTCATAACTTCGCGTTATGAGCAGAAGTCATATGCGCGCACTTGAGTTAGGATTCAGTCACTGACTCCCTCACCTGCTGAACATGGACTTCACGCATGCGTTTACGTCATATCGAAGTGATCCACGCGCTCTTGCAGACCGGTCACCTGGGTACTGCCGCCGAATGGCTGCAGTTGCCGGTGGCCGAGGTTGAAAGCCTTTTGCGCGATGCCGAGGATCAGTTGGGTTTCATGCTGTTTTCCAGCGTGCGTGGACGCTTGCAAGCTACACGTGAGGCGCGCGAACTCCAGGTCGAAATTGCCCACGTCTATGACGCGCTTGAGCCGGTGCAGCGCCTTGCCAGCAGCCTCAAGCAATATCAGGCGCATCCGCTGCGCATCATCTGCACCCCACCCCTGGCGCACCAATTGTTGCCACAAAGCATCGCGGCCTTGCGCCGACGTCTTCCCGATGCGCCTTGCACCCTGCTGAGCCAACCGACTCGTGACATCGTCCGCAGCCTGCTGCTGCGTGAAAGCGATCTGGGGCTGAGCCTGCACGACCCTGATCACGCCGACATTGATTGCCAGGTGATTGCTCAAGGCAAGCTCCAGCTATTGGCGCCCCACGGCTGGCTGCAACCGAAACAGAAATACATTTCGCTGCAGGACCTGGCCGGTCAGTCGATGGTCGGCCTGGAAGGTCACGACCCGCTGAGCCCGGCGCTGGAAAACAAGTTGCACGCGTTGCGCCCCGCCCCCGTCATTCAGACACGAGTGCAGACGCATCAAATGATGCGCAGCATGGTCGAGGCCGGCGAAGGCCTGGCGATTGTCGATCCGTTTACCGCCCTGGGCGCCAAATCGACCGGGCTCGACGCCTGCCCACTGGCACCCGCGGTACCGATCAGCCTGTATGCCCTGACGCTGAAAAACGCCGAGCCCATTCCGGCCGTTCAGACCCTGCTGGACATCCTCACGGAACAAGCCGCGGCGATGCTTTCGAGCTGAGCGGATTTTCCAACGGATTATCGAACAAGCGGTACCAGAACAGCGCCACCTCAGCGGTATTGGGGTCGATGCCGCGATAGCGCAGATGATCGATCCCGCCAATCACAAAACCACAGCGCTCATAAAGCCGGCAGGCGCCCAGGTTGTTGTTCTGGGTTTCGAGCATGATGCCCGGCAGTTTTTTCTTGCGACTCCAGAACTGCGCCACATCCAGCAACGCCTTGGCCACACCATGACGCCGCGCCGGCGCATGCACGGCCAATTCGTCGATGTGGGCAAATCCGTTCCAGTTGGTGCTGATCACCAGATGCCCGACGGGTTCGTCATCGAGATAGGCCATGAACACCGCACTGTCGGCGGCATCGCGAAAACTGCTGAACTCCTCGGGATCGATGCCGTAGCACTTTCGATATGGAGTGATTGGCGTCACCCGCCACTGCTCCACCGGCTTGCCGATTTCGGCGACGCCATAGGCCGTGACTTCAAAACTGAAATCGCTGCCCCAGATATAAGGCGCAAACCCCTCATCGGCGACACGCACCGACAGGCCTGGATATTTTGGATTCATGATCGGTTGCATGCTGGGAAAGGTCCTCATTCCTTGATGCAATCAACGGTGTAATGCCGTCCATTGCCCTCGTCTTCGTGTTGCAGTCCATGCACATCAACGACAAACCCGGGGAAGCTGCTGTCGAACGTGCGAGCAAACGACAGGTAATCGATGATCGATCGGGTCGACTCGGTGAACCGCTCGCCCGGCATGATCAGCGGAATGCCAGGCGGATACGGCACCAGCATGACTGCGGCGATCCGTCCATCCAGCGCATCGATCGACACGGCCTCCACTTCACCGCGCACCAATTGATCATAGGCGTCAGCCGGCTTCATGGCGATTTCCGGCAACACGGTGTACATGCGCTTGAGGTGTTTGGCTGTGGCATTGCTGCGATAACAGGCATGCAATTGATCGCACAAATCACGCAAACCCATGCCCTGATAACGCGCGACATTCTGCTGCGCCACGCACGGCAGGCACGTCGACAAACTGACGTTGGCGTCGTAACTGCGCTTGAACTCAAGCAACTCGGTGAGCAGCGTGCTCCATTTACCTTTGGTGATGCCCATGGAGAACAGCACGAGGAATGAATACAGCCCGGTCTTCTCGACCACCAGCCCGCGTTCCCAGAGAAACTTACTGACGACCGCCGCCGGAATTCCGCGCTCACTCAGCGCACCGCCTGCAGTCAGACCTGGCATCACCAGAGTGACTTTGATCGGATCAAGCAGGACGTAGTCGTCGGTCACGCCACCAAAGCCATGCCAATCTGCGTCGGGTTGCAGTAACCAGTCCTGGGTATCGACGCGATCAATGCCTTCCACCGACGGCGGCTGCCAGATGGAAAACCACCAGTCATCAGCCGCGATGTGTTGCCGCAGATTGGCCAGGGCCCGGCGAAAACTCAGGGCTTCGTCGAACATTTCCTGCAACAGCGAACGCCCGGCCGGGCCTTCCATCATCGCCGACGCTACGTCCAGCGACGCGATGATGCTGTACTGCGGCGATGTGGAGATATGCATCATGAACGCTTCATTGAAACGGTCGCGATCCAGTTGCCGCGCGCCGCCGTCCTGGACGTGAATCATCGAGGCCTGACTGAACGCCGCCAGCAATTTGTGTGTGGAATGGGTGGTGAAGACCAGCGGGCCATCGTCGTTACGGGATGTGCCCATGCCGTAACGCCCGGCGAAAAACTCATGGAACGCCGCGTAGGCGTACCAGGCTTCGTCGAAATGCAAAACTTCGACGCTGTTGCCCAGTTGCTGCTTGATCAGCTCGGCGTTGTAACAGAGGCCGTCGTAGGTCGAATTGGTCACCACCGCCAGCTTGACCTTGGGCGCCCGGCCTTTGGTCAGTGGGCTGGCGTCGATTTTCGCCTGGATTGATTCGCGGCTGAATTCGCTCAGCGGAATCGGGCCGATGATCCCCAGCTCATTGCGCTCCGGACACAGGTACAGCGGGATCGCGCCGGTCATGATGATCGAGTGCAACACCGACTTGTGGCAGTTGCGGTCCACCAGCACCAGATCATCGCGAGCGACCATCGAATGCCAGACGATCTTGTTGGCGGTCGAGGTGCCATTGATCACGAAAAAGGTGTGATCGGCGCCGAAGTTACGCGCTGCTCGCGCTTCGGCTTCGGCCAGTGGGCCGGTGTGATCGAGCAAAGAACCCAATTCCGGCACCGAGACCGACAAGTCCGAACGCAGGGTGTTCTCGCCGAAAAACTGGTGAAACGCCTGGCCGACCGGACTCTTGTGATAAGCCACTCCCCCGCCATGGCCGGGCGTGTGCCAGGAATAATTGGAATCAGCCGTGTGCTGCACCAGCGCCTTGAAAAACGGCGGGAGCAAACCATCAAGGTATTTGCGGGCGGCCCGGGCCACTTGCCGGGCGAGAAAAGGCACGGTGTCTTCGAACAGATAAAGAATGCCGCGCAGTTGATTGAGCTCGGCCATGGCGTCGGCCGGAGCGTTCTCCAGCGTCACCTGCTCACCCAGGGCGAAGATCGGCAGGTCCGGCGCACGAACCCGCGCGAGGCCGATGAGCTCCGCCATATTGTGTAACAAATGCGAGTGGGTGCTGGGGTCTTCGGCGGCGATCAACATGCAGGAGAGACCGTGATGGGTCGAAGCGACCAGCCGCCCCTCAGCGTAATCCACTGCCGAAACGATGCTGAAGCCTTCCTGCTCCAGCTCCCGGGCGATGCCTCGCACGCGGTCACCGGCAACGGTGTCGGCCTTGATGTCACGGTGGACGATCAGGACCGGGAATTTCAAATCTTTATACATGAGACTCAGTGTCCTGAGGCTGCAGGCCGCGGCCTGCCAATATCCTCAGGGTAGAGGGTTCAAGCGCATGTGGCGAGCGCCGATGCCCCGAAGCGGGTCAACCGGCGCACCATCATGTAGCCAGCATTTCAGGCCTGAGCCTTGGCCTCGGCCAGTTGCTGCCACAACGACGGAGCGCCCGCAGCCTTGGCAATCGCTTCCAGACGCGACACGTGCCGGGCCAGATCATCTTCGCTGGCGCGGATAATGCGGGTGGGCTGGCGATCGGCCGGCAAACGGCGGATTTCGGTGGCGGAGTTGTCCGCACCTTCACCCGAGCCATTGCCATCGGACGCATTACCGGCCAGCGACAGGCTGGTCTGGCCACCGGTCATGGTCAGGTAAACGTCGGCGAGAATCTCGGAGTCGAGCAAAGCACCGTGCAGTTCACGGCCGGAGTTGTCGACGCCGTAACGTTTGCACAACGCGTCGAGGCTGTTGCGCTGTCCCGGGTGACGTTCCCGGGCCATCATCAAGGTATCGAGGATCGAGCAGTGTTGCGTGATGTCCGCACGATCGTGCTGGCCCATCAAGGCGAATTCGTTGTTGATGAAACCAACGTCGAACGCCGCGTTATGGATGATCAGCTGTGCGCCCTTGATGAATTCGAAGAACTCATCGGCCACTTCGCTGAAACGCGGCTTGCCCACCAGGAATTCGTTGGTGATGCCGTGGACGCCGATCGCGCCTTCGTCACTCTCGCGATCCGGTTGCAGGTAAACGTGGAAATGCCGGCCGGTCAGGCGCCGACCGATCAACTCGACACAACCGATTTCAATAATCCGGTGGCCGTCGGTCACCGGCATGCCGGTGGTTTCGGTATCGAGTACAACGGATCTGGTGGCCATCAGTGCTCAGCTCTCAACGGGTCATTCGTGCAAAAGCGGCGATGTTAACACGCTCGCTGGGGTCTTTCAGATACACCGTGGTGCGCCCAATCGCGAGCAGGCTCGCTCCCAGTGATCGTTCCCATGCTCTGCGTGGGAATGCAGCCCGGGACGCTCTGCGTCCCATTGGAACGCGGAGCGTCCCTTGAGGCATTCCCACGCGGAGCGTGGGAACGATCAGCGGGCGACTTCAGGCTTGTTTGTAACCGCGCACTTCATCCACGCCACGGTTAGCCAATTGGTCCGCGCGTTCGTTACCGTGATGACCGATGTGTCCGCGCACCCATTTCCAGGTGACGTTGTGGCGGTTGACCTGTTCATCCAGCAGTTTCCACAGGTCGGCATTCTTGACCGGTTCTTTCGCGGCAGTTTTCCAGCCGCGCTTCTTCCAGTTGTCCATCCACTCGTTGATGCCTTTCATCACGTACTGCGAGTCAGTCACCAGCAGGACGTCGCAAGAACGTTTGAGCTCTTCCAGGCCGCGGATCGCGCCCATCAGCTCCATGCGGTTGTTGGTGGTATTGGCTTCGCCGCCCCACAGCTCCTTTTCAACGCCCTTGCACACCAGCAACGCGCCCCAGCCGCCTGGACCAGGGTTGCCTTTGCAGGCGCCATCGGTGAAGAGTTCTACGCTATCGCTCATGCCAATCTATCCAGAAAATGCGGTGGCCCGCCGATCGGTGACCGACGATGCCCGAGGCCGGAACAGGTCCGGCCGGGAAAATAAAGTGTGTATTACGGGTCGATGCGGCGGCGATTGACCTTGGCCATCGGCAACGGAATCAGCTTGCCCATCGGTTCGCGCCGTTCCTGACGCAGCGGCCGCAAGCCCACCACGATCTTGCGCGCAACCAATAAATAGAAGCCGCCACCCGACAGTTGCCAGTCACCGGCCTTGCGCTCCCAACCGGCCAGACGAGCCTGCCAGGCGGGTGACGCAAGCGGCGGACGATAGCACCCGAAGCGGCGTTTCTCCAGCGCGAAGCCCAGCAGGTTCAACCAGTCACCGACCCGCGACGGCGAGATGCAGCGAGCCTTGCGCAGACCATCGTGGGCGAACACATGACGCAAGCCCCACGTGCTCCAGGGATTGATCCCGACGATCAGCAAATGCCCGCCGGGCCGCACGCTGCTGGCCGCTTCACGCAGCAGGCCGTGGGGCGAAAGGCAGAAATCCAGCCCGTGCTGCAACACCACCACGTCAGCGGCATGCTCGCTCAACGGCCAGGCCTGCTCTTCACAGACGATCTCGACGCCCGGCAATGGTGCGCCGAGACGCACATTGCGCTGCACCTGAGGCGCCGACGGCGGCGTCTGGGCCGACGGACCGTAATGCACCAGGTAACCGCCGAAGAAGCGCCCCAACTCGTCTTCGAGCATGCGCCGCTCTTCATCCAGCAGAAATTGCCCAATCGGGCCGGACAGCCATTCACGGGCCGCGCTGATCAATGTCAGCCACTCAGGATCGGCCTGAGCGAACGCTTTATCGGTCATTGCATTCTCCAACGCGCCAGGAAGTTCTAAGATGCGCCATTGTTTTCCGCTTGGCGAATCCGACGATGATACAGATCAGTGCCCTGCCCGCCTTCACCGACAACTACATCTGGTTGTTACAAGACCATCAAACCCAGCGCTGTGCGGTGGTCGATCCCGGCGATGCCGCGCCCGTGCAAGGCTGGCTGGCGGCGCATCCGGGATGGGTATTGAGCGATATTCTGATCACTCATCACCATCATGATCATGTCGGTGGTGTCGAGCAGCTGAAAAAAGCGACAGACGCGACCGTCTATGGCCCGGCCAGCGAAACCATCCCGGCGCGGGACGTGGCGCTCAAGGACAATGACCGCGTCAGCGTGCTGGGCCTGGACTTCGACGTCTTCGCCGTGCCCGGCCACACGCTGGGACATATTGCCTATTATCATCACGGGCTGCTGTTCTGCGGCGATACCCTGTTTGCCGCCGGTTGCGGGCGCCTGTTCGAAGGCACGCCCGAGCAAATGCACGCTTCGCTGTCGCGCCTTGCCGCGCTGCCGGAAGATACGCTGGTCTATTGCACCCACGAATACACCCTGAGCAATCTGAAATTCGCCACAGCGGTCGAACCGGGCAATCCGGACACTACCGCACGTCTGGAAAAAGTCATCGCGCAACGTGAAGCCGGAATCATGACGCTGCCCTCTACTCTGGCATTGGAAAAGCTCACAAATCCGTTTTTGCGTACCGGCGAAACATCCGTTAAAGAAAAAGTGGACGAACGGAACGGAACCGATAACCGGGCTCCGAGTGCGGTTTTTGCTGCCTTGCGGGCGTGGAAAGATAAGTTCTAAGCAGGCTATCTATTGGTACAAAAATTCTGAATGGTTGACCGCAGGGGGTACGCTTTCTAGAATCGCCCGACATTTTTGCCCGGAACTTACTTCCAGCCAATGTCGTCATCTATTCGCAAAGCCATCAATTCAGACGCATTGACCCGCTTGGCTCAAGCCATAGCGGTGGCTGTGTCCGCCACTCTGGCGGGCTGTTCCAGCCATGTGCCGCAGACCGAAGCGACACACACTCCGAATATCGCCGCGCGAGCCAAGCAGAAACCCATCTGGCTCAGCGAAAAACCAACACCGCAAGTACCACAGGACGTCTGGGAGCGCATGCGCCAGGGCTTCCAGTTGCAGGACGGCCTGGGCGTCAACCCGCGTATCGAGCAACAGCGCCTGTGGTTCGCCAGTAATCCGTCCTTCCTCGAAAACGCCGGCGAACGCGGCAGCCTCTACATTCACTACATCATCGAACGCCTTGAAGAACGCAACATGCCGCTGGAACTGGCGCTGTTGCCCGTGATTGAAAGCGCCTACAACCCGATGGCCTATTCCCGGGCCGACGCGGTGGGTCTTTGGCAATTCATCCCGTCCACCGGGCGTTACTACAACCTGCGTCAAACCCGTTTCTACGATGGCCGCCGCGACATTACCGCCTCGACCACCGCGGCCATGGATTACCTGACTCGCCTGCACGACATGTTCAACGGTGACTGGTTGCTGGCACTCGCTGCCTACAATGCCGGTGAAGGCACGGTCAGCCGCGCCATCGAGCGCAACGAAAAGCTCGGTTTGCCAACCGATTACTGGAACCTGCCACTGCCGGCCGAAACCCAGGCCTATGTGCCGAAGCTGCTGGCCCTGTCGCAGGTCGTACTGGCTCCTGAAGCCTATGGCGTGAATCTCAACCCGATCGCCAATGCACCGTACTTCCAGGTCGTCGAAATCAATCAGCGCATGGACCTGTCCAAGGTTGCTGAGGTGGCCAACATCGACGAGGACGAGCTGTTTCAGCTCAATCCGGCATTCAAGCAGCGTACGACCATCGACGGCCCCCAGCATTTGCTGGTGCCGACGTCCAAGGCACAGCTGCTGACCGCCAGCCTGTCGACCATGCGTCCTGAAGAGCTGATCAGCAAAAAATCGTTCAAGCCGGTCTTCGAAGGTGCCGACGAGTCCGAAGTCGCCAGCCTCAAGCGCGCCTACCGAGTGAAACGTGGCGACAACCTCGCCGCCATCGCCAGGGCCAACAAGGTCGACCTCAAGGACCTGCAGCGCTGGAACAAGATGACTGGCAAAGACCTCAAGGTGGGTCAGACATTGGTGATGCAAGACACCACCAAACGCAGCGGCGGTCGTGTCAACACGGTGGTGGCGGCGAACAGCAAAACCGGCAGCAAGGCGGCCAAGGAAAAACCGCCGACCCAATACAAGGTTCAGCAAGGCGACTCGCTGTATATGGTTGCCAAACGTTTCAACGTAGAAATGCAACACCTCAAGCGCTGGAACCCTCGGGTCGGCCAGGCGCTGAAGCCGGGGCAGATGCTGACGGTTGCTTCGCCACGCTAAGAATGGGCCCCTGATTTCAGGGGTTTTTTATGCCTGCAGCACGGGTTTTCAGGCAAGCCCGCTCGCACAGGATCTGCAATCCGCACGGCTATCCAGCGCACCATTAACAGCGCATTAACCCCCTGTCTTTTTCCTGTCGATACAAGCTGTTACTGTACGGCCCACAAAGCCCAAGCCGCCTGGATCGGATCTCTGACTTGAAGCGTCCCCTCCTCCTGCTCCTGATCAGCCTGGCCTTGAGCTCCACCGCAAGCGCGACGATCAGCGAAAGCCACGGTTATGCGCAGTTCGGCACGCTCAAGTACCCGGCCAGATTTACCCACTTCGACTGGGTCAACCCGCAAGCGCCCAAGGGCGGTACGTTGCGGGTGATGGCGTTTGGCACCTTCGATACGCTCAATCCCTACACGTTCAAGGGTTCGAGCCCGGTCTCCACCCCCAACTTCCTGCAGTACGGCATCAACGAGCTCAACGAACCGTTGATGGTCGGCACCGGCCAGTACGCACCGTCCGGCGACGAGCCGACTTCCAGTTATGGCCTGATTGCCCAATCGGTGGAATACAGCGAAGACCGCAGCTGGGTGGTGTTCAACCTGCGCCCCGAGGCGCGGTTCCACGATGGCACCCCCATTACGGCCTACGACGTGGCGTTTTCCTACCGTTTGCTGCTCAAGGAAGGTCACCCGCAATACCGCACCAGCCTTCAGGAAGTGTCGCGGGTCGACATTCTCAATCCGCAGCGCATTCGTTTTGTGTTCAAGCGCGCCGGCAATCCGTTGCAGATCCTGCGCATGGGCGAGTTGCCGGTGCTGCCCCAGCATTACTGGAAAGGTCGCGATTTCAAGGCCACCACCTTCGAGCCGCCACTGGGCAGTGGCCCGTACCGCATCACCTCGGTCACGCCTGGGCGTCAAATCGTTTTCGAACGGGTCAAGGACTACTGGGGCAAGGACCTGGCGGTCAATCGCGGCAAGTACAACGTCGATCGCATGGAAGTCGAGTTCTACCGCGACAGCGATGTGGCCTTTGAAGCCTTCAAGGCTGGCGAGTTCGACATCTACATCGAGCATCAGGCCAAGAACTGGGATAACGGTTACAACTTTCCGGCCATCACTCGGGGCGAAGTCATCAAGGCGCAGATCCCGCACCAGATCCCGACCCAGACCCAAGGCCTGTTCATGAACAGCCGCCGCCCGACCTTTGCCGATAGCAAGGTCCGTGAAGCGCTGGGGCTGATGTTCGATTTCGAGTGGACCAACCGCACGCTGTTCAGCGGCGCTTACGAGCGCGCCTTGAGTTATTACCCGAACAGTGAATTCTCTGCCTCCGGGCTGCCGGTCGGGCACGAATGGCTGATGCTCAAGCCGTATCGCGAGCAATTGCCCGCCAAGCTCTTCACCGAACCGTTCAGCCTGCCGAAGACCGAAGGGCGCGGCATTCCCCGGGAAACCATGCGAAAGGCCCTGACACTGCTCGCAGAGGCCGGCTGGAAGCTCAATGGCCAACGGATCGAGAATGCCAAGGGCCAGCCACTCAGGCTCGAGATACTGCTGGTCAACCCGAACCTGGAACGCATTCTTCAGCCTTACGTCGAGAACCTCGCCAGCATTGGCGTCGATGCACGGCTGCGCACGGTTGATCGCGCCCAGTACAAGCAACGCCTGGATCAGTTCGATTTCGACATGATCCTCATGACCTTGAACCAGACCCTCAGCCCGGGTCTGGAGCAATGGCAGTATTTCCATTCCAGCCAGGTTGGGGTCAAGGGCAGTAAAAACTATGCCGGCATCGACAACCCTGTGGTCGATCACCTGCTTGAACAGTTGCTCGCCGCCCAAACACGCGATGAACAAGTCGCCGCCGGTAAAGCCCTGGACCGTGTGCTGCTGTGGCAGCACTACATGATTCCCAACTGGTACCTCAATTATCACCGCCTGGCCTACCGCAACCGGTTCGCCTTCGTCACCACGCCGCCCTACACCCTGGGCCTGTCCGCGTGGTGGCTGAAATCTTCGGAGAAAGATCGATGAAACCCGTCAGCGCCCTGCTCTTGCAGGCCAGCGGTCTGCTGTTTGCCGGGCTGGCCTGCGCCGCCCCGCAACATGCCGTGACCTTGTACAACGAGCCGCCGAAATACCCGGCCGACTTCAAGCATTTCGATTACGTGAACCCGGACGCACCCAAGGGCGGAATCTTTCGCCAGGCCGGGTTCGGCGGCTTCGACAGCCTCAACCCGTTCATCAGCAAAGGCGTGCCGGCCGACGACATCGGCATGATCTACGACACCCTGGCCAAACAGGGCCTGGACGAGCCTTTCACCGAATACGGACTGGTCGCCGCCAAGATCGAGAAAGCCCCGGACAACAGCTGGGTGCGTTTTTACCTGCGACCCGAGGCACGCTTCCACGATGGTCATCCGATCCGCGCCGAAGACGTGGTGTTCAGTTTCCAGACGCTGACCAAGGATGGCGCCCCGCTCTATCGCGGTTACTACAACGACGTCGATGAAGCGGTCGCCGAAGACCCGCTCACGGTGCTGTTCAAGTTCAAGCACAGCAACAACCGCGAGCTGCCGCTGATCCTCGGGCAGTTGCCGGTCTTGCCGAAACACTGGTGGGCGAACCGCGACTTCAACAAGGGCAACCTGGAAATGCCGTTGGGCAGCGGCCCGTACAAAGTCAGCGAAGTCAAAGCCGGGCGCTCGGTGCGTTATGAGCGGGTCAAGGACTATTGGGGCAAGGACCTGCCGGTCAACCGCGGGTTCTACAACTTCGACGTAATGACCACCGACTACTACCGCGACAACACCGTGGCCCTGGAAGCGCTCAAGGCCGGCCAGTTCGATTACTGGCTGGAAATGACCGCCAAGAACTGGGCCAACGCCTACAACATTCCGGCCGTTACCGAGGGCCGGTTGATCAAGGAACAGATCCCCAACGGCAACCCTACCGGCATGCAGGGCTTTGTATTCAACCTGCGCCGCCCGGTGTTCCAGGACGTGCGCGTGCGTCAGGCACTGACGCTGTTGCTGGATTTTGAATGGACCAACAAGCAGCTGTTCAATGGCGCCTATGTGCGCACCCGCAGCTTCTTCGAGAACTCGGAAATGGCCGCCACGGGCCTGCCCGACGCTGATCAACTGGCGATCCTCGACCCGTTTCGCGGCAAGATTCCCGAGCAGGTGTTCAGCGAGGCGTTCCAGAACCCGGTGACCGACGCCAGCGGCATGATCCGCACGCAGCAGCGAAAGGCCTATCAGCTGTTGCAAGAGGCTGGCTGGCGGATCATCGATGACAAGATGGTCGATACCAACGGCAAACCGGTGACCATCGAGTTCCTGCTGGCCCAGACCGAATTCGAACGCGTGCTGCTGCCGTTCAAGCGCAACCTCAGCGACCTCGGGATCGACCTGGTGATCCGCCGGGTCGATGTGTCGCAATACATCAACCGCGTGCGTTCGCGGGACTTCGACATGATCGTCGGCAGCTTCCCGCAGTCCAACTCGCCGGGTAACGAACAGCGGGAATTCTGGATGTCCGCCGCCGCCGACAAGCCCGGCAGCCGTAATTCCATGGGCTTGAAAGATCCGGTCGTGGACCAACTGGTCGAGCAACTGATCAACGCCGATTCGCGTAAAAGCCTGGTGGCTCACGCGCGGGCGCTGGACCGCGTGCTGCAATGGGGTTATTACGTGATCCCGAACTGGCACATCAAGACCTGGCGCGTGGCTTACTGGAACCACATCGGTCATCCAAAAATCTCACCCAAGTACGACATTGGCATCAACACCTGGTGGGTCAAGCCCGACGCTAAACCGGCGGTAGAAGTCGAAACCAAACTGCAAGCCGACCCTGCGGGCACGGAGTAATAGATGCTGGCGTATATTTTTCGGCGACTGCTGCTGATCATCCCGACCCTGCTCGGCATTTTGCTGATCAACTTCGTGATCATCCAGGCCGCCCCGGGCGGCCCCGTAGAACAGATGATCGCCAAGCTCGAAGGCTTCGAAGGCGCCACCAGCCGCATTGCCGGCGGCGGTGCCGAAGTGTCGGTGGCCGGATCGGCGTACCGCGGTGCCCAAGGCCTGGATCCGGCGCTGGTCAAGGAAATCGAGCACATGTACGGCTTCGACAAATCGGCGCCGGAACGCTTGTGGATCATGATCAAGAACTACGCCACCCTGGATTTCGGCGACAGCTTCTTCCGCGACGCCAAGGTCATCGACCTGATCAAGGAAAAGATGCCGGTGTCGATTTCGCTCGGGCTGTGGAGCACCCTGATCATGTACCTGGTGTCGATTCCGCTGGGGATCGCCAAGGCTACGCGGCACGGCAGCCACTTCGACGTCTGGACCAGTTCGGCGATCATCGTCGGTTACGCGATCCCGGCGTTCCTGTTTGCCATCCTGCTGATCGTGGTGTTCGCCGGCGGCAGCTATCTGGACTGGTTCCCGCTACGGGGCCTGACCTCGAACAACTTTGCCGACCTGAGTACCGGCGGCAAGATCCTCGATTATTTCTGGCACCTGGCGCTGCCGGTGACCGCGCTGGTGATCGGCAACTTCGCGACCATGACGCTGTTAACCAAGAACAGCTTCCTCGACGAAATCAACAAGCAATACGTCGTCACTGCCAAGGCCAAGGGCCTGACCAACCACCGCGTGCTGTACGGCCATGTGTTCCGCAATGCCATGCTGCTGGTAATCGCCGGCTTTCCCTCGGCGTTTATCGGGATTTTCTTCACCGGCTCGTTGCTGGTCGAGGTGATCTTTTCGCTTGATGGCCTCGGCTTGATGAGTTTTGAAGCGGCGATCAACCGTGATTACCCGGTGGTGTTCGGCACACTGTTTATCTTTACCTTGCTGGGGCTGGTGGTGAAATTGATCGGCGACCTCACCTACACCTTTGTCGACCCACGTATCGACTTCGAAAGCCGGGAGCATTGAGATGAATCTGTCCCCGCTCAATCGCCGGCGCTTCGAGCTGTTCAAGGCCAACAAGCGCGGCTGGTGGTCGCTGTGGCTGTTTTTGGTGCTGTTCGGCCTGAGCCTCGGCGCCGAACTGATCGCCAACGACAAGCCGCTGGTGGTGCATTACGACAATGGCTGGTACTTCCCGGCGCTCAAGCGCTACCCGGAAACCGCGTTCGGTGGCGAATTCCCGCTGGAAGCCAACTACAAGAGCCCGTACATCCGCGAACTGCTCAAGGCCAAAGACGCCTTTGTCCTGTGGGCGCCGATCCCCTACAGCTACCAGAGCATCAACTACGACCTGAAAGTCCCGGCACCGGCGCCGCCGTCGGCCGACAATCTTCTGGGCACTGACGATCAGGGCCGTGATGTATTGGCGCGGGTGATCTACGGTTTCCGGATTTCGGTGCTGTTTGCCCTGACGCTGACCATTCTCAGCTCGATCATCGGCGTTATCGCCGGGGCCTTGCAGGGCTTCTATGGCGGCTGGGTGGATCTGGCCGGACAACGTTTCCTGGAGATCTGGTCCGGGTTGCCGGTGCTGTACCTGCTGATCATCCTCGCCAGCTTCGTCCAGCCCAACTTCTGGTGGCTGCTGGGGATCATGCTGCTGTTCTCGTGGATGAGTCTGGTGGACGTGGTGCGCGCGGAATTCCTGCGTGGGCGTAACCTCGAATACGTGCGAGCGGCACGGGCACTGGGGATGCAAAACGGTGCGATCATGTTCCGTCACATCCTGCCCAACGCCATGGTTTCGACGATGACGTTCATGCCGTTCATCCTGACCGGCGCCATCGGCACCCTGACCGCGCTCGACTTCCTGGGTTTCGGCCTGCCACCGGGCGCACCGTCGCTGGGTGAACTGGTGGCCCAGGGCAAATCCAACCTGCAAGCGCCGTGGCTGGGCATGAGCGCGTTTGCGGTGCTGGCGTTGATGTTGAGTCTGCTGGTGTTCATCGGCGAGTCCGCTCGCGATGCCTTCGACCCGAGGAAGTGAAATGAATCAGGACAATCTGATCGAAGTGCGCGACCTGGCCGTCGAATTCGTCGTTGGTGATCGCATTCAGCGCGTCGTCGAAGGCGTGAGCTTCGACATCAAGCGCGGTGAAACCCTGGCGCTGGTGGGCGAAAGCGGGTCCGGCAAATCGGTGACCGCACACTCGATCCTGCGGTTGCTGCCCTACCCGCTCGCCCGTCACCCTTCCGGGACCATTGAGTATTCCGGTCAGAATTTGCTGAGCCTGAAAGAGAAAACCATCCGCCATATCCGTGGCAACCGGATCGCGATGATCTTTCAGGAGCCGATGACCTCGCTCAATCCGCTGCACTCGATCGAGAAACAGATCAACGAGGTGTTGGGCATTCACAAGGGCCTGATCGGCAAAGTGGCGACCAAGCGGACGCTGGAGTTGCTGGAAATGGTCGGCATTCCCGAGCCGCACAAGCGCCTCAAGGCCCTGCCTCACGAATTGTCCGGCGGCCAGCGCCAGCGGGTGATGATTGCGATGGCCCTGGCCAACGAGCCGGAACTGCTGATAGCCGATGAGCCGACCACGGCGCTGGACGTGACCGTTCAGCTGAAAATCCTCGAATTGCTCAAGGAATTGCAGGCCCGCCTGGGCATGGCGCTGTTACTGATCAGTCACGATTTGAACCTTGTGCGAAGAATTGCGCATCGCGTATGTGTCATGCAGCGCGGTTGCATCGTCGAACAGGCATCGTGCGAAGAGCTGTTCCGCGCGCCGCAGCATCCGTACACTCGGGAACTGCTGGCAGCGGAGCCCAGCGGCAAGCCGGCAACCAATGTCATTGGCCCGCCGCTGCTGCAGGTCGAGGACCTGAAAGTCTGGTTCCCGATCAAGAAAGGCTTGCTGAAAAAGACCGTTGACCACATCAAGGCGGTGGACGGCATCAATTTCAGCCTGCCCCAAGGCCAGACCCTGGGGATTGTAGGAGAAAGCGGGTCAGGCAAGTCGACACTGGGGTTGGCGATTTTGCGGCTGATTGCCAGCAAAGGCGCGATCCGTTTTGAAGGCAAGCAGCTAGACTGCCTGACGCAGCAACAGGTTCGTCCATTACGTCGAGAGATGCAGGTGGTGTTCCAAGACCCGTTCGGCAGCCTGAGCCCGCGGATGTGCGTGAGCCAGATCGTCGGCGAAGGCCTGCGGATCCACAAGATGGGCACCGAGGCGGAACAGGAACAAGCGATTATTGCGGCATTGAAGGAGGTAGGCCTGGACCCGGAAACCCGGAACCGCTACCCCCACGAATTTTCCGGTGGGCAGCGGCAGAGAATCGCCATTGCCCGGGCATTAGTGCTAAAACCGGCGTTGATTCTGCTGGACGAGCCGACTTCGGCCCTCGACCGCACCGTTCAACGCCAAGTGGTGGAGCTGCTACGTTCACTGCAAACCAAGTACAACCTGACGTATCTGTTTATCAGCCATGACCTGGCTGTCGTCAAGGCGCTGAGCCACCAGCTGATGGTGGTCAAGCATGGCCAAGTGGTCGAACAGGGAGACGCGCAAAGTATCTTTGCCGCCCCCCAACATCCGTATACACAGCAGTTGCTGGAAGCCGCTTTCCTGGCACCAGCCACTGCGCAATAACCTGAAAGAGAGGAGCAACACATGGGTTTTCTCGCCGGTAAGCGCGTACTGATCGTCGGTGTCGCCAGCAAGCTGTCCATCGCATCCGGCATCGCTGCCGCCATGCATCGCGAGGGCGCTGAGCTTGCCTTCACTTATCAGAACGACAAACTCAAGGGTCGTGTCGAAGAGTTCGCACAGAGCTGGGGTTCCAACCCTGACCTGTGCTTCCCGTGCGACGTGGCCAGCGATGAAGAGATCGCCAAGGTTTTCGTTGAACTGGGCAAGAAGTGGGACGGCCTGGACTGCATCGTGCACTCCGTCGGCTTCGCCCCGGGCGACCAACTGGACGGCGACTTCACCGAAGCCACCACCCGTGAAGGTTTCCGCATCGCTCACGACATCAGCGCCTACAGCTTCGTGGCCCTGGCCAAGGCTGGTCGCGAAATGATGAAAGGCCGCAACGGCAGCCTGCTGACCCTGTCGTACCTGGGCGCAGAGCGCACCATGCCTAACTACAACGTGATGGGCATGGCCAAGGCTTCCCTGGAAGCTGGCGTACGTTACCTGGCCGGCTCCCTGGGCCCGGAAGGCACCCGCGTCAACTGCGTATCGGCTGGGCCGATCCGCACCCTCGCGGCTTCCGGCATCAAGAACTTCCGCAAAATGCTGGCGGCCAACGAAGCGCAAACCCCGCTGCGTCGTAACGTCACCATCGACGAAGTCGGCAACGCCGGCGCCTTCCTGTGCTCGGACCTGGCGTCCGGCATCAGCGGCGAAATCATGTACGTAGACGGTGGTTTCAACACCACTGCAATGGGTAGCCTGGAAGAGTGATCTTTCGCTAGCCGATAAAAAACCCGCCTAGGCGGGTTTTTTATTAACTCAAAGCTGGCGATCAATCATCGCGGCTCATGATGCCGAACAGCTGCAACAAGCTGATGAACAGGTTGTAGATCGATACATACAGGCTGATGGTCGCCATGATGTAGTTGCGCTCGCCGCCCTGAATGATGGCACTGGTCTGGAACAGAATGCAGACCGAGGAGAACAGCACAAAACCTGCGCTGATCGCCAGTTGCAGGCCGCTGATCTTGAAGAAGAAGCTTGCCAGCGTCGCACCCAGCAACACGAAGAAGCCAGCGGTGATGAAACCACCGAGGAAGCTCATGTCCTTGCGGGTAATCAGCACGTAAGCCGACAGGCCACCGAATACCAGCGCGGTCATCGCGAAGGCCGAACTGACCACTTCAGCGCCGCCCTGCATGCCCAGGTAGCGGTTGAGGATCGGGCCGAGCAGGAAACCCATGAAACCGGTCAAGGCAAATGCCGACACCAGGCCCCAGGCCGAATCACGGAGTTTGTTGGTGAGGAAGAAAAGGCCGTAGAAGCCGATCAGCACCACGAACACGTTCGGGTAACCGACACGCATCTGCTGAGCGACGAACGCCATCACGCCGCTGAATGCGAGGGTGAGGGCAAGCAAGCCGTATGTGTTGCGCAGGACGCGGCTAACCTCTAGCTGCTCAGCCTGCACGCTGTTATTAACTGCGTAATCCTGTTCGCGCATGGCGACACTCCTGTTGGTTTGAAACGTTCAGTCGCAAAGATCATAACAGACGCTCTGTAACAAGCTATGCAGAGAGTTTGACAGTGTGTTTCATTCAGGTATTATGGCGCCCGCAACGCAAACGGAGGTGTGGCCGAGTGGTTTAAGGCAACGGTCTTGAAAACCGTCGACTGTAACAGGTCCATGAGTTCGAATCCCATCGCCTCCGCCATCTTTATACGACAAAGCCCTGATTATTCAGGGCTTTGTCGTTTCTGGGGTTTGGCATAGGCAATACCCCTCGGAATGTGTTCCATAACTCGCCAGGTTCCCCCTCTCCGACGTCCTGCCGATCGTTAAAAATCCTTCATGTAACGCGATCCTGCGCTGTCCTCCAGCAGAGGATTTGCGACGTCCAATCCAGACCTCCTCCCTTCCCTGCTTTTCAAGATCAACGAAAACCAACTCGCCCTCGACGCAGCGGTATGACTACCCCACATAGGTCACAAAACAGTCCGGAACTCCCGTTAAAGGCCCCAAGTCAAAACTTAGGTGCGGCACCCAGTGCCCCTGAGACATAAAAAATGAACAAGAAAGAACTCGCAGGCACGCCTTCGGTTGTTGCCCATCGCTCGTGGATAAGAAAACTGGGGCCTGGCCTTATCACGGGCGCGGCGGATGATGATCCAAGCGGTATAGCGACCTATTCGCAAGCTGGCGCGCAGTTTGGCTTTAATACACTCTGGACCTTGTTTTTCACCTTCCCCCTGATGGTCGGCATTCAGATCATCAGCGCCAAAATAGGCCGCGTCAGCGGGCATGGGCTCGCGACCAATATCCGCCGCCATTACCCCAAGCCTTTTTTGTTTGTCATCGTTGCGCTGTTGTTGCTCGCCAACACCATCAATATTGCTGCGGATATTGCCGCGATGGGCAGCGCAATGAAACTGCTGATCGGTGGCTCCGCACATCTCTACGCGGTCGGCTTTGGTGCGATTTCACTGCTGCTGCAAGTGTTCATTCCATACAAACGCTATGTGAGGGTACTTAAATGGCTGACACTCGTGTTGCTGGCGTATGTGGGCACTGTGTTCGCGGTGCATATCCCCTGGGGCCAGGTCGCGCGCCAGACCGTATGGCCGCAGCTGTCCTGGAAACCAGAATACGTAACCATGGTGGTGGCCATTTTTGGCACCACCATCAGCCCCTACCTTTTTTTCTGGCAGGCATCGCAGGAAGTTGAAGACATGGCCGCCTCCCCCAGCGCCCGGCCACTGATTGATGCGCCCGTCCAGGCACGAAGCAGCTTCAGTCGCATTCAAGTGGACACGATCGTGGGTATGGGCTTTTCTAACATCATTGCTTTTTTCATCATGTTGACCACGGCCGTCACACTCAATATGCATGGTGTCACAGACATTCAAACATCCTCCCAAGCGGCCAGTGCCTTGCGGCCGATTGCAGGGGAGTTCGCTTTTTGGTTGTTCAGTGGGGGCATCATCGGCACCGGAATGTTAGCGGTCCCTGTGCTGGCCGGCTCGGCCGCTTATGCAGTGTCCGGCACATTCAAATGGGACAATAGCCTGGCCGCCAAGCCAAAAGCGGACAAGGCGTTTTACGGCATTATCAGCGCGGCAACCATGGTGGGTGTGGTGATTTGCTTTGCGCCGATTGACCCTATTAAAGCGCTGTTCTGGAGCGCCGTAATCAATTGTGTGATCGCGGTACCTATCATGTTCATCATGATGTTGATGGCGTCGCGCAAGGACATCATGGGCACGTTCGTCATTCACCCTGGGCTGCGAACATTGGGCTGGTGCTGTTCAATCGCAATGGCGCTTGTGGTGATCGCGATGTTCTGGGGCTTCATGGCGATGTAGAGCATCTTTCTGGCGATACCCCATTCGCCGATTCAGGAGCCAGTCGAAGAAGCACACCAGATCACTATCAGCTTCCGTGAAATCGACTGTATGCATAAGGACCAAGAAACGTCACCGAGACCGGTCACGCGAGCTTTATGGCTCCGCCCTGGATATCGTCACGCGCCATTCGTAAGTCAATAGCGTCCTGGTTAAGTCGGTGAATCATATTGAGCAACCGTTGGCGTAGCACTTCGTCTTGGAGTTGCTCTGCTGCGCGCATCATATCGAGCGCGGCTGCCTCATTGTTAGTGGCGACCGAGTCGAGCAGTTTGCGCAGGCTTCTTGATGGTCGGTTCATCTCCAACCTCCTGGATTTCAATGAGGCGAATCATAAGGCTGGAATGTTTCGTAAGTATTTCAGCTGCACGAACTGGCTGGGATCTTCGGCTCCGGCTCATTTGGTGTTAGCTGGAGGGGCAACCTGAGGGGTCGATTACCCTTGTAGCAACCGGTCATCAATGGCGAACCGTGGATTCGCATCAGTGTTTACTCATCAAACCATGCAGAACGCCGAACCTCAGCCCCGGTTCGGAAGGCGTCATATGCGAGACACCAAACACCTTGAATGCCGCCAGCATAAGCACCAAGCCTCCAGGCAAGATGCTTTGACGATGCGTTTGCAAACCCGCCAGGCAGAGCTGTTTGACATGCCCCACTTCAAGCAGGCGCAACGACAGGCGCAACAAGCCGCTGTAGGTGATGCCGACTTCGTCAGAGTCGTTCAACCCGTTGGCCTTGAGGACTTTGGCCAGCATCCGTGCGGTGCCTGAAGAGCCAATCACCTGCTGCCAACCCAGCGCGCGATAACGCCGCGCTACTTTTTCAAACTGAACAGTGGCTGCACGCTCCGCCTCCAGCAGCGCCTGAGCCGTGATACAGCCCCCTTGAAAATAGCGGGCGCCGAACGTGCCGCTGCCGATGGCAATACTCTCGGTCATCAGGGGCCGAGCGCCCTGCCCCAGAATCAATTCAGTGGAGCCGCCACCGATATCCACGACCAGTCGCCGGTTTTCGGTACCTGGGACCGTATGGGCAACACCGGCGTACACCAGCCTTGCCTCTTCGTGCCCGGAGATCACGTCGATCCGAAACCCAAGGTGGCGCTCGGCGCTGGCCAAAAACAGTTGCGCATTGTCGGCTTCGCGCACGGCACTGGTCGCCACCGCCCGCACTCGCCCGGCCTCGAAGCCGCGTAACTTTTTGCCAAATCGCGCGAGCGCTTGCCATCCCCGATCCAAAGCCAACTCGTCCAGCGCTCCACCTTCAAACCCCTCCGTCAAACGGACGGGTTCACGCAAGGTTTTCACTTCCTGGATCATGAACCCCTGACGCCGTCTGACTGACTGGCCGATGATCATGCGAAACGCATTGGAACCAAGATCAATGGCTGCAAATAGAGAAGCGTCTCCTTTCATGGGGGATTCCTTGCAAGCTGAGCGCGCTAGGCGGTTTGCGAGGATCTTGCCATGGGGTCGATGACGCTAAGATGACACCCGCGACCCTTTACGGACGAGCAGTGTCGAGAAAAAACATCGGGTGTCACGGGACGAGCGATTTCACCCGATGTAAAGGTCGACGGCAGTGAGTTATGAAGGCTCATCCCATTTCGTTGATGCAGACCACTTTGGGTTGCGTCATGTCCTCATAGGCGAACCGAACACCTTCTCGCCCCAGACTTCCGTACTTGAAGCCACCGAAAGGCATGGCATCAAAACGATAATCGGAAGAGTCATTGATCATCACCCCACCGGCTTCAATTTGCCGCGCCAATTTCAAGGCCTTGGAAAGATCACGTGTGAACAGTCCCGCATGCAGGCTGTACTCCGTTTCGTTGGCCAGTGCGACGGCATCTTCCAGATGATCAAAAGGCTCCAGGATAACCACCGGCGCGAAGACTTCCTGCTGCCAAATCCGACTGTCATGGCTTACACGCTCCAGCACGGTCGGCGAATAGCTTCCCGCTTGGCGATGGTGTCCGCATAGGAGAAGAGCACCCTCGGCCAGCGCTTCATTCACCAATTGTTCGGTGCGACGAGCCGCTTGCTCCGTAATCATCGGGCCAACATCCGTTGCTCGCTGATCAGGATCGCCAGTTACCAATGCACGCGCCTGGCTGACAAAACGCTCACGGAAATTCTCGTAGATTGAACTATGTATGAGGATACGCTGCGTGCCGATGCAGTTCTGTCCTGCTGCCCAGAAGGCACCCGATACACAAGACTCTACGGTCGGTTCAAGGTCACAGTCTTCAAGCACGAGAACCGGAGCATTTCCCCCTAGATCCATGGCCAGCTTCTTCAAGCCTGCACTTCGAGCAATGGACTCTCCAGTGGCAAAACCACCCGTGAAGGAAATCATCCGGACTTCTCGCAGCTCAACCAATGCCTTACCCAGATCGACGCCCCCGGTGGCCGGAATTACCACACACGGAGGCAGACCCGCCTCCACCAGGCACTCAACCAGCTTAAGAGCAGACAGCGGTGCGAGCTCTGAAGGTTTCAGGATCACAGCATTGCCACCGGCGATGGCCGGGCCCAGTTTATGGGCAACCAAGTTCAGCGGGTCGTTGTATGGGGTGATCGCGACAATAAGCCCCAATGGTTCGCGAGTGAACCAGCCTTGCCGCGATTCGGAGCCTTCATATGCCTCAAATGGAATCACTTCCCCAGCGTTGCGACGAGCCTCTTCCGCCGATAGCTTCAGCGTATTCACACAACGCTTCACTTCCTTCTCTGCTTGTCGCAGCGTTTTTCCCGCCTCTGCAACAATGAGTTTGGCAAACTCTTCAGCCTTGAGCTCTACACGACGGGCGGTTTCCTCAAGGATACGTGCACGAAGGTGACGAGGCATTGCCGCACTCTCACGCACGCCCATTCGCGCACGCTCCAGCAAGCCAGGAACATCGGTTGCATCGAGGCACGGTACGCTTCCCACCAGGCGACCATCGAATGGACTGAACACATCAATCTGTTTGGCATCAACAAGCTGGATACTGGCCATGCTGGGTACGCTCATGACTACTCTCCTGTTACTTGCCGTGGGTGGTGTGGATGGCGACGATGTCTGACAGCAACGCAAAGGCAGTCTCGATACGTCCTGCTCCAGGGCCGGATACAGTGACGGCACCCAGCAGACCAGTGTTGAACGACACCGCGTTCGTGGCACCGGAAATTCCTGCAAGAGGATGCGAATTCGGCAGCAGTCGTGCCTCCACACTCGCTCGAACCGAGCCATCAACTTCGCGATTTGCAGATCCGATCAGCTTCCAACTTGCACCGTTGGCACTTGCTTGAGCGATGTCTTCCGGACTGATGCTACTGATACCTGAACAAGCCACATCGCTAACGCTCAATCGCGCATCGAGCAGTTCGTTGGCGAGGATCACCACTTTGAGGCGGACGTCAAACCCCTCCACATCGGCAGTTGGGTCGGCCTCGGCATAGCCGAGCTGTTGAGCCTGAGCGACTGCGTCGTTGAAATCCAGGCCGTCCTTCATGCGGGTCAGCACGTAGTTGGAAGTCCCGTTCAGGATGCCTTCAAAGCCTTGAACCCCTACACCTGCCAGAGCCTGTCTTGCCAGACGAATCACAGGTGTACCGCTCATAACCGAACCCTCGTACTCGAAGGCAACACCGTTACGACGGGCCAAATCCTTTAGCTCAGCGCCGTGCAGTGCAATCGGCCCCTTATTAGTGGTTACAACATGGATGCCGCTTTCCAGCGCCCAACGGCAAAACGTCGTAGCGGGCTCACCATCGACCGGGTTGGTGAAGGTGGCTTCAGCAATCATGTCAGCACCTGAATGCTTGATCACGGTTTCATTGAAGGCCTCGACATTGCCGCCAGGCAGTTGAGCGAAAGCACCTTTTTCAACGGGCAGGTCAACCAACTGCTTTGCATCCAGACCGTCTTTAGCAACGATGGAGCCGAGGAAGAGATCGGTGACACCGACAATTTTGATAGTGAAGCCCAGGGACTCTTTCCACTCGGCATTACGATTGGCGACCAATTGGGCGAAGCCACGGTTCACGCCACCAAACCCTACCAAGGCAATTTTGTACTCAGTCATAAAAGCTGTTCCTTTTATTGATGTTGTTCGACAGGAACATCCTAAGAGCCGAGCTTTGGCAGTTGAATATGGCAGTCTGCTGTATTAGTTGGGCATTTTGCCCAAGCACGATTTTTAAAACACTGCTGAAAGAACGAACGATGTCAGGGTGTTTTCCACTCCCGGCATGGCCGCGATTTCCTTCCACACGAGATGGACACGTTCAGGTGTAGCTGCATTCACGCGCAGCATTAAATCGAACTCACCACTGAGTACTTCACACTGCACGACTTCGGGAATGGAGCGCAGCGCAGCCAGTACTTCTTCGCCACGCATGCGGTCGTAGCGGTAGACAAAGATCACCGCGCTGATAAGCGACGTAGGCCGCCGCGACTCACCAAGAATTACCGTATAGCCCGTGATCGCACCGTCGCGCTCAAGACGCTCGATGCGCTGGCGCACGGCATTACGCGACAAGTTGATCTTGGCACCCAGTTCGATATGGGCTATTCGCGCATTAGCGGTAAGTTCGGCCAGTATGCGTTCGTCCAACGGATCCAGAATGCGCTTCATGAAAGCCTCTGCTGCGCCACACGAAGAGCCTGGCACAGCCCCTCAAGATCGTCCTTGGCCAAGTAAGGTGGTTGCGCGCGCACCTCGACAGTGCTCGGAACGCTTGCCTGCCAGACGCCCAGCTCTGCCAACAACGCCGCCGATTTGGCCGGTGCAATTTGCCCGAAGGTGACCATTGGCGCCCCCAGGCTGCGTCGATGAAGCCGGCCAGCCAGTACACCGACAGCGGTGTGAGGATCGATGACCGAGCTTGTCTCTCGGAATAACTCGACCACCTCATCGCGCACTTGGGATTCGTCTACCGCATAGGAATCGAAGAGTACTCGGGCATGCAGCCATTGCTGATTGCCGATGCTCATTTCTCCGCAACTTTCAAAATGCTCCATCAGAGCTTTTGTTGAGCAGCCATCGTGCTCGTAAATCTCCCAAATAAACCGCTCCAGGTTGGAAAACAACGAGAAGTCCATCGCCGGCGATACTGTTCGATTAGTCATTCGGGTGGAGTAGCGATTGCAATGAAAAAACTGGTGCAGGGCATCATTGCTGTTGGTGGAGATGATCACCTGATTGATGGGCAATCCCATTTTCTGCGCAATGTAGCCGGCGTAGATCTCGGCCGAGCTGGCAGCTGGAATGCTAAAGCCAACGGGGCGCGAGCCACCTCCCAGTTGCAACGCCGCGTGGAAGTAAAAAACTATCTGGGCCAGGACGCCAATCCAGTTGGTCGAGTTGAAACAGATCGGAATCACTCCGTCCAACGGCCACTCACGCAAGAGTCGGGAAACCAGCGTCTGGCAATCATCGAAATTACCGTCAACCGGAAACAGCTGAACCCGCTGAGAGTCGGCTGCCTGTAAGGCACTGAGTTGCTCAGGCGCAAGCCCGTCGCGCGGATAAAGTATCGCCATGCGGACGGCCTGTCCGTTAGCAAAGGCTTCAAGCGCAGCGAGGCCGGTATCACCATTAGTTGCACCGACCACCAACGCTTCTTTACCAACCTCCCCCAGAAAATGCTCGACCAGGCGCGACTGCAACTGCGCGGCGAAATCCTTGGAAGAATGAGTCGGCCCATGAAACAGCTGGAGTATCCACTCGTTATGCCCGATCTGCTCAAGCGGCGTAATAGCGCGGTGCTTGAATTGTTGATAACTGTCGCTGAGCAAGGCACGGAGGGTGCTTTCGTCCATGGACGAGCCAACAAAGGGCGAGATTACCCGCCATACCAGCTCATCAAACGGCAGCCATGACCAACTGGTGATTTGTTGCTCAGTGAATACCGGCAAACTGGTTGGGACATACAGGCCACCATCTTCGGCGAGCCCCGACAAAACCACACTGCGAAAGTCCGCCCGCATCTCACCGCCACGTGTGCTTACGTAATCCATGACCACTCCCAATCGGTATTACAAAAGGCGGTGAGCTTGAGCCACCAGCCAAGTAGAAAAATTTGCGGCATCAGGCGATAGCACTTCGGTCTGTTCGTGCACCAAATAAAATGATTCGCTGGCCTCGATTCGGTGACTGAATGGCGCAACCAACTGCCCACTCTTGAGCAAATCCTCGACCACCGAAGACCGTGCCAGCGCAACGCCCTGCCCCAGTTCGGCCATGCGGATCGTGGAAATCAGCGTGTCAAACTGAAGGCCACGGGAATAGTCGACGTCGTCTGCTCCAACTCGCTTCAGCCAGTAACCCCAACCTTCTTCGTACCCCAACACGTGAAGCAGAGAATGGTTCATCAAATCGCGAGGCTCACGTATCGGTGAGCTGGCCATAAGCTCTGGCGAGCAAACGGGTTGGAGGATGTCCCACGTTAATCGCTGAGCGTGCAAGCCCGACCACTCCCCGCATCCCCAACGAATCTCCAGGTCATCCTCTCCGTCCGGCTCCTTCACCCAAAGGTTGCTGATATATCGGATGTCGATTTGGGGATACTCTCGACAAAAATCGGCGAGCCGAGGGGCCAACCAATAGTGAAGGAAGGAAAGGCTGCCACGCACTTTCACATGCCTTCGATTACGCTGACCAAAGATCTCGTTGGTACCCACCGCCAGACGACTGATTGCGTCCTGTACAACTGGCAAGTACGACTGCCCTTCCTCGGTCAAGCCAAGCCCTCGGGGTAAGCGCTTGAACAGCGCCACACCGAGGTGACTTTCTAACTGACGGATCTGCTGACTGACTGCACCTTGAGTCAGGTGCAGTTCCTCTGCTGCATGGGTGAAATTCAAATACCGCGCCGACACTTCGAATGCCCTCAGCCAATTCAAGGGCGGTAGTGATTTTTGACTCATCGGCGCAACCTCATCGGGACTTATCTGTGCTCAATCATCGCCTGAGCTAATCATGCCGCACCAGCGGAATGATGTGCGGCCGCCGCTAACGCCAACCGCTCTTCCCGCTTCTTGCGAGTGATCCAATAAACGAAGTAACACCACGCGATAAACGGGAGACCGAAGTAAAGCGCCACTCGCTGCTCAGGATCAAAAGCAATGCCGACACAGGCGAGCAAGCAACACAACAGAGCACCAATGGGAACCCACGGGTAACCACGCACCCGGAAATGCAGATCTTCAACTCGCCCGCCATTGGCGACGTATTGGCGTCGGAAGGCGATTTGACTCGCGGCGATGCTCATCCACACGACCACCACGGCAAGGCCAGAAATCGACACCAGGGCCAAATACACCGTATCAGGGGCAAGCACACTGCTCAGCAGAGAAGCCGCGGCACCCGCCATACTTAAAATGATCGCGTTAACCGGTGTGCCCCGGCGCGAGAGCCTGGCGTAGCACTTAGGCATATGGCCTTGATCACTTAGCGTCCAAAGCATGCGCGAAGCCGCATACAACCCTGAGTTAGCCGCAGAAATCAGTGCGGTAAGAATGACAAAGTTCATGATGTCAGCGGAGTACGGAATACCGATCAGCTCGAACACCATCACGAATGGACTTTCGATGACGCCGGCCTGCTCGCGGGGCAGCAGGGTCGCAAGGACAAAAATCGTACCCACGAAGAACAGCGCCAAACGTACGACCGTCGTGCGAATCGCCTTGGGAACGCTTGTCTGAGGATCCTGTGCCTCACCTGCCGCAATCCCGATAAGTTCAGTCCCGGAAAATGCGAAGGAGACAGCTAGAAGTGTCATCGCAATGGGCAAGAAACCTGTAGGGAATAGCCCTTCGCGGGTAAAGTTGGAGAGTCCAGCGCCCTGTAAATGCTGTACTTGGAAGAGACCGCAAATAGCCCCGCCGCCAATCACGATAAACGTGATAACAGTCAGAACTTTAATGAGCGAAAGCCAGAATTCAGTCTCCGCAAAAAGACGAACAGATACGACGTTACTTAAAAAGACCGCAATGGCAAAAAACGCGCTCCAGATCCAGACCGGTGTATCAGGGAACCACCGAACCATCAGGATGCCCGCAGCCGTAAATTCAGATCCAATCGCTACTGCCCAAGTGAGCCAGTACAGCCAGGCCACCGTATAGCCCGTACCGGGGCCCAAGTATCGAGTTGCGTAGGTACTGAACGACCCGGTTTCTGGCATCTGTACCGCCAACTCACCGAGACAGACCATTACCAGATACACCATCACCGCACCGATGATGTAGGCGATTACCGCGCCGAGCGGCCCTGCTTGATTAACGGTATAGCCGGAGGTAAGGAATAATCCCGTACCAATTACACCGCCCAACGCCAACATAACAATGTGGCGGGTTTGCATTTCTTTCTTGAAGTTTAATGCTGGATCGGACTGATCATTTTTTGTTTGGATGGTCATCGCTATGTTCTCATGAAATGTTCGGACAAAATTTCTCGTAACCGACTACTCGGCAGCACAATTAAATTGTCGCTAGTTGTTATTGTTTTCACTATTCATGAAGGACTGTCCGATAAAAAACCGGAAGTCTTACCCGAGTTCAGGTTCCCACCTCGGTGAAACGCTCGGTATTTTCAGCGTGGAGGCTTGAATGATTTTGTTTACTGCGAACTAACTCAAATGCTTGTTTAAGATCAGCCAACAAGTCGGCCGTATCTTCAATACCTACAGAGACCCTGACCAAGCCCTCGGAAATCCCAAGTGCCTCGCGTTCCTCCAAGGTGTTTTCCACGTGGCTGGTTGTCCGTGCCGGCCCGTAGATGGTTTCAACCGCTCCCAAGTTACCCGCCCGATGGGCGTACTTAAGCTGCGGTAGCAAACGAGTCACTGTGTCCATTCCCCCCACCAGCACGAAGCTGACGATTGCGCCAAATCCACGCATCTGCGAACGCGCAATGGCATGACCTCGATGTTGAGGCAGTCCCGGATAGTTCACTGACTCAACCAGCGGCTCGGTGCAGAGATACTCAGCCAGTGCTTGCGCGCTCACCTGTTGCTGGCGCAGACGCAAAGCCAAAGTCTTGATGCCCCGGATGATGAGATAAGCGGAGAACGGATCCAGCGAGGCCCCATTAATTTCGCGGTAATGGCGAACTTGAGACATAAGATGCTCATTGCCACAGACCACACCGCCAAGCACATCGCCATGACCCGACAGGAACTTGGTAGCACTGTGCACTACCACATCGACCCCGAGAGCAAGGGGATTCTGGTTCAAGGGCGTTGCGAACGTGTTGTCTGCTATGACCAACGCCCCAATACGCTTCGCCGCCGCCACCAGGCGTCGTATATCCAGAACTTTCAGAGTTGGGTTCGTCGGGGTTTCCAGGTAAAGGACATTGCAGCCTTTGGCGATCTCATGCTCGATGGATTCAGTGTCGAGGGTATCGCAAAGCGCAACCTCGACTCCCATGCGTGGGAGAAACTCTTCAAAGATCTTGTTTGTACCACCGTAGCTGTCGCGGGTAGAAACCACACGCTGACCACAGGACAGGAAGGTATGCAGCACGCCACTGATTGCGGCCATCCCGGTACTGAAAGCGACAGCCGACTCCGCGCTTTCAAGCTCGCATAGTTTGTCTTCCAAGACAGAGACAGTCGGGTTGCTCATGCGGCTGTAAATGAAGCCAGGCTCTTTACCCAATGCCACGTCATACCATTCATCAATGTCACGGTAACCGTAGGCGGCACTGACTACGATGGGCGTTTGGGTAGCGTTGTAGGGATGCTGAACTTGCTCCCCTCCCCAAACCACTCGCGTCCCCAAACCAGCAGTCTGGCTCTGGTAAGGTTTTATCTTGTCGTCCATAAATTTATCTCGCATCGATGAAACACAGAGGTGCTCCGATTGGGCTTGCGATGACTATATGGAAGGCTTGTGCGTGTGAAAAATCATGTTATCTGGGGCTAAGGGGCGTTTTTTTTAATGGATGATCTACAACCCTCAACGGCGTCATACCGTTGAACTGCCAACCCTCAAAGCACTCATTAAGTGGCAGAATCCCTCACATTGATTTTTTCGGAGGCCACAATGCTTCGCGTGTTTGAACAAAGGCTCGACCCATTTCCTCCCGACGAAGCACCGCCGCCGCCTGTTGGCCTGATGCGGTTCCTGTGGGCCTGCACGCGAGGAGCACGTGGCTATATTCTTGCGCTTGCTCTGCTGAGTGCCAGTGTGTCGATTTACGAAGCCTGGTTGTTTTCCTTTCTTGGGCAGGTCGTGGATCTGCTCTCGACATGGCAAGCCGGTAGCGATGCGAACGGGCAAGAAAGTCGAGTGCTGTGGGGGATCGGGATTGTGTTGCTCACCAGCATTGGGCTGGTGGCGCTTCGCACCATGGTGCAGCACCAGGTATTGGCGATTAATCTGCCGTTGCGGCTGCGCTGGGACTTCCACCGACTAATGCTGCGGCAAAGCCTTTCGTTCTTCTCTGATGAGTTCTCCGGCCGGGTCACGACCAAGGTGATGCAGACGGCACTGGCCGTGCGCGAAGTGCTGTTCACCCTGATCGAAATCGCACCCGGTATCGGCGTTTACTTCATTGCGATCATCGCACTGGCCGGCGGCTTTGCCCTGAAACTCATGCTGCCTTTTATTGTGTGGGTCGCGTTGTTCGGGCTGGCCATGCTGTACTTCGTGCCACGCCTGGGGCATGTCGGCCAGGAACAGGCCAATGCGCGATCTTCGATGACGGGGCGTATTTCCGACGCCTACACCAACATCACCACCGTGAAACTGTTCTCGCACTCCAAACGTGAAGCGCACTTCGCGCGCGCGGCGATGGAGGATTTCAAGGACACCGGTTTTCGCCAGATGCGCCTGGTCAGCCAGTTTGAGATCGTCAATCAGGCGCTGGTGGTCGGGCTGATCATCGGAGCCGGCGGCTACGCGCTGTGGCTCTGGCACCAAGGCCAAGTCGGCACGGGGGCCGTGGCGGCGATTACGGCCATGGCGTTGCGCATCAATGGCATGTCGCACTGGATCATGTGGCAAATGACCTCGCTGTTCGAAAACATTGGCACCGTGCAGGATGGCATGGCCACCCTGACCCGTGGCCCCAAGGTGCAGGATGCGCCGAACGCCGGCGTGCTGGTGCCCTCTGGCGGCGCGGTGACGTTTGACAATGTGAGCTTCAGCTACAACGGTGAGCGCCACGTGCTCGATGGCTTGAACCTGAACATCCGCGCAGGCGAAAAGATCGGCCTGGTGGGCCGTTCCGGTGCAGGTAAATCGACTCTGATTAATCTGCTGCTGCGTTTCTATGATATCGACAGCGGTGAGATCCGCATCGATGGGCAAAACATCGCTCAGGTGACACAAGACAGTCTGCGTAGCGCTATCGGCATGGTCACGCAGGACACGTCCTTGTTGCACCGCTCCATTCGCGACAACATCGCTTACGGCCGACCGGACGCAACCGAGGCGCAGATCCGCAGCGCGGCGGCCAATGCGCAAGCCGACGGATTCATAAGCCAACTGAGCGACCGGCAAGGCCATAGCGGCTATGACACCCTGGTGGGCGAGCGCGGCATCAAGCTCTCCGGCGGCCAGCGCCAACGCATCGCCATTGCCCGAGTGATGCTCAAGAACGCCCCGATCCTGTTGCTTGACGAGGCCACCAGCGCCCTGGACTCGGAAGTCGAAGTCGCCATCCAGGAAAACCTCTATGAAATGATGGAGGGCAAAACCGTCATCGCCATCGCCCATCGGCTGTCGACGATTGCGGCCATGGATCGGCTCATTGTCATGGATGAAGGACGCATCATCGAACAAGGAACCCACGCTGAATTGCTGGCAAGAAACGGCACCTACGCACGACTCTGGCAGCATCAAAGTGGTGGCTTTCTCGGCGAGGATGAGGGGTTGGCCGAGGCGATGGATCAGGCATGAGCGTGAATGGTCGCAAGCGGTGATTTGCGAAGGGCTATCCCGGAGCGGTCGCTGCCCTTCCTGACAGGCACGAATCCACAACCCAAACCGGTCAGTCGTGACAGGCAGAAAACGCCCAGGCTGTGAAAAAGCGCGGGCACAGTCTTGAAAACTGCGTTGCTACGTAAAATCTGTCGGCGCGTGGTTGATCAGCAGACCAAAAATTTGCTTCCCATCCTTACAGTCAAACCTGCTCCGCCCACCGGCTTCTTCTGGCCGTTTAATGCGGTTTACGGCAGACAACAATCGGGTAATAGCGCGCTACTCGCAGTGGGAACTGCACATGTATTTCAAGCCCGCGTTTCAGGAAAGCAAGTGACCAGGCTCACCGCCGAATTTAACTTAGTGATCCGTTGAAGGGCAGATCTGCATTGCCGGTTGCTTATTTCATGCGTCGTACCAATCGCCGAGGGTGAACAAAGGTATTTGATTCCGGGAAGCTCTCAGCGACAACAAGCAGATAACCCAGCAACCCGTCAGTCGGAAACGTCGGCGAAATCAGTTACGGACCATGCGATGTTCCACCCGTTTCGACAAAAGAATCGGGCGATCTACTATGCTCAATGAGTTGAAGTTATCTTCGCTTACGACACAGACGGGGCCGACTGCATCGCAAGCGTATGCGGAGGCAGATATGGCATCTATATCCAGAAGACTCTTCTTGAAAGTGGGAGGCGGGGTTGCAGCGAGCGTAGCAATAGGGCTGCCCGAACTCACACAAGCCGCAACACCAAAGCCAACGGTAGAGGGGCGAGTCAATCTCCCCTACCAAATGAAGGCGCTCACCAAAGCTCAGAAATTGCAGGTCAACACGCCAGTCCTGTTTTCCTATCCCGACGCGGCTTCACCTTGCGCATTGATCAAGATGGGTGCTCCCGTTCCGGGTGGTGTCGGCCCGGAGCGCGACATTGTCGCCTTCAGCACGCTATGCACACACATGGGTTGTCCGGTTGCCTACGACCCGGGGCAAAAGGTGTTCAAATGCCCCTGCCACTTCAGCATTTTCGACCCTGAGAATATTGGCCAAATGGTTTCCGGCCAAGCCACCGAGAACTTGCCGAGCATAGTGCTCGAGTACAACCCCAATGACGATTCGGTACGTGCAGTTGCCGTTGAAGGGTTGATCTACGGACGTCAGTCCAACCTCCTTTCATAAGGAGATTAAAAATGGCAACCAACAAAGATCGTATGGCACTGCCGCCGACAGATGCCCAAAAGACCAACCTGACCTGCCACTTCTGCATCGTGGGTTGTGGCTATCACGTGTACAAATGGCCGGAAAATCAGGAAGGTGGACGGGCTCCTGATGAAAATGCGCTCGGGCTCGACTTCCGCAAACAGTTGCCCCCCATGGCCATCATCATGACGCCGGCCATGCAGAACACGATTACCGACAAGGACGGCAAGCGCTACAACATCATGATCGTGCCGGATAAGCAGTGCGAAGTTAATAAAGGGCTCTCGTCCACGCGAGGGGGGCAACTGGCCAAGGTCATGTACAACCCCGATGGCGTAGGCAAGGAGCGCTTACGCAGCCCACGCGTTTATGTGGCTGATCAGTGGGTAGACACCAGTTGGGATGATGCGTTGGCGCTTTACGCCGGGGTGACCAAGAAGATTCTGGACAATGACGGGCCTGCCTCGCTCGCCTTTGACTGCTTCGATCACGGAGGTGCCGGAGGCGGATTCGAGAATACCTGGGGCACCGGCAAGCTGATGTTCACGGCACTGCAAACACCATTGGTACGTATCCACAATCGCCCCGCCTATAACTCCGAGTGCCACGCGACCCGCGAGATGGGCATTGGTGAACTCAACAACAGCTACGAAGACGCGGAGCTGGCTGACGTTATTGTTGCCATCGGCTGCAACTCATACGAAACCCAAACCAATTACTTCCTGGCGCACTGGCTGCCCAATTTACAGGGGCAGACGCTCGACAAACGTAAACAGCGCTTTCCTGGGGAAACCGTTGCTCCAGCCAAGGTGATTTTTGTCGACCCTCGCAGGACACCGACCATCGCTATAGCGGAGCAAGCAGCCGGTAAGGACAACGTGCTTCACCTGGATATCGAACCGGGCACGGATATCGCTCTGTTCAATGGTCTGCTGACCTACGTGGTTGACCAAAAATGGCATGACGAGGAGTTTATCGCGGCCCATACCAAAGCGTTTGACCAGGCACTTCAGGCCAATCGAATGTCGCTTGAAGAAACCAGTCGCGTTACCGGGGTCTCGGTGGACAAGCTCAAGAAAGCGGCCGAATGGGCTTACAAACCCAAGGCCTCTGGCCATCGACCCCATGCCATGCACGCCTACGAAAAAGGGATCATCTGGGGTAATGACAACTACCTCATCCAGTCAGCCTTGGTCGACTTGGTGCTTGCCACCCACAACGTTGGGCGACGTGGTACGGGGGTGGTCCGCATGGGTGGGCATCAAGAGGGTTACACACGCCCTCCTTATCCGGGCAATACCAAGATCTATGTGGATCAGGAGATCATCAACGGCAAGGGAATGATGTACACGGCGTGGGGGGCAAACCCGTTTCAGACCACGCTGAATGCTGAGCAGCATCGTGCGGTCATCCTGAAACGCGCCAGCATTGTCAGGGAGGCCATGGCCAACGTTCGCGGCGGTACTACCGCGCAGATGGTGGATGCGGTCTACGACGCGGTGAAAAACAAAGGCGGGCTTTTCCTCGCCAATATCAACCTCTACCCCACCAAGCTGGCAGAAGCCGCCCATGTGATGTTGCCGGCAACCCATCCGGGTGAGATGAATCTCACCTCGATGAACGGGGAACGGCGGATGCGTCTTTCACAAAAATTCATGGATCCTCCCGGTTCGGCGAAAGCCGATTGCCTGATCGCAGCGGCTATCGCTAACACCCTTCGGCAGATGTATACGGACGAAGGGAAACAAGACATGGCGGCGCGCTTTGCAGGGTTCGACTGGAATAGCGAGGAGGACGCCTTCAATGACGGCTTCCGTATGGCTGGCCAACCCGGCGCGGGTCCAATCGACAGTCAGGGCGGGACCACGGGCAATCTTGTCACCTACGAGCGGCTGAAAGCCATGGGCAACAATGGTGTCCAGTTACCCGCAAAAGAATACCGAGACGACAAACTGATCGGCACCGAAATGCTCTACACCGATTACAAATTCGATACGCCGGACGGCAAAGCAGAGTTCAAGCCAGCAACATGGCCCGGATTGCCGAAACCGGTGGCAGACCAGAAGGAGAAACACCAATTCTGGGTCAACAATGGACGTATCAACGAAGTGTGGCAAACGCTCTACCACGACCAATACAACGATTTTGTACAGCGGCGCGTACCGATGGCTTATCTGGAGATCAATCCCGACGATGCACGGGCGCTGACTATTGAATCTGGAGATGTGGTCGAGGTGTTCAACGATTACGGTTCGTCCTACGCGCTGGCCTATCTGGAGCCTGACATCAAACGGAATCAAACCTTCATGCAGTTCGGCCATTTCAACGGTGTGATGGGTAATCTGACTACGCCATGGACAGACCGCAACGTGGTGCCCTATTACAAAGGAACCTGGGCGAGTATTCGTCGTATCGGGAAGGTGGAAGAGTTCAAAGAAACGATCAGCTTCAAGTCACGCCGGTTTAACGTGATCGCGGTTGGTTAACAGTAAAACTAAACAGATGCCCCGCCCCCCTACCCACCTGGATTGCGTGGTAGGGGGCCGGGTTTCTCGTGGCTATTTCACCTTTTGAATGGACACATCCGTGGCCCGCGACTTTCAAGAATGTCCCATGCGCAGTTGTCGAAACATAGGTGTCGGAACGTAGGCGCAAAGGCGAAGCGACTTCCAACAAGGAGCAATCGATATACGCAGCGCCCGGTAAATTTCAATTACTGCCATTGACGCTTTATGTCCTGCCATTGGTTGTCTGACAGCCACTTATCTGCCGCTGGGAAGAAGATATTTTCTTCAGATTCCATATGATCGTAATATTTCTGGATGAAATCATCGATAGTGTCAGCAATGACTCTTGTGTCCTTTGTTGTACCCTCCAACATTTTCAGCTGTCCAGCAATACGCCCAAATGCCTGATGATCTCGCTCTATATCTTTGACCCGTTGGTGGATCGGTGCCTCAGTGGCTAGCAACGCTCGCCGGATAAGTTCTTCATTTTCATGGTGGTGCCGCTCTGCATCACCATGCAAGGCTTCAAGCATCTCGAACATCAGCTTACCGTCGTCAGCACCATCGGATTCATGCCTCATCTTCCTTAGCAACTCTTTGATCTGACTGATTTTTTTAGCCACATCATGATGATAGGCGTGAAGTTCGTTCAATAAGACGTTCATAACAAACCCTCATCACGACACCAAACAATACAGAAAATTATTCCAGCAGCGTCCAAGAATATCGATACCGTTAAACTTCCTTAGTTTTCAATATTTTGCCAACGCGTTCGCCAGCATTACTTTACTTTTTTAGTATAGGGCGAGCACTAAGCTTTCATCCCGAAAAAATAAGCCGCTTTAGGAAAGAATTGAAATATCAAGCGAGCATTCACACCACCATTCGATCTACGGGATGCCGGTGAACTTTCGTTGAACACTCCTTGGGTGGCTCGGTGGCGAGCCAAATGGCGTCGATGCGAATCATCGCAACAGGTCTCGCGGAAAGGTGGCGCAGGCGGCAGCGCTTTCGGTGTCTCATTTCAATCTGACCGGCTTTAAAATACGTCGAAACAGCGTCTCCTGATTCAGCCGGAGGATCTTAAGAATCCTCTTGCACCACAAGAGACGTCAGCCGCCCTATCAGCGGTGTCGCTATTAACACGAAGGGTACGATCGTTATCCAGGCAATCAACCAGGCTTTGAATCCATACGAAAATAACTGGCTGGCCGAAAGGTTTGATGGACTGGCTATGGCGGTAGCAATAGCGCATGTAATTGCCGATTGAATCACCGCAGAAGTTCGCTGGCGAAATCGCCGATGGAGCTTGGGCATTTCCGGTACTCCCAGACGGCTGCGTCGCAAGTAGCGAGCAGCCGGCTCGTATGGACCTTATTTGGCTTGAAGCAACTCGACAGTTTCCGCCGTCGTCAACAGAGCGTTGGCTATGTAGCGGAAGTTGATCAGAGCGGCCAGATAACCGTCCCCTTCCGGGGTGGTCGGGCCAGCGGTAGCATCACGAACCACAGCCACTTCGAAACCCTGCTCTAGCAATTCACGCAGGTGAGACTCGATGCAAAGGTTGGCCGCCATGCCTGCCAAAATGATCTGCGACACACCGTGCTTGCGCAGTTGCAGCGCCAGGTCGTTGGTTTCCGGTCCGTAGACCTTGTGCGGTGAGGCAATGATAGTTTTGCCGTCGAGGATGTACGGCTTGAACTCGGGCATGAAATCGGCACCGGAGTTTTCAAAACCGTCGAGGGTCAGCGGCCCCTTGCGATCGAACATGCAGATGCTGTGCATGACCTTTTCCAGCGGCCCGCCAAATTGCCATTTGTGGTCGCACGGATAATAGTAATGCGGGGAAACGGCCACGGTAATGCCCGCATCTTTAGCCGCGGCGAACAACTGGCCTAGGTGATTGACCACGTCGTGTTCGACGATGCTCTTGCCGAATACTCCCCAGCTCACACCTTCGGGACTCAGGAAATCGATTTGTGGATCGATGACCACCAGAGCAGTCCGGGAAAGGTCAATTTTCATACCTGGATTTGGCAGCGCAGGGTGGGCTGGATCTGCGTAATGTGCGAGGCGTGGTGTGTCGTTGCTCATGACAATAGACTCCGGTCGTAGGTAAGAAAAGTTGCTCTATGCCATGGCGCCCCATCGGGCCGTTGTTTACCATCGGCGAGAACTTCATCCTATCTCCACGTTCTGATCCGGTTTTGTCAGCACGTACAGAGTCTTTATCTGGTCGTCGCTATCATGGATATCCTGTCCGAATTCTTCGAACGCACGAACCTTCAGGGCAGGCTTTTCTTCTCAGGTCGGGTCGATGGCACTCTTGTCCTTGATAAGCCACCAGGGATGGCGTTTATCCATGTCATCAGTCAGGGCGGTATCGACATGGTTCAGCCTGGGTTGCCAAGGATCTCCATTGCCGAGCCCAGCGTGCTGTTCTGTCCAAGCAGTTGTCGGTATCAGCTGCGCTCCAATACGGTTGAGGGATCTGAGTTAATTTGCGCCTCATTTCAATTTGGACGAAACACACTGCAACCCTTCCCTCTCGGGCTCAAAGAAACACTCATTTTTCCAGTCAGGGAGCTAGTCAATCTAAGCCCGGTGATTGGCGCGTTACTCGCAGAATTCCAGGACCGCAGTGCGGGAAGAACCAAAGCGCTGAACCTGCTGCTGGAATACATATTTGTCCTGATCGTGAGGCGTGCCGTTGCAGACGGGCTGATATCCAGTGGATTGCTCTTTGCCCTTCAGGATGGGCGCCTCGGCGCGGTGTTCAACCAAATCCATTTACGACCGGATGCGCTTTGGAGCGTCGAGAAACTGGCCAGCCTGGCGAACATGTCCAGGTCGAAGTTTTCTGCCTATTTCACCCAGGTTATGGGGATATCGCCAATGGGGTACGTCACCGCATGGAGGATGAAAGTGGCGCAGGACATGCTTCGTGAGGGAGTTCAAATCAAGGTGATTGCTGAGTCAGTCGGCTACAGTTCCCAGGCGTCTTTTTCGAAGAGCTTTCTGAACGTGATTGGTTGCCCTCCAGCTGAGTGGCTGAAACGCGACGCCAATGCAGAACAGCCGTCAGTGACTGCACACGTGCAATCTGCACAAAACCATGCAGAGTCTACGGCCTACGATATTTAATCGGCCGATATCGATTTTTCGCGGTATGCCAATGTCTGCCGTGAGGTCTGTTGTCGCCCCGAGTGAGAGGCAGCAATCGGCTGAAACTGTCACTCATAAGACGCATGACGAGGCAAGGCAATTGAAATCAAAGCCGCAAGCAGAACGAATGCACTCGATATCCATAAGCACGCGCCCAGCCCATACGCCTGATAAACCCAACCGGAAAGCACCGTGCCGATAAGCCGCCCCATGGCATTCGACATGTAATAGAACCCCACGTCCAGCGATACGCCGTCCTCCTTGGCGTAGGACACGATCAAATAACTGTGCAGCGACGAATTCACTGCGAACAACGCGCCAAAGACCATTAATCCTCCGAGCAATACCGCCTGCGGTGACACCCCGGTGTTTAGCCCCAGAGCAATAGCCGCAGGCATAACCGCCAGTACAAGTGCCCACAGAAACGCCGCACGACCATCGGGTACGTGCCCATGTTTCTTACCGGTGATGTTGGGTGCAAAGGACTGCACGATCCCATAGCCAATCACCCAGGCCGCCAGGAAGCCGCCAACCTTCCAGAAGTCCCAGCCGAACACGCTGCTCAGGTACACCGGTAAGGCCACTACAAACCAGACATCGCGGGCGCCGAAAAGGAACATTCGGGCTGCTGAGAGAATATTGATCGCCCGGCTCTTGGAGAGGATGTCGCGAAATTTTGGCTTGGCTTTCGCTTTGCCCAGGTCCTTCTTCAACAGGATCAAGCTGCTGATCCAGATCAGGGCCAGAACACCCGCCATGGCCAGCAAGGCACCTTTGAAGCCGATGAGTGCCAGCAAGGCCCCGCCAAGAAAGAAGCCCACGCCCTTGAGTGCGTTCTTCGAGCCGGTGAGGATCGCCACCCACTTGTATAGCTTGCCCTGTTGCCCATCCGGAACCAGAAGCTTGATGGAGCTTTTGGCGCTCATCTTGTTCAGGTCTTTGGCAATCCCCGACAGCGCCTGAGCGCCCATCACCCATGGGATGGTTAGCCAGGCGACAGGAACCGTCAGCATCAGCAGCGCCGCGACCTGGATGCCCAGCCCGATGTTCATGGTTCGGTTCAGACCCAGCCGGGCGCCGAGGTAGCCACCCACCAGGTTGGTGATCACGCCAAAGAGTTCGTAGAACAGAAACAACGCCGCGATTTGAAGCGGGCTGTAGCCCAATGCGTGAAAGTGCAGCACCACCAACATGCGCAAAGCACCGTCGGTGAGGGTAAAGGCCCAGTAGTTACCCGTGACGAGCAGGTACTGCCGCACTTCGGGAGCGAGGGCTGACAACGCTTTCATGACCGCTCCTTAGATAGCCAGACCGACCATTTTGGCCAGCTCGACGGTACGGTTGGCATAGCCCCATTCGTTGTCGTACCAGGCATAGAGTTTGACCTGCGTGCCGTTGATGACCATGGTCGACAGCGCATCAATGATCGATGAATGCGGGTCTGTACGGTAGTCGATGGACACCAGTGGACGCTCCTCGAAACCGAGGATGTCTTTCAGCTCGTTCTCGGAGGCGTCCTTGAGCAGTTGGTTCACCTCTTCGACCGTGGTGGCTCGCTCGACTTCAAAGACACAGTCGGTCAGCGAAGCGTTGGCCAGCGGCACGCGTACGGCATGACCATTCAGGCGTCCACGCAGCTCCGGGAAAATTTCGGCGATGGCAGTGGCCGAGCCAGTGCTGGTCGGAATCAGACTCATCCCGCAAGCACGCGCCCGGCGCAGATCCTTGTGCGGTTGATCGAGGATACTTTGGGTGTTGGTCAGATCATGAATGGTGGTGATCGAGCCGTGACGAATGCCCAGTTTCTCGTGAATGACTTTCACCACGGGCGCCAGACAGTTGGTCGTGCATGAAGCGGCGGTAACGATACGATGTTCGGCCGGTTTGAATAACAGGTGGTTGACACCCATGACGATGTTCAACGCGCCCTTCTCTTTCACTGGCGCACTGACCACCACGCGCTTCACGCCTTGGTCGAGGTAAGCCTGAAGCACCGCGACGGTCTTCATCTTGCCGCTCGCCTCAATCACCAGATCGCAGCCCGACCAATCAGTGTCGGCAATCGCCTTGTTGGCCGTCACCTTGATTCGTTTGCCGTCGATGACGATGCTGTCGCCCTCGGAGTCAGCCTGGTAACTCCAACGACCATGTACCGAGTCGAAGTTCAGCAGGTGCGCATGGGTCGCCGCATCTCCTGCCGGATCATTGATCTGCACGAATTCGAATTCTGGCCAGTTCCAGGCGGCTCGCAGCGCGAGGCGACCAATCCGTCCAAAACCATTGATGCCAACTTTGATAGTCATGTTGTTTTGCTCTGTATCTATTGTCAGTGGGAGTTCGATTGGGTGTCGAACTGGTCGATGTATTCAATGTGAGCAGGATGCTGAATAGCGCGCGGACGCAACGACTGAACATTGCGGATGGCATCGCTGAATGGCACGCCGCTTTCGATCAACAACTGAGCGGCGACCAAACCGGTATGGCCCGAGCCGTGAATCTCACCAAATCTTCCACAGGAACAAGATTTTCATCCAACGATCTCGTAGTCGAAGGCGGAATCAGACGATCCAGCTTTAACAGCACACGGCGGCACGTTCAGGGCGATCACCCATTTCATCAAGCCGTTTGATATCGGGGCTCAACCAGTGCTTGTTGCTTTCGAGTACCGTGGTCAGCACTTGATGAACCCAATCCGGCAGATTGGGGTGCAGTCGGTAATAGACCCATTGGCCTTGCCGACGGTCCGACAACAGGCCGCAAGTCCGCAGTTGTGCGAGGTGCCTGGAGATTTTTGGCTGACTTTCGTTCAACGCGCAGGTCAGCTCGCAAACACACAGTTCTCCTTCGCGGGTGATGAGCAACATCGTGCGCACCCGAGTGTCGTCAGCCAGGCATTTGAAAACGGTGGTCGGTGTCAGGTGGTCAGCCATATCGGTTCTCAGTGTTTGTTTTTGACCAAGACGAACAGGACACGGACTTTGCTGGTCATTGTGAAACCTCAGCTCATATACGGCTCAACGAATATATGTTTTTCCGTATACAAGGTAAAGAGTCAACATACGGAAGACGGAAACAGCTTCACCACTGCTCTTGCCTGTTTTGAACCTTGGGTGACTGACTGCAATGGGGGCATGTCTGCCGTGTTGCACGAGTGCGCTCGATCGCTTCGGCAAGCCAGGTGTCCTGTTGTGGCGCTGGAGGGGAAATCCCTGAGGTCGCACCTCGCCCCTCGCCGGGTTGTTGTAGAGGCTAATGGGCGGCAACCCGAACCCGCCCTCGGAAACTAAATCGAGTCAGTTGGCAGGTGCCGTGATCACACGGCGCTGGCATCGTTTTCGTGTTCATCTGCAAAGGCCATGAGCACCTCCAGATCGAGCACATCCAATTTTATCTGAGCAATGAAAGCGGAGAACGCCAGGTTTGCGGCGAGGAGCCGTAGATCGCAGGCCCAGGCCGGTAGATGGGTTGGTCCCTGGAGCCAGCCGGACTCGAATAGAGGCGCCAAGCGTACGGTATCAGCCAGACTGAGGCGTCCGGCAAACAAATGCCCCACCAGTTCCGGCCGGTTGTCGCGGATCGCAATACGCAGCAACGTATGAACACCCAGCAAACCCGTCAGGTAAGCGGCATCCTTGGTAAACGCCGAACCACCACGTAGGCTGGCGCCACGGAAGACCCGCTGGGTTGAGCGAAAAGACTCCTCTTGTGATTGGCCGGCGGCAAGAAAACCTTCGAATACCTGGATGAAATCTGCGCCGTCCAGCGCTTGCTGGACCGCAAGCACGCGCAGGGCCAAGCGGCGCAATCGGCTGATGTCCATACTGCCGGTGAACAGTTCTGTGAGCGTGGCAATGCCTTCCTGAGTTTGAGTCGTGCGTGGTGCTCCCAAACCCAGGCTTTTGAGGTTGGGCTGGAGCGCGCCATTTTGTGCGGTAGCGACATGCACGAAGGCCTCGTGCTGCAATAACTGATTCTTGTCCAGTTCAGAGAACAGCGCGCCGGCACGCAAACGAATGCGGCTTGCCCCGGCGATCGCCTTGGCAGCAAGAGTCGGGTCGAGCACGACCGTGACCCGGCCCTGGCCGAAAAAACGATCCAGTTCCGGCTGCATCCAGGCGGCGAAGGCTTCGGCCGGGATCTCAGCTTGAGTCGATGGAATCCGGGCCCCACCCAGCAGGGCGTCGGTGGTCGTGAGAAAGAAACGGGCCGCGTCCAGCATGCTGAGTTTCTGGTTCGGATAATAGAAGTCCGGGCGCCGGTACAACGCGGATGAATATTGAGTAAAGGCGGGAGTACCAATCGCACCAAGCATGCGTCCAGCCGTGGCATAGCTACGCGCGGTCATGGCCAGATAGTTCCCGGCTGGATGCCCCTGATCGCAACGCCCAATAAAAGCTTCCAGAGCAAGGATGTCGGCGCTGTGCTCGCGGGGGTGCAATTGGACTCTAGGCAATTCTGCTTTTCCGTCGCGCCAATGCGCCAGGAAAGTTTCCTCGACGCCATCCGGCCAGGACAGAGCATCCAGTACGCGGATCTTGCGAGCCAAACCGGGTAGAGCGGCATCAAGTTCAGACAGGGACGCGCTGCTCATGGAGTCTCCCTTGAAAGACGAGGTTCGCAAGAAAAAGCTTAGCCGTTGCGATGCGTTGCGTTGTCACCGGTCAAGGGGCTTTGTGGTGTTAACGAGCGAATGAAACTGACCATTTTCTGCCTTTGGCAAACGTCGGCTTTGGGTCGATTCAGCGGGACACAACAGTCAGAAACGGCCAAGAGCAGTCATTACGCAACAGTAGCAAGGAACTGATAGATGGTTCCGACGGGCCGCGATCCTGAAACCTGGGCGCATACATCATACTTTTGATCTTTCACTAAATACTGGGAGATGGCGAGATGCTGCGCGGAGCTGAGAACAGTGAGCTTTTCCGGGAATACTACGAAATCCTGAGCACTCCAGAGGCTAAACACGCGTTCTTGTACATGGTTGGATGGGCATCAACGCTGAAAGGCTATGACTTCTTTCCAGGCTCGCACGGACACATCAAGGACTTTCGTTTCTTGCGTGGCAACGACTGGGATTTTGCATTCATTCCGAACCGGAGATGGATGTTGTTCTATTTCAGGAAGCCATGTCTCCGGTCCCCAAAATATTCGCGCGAGGAAATCTTTGGTCGAATTCCCGGTGCAAAAGAAACTAACGCCGGAGAGTTTACTGTCAGGCTTGAAAATGTGAGCGACGTAATGCGTTTAGCTGACTACATCGAATGCTAGATCCTGAATCACCGCAGTGACATAGCCGGCCACCTTGGCCGCGAGTGAGGTCACGTCTCCACGAACATAAGCGTTATCGGTCGAGGTTGAGCCGCTCGAAAAAGCCATGCCACCCCAGGCAGCCACAACCACCACGGCGCCTACGCACAGCAATATGCCGATTATCTTGCGCTTGTTTTGCCGCCCCCCTACGACGGGGGTCTCGGCGCTTGCACCGGAACCAATGGCGGCCTTGTCCTGGAGCGAGATCATTTCTTCATTCCTGTTCAATGCCCTGCATGACAGCAGCCCCAGGGCGGCAGTGGCCTGCCGCCTGGCTATCGAGCTTTTATGAGCGCCTGGATCAGCTCACTTTTTGATAGGTGTGACTAGCGTCTTTTCGCCAGTATCGAGGACGAACACGGCCAACAGGCGTGCAGGCTCGGTGTCGCTGGCGTTGGCGCTGACTTCGTGCACGGAACCCGGCTCCTCTACGAAGTTTTCGCCGACGTGGTAGATCTTTTCCGGCTGGCCTTTGATTTTGATACGAAACGCGCCCTCCAGGACCGTTGCGTAGATGAAGGCCGTTTTCGGGTGGGTGTGGGACGGCGAAGCGGCGCCCGGCCCATATTCGACAACCACACCCTTCATGCTCTTGCCAGGGATGTTGGGAATGGGACGGTCAAACACGACGGTCACTTTGCCGGGAGGCGGCTCGGCGGCCGACGCTGCGCTGATCGACATTGCTGCAAAAGCAGCGGCCAAGAAAAATCGGGTAACCATGGCAATACTCCTTCGTGGGTAGATGTTTTGACGGCGCGCCCCATGACCGGGGTGGCGCCTACCTGAGTTGTTCCTGGAAGCCTCAGCGACCCGCTTCGGCCATTGACTGGCTGAGCCAGTCGTCGAAACGGATCGCGCCCAGGCGCGGGTTCTTGCCGGGTGTCAGCGATTGATCATCAAGCACAGCGCCGTAGTAGCGCGCATGTACGTCCGGTTTGACCTTGCGGGTATCCTGCGTGGCCCGCAGATAGCGTCTGATCAGCTCGTCGAGCGGCATGGCCTCCGGCCCCGCGACTTCGACGGTGCCGTTGATCGGCGCTGCCAGCACGATGTCGGTGAGCGCTGCCACCACATCGTCGGACGCCAACGGCTGGATCAGCGCCGGCGAAACGCACAGCTCTTCGCCGACGGTGAACGATTGGGCAATGCCGCCGACAAATTCGAAGAACTGCGTGGCACGCAAGATGGAGTAAGGAATGCCGGATGCCTTGATCAGGTTTTCCTGCGCAACCTTGGCCCGGAAATAGCCGTTTTCTGGAAGCCGCTCACTCCCGACAATCGACAGTGCAACGTGATGGCGGACCCCGGCGGCGGCTTCGGCGGCCAGCAGGTTGCGGCTCGACGTTTCGAAAAACTCGAGGACGGCCTGGTCCTCCCACGACGGCGCGTTTGCTACGTCGACGACGATGTCAGCACCATCCATCGCTTGGGCCAAGCCTTCGCGGGTGATGCTGTTTACGCCCGTGCTTGGGCTGGCAGCGAGCACGTCATGGCCGCGTTCGCGGAGGTTCTTCACAAGTTTCGATCCAATGAGGCCGGAGCCTCCGATAACGACGATCTTCATGGGTTTTCTCCACGTGTCGACTGCAACCATTGCGTCGGTGTAGAGCAAGATTGCCTGCGCGCATGAACGAAGTCCTTGTGCCTGCTGTGGAATTCCCTCCACGAACGCTTGGTTTTACGTCCAAAGAGGTTGCTGCCCGACCTTGTCATCGCTGCGGACGGTGCGGCGGGATTAACGCTGCCGTATCATCAATTTCAAATACTAATCGCCAGCCGCCCGGGACACGGAGTTGAGGGCGCGTCGTCAGGGGAACCTCACTTTGCCATTCGTGTTTGAAGACTACGTGCTCGATGACAAGCGCCGGGAACTCACCTTGCGCGGACAAGCCGTGGCCGTCGGGCCGCAGGTGTTCGATCTATTGCTGTTGTTCGTCAACAACCCCGATCGCGTCATCAGCAAAGACGAGTTGCTCAAGGCTGTGTGGAATGGCCGGATCGTCTCGGAATCGACGATTACCAGCCACATTAATGCGCTGCGCAAGGCCATCGGCGATACCGGTGAGGAACAGCGCCTGGTGCGCACCGTCGCCCGCAAGGGCTACCGCTTCGTTGGCCAGATCAAGGCCGGCGGGACCGGCGAAACGCAACAGCGTGACCAGCCTGATATCGACGAACGCGCATCCACGAATCCGAATGAGATGCCCACTTCGCTCGTCCTCCCGGACAAACCCTCGATTACCGTCTTGCCCTTCCAGAATTTGAGCGGCGATCCGGAGCAGGAATATTTCGCTGACGGCATCGTGGAAGACATCATCGCTGCCCTGTCGCGTATGCGCTGGCTGTTCGTCATCGCGCGCAATTCGAGCTTCACCTACAAGGGTCGGACGGTGGACGCCAAGGGCATCAGCCAGGAGCTGGGCGTTCGCTACGTGCTCGAAGGCAGCGTGCGCAAGTGCGGGAACAAGGTACGCATCACCGGGCAGCTGATCGACGCGACGAGCGGGACGCATATCTGGGCGGAGCGCTTCGAAGGCGCGCTCAACGACATCTTCGAGCTGCAGGATCAAATCACCCAAAACGTCGTCGGTGCCATCGCGCCGCAACTGGAACGGGCAGAGATCGAACGCGCCAAACGCAAACCGACGGAAAGCCTGGACGCCTACGACTACTATCTGCGCGCAATGGCAAAACTGCACAACGGCACCCGGGAAGCCCTCGACCAGGCGCTGCCGTTGTTCTACAAGTCCATCGAACTCGATCCGGAATTTGCATCGGCCTATGGCATGGCAGCCTGGTGTTACTTTTGGCGCAAGCTCAACGGTTGGATGACTGATAGAACGCTAGAGATCGCCGAAGGCGTACGGCTTGCGCGTCTGGCGGTGTCGCTTGGCCGGGATGATGCGGTCGCGTTGACGCGAGGCGGACATGCATTGAGTCACCTCGCCGGCGAAGTTGACGGCGGCATTGCCTTGCTCGACAGGGCGCGCCTGCTCAATCCCAACCTCGCCCCTGCGTGGTTCCTGGGCGGCATCCTGCGCGCGCTGCGCGGTGAAACGGACGCCGCCATCGAGCATCTGACCCATGCCGTTCGCTTGAGTCCGCTGGATCCGGAAATGTTCAGAATGCAGGTCGGCATGGCGTTCGCGCATTTCTTCGCCGGGCGTTTCGATTCCACCACGCAATGGGCGGAAAAAGCGTTGGGCAACCTGCCCAGTTTCCTGGCCCCGGTGGCCTTGCTGGCGGCCAGTCATGCCCTCAGCGGACGGATGGATAAAGCCAGGTTGGCGATGCAGCGTCTACGTGAGCTGGATCCCTCGTTGCGCCTCTCCAACCTCAAAGACTGGTTGCCCATCCAAAGGCCCGAGGATTTCATGCGCTTCGCCGATGGACTGCGGTTGGCCGGGTTACCCGAATAAACGTGGGACGCCGCGCCGCTGATTGCATTAGCAATCCGCGTGGCTATCGGACGCCCTGCTGATATTCACGGGGCGTACATCCAAACTCGCGACGGAATACTGTGTGTAGATATTGTGCGGATTTGAAGCCGCAAACGCGGGCAACGTCCGCGATGGCTGAATCGGTATTTTCCAGCCCGCTGGTGGCGGCCGCCAGTTTGAAACGCAGAATCTCGTCGTGCACGCTGCAGCCTCGCACAGTGCGAAAGTGCGACTCCAGCGATGAGCGCGAAATGCCGACATAAGCCGCCACCTGCGCCGTCTTGATGCCTTGGCAGGCATATTGGCGGATAAACAGCAGCGCTTGCATGACGTAGGGGTTGCCCAAAGGTTGGTGCAAACTCGACACCTGCACGTTGACGGCATCAGGAGGGATGAGGATGTGTGTGCCCGTTGACGGCATGCCGTGCAGCATCTGGTGCAGCAGTTGAGCGGCGGTGCGGCCCATGGTTTCGGTGCCCTGGATGACCGAGCTCAACGGGACTCGGGTCAGGCTGCGTGTCAGGGGATCATTGTCGATGCCAATCAACGCCACCTGCTCCGGCACGGCAATTCCGGCAGTCAGGCAGGCTTGCAGCAACTGCCGGGCGCGGGCGTCACTGACGGCGATGATGCCAATGGGTTTGGGCAGTTTTTGCAGCCAGGCAATCAGTTGTTCCACAGCGCTATCCCACAGCGGTGCGCTGGTGCCCATGCCGCGATAGACCTCGGCATGCAAGCCGTCACGTTGCATCAGTCGTCGAAAGGATTTTTCACGTTCCTGAGCCCAACGATTAGCCTGTGCTTCAGGCAGGCTAAAGCAGGCAAAACGTTGCAGCCCCGCCTCAATCAAGTGCTCGTAAGCCAGCGTGATCAGCGCCTTATTATCGGTAGCGACATACGGAATCCCTTTCGGATAGGCCCCCTCATCCTGATAAGAACCCCCCACCGCCACCACCGGCAACTTGATGTCGGCCAGCGCCTCGCCAATCAGTGGGTCGTCGAAATCGGCAATGATCCCATCACCTTGCCAGCGCTCGATCCCTTTTAACCGGCAGAGAAAATCCTCTTCCAGGAACAGGTCCCAGGACGCGCGGGTGCTGCTCAGGTAGTTGCCGATGCCGCTGATGATGCCGCGGTCATAGATCTTGCTCCCGTTGAACAACAGTGCGATGCGATGAACAGGCGGTACTGTTTTCATTGTTTTCAGGCTTGTTCCGAAGCCCCTTGTCACGGAGGCGATTTACGCAGCCTAGGCGCGCGGACGACAAATCTCAATACGCAAAATCGCACCCTGTGTTGGTGATTTTCATAATCAGCAGGCACAGAGCCGTTGTTAGTATCCAGACACCGCCAAAAACAAAAAGGACATTGCCAATGCTGTACTTCCCCGATGTCGACCACATTCGCTATGAAGGTCCTGCCAGCGATTCCCCCCTCGCCTTCCGCCACTACGACGCCGACAAAATCATCCTCGGCAAACCCATGCGCGAACACCTGCGCATGGCCGCCTGTTATTGGCACACCTTCGTCTGGCCGGGTTCTGATGTGTTCGGTGCAGGTACTTTCAAGCGCCCGTGGCAACGCACTGGCGACCCGATGGAACTGGCCATCGGCAAGGCGCAAGCCGCGTTCGAGTTCTTCTCCAAACTGGGTATCGACTATTACTGCTTCCACGACACGGATGTCGCCCCTGAAGGCAATTCGCTGAAGGAGTACCGCAACCACTTCGCGCAAATGATTGATCACCTGGAGCGACACCAGGAAGAAAGCGGGATCAAGCTGCTGTGGGGCACCGCCAACTGTTTCAGCAATCCACGCTTTGCCGCAGGCGCCGCCAGCAATCCGGACCCCGAAGTGTTCGCCTACGCCGCCGCACAAGTGTGCAGCGCCATGAACGCGACCCAACGCCTGAAAGGGTCCAACTACGTATTGTGGGGCGGCCGCGAAGGCTACGAAACCCTGCTCAACACCGACTTGAAACAGGAGCGCGAACAACTGGGCCGCTTCATGCGCATGGTGGTCGAGCACAAGCACAAGATCGGTTTCAAAGGCGACCTGCTGATCGAACCCAAACCGCAGGAGCCGACCAAGCACCAATACGATTACGACAGCGCCACCGTATTTGGTTTTCTCCAACAGTTTGGTCTGGAGAAGGAAATCAAAGTCAATATCGAGGCCAATCACGCGACCCTGGCCGGTCATAGCTTTCATCACGAGATCGCAACGGCCGTCTCGCTGGGGATTTTCGGCAGCATCGACGCCAATCGCGGTGATCCGCAAAACGGCTGGGACACCGATCAGTTCCCTAACAGCGTCGAAGAAATGACCCTGGCCACCTATGAAATTCTCAAGGCCGGCGGGTTCAAGAATGGCGGATTCAACTTCGACTCCAAGGTTCGCCGCCAGAGCCTCAATGAGATGGATCTGTTCCATGGCCATGTTGGCGCAATGGACGTCCTCGCCCTGTCCCTGGAGCGGGCAGCCGCCATGGTGCAGAACGATCAGCTTCAGCAGTTCAAGGATCAACGCTACGCCGGCTGGCAGCAGCCGTTTGGGCAGGCGGTGCTGGCGGGCGAGTTCAACCTCCAGTCATTGGCCGAACACGCATTCGCCAACGAACTGAATCCACAGGCCGTCAGCGGCAGGCAGGAGATGCTCGAAAACGTCGTCAACCGGTTTATCTATCGCTGATCGCCAACGAAGTCCGCAGACGCAATAACGCTGTGACATTTGCACGACAAATCTGTGTCCGCAGCGTCTGCCGATTCTCTAGAGTTCTACCAGCCCGATACTCATCGTCAGGCAGTGTCTTTCAAACAACAATAAAAGGACGCACCACCATGAAGAAAGTACAACGCGCGCTATTGGCTGGCGCACTGGCTCTGCTGTCACTGCCGGTGATGGCCGACGCTGCCCACCCGAAAATCGGTTTCTCCATTGATGATCTGCGGCTGGAGCGTTGGTCACGTGATCGCGATTACTTCGTTGCGGCAGCAGAGAAAATGGACGCCAAGGTCTTCGTACAGTCGGCCGATGCCAATGAGCAAAAGCAGATTTCGCAAATCGAAAACCTCATTTCCCGTGGCGTCGATGTGATCGTCATCGTCCCGTTCAACGCTACAGTGCTGACCAACGCAGTGGCAGAAGCGAAGAAGGCCGGAATCAAGGTCGTGTCCTATGATCGTCTGATTCTCAACGCCGATATCGACGCCTACATTTCCTTCGATAACGAAAAAGTCGGCGAGATGCAGGCCAGCGGCGTGCTGAAAGCAGCGCCCAAGGGCAATTACTTTCTGCTCGGCGGTGCGCCCACCGACAACAATGCAAAAGTCCTGCGCGAAGGTCAGATGAAAGTGCTGCAACCGGCCATCGACAAGGGTGATATCAAGATCGTCGGTCAACAGTGGGTGAAGGAATGGAACCCTACCGAAGCGCTGAGCATTGTTGAAAACGCCTTGACCCGCAACGCCAACAAAATCGACGGCATCGTCGCCTCCAACGACGCCACGGCAGGCGGCGCCATCCAGGCACTGGCCGCTCAACAACTGGCCGGCAAGGTGCCGATTTCGGGGCAGGACGCGGACCTCGCAGCGGTCAAGCGAGTGATCGCTGGCACTCAAACCATGACCGTGTACAAACCGCTGAAACTCATCGCCTCCGAAGCCGCCAAGCTCTCGGTGCAACTGGCGCGTAACGAGAAACCCGCCTACAGCTCGCAGTACGACAACGGCAGCAAAAAAGTCGACACCATCCTGCTCACTCCGACTCCATTGACCAAGGACAACATCGACCTGCTGGAACAGGACGGGTTTTATACCAAGGCGCAGATTGCCGGACAGTGATCAACGGCGCGTAACGTCTCAACGGCCCACTGCAGGAGCGATAGGGGCGCCCTCTCGCTCCTGCAGTAGAAGCCTCATACCTGCCGCCTGTGAGTCTTGAACATGTCCGACTATCTGCTGCAAATGAACGGTATCGTCAAAACCTTCGGCGGTGTCAAAGCGCTCAATGGCATCGACATCAAAGTCAGGTCGGGCGAGTGCGTCGGGCTGTGCGGCGAGAATGGCGCCGGCAAGTCCACGCTGATGAAGATCCTTTCCGCGGTGTACCCCCATGGCACCTGGGACGGCGAAATCCTCTGGGACGGTCAACCACTCAAGGCGCAATCGATCAGCGAAACGGAAGCCGCCGGTATCGTCATCATTCACCAGGAACTGACGCTGGTTCCCGACCTGTCCGTGGCCGAAAACATATTCATGGGCCATGAACTGACGCTGCCCGGTGGACGCATGAATTACCCGGCGATGATCCACCGTGCCGAAGCCCTGATGCGTGAACTGAAAGTGCCGGACATGAACGTATCGCTGCCGGTTTCGCAGTTCGGCGGCGGCTATCAGCAACTGGTGGAAATCGCCAAGGCGCTGAACAAGCAAGCACGCCTGCTGATCCTGGACGAGCCTTCATCAGCCCTGACCCGTTCGGAAATCGAGGTGTTGCTGGACATCATCCGCGACCTTAAGGCCAAAGGTGTTGCCTGCGTCTACATCTCCCACAAGCTCGATGAAGTCGCCGCCGTGTGCGACACCATTTCGGTGATCCGTGACGGCAAACACATCGCCACGACAGCCATGGCGGACATGGACATTCCACAGATCATCACTCAGATGGTCGGACGGGAAATGAGCAACCTCTACCCCACCGAGCCACACGAGATTGGCGAAGTGATTTTCGAGGCCCGCCACATCACCTGCTACGACGTCGATAGCCCCAAACGCAAACGGGTCGACGATATTTCATTCGTGCTCAAACGCGGGGAAATCCTCGGCATCGCCGGGCTGGTCGGTGCAGGCCGCACTGAACTGGTGACGGCGCTGTTCGGTGCCTACCCTGGTCGTCATGAAGGCGAAGTCTGGCTCGACGGCCAACTCATCGACACCCGCACGCCGCTCAAGTCAATCCGTGCCGGGCTGTGCCTGGTGCCTGAGGACCGCAAGCGCCAGGGCATCATTCCAGACCTGGGAGTCGGCCAGAACATCACCCTGGCTGTGCTGGACAGTTACTCGAAACTGACCCGCATCGATGCCGAAGCCGAACTGGGCAGCATCGATCGAGAAATTTCGCGTCTGCACCTCAAGACCGCGAGCCCGTTCCTGCCGATCACCAGTCTGTCCGGCGGCAATCAACAAAAAGCAGTATTGGCGAAGATGCTGCTGACCAAACCCAGGGTCCTGATTCTCGATGAGCCCACCCGCGGAGTGGATGTCGGCGCCAAGTACGAGATCTACAAGTTGATGGGGGCGCTGGCAGCCGAAGGCGTGTCGATCATCATGGTGTCTTCGGAGCTGGCCGAAGTGCTCGGCGTTTCCGACCGCGTACTGGTGATTGGCGAAGGCCAGTTGCGTGGTGACTTCATCAACCAGCAACTCACTCAGGAACAGGTGCTCGCCGCCGCACTCAGCCAGCCTGATCGCCACAATAATAATGATCGGAAATCCGCGTAAATGAATCAGGTCAAACAACTCTTCACCCGCTACAAGATGCTCGCGCTGGTGTTTGCCGTGGCGTTTATCTGGTTGTTCTTCAGTTGGCAGACCGAGGGTGGATTCCTGACACCGCGCAACCTCTCCAATCTGCTGCGCCAGATGTCCATTACCGGGATTCTCGCCTGCGGTATGGTGCTGGTCATCATCAGCGGCGAGATCGATTTGTCAGTCGGTTCATTGCTGGGCTTGCTCGGTGGCGTCGCGGCCATTCTCGACGTGATCTACCACATACCGCTGCTGGCGAACCTGAGCCTGGTCGCCTTGTGCGGACTGCTGATTGGCCTCGCCAACGGCTACATGGCCGCCTACCTGCGCATCCCTTCGTTCATTGTGGGGCTGGGGGGCATGCTGGCTTTCCGGGGCATTTTGCTGGGGATTACCGGCGGCACGACCATCGCCCCGGTGTCGCCGGAGCTTGTCTACATTGGCCAGGGCTATTTGCCACACACGCTCGGCACGGGTCTGGGCGTATTGCTGTTTGCACTGACACTATTGCTGACCTGGAAACAACGGCGCAATCGCGCCCTTCACGGCCTGGCGGCACAGTCGCTGGTGCGTGACGTATTACGCGTGCTGTTGATCGGCGCGGTGTTGGCCGGCTTCGTCCAGACCCTTAACAGCTATGACGGCATCCCTGTGCCGGTCCTGCTTCTGCTGGTTCTGCTGGGCGGGTTCAGCTACGTGACCAGCCAGACCGTCTTCGGCCGACGCGTTTATTCCGTAGGCAGCAACATGGAAGCCACGCGCCTGTCCGGTATCAATGTGCAGGCCGTGAAGCTGTGGATTTTCGGGATCATGGGCGTCATGTGCGCCCTCGCGGGGGTGGTCAACACCGCGCGCCTGGCCGCCGGTTCGCCCTCTGCCGGCAGCATGGGAGAACTCGACGCCATCGCCGCTTGCTTCATCGGCGGCACCTCCATGCGCGGCGGCTCCGGCACTGTCTACGGCGCCCTCCTCGGCGCGCTGGTCATCACCAGCCTGGACAACGGCATGTCCATGCTCGACGTCGACAGTTACTGGCAGATGATCGTCAAGGGCAGCATACTGGTGTTGGCCGTGTGGGTGGATGTGAGCACCCGGACTGGACGACGCTGATCGGCTCCTATGTCTCATTCCTCAACCAAACTTTTCGCGTTCCCAAGCGTCCTTCTTAATACTGCCCATACTGCTTTGTAACCCCAGACAGCTGACATCAGCCAAGGACACGCGATGACCTTTTTTATTTTACTTCTGGCCTGCGCTGCGGCGGCGAGCACCGGCTTCCTGTTCAAACCGGGCCCATGGTACGAATCGCTCGTCAAACCGAGCTTCACACCACCCAACTGGATGTTTCCGGTCGCCTGGACTGTGATCTATCTGTTGCTCGCCTGGGCTGGATATCGGTTGACCCTGATACCAGAAAGCCAAGTGGTGCTGGCGTTATGGGCCGCGCAGATCGCGCTGAACACGCTGTGGACACCGGTGTTCTTCGGCGCGCACCACATTTTCGCCGGCATGGTGATCCTGATAGTGCTTTGGCTGGTGGTCGCGGCAATGGTGGTGATGGCGTTGCAGCTTGACGTGATCACGGGCTTGATCCTGTTTCCTTACCTGGCGTGGCTGTGTGTAGCCGCAGCGTTGAATTTTTCCATCTTGTTCAAGAATCGCTGATGACGAATTTCGAAGCAGGTCCTGAAGCGCCCTGGCCTGCCACCGTGTGATCCAGGCGCTGCTGCGCGCTAGTCAAATCGGCGGTGCGGGTAAATTGCTCACTTCCCGACTGCTGTTGCAGCCAGCGTGCATGCGCACAGCCGTGAGTGGATGACCGCTACAGTCGGCGCGATGGGTCACTCTCAACGGCCCTCCGTCGCTTGGGACTCTTCAAAATAATGCCGTAACAGTGGCACCTCGCGCTGATAGCCAACACAGACACACACGCGCTCAGTAAATCCCTCCTCGCAAGCCAGATAAGTAGCTAGCTATTTGTTGATGAAAGTCTGAAGTATTCATTTGAACTTTCAGATTCTTTCATCGCTCGGCCTGTGCCTAACATCGGCTCCACAGCGAACCCGCCCGGTGTCGCTCAGTGGATCAGATTTACGCAGAGATCCAGACCTGAAGTCCTCTGCCCCGCTGACCATTGATCGCTTGTTGGCTTGGCGTCGTCGAAGTGCTTTTGCAGTAGGCCCTGGATTTTTGAGGATCACCGATGAAGCTGGAAATTTTCCGTACGCTGTGGGGTTACACCGCCAGCAAGGCTCAGGCACTCGAAGAGTTGCTGCAAGCGGGCTTTGATGGCATGGAAGCACGCCTGCCGCTGGACGCCCGTGAGCGGGCTGAGTTTGGCGCCTTTCTCCAGGCCAATCGCCTGGGCTATATCAGCACTGTCTTTACCGCGTACGACGTGCTGCCGGACCAGTCGGCAACGCCCTCCGTGCACCTCAACGACCTGGATCAGAAACTCGCCTGGGCTGGCGAACTCGGCCCGCGTTTCGTCAACGTGCTGGCGGGCAACGACCGCTGGGCCTTGCCACAGCAAGTGGAGTTTTTTGGCCAGGCGCTGGAGCTGGCGCGCAAGCACGGACAGGTCTGCAGTTTCGAAACGCACCGCTCGCGTTCGCTGTTCAACCCTTGGGTGACCCTGGAGTTGATCCGGCAACTGCCCGATCTGTTGTTCACCAGTGACATCAGCCATTGGGTCGTGACCTGCGAGCGCCTGTTGAATGACCCGGCCGATGACCTGAGCGCTTTTGTCGAGCGGGTTCACCATATTCAGGCTCGGGTCGGTTACGACCAGGGGCCGCAAGTGCCGCACCCGGCGGCGCCCGAATACGCAAAAGAACTGGCGTTCCATCAACAGCATTGGGAAAGCATCTGGCGATCACAGCAAGCCCGTGGTTACCAGGTCAGCACCCTGACCCCGGAATTCGGCGCCGACGGCTACCTGCACCATTTGCCCTTCACCAATGTCCCGGTCGCCGACCTGTGGTCGTTGAACGTGTGGATGGGCCAGACCGAGCGCAAACACTTCGAGCGTTTCCACCACTCAAGCCATCCTTAGGGAGTCGATGCCTCATGCCTGACAACAAGAACAACAGCGCCAGCACTGACCCACAAAAAGCCAACTTCAATAGCATTCCGGTGGTCAACATCGCCGGTCTGTTCAGCGTGGAACTTGAACACCGCCTCGCCGTGGCCGAACAATTGGGGCGCGCCGCCAGCGAAGTCGGGTTCCTCTATATCACCGACCACGGTATCGACCCGCAACTGATCGCCGACCTGCGCCAGGCAGCCAAGGACTATTTCGACCAGCCCCTGGACGCCAAGATGCGGCACTACATCGGCACCTCGCAAACCCACAAGGGCTTTGTGCCCGAAGGCGAAGAGGTCTATTCCAAAGGCAAGCCAGACCACAAGGAAGCCTTCGACGTCGGCTTCGAAGTCCCGGCCAATGACCCGCTGGTGCTGGCTAACACTCCGTTGCTGGGGCCCAACGACTGGCCACAGCTGCCAGGTTTCAAGGCGGCGGTGCAGGCCTACTACGAAGCGATCTTTGCCCTGGGCCGACGCTTGTTCAGCGGCTTTGCCCTGACCCTGGGCCTGGAAGAAAACTACTTCGACAGCCTGGTCACCCGACCGCCGTCCAAGCTGCGCCTGATCCACTACCCGTTCGACGGTGCAGCCCATGACGCACCGGGACTTGGCGCCCATACTGATTACGAGTGCTTCACCATTCTCCTGGCCGACAAACCCGGCCTTGAGGTGATGAACAACCTCGGACAATGGATCGATGCACCACCGATTGCCGATGCCTTTGTGGTCAACATCGGCGACATGCTGGAAGTGATGACGGCAGGCGCATTCGTTGCCACCGCGCACCGGGTACGCAGCGTGAAGGAGGAGCGTTACTCCTTCCCGTTGTTTTATGCCTGCGACTATCACACCCAGATCAAACCACTGCCCGGGTTCGCCCAGGCAGGCAACGACTACGAAGAGATCACGATCGGCGAACACATGTATGGCCAGGCGCTGCAGACCTATCAGTATCTGCGTCAAAGGGTGGCCAATGGGGAAGTTCAACTGCCAGGCAAGGCACGCAAGCCCGCCAGTTTCGGACATTTGAAAAATCAGGCTGAACCGTCCTGATTGAAGTTTTCAGCGACATCCCTTACCTACGCCGGAGTCAGTAAAAAATGAAAAACAACAAAACACTGTTGAGCTTGGCTGTATTGGCAGCCGGTATGCTCGGTGCCTCCGTGAGCATGGCCGCGACAGACACGTTCAAGGTCGGCATGGAAATCACCTACCCTCCTTTCGAGTCCTATGACAAGGACAAGAACGTCGTGGGTTCGGACCCTGAGCTGGCAACGGCATTGGCCAAGCACATGAACGCCAAGGTGGAGTTCGTCGACACCAAGTTCCCGAGCCTGATCCTGGGCTTGAACTCCGGCAAGTACGACGCGGTCATTTCCGGCATGTACATCACGCCAGAGCGCCAGACTCAGGCCCAGACCATCGCCTATGCCAATACCGGTGCCTCCGTCATGGTGCCCAAGGGCAGCGAGATCAATGCGAAAAAACCTGAAGATCTGTGCGGCTTGAAACTGGGCCTGGAACAGGGCACTACCTGGGTCAAGGAATTCAGGAAGCTGTCCGATGACTACTGCGTGCCGAACAACAAAGGCGCGATCACCGTCAGCGAATACCCTTCGGCGCCTGAAGTGACCCAGGCCCTGTTGTCCAAGAACATTCAGGCCCAGGTTGAAATAGCCGGCGCCGCAAAAATGATCGCGGACAAAACCAACGGGCGCGTGGTGATTACCACCGAGCACCCGATTTATCAGCAAACCCTGGGCATCTTCGTCAAGAAAGGTAACGACGAAACCTTCAAGGCCGTGCAAAAGGCTTTCGAGGAGACCAAAAAGAGCGGTGAATACGCCGCTATTCTTAAAAAATATGGCCTGGAAGAACCGACTGCCAACTAAGAATCTGCCCTTATAGATTGGTCATCTGCCTCCCCGGCACCGGGGCGGCAGATCGAGGTGTCCCATGCAATTCGATTGGTCGTATTTTCTCTCCCTGTTCTCTCTTCCGGACTTCTGGCATGCCTGTATAACAGTCATCCAACTCAGTGCCCTGGCCTGGTTCATCGGCATGCTGCTGGGTTTTGTCCTGGCCACGGCCAAGCTGTCCCATTCGCCGTTGCTGCGCATTCCCGCAGCGGTCTACATCTGGTTCTTTCGCAGCATCCCGTTGCTGGTGCTGGTGGTGTTCGTCTACAACTTGCCGCAATTGTTTCCCGGTAGCGGACCGATTCTGTCCAATCCCTTCTACTCCGGTTTGCTGGCCCTGGTAGTCACCGAAGCGGCGTACATGGCGGAAATCCATCGTGGCGGCCTGATTTCCGTGGCCAAGGGCCAGAAGGAAGCCGGGCGTGCGTTGGGCGTCGGCCTGCTCGGCATGCAACGCTTGATCGTGATCCCCCAGGCATTCCGTATTTCGCTGCCCACCCTGATCAATGAATACATCACGGTGGTCAAGCTGACATCGCTGGTCTCGGTCATCTCCCTGACCGAAATCCTCACCGTCGGGCAACGCCTCTACGCCACGAACTTCCTGGTCATGGAAACCCTGGCGGCGGTCGGCGTGTACTACGTGTTGATCGTCACCGTGTTCGGCTTCTTCCTGCAGCGTCTGGAGCGCTACCTGGACCTGAACTTCCGCAAGCCGCACACGCTCGACGCGGCCGCCATCGCCAAGCTCAAGGCCTGTGCCGAAGCATTGCCCGACAACGCGCCCAAAGCCGTCGGCAACAACGCGACGCCCATCCTGCAACTCAAGAACATCCAGAAAAGCTATGGCACGCACAAAGTGCTGCTGGGTATCGACCTGAATGTCCAATACGGCGAAGTGGTCTCGATCATCGGGCCATCCGGCTCCGGCAAAACGTCGCTGATCCGTACGGTCAACGGCCTGGAAAGCATCGATACCGGTGACATTCTGTTGTTCGGCGAAAAATTCATCGAAGCCTCGGACAAACCCAACAGCTCCCGCCTGCGCAAAGGCGTGCGCCACATCGGCATGGTGTTCCAGAACTTCAACCTGTTCCCGCACCGCACCATTCTCGACAACGTCACGCTGGCCCCGCGTTACCACGGTCAGCCGGGCGAACTCAGTGAACATCGTGCTTATGCGCTACTGGACAAGGTCGGCCTGCTGGCCCATGCCCACAAGTACCCGCACCAGCTCTCCGGCGGACAGCAACAGCGCGTGGCGATTGCTCGGGCCCTGGCCATGGAGCCGCAGATCATGCTGTTCGACGAGCCGACCTCGGCCCTCGACCCGGAACTGGTCAACGACGTGCTCAACGTGATCCGCGACCTGGCCAAAGAAGGCATGACCATGGTGATCGTGACCCACGAAATGGATTTTGCGATGTCGATTTCCGATCGGGTGATTTTCATGGAAAACGGCAATATTCAACTCGATGCCGCGCCTGAAACCATACGCTGCGATGCCGAAGGAGAACGCGTGCGACGCTTTATGGGCATCGGTGTTCGAGCGCCAAACACGCCGGTCGCAGCGGATCATGCATGATCAGGCAACCCCTTTTTTGAGCTTCGTTCTTTCAGGAAAACACGCATGAACCTTGGAATCGCAGGACGTTGGGCGCTGGTGTGCGCCGCCAGCAAAGGTCTGGGTAAAGCTTGCGCACAGGCACTCGTCCACGAAGGCGTGAACGTGGTGATCACGGCACGGGGCGAACAGACGCTGAATGAAACAGCCCGCCAGCTCAGAGCGATCAATCCTGAGGTGACGGTCATCGCCGTCGCCGGAGACATTTCGACGCCTGAGGGTCGGGCCGCAGCGCTCAACGCCCATGAGCATTTCGATATCTTGATCAACAACGCTGGCGGCCCTCCTTCCGGGGATTTTCGCGAATGGAACCGCGACGCCTGGCTCAAGGCGCTGGATGCCAACATGCTCACGCCCATCGAGTTGATCAAGGCAACGGTGGACGGTATGGCGGCTCGCGGATTTGGCCGAATCATCAACATCACCTCGAGTGCCGTGAAGTCCCCTATCGAAAGCCTGGGCCTGTCCAATGGCGCGCGCAGTGGCCTGACGGGGTTTGTCGCGGGGCTGGCCCGACAAGAGAACATTGCCAGTCGCAACGTGACGGTCAACAACCTGCAACCGGGCTCCTTCGACACCGATCGACTGCGTGACAACCTGGTCGCCGCGGCCCAGGAGATGGGGCAAGACAGTGAGGCTTTCCTCGACGAATGCCGCAGCGAAATCCCTGCCAAACGCTTCGGCACACCCGAGGAATTCGGAGCGCTGTGCGCCTTCGTTTGCAGCCGTCATGCAAGCTACCTGACCGGGCAGAACTTGCTGATCGATGGCGGGGCCATTCGCTCCAGCCAATAATGGCAGCAGGCGGGGCGGCTTTTCAGCTGCCCTGCCATACTGTTGAGCATGACCCGTGCAACCTTCCGCTTCTACGAGGAGCTCAACGATTTCCTGCCGGCCGAACGGCGGCGGCAGTCATTCACCTGCGAGTGCGCGCAAGGGGCGACGGTCAAACACATGATCGAGGCGCTCGGGATACCGCACACGGAGGTCGAACTGGTATTGCTCAACGGCGAGTCAGTGGGCTTCGAACGGTTGGTCATAGACGGTGACCGGCTGGCGGTGTATCCCAAGTTCGAAGCGCTGGATATCAGTCCGTTGCTAAAGGTTCGCGCGCAACCGCTACGGGTGCTGCGCTTCGTTGCTGACGCGCACCTGGGCGGACTGGCCAGCCTGCTGCGCATGAGCGGCTTCGACACCCTCTACGACAACGCCTTCGAGGATGGCCAGATCGCCGAGATCGCTGCCCGGCAAGGACGCATCGTGCTGACCCGCGACCGCGATCTGCTCAAGCGGCGCATCATCAGCCACGGCTGCTACGTACATGCACTGAAACCATCCCTGCAACTGCGCGAAATCTACGAGCGCCTCGACCTGGCGCGAAGCGCGCGGCCCTTCAGCCTGTGCCTGCATTGCAATCTGCCGCTGCACGAGATCAGCCCGGAACTGGCCCGGGCGCGAGTGCCGCCCCGCGTTGGCGCCCTCTATTCGCACTTCGTACGCTGCGACGCCTGCCAGCGGATTTATTGGGAGGGCTCGCACTGGCGCGGCATGTGTGCGCTGCTGGCACCGCTACTGGGTCGATAGCCAAACATCGGCCGGCTGCTTCAAGCCACTTTGCGCGTCAACCATGCCCCCCAGAAAAGACTGCTGAAGAATCGGGTAGCGTCGCCAAATCCCGCGTCATGCAACAGCTTTTGAACCGCTGCTTCGGAGTGCGGAGGATCGGCGCCTTGAAGAATTTTCCCAAGCTTGGCTTTCACCTCGTCCGGACTGGCGCCATGCTGCCGCCAACGCTGACCCCAGGCGGCCAACAGTAACGGCTGACTGGCATAAGCGTACTGATTGCCAGCGACAATCAGTGGCGCATCCGGCCTTAGATGAGCCCGAATGGATCGTAGAATTTGTCGCTTGGCGTCCTCCCCTTCCAGATGATGCAGTACGCCGATCAGGGTGGCTGCGTCGTATGATTCGTCTGCTACCAGGTCTTCAACATGGCCAAGATGCAGGGTCGTTCTTTCAAGCAAGTTGTTGGCGTCCAGCTGCTGCTTCGCGGCTTCAAGCATCGGCTCGGATGGATCAACGGCGGTGAAGCGCCAACCCGGTTCAAGCCTGGCCATGGCGATAATTTCCTGCGCCGTACCACCAGCGCCCACCACCAGTATGTTTGCCGAGTCTGCAGGGCCAAGGCTTGCCGCCAGCATGCAGGCCGCCAAGTCCTGGCAGGCGTCGTATCCGGCGAGCGCAATACGGCTCTGCCGCCCGTACTCATTGGCCCGGGAGGTATCAAATTTTTCGGCGGCGTTGAGAGAGGATGTTTTCAAGGTGGTTCTCCATGTCCTGAAATCAAGCTACGCCACACGTTCAAATAATAAAAATTCATTAATTTTATGTGCTGCATTCCTATCAGGAATGGACGGCTAAAACTTTTAGCGCTCTGGCGCAACGCTCGCTGTGAAAATCAAGCGCACCATTGCAGTGCAAATTCTTGGCGAAAATCCGTTTCCTCGACTAGGGTATTTACCGAACCCAAACTGCCTGATTCATTGGCGGTCGCCTGATCAAGGAGAGATAGATGACATCCATTCCTCAAGCTGAAAAAACCTATCGCACCTGGTCCAGCCCGATACTCCTTGAGCTCAAGAAGCGAGAGCACCAGCTAGAGCCCGTCGCGCGGCAGGCACTGCAAAATATCCTGGTCGAGAGGCGGCTGATAAACACCGCCAATCCTTCTGGCCTGGATCGGCGTCATGCAACCTCCTGACGGCTCTCCACAGCCGGCATCTACCCGCCCTTTTCTGCGGACGGCCTGTTCATCGGATACTTCAGGCGCATCCTTGCGGTAGTGGCCACTAGCCGCTACACGTTAAGGGGAATTCGAAAAGGAGTATGTGAAGATGATTCCAAGATTCGCTGTTGTTCCTGCAATCCCCACGGAAACGGGATGGACGCGCAACGGATCGCGCTTCTACTGCAAAACTGCGTCCGTCGGATTCAACCTTTATGACAATGAAGAAAAGCGGCGACTACCCACTTACTATGCAACCAGGGAAGACGCCGACCGGGAATGCTTGCAGCTCAACAATGAGTGCCTTCAATGCATGCGGGCTGAGAGTTCCGGAGTCAACTTGCCAAAATACCGAACATGACGGGATAAAAAACTTCGCGTTTTGAGGAAGCTGATAAAAGTCCGAAAACCGAGGGAACTGGCACTACGCCACTAATGTCGTAGTGGCAGCACCAGGAGAATCGGATGATCCGCCGTCGACATTTTCAAATCACTTACAGCCTAAAAAAGAGTCGTCATATTTTCGTTCAACCCGACTCACACATGACCGACGCCGACGCATGGTATTACGCCTGCCTGCACTCGGGGATCGGGCTTTCGTATGGAGAAAACCACGATCAGCTAAACGAGGAAGCGCTCCGAGCCCACGCCCAGGCGTCAGGGTTGATGCAAGTCAGTTGGGAGGAGTTGCCATAAAGACAGGCATGGACAACCTACGTGCCGCCGTCCACGCCTTCTATGGCTTTTGAAAAGGCCGTGCCGGCTTGCCGCACCAACTCGCGCCATTCCGCACCGTTGATCAGCCCGGTACGCTCCATCTCGTCAGCGGCCTTGAGCAACTCGTCGTACTGTTCTTCACAATCCATACGAAGTTGCGGCTCGTTCAAGAGTTTGTACCAGGTATCCAGGGCATCTTTTTTCAAATCGTCATTCATCGCCACACTTCCAAGGACAGTCTTCTCTTGGAAAGTGCCAGATCAGTCAGTGTTCCTCGGTTCCGACATACGGCACTGATAAATGAAGTCGCCATTGAGCGATTTCTACAAGCAACTGCGAACCGCCTTGCGCATCGCCTCCGACTTGGCCCACGGCGGTCCCTGGTACAGCGAAATGTGACTGCCGTCCTTGTATTTCACAATGTCCAGAATCTCGTCAGCCGTGATAATGCTTGGCGCTTTGATCCGGTAACCATTGGAAATCGGACTCTGAGTCGTTTTGGAGATTTGCTGCTGCCACAGCGGTAGAACGCAGGCGGCATAGTCCTTGGGTATCTTGTTACTGTATTTGCTGAGGTTAGGCTCGCCTGGCACCAGGGATGCCGGCAACGAACAACCTGCCAGCATCGCCACCGCGATTCCCCCAATCCACATCCGCATGACGCTTCCTTATCCCGAAAAACGGGAAATGTAGCGCGTAGCGGTCCAGACATCCATCGGAATAACGTCAGGAGTTGATGTTGTTCTCACCGGGATCGGGGTATGACCTTTTGTTCAAATACGTCATCCATCGTTCATACGCTTCATGTTGCCATTGAGTGACCCGTTCCCACTCCGGGCCGCTTAATTGATGGGCGGAAATCAGCTTCATCATTTCAGTGGTTGCAGCGTCCAGATCAACAATCAACTCATGCGCATGAAATCTGAAATCGTCGGTATTCGTCATTTGATATGGCCTCGCCCTAGCGATAATTCACTCTTTCACTACGACATCACGCAGGTTCGAACCCACTCAACTTCCCGACCAATGGAAGCCCTTCCTTTTCCCGTGGATCGGACGAACACACATTCGCCGCGGCCAAATGGGACTACGCTTTTCTTAGCGGAGTATTGCAGGAGATCATCATGTGGCTTAGCGAAGATGAGAACCAACTTCGGCGTGACCTGCAAGGCGTTGCGTCGGACCTGAGGTGGTCGGCAGTGGAACTCTTGCGCATAGCAGAGCAGCTACGCCTGGCCGGTAATGATGTGGATGCACAGGCAACGCAGAAGCTGTGCGAACTGTTTCAAGGTGATGAAGAACGACTGGCGGGGTATGCCGAAGAAGTCAAGGCAAAGGTGATCAGACGAACGAAAGCTCACTGACGGGAGCGTTGCCATGAACACGCCTCTATTCGTGCTGGTCGTCGTGCTGGCGACGGTGGGTGGTTGCAGCAGTGAGTCACACGTCTATCGTGATCAGCCGCTGGTCGCCAAAGTCGAGACCGGCATGAGCAAGGATCAGGTCGAGCAGATTGGCGGCCAGCCTTCAGCGATAAGCGAACGCACCGTGGTGCCTGGCACCTGCTTTGACTACAAGCTCAAGCAGGCAGGGCAACAGCAGGCGTACAACATCAGCTTCGATGACCGGGGCAAGGTTGACCACAAAAGCTTCATGACCTGTGCTGAATGGAGCAACGCACAAGAAAGAGCCAGGGAGCCCTCGCACAGTACCGGCGGTGGGGGTTACTGAACAGCTCGCTGCGTTTGCCGATTAACTGGGAACGGGATGGTTACACGTGTTCCGCCATTTATCCGCGAATGTATTGATGGCGGTGCTCTTGAGCTCAGGCGAATCGAGGACAGGCTGACTGTACGCTTCTTCGATCAGCATGGCGCCTAGCTTGTCATGGTCAGGGTTACCCGATTTCACCGCCAGCAGACTGGCCTTGGACTCGCCATTCTGGCGAGACTGCATGATCGAGCCGGCCAATGTACGGAAGGCATCGCAAACCGTTTGATTGGTCTGGATCTCACCTTGGGTCTGGGCTTGTGCCAGATTCAGGCTAGCAAAAGAAATAGCCGATATCACGGCGAGAACAGTCGATCGCACCTTAAACATGAATTCGTCCCTGGGTAAAAAGCGCCACCCTATCACCTGAATCGTGGGTTTCAAATCCTCCTCGGACGGGTTTTTCGACAAAAAAATCTCGGTTTACCGGTGATGCTGTTCATTTAAGAAAGCTTTGGGATTGGGATTGGGATTGGGGACATATCCGTTTTCTGCGGTAACGGCGGCTATTGGTTCCGCCCTGACGGCGGGTTACTTGGAAAAGCGCCAAGTAACCAAGCGCTTGCGCCCCTGACGTACGGTGCCTCGCTGTGGCTCGGCATTCCCTCACTCCGGTCCTGCTCCGTGGGCCCGCCGCCATCGGCCATCCATGGCCGGGGGCGGCTAACCCGGCATCCATGCCGGGTTGCCCACTGCGCAGAACCTGCGTTCGGCCTTCCGACGGAGCAGATCAAGATCAAAAGCTGAAGGCGAGCTAACGCTCGACCTGATGAGTGGTGAGGAGCAAAAGCTGCGCGCCGATTTGCTTTATGTGGGAGCGAGCTTGCTCGCGATTAGGCACTGTCAGTCGGCGGTGATGTTGCCTGTAATGCCGCCATCGCGAGCGAGCTCGCTCCCACAGGTATTGAGTACATCTGGCAAAGCCAGGTTGGCCGGAAGGCCTCCTCGCGGTTTGATGTTGATCGTTCCCACGCTCCGCGTGGGAATGCATCCCGTGACGCTCCGCGTCACCATCGCGCAAGACTCAAGCCTGGCGTCGACAGCGGAACGCAGAGCGTCCCCGGCGGCATTCCCACGCGGAGCATGGGAACGATCAGGACGCGCAAGCGTTGAAGAACCAGGTCGGCCCGTAGGCCGCCTCGTTTTGCTTTGGCGGTGCACGCCCCCTCGAGAGGCCGAGCGCAGGTTCTGCGCAGTGGGCAACCCGGCATGGATGCCGGGTTAGCCGCCCCCGGCCATGGATGGCCGATGGCGGCGGGCCCACGGAGCAGGACCGGAGCGAGGGCATGCCGAGCCTTAGCGAGGCACCGAACGTCAGGGGCAAGAGCGCTTGGTTACTTGGCGCTTCTCCAAGTGACCCGCTGTAAAAGCGGAACCAATAGCCGCCGTTACCGCAAAAACGGATATGCCCCCAATCCCAACACCCCCAAAACCCTCTTAAATGAACAGCATTACCGGGGGCTTTGAGCGCAGGCTCATTCTGACTTCTGACGTTGAGTCGACCTCGCTCTATAGGCTGGAAGTGCCGCAGCAAACGCCAGTGCTTCTTCCCTGCTGGCAAATGCGCCAAGGCGGTCACCTTTGGTGCATACCCGCCAAGGGCCGTTATTTACGCTGAGTACGTCATAACCATTCATGTGCATCTTATTCAGCATCGGAACGCTCATAGTCACCTCCTTTTCGGCAGTGATACGCCGCCATTGACGGGCTTACCTTACACCCGCCCTACGCTCAGGTGCCGACCAGACGTCGCGCCACCGTTTTGTCATTGAGTTGCACTTTTTACCTCCACCAGGGCTCCAACCCTTTAAATACGGGCTCGGGCCTGAATATTGCATTTTTATGACTATTTAATGACAAGCGGCGGTTTGGTAACAAAATGAAAGTACGCGCAACCGTTATTTGCGAGCAGGACCGGCATGTACTCCTGGTGCGCAAGCCCAGGTGTCGCTGGACGCTGCCCGGCGGAAAAGTCGAGCGCGGCGAAACCATCGCGGACGCAGCCATGCGAGAACTGTACGAAGAAACCGGACTGGGCGTCGACGGTTTGCTGTACCTGATGGAGCTGGAAACGAGCAGCACCCGCCACCACGTCTACGAGGCGTCAGTGCTCAACTCCGACGAGGCCCGGCCACTCAATGAGATTTTCGATTGCATGTGGTATCCGCTGGACGCGGTGCAGAACCTGAACACAAGCGACGCGACGCTGAGAATCATCAAAGCGTTTCAACGTCGCCTCTGAGAACGCGCTGTCGCGTCAGCCTTGATCGCCGCCGCCCACCGGCATGACCATGCCAGTGATGTACGAGGCTTCGTCGCTGGCCAGAAACAGAATAGCGCTGGCCTGCTCATCCAGCGTGCCGTAGCGCTTCATCAAACTGCTGTCGAGCGTCTGGTCGACAATCTGCTGATACCACACCTTTTCCTCGGCGCTTTGTTGCGCACTGTTGCGCGGAATCACCCGTGGCGGCGCTTCGGTTCCGCCCGGTGCCGTCGCGTTCACCCGCACGCCACGACCGGCGGTTTCGAACGCCAGGCAAGCGGTCAGCGCATTCACCCCGCCCTTCGCCGCGCCGTACGGCACGCGATTGATGCTGCGGGTGGCAATGGACGATACGTTGACGATGGCGCCACTGCCTTGTTCAAGCATGAACGGCAGCGCAGCGTGGCAGCACCACAAAGTGGGGAACAGCGAGCGGCGCACTTCAGCTTCAATCTGCGGTGCTTCGTAGTGCTCGAACGGCTTGGCCCAAATCGTCCCGCCGACGTTATTGACCAGCACATCGAGGCGCCCAAAGCGCTCGACGGCAGTGCGCATCACGCGGCTGCATTCCTCGTATTGTTCGAGGTCGGCCGTCAGTGCGAGCACCTGGCTGGTCTGACCCAGTTGTTGCTGCACCTCGAACACCAGATCCGACCGATCTACCAGAATCAACCGCGCACCTTCGGCGGCCATGCGCTCGGCCACGCGCCGACCAATGCCTTGCGCGGCGCCGGTGATCAGCGCGATTTTTTCGTGAAATCTGTTCATGTGTGCCTCATGGAAAAACACTGACCCGTGGGAGCGGCGCTGCGCTTGCAATGCCTGACTCAAGCCGCGCTGGCGGCAAATTTCTCGTAGTAGAAGTTCGCCGGCGCAACGCCTTGCTCGCGAATGAACTGGCTGACTGCCTCGACCATCGGCGGCGGACCGCAAAGGTAGACGTCGACGTCGCCATCGTTCAAATGCCGTGGCTCGATGTGCTGGGTGACGTAACCCTTGAGCGGGTGACGGCTGTCGGGGTTGGCGACGCAGGCACTGAAGCTGAAACTCGGGATACGCGCGGCAAAGGCTTCGAGTCGGTCGAGTTCCACCAGGTCGAAATCGTTGGTCACGCCGTAGATCAGATGCAGCGGGTACTCACTGCCCTGCTCGGCGATTTTCTCGAGCATGGCGGTGAACGGAGCCAAACCGGTTCCGCCTGCCAACAGCAACAACGGCCGGCGGATGTCGCGCAGATAAAAGCTGCCCAACGGCCCGGCCAGGCGCATGCTGTCCCCCGCCTTGGCCATGCCGGTGAGGAAGCTGCTCATCAAGCCGCCGGGCACGTTGCGAATCAGGAAACTGACCTCGCCGTCACGCTGCAACGAGCTGAACGAATACGCACGGGTCTGCTCGCTGCCCGGGATTCCGAGATTGACGTATTGCCCCGGCAGGAATGCCAGTTTGCTCAAGGCCTCGCCCTTGATCGACAGCGCGATGGTGCTGTCCGACAGCTGCCGCACGGCGCTGATGGTGGCGTCGTAACTGGCCTGCTGCGTACGGCACACCTGCGATGACGTCGGCACGCGCACCACGCAATCGCTCTGGGCGCGCATCTGGCAGGTCAAGACAAAACCTTGCTCGGCTTCTTCGGCGCTCAGCGCGTCTTCGATGTACTCCTCGCCCAAGTCATAACGACCGGCCTCGGCGAAGCATTTGCACGTGCCGCAGGCGCCGTCGCGGCAATCCAGCGGAATGTTGATGCCTTGGCGATACGCGGCATCGGCCACGGTTTCGCCGACATTGGCGTCGATGAACCGGGTGACGCCGTCTTCGAAATTGAATGCGATGGAATGAGTCATGACGATCGCCTCACAGGTGGTAGACATCGATGACCTGGCGAACGTAATCGTTCTTCAGGATCACTTTCTTGGCCTTGATCAGCGGGTTTTCACCGCGCACATCGAGGGTGTAGAAACTGCTGCCGAAATAGCTGTCGACGGTCTTGTAGCGAAAACTCAGGGTGTGCCAGTTGAAGCGCACCTTGCACAGTCCGTCGGTCTGTTCGAGCAGCTCGATGTTGCTCAGGTTGTGCGAGGTCCGGGTGTCCGGAATGCTCGCGCTGGAGCGCTCGGTCTTGATGCGGAAGATGCGGTCTTCCAGGCCGGTGCGATTGCCGTACCAGATCAGCGAAATCTCGCGCTGCGGGTCTTCGGTCAACTCGTCGTTGTCGTCCCAGGACGGCATCCAGAACGAGGCATCGGCGGCGTACATTTCCAGCCAGTCGTCCCACTGCTTGTCGTCGAGGTAGCGTGCTTCGCGGTAGAGAAAATCGCGCACGGCGTCATAGGTGATGGTCATTGCACGGCCTCCACTGCGATCAATTCGGACTGTTCAGCAGCCAGGGCCTTAAGCATGGTTTGCTGCCAATACTTGTGTTGCAGCACGAACAGGCCTTCATCTTCGGTGCGCACGCCGCTGAGCAGCGGATGCAAGTCGATCTCTTTGGCCGCCTCATCGGCACCCTCGACCCAGTGTTCGGCGCCACGGGACATGTCGTTCCAAGTGGTGACGCTGCCCTGATAACTGGTCTGGCAGGAGCGAAACTCTTCCAGATCGTCCGGGGTGGCCATGCCGCTGACGTTGAAGAAATCCTCGTACTGACGAATCCGGCTCGATCGCGCGGCGTCGCTTTCGCCTTTGGGGGCGATGCAGTAGATGGTGATTTCCGTACGGTTGACCGAGATCGGCCGGGCAATGCGGATCTGCGAACTGAACTGATCCATCAGGTACACGTTGGGGTACAGGCACAGGTTGCGTGAGTTCTCGATCATCCAGTCGGCGCGGGCCTTGCCGAAATCCCGGGCCAGCTCGTCGCGGCGCTCGTACAATGGGCGATCCTCGGGGTTGGACCAGCGGGTCCAGAGCAGCATGTGGCCCTTGTCAAAGGAGTAGAAACCGCCGCCCTGCTTGGCCCAGGTGCCGGCGCTCATGGTCGGATTGGCGTCACCGGCCTCGCGCTGTTTGCGTTGGTTCTGGGTGGCGGCGTAGTTCCAGTGCACCGAGCTGACATGATAGCCGTCGGCGCCGTTTTCAGCGGTGAGCTTCCAGTTGCCTTCGTAGATGTAGCTGGAAGAACCGCGCAGCACTTCCAGGCCGTCGGTGGACTGGTCGACGATCATGTCGATGATCTTGGCCGACTCGCCCAGGTGTTCAACCAGCGGCACCACGTCGGCCTTGAGGCTGCCGAAAAGGAAGCCGCGATAGGATTCAAAACGCGCGACTTTGGTCAGGTCGTGGGAGCCTTCGCAGTTGAAACTAGCCGGGTAGCCCGCCGCTGCCGGGTCTTTGACCTTGAGCAGCTTGCCGGAGTTGTTGAAGGTCCAGCCGTGGAACGGGCAGGTGTAGGAGCTTTTGTTGCCGGTCTTGTGCCGGCACAGCGTCGCACCGCGATGGCTGCAGGCATTGATAAACGCGTTGAGCACGCCGTCCTTGTTGCGGGCGATGAAGACCGACTGGCGCCCCATGGTCGTGGTGTAGAAATCGTTGATGTTGGGGATCTGGCTCTCGTGCGCCAGGTACAGCCAGTTGCCTTCGAAGATGTGTTCCATCTCCAGATCGAACAAACGCGGGTCAGTGAACATCTCGCGCTTGCAGCGATAGATGCCCTGCTCTTTGTCATCTTCAAGCAGGGAGTGAAGGTATTCGGGTCGCAGGGACATGGCCGCCGCCTCCATTGTTTTTATTCAGGCAGGGCCATGCTAGGACGCGGGGATGGGGCGGACTATCCGCTGGGTGCAGACCTGTATCCGTTTACTGCAATGGGGGGGTTATGATCGTTCCCATGCTCTGCGTGGGAATGCCTCAATGGACGCTCTGCGTCCGCTCGTGGGACGCGGAGCGTCCCGGGCTGCATTCCCACGCAGAGCGTGGGAACGATCACAATTAAAGGGGGGATCAGTACCGGCGCTTGAGGGTGTCGGAGGGCAGTTCGCCGAACTGTTTGCGGTAGCTGTCGGAGAACCGTCCCAGGTGCAGGAAGCCGTAATCCATGGCCACTTCCGTGACGTTGCGCACGTTGCAGGTCGGGTCGCTCAGGCACAGGTTGATGCGCTCGAGTTTCTTCTGGCGGATGTAGTTTTTCGGTGAGGTTCCAGCATTGCGCTCGAACAATCCGTACAGCGAACGCAGGCTCATTTGCGCCTGGCGTGCCAGCTCTTCGCTGTCGATGTCCTGTTTGAGATGGCGTGCGATGTAATCGGCAATCACCTCGAACGTGGCCGACGTCGAGCCGAGGCTGTTGCGCATGATGTTGGTCTTCATCAGGCTCAGCATCTTGCTGACGATGATCTGCGCGTAATGCTCCTGCACCCGGGGAATCTGCTCGGTGGCTTCGGCTTCCTGGCAAATCATCGCCAGCAGGCTGACGAACCCTTCCAGCTCATTGAGCTGATAACGGTTCTCCAGAAACCGCACGCCCTGCCCCGGATAGCGCCAGCGTTGCTCCTCGCACACTGCCTCAAACAGGCGGGTGGGTACTTTGAGGATGAATTTTTCGCAATCGTCGGAGTACGTCAGGTCGACCGGATCGTCGGGATTGATCAGCAGCAACTCACCCGGCGCAAAGTAGTGTTCCTGACCGTGACCACGCCACAGGCAGTTGCCGCGCAGCAACACTTGCAGGTGATAGATGCTCTCGAGCGCGCCCGAGGTTACGCGCACACTGGCGCCGTAGCTGATGCGGCACAGGTCGAGGCTGGCGAATTTGCGGTGATCCAGGCTGGCGAGTGGCCGGCCGACCCTGGGCATCAGGATGCAATGGTTTCCGACATGCTGATTGACGTAACCCGACACCGCGTAAGGGTCGGCGTGGTCGAAAATTCTGCTGCGCTGACTTAACAGTTGCGCGTGCATCATCGGGTTACTCTCGTTGTTGTTATCGATTGCGTCGGGCCATTCTAGGTCGCACGTGTCGAACGCAGAAAGCCACGAGATAAACGGTCGTTATCTCGTGGCCCGGTTCGACGGCTCGAAAGGATCAGTCCTCGAGAGCGCGAACCCGTTCCATACGCTGTTGCTCTTGCGGCTGAGCAGTCGATTGCAGGGTGAAATCGAAGTCGATTTCGGCGAACCGACCGCTGACGCCATGTGCCGCTGCACGTTGCGGGTCGTCGCTGAAGGTGATGTGGGCAATCAGCTCGTCGCGGGTGGCGTAGGCGAAATCGTCGTGCAGGTACTTATCACCGTCGAGGTTGATCTGGGTGGTCAGGTGACGATGATCCGGGGCGGAGATGAAGAAGTGAATGTGCGCCGGACGCTGGCCATGACGGCCCAGTTGATCGAGCAATTGCTGGGTCGGGCCATCCGGCGGGCAACCATAACCCGACGGCACGATGCTGCGGAAACGGTAACGGCCCTCGGCATCGGTAACGATACGGCGACGCAGGTTGAACTCGGACTGGGTGGTGTCGAAGTACGAATACGTTCCGCCCGTGTTGGCGTGCCAGACATCAACCACCGCGCCGGCCAATGGCTCGCCAGCGGTGTTACGCACCTGGCCTTGCATGAACAGGACCACGCCCGGATCGACGCCATCATCGAGTCGCGCTTCGCCTTCAGACAGCGGCGCACCCGCCACATACAGAGGGCCTTCGATGGTCCGCGGAGTACCACCGGCCTTGCCGGACTGTGCGTCTTCGGCGTCCATCAGCAGGTCCAGGTAATGTTCCAGACCCAGCCCGGCCACCAGCAATCCGGCTTCCTGACGCGCGCCCAGCACGTTGAGGTAATTGACCGCTTTCCAGAATTCTTCCGGGGTCACGGCCAGGTCTTCGATGATGTTCACCGAATCACGCAGGATGCGGTAAATCAGTTCTTTGACCCGTGGGTTACCGGCCTCGTTAAGCAAGCCGCTGGCGTCTTCGAGAAACTTCTGGGCAGTGGCAGTGTGGGAAATCTTCACGTTCATGGGGAATCCTCATCTTGTAATTATTGGCGTAGCAAACCGAGCAGGCTGGGCTCAGCGGTCGTTTTCTCGAATGGAAGAAGGATGCCGGCACATCGCGTCGACCTCGATCGCCATGTACGGGAACAGCGGTAATTGCATCAGCAGGTCATGCAGCTCCTGGACACTGTCGACGTCGAACACGCTGTAATTGGCATAGTGCCCGGCGATACGCCACAAGTGACGCCATTTGCCTTGCTCCTGCAGGCGCTGGGCCAGGGCTTTTTCGTCGGACTTCAGCTTGGCCGCCGCTTCCGGATTCATGTCGACCGGCAGATTCACGGTCATTTTGACGTGGAACAACATGATGCTCTCCTCAGGCTTGATGAATGGAAGTGGATGTCTTGTCGCGACGGAAAAACGCCAGGCGTTCTTCATCCAGACTCAGGCCCAGGCCCGGCGTGTTCGGCACATGCAGCTCGAAATCGCGGTAGACCAGCGGCTCGCTGAGTATGTCTTCGGTCAATAGCAACGGGCCAAACAGCTCAGTGTCCCAGGCCAGCTTATTCAGGGTGACGAAGGCGTGGGCCGAGGCCAGCGTGCCGATGCCTCCTTCAAGCATAGTGCCGCCGTACAGACCGATACCGGCGGCTTCGGCGATGGCGGCCGTACGCAACACGGCGCGTGGCCCGCCGTTCTTGGCGATCTTCAAGGCAAACACCGACGCAGCACCGTCGCGCGCCAGATTGAAGGCGTCTTCCACGCATTCGATGGATTCATCGGCCATGATCGGTGCCGGGCTCATGGCATTCAGGCGCACCATGCCCGCACGATTGTTGCGCGAGATCGGTTGCTCGATCAGGTCGATGCCGTTGCTGCCCAGAATCCGGCAAGCGCGCAAGGCGACCGCTTCGTCCCAGGCCTGATTGACATCGACCCGCACACTGGCGCGATCGCCCAGGGCTTTCTTGATGGCAATGACGTGGGCCAGGTCGCGATTGACTTCGCCGGCCCCGATCTTCAGTTTGAAAATGCGGTGGCGGCGCAGGTCGAGCATTTTTTCCGCTTCGGCGATGTCCTTGTCGGTGTCGCCGCTGGCCAGGGTCCAGGCCACTGGCAGCGCGTCACGAACGCGACCGCCAAGCAACTCGCTGACCGGCAGGCCAAGGCGTTTGCCCTGGGCATCGAGCAACGCGGTTTCGATACCTGACTTGGCGAAGGTATTGCCACGGATACTGCGCTCCAGGCGCAACATGGCGGCGTTCACATTGGCGCTGTCCTGACCGATCAGCAGAGGCGCGAAGTGCGTGTCGATGTTGGTCTTGATGCTGTCCGGGCTTTCGTTGCCGTACGCCAGGCCACCGATGGTGGTGGACTCGCCGATCCCTTCAATACCGTCGGCGCAGCGCACACGGATGATCACCAGGGTCTGGTGCTGCATGGTGTGCATGGCCAGTTTGTGCGGGCGGATGGTCGGCAGATCGACGATGATCGTCTCGATCGATTCAATGGCTGTTGCACGCATTTCGATACCCGTCAGGTTCTTGAAGTTCTGGAACGGATTCTCATACGGCTTTTTGCTGGCGGCCAATATAGAATTGGTCTGGCTCGATACCTTAAAGGTATTCAACTGATCAACGCCTGGAGGCCCCATGGAACTGCGTCACCTACGCTATTTTCAGGTGTTGGCTCAAACCCTCAACTTCACCCGCGCCGCCGAACTGCTGCACATTGCCCAGCCGCCCCTGAGCCGGCAGATCCAGCAGCTGGAAGACGAACTCGGAGTGTTATTGCTGGAACGTGGCCGTCCGCTGAAGCTGACCGATGCCGGGCGTTTCTTCCATGAGCATTCCACCGCTCTGCTCGAACAACTGGCCAAGACGTGCGACAACACGCGACGCATCGGCCTGGGGGAAAAGACCTGGCTGGGCATCGGTTTTGCGCCGTCGACGCTTTACGGCGTGCTGCCAGAACTGATTCGCCGGCTGCGCAGCGGCGAGCCCCTGGAGCTTGAACTCGGGCTTTCGGAAATGACCACCCTGCAACAGGTGCAGGCGCTCAAGGCCGGGCGCATCGACATTGGTTTCGGGCGGATTCGCATCGACGACCCGGCGATCATTCAGACCGTGCTGACTGAAGACCGGCTGGTCGCCGCCCTGCCCGCCGGCCATCCGCTGCTGGCCGGGCCGATCAGCCTTCGCGAACTGGCCAAGGAACCCTTTGTGCTTTACCCCGGCAACCCGCGCCCCAGCTATGCCGATCATGTGATTGCGCTGTTCGAGTCCTATGGCGTGAGCATTCATGTCGCGCAATGGACCAACGAGCTGCAAACGGCGATCGGGCTGGTCGGTGCGGGAATCGGGGTCACGCTGGTGCCAGCCTCGGTGCAGTTGCTGCACCGCGACGACATCGGCTTCACCCCTTTACTGGAAGACAACGCGACCTCGCCGATCATCCTCAGCCGACGCGTGGGCGATGTGACGCCGGGGTTGAATCATTGTTTGAAGATGATTGATGAATTGTTGCCTCGGGACTAGCCAGCGAAGGCCCGGCGTCCGGCGCGCAACTCGGTGCGCAACTCGCCAACGAAGTCAGAGATCGCGCGGATGCTGGTCAGTTGCGCCGGCGACACGCAAGGGATCAGCAAGTCGATACGCCCGGTTGCCGGGTCGTACACCTTGATCCGCAACAACCCGTTGGAATTCTCGGTGCATTCGCAGGCCAGCGGTTCAAAACCGGACTCCACAATGCTGCAAAGGACTGAAATGGGCACCATGACGAACGCCTCCGTGGCTGATGATCAAATTCAATTCGATCAGCATAGACCCGCTTTCAAGCGCCTGCGCCAGCAACTAACCACACCTCGTGTTAGCTGCTTCTCATTTTGGCGAAGTTTTAGTGCGAATCCCCGTCCCAGATCCAGTTCCAGATCCCCGGCAGTTTCACAGACTGGGAACTGTCGGTAATGGTGCGCGCCATGGCCGCCCGTTGCAGCGCCGCGGTGTCGTCATAAAACGGTTTCTGCGCCAGCGGCACGCCGGTGGCATTGGCACTGTCGAGCAGGATTTGCAGGTATTCGCGGGTATGCCGGGCGGTATATCGATTCAGGTCATGGAACGTCACCACCACCGGAATCACACCGTCCACCGTCGGCAACTCGCCACGGGCAATCCGTTCCCGTACTTCGGACAGCTGGCGCAGCATGTTCGCCCGGCGCCGCGGGCTGGCATTGAAGCCCCAGATCTTGCCGTCATTGGCACTGAGGTCGGTCAGCAACACGTGCATCCCGTGACGCTGGTAGGCCGCGAACACACGTTTGTCGTAATTCCAGAATGGCGGGCGCACCAGGGTCGGCGGCGCGCCGGTGATCGCGGCAATGTCGGCGCTGCCTTTGCTCAGCGACTGCTCCAACTGTTCCGGACTCAACGAGCGGTGATTGGTGTGCGAATGGGTCGCGGTGTGGAAGCCCAGCACATGCCCTTCCGCTTGTTCGCGGTGCATGACCCCACGGCCGATATCGCTGTCGCCGGCCCGAGGCGCGCCGGTCTGAACGAAGAACACCGCTTTGATTCCCGGCAGCACCGGGTTCTGGGCGAGGCTGTCGAGCACGGTCATGCTTGGGTTCCAGAAGCTCGATGCACTGGGGCCGTCGTCGAACGTCACGAGGAAGCGGATCGGCGCCTGCTCGTGCAGACGCTGCTCGGTCTGCGGGGTCAGTTCGATGGGTGAAGCGATGCAGCCAACCAGCCCGACAGCGAGGGTGAGTGCGCAAAAAACCTTGAACAGCTGTTTCATGTTTTGCCTTGGGGCCAGACCTTTATGGTCATCACGTTAATTGGCAAAAACCCTTCGCCCATTCATCCATTGTCGGCCCACAGGTTGCTGTGAGCCGAGGTTGGATCAGGGTACACAGTGTTTGGTTCCAGCGCTCACCCGCGTTGGTTTACTGCGTCAGCGACTGCTGGAACGAGTGGTCGATAATCGGCGCGGTGGCCAATGCCGTGGGCAACGCCTTGACCTTGAACAGGAAGTCCGCCGTGCTCTGCAGATCAGTGGCGGCCTGCGCATCCACAGGGCCCACGGTCATGTGCGCCTGGCGCAACCAATGACGGGACACGTTCTGGTCGAGGTTGGCCTTTTTCGCCCACAGGTCAGCATATTCGTCGGTGTGGGTGTCGACCCAGGCCCGGGCTTTTTTCAGGCGCACGAGGAAGTCGGCAATGGCTTCGCGCTTGCTATCGATAGATGGCGTCGAAGCCGCAATCGCGCTCAGGCCGGGCATGAGGTTTTTCGCCGTGAGAATCGGCCGAGCGCCGGAAAACAGGATCTGTTGGGAAATGTACGGTTCCCACACCGGGAACGCGTCGATGCTGCCCTGTGGCAACGCGGCAGCGGCGTCGATGGGCATCAGTTTGATGAAGTCGACATAGTCCTCCGGCAGATCGGCTTTCTCCAGCGCACGCAGGGTCAGTTGCTGGCTCCAGGCGCCAGGCCAGTAAGCGACTTTTTTGCCCTTGAGGTCGGCGATGGTTTTGACCGGTGAGTCCTTGGGCACCAGCAAGGCGATGGTGTCTGGATTCTGCCGCGAGACACCGATCAACTTCACTGGCGCCTGTTTGGCGGCCAGGTACAGAAAGCCGGAATCACCGAGAAACCCCACATCCAGCGCACCGGTACTCAGCGCTTCGGCCAGCGGCGCGGCGGCCTGGAAGTGTTTCCAGTCAACGGTATAGGACGCGCCTTCCAGCACACCCGAAGCTTCCACCGAGGCGCGAACGTTGTAGTAGTTCTGGTCACCAACATGCAAAACGACGGGTTCTGCGGCGTAGCTCAGTGGCGCGGCAAACAAGGCGCTGGTCAGCAGACCGCGCACGAATCGGGACAGGTTCATCGAAGGCTCCAGGGACGATATTTTTATAGACCCTAACGCTCTTAAACTGACCTTCATAAATTCGATTTATGCATAAGCTCATGACCGTAAGCAGGCAGTGTTCGCCCAGCAACAGTGAGCCAACAGACTGTGTTCAACGCGACATTCCCAGGCCTCATCCGCGCCGTCAATCTGCCGAAAAACCTGCGATTTCCTGACATGGCACAGAGCCTGCAATATTCCTTTTATGCAGGAAGCAACCGTAAGAAATAATTTTCTGAACATAAGAATCTCGCCGCCTTGCCCGGAGCCGCTCCATGAAACCGACTTTCAGCTTTCCCAACTTCAGGTACTTGCTCAGCGCCTGCGCACTGGCCCTGAGCCTGCAACCCGTGGCACAGGCAGCCGAAGCACCACCGGCCGAAGTGCATCTGGATTACGCCTATTACTCTCCGGTGAGCCTGGTCCTCAAACACTTCGGTTTCCTCGAACAGGCCCTGCCGCAAACCAAGGTCAGCTGGGTGTTGAGCCAGGGCAGCAACCGCTCGCTGGAATACCTCAACAGCGGCGGCGTCGACTTCGCTTCATCCGCCAGCCTGGCCGCCGTGCTCAGCCGCGCCAACGGCAGCCCGATCAAGTCGGTCTACGTGTACAGCCGCGCCGAATGGACCGCGTTGGTGGTGCGCAAGGATTCCCCGTACAAAACCGTGGCCGACCTTAAAGGCAAGAAAATCGCTGCGACCAAAGGCACCGACCCTTACCTGTTTACCTTGCGTAGCCTGCAACAGGCTGGCCTGACCAAGGACGATGTCGAACTGGTGCACTTGCAGCACCCGGACGGTCGCACCGCGTTGGAGAAAGGTGACGTCGACGCCTGGGCCGGCCTCGATCCGCACATGGCTGCCAGTGAAGTCCAGGCCGGTTCGCGCCTGCTGTATCGCAACACCCAGTTCAACAGCTATGGCGTGGTCAGCGTCACCGACACCTACGCCAAAGAACACCCGCACACCATCGAAACCGTCCTCAGTGCCTATGAGAAGGCCCGGGAATGGGCGGTGAAAAACCCGGATGAACTGGCGAAATTGCTCGCTGCCGAATCCGGGCTGCCATTGGAAGTGGCCAAGCTGCAACTGTCGCGCACCGACCTGAGCAGCCCGCAACTGACCGCCAAGGATGTCCTCGCGTCCAAGGCAGCCGCGCCGATTCTGGTTTCCGAAGAGCTGGTTCGTCGCGGGGTCAATGTCGACCAGGTGATCGATCAGTTGCTCGACACCGGTTCCAGGCAATCCGTGGCGCATGTAGGAGCTGTCGAGTGAAACGAGGCTGCGATCTCTTGATCTTGAATCATCGTGACCGGAGCCCCCATGACCAGCACAAGCAATAACCTGCCCGCCCCTCTGGCATTGCCCGCACCGCGTCGCCTGAGCACGGCCTGGCAACTGCGCCTCAAGGGCCTGGCGCTGCCGGTGCTGATCATCCTGCTACTGGAATGGGTCGTGCGCATCGGCTGGTTGCCCTCGTATCAAATGCCGGCGCCAAGCGAGGTCGCGTTGACCCTCTGTGATCTGGCCGAGGGCGCGCTGTGGAAACACATCAGTGCCAGCCTGCTGCGAGTGCTGCTGGGTTTTACCATTGGCGCCAGCCTGGCCTTGGTGTTCGCCGCGTGGGTCGGTTTGAGCCGCGAAGCCGAAGCCTACCTGGAACCGACGTTCGCCGGTTTGCGCTCGATTCCGAGCCTGGCCTGGGTGCCACTCCTGCTGTTGTGGTTAGGCATCGACGAGACCTCGAAGATCGTCCTGATCGCCATCGGCGCATTCTTTCCGGTGTACCTCAACGGTGTCGCGGCGATTCGCGACATTGATCGCAAACTGGTGGAAGTCGGCCAGATGTACGGCTTCAGCCGCCGTCGGCTGGTCCGGCGGATCCTGTTGCCAGCCGCCCTGCCCGGCCTGTTCACCGGGTTGCGCAGCGGCATGAGCCTGGCCTGGATGTTTCTGGTGGCCGCCGAACTGATCGCCGCGACCAAAGGCCTGGGGTATCTGCTCAGTGACGGTCGTGAGACGTCACGCCCGGACATCGTCCTGGCAGCGATCATCGTATTGGCGCTGCTGGGCAAGCTGAGCGACGGCATTCTCGCCGCACTGGAAAAACGCTTCCTGGCCTGGCGCGACACGTTCAACGGCCAAAGCGCAGAGGATTGAGCCATGCCTGAACACCTGCTGGACATTCGCGTCGAGCGCAAAACCTTCGCCGCCACCACCGTCCTCAAGAACATCCACCTGCAGTTGCAGCCCCGAGAAACGGTCAGCCTGCTCGGCCCCAGCGGTTGCGGTAAAAGCACCTTGCTGCGGATCGTCGCCGGCCTGGAAAAAGACTTTCAGGGCGAGTTGAGGAACACCGCAGGCGAAGTCGCCTTTGTGTTTCAGGAACCACGGCTGATGCCGTGGCTGACGGTCGAACAAAACATTGGCTTCAGCGCCGACAGCCATTACGACAAGGCCTGGGTCGCGCAATTGATTGAAGAAGTCGGCCTCGGCGGATTTGCGCAGGCATTGCCAAAAGCCTTGTCGGGAGGCATGGCGCAACGGGTAGCGATTGCCCGTGGCCTCTACTCGAGACCGCAAGTTTTGCTCCTTGATGAACCCTTCAGCGCCGTAGATGCTTTCACTCGGATGAAACTCCAGGACTTGCTGCTGCAACTGGCCGAACGTCATGCCATCGCCCTGCTATTGGTGACTCACGACGTCGATGAAGCCTTGTACCTCAGCGATCGGGTCCTGGTGATGGACAACCGCCCCAGTAGCATTCGTCAGGAGCTGGCCGTGGAGCTGCCTCATCCGCGGGATCGGCGAGACCCGCTGCTGGCGCGTCTGAAGGCGTTGTCGTTGACGGAGTTGCAGCGTGCCCATGTGATTTGAAGTCTGGGCTGGCTCTTGCCTGTCAGGAATCAGGGCAAGGTGTTGATTAATAAACTTGTTTTAAAATCGATAAAACAGACACACCTGTATATACAACAGCAATCAAAGCAAAGTCATTGAAAGGCAGTAACGTTACAACGAGTGTTTCAAATCTGAAGCGTTTGTCTTTGCGCAAATAAAGAAGACGTTAACCGCTTGTCCGACAATTTCAACGCCGTGCATACATTTAATAACACTACCGATAGCATGCGCGCCGCACTTCCCCTTGCAACACCAGTTGACCAAAGAGTCAGCAAACAAGGAACCCCCCTAATATCAACAAGCCTTGTAGAGAACCCAGTTGCGCGACGATCTTGCCAATACCCAACTTTTCGGTGTGGAGTGTGTGTATCTGTCGCTGACAGAACGCTTTCAAATCGACTGTTTCATCGGGCAATACATAAGCACCCGAAACCTTCATTCAGTTCCCGATATCAGCAATATCCTTCGTTCAGCCCTCAAGGCCTATTGCGGCATGCCACCGATCATGGTCAATGAGTTGAATGCATGGATCGACAAGACATTGGGCTATCGTGCGTTTCATCCAGACTTTGCGCCGCTGGACGATCTTTGAGTCAATGTTCGTTTGACTGATTAATAAACTGAGCGAACGCGAGTAACTGGGTATTACGCATATACCCTGGAATTTTGATGGATTGACTTTGCGTTCATGAAAAGCATCGCTCTTAGGCGTAATGCTGTTCGCTTAAGGGTGTTTTGGGGTTGGGGTTGGGTGCATATCCATTTCTGCGGTAACGGCGACTATTGGTTCCGCCCTGACGGCGGGTTACTTGGAAAAGCGCCAAGTAACCAAGCGCTTGCGCCCCTGACGTACGGTGCCTCGCTGTGGCTCGGCATTCCCTCACTCCGGTCCTGCTCCGTGGGCCCGCCGC
>NZ_JANUCB010000014.1:0-109031 GCF_024809425.1 Pseudomonas sp. JAI111 | reverse complement strand
TTGTTTACCAAGGAGTTTTCCGTTTCGACTGCGCCGGAAGTGGGGCGAATTATAGACTTCTGGAATCTGCCGTCAACACCTATTTATGCTTTTCTATCAATAACTTGTAGAAGGCATGAAAACAGGCCGATTTCCCTCTATATAGAAGAGCAAAACCACGCCTTCTATATAGAAGGCGTCTTTAGAGCACTCCCGCTGCCTTGAAAGCCGCGACCGCATCAGCATCCAGACCCAGCACCCGCTGCAAAACCTCCAGCGTGTGCTCACCCAATAAAGGAGGCGCATTACGATATTCGACGGGCGTCTGCGACAATCGAATCGGGCTCGCGACCTGCGGCACCATACCAGCCAGCACGTGCGGCAATTCAATTGCCAGCCCGCGCGCCTTGACCTGAGGATCGGCAAACATCTGAGCCAGGTCATTGATAGGGCCACACGGCACACCAGCCTGCTCCAATTGCAGCACCCACTCAGCGGTGGTCTTGAAGACCGTCGCCTGGCGGATAAGCGGGATCAACACCGCACGATTCGCCACCCGCAGCTTATTAGTCGCAAAGCGCGGATCATCTGCCCACTGCGGCTGACCAGCTACCTCGGCAAATTTTCGGAACTGCCCGTCATTGCCCACAGTGAGGATGAAGTCGCCATCCGCCGTGGGAAAGTCCTGATAAGGCACGATATTCGGATGCGCGTTACCCAGGCGCTTGGGAGCATTGCCTGTCGTCAGGTAGTTCATCGCCTGGTTAGCCAGACAAGCCACCTGAACATCCAGCAACGCCATATCAATATGCTGTCCGCCACCAACATGCTCTCGATGAGCCAGCGCGGCAAGAATAGCCACGGTGGAATAGAGCCCGGTCAATATGTCCGTCAGCGCCACACCGACTTTCACCGGCCCTGCGCCCTCCTCCCCTTCCGGTCGACCCGTCAAGCTCATCAGCCCGCCCAAGCCCTGGATCATGAAGTCATAACCCGCACGCTTGGCATAAGGGCCGGTCTGTCCAAACCCGGTGATCGAGCAATAGATCAGGTTCGGATTGATGGACTTGAGCGTCTCATAGTCCAACCCATAAGCCGCTAGACCACCGACCTTGAAGTTCTCGATCAGGATGTCGGACTTGGCCGCCAACTCACGCACCAGCTTTTGACCCTCTGGCCGCGTGAAGTCGATAGTCACCGATTGCTTGTTGCGATTGGCCGACAAGTAGTAGGCGGCCTCGCTGGTGTTCTCGCCATAGGCGTCTTTCAGGAAGGGAGGGCCCCAGGCGCGCGTGTCGTCGCCATTGCCCGGGCGCTCGACCTTGATCACTTCGGCGCCAAGGTCTGCAAGGATCTGCCCGGCCCAAGGCCCGGCGAGCACCCGCGATAAATCCAGTACCCGTAGATGCGAAAGCGCGCCCATGGCCGTTCTCCTATTAATAGAACGCCTGGATGCCGGTCTGCGCGCGACCGAGGATCAACGCATGGACGTCATGCGTACCTTCATAGGTGTTCACCACTTCCAGGTTCACCAGATGGCGAGCGACACCGAACTCATCGGAGATACCGTTGCCACCCAGCATGTCGCGCGCCATGCGCGCGATATCCAGCGACTTGCCGCAGGAGTTGCGCTTCATCATCGAGGTGATCTCGACCGCCGCAGTGCCTTCATCCTTCATACGACCCAGGCGCAGGCAACCTTGCAGCGCGAGGGTGATTTCGGTCTGCATGTCGGCCAGTTTTTTCTGGATCAACTGCGTGGCAGCCAACGGGCGACCGAACTGTTGACGATCCAGGGTGTACTGGCGAGCAGTGTGCCAGCAGAACTCGGCAGCGCCCAATGCGCCCCAGGAAATGCCATAGCGTGCCGAGTTGAGGCAGGTGAACGGGCCTTTCAGTCCACGCACGTCCGGGAAAACGTTCTCTTCAGGGACAAACACGTTGTCCATCACGATCTCGCCGGTGATCGATGCACGCAAACCCACCTTGCCGTGGATTGCTGGTGCGCTCAGGCCTTTCCAGCCCTTCTCCAGAACGAAACCACGGATGTCGCCTGCATCGTCCTTGCCCCAGACCACGAACACATCAGCGATCGGGCTGTTGGTGATCCACATCTTGCTGCCCGTCAGGCTGTAGCCGCCTTCCACTTTGCGTGCACGAGTAATCATCGCGCCCGGGTCGGAACCGTGGTTCGGCTCTGTCAGACCAAAGCAGCCAATCCATTCACCGGTAGCCAGTTTCGGCAGGTACTTTTGCTTCTGGGCTTCAGTACCGAATTCGTTGATCGGCACCATGACCAGCGAGGACTGCACACTCATCATCGAGCGATAGCCGGAGTCGACACGCTCGACTTCACGGGCAATCAGGCCGTAGCTGACATAGTTCAGGCCGCTGCCACCGTATTGCTCTGGAATGGTTGCACCCAACAGACCCACTTCGCCCATCTCGCGGAAGATCGCAGGATCGGTCTTCTCATGGCGGAAAGCTTCCAGAACGCGCGGCGCCAGCTTCTGCTGAGCGAACTGCTCGGCGGTGTCGCGAATCATGCGCTCTTCTTCGGTGAGCTGTTGATCCAGCAGCAGGGGATCGATCCAGTTGAAGCTAGCTTTACCGCCCATGAGTGAGTCCTCTCGAATCGGGTCAAATTGCGTGGGACTGATCCTAGGCCGGGTTCGGCGTGACAGCAAACGAGGATTTTGCATACTGTTGTGCTAATTTCTCACTCCGTAGCATCGTGAAGCGGCTTTTATACGATGCATTAGTGAGGTAGAAGTACATGCGCCGGAAAATCCCTAGCACAACTGCGCTGATCAGCTTTGAAGCGGCTGCACGCCACGAGAGCTTCACCAAGGCGGCACAGGAGCTTTCGCTCACCCAGGGCGCCATTTGCCGACAGATCGCCAGCCTGGAGGAGTTCCTCAGCGTTGAACTCTTCCGACGCTCGCGGCGCGGAGTCAAACTGACCGAGGCAGGACTTTCCTACAGCCGCCGGGTCGCTACCCAGCTCGATGCTGTCGAGCGCGACACCCTTTCAGTGATGGGGCAACAAGGCGCCAACGTGATCGAGTTGGCCGTCGTGCCGACCTTTGGCACTCAATGGCTGCTGCCACGACTGAAGGACTTCCAGCACAAACACCCGGAAGTGACCGTCAACCTCACCAACCGCACACGCCCCTTCCTCTTTGCCGACACCGACTTCGATGCCGCTATTTACTTCGGTGATGCGGACTGGTCGGGTACCGAATCCCACAGGCTGATGGGTGAAAATCCGATGCCAGTGTGCAGTCCAACGTTACTGGGCAATAAGAGCTCCCTGTCAGCCGATGAAATCGCCGACATGCCCCTGTTGCAGCAAACCACTCGACCCTATGCCTGGCGCCAGTGGTTCAACTCGCAAAACCTTAATGTGCCGCGAGACATGACAGGGCCGCGCTACGAGCTATTCTCCATGCTTGCCCAGGCGGCGATGCACGATATGGGGATCGCCTTGATTCCGCCCTTTCTGATTCAACGCGAATTGGCCGAGAAGCGCTTGGTGATTGCCAACCCCCAGGCACTGTCGAGCATCAAGGCCTATTACCTGATGATTCCTGAGCGAAAGGTCGAATCGGCGTCTCTACGCGCTTTTCGTGACTGGTTGGTGAACCAGGCGCAGAGCTACAGCCTAGAGGGATAAAGGGTCAACGCTACTTGTTGACCTCGTAGTCAGCAAAGTAAAAGCCCTACAGATATAAGTATTTGTCGCATATTCGCAGACTGTACCGAAAAGCAGTACAAACGTCCCACAAGCGCCTGCCTACGTGGCTTTGAGCCTCTACTGATGGGCAATAACACCTCATTCACGGTGCGGATGCGTAAATTCTTTAATTTTCGCCAAAATCCTTGTAAGGCACGGCCTGTATGGGATTGAGGCGGTAGGTTGCGACATTCGGTCACGGGGTGACTTGTAGTTAATTTTCCGTCACCCGTCATAATCCCTTGAAGGGCACAAAGTTCGCCTGCAAAATGCCGCGCCCCGCCCTGATTTGGCGGGGTCGTGCTGATCGGCCGCCCCAGCCGCACCATCCGTAGTGCCTGGGTTTACTCAATAAGATCACGCAGGAGATTTGACGTGCACATTGGTGTTCCTCTCGAAACCCAGACGGGTGAAACGCGGGTTGCTGCAACCCCGGAAACCATCAAGAAGCTGATCGGCCAGGGTCATAAGGTCACTGTACAAAGCGGCGCAGGCATTAAAGCCAGTGTTGTTGACAGTGCCTATGAAGCGGCAGGCGCAACCATTGGCAGCGCCAACGACGCGTTTGGTGCCGAGCTGATTCTCAAGGTAGTCGCTCCCAGTGACAGCGAGCTGACGCTGATTAAGAGCGGCACCGTTGTGGTGGGCATGCTCAACCCGTTCAGCAATGAAACCATTGCCAAGCTGGCCGAGTGCGGCATTACCGCGTTCGCGCTGGAAGCTGCGCCACGCACCTCCCGCGCCCAAAGCCTGGATGTGCTGTCCTCCCAAGCGAACATCGCCGGTTATAAAGCCGTGCTGCTGGCCGCTCACTACTACCCTCGCTTCATGCCGATGCTGATGACTGCTGCGGGCACCGTGAAAGCGGCGCGCGTGCTGATTCTCGGTGCAGGTGTAGCCGGTTTGCAGGCGATCGCCACGGCGAAACGCCTGGGTGCAGTGATCGAAGCTTCCGACGTGCGCCCTGCGGTGAAAGAGCAGATCGAATCTCTGGGCGCCAAGTTCGTCGACGTCCCTTATGAAACTGATGAAGAGCGCGAATGCGCCGTCGGTGTCGGCGGTTACGCGCGACCAATGCCTGCCAGCTGGATGCAGCGCCAGGCCCTGGCTGTGCACGAACGCGCCAAACAGGCCGACATCGTCATCACCACCGCCCTGATCCCGGGCCGCAAGGCTCCGACACTGTTGAGCGCCGAAACCGTGGCACAGATGAAGCCTGGCTCGGTGGTCATTGACCTCGCGGCAGCCCAGGGCGGCAACTGCCCGCTGACCGTGGCTGACCAGGTCGTCGTCGAGAATGGCGTGACCATTTGCGGCCCGACCAACCTGGCCGGGGAAGTCGCCGCAGATGCTTCGGCCCTGTACGCCCGCAACTTGCTGGACTTCCTGAAGCTGGTCTTCAACAAGGAAGGTCAGTTTGAAGTGAACCTCGAAGACGACATCGTCGCTGCGTGCCTGATGTGCCGCGACGGCCAAGTCATCCGCAAAAACGCCTAAGCAGGGATTCAGACGATGGAAGAGCTTATCTCCCCCGGTATCTACAACCTGATCATCTTCGTGCTGGCGATTTATGTCGGTTATCACGTGGTCTGGAACGTAACGCCTGCGCTGCACACGCCCCTGATGGCAGTCACCAACGCCATCTCGGCGATTGTCATTGTCGGTGCCATGCTGGCCGCCGCACTGACCGTGACGCCACTGGGCAAGACCATGGGCACCCTGGCAGTCGCTCTGGCTGCAGTGAACGTGTTTGGTGGCTTCCTGGTCACCCGCAGGATGCTTGAGATGTTCAAGAAAAAAGCCCCGAAAGCCGTAAAAGAAGAGGCGCCCAAGTAATGAGCATGAACCTTGTCACGACGCTCTACTTGATCGCGTCGATCTGCTTCATCCAGGCCCTCAAAGGCCTGTCGCACCCAACAACGTCACGGCGCGGCAACGTATACGGCATGCTCGGCATGGCACTGGCGATCCTCACCACGGTGGGCCTCATCTATAAGCTGGGGGCAGAGTTGGCTACTGCCGGCATTGGTTATGTCATCGTCGGTCTGCTCGTCGGCGGCACTGCCGGTTCGATCATGGCCAAGCGCGTTGAGATGACCAAGATGCCGGAACTGGTCGCCTTCATGCACAGCATGATTGGTATGGCCGCGGTGTTCATTGCCATCGCCGCTGTGGTCGAGCCGCAATCTCTGGGCATCGTCAAACACCTGGGCGATTCGATTCCGGCGGGCAACCGTCTGGAGCTGTTCCTCGGTGCGGCCATCGGTGCAATTACCTTCTCCGGTTCGGTCATTGCGTTCGGCAAATTGTCGGGCAAGTACAAGTTCCGTCTGTTCCAGGGCGCACCGGTACAGTTTGGTGGTCAGCACAAGTTGAACCTGCTGCTGGGCCTGGCGACACTGGGCCTCGGCGTGACCTTCATGCTGAGTGGCAACCTCAGCGCCTTCGCGCTGATGCTGGCCCTGGCCTTCGTGCTGGGCGTGCTGATCATTATCCCGATCGGCGGCGCAGACATGCCGGTCGTGGTGTCGATGCTCAACAGTTACTCCGGCTGGGCGGCGGCAGGTATTGGCTTCTCGCTGAACAACTCGATGCTGATCATCGCCGGTTCGCTGGTGGGTTCGTCCGGTGCGATCCTCTCGTACATCATGTGCAAAGCGATGAACCGTTCGTTCTTCAACGTATTGCTCGGTGGTTTCGGTAACACGGCGGACGCGGCCGGCCCGGCGGGCTCGAAAGAAGCCCGTCCGGTGAAGTCCGGTTCGGCTGACGATGCGACCTTCCTGCTGACCAACGCCGACACCGTGATCATCGTTCCCGGCTACGGCCTGGCGGTGGCACGGGCGCAACACGCGCTGAAAGAACTGACCGAGAAACTGACCCATCGCGGCGTGACCGTGAAGTATGCGATCCACCCGGTTGCCGGTCGCATGCCTGGCCACATGAACGTGTTGCTGGCGGAGGCAGAAGTGCCTTACGACCAGGTGTTCGAGATGGAAGACATCAACTCCGAGTTCGGTCAGGCAGACGTGGTACTGGTGCTCGGCGCCAACGACGTGGTCAACCCGGCCGCGAAGAATGACCCGAAATCGCCGATCGCCGGCATGCCGATTCTCGAGGCATTCAAGGCCAAGACCATCATCGTCAACAAGCGCTCGATGGCCAGCGGCTATGCCGGTCTGGACAACGAACTGTTCTACCTCGACAAAACCATGATGGTATTCGGCGACGCGAAGAAGGTCATCGAGGACATGGTTAAAGCAGTCGAGTAAAAAATGCTCCAACGCAATGCCCAAAACCCCGGCCTTTAGTAGGCTGGGGTTTTTTTATTCCTCATGAAACCCGACCAAAGGCTCTAAATCAGTGGTCTGCATTCGACCATGGTAGCGGGAGGAATTTTTCTGAAATCACTAGACTGCAGACCTTGCTTCCGTTACCCGAGATAACAATCCATGTACCGTGATCGTATTCGTTTGCCTTCGTTGTTGGATAAGGTGATGAGCGCCGCTGACGCTGCCGCTCTGATTGAGGACGGCATGACCGTCGGCATGAGTGGTTTCACGCGCGCCGGCGAAGCCAAGGCCGTACCTCACGCATTGGCCGAACGCGCCAAAATCACTCCACTGAAAATCACGTTGATGACCGGCGCCAGCCTGGGCAACGACCTCGATAAACAGCTCACCGAAGCCGGCGTACTGTCGCGACGCATGCCGTTCCAGGTCGACAGCACACTGCGCAAGGCTATTAATGCCGGCGAAGTGATGTTCATTGACCAGCATCTCTCGGAAACCGTGGAATCGCTGCGCAACCAGCAACTCAAACTGCCGGACATTGCGGTGATTGAAGCCGTGGCGATCACTGAGCAAGGCCATATCGTGCCGACCACGTCCGTGGGCAACTCGGCCAGCTTCGCGATTTTCGCCAAACACGTGATCGTTGAGATCAACCTGGCGCACAACCCGAATCTGGAAGGTCTGCACGACATCTATATCCCGACCTACCGCCCGACGCGCACGCCGATCCCGCTGGTGAAGGTCGACGATCGTATTGGCAGCACCGCGATCCCGATCCCGCCGGAAAAGATCGTCGCGATTGTGATCACCAATCAGTCCGACTCTCCATCCACCGTCCTGCCGCCGGACGTCGACACCCAAGCCATTGCCGACCATTTGATCGGCTTCTTCAAGCAGGAAGTCGCCGCAGGGCGCATGACCAACAAGCTCGGCCCATTGCAGGCCGGCATCGGTACCATTGCCAACTCGGTAATGTGCGGCCTGATCGATTCGCCGTTCGAAGACCTGACCATGTACTCCGAAGTGCTGCAGGATTCGACCTTTGACCTGATCGATGCGGGCAAACTGAGTTTTGCTTCGGGCAGTTCGATAACCTTGTCGAGCCGGCGTAATGCCGATGTGTTCGGCAATCTCGAACGCTATAAGGACAAGCTGGTTCTGCGGCCGCAGGAAATTTCAAACCACCCGGAAGTGGTGCGCCGACTGGGCATTATCGGCATCAACACGGCGCTGGAGTTCGACCTGTATGGCAACGTCAACTCTACCCACGTCTGCGGCACGCGGATGATGAATGGCATCGGCGGTTCCGGGGACTTCGCGCGCAACGCGCATCTGGCGATCTTCGTTACCAAGTCCATCGCCAAGGGTGGCGCGATCTCCAGCGTGGTGCCTATGGTCAGCCACGTCGATCACACCGAGCATGACGTCGACATCCTTGTGACCGAGATAGGCCTGGCGGACTTGCGAGGTCTGGCACCACGCGAGCGCGCCAGGGTCATCATCGACAACTGTGTGCACCCGGATTATCGCCAGGCACTGGATGACTACTTTACGGCTGCTTGCGCAGTGGGTGGGCATACACCGCATATCCTGCGCGATGCCCTGAGTTGGCACATCAACCTGGAAGAAACCGGGCGAATGCTGGTGGTCTGATCCAGGAAAATACAGCTGACACAAACACAGTTGTGTCAGCTGCCCTTCGCTTCCTTCGATTCCGTTTAAAACTGTACTTCTGTACCGGTCATTTCTTACCGTATCGCCCTACCAAATCGTGTAAGACGGGCATTTTTGCTCCTTATTGGTGCAGACAAGTACAGTTGCCTCAATTTCGACCAGTACACCGTCTATTAACAGTTAACTGGTCCCTCACAATACAGGTGAACTGTATCTACAGGGACTGGCCAAACGAGAGGATCATTGGCATCAGTTAAACCACTACCTAATCCCGCCATAAGCGGAAGGATGTCAACCATGGAACGTACACTCAGTTCCGAACTGTTCTTCGAAGACACTGCTGCAAAATCCCAGGCTTCCATGCCTCTGCGCGTTATTGCCAACCTGATGTTGTGGCAGCGCCGCATCTCCAGCCGCCATCAACTGGCTCGTCTGGATTCGCGTCTGCTGGCTGATGCCGGGATTAGCGAAGCACAACGCTACGAAGAGCTGAGCAAGCCGTTCTGGCGCTAACTTAGCGTCGCTGGCCCTGACCCACCGGGTCCACTGCCAGCATCCAAATTGAAAAAACAGAGCCCGTCGTGGGAAACCACGACGGGCTTTGTCGTTTTCGGCATCAGGCGGCGGCTATACAGAAGAGATAACGGAGAATAGGTACAGTTTAATAATTTCATCTATTGAACCGGTACAATTTGACATCGGTGTATCTGTTGCTCCAGTACCAGCGGCATCAACATGTACGTCCTGACTCAACAACTAAAGGACGGCGTCATGGATGACTTACTGAAAGTTTGCGCCCCTCCCCTTCAAGCCAAGCTGCGATTCGGAACGCTTAAACGAATGCTGACGGCATTCGCTGATAGCCTTGAGCGAGCTCGAACCCGGCGCTTGTTGGGCCAAATGAATGAACATCAACTCTCGGACTTGGGCATTAGCCACGCCGATCGCCTGAATGAATTGGACAAACCGTTCTGGCGTTGACGCCCTGCACTGAAAGACAGGACTATTCGAAGCGATAAAAGCAGGCTTAATATCCAACCCGAACGTGGCGAGCGCTGCATGACAAGCGTCTGATCCAACAGCGGCTTCATCACCTCACTTTCGGTTATCCAAAGGAGTTACACCATGTCCCGTCTTCGTCTGCTCAGCGCCGCAGCCCTGCTTGTCGTGGCTGCAAATTCCCACGCCACCAGCTTTATCGTGACCACGGATGCAGTGGTTGGCGCGCTGAAGTCCAGCTCCGATGCAACCTCGGATGTCACTTCTTCCTTTCGCGATAACAAGATTGTTCGCGCCGCCCGTGACGACGCCGCCAGCTATGTGGCCAGCGAAGGCGCCATTCGTGGTGTGAAACTGGAAAGCGCATTTGACTACATTCGCCGCCAGGTTCCTCAACTGAACGCAACCGATGCCCAACTGGCCCAGGCTATTCTGGCAATCTAAATCCCACGCTCCATGAGATACGCCGGTCGTGTCCCAATGTTTCGACGCTGGCTCTACGCCGGGCGTTGAGCTAGCCTTGGGACTCGCTTTCGGCAATCGAGTCTCATGCGTTTTATTCCAAAGCTTGTTTACTTTTCGATCATTCTCCCGGCCTTTTGGTCGGGCTCAACGCTTGCGTACGACGCCTTCAATCTTTCCACGCAAGGCATTGTCGCCACGGGTTACGCCACCAGCATGGTGACCACTGCCCCCTTCGACCGTAAGCTGCTACTGGCTGCGCACGATGACGCCGCAGCATTCATTGCCAGCGACGGCCAGCTACGCGGAGCGCGGCTGGAGTCGGCGCTGATTTACCTGCGCCAAACCCAACCAAAACTTCATGCAAGCGACCTTGAACTGGCGCAGGCAATTCTCGTCCAATAGTTATCCTTGTTCTTGCGGAGCTGTTCCATGCGTACCCCCCTGATCGCCGCCACTCTTGGCCTGCTGCTGTTGGCCGACATAGCTCATGCGCAAACCCTGGTTGCCACCAGCAACATCCTCATCAATGCCACCCGGCGCACGCTCGATTTCACGTCTGACACCACGACGTCCATCCGCGACTCCAAGATCGTCCGTGAAGCCCACGACGATGCAGCCAGCTTCGTTGCCAGCAACGGCGACATACGCGGCGCTCACCTGGAAGCGGCCTTCAATACCTTGCGCATCCGCGTACCCGAAGCCCGCGACGCCAGTGATCAGGTTCTCGCAGAAGCCATCCTCGCACTGTGAAGTTTCCCGTAGCCTGGCTGCTGGCCGGGGTAATGCTACTGCTTTGCAACACAGCTCAGGCGAGCCTGCAATTACGGCTCAAGACTGAAGGCCTGAGCCCTGAACAACAGCAGGCCAGTCAAACGTTGCTTGATGACGCCATGCAAGCCTTGCCGCCACGCTTCATTGAGCAACTGGACCGGCGCATTGATGTCGGCTGGACCGATGACATGCCGAGCAATGCTTTCGGCCAGGCGTCGCTGGTCTCTGAACTCGACCTGAACCGCAACCTGCTCGCCAGCCTCACCGACGGCAGTGCCGCGACAAAGAAGACCTATCGCCCCCACGGCACTGTTCGCCGCGAAATGCTCGCGACGGTACTGCATGAACTCACCCACATTTACGATCGCTCACGCCTGTGGCCCGACGCGGAGCGCAAGCTGATCCAGCGTTGCACCCGACGTAATGACAGCTCAGGCCTGATTGGCCTGCCCGATGAATGTCGAGGCCAGTCCGCACGGCGTTTTACCTTGAGCGATGATCCTCGCCTGCTGGATCTGGCCGGATGGCAGCAATACGTCGGTCGCCGTGGCGAGCGCGAACAGCACAACCGACAAATTGCCCGCAGCCCGGACATCTACGAGACGAGCAGTCCCAAGGAGTTCGTCGCGGTCAACATGGAGTATTTCCTCCTCGATCCGAGCTATGCCTGCCGTCGTCCCGCGCTGTATCGCTACTACAAAGAACATTTCGGTTGGGCGCCCGCCGCCAAAGACACTTGCTCCAAGTCCTTCGCCTTCCTCAATGCCGGCAACGACTTCGCCAAACAACCGCTGGGACAGGTCGATCCGGAACGGGTGTATGCCGTCGACTATCTGCTAGCCGAAGCCAACCAGAACTGGGTCAGCCGCTGGGGCCACAGCATGTTGCGCCTGGTGATCTGCGCGCCGGGGCGGCCAAGAGGACCGGACTGTCGCCTGGATCTGGACCAGCATCTGGTCTTGTCCTACCGCGCCTTTGTCGGTGACGTGCAGCTTTCCAGTTGGGATGGACTAGTCGGCAAATACCCGTCGCGCCTGTTCGTCTTGCCGCTGTCCCAAGTGATCGATGAGTACACCAAAACCGAACTGCGCAGCCTCGCTTCAGTGCCCCTGAACCTGTCACGCCGCGAGATCGAAGACGTGGTGGAACACGCCGCCGAGATGCACTGGAGTTACGACGGCAACTATTTTTTCCTGTCCAACAACTGCGCGGTGGAAGGCCTGAAGTTACTGCGCAGCGGCACCAACAATGCACAACTGGTCGGGCTCGACAGCATCATGCCCAACGGTTTGCTTGAAGTGCTCAAGGGCCGGGGGCTGGCGGATACCAGTGTGCTGGATGATCCGCGAGAAGCCCTTCGCCTGGGCTATCGCTTCGACTCCTTCCGCGATCGCTACCAGGCGATGTTCGACGTGCTGAAAAAGCATTTGCCGATCAAGCAGGAAAAGGTCGAGGACTGGCTGGCTTTAAAAGCCATCGACCGCCGGCAATGGTTCGAACAGGCTGACTTGCGCACCAGTGCGGCATTGTTGTTGCTGGAGCAGGCAAGCTTCCGCCAGCAATTGGTGTTGGCCCAGGACGAAGTGAAACAGCGCTATCTGGGTGCCAGAGAGTTGAAGAACGGCGGAATGGACAAGGCCAATGCAACCTTGCAGCAGATTCTCGCCAATAGCGGCTTCCTCAGCCGTCCGGCAGAGCTACTGGGTAGCGGCGGATATGGTTTGCCTCAGCCCAGTGAATGGCAGCGACTGGAGTCGGAAAGCAGTCTGCGCCAGAAGCAGCTTCAGTTGCTCACCGGTGATCTGGACAAGGAAGTCCGGGCGCTGCTCGATCCGAGTCGTGCCGCTGAGATGGCCGCCAATGAAGCCAACCTGAAACAGATTGGCGAACATTTGCGCAAGTTGCACAAAGCGGCGGGCGGATTGGAATTGCCATAAAAAAGAAGGCTTCGTGGATGATCCACGAAGCCTTCTTTGTTACCTGCAGGTTAAATCAAAGCACGCCTTCCAGAATCTCGTAGACGATCCCGGTGCCCACGGCGATCAACACGATGTCGCCGCCCGCACGGCGCCATTCGTAACCAGGGTAATAGGGCAGTCGACCCAAGGCGCGGTTATCCAGGCGTTCGCCGTAATAGCCATGAGGCAACGGTCGACCACGAACCAGGTGAATACCTGGAGGTGGCGGCGCGCCCCTTACGAAATAGCCATGATTGTCGTGAATGGTCTGGCGCACCGGGCCGAAGTCTCGCGGTGGAGGGCCGCCGCGACGGTTGTCCTGCGGACCCCGGTGATCATTACCATGGTCATCGCCACGATTATCTCCACGGTTATCGTAATGGCCCTGCTGCTGGTCGCCGCGGTCGTGATCGTCACGCTGATCGGCGCTCGCATGCAACAGCGGGGTGGCACTGAGCATCAGCACACCCAGGCTGGCAATCAGACGTTTCGGCATTTTCATCAGGTCTTTCCTCACTGCGCATACAGCAAAAAGGGCTTCAGAACGGTGTCCTGAAGCCCTCGGTCTTGCTATTTAGTGTGTGCCGCGAGGCGCTAATTCCTCTGTATCAGGAACTTTACCTTCAGCTGACGCGGGCCTTACGCACGCCATCGGCCAATGCCGCGCAAAGACTCAACACTCCGTCCACGGCCTGTTCCGGCGTTGAGGCATTGGCGATGTGATCGATCAGCGCCGAACCCACCACAACACCATCCGCCAAGCGTGCGATGGCCGCCGCTTGCTCTGGAGTCCGAATGCCAAAACCGATGCTGATCGGCAGATCGGTGTGACGACGCAGGCGCGCCACCGCTTCTTCCACGTGCTCCAGCGTCGCCGCGCCCGCACCGGTCACACCGGCGACGGACACGTAGTAGACAAAGCCCGAGCTGCCATTGAGAACAGTCGGCAGGCGCACATCATCGGTCGTCGGTGTCGTCAGACGGATGAAGTCCAGGCCCGCGGCCTGAGCCGGATCGCACAACTCGGCGTTATGCTCTGGCGGCAAGTCGACCACGATCAGGCCATCAACGCCGGCCGCTTTCGCGTCGGCAATGAAACGCGGCACGCCGTACATGTGAATCGGGTTGAAGTAACCCATCAGCACCAGCGGCGTGTCACTGTTGCCTTCACGGAACTCGCGAACCATTTGCAGGGTTTTCGCCAGGTTCTGCTTGGCGCCCAGCGCACGAATGTTCGCCAACTGGATCGCCGGGCCATCGGCCATCGGATCGGTGAAGGGCATGCCCAGCTCGATCACGTCGGCACCCGCACCGGGCAAGCCTTTGAGGATCGCCAGGGACGTGTCATAGCTCGGGTCGCCAGCGGTGACGAAGGTCACCAGGGCGGCACGATTTTGTTCCTTGAGTTCGGCAAAACGTGTTTGCAGGCGGCTCATCAGTGTTTCTCCTGCTGGGAGTGCTCTTGTTGAGAGTGTTCCATATGGTGCATCACGGTTTGCATGTCTTTGTCGCCACGACCGGACAGGTTGACCACCATCAGGTGATCCTTAGGCAAGGTCGGTGCGCGCTTGAACACTTCGGCCAAGGCGTGGGCGCTTTCCAGTGCAGGAATGATCCCTTCCAGGCGGCAGCATTTATGGAACGCATCGAGGGCTTCGTGATCGGTGACCGAGGTGTACTGGACGCGGCCAATGTCATGCAACCAGGCGTGCTCAGGGCCGATGCCTGGATAGTCGAGGCCGGCAGAAATCGAATGGGCATCGATGATCTGGCCATCGTCGTCCTGCAGCAGGAAAGTACGGTTGCCGTGCAACACGCCTGGCACGCCGCCGTTCAGGCTGGCGGCATGCTTGCCGGTTTCGATACCGTACCCAGCGGCTTCGACACCAATGATCTCGACGCTTTTGTCGTCGAGGAATGGGTGAAACAGGCCCATGGCGTTGGAACCGCCACCGATGCACGCCACCAGGCTGTCCGGCAGGCGGCCTTCCTGGGCTTGCAGTTGATCACGGGTTTCTTTGCCGATCACGGCCTGGAAGTCACGGACCATGGCGGGATAAGGGTGCGGACCGGCGACGGTGCCGATCAGGTAGAACGTGCTGTCGACGTTGGTTACCCAGTCACGCAGGGCTTCGTTCATTGCATCCTTGAGCGTGCCGGTGCCGGCCACGACCGGAATCACTTCGGCGCCGAGCAGTTTCATGCGGAACACGTTGGCCTGCTGCCGTTCGATGTCAGTGGTGCCCATGTAGATCACGCACTCCAGGCCGAATCGTGCGGCCACGGTGGCAGTCGCCACACCGTGCATGCCGGCGCCGGTCTCGGCAATGATGCGTTTCTTGCCCATGCGCCGCGCCAGCAGGATCTGGCCGATGCAGTTATTGATCTTGTGCGCGCCGGTGTGATTGAGCTCTTCACGCTTCAGATAAATCTTCGCACCGCCGCAGAATTCGGTCAGACGCTCAGCGAAATACAGTGGGCTTGGACGTCCGACGTAATCACGCTGGAAGTAGGCCAATTCTTCTTTGAATGCCGGATCTTCCTTCGCCAACTCGTATTCACGGGCCAGGTCGAGAACCAACGGCATCAGGGTTTCGGCAACGTAGCGGCCGCCGAACGAGCCAAACAGGCCGTTGGCATCGGGGCCGGTACGCAAATTAGTCTGGGTCATGGGTCGCTCCAGTTGGATTCGTGAGATGACAATGACGATCACTCTACCCCTGACGCCCAGGCCTGAAAACCGATAAGATCGCCACAACCTGTCAGGAAAACTCACAGATCCCATGAGCCACGACCTCCCCCCGCTGAACGCCCTTCGTGCTTTCGAAGCGACTGCCCGCTTGAACAGCGTCAGTCAGGCCGCCGAACAGCTGCACGTCACTCATGGTGCCGTCAGCCGGCAACTCAAGGTGCTTGAAGAACACTTGGGCGTCAGCCTGTTCATCAAGGATGGACGCGGCCTGAAACTCACAGATGCCGGTGTGCGGTTGCGTGATGCCAGCAGCGAAGCCTTCGAGCGTTTACGCACGGTATGCGCCGAGCTGACCCAAAGCACCGCCGATGCGCCATTCGTCCTGGGTTGCTCGGGCAGCTTGTTGGCGCGCTGGTTTATTCCGCGCCTGGGACGACTGAATGCGGACCTGCCGGACCTGCGTCTGCACCTGTCGGCAGGGGAAGGCGATCTGGATCCGCGTCGGCCGGGGCTCGATGCTTTGTTGGTGTTTGCAGAGCCGCCATGGCCGGCAGACATGCAAGTCTATGAACTGGCCAGCGAACGGATCGGCCCTGTCATGAGCCCGCGTTTTGCGGGTTATGAAAGGCTGCAAGGTGCACCGGCCAGCGCGCTGCTGACCGAGCCGTTGCTGCACACCACGTCGCGCCCGCAGGCCTGGCCGAGCTGGGCACAGCAAAACGGCCTCGACGCCAAGGCGTTGAAGTACGGTCAGGGTTTTGAGCATTTATATTATTTGCTGGAAGCAGCAGTCGCGGGACTGGGCGTGGCGATTGCGCCTGAGCCGCTGGTGGCCGAGGACTTGAAGGCCGGTCGCCTGGTTGCGCCATGGGGTTTCAGTGAAACCCCGGCGCAACTGGCGTTGTGGCTACCCAAGCGCGCCGCGGACGGGCGCGCTCGGCAGCTGGCGCAATGGCTCAAGAATGAGCTGCGCCAACCCGATTAGTCACCGCGCTTGCACAGCAAGTACGCCGCGAGCAAACCGAGGGCACCGACAGCGACGCCAGCGGTAGTCCAAGGGTGTTCCTGGGCGTAGTCCCGAGTGGCAATCCCGGTTTCGCGGGTTTTGACTTTGACTTCCTCATACGCATCGCTCAATAGATGACGCGAATGCTTCAGCGCGTTCTCGGCGTTGCTTTTAAGCGCTTTGAGGGTTTTACGCGACTCGTCCGAGGCATCGTCTTTCAGGCTTTCCAACGATTTGAGCAGACTCTCGATCTCGGCTTCCATGCTTTGCAATGAGGCTTTACGTAAAGAGGTGTTGGCCATGGTGGCTCTCCTTCATTGATATGAGTTGCGTGTGTTGGTTGGGACTTCAAGGGTTCGAGAAAGTGCAGTAAATCTGAACTTATGCGTGACATCAGCCGACAGAAGTAAGACGAAAAATCACTGCTAGGCTGTATTTCACACCCTGAGGAGAACACCCATGACTGATCACCACACGTACAAAAAAGTCGAACTGGTTGGCTCATCCACGTCCAGTATCGAAGACGCGATCAACAATGCACTGGCCGAAGCCAGTAAAAGCATCAAATACCTGGAATGGTTCGAAGTCACCGAAACCCGCGGCCATATCAAGGACGGCAAAGCGGCACATTTCCAGGTGACTCTCAAAGTCGGCTTCCGGATTGCCAGCAGCTGACTTTGAGCTAGTCTTCTGAACTTGCGCGCTGGCCGAGCGCCATAGGGAAATGGCAAGCGCTAGATGAGTGCCTCTGGCCCGTGGCTGGATGCTCCCTTTGACCCGACCAGGAATGCGATCGATGAAGAATCTTATTTTGGCGATAGGTTTGTTGAGCCTTGCGGGGACAGCCTTCGCCGATGGTAAATCGTGTGAAGAGCTGAAAGCTGAAATCGCGGCGAAACTGGATGCCAAGGGCGTTTCCGGTTACTCACTGGAAATCGTCGATAAAGGCGCCGAAGCCGGCGGGAAAAAAGTAGGCACCTGTGAAAAGGGCGCCAAGGTCATCGTTTACAAGAAATAAGCAGGTCCTGCACCAATGAAAAAGCCGACGCAATGCGTCGGCTTTTTTGCGGGGCTTGTGAGCCTCAGCCCTTCATGACCTGCGCCAGCAACTCATAGGAATGCACGCGATCAGCGTGTTCGTACAGATCACAGGTGAAGATGAGCTCGTCAGCCTGGGTCTGCTCGACCAATACTTCCAGTTTGGCGCGGATTTTCTGTGGGCTACCCACCATCGCAAGGCCTAGGAAATCGCCGACGGCTTCTTTCTCATGGGGCAACCACAGGCCATCCATGGTCTTCACCGGCGGACGTTGCACCAGGCTCTGGCCGCGCATCAACGCGAGAATACGTTGGTAGACCGATGTTGCCAGGTAATCCGCTTGCTCGTCGGTGTCGGCTGCGACCAGCGGCACACCCAACATCACATAGGGTTTATCCAGCACGGCTGAAGGCTTGAAGTGATTGCGGTAGACGCGAATCGCTTCATGCATGAAGCGCGGTGCGAAATGGGAGGCGAACGCGTAGGGCAAACCGCGCTCACCGGCCAGTTGTGCGCTGAACAGGCTGGAGCCGAGCAGCCAGATCGGGACATTGGTCCCGGTGCCCGGCATGGCGATGATCCGCTGGTCCGGCGTACGTGGCCCGAGGTATCGCATCAGTTCGGCGACGTCCTCGGGGAACTCGTCAGCACTGCCAGAGCGTTCACGACGCAGCGCCCGCGCGGTCATTTGATCGGAACCGGGCGCACGGCCCAGGCCCAGATCGATCCGTCCCGGGTAGAGGCTCTCGAGGGTGCCGAATTGCTCGGCAATCACCAATGGCGCGTGGTTGGGCAGCATCACACCGCCGGAACCGACCCGAATGGTCGAGGTGCCGCCGGCCAGATAACCCAGCAATACCGAGGTAGCCGAACTGGCGATGCCGTCCATGTTGTGGTGTTCGGCAACCCAGAAGCGGTTGTAACCGAATTTCTCGACATGTTGCGCAAGGTCCAGCGAATTACGCAGCGACTGGGCCGCACTGCCATTCTCGCGCACGGGCACCAGATCGAGGGTCGAAAACTTGATATCGGACAGTCGTTTCATAAACCTGCTTCTCCAATTGAGGTCGCAGGTTTTTTCTCTCGAACGAAAACCTGCCAAATCCATAAGCGTGTTCCATGCAATGAGGGCATATACCCGAGTTTCAATAGCCAAGCCAAAAAAACCTACGAAAACGGTAGGAATAATCAGATCAGGTGAACTTTGCGCCACCGTCTATCCTCAGAACCCTAGCAACCGAAAACCACGAAGGTGCGACGTTCCGCACCGGATCTTGAGGAGGCAGACATGGCTATCACGAAGAAAGCATCGGCTCATTGGGAAGGTGACCTGAAAACCGGCATCGGCTCGATCTCCACTGAAACCGGCGTACTCAGAGAAGCGCCTTATGGTTTCAAGGCTCGTTTCGAAGGCGGTAAAGGCACCAATCCTGAGGAGCTTATCGGCGCAGCCCACGCAGGCTGTTTCTCCATGGCGTTTTCGATGATCCTCGGCGATGCTGGCCTCAAGGCTGAGAGCATCGACACCAATGCCGAAGTTACCCTGGATCAGGTCGAGGGCGGTTTTGCGATCACCGCAGTGAAGTTGATCCTCAAGGCGAAAATTCCTGGCGCCACCCAAGCGCAGTTCGAGGAGTTGAGCAATAAAGCCAAAGAAGGCTGCCCGGTGTCCAAAGTGCTGAATGCGAAAATCAGTCTGGATGCAACGCTGGTTAGCTGATAACCAGATACAAGCGTCTACACGAACAGACTCGCTCCCCACATTTGGAATGCATTCAATATGTGGGGAGCGAGCCTGTTCGCGATGCGAGTTTATAAACGACACCCTCCCAACGGCTCAACATGTGAGCGAAGTCAGAACTCGCTTTGCAAAACTGTGGTCGAATAAATGACAGCAGCTGAAACGCAGGTCCCTGCGCGCTGCCTCAATGGAGCCTCACCATGAAACGTTTTGCCTTGGCGATTATGTGTTGTGCACTGGCCACATCGGCTCTGGCGGCAACGAAATCCTGTGAAGAACTCAAAGCCGAGATCGAAGCCAAGATCCAGGCGAAAAACGTCTCGTCCTATACCCTGGAAATCGTCACCAACGATGAAGTGCACGATCAGAACATGGTTGTCGGTACGTGCGACGGCGGCACCAAGAAAATCATCTACCAGAAGAACGACCGCTGATCCGCCTCACATGAGGCAATAAGATTCTCGATCTTCGGCGACGATTTCCCGCTTGGCGTTATACAACCGGGCACCGGGGGTAAACGCTAATGACTGACCTACCAGCACGTACCGTTGGCCGGCTTCGAAATGATCATATTGGATGGTCAGGTAGCACAGCCGCTCCGTAGGGCCGTCCATAAAACTCGGGCCGCCCCCTCCGGGCACTTCGAAGTCGAATCGAACAATCAGCTCATGGCTGCCGGGCGTCACTTGAAAAAAACGCCCGTCAGGCATTCGCTGCTTATCCAGACGTTCGGCCATGAGCAATTTGTCGTTGGGGAACGGTGTAGAAAAGTCCACCCAGGCCATTTGCGGGTTAACCGCTGGCAACGGGCTCTGACAGCCGGCAACGACGCCGGCAGCGAGCAACAACATCAACCTGCGCATGATGAATGTCCCACTGATTGGTCATTCAGCATACCGCCGATCAGCTGCGTTGGCAGCCTGCCGGTATGCCCTGACCAATCACTTTTCGCTGCTGATCATAAAGTTTCGCCCACGGCCGAAAACCGATATTCCCCGCTTGCAACTGATACCGCTCGCCGGCGTTGAAGTCGTTGAATTTCACATTCAGCTGGCAGTCGCGCCACAGCGGTTTGGCGTCAGGACCGATATTGCTGGGCTGAACCGCAAACTGGTAACGCACCGTCAACTCATGGCTTCCCGGCTGAACCTCGAAGTAGCGTTTGTCGGGTGAAGCCTTTCTATCGACTTTCAGCGCTTGCAGTGTGGTGTCTTCCTGCCGCGAATCCAGGTCGATCCATGCTTGAGACGGATCATGGCGAGGGAATCCGAATCCAGCACAGCCGGTCAGCATCAATAAGCCTCCCGTCAGCATCAATTTGCGCATAGCGGAGCTCCAGTCAGGCGGGATAGTCTTGCGGGCAGACTCTCCATGGATGATTTTTATTTTGATCAGGCCGCTTCCAAGCCTTGGGTTACTTGATCGCGTTTTTCGGATTTTGTTTCCGGGTGTACTGCTTTTACTGCTCAGCGGCTGCGCCAGCGTCAGCTATTACAGCCAACTGGCCAGCGGTCAGCTGCAATTGCTGCGAGCCAGGGAGCCGGTTTCCAGCGTCATCGCCGATCCGCAGCGCAGCGAGCAATTACGTGCACATCTGGCGCAATCACAAAAGGCCCGCACCTTTGCCAGCCAACAGCTGCACCTTCCGGATAATCAGAGCTACCGACTGTATGCCGACATCGGCCGACCGTTTGTGGTCTGGAACGTCTTCACCACGCCGGAATTTTCCCTGACACCACAGACCCATTGCTTCCCCATTGCCGGCTGCGTCGCCTACCGCGGTTATTACAGCCAGAGTGCCGCCCGTGGCGAGGCTGCGATGCAACGCCTGAAAGGTATGGATGTGTCGATTGGCGGCGTCGAGGCCTATTCGACGCTTGGCTGGTTCAACGATCCGATTATCAGTTCGATGATGGGTTGGGGTGACGAGCGGTTGGCGACGTTGATCTTTCACGAGCTCGCCCATCAGCGCTTCTATGTGAAGAACGACACTGAGTTCAACGAGTCTTTTGCCACCTTTGTCGAGCAGGAAGGCACTCGCCAATGGCGTGCATTACGCGGCCTGCCTCCGGACGATGGCGTGCAGTCACAACACCGGGATCAGTTCATCCAGTTGGTTCTGGACACTCGCAAACGACTTGAAAAGCTGTACGCCCTGCCGTTACCCGCAGACCAGATGCGCCAACGCAAAGCGGCGGAGTTCGAACGACTGCGCCAGGAATATCGACAGCTGCGCGACAGCCGATGGGCCGGGGACAAACGCTACGACGCGTGGATCAATGCGCCGATGAATAATGCGCGGTTGTTGCCGTTCGGGCTGTATGACCAATGGGTGCCGGCGTTTGCGACGTTGTTTAAGCAGGTTGGTGGGGATTGGGTTAGGTTTTATGCGGCGGTCGAGAAGCTGGGCGCGTTGCCGATGGGTGAACGCAAGGCGGCGTTGAAGGCTTTGGCTGGTTCATAAAATTTCGGCGGCTTATAGGGCCTCATCGCGAGCAGGCTCGCTCCCACAGGATCCGTGTGGACGCGCGGCTGCTCGCGATGGCGATTAACTAGCGTTGCAAGAACGCCTGATGCATCTCTTCCAGCGTTTCGAAGTGATATGCGGGCGCTTCAGCGCTCAACTCTTCCCGACTGCCAAAGCCATAACCCACCGCCGCCGCATCCAGTCCATTGCTGCGAGCACCGATCAGGTCGTGTTTGCGATCGCCAACCATCAGCGTGCTGGCCGGATCCAGACCTTCTTCGGCCATCAGGTGGGCTATCAACTCGACCTTGTTGGTCCGGGTGCCATCCAGTTCGCTGCCGTAAATCACTTTGAAGTGCCTGGCGAAATCGAAGTGCCGGGCGATTTCCCGAGCGAACACCCACGGTTTGGACGTCGCGATATACAGCTGGCGCCCTTGCCCGCTCAAGGTTTCCAACAACGGCGTAACGCCGTCGAATACGCGGTTCTCATACAAACCGGTTACCTTGAAGCGTTCGCGGTAGAAATTCACGGCTTCCCAGGCTTTGGCCTCGTCGAACGCGTAAAACTGCATGAACGCCTGCAACAACGGCGGGCCGATGAAGTGTTCGAGTTTGGTCAAGTCAGGCTCATCGATGCCCAGTTTGTTCAGGGCAAACTGGATCGAGCGCGTAATGCCCTCACGCGGATCGGTCAGGGTGCCATCGAGGTCGAACAGTACGGTTTGGTAATGCATGAAAATTCCTGGGCAAGTGCGAAACGCTTTCCGTTAGTCGAGGCTCAGAGCTGGTCGTAGCCTTCGGCCATGTGCAAATCCTTGAGCTTCACGTAATTCGCCGCACTGTAGGTAAAAAAGGCTTTTTCCTTGTCCGTCAGCGCGCGGATCTGTTTCACCGGACTCCCCACATAAAGGAAGCCGCTTTCCAGGCGTTTGCCCGGTGGCACCAGGCTCCCGGCGCCGACGATCACATCGTCCTCGATCACGGCACCGTCCATGACGATGCTGCCCATGCCGATCAGAATCCGGTTACCGACGCTGCAGCCATGCAGCATGACTTTATGGGCAATGGTCACGTCGTCTCCGATCAGGCAGGCGAAGCCATCGGGGTTGAACGGCCCGGCGTGAGTGATGTGCAACACGCAGCCATCCTGAACACTGGTGCGCGCGCCGATACGGATGCGGTGCATGTCGCCACGGATGACCGTCAGCGGCCAGACAGAGCTGTCTTCGCCGATTTCGACGTCGCCGATCACCACTGCCGAACCGTCGACAAAAGCGCCTTTGCCCAGTAGCGGCGTATGGTTCTGATACTTGCGAAGGGTCACGATAGGGTTTCTCTCTGTTGCCGATAGCTGCGGTGAGCCTCGATTGTAATTAAGATGGCCGCATGTTTCTTCCAGCCAAGGTGCCAACCGTGAGCGTGAACAACCCTCTTTTGCAGTCCTACGACCTGCCGCCGTTCTCGGCGATCCGTGCCGAACACGTGCAACCGGCCATTGACCAGATTCTCACTGACAACCGCGCCGCCATTATCGAGATCCTCAAAACCCAGCGCAAACAGCCTACCTGGGCCGGTCTGGTGCTGGCGATGGACGAACTCAATGATCGCCTGGGCGCCGCCTGGAGCCCGGTCAGCCACCTGAACGCCGTGTGCAACAGCGCTGAACTGCGCGAAGCCTACGAGTCGTGCCTGCCGGCATTGAGCGCCTACTCCACCGAACTGGGCCAGAACCGCGAGCTGTTCGAGGCTTTCGAAGCCTTGGCCAACAGCCCTGAGGCTGCCGGTTTCGATGTGGCGCAGAAAACTATCCTGGAACACTCGCTGCGCGACTTCCGTTTGTCGGGTATCGACCTCCCGCCAGCCGAGCAAAAACGCTACGCCGAAGTGCAGAGCAAACTGTCGGAGCTCGGCAGCCGCTTCTCCAACCAGTTGCTCGACGCCACTCAAGCCTGGACCAAACACGTTACCGACGAAGCCGCCCTCGCCGGCCTGACCGATTCGGCCAAGGCGCAAATGGCCGCAGCGGCCCAAGCCAAAGGCCTGGAAGGCTTCTTGATCACCCTGGAATTCCCGAGTTATTACGCGGTGATGACCTACGCCCACGACCGCGCCTTGCGCGAAGAAGTCTACGCCGCCTACTGCACCCGTGCGTCGGACCAGGGCCCGAATGCCGGCCAGAACGACAACGGCCCGGTCATGGAAGAAATCCTCGACCTGCGTCAGGAGCTGGCCAAGCTGCTGGGTTTCGCCAGCTTCTCGGAGCTGAGCCTGGCGACCAAAATGGCCGAATCCAGCGATCAGGTGCTGAGTTTCCTGCGCGATCTGGCCAAGCGCAGCAAACCGTTTGCCGTCCGCGACCTGGAACAACTCAAGGCTTACGCCGCCGAACAAGGTTGCCCGGACCTGCAAAGCTGGGACAGCGGTTTCTACGGTGAAAAACTGCGCGAACAACGCTACAGCGTTGCCCAGGAAGCACTGCGCGCTTACTTCCCGATCGACAAGGTACTGGGCGGCCTGTTTGCCATCGTCCAACGCCTGTACGGCATCGAGATTGCCGAGCTCAAGGGCTTCGACACCTGGCACCCGGATGTTCGTCTGTTCGAAATCAAGGAAAACGGCCAGCACGTCGGCCGCTTCTTCTTCGACCTCTACGCTCGCGCCAACAAGCGTGGCGGTGCATGGATGGACGGCGCACGCGACCGTCGCCGCACCATTAGCGGCGTATTGCAAAGCCCGGTGGCTAACCTGGTGTGCAACTTCACACCAGCGGACAGCGGCAAACCTGCGCTGCTGACCCACGACGAAGTCACCACCCTGTTCCACGAGTTCGGTCACGGCCTGCATCACCTGCTGACCCGCGTCGAACACGCTGGCGTGTCCGGCATCAACGGCGTGGCGTGGGATGCGGTCGAGTTGCCAAGCCAGTTCATGGAAAACTGGTGCTGGGAACCGGAAGGCCTGGCGCTGATTTCCGGGCACTACGAAACCGGCGAGCCGCTGCCGCAGGACCTGCTGGAAAAAATGCTCGCGGCGAAAAACTTCCAGTCCGGCCTGATGATGGTTCGACAGCTCGAGTTTTCGCTGTTCGACTTTGAACTGCACGCTACCCACGGCGATGGCCGCAGCGTGGCGCAAGTGCTCGAAGGTGTGCGCGACGAGGTGTCGGTCATGCGTCCACCGGCCTATAACCGTTTCCCCAACAGCTTTGCGCACATCTTCGCTGGCGGTTACGCGGCGGGTTACTACAGCTACAAATGGGCTGAAGTGCTGTCGGCAGATGCCTTCTCGAAATTCGAAGAAGATGGCGTGCTGAATGCCGAGACCGGTCGCGCCTTTCGCGAAGCGATCCTCGCCCGCGGCGGTTCTCAGGAACCGATGGTGCTGTTCGTCGACTTCCGCGGACGTGCGCCGTCGATTGACGCACTCTTGCGCCACAGCGGCCTGACTGAGGTCGCAGCAGCATGAGCGAGGGTCCTGTGATCACGAAGAAGCGCTTTATCGCCGGGGCGGTCTGCCCGGCCTGCAGCGAGCCCGACAAATTGATGATGTGGAATGAAGACGAGGTCCCGCACCGCGAGTGCGTGGGCTGCGGTTATTCCGACACGTTGAATGAACAAGGTCTGTCCGTGCCCAAGGAATTGGGCACGCGGGTCAATACGTCGGCGCTGAAGGCACCGGATGCCAAGGTTCAGGCGGTGCAGTTTTTCCCGAACCCGAAGCTGAAGAAAAAGCCTGACGAGCAACACTGAGTCAGCACCGTCCACACCTTCAGGGTGTGGACGGTAGCCTCATGATCCCTTCTGACTATTTATTCTCGACGTTCGCCGATTTGAACCAGTTCTTCATGGAGCACATGGCAAATGGGCTGGTACTGCAATCGCCATTGGCCAATGCGGTACGCAATTTGTCGGTATCCGCCTGCATCATGTAGCGAACACCGTCCTTGAAGTGGGTGCTGTCACCAAAACCGCCCTCGGTCATTTCGTTCAGAGCGTCTTCCTTGCTCCAACCCTGCACAACCACCCGATACATGGCCGCCATCAGGCCCGTGCGGTCGGAACCGTGTTTGCAATGCATCAACACCGGGCCTTTGGCCTCGGCATCCTGAATTGCGCGAAGGGCAGCGATGACTTGTGCATCATCCACGTGATTGGTGCGATAGGGCAGTTGGACCTGGTTGATGCCTGGTGTAGACAACCAGCGGGAGTCCGACTCAGGCAGGAAGTTGATGACGGTTCCAACCTTGAGCTTTTCCAGCAGCGGCACCACTCCACTGTCCGGCAATGCGCTGCGGTAAAGAGTCGGGGACATCTGGAAGAGGTTGTACTTCGCCTCCACCGGCTGCGCCCATTCCGCTGGTCGCGATGATGTGCTGTCGCCGGCCAAGGCCAGCGATACATTGAACAAGGCAACAAGCGACAGACACATAGCTGGGATAAAACGAGTAATGGGCATGCTCGGCGGCCGTAGGGAAGAAGGGAATAATGACGCTCAGCTTCAGCCTTGAGCGGTCAAAGCGCTGTGAGCCAACTGTCAAAGAATCGTGAATGCAGCAACTTTCGTCACAAAACCCGGTTTATTTCCGCTGAATCGGTTCATCCTGATACTTAGCCTGCTACCATTTGTTACCAAAGTTTGCATATGCGCAGCGTTATTACAGCCGCCAAAGATCCGCATCCCTGCCAAAACATAAAGCCATTCGACGAAACGGCTGAAAAAAAACCATCAATGCCTGATGAGGTGCCCCCCATGTCTGATCAAGATCGAGACAACCCGCGGCGTGAGTTCTTGCGCAAATCCCTGACCTTGATCCCGGTGGTCACCGTCGCCAGCACCGCGCTGGGCAGCTCCGTCCTGCTCGCCGCGCCAGAGTCGGCGCCGACCAACCCTGACAGAACTCCCGTCAGCACCAGCACTTATGAGCCCACCTACTTCACCGCCGAAGAATGGACATTCATCAAGGCTGCCGTTGCTCAATTGATCCCTAGTGATGCCCAAGGGCCTGGCGCGCTGGAAGCCGGCGTGCCGGAATATATCGACCGCCAAATGAACACCCCTTACGCCGCCGGTGCCCTGTGGTTTATGCAGGGGCCATTCAATGCCGATGCCGCGCCAGAAATGGGTTGGCAGAGCAAACTGGTGCCCAAAGAGATTTATCGCCTGGGTATTGCTGCCACGGATGCTTGGTCGAAGGCGTTCAACGGGAAAATATTTGCCGAGCAAGACAGCGCTATCCGAGACAATTTGTTGAAACAACTCGAGGCCGGAAAGCCTGAGTTCGATAGCGTCCCATCGAAGATTTTCTTCAACCTGCTGCTGCAAAACACCAAGGAAGGGTTCTTCTGCGACCCGATCCACGGGGGCAATAAAGGCATGGTCGGCTGGACCATGATCGGCTTCCCCGGCGCCCGCGCCGATTTCATGGATTGGGTGGAACGCAATGAGCAATACCCCTTTCCGGCAGTTTCGATTCGCGGCGAGAGGGCATAAGCATGGCAACGGTAATGAAGAAGGTCGATGCAGTCATCGTCGGTTTTGGCTGGACTGGCGCGATCATGGCCAAAGAGCTGACAGAAGCAGGCCTGAACGTGTTGGCGCTGGAGCGCGGACCGATGCAGGACACCTACCCTGATGGCAACTATCCCCAGGTGATCGACGAACTCACCTACAGCGTGCGGAAAAAACTCTTTCAGGACATCTCCAAAGAGACCGTTACCATTCGCCATAGCGTGAATGACATTGCACTGCCGAACCGCCAACTCGGCGCGTTCCTGCCCGGCAATGGCGTGGGCGGTGCCGGCCTGCACTGGTCCGGCGTGCACTTTCGGGTCGATCCGATCGAGTTGCGGATGCGCAGCCACTACGAAGAACGTTACGGCAAAAGCTTCATCCCCAAGGACATGACCATCCAGGACTTCGGCGTCAGCTATGAAGAGCTGGAGCCGTTTTTCGATTACGCCGAGAAAGTCTTCGGCACCTCGGGTCAGGCCTGGACGGTCAATGGCCAGTTGGTTGGTGAAGGCAAGGGCGGCAACCCTTACGCGCCAGATCGCTCGAATCCCTTCCCGCTGGAATCCCAGAAAAACACGGTTTCCGCACAACTGTTCCAGAAAGCCGCCACAGCTGTAGGTTACAAACCCTACAACCTGCCGTCGGCCAATACGTCCGGCCCGTACACCAATCCCTACGGCGCCCAGATGGGCCCGTGCAACTTCTGCGGTTTTTGCAGTGGTTACGTTTGTTACATGTACTCCAAGGCTTCGCCGAACGTGAATATTCTTCCGGCCCTCAAGCCGCTGCCGAATTTCGAGTTGCGGGCCAATTCCCACGTGCTGCGGGTCAACCTCGACAGCACCAAGAGCAAAGCCACCGGCGTGACCTACATCGACGGCCAGGGCCGAGAGATCGAGCAACCTGCCGACCTGGTGATCCTCGGCGCGTTCCAGTTCCACAACGTGCGATTGATGCTGCTCTCCGGCATCGGCAAGCCTTACGACCCGATCAGCGGCGAAGGCGTGGTCGGCAAGAATTTCGCCTACCAGAACATGGCCACCATCAAGGCGTTCTTCGACAAGGACACCCACACCAATAACTTCATTGGTGCCGGCGGCAACGGTGTGGCGATTGATGACTTCAACGCCGACAACTTCGACCACGGCCCCCACGGCTTCGTCGGCGGCTCGCCGATGTGGGTCAACCAGGCCGGCAGCCGGCCGATTGCCGGGACGTCCAACCCACCAGGCACGCCGGCCTGGGGCAGTGCCTGGAAACGTGCCACCGCCGATTACTACACCCACCAAGTGTCGATGGACGCCCACGGCGCGCATCAGTCCTACCGTGGCAACTACCTGGATCTCGACCCTGTTTACCGCGATTCCTACGGTTTGCCACTGCTGCGGATGACCTTCGACTGGCAAGAAAACGACATCAAGATGAACCGTTTCATGGTCGAGAAACTGGGCAAGGTCGCCGAAGCGATGGGCCCCAAAGCCATCGCCGTGATCGGCAAACAGGTCGGTGATCACTTCAACACCGCGTCCTACCAGACCACCCACCTCAACGGTGGCGCGATCATGGGCACCAACCCGAAAACCAGTGCCTTGAACCGTTACCTGCAGAGCTGGGACGTGCACAACGTGTTCGTCCCTGGCGCGTCGGCATTCCCACAAGGCCTGGGCTACAACCCTACAGGTCTGGTCGCCGCATTAACCTACTGGTCGGCGCGGGCGATCCGCGAGCAGTACCTGAAAAACCCCGGCCCGCTGGTTCAGGCTTAAGGAGCGATGAGCATGAAAGCATTCGTTATCGCGACCTTGGCCCTGCTTGGCAGTGGCTCGATCAGCGCCGCTGAAGTTGATCAAAACCTGATCAAACAAGGCGAATACCTCGCCCGTGCCGGCGACTGCGTGGCCTGTCACACTACCAAGGACGGCAAGCCATTCGCCGGTGGCTTGCCGATGGAAACGCCGATAGGGACGATCTATTCAACCAACGTCACGCCGGACAAAACCGGCCTGGGCGACTACAGCTTCGAGGACTTCGACAAAGCCGTGCGCCATGGCGTCGCCAAAAACGGTAGTACTTTGTACCCGGCGATGCCGTATCCGTCCTACGCCAGCGTCAACGCAACCGACATGCAAGCCTTGTACGCCTACTTCATGCACGGCGTGGCGCCAGTGGCCCAGGAGAACAAGGCCAGCGATATTCCCTGGCCATTGAGCATGCGCTGGCCGCTGATGGGGTGGCGCTGGCTGTTCGCCCCGGCCGTGGCTGACGACAAAGCGGCGCCTGGCGCAGATGCCGTGGTCAGTCGTGGGGCTTATTTGGTTGAAGGCCTGGGACATTGCGGCGCCTGCCATACGCCGCGTGCCCTGACCATGCAGGAAAAATCCTTGAATGCCGGGGAAGGTAGTACGTTTCTATCAGGCAGTGCGCCACTGGAAGGCTGGATCGCGAAAAGTCTTCGCGGTGATCACAAGGATGGCCTTGGCAGTTGGAGCGAAGAGCAACTGGTGCAATTCCTCAAGACCGGGCGCAGTGATCGCAGTGCGGTGTTCGGTGGCATGAGCGATGTGGTCACCCACAGCATGCAGTACATGACCGACGCCGACCTGACCGCGATTGCCCGTTACCTCAAGTCCCTGCCGGCCAATGACCCCAACGACCAGCCGCACCAGTACGACAAACAAGTCGCCCAGGCGCTATGGAAAGGTGACGACAGCAAGCCCGGCGCCTCGGTGTACATCGATAACTGCGCGGCCTGCCACCGTACCGACGGTCACGGTTATACGCGGGTGTTCCCGGCGTTGGCGGGCAACCCGGTGTTACAGTCGGACGATCCGACGTCGTTGATCCACATTGTGCTCAAGGGCGGGACCTTGCCGGCCACGCATACGGCACCGTCCACTTTCACCATGCCCGGGTTTGCCTGGCGGCTGTCGGATCAGGAAGTGGCGGATGTCGTGACCTTCATCCGCACAAGTTGGGGAAATAAAGGCACGACCGTAAAGTCCAGCGATGTAGCCAAACTGCGCAAGGATGATATGAAAACAACTTCCGGTGACGATCTTGGCCAACTCACCCAGCACAACTAAGTTGTCGTAATGAAATAAACCTGCATGAGCGATCATGCAGGTTTAATTAGTTATTCAACTATCAAGGATTGACGATAACGGAATAGGCCTTGGCCAGAGCCAGCAGCTTTTCCTTGTCATGACTATCGATATCACCGTCACCATCCACATCACTGCTGATTGTCTGGATATTAAAGGATCGACCGCCATCCGCCGAGACTGCCGTGATGTAGACGGAATCTACCAGTGCTTCGGTCTGTACGCCATTGACGTCATCCCAATCCAACTCCTTGCGGGCAAGTTGCATCGATACTTGCGCTTCATTTGGATTGACAATAGTCGGGGCCAACAACTGCAAAAAAATACCACGCTGATTAAACATTGACATTTATTAATTCCATTTAATAAGTAATTCACGAAGGTTTCGTGTGCCGGAGATAATACTTACCTCACTACACTACAACCTACTATTTATATGTTTCCCATGATGACGACATACCTCGTTAATACTCCCCATACAAAAACTGTTTTGATGCGACAGATCGCCGAACGGTACTGGTCGATTTCGACACGCCCATATACTGTATGAACATACAGCTAAAGGATTGAATCGATGAACATTCCTCTGCCACCACGCGGTCGCGGCACCGCCACCAACCCGCACAATCGCTTCGCACCGAATCGCTCGGTGGTCGAGGATGACGGCTGGTATCAGGAAGCGCCGGTCACCCAGGGCACCGAGGTGCGCATCGAAACGGCAAAAACCATCATCACCCGCAACAATTCTCCGGACTTGCCCTTCGACCGTTCGATCAATCCCTATCGCGGCTGTGAACACGGTTGCATTTACTGCTACGCGCGGCCCAGCCACGCTTACTGGGACATGTCGCCAGGGCTGGACTTCGAAACCAAATTGATCGCCAAGACCAACGCTGCCGATGTGCTGGAAGAACAACTGTCCAAGCGTGGCTATCAATGCGCGCCCATCAACCTGGGCTCCAACACCGATCCTTATCAACCGATCGAGCGTGAACACAAGATCACTCGCAAAACCCTCGAAGTGCTGCTGCGCTACCGCCATCCGGTGACTATCATCACCAAGGGCTCACTGATTCTTCGCGATCTGGACCTGTTGGCCGAACTCGCGGAGCAAAGGTTGGTGGCGGTGATGATCAGCCTCACAACCCTGGACGATGAGCTCAAACGCATCCTCGAACCCCGTGCCGCAGCGCCCAAGGCCCGGTTGCGCGCGATCAGGGTGATGCGTGAAGCGGGTATCCCGGTGGGCGTGCTGTGTTCGCCGATGATTCCGATGATCAACGACAGCGAACTTGAAAGCCTGCTCACCGAGGCTCACGCAGCGGGCGCGCAAAGTGCGGCCTACATGATGTTGCGTTTGCCGCTGGAGGTGGCGCCACTGTTCGAAGAATGGCTGGCGGCCCACTACCCTCAACGTGCCGCGCATGTGCTGAGCCTGATTCGACAAAGCCGCGGCGGCGAGCTCTATGACAGTCGGTTCGGTGCCCGGATGCGCGGTGAGGGGCCGTTCGCCGATCTATTGGCGCAACGTTTTGCCAAAACCATCAAACGCCTGGGGCTCAATCATCGCGAAGGCTTTAATCTGGACTGCGATTCCTTCTGCCCGCCGGGTCGCCAGATGTCATTGATTTGAGGACAATGGGCGTATGGTTGAGGAGTGGGAAATACATTTGGCCATGACGCCGGTCACGTTTTTTGTGACCTGGAACACACGTTCTAGAGCGTTCGATTCAGTTTGAGTTAAGTTTCGACGGCTACCTTGTTCATCGAGTGACTGACGGGTCTAGCTTTTCGGCCTGGATGTTTTTTAAACAGCCACTGGCTTCACACCGGACAAAACGGGAAAATTCCGTGACTCCGCCAAAGAGGATGAATCATGAGTGACAAGGATAAACAGCCGTTAGCTGCGTCGGCTTCAGCCCAACACGAGACGGAAACCTCCGATGCAGCGCTGAAACATATTGTTGACGGCTTTTTGCACTTTCATCACGAGGTTTTCCCGCAGCAGGAAGAACTCTTCAAAAAACTCGCCACGGCCCAAAGCCCGCGAGCGATGTTCATCGCCTGCGCCGACTCGCGCATCGTTCCCGAGCTTATTACCCAAAGCTCCCCCGGCGACTTGTTCGTAACCCGTAACGTCGGCAACGTCGTTCCGCCTTATGGTCAGATGAACGGCGGTGTTTCCACGGCCATCGAATACGCCGTGCTGGCACTCGGGGTGCAACACATCATCATTTGCGGGCACTCCGATTGCGGCGCGATGCGCGCGGTGCTCAACCCGCAAAGCCTGGAAAAAATGCCCACGGTCAAAGCCTGGCTGCGGCATGCCGAAGTGGCGAAAACCATGGTCCAGGAAAACTGCCATTGCACTGACGAAAACGAGACCATGCACTTCCTTACCGAGGAGAACGTGATCGCCCAGCTGCAGCATTTGCGCACTCACCCGTCGGTTGCTTCGCGCATGGCCAACGGTCACCTGTTTATCCATGGCTGGATCTACAACATCGAAACCAGCGAAATCAGAGCTTACGACGCGGATCAGGGGTGCTTCCTGCCGCTCGATGGCACTCATCCGATTCCGGTGGCGACGCCCAAAGCGCGCTTCTAAATCCTCCTAAATCTATGTGTGGTTTAGCCGAGGCTGCTGATTGAGCAGCCTGGCTTTGCCATGCCTGAAGAAAACTTCGGGAGAATCACCATGCGTGCTGCGCAATTGAAAGCTGTTCTGCCACGGGAGCTGCTGGCATCCGTGGTCGTGTTTCTCGTCGCCCTGCCCTTGTGCATGGGCATCGCGATCGCTTCGGGTTTGCCACCCGCCAAAGGTTTGATCACCGGGATCATTGGTGGACTGGTCGTCGGTTGGCTTGCCGGCTCGCCTCTGCAAGTCAGTGGCCCAGCGGCAGGTTTGGCGGTGCTGGTCTTCGAATTGGTGCGCCAGCACGGTATTGCCATGCTCGGGCCGATCCTGCTGCTGGCGGGTTTTCTGCAGCTGGTGGCCGGGCGCTTGAAGCTGGGTTGCTGGTTCCGGGTCACGGCGCCAGCCGTGGTTTACGGCATGCTTGCCGGGATCGGTGTGCTGATCGTGCTTTCACAGGTGCATGTGATGCTCGACGCCGTGCCCAAGCCTTCCGGCCTGGACAATCTCGCGGCCTTCCCGGCTGCCGTCATGCAGGCATTGCCGTCCCTTGGCTGGCAGGCAGGTTTGCTTGGGTTGTCGACGATTGCCGTGATGTGGCTGTGGGAAAAATTTCGCCCTCACTCATTGCGCTTCATTCCCGGTGCACTGCTTGGCGTCGGGTTGGCGACTGTCGCCAGCCTTATCCTCGCGTTGCAGGTCAAACGGGTGGAAGTCCCGGCCAATCTGGCCGAGGCCATCGACTGGTTGAAACCGGCCGACTTGCTCAACCTCGCGGACCCGACCTTGCTGATTGCCGCTTTTGCCGTGGCCTTCATCGCCAGCGCCGAAACCTTGCTCTCGGCAGCAGCGGTGGACCGTATGCACAGCGGCCAGCGTTCAGACTTTGACCGAGAGTTATCGGCGCAAGGGGTGGGCAATATGCTCTGCGGCCTGATGGGTGCGCTGCCAATGACCGGTGTGATCGTGCGCAGCTCGGCCAACGTTCAGGCCGGTGCCACCACGCGTCTGTCGACGGTGTTCCATGGTTTGTGGCTGCTGGCCTTTGTGTTGCTGTTGTCCAGTGTGCTGCAAAGTATTCCGGTAGCGAGCCTGGCGGGTGTGCTGGTGTACACCGGTTTCAAACTGGTCGACATGAAGGCCTTTCGAGGCCTGGGCCGCTATGGCCGGATGCCGATGTTCACTTACGCGGCGACAGCGCTGGCCATCATCTTCACCGACCTGCTGACGGGTGTGTTGATCGGCTTTGGCCTGACATTGGCGAAACTGGCGTGGAAAGCTTCGCGACTGAAAATCGGTCTGATCGACCTGCCCACGGACGGTGAAATGGAGTTGCGCCTGATGGGCGCCGCGACCTTTCTCAAAGTACCGGCATTGACTCAAGTCCTGGGGACCATCCCTGCAGGTACGACGGTGCATGTGCCGCTCAATAACCTGAGCTACATCGATCACTCGTGCCTGGAATTACTGGAGGAATGGGGCCGGGCCAATGCGGCCAAGGGGTCGAAGCTGATCATTGAAGCGAGGGGTCTGAAGCGCAGGTTGGAGGGGCGTTTGCGGACGACCACCGGCGTAGGTTCAGCCGCGTAGAAAACAATGTGGGAGCGGGCTTGCTCGCGAAAGCGGTGTGTCAGTCAACATCAATGTTGAATGATCGACCGCCTTCGCGAGCAAGCCCGCTCCCACAGGTGTTCGGTTTCTCCCGTTGGATCAAGCCGCCGGCTGATCCAGTTCAAAGCCCACGCCTAAACGGCGCGACATGCACGGCCAGCGCTTCCACGCGGCGCCAGTGTCCGGGCTGCTGAGCTTTTCACGGTAGGCCTCGACCGATTCCAGCGCAAAGCTTTCCTCGTTGAGCATCTCGTCCACGGCGTGATGTACCGCCTCGTCCAGCTGGTTGGCGAACTCCTCACCGATCAATTGGTGGGCAATCAGGTTGGCGACAGTCATGTCCAAGGGGATCAGTGGCTGGCCAAAATGCTTGATGTACAGATCGTTGACCTCTTCAACCAGCCGATGTGCCAGATACGCCTCGTCCAGCAGGCTGTCCAGACCGACATGACCGGCCATGATCGCCGGTGGCTGAAGGAAATACTGTTCGGCAATCGTCAGCACCGGTTTGATCTGTGACTCGATACCCGCTTCCCTGGCGACTTCATTGGCTGCATCCAGCAGATCAGGCACTTCATTTATGTAAGCGGCGACGAAACGCGCCAGTACACCGTTGGCATCCGTTTCCGGCAATTGAATCGATGGATGTAAATGAGGCAGTTTGCTTTCCAGCTGACGAGTCAGCAGGCCGGTATCGGCTTCATGTTGTTGGGCTTTTTGGATCTGCTCGCGCAATGCGGCGGTGTTCATGAAAACTCCAGGAAACAAGGCAATGAAATAGGGAAGACATAACTTAGCTGGCGTATGACGAACGCTAAGACGCATTTGTCATAATTGTTTCATCCTTGAGACGCCTCCGTTATATCGGTTTGCCACCACTCGTCTGCATCCTTCTCCATTCGTGACCTTGAACGCAAGTCCCAGCTGTTTCAGATCATTTACGCCATCACATTGCGAGGTCGCGGTCGCTGTCTATACTCGGGTTGGAATGGAGTTAGCTGATGACGCCCGACTGCACATGCAGCAAGGCACGGCGATTCAAGTTCGTAGTCTGAAAATGCCGCTCCCTTGCCGCTGGTGTTTGCCGGCGGGATAACAAGAACGATAAGGGGAACCCGCAATGATGCGACATCCACACGTCTGGATGGGCCTCCTGTTGTGGTCGATTTTCAGTCCTGCGCACGCCGCCTGGACTGTGAATATGGCGCCGGGAGCGACTGAAATCAGTCACGCAGTATTTGATCTGCACATGACCATCTTCTGGATCTGTGTGGTGATCGGCATCATCGTCTTCGGCGCCATGTTCTGGTCGATGATCCTCCACCGCCGCTCGACCGGGCAGGTGGCTGCAAAATTTCATGAAAGCACCACCGTCGAAATCCTCTGGACCATCGTGCCCTTCCTGATCCTGGTGGCCATGGCGGTTCCTGCGACCGCAACCCTGATCAAGATGTACGACGCCAGTGAACCGGATATCGAAATCCAGATCACCGGCTATCAGTGGAAGTGGCATTACAAATACCTCGGCCAGGACGTTGAGTTCTTCAGCAACCTGAACACCCCTGCCGATCAGATCCACAACAAGGAAACCAAGGGCGAGCACTACTTGCTCGAGGTCGACAAGCCGCTGGTGCTGCCGATCGGCGCCAAAGTTCGCTTCCTGGTGACTTCCGCCGACGTTATCCACTCCTGGTGGGTGCCGGCCTTCGCAGTCAAGCGCGACGCGATCCCGGGGTTCGTCAACGAAGCCTGGACCCGCATCGACAAACCGGGCATCTACCGTGGCCAATGTGCCGAATTGTGCGGCAAGGACCACGGCTTCATGCCGATCGTGGTCGAGGTCAAGGAAAAGGCCGACTACGACAAATGGCTGGCCGAACGTAAAGCCGAGGCCATGCAGCTTAAAGAGCTGACCAGCAAGGAATGGACGCTCGACGAGCTCAAAGAACGCGGCGACAAGATCTATCACACCACCTGCGTGGCCTGTCACCAGGCCGAAGGCCAAGGCCTGCCGCCAATGTTCCCGGCGCTTAAAGGCTCGCCGATTGCTACCGGCCCCAAAGCCGACCACCTGCACCGCGTTTACTTCGGCAAACCCGGCACCGCCATGGCGGCGTTCGGCAAGCAGCTTTCGGAAGTCGATATCGCGGCGGTCGTGACCTACGAACGTAACGCCTGGGGCAACAACAAAGGCGACATGGTCACTCCTAAAGAAGTGCTGGAGCTGAAACAGGCGGAAAGCAAATGACCCGGTCTATTGCGCACGTAAGGAACCGGTCGGGGCTGCACGCCCTGACCTGCCCAGCCCCTCTGTTTGCAGGAGACAGGACATGACTGCTGTCGTCGATGACCATGTTCAAACCGAGACTGCCCACGCCCATGGCCCTGCCAAAGGCCTGATGCGCTGGGTGCTGACCACCAACCACAAGGATATCGGGACGCTGTACCTGTGGTTCGCGTTCTGCATGTTCCTGCTGGGCGGTTCGTTTGCGATGGTGATTCGCGCCGAACTGTTCCAGCCCGGACTGCAAATCGTCGAGCCGGCGTTCTTCAACCAGATGACCACCATGCACGGCCTGGTTATGGTCTTCGGTGCGGTGATGCCGGCCTTCGTCGGCCTCGCCAACTGGATGATCCCATTGATGATCGGCGCGCCTGACATGGCCCTGCCACGGATGAACAACTTCAGCTTCTGGCTGTTGCCGGCCGCATTCATCCTGCTGGTCTCGACCCTGTTCACCCCTGGTGGCGGACCGAACTTCGGCTGGACGTTCTACGCCCCCCTCTCCACGACCTATGCACCGGAAAGCGTCACGTTCTTCATCTTCGCCATCCACCTGATGGGGATCAGTTCGATCATGGGGGCGATCAACGTGATCGCAACCATCCTCAACCTGCGCGCCCCCGGCATGACGTTGATGAAAATGCCGCTGTTCGTCTGGACCTGGCTGATTACCGCGTTCCTGCTGATCGCGGTGATGCCGGTTCTGGCCGGTTGCGTGACGATGATGCTGATGGACATCCACTTCGGCACCAGTTTCTTCAGCGCCGCCGGTGGCGGTGACCCGGTGTTGTTCCAGCATGTGTTCTGGTTCTTCGGTCACCCCGAGGTGTACATCATGATCCTGCCGGCCTTCGGTGCCGTCAGCTCGATCATCCCGACCTTCTCGCGCAAGCCGCTGTTTGGCTACACCTCGATGGTCTATGCGACAGCGAGTATTGCGTTCCTGTCGTTCATCGTCTGGGCGCACCACATGTTCGTGGTCGGCATTCCACTGGTGGGCGAACTGTTCTTCATGTACGCCACGTTGCTGATCGCTGTGCCCACCGGGGTCAAGGTGTTCAACTGGGCCAGCACCATGTGGCAAGGCTCGTTGACCTTCGAGACGCCGATGCTGTTTGCGGTGGCGTTCGTGATCCTGTTCTCCATCGGCGGCTTCTCCGGCTTGATGCTGGCCATCGCCCCGGCGGACTTCCAGTACCAGGACACCTACTTCGTGGTCGCGCACTTCCACTACGTGCTGGTGCCGGGGGCGATCTTCGGGATCTTCGCGTCAGCCTACTACTGGATGCCGAAATGGACCGGCCACATGTATGACGAAACCCTGGGCAAGCTGCACTTCTGGCTCTCGTTCATCGGCATGAACATGGCGTTCTTCCCGATGCACTTCGTAGGCCTGGCCGGCATGCCGCGGCGGATTCCGGACTACAACCTGCAATTTGCCGACTTCAACATGGTGTCGTCGATTGGCGCGTTCATGTTCGGCGCCACGCAGCTCTTCTTCCTGTTCATCGTGATCAAGACCATTCGCGGCGGCCCGCCAGCACCGGCCAAACCGTGGGATGGGGCCGAAGGCCTGGAGTGGAGCATCCCGTCACCCGCGCCGTATCACACGTTCACCACGCCGCCGGAAGTGAAATGAACGCACTGACCCTTGTGGGAACCGGCTTGTTCGCGATGGCAATTTGTCTGACTCACCGTGTCGCGTCCATCGCAGGCAAGCCAGCTCCCACAGGGTCTGGTGTTGAGGGCTTGAATCATGGCTGATTCGATTTCGCTGAAGAAACTCGTCACCCGCCTGCTACTGGTGGTGGTGGCGATGTTTGTCTTCGGCTTTGCCCTGGTGCCGATCTACGACGTGATGTGCAAGGCGTTCGGCATCAACGGCAAGACCGCCGGGCAATACGAAGGCGAGCAAGTGGTGGATATGTCGCGACAAGTGCGCGTGCAGTTTCTGTCGATGAATAACGCCGACATGGTCTGGGAGTTCTATCCCAAGGGCAATGAGCTGACGGCGCATCCGGGGGCCGTGAACGAGATGATTTTCGTCGCCTACAACCCGACCGATCACCCCATGAGCGCCCAGGCAGTGCCGAGCATCGCACCCAGTGAAGCGGCGGCGTACTTCCACAAAACCGAATGTTTCTGCTTTACCCAGCAAGTGCTGCAGCCCGGTCAACGGATCGAGATGCCGGTACGTTTCATCGTTGACCGTGACATGCCCAAGGATGTGAAGCACCTGACGCTGTCCTACACGCTGTTCGATATCACCGCCCGACATCCACCGGTAGCTGTAAACACTGGCGGTTGAGCGTGCCCGATAAGGAGAACAATAAATGGCAACTCATGAACATTATTACGTTCCGGCCCAGAGCAAATGGCCGATCATCGCCACGGTCGGCATGCTCACGACCGTTTTCGGCCTGGCCACCTGGTTCAATGACCTGAAAGCGGCGCGACCCGAATCCCACGGCCCGCTGATCTTTTTCGTCGGCGGCCTGCTGGTGGCCTACATGCTGTTCGGCTGGTTCGGCACGGTGATCAAGGAAAGTCGCGGCGGCTTGTACAGCGCGCAGATGGATCGCTCGTTCCGCTGGGGCATGAGCTGGTTCATCTTCTCCGAGGTGATGTTCTTCATCGCTTTCTTCGGTGCGCTGTTCTATGTAAGGCACATTTCGGGTCCCGCACTCGGCGGCGAAGGTCCGAAAGGTATCGCCCACATGCTGTGGCCTAACTTCCAGTTCGCCTGGCCGCTGCTGCATACCCCGGATCCGAAACTGTTCCCGCCACCCAAGGAAGTCATCAGCCCTTGGGGTTTGCCGTTGCTCAATACCGTGTTGCTGGTGAGTTCCAGCGTCACCATTACCATCGCCCACCACGCCTTGAAAAAGGGCCATCGCGGTGCGCTGAAAATCTGGCTGGCGATCACCGTGCTGCTGGGTTGCGCGTTCCTCACCTTCCAGGCTGAAGAGTACATGCACGCCTACCACGAGCTGGGCCTGACCCTCGGCTCGGGCATCTACGGCGCGACGTTCTTCATGCTCACCGGTTTCCACGGCGCCCACGTGACCATCGGCACCATCATTCTGTTTGTGATGCTGATGCGGATCATGCGAGGACACTTCGATAACGAACATCAGTTCGGCTTCGAGGCCGCGAGTTGGTATTGGCACTTCGTCGATGTGGTGTGGATCGGGCTGTTTGTTTTCGTCTACGTGCTCTGAGGTTTTACCAAGGTGCCGTAGAGACCAACTGGCCGCTGTAAAAACCCCAGGCGATCAAGCCGACGGTCACGGCGGCCAGTGCAACACGAACACTCAAGGCAATGACGAGGCGGTTCGAGCTGCTGTCGTCCTTGACCAGAAAAAACAGGCCGCTGAACAGGCTGACAACCGTGGCAATCAGCATCAGGACGATGGCTGCTTTGAGCATGGTGAAACTCCGGGGAAAGGCGATGCACTTGAGTATAGCTATCGCGATGACCGACTTTCTGGCGACGCCATGAAGCGCTTCCGGCCGGGTGTCGTGCCAACGCTGGTGGTCGCAATCCTGCTGCCGCTGCTGGTGTCGCTCGGGTTCTGGCAATTGAGCCGGGGCGCGGAAAAAAGCGCGCTCCTGCACACCTACACCGAACGCCGTGCCGCTGAACCGATGGCCAGTACCGCACTGCAACACACTGAAGATCCGGCGTTTCGCCGCGTTCACTTGCGCGGCCAGTTCGATCCCGCCCACAGCCTGCTGCTGGATAACCGCCAACGCGACGGCAAGGTCGGCGTCGAGTTGCTGCAACCGTTCCAGGATCAGGCCACCGGACTCTGGCTGCTGGTCAATCGCGGCTGGCTGCCGTGGCCGGACCGGCGCACACCGCCGCAATTCACCACGCCGACCGAGGCGTTGAACCTGACTGCCTGGGTTTACGTGTCCCCCGGCGCGACGTTTCAGTTGCACGCCGACCCGAGCACCACAACCTGGCCACAGCTGGTGACGGCCGTTGACCCGGCGAAGCTGTGGACCACGCTCGATCGTGAAGGCTTTGCCTACGAATTACGTGAAGAAACCGGCCCCGCGTCCTACCAGGCCGATTGGCCCGTGGTGGCCATGGGGCCGGAGAAACACATCGCTTATGCCGTGCAGTGGTTCGCCATGTCGATCGCCCTGCTCGGCCTTTTCATCTACCTCGGCTGGCACAACGCAAAGGAGAAACACCATGGGAGCGGCCATGAATCCACCCAGCATGTCTGAGGCGAAAACACCGGTGAGCCGGCGCAAGGGTCGCTTGCAGTTGCTGCTGATCCTGCTGGGGGTGATCGGTCCGATGATCCTCGCCACCGGCATGTACAAATTGCAATTCTGGGTGCCAGAGGGCCGCAGCTATCACGGCGAACTGATCGGCAATGGCCAGTCCCGCGCCGACCTTGGCGTGCAGGCGCAAGAGGACCGTTGGCAATTGCTGGTCACGGCGCCCAAGGAGTGTTCGGTCGACTGCCAACAACTGGTGTACCTGGCGCGACAAGTCCAGATCGGCCTTGGCCGCGACGCCGGGCGCGCCAGTCACGCACTCGCCGCGGCGCAACCGCTGAGCAGCGATTACGACGCCAAACTCACCCGCGAGTATCCTCAATTACAGCGCTATCCACTGAATTTGACCGAGTTCCATAAAGCCGCCGGCGACCAGGCAGTACCGCATCTCTGGATCATCGACCCTCACGGCAATCTGGTGCTGCGCTACGACCCGACGGTCAAGGGTAAGGACCTGCTCAACGACCTGCGTCATCTGTTGAAACTGTCGAACATCGGATAAGGGCATCGTCATGGCCAAACCTGGATTTCGCCTCGCGTTGTTTGCCACCTTGCTGGCACTGATTGTAGTGCTGCTCGGCGCCTACACCCGCCTGACCCACGCCGGCCTCGGCTGCCCGGACTGGCCGGGCTGCTACGGTTTTATCAGCGTGCCCAAAGGCGAAGCTCAACTGGCCCATGCCGAATTGCATTTTCCCGAGGCGCCTGTCGAAGCCCATAAAGGCTGGAACGAGATGGTCCACCGCTATTTCGCCGGCACACTGGGGCTGTTGATTTCGGTGCTGGCCGGGCGTGCCTGGGTGCATCGCCGTCATCCGGGGCAACCGGTGAAGTTGCCATTGTTTCTGTTGGGCGTGGTGTTTGCCCAAGCGGCGTTCGGCATGTGGACGGTAACGCTCAAGCTCTGGCCGCAGGTGGTCACCGGGCATTTGCTCGGCGGATTTGCGACGCTGAGTCTGTTGTTTTTGCTGACCTTGCGCCTGTCCGGCTTAGTGCCGGCGCTGACGGTGCCACGGCGTCTGCAACACTGGGCGACGGCGGGATTGCTGCTGGTGATCCTGCAAATCGCCCTCGGCGGTTGGGTCAGCTCCAACTACGCGGCAGTGGCCTGCATCGATTTCCCGACCTGCCATGGGCAATGGCTGCCGCCGGCTGACTTCGCCAACGGCTTTCACCTGACCCAGCACATCGGCCCCAATTACCTTGGCGGGCAACTGGATAGCGATGCCCGCACGGCGATTCACCTGACTCACCGGATCGGCGCGTTGCTGGTGACGCTCGTACTACTTGGGCTGGCCTGGCAACTGAAGGTGGTCGGCATGACTCGCCTGGCAGGGCTGGTGCTGATTGCACTCGGCGCACAAATCACCCTCGGCATCAGCAACGTGCTGTTCCACCTGCCCCTGCCGGTGGCTGTCGCCCATAACGCCGGTGGCGCGGCGCTGCTACTGACGATGGTCCTGGTCAACTATCACGCGCGAACCAGTCTGGTTCGGGTGAAGCAGCAAACTCCGCGCTGGCGCTTCAGCCCGCGTAAACATTCGGCCGGCCCCATAACAATAAAAGGAGAGACGCCATGGCGACTCTGATCGGCGCGCGTCACAGTCAGGCCATCTGGCGTGATTACCTGGAGCTGACCAAGCCCAAAGTGGTGGTGCTGATGCTCATCACCTCGCTGGTCGGCATGTTTCTGGCGACCCGCGCCGGGGTGCCGTGGACCGTGCTGGTGTTTGGCAATCTGGGGATCGCACTGTGTGCGGGCGGCGCAGCGGCGGTGAACCATGTGGTCGACCGGCGTATTGATGCGGTCATGGCTCGCACGCACAAACGCCCCTTGGCCGAAGGTCGAGTGTCCCCGGCAGCCGCGCTGATTTTTGCCCTGGTGTTGGCGCTGCTTGGACAAGCCGTGCTGCTGGCCTTCACCAATGCGCTGACAGCCTGGCTGACCCTCGCTTCCTTGCTTGGCTACGCGGTGGTCTACACCGGTTTCCTGAAGCGCGCGACGCCGCAGAATATTGTCATCGGCGGCCTGGCCGGTGCCGCGCCGCCGTTGCTCGGCTGGACCGCTGCGACGGGGCATGTCAGCGCCGAACCGTTGCTGCTGGTGTTGATCATCTTCGCCTGGACCCCGCCACACTTCTGGGCCCTGGCCATTCACCGCAAAGAGGAATACGCCAAGGCCGACATTCCGATGCTGCCGGTCACCCATGGCGAGCACTACACCAAAATCCACATCCTGCTTTACACCTTCGCGCTGCTGGCCGTCAGCCTGATGCCCTACGTGATCCACATGAGCGGCATGCTCTACCTGATTTGCGCGCTGGGACTCGGCGCCAGATTCCTGCAATGGGCCATCGTGCTGTACCGTGGCACTCGGCCGCACGCGGCGATCAACACCTTCAAGTACTCTATTTACTACTTGTTCCTGCTGTTTATCGCGCTGCTCGTAGACCACTACTTACTGTTGAACCTATGACTCGAACTCAGAAAACCGTCTTCATCCTTGTCGCCCTGATCGCACTGGTTCTGGGCCTGACCATCAACAAAGTGCTGTCCGGCAAAGGCCAGGGCGATCCGACAGCGCTGATCGACGCCGGGATCATTTTGCTGCCGCAAAGCCGCAACCTGCCGAACGTGACGATGACGGACGAAGACGGCAAGCCTGTCACGGTCAATGAGCTGAAAGACAAATGGTCGCTGCTGTTCTTCGGTTACACCTTCTGCCCGGACATCTGCCCGACCACCCTCGCCCAGTTGCGTCAGATCAAGAGTGAATTGCCGCCAGAGGCGGTGGCCAAGTTGCAGATCATTCTGGTCAGCGTCGACCCGAACCGTGACACGCCCAAGCAACTCAAGCAGTACCTGGGTTACTTCGATCCGCAGTTCAAAGGCCTGACGGCCTCTTCCGTGGACGACATTCAAAAACTGGCCAACGCGGTGAGCATCCCGTTTATTCCGGCGGACACCAGCAAGCCGAACTACACCGTCGACCACAGCGGCAACCTCGCGGTGATCGGGCCGGACGGGACGCAACGTGGATTCATTCGTGCACCGTTGAATAACCAGAAACTGGTGGCGCAATTGCCGGTGATGCTCAAGCGCAAGTAAGAAAACCGGCCAAAAAAAAACCGCAGCCCAAGCTGCGGTTTTTTTATATCTGATCGTTCCCACGCTCCGCGTGGGAATGCAGCCAGGGACGCTCTGCGTCCCCAAACGGACGCGGAGCGTCCGGTGAGGCATTCCCACGCAGAGCGAGGGAACGATCAGTGTAGAGGGGTAGATCAGAACGCCGGCAATACCGCGCCTTTGTACTTCTCGAGGATGAAGGCTTTCACTTCCGGGCTGTGCAGGGCAGCAACCAGTTTCTTCATCGCGTCGCTGTCCTTGTTGTCCTCACGGGCTACGAGGATGTTCACGTACGGCGAATCGTTGCCTTCGATGACCAGCGCATCCTTGGACGGATCAAGTTTGGCTTCCAGCGCGTAGTTGGTGTTGATCAGCGCCAGATCGACCTGAGTCAGCACGCGCGGGATGGTCGCGGCTTCCAGTTCACGGAATTTCAGGTCCTTGGTGTTCTCGGTGATGTCCTTGACGGTCGACAGGATATTGTTGGAATCCTTCAACTTGATCAGACCAGCCTTGGCCAGCAGCAACAGCGCACGGCCGCCGTTGGTGGCGTCGTTCGGAATCACCACGTTGGCGCCACCAGGCAGTTCGGTCAGCGCCTTGTACTTGCTGGAGTAAGCGCCCAGCGGTTCCAGGTGAACGCCGGCAACGGCCACCAGGTTAGTGCCCTTGGCCTTGTTGAACTCATTGAGGTACGGCTGGTGCTGGAAAAAGTTGGCGTCCAGACGTTTTTCGGCGACCTGCACGTTCGGCTGGATGTAATCGGTGAAGACTTTGACCTTCAAGTCCACACCTTCCTTGGCCAGGGCCGGCTTCACGAATTCGAGGATTTCTGCGTGCGGAACCGGGGTGGCCGCAACGGTCAGTTCATCGGCGTGAGCAGCGAACGCTGCAACAGCGGCGAACGCGACAAGTAGTTTTTTCATTCAGCTAACTCCATGTGAGGCGCCTGCATTTGGCGCCTGCCAGCGAATGGCCGGCTCATTTGTCATTTACGTGAAAAGTGTACGACCATCTTATCGCCGACGGTTTGCAACACTTGAACCAGTACCAGCAGCAACATCACCGTCACGACCATCACATCAGGCTGGAAACGCTGGTAACCGAAACGGATCGCCAGGTCGCCCAGACCACCCGCGCCCACCACACCCGCCATCGCCGTGTAGGACACCAGTGTAATCGCCGTCACCGTTATCGCCGCGAAGATGCCCGGGCGGGCTTCCGGCAGCAAGGCATTGGTGATGATCTGGCGCGTCGTAGCGCCCATCGCCTGGGTCGCCTCGATGATGCCGCGATCGACTTCACGCAAGGCGGTTTCCACCAGTCGTGCAAAAAATGGCGTAGCGCCTATCACCAGCGGCGGAATCGCACCGGCCACACCCAGGGACGTACCGGTGATCAGCACGGTGAACGGGATCATCACGATCAGCAGGATGATGAACGGCAGCGAACGCAGGATGTTCACCATCAGCGACAGCATCGCGTAGACGCCTTTGGCTTCGAGCAACTGACGCGGGCTGCAGAGAAACAGCAGCACGCCAAGCGGCAGGCCGAGCAAAACGGTAAACAACAGCGAACCGAAGAGCATCAGCAATGTATCGCCGGTGGCCAGCCAGATTTCGAACCAGTCGATATTGACGAAGAAACTTGTCAGGACTTCCATCAGCGCAACACCTCCATGTGGACGTCAGCGGCGGTGAAGTGGGCGAACGCCGCTTCCATGTCGCCACCGGTGACGGCCAGGGTCAATTGCCCGTAGGGGATGTCTTTGATGCGGTCGATACGGCCGGCGAGGATGCTGTAGTCCACACCTGTTTCCCGGGCAACGGTTCCCAGCAATGGCGCGTAGGTCGCTTCGCCCTGAAAGGTCAGGCGTACTATGCGGCCCGGCACGTGAGCGAAGTCATCGCGCTGTTCGCTTTCGTCGATCTGCTCGTCTTCTTGCACGAAGCGCTTGGTGGTCGGGTGCTTCGGATGCAGGAACACCTCGGCCACTGAACCTTGTTCGACGATCACGCCCGCGTCCATCACCGCCACTTGATCGCAGACCCGACGGATCACGTCCATCTCGTGGGTGATCAGGACGATGGTCAGCTTCAACTCGCGATTGATCTCGGCCAGCAATTGCAGGACCGACGCAGTGGTCTGCGGGTCCAGTGCGCTGGTGGCTTCGTCGCACAACAGGATTTTCGGCTTGGTCGCCAGGGCGCGGGCAATGCCGACGCGCTGCTTCTGGCCACCGGACAACTGCGCCGGGTACTTTTTGGCGTGATCGGACAAACCGACCCGTGCCAGCAATTCCGCCACCCGCAAGTCGATTTCACTGCGCGACAGTTCGCCGGCGAGGGTCAGCGGCAGCGCCACGTTGTCGGCCACGGTCTTGGATGCCAGCAGGTTGAAGTGCTGGAAAATCATCCCGACCTGCTGACGGAAACGCCGCAAGCTATTAGCGTCGAGCGCTGTGACTTCTTCGCCGTCGACAATGATCTTGCCGCCACTGGATTCTTCCAGGCGATTGATCAGACGCAGCAGGGTACTTTTTCCCGCACCGGAATGGCCGATCAGGCCAAAGACCTGACCGTTCTCAATCGTCAGACTGGTCGGGTGCAGGGCGGGAATATCCTTACCGGCGACGCGGTAGGTTTTGTGGACGTTTTGAAACTCGATCACGTAGCGAACCTTGTGGGGCGCGTTGGAAAAGGATCAGCGGTTAGCCGGGCGCGCATTTTAGCCTGTCCGTATAGAGGTTATTAGCATTTATTCCGCATTCAACCTTCCATTTGGCAATAACGCGATCAAAGGTTAGAAAAAAGGAACGGCGCAAAACGTCATCAGTCACTTATTAGGCAACTCGAAAACGCCCCCGGTGCCGTGCCTGGGGAATTGCTCAAGAGTCCTGGCTACGGCGGGAATCGCAACGAGGAGTTTAAAACCGATGAGTACCAAGAAGCCTGCCGCTCCAAAAAGCGCACTGGCCGGGACCGATACCCTGGACCGAGGCAACACCAATACCAAGCTCGACAGCCTGGAAAAATTTCGCTCCGATGCCACTGATCAGGCCCTGCGCACCAATCAGGGCGTGAAAGTTTCGGACAACCAGAACACCTTGAAGGTCGGCGCTCGCGGGCCGTCGTTGCTGGAAGATTTCATCATGCGTGAAAAAATCACGCATTTTGACCATGAACGCATTCCCGAGCGCATCGTCCATGCGCGCGGCACCGGTGCTCATGGTTATTTCCAGACGTACGAAAACCATTCAGTCCTGACCAAGGCCGGTTTCCTGCAAGACCCCGGTCATAAAACCCCGGTCTTCGCGCGCTTCTCTACGGTCCAGGGCCCGCGCGGGTCGGGCGACACCGTGCGCGATGTGCGCGGTTTCGCCGTGAAGTTCTTCACCGAGGAAGGCAACTTCGACCTGGTCGGCAACAACATGCCGGTGTTCTTCATTCAGGACGCCATCAAGTTTCCTGACTTCGTGCACGCCGTGAAGCCGGAGCCGCACAACGAGATTCCTACCGGTGGCTCGGCTCACGACACCTTCTGGGATTTTGTGTCCCTGGTGCCGGAGTCGGCGCACATGGTGATCTGGGCCATGTCCGACCGGGCCATTCCGAAAAGCCTGCGCAGCATGCAAGGTTTCGGTGTGCACACCTTCCGGCTCGTCAACGCCGAAGGTAAATCACGCTTCGTCAAATTCCATTGGCGCCCTACCGCCGGGACTTGCTCGCTGGTGTGGGATGAAGCGCAGAAGCTCGCCGGTAAAGACACCGATTTCCACCGTCGCGATCTCTGGGAGTCGATCGAGATGGGCGACTACCCGGAATGGGAGCTGGGCGTACAGATCATCGAAGAGGAGAACGAGCACTCGTTCGACTTCGATATCCTCGACCCGACCAAGTTGATTCCGGAAGAACTGGTGCCGATCACGCCGCTGGGCAAAATGGTGCTCAACCGCAACCCGGACAACTTCTTCGCTGAAACTGAGCAAGTCGCGTTTTGCCCAGGGCATATCGTGCCGGGCATCGACTTCTCCAACGACCCTTTGCTGCAAGGTCGACTGTTTTCCTACACCGATACGCAAATCAGCCGACTCGGTGGACCGAATTTCCACGAGATTCCGATCAACCGTCCGGTCGCGCCGTTCCACAACGGTCAGCGCGATGCCATGCATCGCACCACCATCGACAAGGGACGCGCTTCCTACGAGCCGAACTCGATCGATGGCGGATGGCCGAAAGAAACGCCACCGGCGGCACAGGACGGCGGCTTCGAGACGTATCCGGAGCGCATTGACGCCAACAAGATCCGCCAGCGCAGCGAATCGTTCGGCGACCACTTCTCCCAGGCGCGGCTGTTTTTTCACAGCATGAGCAAGCACGAGCAGGAACACATCATCGCGGCCTACAGCTTTGAGCTGGGCAAGGTTGAGCGTGAATTTATTCGTGCGCGCCAAGTGAATGAGATCCTGGCCAACATCGATCTGGAACTGGCCAAGCGCGTTGCGACAAACCTTGGTTTGCCAGCGCCCAAAGCCGGCACCGTCGAAGTGCGCAAGACGTCGCTGGATCGCTCACCGGCCCTGAGCCAAGCGAACCTGCTGCCGGCGGATATCAAAACCCGCAAAGTGGCAATTCTTGCAGCCAACGGCGTCGATGGTGCAGCGATTGATGCCATGAAGAAGGCGCTTCAAGCAGAAGGCGCGCATGCGAAATTGCTCGGCCCGACTTCCGCGCCCGTGAAAACGGCAGATGGCAAATCACTGCCGGTGGATGCATCGATGGAAGGATTGCCTTCGGTGGCGTTTGACGCCGTATTCGTACCGGGTGGCGCAGCGTCGATCAAAGCATTGAGCGGCGATGGCGTGGCGCTGCATTACCTGCTCGAGGCGTACAAGCACCTGAAAGCCATTGCGCTGCATGGCGAGGCTAAACAGTTGTTGGATGTGCTCAAGCTTGAGGTCGATGCGGGGCTGATCGTGGGCGCGGATGCCAAGTTGATCAAACCGTTCTTTGCCGCCATCGGGCAGCATCGGGTTTGGGATCGGGAGCCGAAGGCCAAGGCGATTCCGGCTTAAGGATTTGTGTAGTCAGGGACGACGCCTTCGCGAGCATGCTCGCTCCCACAAAGATTAATTTCGTTCGCTATTTCGTGAACGATTAAATCCTGTGGGAGCGGGCTTGCCCGCGATGCTTTTAAGGCTGCTTACGCGGACTCAAGACCATTTGCGCGGGAACGTTGCGCAGGATCTGCTTCTCAAGCTTCAGATCAAACCCGGAATCCAGCTTCTTCACCCTTTTGGTGAGCAACGTCGCCAACCAAGGAAAATCCTCGGTACGTGGCGCTTGAATGCTCACGTCGCACTGGTAATTCACCACATCAGCAGCAATCGCATCGAGTTGCCGGCGAAGCTTTGTCATATCCGCGAGGTTCAGCGCGATCGTCGTGCTTTCTGCCGTCGGATCGATCACTTTCGCCTGGGGCTGGGCCTCTGCAGCCATGAGCGCAGCTTCGGCTCTATCCAGTTCAGCCTTGCGAGCATTGACGATGGCGTTGTTGACGCCCCCTGTCAGCGCCGGAGCCTTGGGCATCAACGCGCGAGCACGGGCCAGCGCCGTTGCGGCAGCATTGACATCGCCTTTTTGCAGCACGATCTGGCTGCGACGCAGGTACGCTTCAGCCAATTGCCGCTGATACGGCACAAGGGATGGATCGTTCGGCGACTGCGCCTGTAAGGCAGCCAGTTGATCTTCGGCAGTGGCCAGCTCGCTGCTGGCCAGGTTTTGTTCCAGCTGCGCGATGGCCGCAGCCCGTGCATCGGTCGCCTCAGTGGCGGCCGGCGGCGTGCTTTGACATGCGCCCAGTAGCAGCGAAAATGCGACAAGGAGCAGATAACGGGAGGCTAACAGCTTCATTCCTGCGACTCTCTATTTGCGCAAAAAACGAGCAAGTCTACACCCCTCGACGGGGCAGGACAAAACTCAGCAGAAACAGTGCGGCGGCCGTCACAACAATTGACGGGCCCGCCGGGGTGTCCTTGAACCATGACAACGCCAACCCGCCACAGACCGCGAGCATACCCAGCAGGCTCGCGCCCAGTGCCATCTGCTCCGGTGACCTGGCGTGACGTTGTGCCGCAGCCGCCGGAATGATCAGCAACGAAGTGATCAGCAACACACCGACAATCTTCATCGCCACCGCGATCACCACGGCGATCAGTAACATCAGGGTCAGGCGCAACGCCGCGACCGGCAAGCCTTCGACCGTGGCCAGCTCTTCATGCACCGTGATTGCCAGCAACGGCCTCCACAATGTCACCAGCAAGGCCAAAACAGCCGCGCTGCCGCCGAGAATCCAGGACAAGTCAGTCGGACTGATCGCCAGCAAGTCGCCAAATAGATAGGCCATCAGGTCGATCCGCACTTCGTGCATGAAGCTTAGTACGACCAGGCCCAAAGAGAGCGTGCTTGGCGCGAGAATGCCTAAAAGCGTGTCGGAAGCCAGTGGCTGACGTTGTTGCAGGGTCACCAGCAACACCGCCAACAGCAGGCAGCCAACGGTGACGGCCACGGCCGGGCTGACATCCAGCAGAAAGCCCAACGCCACACCCAGCAAGGCCGCGTGGGACAAGGTATCGCCGAAATAGGCCATGCGCCGCCAGACCACAAACGACCCCAGAGGTCCCGCGACCAGCGCCAAAGCCAGACCTGCAAGCAGGGCGTAAAGCAGAAAATCAGCCATGCTTGCAGCTATCTCCATGGACGTGGGTATGGACCGCCGGGGTCGCGGTGACCACCGAGCCATGCAGGTCATGGGCGTGGTCGTGATGGTGGTGATAAATCGCCAGGCTTTGCGCGTTCTTTCCGAACAACTCGACGAAAGCCGGATCGCCGCTGACCTGTTCCGGGTGCCCGGAGCAGCAAACATGGCGATTGAGGCAAACCACCTGGTCGGTGGTGCTCATCACCAGGTGCAAATCGTGGGAAACCATTAACACGCCACAACCGTGACGGTCGCGCAGGCGTGTGATCAAGCTGTAGAGCTCGGCCTGACCGGCCACATCGACACCTTGCACGGGTTCGTCGAGCACCAGCAATTGCGGTTCGCGCAACAATGCCCGAGCCAACAACACGCGCTGCATTTCGCCGCCGGAAACACTTTGCACCGGACTGTCGATCACCTGTTCGGCACCGACTTCCTTGAGGGCCGACAGGGCCATGGCGCGATCCACGCCCGGCACCAGGCGCAAGAAGCGCAGCACCGAAAGCGGTAACGTCGGGTCGACGTGAAGTTTTTGCGGCATGTAACCGACGCGCAGCTTCGGCTTGCGCCAGACGCTGCCGCTGTCGGGCTTCAGAAGGCCGAGCACCGCCCGAACCAACGTGGTCTTGCCCGCGCCGTTAGGGCCGATCAGTGTGACGATCTGCCCTGGCTCAACACTCAGATCGATGTTGTCCAGGACGTTTTGCCCGGCAAAAGTGACGGCAACGTTTTCGAGGCGGATCAGCGTGTTGCTCATCAAGCCCCCTGACATCCCGAGCAGAGCCCGACCACTTCAACGGTCTGGCCTTCGACGATGAAACCGACATCCTTCGCGCTGCCAACGATGGCGTCGCTGATGGACTTCTGCTCCAGCTCGATGGCGGCGTGGCATTCGCGGCAGATCAGGAACTGCCCTTGGTGGGCATGCTCCGGGTGATTGCAGCCGACGAAGGCGTTCAGTGAGGAGATGCGGTGCACAAGGCCGTTTTCCAGCAGGAAATCCAGCGCACGGTACACAGTGGGCGGCGCGGCACGGCGACCGTCCTGCTCGCTGAGCACTGCCAGGATGTCGTAGGCGCCCAGCGGTTTGTGGCTTTGCCACACCAGTTCCAGCACCCGCCGACGCAAGGCGGTCAGGCGCAGGCCTTGCCGCGCGCACAAAGCATCGGCCTCTGACAGAGCGCTATGCACGCAATGAGAGTGGTCGTGGGGACGGCTGGCAATCGGTGTTTTAGGCATGAGCGGCGACGAGTTTTGTGAGAGACGTTATTATGTTACCCGTTCTCGCCTCTTCGAGTGGTCATCGTGTCCCGAATTTTTTCCTTCTTTGTCGCCTTTTCCGCCAGTTTCCTGTTGATCGGTTCGGCTCATGCTGACGTAAAAGTCCTGACCAGCATAAAGCCACTACAGCTGATTGCCGCTGCGGTGCAGGACGGCGTGGCGATTCCGGAAGTGCTGCTGCCACCGGGCGCTTCGCCGCATAACTACGCGCTGCGCCCTTCCGACGTACGGAAGGTGCAGTCGGTGGATCTGCTCTACTGGATCGGTCCGGACATGGAAGGTTTCCTGCCTCGGGTACTCAATGGCCGCTCGCTGCCAAGCGTCGCGGTGCAGGATCTGCCGGGGCTGAAATTGCGTCGCTTCGCCGAAGATAGCCACTCACATGCCGAAGAAGCCGACGAGCATGACCACGATCACCGCCCAGGCAGCCTGGACGCGCATTTGTGGCTGTCGCCGGTCAATGCCCGGGTCATCGCCGCGAAAATGGCGGCTGACTTGAGTGCCGCGGACCCGGCCAACGCAGCACGCTATCAAAGCAACCTCAAGGCATTCGATGAGCGTCTTGATGCGCTGGATATTCGCCTGAAGAAACGTCTGGCCGCTGTCGAAGGCAAACCCTACTTCGTGTTCCACGAAGCGTTCGACTACTTCGAAGACGCCTATGGCCTCAAGCACACCGGCGTGTTCAGCGTTGCCGCCGAAGTGCAGCCGGGAGCCCAACACGTCGCAGCGATGCGTGCGCGGTTACAGGAAGTCGGCAAGACCTGTGTATTCAGCGAGCCGCCATTGCGCCCACGCCTGGCGGAAACCCTGGTAGCCGGCCTGCCGGTGAAACTGGCGGAACTGGACGCGCTCGGCGGATACACCCCGGCGACCGCTCAGGGGTATGAGCAAGTGTTGGAGAAGTTGGGGAATGATTTGGCGGGGTGCCTGGAGTCGCTTTAAACCTATTCGGCTTCGCCTCAATCGCGGGCAAGCCCGCTCCCACAGGTTCGCGGTGATCCTTGTGGGAGCGGGCTTGCCCGCGATGCTTTTCAGAGGGCGAAGGGCAATGAAGTACTAACCTTCTGGCGCTGCGCCAAGCGCTGCTGAAATTCCATCGGATCGTGAATCAACACGTCCTGCCCGGCGAAAGATTCCGCGGCGATCAACCGTGACAACCAGAACCGCACACACGCCACGCGCAGCATGGTCGGCCACAGCTCAGCCTCGGCTGCCGTGAACGGTCGCAACGCAGCGTAAGCCCCGAGCAACGCCCGCGCTCGCGGTCCGTCGATCAGCCCGTCTTCATCCGAACACCAGTCATTCAATGCAATCGCAACGTCATACAGCATCGGGCCCGAACAGGCGTTGTAGAAGTCGATCAGGCCGGTCAGGTGCGTGCCTTCGAACATCGCGTTGTCGCGGAACAGGTCCGCGTGGATGTTCGCCCGTGGCAACGCGAGAATTTTCGTCTTCTGCTCGGTGATTTCATCCAGTGCACGTTGCAGCAGATCGCTTTGCTCGGCATTCAGGTGCGAGAGGAACTGCGTGCCCTCCTCCAGCATCCAGTCCAGGCCACGATCAGTCTTGCGCTTGATCATGTTGGCCTGGGTCGCCAAGTGCAGGTGGCCGAGCAACTCGCCAACTTGAGCGCAATGCTGCGCATTGGCTTCCTTGATGTGCTTGCCGGCCAGGCGTGGCTGCAACAACGCGGGTTTACCGGCCAGTTCGCGCAGGGCGACACCGTCGGTGGTTCGCAGTGCATACGGCACTGGCAGGTCAGCCTCGTGCAGCACGTCGAGCAGTTCGATGAAGAATGGCATCTCCTGAACCGGACCACGCTCAACCAGGGTCAGGACAAATTCGCCCTGCTCCAGGCTGATAAAGAAATTGGTGTTTTCGCTACCGGCGGCAATCCCCTGGAAATCAAGCAGGCGGCCGAGCCCGTATGGGGCGAGAAAGGTTTCCAGCTCGGGCCGAGCCAGCGGGGTAAACACAGACATGGTTAAAAACTGCTCAGTTCGGGCGCCGCGATTAAGCCGGCGCCGATTAAAGTTAGGAAACTACTTCCAGGTAAAAATTTCCCACGACGGAATCAACATATCCGGCTGGTCGGAACGTATGTAGTTCGCGTCTGAACCATCGGCGCGCACCAGGAAATAGGGTTTGCCCACCTTCGGTGTGACCTTGATCGCATACACGAATCCACTCCGGCTGTATTCCTGAATGACCTTGTCACCTTCCTTGTGCGTCTTGATGGTAACTTCCGGCTCCGAAGTCGGCGCGGTGCCCGCCGCCATGACGGCAAGCGGAACGGTTGCAAACAAGCCAGCCAGCAACAGGCGATTTAGTGTGCGCATGATAACCTTGTCCCTTTGTCGTCAACGGTCCCGCTATTCTAGCGCCGGACCCGCCGAAAAGGTTGATCCTGCTCATGAGCCAAGCCCCCCTCGTCCTGGTGGACGGTTCTTCTTACCTGTATCGCGCCTTTCATGCACTGCCGCCGCTGACCACGTCCAAAGGTTTGCCGACCGGTGCGGTCAAAGGCGTGTTGAACATGCTCAAGAGTCTGCGCAAGCAGTACCCGGACAGTCCGTTCGCTGTGGTCTTCGACGCCAAGGGCGGGACCTTCCGCGACGAAATGTTCGCCGAGTACAAGGCCAATCGTCCGAGCATGCCCGATGACATGCGCGTGCAAATCGAGCCACTGCACCAGAGCGTGATTGCCCTGGGCTTTCCATTGCTGTGCGTCGAAGGCGTCGAAGCCGATGACGTGATCGGAACCCTGGCCCGCAGCAGCGCGGCCGCCGACCGCCCAGTGGTCATCTCTACCGGCGACAAGGACATGGCCCAATTGGTCGACGGCCACATTACCTTGGTCAATACCATGACCGGTAGCGCGCTGGACGTGGAAGGCGTGAAGGAGAAATTCGGCGTCGCTCCCGAGCAGATCATCGATTATCTGGCATTGATGGGCGATTCTTCCGACAACATTCCCGGCGTTCCAGGCATCGGTCCAAAGACGGCGTCTGGCTTGTTGGTCGGCGTAAACGGCGGCCTGACCGAGCTATATGCGAATCTCGACATCGTTCCGACGCTGCCGATTCGCGGCGCCAAGACTCTGCCGGCCAAGCTGGAAGAGCACAAGGAGATGGCGTTCCTCTCCTATCAACTGGCGACCATCAAGATCGACGTACCGCTGGACATCGGTCTCGACGATCTGCAAATGGGCCAGCCGGATCACGACAAACTCGCCGAGCTCTACACCCTGCTGGAATTCAAAAGCTGGTTTGAAGAAAACCAGCGCGATGCCAAGCGTTCCGGTCAGGAAGTCTCTGTTCCGGTGGTTGAAGAAGCCGCTGTCGACACCGAGCTCAAGTACACAACGATCCTCACCCAATCCGATTTCGATCTGTGGCTGAAGAAACTCAACGACGCCAAGCTGATCGCCTTTGATACCGAAACCACCGGCATTGATGCGCAGCAGGCGCAATTGGTGGGCCTGTCTTTCGCTGTACAAGCCAACGAAGCGGCCTACATCCCGCTGACCCATTCCTACATGGGCGTGCCGGATCAGCTGGATCGCGACACCGTGCTGCGGGCGCTGAAACCGATTCTGGAAGACCCGAGCAAACTCAAGGTCGGCCAGCACGCCAAGTTCGACATGAATATCCTGGCCAACTGCGCCATCGGCGGCGACCAGAGCTGCGGCATCACCGTGCAAGGCATCGCTTTCGACACGATGCTCGAATCCTACGTGCTGGACTCCACGGCTACCCGCCATGACATGGACAGCCTGGCGCTCAAGTACCTGAATCACACCACCACCAGCTTCCAGGACATCGCAGGCAAAGGTGCCAAGCAGCTGACCTTCGACCAGATTTCCCTGGAACTGGCCGGGCCTTACGCCGCAGAAGACGCCGACGTGACGCTGCGCCTGCATCAGACCCTGCAGGAAAAGCTCAATGCCATTCCGAGCCTGAGTAAAGTCCTGAGCGAAATCGAAATGCCGCTGGTGCCGGTGCTGGCACGGATCGAACGCCAGGGCGCGCTGGTCGATGCCAACCTGCTGGGCATTCAGAGCGTTGAACTGGGCGACAAAATGGTCGCGCTGGAACGCGAGGCGTTTGCCATCGCCGGCGAGGAGTTCAACCTCGGCTCGCCCAAGCAACTGGGCGTGATCCTGTACGAAAAACTCGGCCTGCCGATCCTCAGCAAAACCGCCAAGGGCCAGGCATCCACCGCCGAAGCAGTGCTGGCTGAACTGGCCGAGCAGGATTACCCGCTGCCTAAAGTGCTGATGCAGTATCGCTCGATGAGCAAGCTGAAAAGCACGTACACCGATCGCCTGCCAGAGCAGATCAACCCGCGCACCGGGCGGATTCACACCTCGTACCACCAGGCTGTCGCGGCCACTGGCCGTTTGTCGTCCAGCGATCCGAACCTGCAGAACATCCCGATCCGCACCGCCGAAGGCCGTCGCATCCGTCAGGCATTCATTGCCCCCAAAGGCTACAAGCTGCTGGCAGCGGACTACTCGCAAATCGAACTGCGGATCATGGCTCACCTGGCCAAGGATGAAGGGTTGCTCCATGCGTTCCGCAATGACCTGGACGTGCACAAAGCCACGGCGGCCGAAGTTTTCGGTGTCGAATTGGCCGACGTCACCACCGATCAGCGTCGCAGCGCCAAGGCGATCAACTTCGGTTTGATCTACGGCATGAGCGCGTTTGGCCTCGCCAAGCAGATTGGCGTTGATCGCAAACAGTCACAGGCGTACATCGACCGCTATTTCACCCGCTACCCGGGTGTTCTGGAGTACATGGAACGCACCCGCGCCCAGGCAGCCGAGCAAGGTTTCGTTGAAACCATTTTCGGACGTCGTCTGTACTTGCCGGAAATCAACGCGAAAAACCCGGCCCTGCGCAAAGGCGCCGAGCGCACGGCAATCAACGCCCCGATGCAAGGCACCGCGGCGGACATCATCAAGAAAGCCATGGTGGCGGTGGATAACTGGCTGACGACCTCAGGCCTCGACGCCAAAGTCATCCTGCAAGTGCACGATGAACTGGTGCTTGAGGTGCGTGAGGATTTGGTCGACCAGGTTCGCGACGAAATTCGCGCGCACATGAGCGATGCCGCGAAACTCGATGTCCCGCTTCTGGTTGAAGTCGGCGTGGGTAACAACTGGGACGAGGCTCACTGAGCCGTCTAGATCGGGGTTTTCTGCTGCGGCACAGTGCCGCGGCAGAACAGCTGAGGGGGCTTATTTCGGAAAACGAGGGGACTTATTTCAAATGGTTTCTGAAGCGCCGGAACTAAACCTGTGAACTGCCACTCAGAGTTACTGAATGGCTGGTGAAGCCCTTCGATGCTCCTATGTTGTGTTAAGTGTTGGCAGATATCTGGACCCCGCCCTAGCGGTCCGGAACTTGAACCCCGGAACTTCCCCCTCCCCATAAGAAGTCCGGGGTTTTTTTTGCCCGCGATTTATTGCCCGGCAACCTCCGAGCCCTTGTCCGCGAGTTCCATCCAGCCTGCCAGTACAGTGTAGGCGTCTTCCAGGCCCATGCGTTTCGGCGCCGAAAACAATTGGATGCTGATCGCATCACCCCAGCCTTTGCGAATATCCGCCTGAACCTTGAGCAGGACGTTTTTCGCTGCGCCGTACGTCAACTTGTCGGCTTTGGTCAGCAAAATGTGCATCGGCATGCCACTGGCAACCGCCCAGTCGAGCATCAACAGGTCGAAGTCAGTCATTGGATGGCGGATGTCCATCATCAGGATCAGACCTTTCAAACTCTCGCGACCACCCAGATAAGCTTCCAGGTGACGCTGCCAGTGCAGCTTCAGCGGAATGGGTACTTTCGCGTAACCGTAGCCCGGCAGGTCGACCAGACGACGATCATCGTCTAGCTTGAAGAAGTTCAAGAGTTGCGTGCGACCCGGAGTTTTCGAGGTTCGCGCCAGGCTGGCATGCGTCAGGGTGTTCAACGCGCTGGATTTACCGGCATTGGAACGCCCGGCGAATGCCACTTCGAAGCCTTCGTCGTCAGGACATTGATCGACTTTGGCAGCGCTGAGCATGAAGGTGGACTGTTGGCACAGGCCGAGGATGGGGTTCTTGAGTTGCATGGGATTTCCGATGTGGGCGGCGCCGGGAATGGACGCGGCGAGCAGTGTCGTTTCCGTTTCAGTGACGCCAGTATATAATGCCGCAGATTTTGTGTGCGCTTTGTCCCAGCGTAGGATGAAGTTCACGAGAGCGAATGACCTTGATTGCGCATTAGAACGCAAAACGCTCTCAACCCTGAAAAGGTCGTTTTATGACGAAATGGCTGCTAGTTGCCGGTGTCTTGATGCCGCTTTACAGCGCTCAGGCTACACAGGATCCGGAAACTGTGTACAACCGTGTTTGTGGTGCCTGTCATTCCGGCCAACTACCCATGGCCCCCCAAAAGGGCGATCAGGAAGCTTGGACGCCGAGGTTGGCGAAAGGTATGGAGACGCTGGTGCAACACGTGACCCAGGGTTTCAAGGCGATGCCGCCGCGTGGTTTGTGCATGGACTGCAGTGCCGAGGATTACCAGGCCATCATCCACTGGATGAGCGAGTGATCCCGGTCCATAACTCTTTAACCCTTAGCCGTAGTTGGATTAGCTGATGAACAAATTGATCGTGAGTCTGCTGTTGACCGTGGGGATCTCCGGCATTGCCCATGCTGCAGGTGATGCAACTGCTGGTCAGGCGAAAGCCGCAGTATGTGGCGCCTGTCATGGCCCGGATGGCAATAGCATGGCGCCTAACTTTCCGAAACTGGCAGGCCAGGGCGAGCGTTATCTGAACAAGCAGCTGCACGACATCAAGTCCGGCAAACGCACGGTACTGGAAATGACCGGACTGCTGACCAACCTGAGTGATCAGGACCTGGCCGATATCGCCGCCTACTTCTCCAGCCAGAAAGGCAGCGTTGGCGCCGCCGACCCTAAAGTCGTGGCTCGCGGTGAAGCATTGTTCCGTGGTGGTGACCTGGCCAAGGGCCTGCCCGCCTGCACCGGTTGCCACTCGCCCAATGGCGCAGGCAACCCGGCAGCTGGCTTCCCACACCTGGGCGGTCAACACGCTCAATACGTTGCCAAGCAACTGACCGAATTCCGCAAGGAAGAAGGCGGCCGCACCAACGACGGCGACACCAAAACCATGCAGACCATTGCCAAGCGGCTGAGCGACGAAGACATCGCAGCAGTGTCCAGCTACATTCAGGGCCTGCACTAAGACCGGCGAATCGGGCGTCGCGCAGGATGTACATCTCCTGCCACGTTAACGCTCCATTAATCCGTCGCAGCAAGTATAAAAAGGGTGGCTTAGGCCGCCCTTTTTTGTGGCCGCTGCCGTTACACTACAGAACTCACGCCCGCCATGACCTGTCTGAAAACAGGTCGCGCGAAGCGACCAAAATTGTCCAGGAGTAAAGCATGCGTAATCTGATCATCAGCGCCGCACTCGTCGCTGCCAGCCTGTTCGGCATGACTGCACAAGCTGCCGAAGCACCCGCCGCCCCTTATGTCGAACTGAGCAATCCGGTTCCGGTCGCCGTGCCTGGCAAAATCGAAGTCGTGGAGCTGTTCTGGTACGGCTGCCCGCACTGCTACGCTTTTGAACCGGTGATCAATCCTTGGGTCGAGAAGCTGCCTTCGGATGTAAACTTTGTCCGCATTCCGGCGATGTTCGGCGGCCCTTGGGATGCACACGGCCAGATGTTCCTGACCCTTGAAGCCATGGGCGTCGAGAGCAAGGTTCACGCCGCGGTGTTCAACGCGATTCAGAAAGAACACAAGAAGCTGACCGATAAAGCCGACATGGCCGACTTCCTCGCCACTCAAGGCGTAGACAAGGACAAGTTCCTCGCGACCTTCGACTCCTTCGCCATCAAGGGCAAGATCGTCCAGGCGCGTGAACTGGCCAAGAAATATGAAATCTCCGGCGTTCCAACCATGATCGTCAACGGCAAGTATCGCTTTGACGTGGGCTCTGCCGGCGGTGCCGAGCAAGCCCTGCAACTGGCCGACAAACTGGTCGACAAAGAGCGAGCGGCTAACAAGGCTGCCGCCAACTAAGCGCGGGGCCTGCCATGCGCCGCTGGGGTACTGAACGGGTTGTTGGCCTGCATGATCCGCAGGTCAACGAACATCATCTGGAATCGACGGGCTTGCCCGCAGACAGCCGTCTGCGCCTGCTCAGTTTCAATATCCAGGTCGGCATCAGTACCGAGCGTTATCGGCACTACCTGACCCGGGGCTGGCAACATTTGTTGCCGCACACCGGGCGTGCCGACAACCTGCAAAAGATCGGCAATCTGTTGGGCGACTTCGATCTGGTCGCCCTGCAGGAAGCCGATGGCGGCAGCCTGCGATCGGGTTACGTCAATCAGGTGGAACACCTGGCGCAACTCGGCGCCTTCCCCTACTGGTATCAGCAACTCAACCGCAATCTCGGTCGCCTCGGCCAGCACAGCAATGGCGTGCTGAGCCGCCTGCGCCCGTGGGCGATTGAAGATCATCCACTGCCTGGCCCCAAAGGCCGCGGAGCCATCCTGGTGCGCTTCGGCGAGGGTCCGGAGGCGTTGGTGGTGGTGATGATGCACCTTGCGCTCGGCGCTCGGGTGCGCACGATGCAACTGGCTTACATTCGCGAGTTGATCGGCGGCTACAAGCACCAGGTGCTGATGGGCGACATGAACACCCACGCCAGTGACCTGCTGCAGAACTCCCCTTTGCGTGACCTCGGCCTGCTCGCGCCACAACTGGAAGCGACCTTCCCCAGTTGGCGTCCGCAGCGCTGCCTGGACCATATTCTGCTCAGCCCCACCCTGACCCTTGAAAAGGTCGAGGTGCTGGCACAACCGATTTCAGACCACCTGCCCGTCGCGGTAGAGATTCGTCTGCCGGGTTCGCTCACGGCCGATGCATTGCCCGCGTTGAGTCCTGCCCCTCGCGGATCCCTTGAATGAGCGACGAAACAGAGCGTTGGAAAGAGAAATACCTCAAAAGCATCGAACAACAGGAAAAGCTCGAACGCCGATGGAACGCCAGGCTCGACCTGCTGCGCCGTGGCCTGGTACGCAGCACGCTTGCCGCGGAGGGCACCGATCGCGCCGTTGATCAATGCATGAAGGAAATGCGCGAAGTCGTGCGTACCGATGATATGGACGCCGGCCTGGCCGCCTTGTTGCCACGGCTCGAAAAAGCCGTGCTCGACTCCGAACAGCGCCGGGAAACCCGGGTCAACCAGACTAGCGCTGCTCTGACTGCACTGGTTACGCAGCTGCAAACGCTGCCGCTGCCACGCGAAGTCAGCCGACCGCTCAAGAATTTTGCCAAGCAACTGGATGCCCGGGTCAGTCAGGCAAAGGAAATTCCGTTGCTGCTTAGCGAGCTTAGTGGCTTGCAAGGCAATGCCTTGCGCCAACTGGATAACCCGACAGAGCCTGATCGTCCCGGTTTTTTGCAGCGGCTGTTCGGTAGTCGGGAAGCGGATGAGGCTGCGCCTCAGGTTGCCGTCGCTACCGTGCAAGCGCCTGCCCAGCAGACCGTTGAACCGACTCCCCCATCATCCGTCGAGACTCAAACGGTAACAGTCAATCCCGCACCTGCGAACGAACAGCCGCCAGTCAAGCCGCCAGCGCACGACGCCCAGCCCGTCGCTGCAATCCCTGAGCCCCTGGTGATACAGGCCGCTCCCAAAGCGGTTACCGCTCCCGACGTCGTGGCGTTTGTCCCACCTGTCCTTGCCCCCGCGCCTGAATGTGCGCAGCCGGCAGAGTTACAAGAGCAGACAGATTTTGAACAACTGCAAGAGCCAGCGCTGCCAGCTATCGAACCTGCCGCGCAGGTTCAAGAGGTAATCAATCCTGACGAATTGAAACCGGCAATGACGACCACCGGTGATGAGCAGCAACCTGAGCCAGGGGACATTGTTTATGCCTTGCCGGACTCACCGGAGCCTTCCTACAGTTCTGTCGCCAAGCATATTGAAGACACGCTGCTGGGCCTTCTTGACGACCTGACGCTGCCTGAGCGCCACCGGCCGCAAGCCGAAGCGATGCGCGACCGCCTGCAAAACGGCTTGAACTGGTACGAGTTGATTCCGATCCTCGACGATCTCGCAACTTTGATGCTGGCGATCACCGACAGCGGACAGCACGAATTCGAAGCTTACTTGCAGCATCTCAACGAACGCCTGGAGTCATTCCAGAGCAACTTGCAGGCGGCCAGCGACGGTCATGCCGACAATCGATCTGCCGCGCGCGAAATGGACACGCAGATCCGTGAGCAGGTCGACGGCTTGCAAAGCAGCATGCAGGAAGCGGCAGATCTGGAGGACCTCAAACACGTCCTTGAGAACCATCTCGAAGGCCTGCTGGGCACGATGGACCAACACCAGAAGCAGCGCGACGAGCGTGAACATGAAATCGCCGCACGCCTGCAAAGCCTGGCCGAGCGGGTGGCGCACATGGAACAGGAAGCGCTGGGCTACCGCGAGCACCTTGAAGAACAGCGCCAGAAGGCGCTGATCGATCCGCTCACCAGCCTGCCCAATCGAGCCGCCTGGAGTGAGCGACTGGAGCACGAGGTTCACCATTGCCAGCAACACGGCAACACCTTGTTGCTGGCGATGCTGGATCTCGACCACTTCAAACGCATCAACGATAACTACGGGCACCTTGCGGGTGACAAAGTACTGAAAATCATCGCCAGCGTGCTGCGCAAGCGCCTGCGGGGAACCGATTTCATTGCACGGTTCGGAGGTGAGGAGTTTGTCATGTTGATGCCTGACACTTCATTGGTAACCGGCGCAAAGCTGCTGGAAACGTTGCGCGCCTCCATTGAAGCCTGTCCTTTTCACTTCAAGGGCGAGCGGGTGACCATCACGCTGTCCGTAGGTTTTACCGCATTGAAAACCGCGGAACACAGTGATCAAGCACTTAAAAGAGCCGATCAGGCGTTGTATCGCGCAAAGAATGGCGGCCGCAACCGGGTTGAATCAAGCTGACAGGCAATTGTTCCTTTTTATTTAAAACAGCGCTTTTGCCCTCTGCACGCGAGGCAGTACGTTACACTGTTGCATTACTGTCTTGGGTGTATTGCCTCCAGCCATGAAATGTCTTGCTCTCATTGTGTCGCTGCTCCTGCTGGCGGGTTGTGCCAGCGGTCCGCGGATCGACACCAGTCACCCTTCAGCCAACTACGACAGTCGCATTCAGTTCGTGGTGGTGCATTACACCAACGCCTCGCTCGAGCGCTCTCTGCAGTTGCTGACCCATGGCGAGGTCAGCAGCCACTATCTGATCGGCGATGATAAAGGCGCCACCATCTATAAGCTGATGGATGAAAATCTGCGCGCCTGGCACGCCGGTGAAAGCGAGTGGCAAGGCCGGACCTGGCTGAATTCCAGCTCCATCGGCATCGAGATCGTCAATCCGGGCTTCAAGGACACCCCGACCGGTCGCCTGTGGTATCCCTACAGCGAAGCTCAGATTCAATCGTTGATCTTCCTGCTCAAGGACATCAGCAAACGTCACAACATCAACCCTGACGCCATCATCGGTCATAGCGACATCGCGCCGCTGCGCAAGCTCGACCCCGGTCCGCTATTCCCCTGGAAACGCCTGGCCGCCGAAGGCCTGGGTATCTGGCCCAACGAGCAGGCGGTTGCACGCCAGCAAGCCCGGTATGCAGTCGAACTGCCAAGCATCAGCTGGTTTCAGTCACAGTTGGCTCACCTGGGTTACGCCACTCCGCAAACGGGTGAGCTGGATGTAGCGACACGCCATGTACTGGCCGCTTTCCAGATGCATTTCCGCCCAACCCGCTTCGACGGCACCCCGGACGCTCAAACCGCAGCATTGCTACAGGTCTTGAATCAGACAAAATAATGACGCCCGCCCGACGGTCGAGGCTATTTCCAAATCAGCAGCTATAACTCATTGGTAATTCTTCGGATATCCATGATGGCTGTAGCTCGAGAGACGCTTCGTAGTTGGTTCTATCGCCCTTGGTTCCTGGCGATACTGGCTGCTGCCTTCAGCGCAACACTATTGATGGCCGGCAGCCTGTTTGTGGCAATGCATCAGGTCGAACAGAGCGAGAGCGAGGAAATGAACGCTCAGGGCGAACGCTTTCTTGTCCGCCTCGAGCAGTTGTTCGGGCAGCTTCGAGAGAGCCTCGACGACCTGGAAGCCCCGCCGTTACGAACGTGTGATACGGCGATGGTCGCGACGTTGCAACAGGTCAGTTTCAACTACCGCTTCGTTTACGAAGCCGCTTACATGGATGGCCCGCGAATCTGCTCAAACCGCCCTCGCCAGGAAGTGTTGTCGCTGACACGACCACCGGACATCAGGGGCCCCACCTACAGCTTCTGGTTGAACACCACGACCGAGCCCGATGAAAACCGTGCTGCGCTGATGCTCGGACGTGGCAACTTCCGTGTCGCGACGTCTCGCGGACATTTAACCGACATGGTCGATCTGTCCCCCGGTAGCAGCCTGCTGGTCGTGCTCGATCACGGCAACCGCGCGATTCCGGTTCTGGGTGTCGAGCAAGTCTGGCCGCCCACACAACCCTGGCCCCCAAAAAGCCAGGATGCATTGCAAGTGACTCAAACTCACTTGATTTACCGCATGCCCACCAACAACCCCGAATACCAATTAGTGCTGATCACTCCGCGCACGGGCATGCATGTGCCTGCCGTGTGGTGGTGGCTGCTACCGGCCAGCCTGGCCTTGGGTGTCTTCGTTGGTTTCATGGTGTTTTTGCTGGTGCGACAGCGACAGTCACTGGACGCCGAATTGAACGGCGCCATTCGCCGAGGCGAATTGCAGGTGCTGTATCAACCGATCTTTGATCTCAACAGTCGCAATTGCGTCGGTGCCGAAGCCTTGCTGCGCTGGCGAAGGCCGGACGGCACCCTGACCAGCCCCGACCTGTTCATCCCGATGGCCGAAAACACCGGTCAGATCCGTCAGATGACCGACTTCGTATTGCAGCGGTTGCTTGAACAACTGGGACAGTTGCTACGCGCCAATCCGCAGCTGTACATCTCCGTCAACCTGGCGGCTTGCGACGTCATGGTCCCGCGTATCGGTCAGGTGATGGCGCGCCTTTTGACCTTGCATCGGGTTGCGGCAAAGCAGATCGCTTTCGAGGTGACTGAGCGTGGCTTGATCGATGTGGTGGTGGCCAGGGAAAACCTGCAAGCGCTGCGCGATGTCGGGCATCAGGTATTGATCGATGACTTTGGCACGGGATATTGCAGCCTCGCCTACCTGCAAACCCTGCCGGTGGACTGCCTGAAAATCGACAAGGCGTTTATCGATGCACTGGGCCATGACGCAGCCAGCAGCGGTGTGGCACCGCACATCATCCATATGGCGCAGGCCCTGCAACTCAAGGTGATCGCTGAGGGAATCGAACATGAAGCCCAAGCGAAGTTTTTGAGCAGTGAAGGTGTGAGGTATGGTCAAGGTTGGCTTTTCGCCCATGCGCTGAGCGCCGTCCAGTTCATTGAACTGATTACCCGCGGCCGCCGGCTGAGCGCTCGGCGTCTTGATGATGAAGCCTGAAGAAATGGCTGCGGCTTATACCGCCAGCGCCATGTAGAACTGCGTCCCCTGCCCTGGCCGCGAATAGACACCCATCCGGCCGCCATGCAGCTGCACGATTTCCTTGCACAGCGCCAAGCCAAGCCCCGCGCCACCCTTCTTGCGACCGACCTGAACAAAGGGCTCGAAGATCCGCCCCTGCTGGCCGTACGCAATGCCTTCACCGTTGTCTTCTACGCTGATAATCACCCGCTCACCATGACGTCGGGCCTGTAACCGTATCAACCCACCCTGGGCGGTGTGGCGCAAAGCGTTATCGATGAGGTTATCGAGTACCCGATCCAATTGCGCCTGGTCGGCCTGCAACCTGGGCAGCGGCCCCTGAACTTCCACCAGCAATTCAACGCCCTTGAGCGCCGCAGCCCCGGCAAAACGTCCCCGGGCCTGCTCAAGCAGATCTTCGATGGCACAAGGTGCCAGCGTGAGCTTCTGCAATCCGTTCTGGTAGCGTGAAAAATTCAGCAGGTCGTTGATCAGCTGCATCAAGCGCTGCATTTCTTCATTAACGGTATCCAGCAAATCAGCTTCGCGCGAATCCTCAGGAAACTTCGCCCGTTCTCGAAACAGGCCGAACGCCATGTGCATACCAGTCACCGGGGTGCGCAGCTCATGGGAGGCCCGCAGGACAAATTCACTGCGAACCCGTTCGAATGCACGCTGCTCGGTGACGTCATGCAACACCATGACAGCGCCAAGAATGTGGCCCTGTGTATGACTGACCGGCGTCAGGCTATAGGTCAGCAACCTGGATTCGCCATCTACCTCAATGCTCAGGTCTTCCGGTGCCCGCTCGAGGGTCCCGCCGCGCAGCACCAGTTGCAGTTGTTCATCCAGTTCGGGGCGTTCAAGTGCCGTCCCCAGCCCTTGGCCAAGACGATCGGCGTCCCAGCCCAACTGGCGCTGCGCCACTGGATTGAGGTGCTCGAGATGACCATCGCGATCAATCATCAGCAACCCGTCGTCGATGCTGTCGAGTACGGCCTGCAATCGTTGCTGACCGGCAAGCAGCTCGTCGATATTCATCGCCTGGTGCTCGCGCAACGCCTCGGCCATGATGCCGAAACGCTTGGTCAGCTGGTTCATTTCCACGGCGGAGGACACCGGCAAGGTCACTTCGAAATTGCCTTGTCCGATATTGTCCGCAGCTTGCACCAAGGCTTCGATCGGAGCGCCAAAACGCCTTGCAATTGCATGGGCAGTAACGAATCCGATGATCAGGACTGCCAATCCCACCAATCCCAGCAAACCTGCGATCAGCAGCGCCCGCTCACGGGCCTTGCGTTCGGTGTCATTGATGTTATCCAGCGCGCGCTTGTGCTCGGTGATCAGGCCATTGCGCAGTGCGTTGAATTTTTCCGTCAGCGCTTCTTTGCCACTCAATACCTGTGTCGGTTCACGTGCCTGGCTGTAGGCCTCGAGAAATTCGAGGTAATCAGCCTTCGCCTGCTTGAATCCGTACAAGTCGCCGTTGCCGGCTTGCTCATGGGCGATGCCTTCGTCCAACAACTGGAGGTAATGCTGGCGGGTCGCCTCAAACGCTTCAGGATTGGGCGTCTCATTGACCATGACCATGAGCTGATCGCCCAGGGTCTGGCGCAATTTCAGCCCCAGATCCAGCGTGACAAAGTTCTCGCGAACCAGTGCTTCCTGAGTCGCGGCCATCTGCATCACGCTCACCAGCCCGAGCAAGAGCCCGAGCAATGCCACCGTGATCAGCGCCGAAATACTCAGGAACAGCCGAGTACGCAGCTTCATCGCCAGTTTCATCGGACAGCGCTCACAGGTTGTACTGCTTGCGCTTGCGATACAGGGTCGAAGCGTCGATGCCAAGGGTTTTGGCCGCCTGGTCCAGCGTGTCGGCCGTGGCCAGCACGGCACCGATGTGGGCTTTCTCCAGCTCATCCAGACTCAACGCAGCACCGATGCGCGGTGCGTTGTTGATCGGCGTCTCGGCCATGCCCAAATGACTGATCTCGACCCGCTCCTGTGGACAAATGATGCTCGCCCGCTCCACCACGTTACGCAGCTCGCGAATGTTGCCGGGCCAGCGGTAACCCAGCAGCGCCTCACGGGCTTCATCGCTGAAGCCTCTCGCCGGTCGGGCGTACTCCTTGACGAAGCGCGCAAGAAAACGGTCAGCCAGGTTCAGGATGTCTTCCCTGCGCTCGCGCAGTGGCGGCAAGTGCAGGGTAATGACGTTCAGGCGATAGAGCAGGTCTTCACGAAAACGACCGTCGCGCACCATGTCTTCGAGGTTCAGGTTGGTCGCCGCAAGAATTCGCACATCGGCGCGGCGCGTCACGGGGTCGCCCACACGCTCGTATTCCTTGTCCTGAATGAAACGGAGCAATTTTGGTTGCAACGTCAGAGGAAAATCGCCGATCTCGTCGAGAAACAGCGTGCCGCCATCCGCTTGATTGACTCGCCCCAAGGTGCTTTCGCTCGCACCCGTGAACGCGCCACGGCTGTGGCCGAAGAGTTCGCTTTCCATCAATTCCGCCGTCAGCGACGGGCAGTTGATAGTGACGCAAGACTTCTTCTGGCGCTTGCTCCAACCGTGAATGGCTTGCGACAGTTCACCTTTACCGGTCCCGGACTCGCCAAGGATCAGGATGTTGGCGTCGGTGCCGGCCACTTGGCGAGCGGTCTCGAGCACGACTTTCATGGCCGGGCTATGTGAGTCCAGGCCGTCCTTGGATTTGCGCACTTCGCCTTCAAGGGCTTCAAGGCGCGCGGAGAGTTGGCGCACTTCCAGCTGCTTGGCCGTGGCCAGGCGCAATTGGTCGGGGCTGCAAGGTTTGACGAGATAGTCGGCCGCACCCGCCTGAATGGCATCGACTGCGGTGTCTACGGCGGAGTGAGCGGTGACGATCACCACGCGCATCCAGGGTGCCTGGATGCGCATCTGGGCCAAAACATCCAGGCCATTGTCTTCGCCAAGGCGCAGATCGAGAAAGCACAAATCGAACACCTGGCGCTGCAATAAGGCGTCGGCCTGTGCCGCGCTGTTCGCGGTAGCGACGCTATAGCCTTCATCTTCGAGGCAATAACGGAAGGTTCGCAGAATGGCGGATTCGTCGTCCACCAGCAGAATGCGGCCTTGATGCTCAGTGGCTGATTCCATGTTCCTGCGCTCCATTTAATGAATGATCTTGGTTAGTCCCGGAAAAATCGGGCAAGTTGCATGGTTTATTCTGATCCATTCCGACCCTGGCAGGGTAGTTCTCTACCGATCTGTTAGCTAATGGTCTGATTTATCTGGTTTTTTACTTAAATATCGCTTTTAAGGCGATTACCCACGTCCCTTTCTGACATCTGCGCCCTCCTCGCAATTCAAAAATTCTCAAAGTTCCCTCGATGCGATCGTGCAATACGCACGACCTTGCGCAGGACATCGTGCAGGATGCGTCCTGCGCGCATTTCACCAACAATCTAACTATTTGATTTTAAACGATTTAATTCTATGAAAAAGCTGGCATGCAGGCTGCAATGTATAGGGTAAGCAGGGCATAAATTATCGACGCCCACTAGCAGATCACCCACCAGAGTGGGAGGAGCTTCAGGATGAATCGTCAACGTGCCGGCCAGTTGCCTATATCGCCATTGCATATCCAGCAAGGCCTGTTTGCCCTTCTGGCCCTGCTGATCACGCTGATTGCGGGCCAACAGTTCCTTCTTTGGGAACAGAGCCAGCAGCCAGAGGCGCCGCACGTATCGATTCACCCTGCAACCCAGACTCATTTCAGAGCCGTCAGCAGCAACCAGGCTGACCTCGCCCCGATGCGAATGATGGACGTCGACCAGGCTCAGCCTGCGGATCAGATGCCACGTCAGGAACATTGGGTGTTCTAGGCAAACGAACTTGGCGCGATCGATGCGCCGGGAAAAGCACCACACGCACTACCTCTAATATAGAAGCGTAAGGAGAATCACCATGTTGAGCTGGGCAATCACATTCTTGATCATTGCCATCATTGCTGCGGTACTGGGCTTCGGTGGTATCGCGGGCACCGCCACGGGTATCGCCAAGATTCTCTTTGTCGTGTTCCTGGTGATGTTTATTGCTTCGTTCTTCTTTGGCCGTCGCGGTCGAGGTTGAAGATGAGCGTCACGTTTAAGACATTGGCAGCCGCCCTGCTTCTGGGCGGTAGTGCCATGGCAATCGCTGCCAATGATGGGCAGTCGCGGGTCAACGAGTTGCTAAGCGCAGACCCGCAGTACCGTGAAACCTGGACAAAAGTCGTTAAAAAGGAAGAACGACTGCCGGAATGGGTGATGAACCTGTCTGGCGATGCCGAGCAAATGAATGCTCTTGAAGAAGATGGCGACAAGTATCTGGTCGGCCCGCTGTGCGAAACAAAGTCGACGTGCCGGACCAAACGCTTGATCGTGGCATTCAGTTTCGACAAAAAGGACGCCTACGCCATGTTGATCGAAGTGCCCGCAGGACTGCCGGCCGACAAGTCGCCAACGCGACATGCCGATTACCGCTTCCTCGGCAAACCGGATCAAGGTATGCAGGATTTGTTGATGGAACAGCTCAAGAAAGATCCAAACTGGTACTGAGTTCGAAACACGGAAGAGGCGGCACCGCTTCTTCCCTATGCGCTACCCGAGGAAGGTAGTCGCATGACCAAGGGGTCGGGACGTTCTGACTGTTACAGGGTCGGAGTGACCTACGGGCACATGGAGTGTCTGCGCAAGGGCCGGGTCAGGAATAGCTGCGACGCAAGTTCGCCGATCCACTGTGATCTGACGAGCTTGCGTAGAGCTTTTTGCATGAAAAGCAACGTCCTAGAGCGTTCTGCTCATCCCCTGCCCTTAAGACATGGCGACTCCTCACAAAACCGTTGCGCGGTGTTTCTTTCGTGACCGTATATCGAGAAAGATCTGCTTTGCGTACGAAGTGTTTTCGCTTTGAAACGTAGGCTTTTTCCTAAGTTTTGCCCTACTCCTCCCCGCTCAAAAAATGACCAATCTCCCCTGTAATGGCCGGTTCACGGCACTTATGCCTGCCGAAATGTCGTATTCGAACCGGTTGGGACGCGAGTTTCAATTGAAAAAGCTCATGCCGATTCGGCATAGGGTAGGCGTTTACGGCATTAGACGTCGCCGCCTTGCATCGGAATAGTTGCGCCTTTTTTCGCCTGCCAGAGAGCCATACAACTCGCTCCGGGGCACCTTATACGGGGGCAGAGGCATACGACTTTTTCGCCACAAGCGTTCCAGTTCCTGCATCTGCCTGAGTCAAACGCAAGTAAGGGTAAAGATATGAAGAAGGCAAAGCTTAGCCTCGCCTGGCAGATCCTCATCGGTCTGGTATTGGGGATTGCAATCGGTGCGCTGCTCAACCATTTCAGTGCCGAAAAAGCCTGGTGGGTCAGCAACGTCCTGCAACCGGCAGGCGATATCTTTATCCGTCTGATCAAGATGATCGTTATCCCGATCGTCATTTCCTCGCTGATCGTCGGCATCGCAGGCGTTGGTGACGCGAAGAAGCTTGGACGTATCGGTCTGAAGACCATCGTTTACTTCGAAATCGTCACCACCATCGCCATCGTGGTCGGTCTGGTGCTGGCCAACGTGTTCCATCCGGGCACCGGCATCGACATGAGCACCCTGGGTACGGTGGATATTTCCAAGTACCAGGCGACCGCTGCCGAGGTTCAGCACGAACACGCGTTCGTCGAAACCATCCTCAATCTGATCCCGTCGAACATCTTCGCGGCCATGTCTCGCGGCGAGATGCTGCCGATCATCTTCTTCTCCGTATTGTTCGGCCTCGGTTTGTCGAGCCTGCAATCGGACCTGCGTGAACCGCTGGTGAAGATGTTCCAGGGCGTCTCGGAAAGCATGTTCAAAGTCACCCACATGATCATGAACTACGCCCCGATCGGCGTTTTCGCACTGATCGCGGTGACCGTGGCCAACTTCGGTTTCGCCTCCCTGCTGCCGCTGGCCAAACTGGTGATACTGGTTTACGTCGCCATCGCCTTCTTCGCCTTCGTGGTGCTGGGCCTGATCGCCAAGTTATTCGGCTTCTCGGTACTCAAGCTGATGCGCATCTTCAAGGATGAGCTGGTGCTGGCTTACTCCACCGCCAGCTCCGAAACCGTGCTGCCACGCGTGATCGAGAAAATGGAAGCGTACGGCGCACCGAAAGCCATTTGCAGCTTCGTGGTGCCAACCGGCTACTCGTTCAACCTTGACGGTTCTACCCTGTACCAGAGCATCGCGGCGATCTTCATTGCTCAGCTCTACGGCATCGATCTGTCGATCAGCCAGCAATTGCTGCTGGTGCTGACCCTGATGGTCACCTCCAAAGGCATCGCCGGTGTACCGGGCGTGTCCTTCGTGGTGTTGCTGGCCACCTTGGGCAGCGTCGGTATTCCGCTCGAAGGCCTGGCGTTCATCGCCGGTGTCGACCGCATCATGGACATGGCCCGTACCGCACTGAACGTGATCGGCAACGCCTTGGCCGTACTGGTTATCTCCCGTTGGGAAGGCATGTACGACGATGCCAAGGGCCAGCGCTACTGGAACTCCCTGCCGCACTGGCGCAGCAAAGAAAAGCTGCCGGTGGGTGAAGTCTCCAGCAACTGACACAAAACCTTGTAGGAGTGAGCCTGCTCGCGATAGCGGTGTATCAAACAACAGAGATGTTGGATGTGCCGCCCTCATCGCGAGCAGGCTCACTCCTACAAAGGTCCAGTCCAAGCCGTACAAACAAACCCCGGAGAAATCCGGGGTTTGTCGTTTCTGCACACCCCGCTATCATTCGCCGCATCTTCCGGGGGATTTGACTGATGCTTAATGGCCTGTGGCTTGGCTTCTTCATCGTGGCTGCCATTTCGGCGCTGGCGCAATGGCTGATTGGCGGGAACGCCGGGATCTTCGCGGCGATGGTGGAAAGCATCTTCGCCATGGCCAAGTTATCGGTCGAAGTCATGGTCCTGCTGTTCGGCACACTGACGCTCTGGCTGGGCTTTCTGCGAATTGCCGAAAAGGCCGGCATCGTCGAATGGCTGGCCAAAGCGCTCGGCCCGTTGTTCCTGCGTCTGATGCCGGAAGTCCCACCCGGTCACCCGGCCATCGGCCTGATCACGCTGAACTTTGCCGCCAACGGCCTGGGCCTGGACAACGCCGCCACGCCGATTGGCCTCAAAGCCATGAAAGCGCTGCAAGAGCTCAATCCCAGCGACACGATTGCCAGCAACGCTCAGATCCTGTTTTTGGTGCTCAACGCCTCTTCGCTGACCCTGCTGCCAGTGACGATCTTCATGTACCGCGCCCAGCAAGGCGCGCCCGATCCGACACTGGTGTTTCTGCCCATCCTGTTGGCCACCAGTTGCTCGACCATCGTGGGCTTTTTGTCGGTGGCGTTCATGCAACGCCTGCGCATCTGGGACCCGGTGGTGCTCGCCTATCTGATTCCCGGTGCCTTGGCCCTCGGTGCCTTTATGGCGCTGCTGGCGACCCTCTCGGCGAGCGCTCTGGCGGGTTTGTCATCCATCCTCGGCAACCTGACGCTGTTTGGCTTGATCATGCTGTTCCTGGTGATCGGCGCGCTGCGCAAGGTGAAGGTGTACGAAGCGTTCGTCGAAGGGGCCAAAGAAGGCTTCGACGTGGCCAAGAACCTATTGCCGTACCTGGTGGCGATGCTCTGCGCGGTCGGCGTGCTGCGAGCCTCCGGCGCACTGGACTTTGGTCTGGACGGTATCCGTCACCTGGTGGCATGGGCCGGCTGGGACACGCGCTTCGTCGACGCACTGCCAACGGCGATGGTCAAACCATTCTCCGGCAGCGCCGCTCGGGCAATGCTGATCGAAACCATGAAGACATCGGGTGTAGACAGCTTCCCTGCGTTAGTCGCGGCGACGGTGCAGGGCAGTACGGAAACGACGTTCTATGTACTGGCGGTGTACTTTGGCGCGGTGGGGATTCAGCGCGCGCGGCACGCGGTCGGGTGTGCGTTGCTGGCGGAGCTTGCTGGCGTACTGGGTGCTATCGGCGTTTGCTACTGGTTCTTCGGTTAACAACAAAACCATGTAGGAGTGAGCCTGCTCGCGATAGCGGTGTGATAGTCAACATTTTTGGTGACTGTCACACCGCTATCGCGAGCAGGCTCACTCCCACATGGGTCCAGTGTTGGCTTCAAGGGCGGGGAGGCGGCGCGACTTTCTGGCCTTGCTCAACCGCCCAACTCACCACCTGCGCCGTCAACTGATCACTGGCCTGGCCAAACCCGGCTACCACAGCCGGCACCTGCACATCGCTCAACGGCTGGCGCACTTCGAAGCGACGGCTGGCGAGGATCCGCTGGTCATACCCGCGCACCAGCAACGCATCCAGACGCACGACCACACTGGCCGCCGTGCCTTGATACTCCGTCTGAAAGGCCTGCAGATTGCCGCCCAACTCCAGATCAGCCTGGAAATTGCTGTCATCGGTGCTCAACAACGGCACCCGCCCGTCACGCTGGAAACCATCGAGCAGGCGATTGCGCAGCAACACCGGCGCCGGATCGCTCCAGCGTGACGCCTTGTAGCTGCTGAGCAGGTCACCCTGAGGGATGACCGCGATGTTCGGGCTGTTCAAGGCCTGGCTGGCCTGGGGCTTGGTCAGGCGCAGCGACCAGCGTTGCGGCGCGCCGTGGCTGGCCGCGACGCTGCCCTGGGACGCCGGCAAGCGATAGACATCGGACGGCTCTGACTTGGGCAGGATCGAACAGGAACTGACCCAGGTGAAGCTGGCGAGGAGGGCGAGGTGAACAAACTTCATGGCGTGAATTCCTTGTTCTTGTCATCACCCAGCAGATAACCGCTGGGGTTGGCTTGCAGGCGTTGGGAGATGGCCCGCAATGCCGTCAGGGTGTCGCGCAGTTCACGCACCGCTGGCGCCAGGCCATTGAGGCCCTGCATCCCGCTGTTGAGCGAATCCTGATTGGTCGTGATGAGGGTGTTGATGGTCGCGCTGCTTTGCTCCAGCGATTTCATCGCCTGCTCGGCGCTGCCGAACACCTGCTTGCCCTGATCATTGAGCAGGCCATTGGCGTTGCGCATCAGCGCTGACGTCTGTTCGAGCATGGCCCCGGCTTGCTTGCCGACCGACGCCAGTTGCTGCATCGCCTGACGAATATCACCGCGTTGATCGGCGATGGTGCCGGTGGTTTGCTCCAGATGCTCAAGCGTCTTGCTGACGCGATCGACGTTGTCCGGAGAAAACATCTGATTGGCGTTATGCATCAACGTGCTCACGCCGGCCATCAAGTCATTGCTGTCGTTCATCAAGCGCGCGATGGGCGAGGGCGACGCCACAATCGTTGGCAAATGACCGTCCTTGCCCCTCAGCGTCGGGCTTTGCGGCGTACCTCCGCTGAGCTGGATGATCGACGTCCCCGTGATCCCGGTCAGCGCCAACTTGGCCTGGGTGTCTTCCTTGATCGGCGTATCGCCCCCCAGGCGAATCCGCGCCAGCACCCGACGCGGGTCTTTCGGGTCCAGGCGCAACGTCACCACGTCGCCAACCTTGATCCCGCTGTACTGCACCGCGCTGCCCTTGGACAGGCCGCTGACCGCCTCGTTGAAGACGATCTCGTAATCCTTGAACTCGGTATCGACGCTGGACTTGGCCAGCCACAGACCAAAGAGCAGGGCGCCTGCCACCACCAGCACGGTGAACAGGCCGATCAATACATGATGGGCTCGGGTTTCCATGTCAGACCTCTTTCAACTGTTGAGCGGCCGTCAGCGCCGCGCGGCCGCGAGGGCCATGGAAGTATTCGTGAATCCACGCGTCGTCGGTTTCCGACACCTTGTCGATGGCGTCCGCCACCAGCACTTTCTTCTGCGCCAGCACCGCCACCCGGTCGGTGATGGTGTAGAGCGTGTCGAGGTCGTGGGTGACCAGAAACACACTCAATCCCAGGGCATCACGCAGGGTCAGGATCAATTGATCGAACGCCGCAGCGCCGATCGGGTCGAGGCCGGCGGTAGGTTCGTCGAGAAACAGGATGTCCGGGTCCAGCGCCAGCGCCCGGGCCAGTGCCGCGCGCTTGATCATGCCGCCGGACAGCGAAGCAGGGTACTTGTCGGCCGCCGACAGCGGCAGACCGGCCAATGCGAGCTTGACCGCAGCCAAGTGCTCGGCGTCTTCACGGCTCAGACCCGCGTGTTCGATCAAGGGCAGTGCGACGTTTTCGGTCACGGTCAGCGAAGAGAACAGGGCGCCTTTCTGGAACAATACGCCGAAACGCCGTTCGACCAGCGAGCGCTCGTGTTCGGACAGGGTTGGCAGGTTCTTGCCGAAGACTTTCACCACCCCCTCACTGGGTTGGCGCAAGCCAACGATGCTGCGCAGCAACACCGATTTTCCGCTGCCGGAACCGCCGACCACGGCGAGGATTTCGCCCTTGTACAAATCGAGATCAAGGTTTTCGTGCACGCTCTGGCTGCCAAAGCGATTGCACAGGCCACGGACTTCGATCACCGCCTCGGAAGGCGCGCGCGGTTGTCGACTCACCAGCCCATCTCCATGAAAAACAATGCGGCCACGGCGTCGAGCACGATCACCACGAAAATCGACTGCACCACGCTCGACGTGGTGTGCGCACCGACAGATTCGGCACTGCCGCTGACTTTGAAGCCTTCAAGACAACCAATCGAGGCAATCAGGAAGGCAAAGATCGGCGCTTTGACGATTCCCACCAGAAAGTGCTGAACGCCAATGTCCGATTGCAGCAGCGAAAGGAACATCGCTGGCGAGATATCCAGCGACACGGCGCACACCACACCGCCGCCGACAATGCCTGAGAGCATCGCCAGAAAAGTCAGCATCGGTAGCGCAAACAGCAAGGCCAATACGCGCGGCACCACCAGCAATTCCACCGGGTCGAGACCGAGCGTACGGATGGCGTCGATTTCTTCATTGGCTTTCATCGAGCCGATCTGCGCAGTGAACGCACTGGCGGTGCGCCCGGCCATCAGGATCGCGGTCAGCAATACACCAAATTCGCGCAGGAAGGAGAACGCCACGAGGTCCACGGTGAAAATGCTCGCGCCGAAACTGGCCAACACCGTCGCCCCGAGAAACGCGACCACGGCGCCCACCAGAAAGGTCAGCAGCGCAACGATGGGCGCGGCGTCGAGGCCGGTCTGTTCGATGTGCGCAACCATCGGCGTGATACGCCAGCGCGCGGGGCGAAACAGATTGCGCGCGATGGTTTCAAGAATCAGGCCGACGAAACCCAGCAGTTGCAGGGTGTCCTGCCAGATCGCATCGACGGCGCGACCAATGCGTGTCAGCAGTTGAATGCCGACGCTGATTTCCGGTTCCTTGAGTGGCACGCAGAAATCGGTGAGCGAGCAATAAACGGTCTGCAACAAGGCACGGTCGGCGGAAGAAAGCGTGCAATCGGGATGCTCGGCGGACCGGCCCAGACGCTCGGAGCCGAGTAATTCCACCAGCAACGATGCCCCGGCCGTGTCGAGGGCGCCGAGGCCGTTGAGGTCGATGTGCGTGCTGTCGTCGTACTGGCCACGGAGCTTTTCGCTCAGTTGCTTGAGATCGGCGTAATGGGCGAGCGTCCAGTCACCCGTAACCCGCAGTTGAGCAGGGGAGTGAGAGGCGTCTAGTCGGGCATTGCCGGCCATTGTGCTACTGGTCATAAGCTCCGTGCTTGTTCGGCTGATACGCAGGTCTACGTAATAGCACGAACCGGATTAGTTTTCTTTGATCGGTGTGCTGTCCGTAATCTCGAAGCGCAGCACCCCGATCAACTGGCCGTCTTCGGTCAGCACCCGAACCTGCCATTTACCCGCCGGGTTGCCGGGGAAGTTCTGCTTGTGGGTCCAGGCCCGATAGCCTTCCTTGCGCCCGCCGTGGATGTCCAGCGGGATGCGGTCAACCTCTTTGCCGTTGAACATCCACACGTGATAAATCCGTTCATCCAGACCGCGCGGAGCGTTGATCGCGGTGTAGGCGTACAGGCCATCTCCGCGGATCTGTTCGGCGCTGACCTCATCAAGGCTCTTGCCTGGCGTGCGGTCTTGCATCTGCGTGCTGATCGCCACGTCGGTCATCCACAGCGTCGCCGGCGGCACCCACGAACGCAGCACCCAGCCAACGCCGCCGATACCTACGGTAATGCTCAGAATCGCCAACGCGTTGCGCACGGTCCGTATCGGGAAAATCGACGCCAGGCTCGGGAACGACAGCACCACGGAGATACCCAGCGCCAGTTTGAAACTCTGGGAGGTGGTCAGGTGCATGATGACGGGCAGGGCGGTCAGCAGCGCAGCAAACAGCGTCAGGGTGTGCAGCGCCAGGAACGCCCAGCGTCGGGGCGCCAGCCATTTGTAGTAGAGCGGGTCGATGATGGAAATCAGCGCCGCAATCCCCAGCATCCCGGTAAAAAACAACTGACCGCTGTTCCAGGTGGTGGTGATGAAAAAGAATGGCAGGACGAAGAACAGACTTTCCTGGTGAATCATCTGCGTCGCATAACGCAGCAAAGGCTGGGGAATTTCGCGTTTGAAAATTCTGGTGAAGAGCTTGGTCAGGCTGTTTTCCAGCATCAGCCAGATCCAGCTGAGCACCATGATGATGGTGATCCACGTCGCCAGGCTCTGTTGCCGATCAACCAGAATGAAACTGCCGACCCCGGAGATAAAACCGCCGAGCGCAATGACGCCTGGATAGCGCTTCATCAATTCCAGGATGCGCTGTACGTATAGGGTCAAAGTAGGCATTCGGCGATTCACAATAGTCGTGGGAAAAATCCTCGACAGACTACCGCCCGTGGGGCGGTGTGGCGAGGTTCGCAATCCAGACCCGCCCCCCTGTAGCACCGCCAAAGGCAGCGGTTATACGGTTGGCGGACCCCTTCGGTGCATGCGCCAGCCCAGCACCATCAACACGATAAGGCCAAACACGCCGGCAATCGCCCACATCAACTGGTCATAGCTCAGCAGTGGCTTCTCGATTCGCAAGTAGCCCGGCTGCATCAGCAACTCACGCATCGCCTTGTTCGCTTCTTCGAGCGTCACGCCTTGCAGCTCCTTGGCCGGATCAGCGAAGCGTCCGTCCTCGTAGTCTCCAAGCGCACTCCAATAGTAATCGGCCAGTGCGCTGTTTCCTTGAACGGCCCAGGCCTGGCGGGCGATTGCGGCCTGTTTGAGCCGGTTGAACGTGTTCGCGTTGAGGCCGTCCCTGAGCATTCCGGCCTTCAAGTCTTCCAGCACTTGTTTGGCTTCAGGCACGTCGTCGCGTTCCAGGTCTGCGTTCAGGCTCATGAAGCCCACCCCGCCAAACAGTTCGCGCTCAGCCGAGGGGCCATAGGACAAGCTGTGGGCAAGGCGCAATTTGCGATAGAGCGCCCAGTCCAGATACTCCTTGAGCAAATCGAAGGTTTCGTCATGCAGGTCCTCCAGCACCGGTTCCGGAACCAGCCAGTGGAGCTTGGCGCCACCTCCGACGAATCCAGTGTTCAGCGTTCGCTCGTGGGCAGCGCTGGCCTGGATTTGCGGCAGGGCCAAATGATCGCTCGGGTCGACAGCCGCAAGTTCGCCATAGGTTCGCTCCAGATAGGCTGGCAGCAGGCGGTCGAGTTCGCCGACGACGATCAGCGTCATGTTGTTGGGTGCATACCAGGCCTTGCGCACTTTCTCCAACTGTTCACGGGTCAGGTGATCGACTTGAGCCCGCTCCGGGCATTTGAGGCCCAGCTCCACCGCCAGTTGATTACTTGCCGTGTGACCCAGGTCCTGACGATCCAGCCAGCGTTGCAGGTGCGAGTAATGGCCGCCGTCTTCGCGCTCGACCACTAGTTTGGCCGCGTTGATGGCGTTGTCATCGATTCGGGTCTGAGTCAGGAGCGCCAATAGCAGGTCGAGGACCTTGCGCTGGTTTTGCGCCGGGGCCTCGATGGTGAACGTGGTGTCGGCGTTGCTGGTGAACGCGTTCCACTCTCCACCCAATGCCTGCATGCGCTCTTCCAGACCGCCTTCGCCGGTGGCATCGATGCCGCTAAACAGCAAATGCTCGAGCAAATGCGGCAGCTCCTTGTCGGCGCAGCTGAAATCATCCAGGCCAACGCCGACCACCAGACGAATCGCCACATGCCCGCGCTCGGTGCCGGGCTTGAGCAGCAATTGCAGACCGTTGGGCAGCGTATAGCCTTCGACCTGAAAACGATCCAGGGCAAACGACGGCAATGAACCCAGCAAAAGAAAGGCGAACAACAGACAACGCATAGAAAGCTTCCAGGCAACCAATCGGAGATCCGTGTCGTCCTTCAGGCCGCTATCGCGGGTTGCCCACGAAGACGGCCTTGAGGCTGAACCACTCTAACTGACTGACCACACTGCCAGACGTTCAAGGCGAATGCGTAATGTCAGCCAAATCGTCGACGGCGAGCGCGCCAGTGTCAGACGTTTCCAGCACCACATAAGCGCTGCTGCAAAACAACGAACTCAAGCGCTTCATGTCGGCGATCAGTTCCAGGTGCAACGAACTGGTCTCGATACTCTGTACGATTTTACGTTGCAACCGGCTGACATGCGCATGGGCCAGGCGGCGTTCCTGTGCGCGAAAGCGACGTTTCTCACGCAGTAACTGGCGGGCACTTTCCTTGTCGGCACTGAGGAACACCGACAATCCCAAGCGCAGGTTAGAGATTAGCTGAGTGTGCAATCCTGCAAGCTCTTCCAGGCCGACCTCGGAAAAAGACCGCCGCTGCGAGGTTTTCTGCTGCTGGACCTTGCGCAACATGCGCTCAATCAGATCGCTGGCGAGTTTGAGGTTGATCGCCAATTCGATGATTTCTGCCCAGCGCCGACTGTCTTGATCGCTGAGGTCCTCACGAGGCATCTGCGCCAGATAGAGCTTGATCGCGCTGTAGAGCGCTTCGACATCATCGGTCAGCCGGCGCATTTCCTGGGTGACAGCACTCTGTTTGCCGCGCAGCACGTCGAGCATGGCTTCAAGCATGTTGTCGATCAGATCGCCAATGCGCAGGGTTTCCCGGGCGGCGTTGGCCAGCGCCAGGCTTGGCGTGAGCAGGGCCGTGGGATCAAGGTGCCGCGGTTTGGCCGTGCCATTGAGCTCCGGGCGCTCGGGCAGCAGCCACGCGCAAAGCCTGGCCATCGGACCGACGCTGGGTAACAGGATCAGGCATCGCGCGGTGTTGTAGAGCAGGTGGAAGCCAATGACCATTTCCTGAGGGCTGAAATCCAGGCTGTCGATCCAGTGCACCAGCGGATCGAGTACCGGAATGATCAGCAGCAGGCCGATCAGCTTGTACAACAGGCTGCCGAGCGCCACCTGACGACCGGCGGCGTTTTGCATGCTGGTGCTGAGAAACGCCAGGATGCCGCTGCCGATATTGGCGCCAATCACCAGACCAATGGCCACTGGCAGACTGATTACCGCAGCGCCGGCCAGGGTTGCCGTCAGCAGGACGGCGGCCAGGCTGGAGTAGGAAATCATCGCGAACATCGCGCCGACCAGGGCATCGAGCAGAATGTCGCCGGTCAGAGAGGCGAAGATCACCTTCACGCCCTGCGCATGAGTGATGGGCGCGGCAGATTCGACAATCAATTGCAGCGCCAGAATGATCAGGCCCAGGCCAATACTGACGCGGCCCATCTGCCCAAGCCGCGTCTGTTTGCGAGACAGAAAGAAAATCACCCCGAGGAAAATCAGCAGCGGCGACAGCCACGACAGGTCGAACGTCAGCACCCGCGCCATCAGTGCCGTACCAACGTCGGCACCGAGCATGGTCGCCAGGGCCGGCGTCAGCGCCATCAGGCCTTGGCCGACAAAGGAAGTGACGAGCATGGCGGTGGCGTTACTGCTCTGGACCATCGCGGTCACGACGATTCCGGAGATGAAAGCCAACCAGCGTTTGGACATGTTCTGGCCGATGACATGGCGCAGATTGGAACCGAAGACCCGCAAGATGCCGGTTCGGACGATGTGCGTGCCCCAGATCAGCAAGGCCACGGCGGATAACAAATTGAGCAGGGTGAGCATAAGGGCCCCCTGTGGTGTTAGCGCCCCAGAGGGGCAAATTGACGGAGCCGCGCGACGTTCTACGTTTTGTACTTAAGCTGTAGTTGGCTAACGGCCTGCGCGCCAGCATCGCACAGCTAAAGAAGCGATTGAAACAAAACTGTCATGAAAACAGGTTGATGCGGATGTGAAAAAGGGGCCGAAGGCCCCTGCAATTCATGTGAGAGCAAGCTCGCTCCCACAGGTTTTGTGCACTGACTGACACCAGCCAGTGCACAGGTTCGGGTTATTGCCCCGGAATGTCCTTGCGCAGTTTCACCGGTTCCTGCTGCTTTTTCTTCGCCATCGCGGTGCGCATCTTGATGTTGATCGCTTCAACCGCCAGCGAGAACGCCATGGCGAAGTAGACGTAGCCTTTTGGCACGTGCACGTCGAACGACTCGGCAATCAGCACCGTACCGACGATCAACAGGAACGACAGCGCCAGCATCTTCAGCGACGGGTGCTTGTCGATGAATGCGCTGATGGTGCCCGACGCCCACATCATCACCAGCACGGCAACAATGATCGCCGCGACCATGACCGGAACGTAGGAGACCATCCCGACCGCAGTGATCACCGAGTCCAGCGAGAACACGATGTCGATGATCGCGATCTGAATGATGGTGTAGAAGAAGTTGCCGCCCTTGCCGCCCGGCTCTTCATTGCTTTCGTCTTCGCCTTCGAGCGCGTGGTACATCTCTTGCGAGCTCTTCCACAACAGGAACAGGCCACCGAAGAACAGGATCAGGTCACGCCCGGAAATGCCTTGGCCGAACACTTCGAACAGGTCGGCAGTCAGGCGCATGACCCAGGTGATCGACAGCAGCAACAGGATCCGCGTGACCATGGCCAGCGCCAGGCCGAAAATCCGCGTGCGCTGTTGCATGTGCTTGGGCATGCGGCTGACCAGGATCGAAATCATGATGATGTTATCGATACCCAGGACGATTTCCAGGGCGGTCAGGGTAAAGAAGGCAACCCAGATTTCAGGGTTGGTCAGCCATTCCATGTGTATTCCTTTGAGCGAGTGTTAAACCATAAAGGGCCCGGGCTTCAAACTGCGAAGCCTGGACCCGTTACGGTGAGTCTTGGGCTTATAGAGTGCTGAACAGCGGAAAGATCCCCATCAGCAATGCTGCAACCAGTATGCACATGCACACCAGCACTGCCCATTTCAGGGTGAAGCGCTGATGGTCACCAAAATCGATACCGGCCAGGGCCACCAACAGGTAGGTCGACGGTACCAGCGGGCTCAACAGGTGGACGGGCTGACCAACAATCGAGGCACGTGCCATTTCAACCGCGGTTATACCGTAGTGACTGGCTGCTTCGGCAAGTACTGGTAACACGCCGTAATAAAATGCGTCGTTCGACATGAAAAACGTAAACGGCATGCTCACCAGCGCAGTGATCACGGCCAGGTACGGGCCGAGGAAATCCGGGATAACCGCCAGCAGACTTTTCGACATGGCGTCGACCATGCCGGTGCCCGACAGGATACCGGTGAAGATACCGGCCGCGAAGATCAAACCGACTACCGCAAGGACGCTACCGGCATGGGCCGCGACGCGGTCCTTCTGCTGTTGCAGGCATGGATAGTTGACGATCATCGCGATACTGAACGCCACCATGAACAGCACTGGCAGCGGCAACAGGCCGGCAATCAGGGTGCACATCAATGCGAACGTCAGGGCACCGTTGAACCAGATCAACTTCGGACGACGGGCATCCGGGAACTGCGAAACGCTGATTTCACTGTGATCGACTTCTTCGCCCACCAGGTGCAGTTCACCCAGACGCGCACGTTCACGTTTGCCGTAGAAGTAGGCGATCAGGAGGATGGCCACCACGCCGGCGGCCATTGCCGGAATCATCGGTACGAAGATGGCGGAAGGGTCCACATGCAGCGCACTGGCCGCACGGGCGGTCGGGCCGCCCCATGGGGTCATGTTCATCACGCCACCGGCGAGGATGATCAGACCGGCCATGATTCGCGGGCTCATGCCAATGCGGCTGTAGAGCGGCAACATGGCGGCCACGCAGATCATGTAAGTGGTCGCGCCGTCACCGTCCATGGACACGATCAGCGCCAGTACGGCGGTACCGACTGAAACTTTCAGCGGGTCGCCCTTGACCAGTTTGAGGATCTTGCGCACGGCCGGGTCGAACAGGCCGGAGTCGATCATCAGGGCGAAATACAGAATGGCGAACATCAGCATCACGCCGGTCGGCGCGAGTTTGGTGATGCCTTCGAGCATCATCGGGCCGATCTTCGGCGCAAAACCGCCGAACAGGGCGAAAACGATCGGGATGATGATCAGGGCGATCAGCGCGGACAGGCGCTTGGTCATGATCAGGAACATGAACGTGATGACCATGGCAAAGCCAAGGAAAGTCAGCATAGGAGTACTCCAGGCATAGCGCGGCTAGGGAATGGGCGAACCGGGTGGGGTCAGCGCAGAACGGGAAGCGCGAGGCGTATGGACGGAGTGACAGCGAAGCGGCGGGTAGCAGAAGACATCAGGATCACCATTGTTGTTGTTAAATGGACCGTGCGAGCAATCAATCACGCGCTTTGGCCAACCGGTCTGTTGCCGGCAGTGGGGGCGATCCTAATCGGGGAAGCTTTCAGCCAGCTTTCGCCGACGAAAGCATTGACCGGATGTGCAACCGGTCGTCGGACAGGGCTTATGTCCCGGAATACGGGACAGGAGGAGAAAAATGAATGACATTCATTCGGGCGGCTGTCACTGCGGACATCTGCGCTATCAATTCAACGGGCCGTTGCACGACATCGCCCACTGCCATTGTTCGATTTGCCGGCGGGTCAGCGGCGGGATCGTGACCACCTGGATCACTGTGCCCGCATCGGCGTTCCAATGGATGAAAGGGACACCGGCGCAGTACGCGTCCTCGTCCACCTGCCTGCGCTATTTCTGCCCGACGTGTGGGGCGCAACTGGCGTTGGTGTCACGCCTCAGCCCCGAGACTATCGACGTGACCATCGCCACCCTTGACCACCCGGAGCAAGCGCCGGCCGAGCGGCACATCTGGACGGACAACCAATTGCCCTGGCTGCACCTGGACGAACACTTGCCCGGCGAAGCGCAAGAAAGCATCTGATCAAAAAACAGACAGGTCCAGGGGACGAATCGCGCCCATCCAGATTGCGTGCTCGGTGTGGTCGAGCAAATCGTTACCCGTGTCAGGGTGCAGGAACACCACCAGCCCCTGGCGATTGAGCGCCAGCCAGGGCAGCACTTCACCGAGCAATTCCGGGGCAAAAGCCAGTTGGCAGCTCCAGTCCGGGTGCGGACCGACGGGGCGCTCATGCATTCGTCCCATCCTCAGCGGGAATAGCTGTGCCGCCCGCTCACAGATATCCCGCGCCCGCTCGATGCTGTCGGCGTCAAAATAGACATGGGCGTGATAACCCTTGATCTGCTGCATCTCAATCCCTCTTAAACCCGTTCGAACCCTCACCGTTTCCCACAGGTCACACCTCATATACGTAGAAAACAAGGACTCAGCCATGAAAAATGCCGAAACCCCCGTTGTGAAAGTGGTGCTTTATGGTGCCATGAGTAGCCTGGGCAGTGCGCTGATGGCTGAAATGCTGCGGCGCCAGCATGAAGTCATCGCGATTCTGGACAACCTGACGGCCCTCGCGCCACGCCCGGGTTTGCGCACCAAGACCGGTGACCTGTTTGAGGCTGAACGGGTGAAGCAAAGCGTTGCAGGCAGTTCAGCGGTTATCTGTTTGCTCGACGCGCCAGGGCTGCCCTTCAACAGCGACAGTGTTGAGAAGACCATCGTCCCGGGCCCGGTCGAGCAAGTGCTGGCTGTGGATGCGTTGGTTGAAGGTATGCAGGCCGCGGGCATTTCCCGGCTGTTTCTGGTGGGGGATTTCGAGGTACTGGACGATCTGGAGACTGACGATAGCCTGCAACGCCATGCCGCCGAAGAGATTCGCGAAGCGCTGCAAAGCAGTGCGTTGCACTGGACGCTGGTGAACGCGCCGCGTGGGGTGCCCGGACTGACCATCGAACATTTCAGCCACGTCAGCAGCAGCCTGGAACCGGGCCTGGCCGAACCGCTTGAGCGGTTGAACCGCGTCGCCGTCGGCATTGCCGATGAGCTTCAGCTGAACCTGCACGTTCGCGAGCACGTCAATTTTGTCGCGGTGGACGCTAAACAGCGATAGACGGCAACGCAAGGCCGGTAAGCGATTGCGCACTGCTGGCTTGTTCTGCCATCAACCAATCGACAAATAGCTGGATCAACGCTCCCCGCCGTTTGCGTTGAGGCAACACCACGTAATAGCCGAGCCTGGAAATCACCGTGTCTGCAATCGGCCGGCACAACAAACCTTGTGCCAGCAAGTTATCCACAAGGTGACGCCAGCCGATCGCCACGCCTTGGCCGCCAATCGCGGCTTGAATCAACAGCGTGTAATTATCGAAACGCAATTGCCCCGGCGCAGGCGCTGAAGTGATGCCCAGCTCGCGAAACACGCCGCTCCAATCGAACCAGTTACTGCTGTTTTCTCCGCGTAAATGCAGCAGCGGAAATTCCAGCAATGATTGAGCGGGCAAGGGCAGGGGACGGTCCTTCAACAACAGCGGGCTGCACACCGGAAACACTTCTTCGCTGAACAGCCAATGGCTTTCGCCCTGTTTGAAGCGCCCGTCGCCGAACAGCACCGCCACGTCGATATCGGTGCGCAGCATGTTGTGGTTGCGCTCGCTGGTAACCAGGCTCACATCCACTTGCGGATTGGCGGCATGAAAACGGTGTAATCGCGGCATCAACCAATACGCGGCAAACGCGAAGTCGGTGGCGACCTGCAAGACCTCGTGTTGCTGTTGTGCGGTTATCGCGCTCAATCCTGCGTCGATATTCTGCAAACCGAGCTGAACCTGCTCGAAAAGAATGGTCCCGGCTTCCGTCAGTTCAATGCCGCGATAGATACGGTCGAACAGCCGTGTGCCGAGTTGTTCTTCCAACCGCTTGATCTGCTGGCTGATGGCCGGTTGCGTTGTTCCAAGCTCCACTGCGGCGGCGGTGAAACTGCGTTGACGGGCAGCCGATTCAAAAGCGCGGAGCAAATCCAGCGACAAATCACCGAGGGATTCATACATAAGCTGTGCTTATCCTAGTCATTGCCGTGCATGGGCTTTACCACAACAAGCATGGACTCCATGCTCGATTGCAGCACTCTCGCATAAATATTCACTATGGAATGCCGCGATCACATGAAGCGCAAGAATATTCTTTTCATCATGGCCGATCAGATGGCCGCGCCAATGTTGCCGTTCTACGGCCCTTCGCCCATCAAACTGCCTAATTTGAGCCGCCTCGCCGCCGAAGGCGTGGTGTTCGACGCCGCCTATTGCAACAGTCCACTGTGCGCGCCGTCGCGTTTCACCCTGGTCAGCGGTCAGTTGCCGAGCAAGATCGGCGCCTACGACAACGCGGCCGATTTCCCCGCCGACGTACCGACATACGCTCACTACCTGCGTCGACTCGGCTACCGCACCGCGCTCTCGGGCAAGATGCACTTTTGCGGCCCGGACCAACTCCATGGCTACGAAGAACGCCTGACCAGCGATATTTACCCGGCCGACTACGGTTGGGCCGTGAATTGGGATGAACCGGACGTCCGTCCGACCTGGTATCACAACATGTCGTCGGTGCTGCAAGCCGGGCCGTGCGTGCGCACCAATCAGCTGGATTTCGATGAAGAGGTGGTGTTCAAGGCCCAGCAATACCTGTTCGATCACATCCGTGAGGATGGCGATCAGCCGTTTTGCCTGACCGTGTCGATGACCCATCCACACGACCCGTACACCATTCCCAAAGCTTTCTGGGACCTGTACGACGATGCCGACATCCCATTGCCTGAAACTCCCGTGCAGACCTCGCTCGACCCGCACTCCCAGCGTTTGCTCAAGGTCTACGACCTGTGGGACAAACCGCTGCCTGTGGATAAGATTCGCGACGCGCGCCGCGCTTACTTTGGCGCTTGCAGTTATATCGACAGCAACGTCGGCAAACTCCTGCAAACCCTCGAAGAAACCGGGTTGATCGATGACACCATCATTGTCTTCTCTGGCGATCACGGCGACATGCTCGGCGAGCGCGGCCTCTGGTACAAAATGCATTGGTTCGAAATGGCCGCGCGAGTGCCTTTGCTGATCAGTGCACCGGGGCAATTCGGGGCTGGCCGGGTCAGCGCGTCTGTTTCCACCGCCGACCTGCTGCCCACCTTCGTGGAACTGGCCGGCGGTTCGCTGGAGCCAGGCCTGCCGCTGGACGGCCGCTCGCTGGTGCCGCATCTGCAAGGGCAGGGTGGTCATGACGAAGTGTTCGGCGAATACATGGCCGAGGGCACCATCAGTCCTTTGATGATGATTCGTCGCGGCGCCTACAAATTCATCTACAGCGAAGACGACCCTTGCCTACTCTTCGATGTACACAATGACCCGCGCGAACAAGAAGAACTCAGCCAATCGCCGCAGCATCGGCAGCTGTTCGACGATTTTCTCGCCGAGGCGCGGGCCAAATGGGACATTCCGGCCATTCACCAACAGGTGCTCGCCAGCCAGCGACGCCGGCGTTTCGTCGCCGATGCGCTGACCATCGGCAAGCTGAAGAGCTGGGATCACCAGCCGCTGGTGGACGCCAGTCAGCAGTACATGCGCAACCACATCGATCTCGACGATCTGGAGCGCAAAGCACGTTATCCACAACCCTGCCAAAACCAATAATGTTAAGGGGAAGTCCATGCAAAAGTTATCCACAGTACTGACGGTCGGGCTTTTGGCTCTGGGCAGCGCATCGGTTTACGCCGATCAAAGCTGCGACACGGTGAAAATGGCCGACCCTGGCTGGAGCGACATCGCCGCAACCAACGCCATCACCGGGTTTCTGCTGGATGGCATGGGCTACAAGGCCAAGGTCGACACCCTCGCGGTGCCGATCACCTTTGGCGGGTTGAAGGATGGCCAGGTGGATGTATTCCTGGGTAACTGGATGCCAGCGCAGCAGGGGTTCTACGACAAGTTCGTGGCCACCGGGGATGTCACACAACTCGCCAAAAACCTCGACGGTACCGAGTTCACGCTGGCAGTCCCGGATTACGTGTGGGACGCGGGTGTGCATAACTTTGCCGACCTGAATAAATTCGCCGACAAGTTCGACAAGAAGATCTACGGCATCGGTTCGGGCGCTCCGGCGAACATTTCGCTGCAAGAGATCATCAAGAAGAATGACTTCGACATGGGCCAGTGGAAACTGGTCGAGTCCAGCGAGCAAGCGATGCTGGCCGAAGTGTCTCGCGCGGTGAAGAAACAGAAATTCGTGACCTTCCTCGGCTGGACCCCGCACCCGATGAACGTGCAGCTGAAAATGCATTACCTGAAGGGCGGCGAGAAGTATTTTGGCGACACTGGCAGCGTCCACACGCTGACGCGCAAAGGTTATGCACAGGCCTGTCCGAACGTTGGCAAGTTGCTGACCAACCTGAGTTTCACCCAGGAGATGGAAAACAGCATCATGGCCGAGGTGGTAAACAAGAAGGTCAGCAATGCAGATGCGGCCAAAGCGTGGATCAAGGCAAACCCGGCGGTGCTGGACAAGTGGCTTGACGGTGTGAAGACCGTGGACGGGAAGGATGCGTTGACGGCAGTGAAAGCCAAGCTCTGAGCCCCTCGCCGATCGTTCCCACGTCGAGGCGTCGAACCGTCGGCGTGGGAATGCCGCCACGGACGCTCTGCGTCTGCTTCTGGATGTGACGCAGAGCGTCACGGGATGCATTCCCACGCAGAGCGTAGGAACGATCAGTCGCAAAGCGTGGGAACGATCTTTGTCTGGTGCTGATACCCTTACGCAAAATCCCATCCGAGAGGATCCATGGCCTTCCCCAGCCGCCATTCACTCTTCCCCTTCCTTTCCTGGTTGCCCCGGCAAACCCGCGCCAGTGTCGGCCGCGACCTGATCGTCGGCCTCAGTGGTGCCATTCTCGCGTTGCCGCAATCCATTGCCTACGCACTGATCGCCGGTCTCCCACCCGAATACGGCCTCTACGCGGCGATCATCCCGGTGTTGATCGCCTGCCTGTGGGGTTCGTCGTGGCATTTGATCTGCGGTCCGACGGCGGCCATTTCCATTGTCCTGTACGCGAGCGTCAGCCCACTGGCGGTTCCTGCGACACAGGACTACGTGACGTTGATCCTGTTGCTGACCTTTCTGGCCGGCATTTTCCAATGGCTCCTGGGTTTGCTGCGGTTTGGCGCGCTGGTGAATTTCGTCTCGCACTCGGTGGTACTGGGTTTCACCCTCGGCGCGGCGGTGGTGATTGCCATCGGCCAACTGCCGAACCTGCTGGGGCTGGACCTGCCCAATCAAGCCACAGCGTTGAACAGCCTGATGATGCTGTTGAGTCATCTCGGTGAGATGGACAAGCCTTCGCTGGTACTGGGCGTGGCAACGGTCGTGGTGGGCGTGATCCTGAAAATGCTGCTGCCACGCTGGCCGACGCTGCTGATCACCTTGGTGTTGAGCGGATTGCTGGTGTGGGTTTGGCCATCGATGTTCGGCCATGTGAAGTTGGTCAGCGCGTTTGTCGGGCGGCTGCCGCCGTTCAGCCCGCTGCCGCTGGACCTGGAACTGGTCCTGCGCCTGCTGCCCAGCGCCGTGGCCGTCGGAATGCTCGGGCTGGTGACGAGCCTGTCGATTGCCCGTTCCTTGTCGGCGCGCTCACAGCAATTGCTCGACGCCAACCAGGAAGTCCGCGCCCAGGGATTATCGAACATTGTCGGTGCGTTCTTTTCCGGATCGCTGTCGGCCGGCTCCTTCACCCGTTCGGGCCTGAGCTACGAGGCGGGTGCCTGCTCACCGTTGGCTGGTGTCTTCTCGGCCATGTGGGTGGCACTGTTCGCGATCTTTGGCGCGGTGCTGATCGCGCACATTCCGATCCCGGCGATGGCGGGCAGTATTTTGCTGATCGCCTGGGGCTTGGTGGATCATCGCGGCATTCGCGCGTTGTTGCGGGTCAGTCGCGCCGAGTTCCTGGTGATGGCGCTGACCTGTGTCGCCACGCTGCTGCTGGAGTTGCAGACGGCGATTTATGCCGGGGTGCTGGCGTCCTTGTTCTTCTATCTCAAACGCACTTCGCAGCCGCGCGTGCAGCATTGGCGCGAAGGCGATGAAGATATTCTGCGGGTCGGCGGGTCGATCTTTTTCGGCGCCAGCCATTACTTGCAAGTACGTCTGCAACGCATGCACGGCGCGCGGGTTGTGATCGAGGCGCAGCAGATCAACTTTATCGACTATTCGGGAGTGGAAATGCTGCACCAGGAAGCAAGACGGCTTCTGCGCCAGGATCGCAGCCTGACCCTGCGTGGTGCTCGCCCGCCAGTGATAGAAGAATTGAGAAAGCTCGAAGGCGCGGAGAAATGCCCGATCCGGTTTGAGGATTGATCCGTCATGGCGCAAATCCCCTGTGGGAGCGAGCTTGCTCGCGATGGCGGTCGTTCTGATACATCAATGTTGGATGTACCGTCGTCATCGCGAGCAAGCTCGCTCCCACAGTAGTTACAGGGCGAGTTGCCGGCGCAGTTCGGCCAGCACTGGAGCCGTGTCCGGGCGCACGCCGCGCCACAGGAAGAAAGCTTCTGCCGCTTGTTCAGCCAGCATACCCAAGCCGTCCATCGACACTGCCGCGCCGTGTTCACTGGCCCAACGACAGAACGAAGTCGGCTCTTTGCCGTACATCATGTCGTAGCACACTGTTTTGCCCGGTTCGATCAGGCTGCTGGCAATCGGCGGCACATCGCCCGACAGACTCGCCGACGTCGCATTGATGATCAGGTCCACCGGCTCGCGCAACCAGTCGAAACCGCTGGCTGATACCGGCCCCAAGTCGCAGAACAGCTCTGCCAGTAGCTCGGCTTTTTCCACTGTACGGTTGGCGATGATTACCGACGCCGGCTGCTCGGCCAGCAACGGTTCCAGCGCGCCACGCACAGCGCCACCAGCGCCGAGCAGCAGGATGCGTTTGCCCTTGAGGCTGAAACCGGCGTTGACGGTCAAGTCGCGCACCAGCCCGGCACCGTCGGTGTTGTCACCGAGCAGCGTGCCATCGTCGAGTTTGCTCAAGGTGTTTACCGCGCCAGCCCGTTGGGCCCGTTGCGTCAGGCTGTCGGCCAGGCGAAAGGCGTCTTCCTTGAACGGCACCGTGACATTCGCCCCACGGCCTTCGAGGAAAAATGCCCGGGCGAAACCGGAAAAATCGTCGAGTGGCGCCAGCGAGGTGCTGTAGTCCAGTTCCTGAGCGGTTTGCTCGGCAAACAAACGGTGAATCAGCGGCGACTTGCTGTGGCCAATCGGGTTACCGAATACGACGTAACGGTCCATCAGAACTCCTCGTTCAGGCTTCGGCCAACCAATCGCGATCTTGCAGGAAGTATTCGGTCAGGCGTGCTTCTTCGCTACCGGGCTCGGCTTTCCAGTCGTAGCTCCAGCGCACTTGCGGCGGCAGCGACATGAGGATCGACTCGGTACGCCCGCCCGATTGCAGGCCGAACAGCGTGCCGCGGTCGTAGACCAGGTTGAACTCAACGTAGCGCCCGCGACGGAATTCCTGGAATTCACGCTGCTGGGCAGTGAACGGATCCTGTTTGCGGCGTTGCATGATCGGCAGGTAGGCATCGATGTAGGCGTCACCGATGGCGCGCATGAAGGCGAAACTGGTGTCGAAGTCCCACTCGTTCAAATCATCGAAGAACAGACCGCCGATGCCACGCGGCTCGTGACGGTGCTTGATGTGGAAGTAGCTGTCACACCAGGCTTTGTAGCGCGCGTAGACGTCCGGACCGAACGGCGCACATGCCTGCTCGGCGACACGGTGCCAGTGCACGCAGTCTTCGATGTTGCCGTAGTAAGGGGTCAGGTCGAAGCCACCGCCGAACCACCAGACCGGTTCTTCACCTTCTTTTTCCGCAATGAAAAAGCGCACGTTGGCATGGGAAGTCGGCACGTGCGGGTTGTGCGGGTGAATCACCAGCGAGACGCCCAGGGCTTCGAAGCCACGTCCGGCCAGTTCTGGCCGATGAGCGCTGGCGGACGGTGGAAGACCGCTGCCATAGACGTGAGAGAAGTTGACGCCGCCCTTTTCAATCACCGCGCCGTTTTCGATCACTCGCGTGCGACCACCGCCACCGGCGGGCCGGGTCCAGGCGTCTTCGACGAAGTGCGTGCCGCCGTCTTCGGCTTCCAGGGCAGCGCAAATGCGGTCTTGCAGGTCGAGCAGGTAGGCTTTTACGGCCTCGGTGCGGGTCGTCATGTCATCACCTTGAATCGGGCAAAGCTACGCGGCGCTCCATCGGAGCAGGGGGCGGCGCAAACGGGCGCGTAGCATAACATCGCAGATGGGCCTGCCGCAGTTGACGAAGGTCAAGCTTAGGAGTCCGATAGGGAGCTTCGCACATGACCTAAGGAGAGTTCTGATGGCAAAGCGTATTCAGTTTCGCACCCATGGCGGCCCCGAAGTCCTCGAGTATGTCGACTATCAACCCGCCGAGCCCGGCCCGCAGCAGGTTCGCGTCACCAACAAGGCCATCGGCCTGAACTTCATCGATACCTACTACCGCAGTGGTCTCTATCCGCTCCCCGCCCTGCCATCGGGCCTGGGCGCGGAAGGCGCGGGCGTAGTCGAGGCAGTGGGCAGCGAAGTCACCCGCTTCAAGGTCGGTGATCGTGTGGCGTACGGCAGCGGCCCATTGGGCGCTTATAGCGACGTTCATGTGTTGCCGGAGGCCAATCTGGTGCACCTGCCGGATGCCATCAGTTTCGAACAGGCTGCCGGGGTGATGCTCAAAGGCCTGACCGTGCAGTACCTGTTGCGTCAGACCTATGAACTGAAGGGCGGTGAAACCATTCTGTTCCACGCCGCGGCCGGCGGTGTCGGTTCGCTGGCTTGCCAATGGGCCAAGGCTCTTGGCGTGAAGCTGATCGGAACGGTCAGTTCGCCGCAAAAGGCGGCGCTGGCAAAAGCCAACGGTGCTTGGGCAACCATCGATTACAGCCATGAAAACGTCGCACAACGCGTACTGGAATTGACTGACGGGAAAAAAGTCCCGGTGGTGTACGACGGCGTAGGCAAGGACACGTGGCTGACGTCGCTGGACAGCGTTGCTCCGCGCGGTCTGGTGGTGAGCTTCGGCAATGCGTCCGGAGCGGTCGACGGGGTGAACCTGGGGATTTTGGCGGCGAAGGGATCGTTGTACGTGACCCGGCCGACGCTGGCGACTTACGCCAACAACGCCGAAAACCTGCAGCGCATGGCGGATGAGCTGTTCGAGATGATCATCAGCGGAAAGTTGAAAGTCGACATCAGCCAGAAGTATCCGCTGGCTGAAGCCGCGAAGGCGCAGGCTGAGTTGTCGGCGCGGCGGACAACAGGCTCGACAGTTTTGTTGCCCTGAAGGACGCCATCGCGAGCAGGCTCGCTCCCACAGTTGACCGGGTTTCCTCAGAGGAATGCGGTTAAATGTGGGAGCGGGCTTGCTCGCGATTGGCAGCGCCGCGATCTTAATCCGGGCGAATCACGTCGCCCGTCGCCAGATCTCGAATCACGCTCGGATTCTTGCGCCCGCCCAGATTCCCGCCCAACACGTAATCCACCTGCCCACGGAAATACTGCTCGACGCGAATTCGCGTGCGCGCCGCCGGCCGGCCCTGCGGGTTGGCCGACGTCGAAACCAACGGCCCGACCACCGCGCACAAATCCCTCACCAGCGGGTGATCGCTGACACGCAGCGCCACCGTTTCATGCACGCCGGTAATCCATTGCGGCAACATATTCTGATGCGGCACCAGCCAGGTGTTCGGCCCCGGCCAGGTGCTGGCCATGCGATCCATCCACAATTCAGGAAAGTCTTCAAAGAGGAAGTCGAACTGGCGGATATTGTCAGCCACCAGAATCAACCCTTTTTCCACTGACCGTCCCTTGATCGCCAGCAGACGATAGACCGCCTCTTCGTCCCACGGGTCGCAACCCAGGCCCCACACGGCTTCGGTTGGATAGGCGATCACCGCCCCTGCGCGAACGGCTTGTGCGGCTTGTTGCACACGCCAACTGTTGACCATGAAAAACTCTCCGGAATAAGGCTCTGCGCAGTTTACCGATCTTCCTTATAAAACCTAGCTCACCCGTGCAAACCAACGCCCGCTTTCGCAGACTGCCCGGCCGTCCATTTCCAGCTCCGTCAACGCCGCCAGCACTTTGGACAAGGCCCAGCCGCTGCTCACGGACAACGCTTCACTGGTGTGGGGCGCGGCGTGCAGTAGTTTGAGCAACGGATGCGTCACCGCTGGAGTCTCTGTGGATAACGGCAACCGTTGCCAGCCGCGTAGCGCTTCAAGGATATGTTCAATGGTTTCCACCAACACTGCGCCGTCGCGGATCAATTGATGACAGCCCTTGGCGCCGGGATGATGGATCGATCCCGGAATCGCGTAGACCTCGCGGCCCTGTTCCGCCGCCAGCCTCGCGGTGATCAACGAACCGCTCGCAATACTGGCCTCGACCACCAGCACACCCAGGGATAAACCGCTGATGATCCGGTTACGTCGAGGGAAGTTGCCAGCGCTAGGACCGGCGTCCAGCGGGAACTCGGAAAGCACCGCGCTACCCGATGCAATCATGGCGTCCGCCAGCCGTCGATTGCGCTGTGGATAAAACTTTTCAAGTCCCGTGCCAAGTACACCGACCGTTCGCCCGCCCACGTCCAAAGCCGCCTGATGCGCGGCAGCATCGATGCCCAGCGCCAGACCGCTGGTAATGACGAAACCGGCACCGGCCAGACTGCGCGAAAACGCCGTGGCGGTGTCCATGCCCGGTCTCGAGGCGCGACGACTGCCGACCATCGCCAGCTGCGGAATCTCCAGGATCCCCGGATCACCCGCCACAAATAACAGCGGCGGCGCATCGCTGATCTGCGCCAGCAACGCCGGGTAGTCAGGCTGGTCCCACATCAATAAATGCTGGCCCGGACGCTCTATCCAGGCCAATGCGTGGCTCGCGCCATCGCGCACTTCCTGTGCCCGTCGCGCTTCGGCGCAGGCCAGCGGCAAGCCCAACGAGCGCCAGGCGCTGGCCGGTGCGCTGATGGCTTTGGAGGCCGATCCAAACGCTTCAAGCAGTTTGCGAAAACGTGCAGGGCCGATTTCCGGCAAGCGGTGCAGGCGTAAACGAGCTTCCAGTTCCGCAGGGGAAACCGGTGTGACGGCAGACAGCGACATGGATCATCCTTGATCGTTATGAGCCCCGTTCAAACGGGAATAAGCTGTGGATAACTCTGTTGGTAACTTGTGGAGCAGGCTTACGGATTTCGCACCTTGTCCATGACGGCCAAGGAGCGCGACGCGGTGAGTACCAAACCGTAACTAAGCTTGTCGTAGGTGCGGAAAACCATCAGCAACCCCGCGCGCTCATCGGGAATTTTCAACGGTTGACCGGTGATCCGGTCACGCACGGTTTCGCCGGTTTTCATCACCACCAGCACGTTGCCTTCGACCAGACCATCGCGCTGGCCTTTGTTCAACGTGACAACATCCAGCGCCCCAATCTGGGTAACCCCGCGCGGCACATCGATAATCAAGCCGTTGACCGCCGTCTTGGGCGCGCTGGGCATGAAGGTCGAGTTGATCGATCGCTCTTCACCGCTGAACAAACGGTCACCGAGTCGAACTTCCTGAGTCGTGCGTTGCAGCGCCAGGGTGGCGACGTCACCTTCGGTGGCGACAATCTCGCCGCCGCCGATGTCGTCGGCGTTGATTCCCAGAAACTCTTTGCTGTCGGGATCGGTATAGACTTTGCCCTGACGGAAGATGCCGTAGACCGGCTGGTTCGGATCGAAATGGCCGCGGGCAAAAATACGATCACCGGTGCCGCTAAGCACGCGTTCGGCATCTCCGGCGACGATGTAGGGCGCCTTGTCGAAGTCCTCGACCTTGTCGACGATGCGATTGCTCAACAAGAAGCTGTTGATCGATTTCAGCGGAATGCTTGGGATCGCGTCAGCCACCGGCGCGCTGCGCACCCGAGGCGAGAGCTTGATGGTGCCCCGGGAAGCGCCGCGATTGAGGGTCAGGCGCGGCTGGCCATTGACGTAGACCAGCGACAAAGAATCGCCGGGATAGATGAGATTGGGGTTTTCGATCTGCGGATTGGCCTGCCACAGCTCCGGCCATTTCCATGGCTCACGCAGAAATTTGCCTGAAATGTCCCAGAGTGTGTCCCCCGCGACCACCGTGTATTGCGCTGGAAAACCTTCCTTGAGTTGCACCTGCCCGTGCGCCAAACCGGCCGAAGCCAGAAGGAGCAAGGCGAGTAGTGATTTCCTCATGCGGTGAATCCCTTTATTATGTGCGTTCGCGTGAAACGCCAGAGCCCTCGTGGCTCGCTCATCTATTCTGAAAAGAACAGGGAGCTACGCTTCACAACGGTAGCCGGCATCTTCGGACCCGCCAGGCCATCGCCCGACTTTACCTCACACGTGCAGCAATTAAGCTTATGGCCATTTTAGACATCCTCGAATTCCCCGACTCGCGCCTGCGCACGATCGCCAAACCGGTGACCGTAGTGGACGACGAAGTGCGTCAGTTGGTCGATGATATGTTTGAAACAATGTATGAAGCGCCAGGCATCGGCCTCGCCGCGACCCAGGTCAACGTGCACAAACGTATCGTCGTGATGGACCTCTCCGAAGACCGCAGCGAACCGCGGGTGTTCATCAACCCCGAATTCGAAGCGCTGACCGACGAGATGGAGCAATACCAGGAAGGCTGCCTCTCGGTGCCGGGTTTCTACGAAAACGTCGACCGTCCGCAGAAGGTCAAGGTCAAGGCCCTGGATCGCGACGGCCGGCCTTACGAACTGATCGCCGAAGGCCTGCTCGCGGTGTGCATCCAGCACGAATGCGACCACCTGAATGGCAAATTGTTCGTCGACTACCTGTCCAACCTCAAACGCGACCGAATCAAGAAGAAACTGGAAAAGCTCCATCGCCAGAACGCTTGATGCCCTCCTTTCAAAGGCTTGCCGCGGCAAGCCTTTTTCTTTTCAGAGATTGCTCCCATGACTGAGCCACTGCGCATCGTCTTTGCCGGCACCCCGGAATTCGCCGCCGAACACCTCAAGGCCCTGCTCGACAGCCCTTACGAGATCGTCGCGGTCTACACCCAGCCGGACCGTCCGGCGGGTCGCGGGCAAAAACTGATGCCGAGCCCGGTCAAGCAACTCGCGCTGGAAAACAACATCCCGGTGTTGCAACCGCCCACCCTGCGCAACGAAGACGCCCAGGCCGAACTGGCGGCGCTCAAGCCGGACTTGCTGGTGGTGGTCGCCTACGGCCTGATCCTGCCGCAAGCGGTGCTGGATATTCCGCGCCTGGGTTGCATCAATAGCCATGCCTCCTTGCTGCCGCGCTGGCGCGGTGCGGCGCCGATCCAGCGAGCCGTCGAAGCGGGCGACAGCGAAAGCGGCGTGACCGTGATGCGCATGGAGCTGGGCCTGGACACCGGGCCGATGCTGCTCAAAGTCACCACGCCGATCACCGCTCAAGACACCGGCGGCAGCCTTCATGACCGTCTGGCCGAAATGGGCCCACCGGCTGTGATTCAGGCGATTGCCGGGCTCGCCGCCGGCACGCTGAAAGGCGAAGTGCAGGACGACAGCCTCGCCACCTACGCGCACAAATTGAACAAGGACGAAGCACGCATCGACTGGAACCGCCCGGCGGTTGAGCTGGAACGTCTGGTCCGTGCCTTCAACCCATGGCCGATCACCCACAGCACACTGAATGGCGAAGCCCTGAAAGTGCTGGCCGCGAGCGTTGCCGAAGGGCAGGGCGCACCGGGGGAAATCCTCAGCGCCAGCAAGGACGGCTTGATCGTCGCCTGCGGTGAGCGGGCCTTGTGCCTGAACCGTTTGCAGTTGCCTGGCGGCAAGGCGCTGAATTTCAGCGACTTGTTCAACAGCCGTCGTGAGAAATTCGCCGTCGGCACCAGGCTCGGCCAAGTGGCGGACGCTCAATGAATCCGCGTCTGGCCGCCGCCAAGGCACTGGCAGCTGTTCTCAACGGTAAAGCATCCCTCAACAGTTCTCTGCCGACGCAAATGGACAAGGTTGAAGACCGTGATCGCGGTTTCACCCAGGACCTGGCGTTCGGTACTGCGCGCTGGCAACCTCGTTTGTCGGCGCTGGCGGCCAAGTTGCTGCAGAAGCCGTTCAAGGCGGCGGACGCTGATGTCGAGGCGTTGTTGCTGGTCGGTCTCTACCAATTGCTCTACACCCGCGTTCCCGCCCACGCCGCCATCGGCGAAACCGTGGGCTGCGCGGACAAGCTGAAAAAACCCTGGGCCAAGGCCTTGCTCAATGCCGTGCTGCGCCGCGCCCAGCGTGAGAGCGAAGCGCTGCTTGCCGAACTGGAACATGATCCGGTGGTGCGCACGGCCCATCCGCGCTGGCTGCAGAAATCCCTGAAGGCGTTCTGGCCTGAGCAGTGGGAAGCCATTTGCGCGGCGAACAATGCGCATCCGCCGATGATTCTGCGGGTTAACCGTCGCCATCATTCTCGCGATGCGTATCTGGGGCTGCTAACCCAAGCCGGCATCGCCGCCACACCGTGCATTTACAGCCAGGACGGCATCATCCTCGAAGCAGCGACCGACGTGCGCAGCTTGCCGGGCTTCGCCGAAGGCTGGATCAGCGTGCAGGACGAAGCGGCGCAACTGGCCGCCGACCTGCTCGATCTCGCGCCAGGCCAACGGGTGCTGGACGCCTGCTGCGCGCCGGGCGGCAAAACCTGCCACATTCTCGAGGCCGAGCCAAAACTGGCGGGCGTCGTGGCGGTGGACCTGGAAGCCAAGCGTCTGGTGCGAGTGCGCGAGAACCTTGCGCGCCTTGGCCTGAGTGCCGACCTGATCGCCGCCGATGGCCGCGACACCGCCACCTGGTGGGATGGCAAACCGTTTCAACGCATCTTGCTCGACGCGCCGTGCTCGGCCACCGGCGTGATTCGTCGTCACCCGGACATCAAGCTGACACGCCAACCCGACGACATCGCCGCATTGGCGGTGCTGCAAGGTGAGCTGCTCGACGCGCTGTGGATAACTCTGGAAGTCGGCGGAATTTTGCTTTACGCCACCTGCTCCACGCTGCCGACCGAGAACACCGAGGTCATCGAAGCGTTCCTCGCTCGCACGCCGGGTGCCCGTGAACTGGACCTCGCCACAACGGCCGGCATCAAGCAGCCGCACGGTCGCCAGTTGCTGGCCCAGGAAGGTGGCCACGACGGTTTCTACTACGCCAAGCTGATCAAGATCGCCGCCGCGCGCGGTTAACGGGATTCCAAGGGAGTGACTGGATGAAAATCATCATCCTCGGCGCAGGGCAGGTCGGCGGTTCGCTGGCGGAACACTTGGCCAGCGAGGCCAACGACATCACCGTGGTGGACACCGATGGCGATCGCCTGCGTGACCTTGGTGATCGGCTGGACATCCGCACCGTGCAGGGCCGCGGCTCGTTGCCGACGGTGCTGCGCCAGGCCGGCGCGGATGACGCCGACATGCTGGTGGCGGTGACCAACAGCGACGAAACCAACATGGTCGCCTGCCAGGTCGCCCACACCCTGTTCCACACCCCGACCAAAATTGCCCGGGTCCGCGAAGCGGCGTACCTCACCCGCTCCGAGTTGTTCGATAACGACGCGATTCCAGTGGATGTGCTGATCAGCCCGGAGCAAGTGGTCACCAACTACATCAAGCGCCTGATCCAGCATCCGGGCGCCTTGCAGGTGATCGACTTCGCCGAAGGCAAAGCACAATTGGTGGCCGTAAAGGCGTACTACGGCGGACCGCTGGTGGGTCAGCAACTGCGTCAGTTGCGCGAGCACATGCCAAACGTTGAAACCCGTGTAGCGGCGATTTTTCGTCGTGATCGGCCGATTTTGCCCCAGGGCGATACCGTCATCGAAGCTGACGATGAAGTGTTTTTCATCGCCGCCAAAGCGAATATTCGCGCAGTGATGAGCGAAATGCGTCGTCTGGATGAAACCTACAAACGTATCGTCATCGCTGGAGGCGGGCAGATCGGTGAGCGTCTGGCCGAGGCGATCGAAAGTCGTTACCAGGTCAAGATCATCGAGATGAACCCAGCACGCTGCCGCCATCTCTCGGACACCCTCGACAGCACCGTGGTGTTGCAGGGCAGCGCCTCCGACCGCGACTTGCTGATGGAAGAGAACATTGCCGACGCCGACATCTTCCTGGCCCTGACCAACGATGACGAAGCCAACATCATGTCTTCGCTGCTGGCCAAGCGCCTTGGCGCGAAGAAGGTGATGACGATCATCAACAACCCGGCGTACGTTGATTTGATTCAGGGCGGCGACATCGACATTGCCATCAGCCCGCAACTGGCGACCATCGGCACCTTGCTCGCCCACGTGCGCCGCGGCGATATCGTCAGCGTGCACTCACTGCGCCGCGGCGCGGCGGAGGCCATCGAGGCGATTGCCCATGGTGACGCGAAGTCGAGCAAGGTGATTGGCAAGGCCATCGAGAACATCGGCTTGCCGCCGGGTACGACGATTGGCGCGATCATTCGTGATGAGGAAGTGATCATTGCCCACGACGACACGGTGATCGCAGCGGGCGACCATGTGATTCTGTTCCTTGTGGATAAGAAGCATATTCGGGATGTGGAAAAGCTGTTTCATGTGGGGTTGAGCTTCTTCTGATCCAGAAGCTGCGGCGGCCGGTCTGGCCTCATCGCGAGCAGGCTCACTCCCACAGTATTTCTTCAGTGAATACAGATCTTGTGTCCGGCAAAAATCCACTGTGGGAGTGAGCCTGCTCGCGATGGCTATCTTGAAGCTGACCAACCTCTAGAAGGAGTCCACCCAATGCTCGAATCCCTGGAAAAAATGCTTGCCAAGGGTGTGGATAACTCATTGCTGCGCTTCGGCCTGGGCAAGGGTTACCTGGATCTTGGGGAAAACGCCAAGGCGGCCGAGCATTTCACGCGTTGCGTCGAATTTGATCCGAAGTATTCGGCGGCCTGGAAACTATTGGGCAAGGCTCATCTCGCACTCGCGGACTTTGCGGCCGCGCGTCAGGCATGGGAACAGGGTCTGGAAGCTGCCCGCGCCCATGGCGACAAGCAAGCAGAGAAAGAGATGACGGTATTTCTGAAAAAGCTTGAACGCCAGTCGCACTGATCAGAGATAGCGCAAGCCTATGCCATCGGCATCGACCAGCACCACTTCCATACGCACCCGCGGAGCACCTGTGGGTAAGTCCTGCACTTGACCGTAAACCACCGCGCCTCGGGACAACGACGACAAGCGCGGATGCTTGACGTAGACGCCTGTATCCGAAAGATTGCGGGTCTGGCCGAGGCATTCTCCAAAGCTTTCGTGAGTGATCTTGATGCGAAACGATTTGCGAAGTTCGGACATCTTTTGCGCCCTTGAATGAACGGTTGTGGATAACCTTGGCCCCAAGGTTATCCACAGATCATGCCAATCGAGTCAATACCAGCGCTCTTCGCCTGGCGGACGTTTCTTGAAGCGTTTCATGCTCCACATGTATTGGCTCGGATAGGCCCGTACATAACGCTCCACGACCTGGCTCATGGCGGCGCAGGAGGTTTCGGTATCCGTGCTGTACATGGCCTCTGGCGCGGCTTCGAGGATCACTTTGTATCCGGAACCGTCCGGCAACCGCAGCGCATGCAGGAACACACCGACGGCTTTACCGCCGGCGAGCATGTTCGGCACGAATTTACTGGTCAGCGCCTGCGTGGCGAAGAAAGGTACAAAGATCCCGGCGGATTCAGCCGGTTCCGGGTCAGCTGGAATGCCGACCGCACCACCTTTGCGCACTTCCTTGATAACACTGAGGATGCCTTCCTTGGTCGAGGCAGCCACCCGATTGCCCAATTGGACACGTTGCTTGCGCAGCAAATCATCCACCGCCTTAAGCTTGGGCGGACGATAGAAGATGATCGGTTTGCACTGGCTGCAATAGAAGTGGTTCAACACTTCCCAGTTGCCCAGGTGGCTGGTGATGCCGACGACGCCTTTGCCGGAAGCAAGCGCGTCTTTCAACACGTCGAGGCCTTCGACTTCGCGCACCAGGTCGATGGAGCGCTGGGCCGGCCAGATCCACGCACAGGCGCTTTCAGTCAACGACTTGCCAATGTCTTTCAGGCTCTGGCCCACCAGGCGCTCACGTTCGGCCGGGTCCATCTCGGGAAAGCACTTGGAAAGGTTGATCCGCACCACGTCGCGGGAACGGTTAGGGGTTTTCCACATGACCCAGCCAATGGCCGAGCCCACGGCTTGCACTGCCCGCCATGGAAGCAGGGCAAACAGCCGCAGAGCGCCTACCAGCAAGGCGCCTTTAAACTTATCCACAGGTCACTCCTGATCTTGTGCTGTGCGCGAGGCGGCTATTCTAACCGCCGTTGGCGAGCTGAGCGTAGCGGTCGCAGTCTTGCGTGTGGTCCATGACCATGCCCGAGGCCTGCATCAGCGCGTAACAAATCGTCGGGCCGACGAAGGTGAAGCCGGCCTTTTTCAAGCCTTTGCTCATCTCCACGGCGACTGGCGTGATCGCCGGCACTTCGGTGCGATCCTTGAAATGATTGATCACAGGAGTACCTCCAACGAAAGACCAGAGAAACTCCACCGGGTCTTCCAGCGTCAGCCAGGCCTGGGCGTTGCGCCGGGCGGCGTTGAGTTTCAGGCGATTGCGGATGATGCCCGGATCGAGCATCAATTCATCGATTTCCGCGTCGCTCATCTGCGCTATGCGTTGTACGTCGAAGCCGAACAGCACCTCGCGATAACGCTCACGTTTACGCAGCACGGTGATCCACGAGAGGCCGGCCTGGAACCCTTCGAGCAAAAGCAACTCGAACAATCCCTGCGCATCGCGTAGCGGCGCGCCCCACTCCTGGTCGTGATAAGCCATGTACAGCGGATCTTCGGAACACCAAAAGCAGCGTGGCATAAGGCTCCAGGGGGCGTGCGCAGCAATGAATCGGGTATACTCCCGCTCTTTAAATCGCAGCCCAAGAAACAGGTGAATTTCGTGAGCCAGCCTACGCCAGCCGTGCGTACCTTCCAAGACTTGATCCTCGCCCTCCAGCAATACTGGGCCGAGCAAGGTTGCGTGGTACTTCAGCCCTACGATATGGAAGTAGGCGCCGGTACTTTCCACACTGCCACGTTTCTGCGCGCCATCGGCCCGGAAACCTGGAACGCCGCTTATGTGCAGCCCAGTCGTCGCCCGACTGACGGCCGCTACGGCGAAAACCCGAACCGTCTGCAGCATTACTACCAGTTTCAGGTTGTCCTGAAGCCGAACCCGGACAATTTCCAGGAACTGTACCTGGGCTCCCTCAAGCATGTCGGCCTGGACCCGCTGGTCCACGACATTCGCTTCGTCGAAGACAACTGGGAATCGCCGACACTGGGCGCCTGGGGTCTGGGCTGGGAAGTCTGGCTCAACGGCATGGAAGTGACGCAGTTCACTTACTTCCAGCAAGCGGGCGGCATCGAGTGCTACCCGGTGACCGGCGAGATCACTTACGGCCTGGAACGTCTGGCGATGTACCTGCAAGGCGTGGACTCGGTCTACGACCTGGTCTGGGCGGACGGTCCGTTCGGTAAAGTGACCTACGGCGACGTGTTTCACCAGAACGAAGTGGAGCAGTCGACCTACAACTTCGAACACGCCAACGTCGAGAAGCTGTTCGAACTGTTCGATTTCTACGAAAGCGAAGCCAAGCGCCTGATCGAACTCGACCAGCCGCTGCCATTGCCAAGCTATGAAATGGTGTTGAAGGCATCCCATACCTTCAACCTGCTGGATGCACGCCGGGCAATCTCGGTGACCGCGCGTCAGCAATACATCCTGCGTGTGCGCACCCTGGCGCGTTCCGTTGCGCAAGCCTACCTGCTGGCTCGCGCCAAGCTGGGCTTCCCGATGGCGACCCCGGACCTGCGTGATGAAGTACTGGCCAAGCTGGAGGCTGCACAATGAGTGCTCAAGATTTTCTGGTTGAACTGGGCACCGAAGAACTGCCACCCAAAGCCCTGAACACCCTGGCCGACGCGTTCCTGGCCGGTATCGACAAGGGCTTGCAGGCCGCCGGCCTGAACTACGAAACCAAAACCGTCTACGCCGCGCCGCGTCGTCTGGCTGTGCTGATCACTTCGCTGGCCACCCATCAGCCGGATCGCAGCATCAACCTCGACGGCCCGCCACGTCAGGCCGCGTTCGATGCCGAAGGCAATCCGACTCAAGCGGCACTGGGTTTTGCCAAAAAGTGCGGCGTCGACCTGAGCGAAATCGATCAGAGCGGCCCGAAACTGCGCTACAGCCAAAGCATCGCCGGCAAACCGACCGCGAGCCTGCTGCCGACCATCGTCGAAGATTCCCTGAACGACCTGCCGATTCCCAAGCGCATGCGCTGGGGTGCTCGCAAGGAAGAATTCGTTCGCCCAACCCAATGGCTGGTCATGCTGCTCGGTGACCAGGTCATCGACTGCACCATCCTCGCCCAGAAGGCTGGACGTGATTCCCGTGGTCACCGTTTCCATCACCCGGAAAGTGTGCGCATCACTTCGCCGGCCAACTACCTGGCCGACCTGCGTGGCGCTTACGTGCTGGCCGACGCCAACGAACGTCGCGCGCTGATCAGCAAGCGCACCGAAGAGCTGGCGACGATGCAGGAAGGTACTGCGATCGTGCCACCAGCCTTGCTCGACGAAGTGACTGCGCTGGTTGAGTGGCCGGTGCCGCTGGTGTGCTCGTTCGAGGAACGTTTCCTCGACGTGCCGCAAGAAGCCCTGATCACCACCATGCAGGACAACCAGAAATATTTCTGCCTGCTGGATGCCGACGGCAAGTTGCTGCCACGTTTCATTACTGTGGCCAACATCGAAAGCAAAGACCCGCAGCAGATCATCGCCGGTAACGAGAAAGTGGTTCGCCCACGCCTGACCGACGCCGAGTTCTTCTTCAAGCAAGACAAGAAGCAGAAACTCGAAGACTTCAACCTGCGTCTGCAGAACGTGGTGTTCCAGGAAAAACTCGGCAGCGTCTACGACAAGGCCGAGCGCGTTTCCAAACTGGCCGCGTTCATTGCGCAACGCATTGGCGGCAACGCAGCCTGGGCTTCCCGTGCCGGCCTGCTGTCCAAGTGCGACCTGGCGACCGAGATGGTTGGTGAGTTCCCGGAGATGCAAGGCGTCGCCGGTTACTACTACGCCCTCAACGATGGCGAGCCGGAAGATGTCGCTCTGGCGCTAAACGAGCAATACATGCCGCGCGGTGCCGGCGCTGAACTGCCGACCACCCTGACCGGTGCGGCCGTGGCCATCGCCGACAAGCTCGACACCCTGGTCGGGATTTTCGGCATCGGCATGTTGCCGACCGGCAGCAAAGACCCGTATGCACTGCGCCGTGCCGCACTCGGCGTGTTGCGCATCCTGATCGACAAGAAGCTCGACCTCGACCTCAACGATGCCGTGGCGTTTGCCGTGAATGCGTTCGGTACCAAGGTAAAAGCTGCCGGTCTGAATGACGCGGTGCTGGAATTCATCTTCGATCGTCTGCGTGCCCGTTATGAAGACGAAGGCGTGGACGTCGGCACTTACCTGTCGGTACGTGCCCTGAAGCCGGGTTCGGCGCTGGACTTCGACCAACGCGTACAAGCGGTGGAAGCGTTCCGCAAGTTGCCGGAAGCCGCTGCCCTGGCCGCAGTGAACAAGCGCGTGTCGAACTTGCTGAGCAAGGTCGAAGGCTCTGTTCCGTCGGTGGTGGAAGCCAAGTACTTCGACAACGCCAACGAGTTCTCCCTGTACTCGGCGATCCAGCAGGCTGACCAGGCTGTACAGCCGATGGCCGCTGCGCGTCAGTACCGTGAATCGCTGGCACGTCTGGCTGCCCTGCGCGAGCCGGTGGACGCATTCTTCGAGGCCGTGATGGTCAACGCTGAAGATGCCAAGGTCCGCGCCAACCGCTATGCACTGCTGGCGCGTCTGCGTGGGCTGTTCCTCGGCGTCGCCGACATTTCGATGCTGGGCTGAGGAGCTGCTGTTGAAACTGCTGATTCTCGATCGGGACGGGGTGATCAATTACGACTCCGACGCTTACATCAAGTCGGTGGAGGAGTGGATTCCGCTCCCGGGCTCGATCGAGGCGATTGCGCAGTTGAGCAAGGCCGGCTGGACGGTGGCGGTGGCAACCAACCAGTCGGGCATTGCTCGCGGTTATTACGACATCGCCACCCTGGACGCCATGCACGAGCGCCTTCGCTCGCTGGTGGCGGAGCAGGGCGGTGAGGTCGGGCTGATCGTCTATTGCCCGCACGGGCCGGACGACGGCTGCGATTGCCGCAAGCCAAAACCGGGGATGCTGAAAACCATCGCCGCGCATTACAACGTTTCGCTGACTAATCTATGGTTTGTTGGCGACACGCTCGGTGACCTGGAAGCCGCCAAAGCCGTCGATTCTCAGCCAGTTTTGGTAAAGACCGGGAAAGGCGAAAAGACTTTGGGCAAGACCCTACCGGTGGGCACCTTGATTTTTGACGATCTTGCGGCGATTGCCGCAGAACTTATCCACAATTAGAGTGCTTTCGAATTTCCTGACCAAGGATTGATCGGGAGTGCACTTTATATAGACGGGCAGAGCCCGCACGGTAAATGTCGCCATGTCGATACTGCAGGCCATCAGAACCTTCCTCTTTTACCTGCTGCTGGGCACCAGCTCCTTGCTTTGGTGCAGCCTGAGCTTTTTCATCGCGCCTTTTCTGCCGTTCAAGGCGCGGTATCGCTTTATCAATGTTTATTGGTGCCGTTGCGCCTTGTGGCTGAGCAAAGTCTTTCTGGGCATCAGCTACGAAGTGAAGGGCGCGGAGAACGTGCCAGACCAGCCCTGTGTGATTCAGTCGAACCACCAGAGCACCTGGGAGACGTTCTTCCTCTCGGCCTACTTCGAGCCTTTGAGCCAGGTACTGAAGCGTGAACTGCTCTACGTTCCGTTCTTCGGTTGGGCCATGGCCATGCTGCGTCCGATCGCCATCGATCGCGACAATCCGAAAGCTGCGCTCAAGCATGTGGCGAAGAAGGGCGACGAATTGCTCAAGGATGGCGTTTGGGTACTGATTTTCCCGGAAGGGACGCGCGTTCCCTTTGGCACCATCGGCAAGTTCTCCCGCGGAGGCACCGCCTTGGCGGTCAACGCAGCACTTCCAGTACTGCCGATTGCACACAATGCCGGCAAATTCTGGCCGAAAACCGGTTGGGCAAAGAAGCAGGGCGTGATCACCGTGATCATTGGCGCACCGATGTATGCCGAGGGTAGCGGGCCCCGCGCCATTGCCGATTTGAACGACCGTGTGCAGCATTGGAACGAACAGATGCAACGGGAAATGGGTTCGCTACCAGCAGCCCCTGCAGCGCCCTCAGCCAACGATCAGGTCGCTGTCTGAGATTCTGTGGATAACCTGTGTACCGTTTTTCCAAAATTCGGCTTATTTAGATCTTAAGTATATGATTTATATGTATATTTCATAAACTGATAAAATTCCGAAAAAGGTGCATAAGTTTTTTCGGGCGCAAAAAAACCGGCTGATATAGCCGGTTTTTTTATGCCCGAAATTGCTGTGTTTCAGTGGCTGAACAATAGCTGTGTCAGGTTGTTAACGGGGTGGCTGAGATGCAATAAAAAAGGTTCTTCACGAAATCCCGGGAAACACAGAAACAAGAACGCCGATTTGATTGATGATGTTCGTGCGAGCAAACACATCTAAAAAACCGG
>NZ_JANUCB010000013.1:0-151650 GCF_024809425.1 Pseudomonas sp. JAI111 | reverse complement strand
TTCCCCATGTGAGAGTAGGTCATCGTCAAGATTAAATTCCGAAACCCCTATCTGCGTATGCAGGTAGGGGTTTTGTTTTGCCCGCAGGAAAGTTCTGCGAAGGGAAGGGCAGGCCTGAGGAGGCTGCCCATGGATCCCCCGCCACTTAATGAAACTTCGGCAGAACGTGCTCGGCGATCTCTTCAATCACTTCTGCCACAGGGCGTTCGCTACGACGCAGGTGCAAGCCAACGTGTTGTACACCTGCCTCGCGCAATGCCTGAAGCTCATCGATCAAGGCCAACCGTCCGCAGCTTCCACCGAAGCGCACGCGCCGCATGGGGGCATGAGGATTCGCTGCCAGGTCCAGGTGTACGAAGCTGATATAGGGTTTGTCGCCCCCAACTTCCCGCCACAACCCCACTCGCCGACGATGCTCATCGGGCGTGCCAGGGTAGGCAAGCCAGCCATCCATGTGTTCACCGATCCAGGCGGGTGATTGCTGACCCAGGCCTGCCACCAGTAACGGTGCAGACTGCTTGCGCTCTGGAAGCAGACGAGCCCCCTCAGGTAAACGACCTTCGCCCTGGCTGCGTATCAATTCAACCGTGTCGCGAAAGACCTCCCCTCGCTGAGCGTAATCCACCCCAAACAACGGGTACTCCATCGGTCGGTCACCACTGGCGACTCCCAATAGCAAACGTCCATCACTCAATTCATCAACACTGTTTGCGGCTTTAAGGGTTAGCCAAGGCTGACGCAATGGCAGCACCACCGCCGCGGTACCCAGCATGATGTGTTCTGTAATTCCGGCGAGATACCCAAGGTAGGAAAAGGTCTCGAAGACCTGTGCCGCATCGCCAAAGTCAGGGTCGTAAATCGGCACATCGCGCACCCATAGGGCTCGAAAACCTGCTTTGTCAGCCAGGCGAGCCATCGTGGCGTGCTGCTTTAAATCGGGAACACCGAAGGGACGATCATCAGCCATCCGACTGCGCTGCCCATCACTGGACCAATCATTATCCAGTGGGAGCTCAAGCCCTATGGAAAATCCGTTCGAGCCAAGTAGACGTTCAAAGCGTGGATGCATGAAAAGACTCCCAAAACATAAATGGAATGACATGCCCCCAGTATCTATAGGCGGATCAGCAAGAAAAATGCATGAATCGGAATATCAGTCTTGAACAAACCGCACGAGTCGGCGCAACACCGACTGTCGTTTTGGCCTGTGAAGGGCAACCCTTATAGGAAATCGCACTAAAGTGACCGTATGGTTTTTGGTATGGTGCAGCTCGTTTTTTTAACGGACTGATTTCAGGCCCACGGATCGGCGCCCTTTTTATCGTCATAGAGTTGCTACAGAAATGCCTGAACCCATACCCATCAAGGACCACGAAAAAGAGAAGCATCTGGTCAACAAACGGTTGATCGCCTGCGCCTTGTTCGTCGTCGCCATATCCTGCGCACTCGTGGTGCGGATGTATGTGTTGCAGGTGGTGGAGTTCGACTATCACTCCACCATCTCCGAAAACAACCGTGTCCATGTGTTGCCGATCACCCCTACGCGAGGGCTGATTTTCGACCGCAACGGTGTTGTCCTCGCAGACAACCGTCCCAGCTTCAACCTGACCATCACCCGCGAACGCGCCACCGATGTCAAAGAAGAACTGGATGAAGTGGTCAACCTCCTGCAGCTTCCAGCAGAAGACCGGACCCTGTTCGACAAGGCCATGAAGCAGGCGCGTCACCCGTTCGTGCCGGTCACCCTGTTCTACGAGCTCAGTGAACAGCAAATCGCTGTACTCGCGGTCAACGAGTTCCGTTTGCCGGGGATCGATGTCGAGCCACAATTCGTCCGCCATTACCCGATGGGCGCGCACTTCGCCCATTCGATCGGCTATGTCGGTCGCATCAACGAAAAAGAATCCAAGACCCTCGATAACGTTGAATACCGTGGCACCCAGTCCATCGGTAAAACCGGTATCGAAAAGTTCTACGAGTCCGAACTGCACGGTCACGTCGGTTACGAAGAGGTTGAAACCAACGCCCAGGGCCGCGTATTGCGAGTGCTCAAGCACACCGATCCGATCCCTGGCAAAAACATCGTGCTGAGCCTGGACGTCAAACTTCAGGAGGCGGCCGAGGAGGCATTGGGGGATCGTCGCGGTTCAGTGGTCGCGCTCGATCCATCGACCGGCGAAGTATTGGCCATGGTCAGCAAGCCGAGTTTCGATCCGAACATGTTCGTGACCGGCATCAGCTTCAAGGAGTACGCGGCACTGCACGACTCCATCGACCGGCCCCTGTTCAACCGCGTGCTGCGTGGCCTCTACGCGCCAGGTTCGACCATCAAGCCTGAAGTGGCAATTGCCGGCCTCGATGCCGGTGTCGTGACGCCGCAGACTCGAGTCTTCGATCCAGGTTACTACCAGCTCCCGGACTTCGATCACAAATACCGCAACTGGAACCACAGCGGTGACGGTTGGGTGGACATGGACGCGGCGATCATGCGCTCCAACGACACCTACTTCTATGACCTTGCGCACAAGCTGGGCATCGATCGCCTGCATGATTACATGGCGATGTTCGGCCTCGGCGAGAAGGTCTCGCTGGACATGTTCGAAGAGTCTGCCGGCTTGATGCCGTCCCAGGCCTGGAAGCGTGCCACGCGCCGACAGCCGTGGTTCCCCGGTGAGACCGTCATCCTCGGCATCGGTCAGGGCTATATGCAGGTCACACCGCTGCAACTCGCCCAAGCCACTGCGCTGATTGCCAACAAAGGTGTCTGGAACCGGCCGCACCTGGCCAAGACCGTGGATGGTGTGGCGCCCGTGGACGAGCATCCGATGCCGAACATCATGCTCAAGGATCCGCGTGACTGGGAGCAGGTCAACCATGGCATGCAGTTGGTGATGCATGACCCTCGAGGGATTGCCCGAGCGGCAGCGCTGGGCGCTCAGTACCGCATCGCCGGCAAAAGCGGGACCGCGCAGGTGGTGGCGATCAAACAAGGCGAGCGCTACAACCGGGCGAAAACCCTGGAGCGTAACCGCGACAACGCCTTGTTCGTCGGTTTCGCCCCGGCCGAACACCCCAAGATCGTCATTTCGGTGATGATCGAAAACGGTGAGGCCGGTGGACGGGTCGCCGGCCCGGTGGTCAGGCAGATCATGGACGCCTGGCTACTTGATCAGGACGGCCACCTCAAGCCGCAGTACGCCACGCCAGCCAAACCGCCGGGCGACCCTCACGTCTAAGTGATCAAAGCTTCACAGCACAGGCTCACGGATGCTGAGCATGTGCTGGAAGCTTTCGTCGACCGAGTTCAAACGCAGATTTGTGAACGACGCAAACCCTGTGGGAGCGAGCCTGCTCGCGATGAACGATTACTCGGTCCTGCGGATAAACCACAAACGCCGTAAGGCACTTGCCATCGCCCTTACGTTAACGTAAAGATTGCGGCAGGGCGCTGAACTTAAAAAAGCGCAGGGCGGACCGATCCGGAGCGCTTTGATGACGCTAATAAAAACAACTCCACCCAAGCTGCACCGCGAAGCCCGGCTGGCCCGGGAAAAGCTCCATCTGGAGGGCGAAGTCCCCGATGGCGTGTTGCGCGCGGAAATCGATGCCTCGTGGCGGCGCAGCCTCAGTCACGGCGTGCATTTCAATGGCAAGTACGAACTGGCGCTGGAATCGGGCGCCAGCCTCGACGTGCTGCTGGCGAGCAATCGCCTGCTGATCGACGCGGCATTGCCGGCAATCGATTACCTGGCCGAACGCCAGGGCAAGGAAGGCCTGATCATCCTCGCCAATTCCGATGCCACCATTCTCGCCGTCGAAGGTCGCGCCGATCGCCTCAAGGGCAGCGGCCTGCAAGACATCACCCTTGGCGCCTGCTGGAGCGAAGCGGCTCGCGGCACCAACGCCCTGGGCACCGCGCTGGTCGAGTCGCGGCCGACGATGATTGATTGCGGCGAACATTACCTTGATCGCCTGACCGATTTTTCCTGCACCTCGGTGCCAATTTATTGCCCTCAGGGCGACATCCTCGGCGTGCTCGATTTGACTCGCGAGGGCCCGCTCGGCCGCGTTCATGACAGCACCGCGTTGTTGTCCATGGCCGTCAGCCAGATCGAAAGCCGCGTGTTCAACGCCAGTTATCCGAACGATATCGTCCTGGCTTTCCACAGTCGTCGGCAATACCTGGAATCGCCTTGGCAGGGCCTGTTGGCGGTGAGCCTTGGCGGGCAGATCCTCGCAGTCAGCGTCCAGGCCTGCCAGCTGCTGCACGCCGAGCGTTCAGCGCTGGTCGGGCGGCGTTGCGAAGAGTTTCTAGGTGTCGACGGCTTGCAACTGCTGTCACGGCTGCATCAGGGTGGCGTCGGCAGTTTGCAGACGGCCAAAGGTGAATTTTTCTACAAGGCCCTGCGTGCGCCGCAGCGCTCTATCAACGTCAGCACACCGCCGCGCAGCACGGCCAAAACCGTCAAGCCGCCACCGGATCTCGAAGCCCTGGCCGGTAGCAATGTGCGTTATGCCCGCGCTTTGCGCATGGCCCGCCAAGGCCTGGCCAATGAGCTGCCGGTGTTGCTGCTGGGTGAAACCGGCACCGGTAAAGAAGTGATTGCCCGAGCCTTGCACATGGCCGGCAGCCGCTGCGACAAACCTTTCATCGCGGTGAACTGCGCGGCGATTCCCGAAGGCCTGATCGAGTCGGAGTTGTTCGGCTACCGCGAAGGCGCGTTCACCGGATCGCGTCGAGGCGGCATGATCGGTCGCCTGCAACAGGCCCACGGCGGCACCTTGTTCCTCGACGAAATCGGCGACATGCCGCTGGCCTTGCAGGCACGCCTCCTACGGGTATTGCAGGACCGTAAAGTGGCACCGCTGGGCGCTGGCGAAGAGCAAGACATCGACGTCGCGCTGATCTGCGCCACCCACCGCGACCTCAAACGTCTGGTCGAAGAAAAACACTTCCGCGAAGACCTGTTCTACCGTGTCAACGGCATCAGCGTGATGCTCCCGGCCTTGCGTGAGCGTGAGGATTTCAGTGGCCTGGTCACGCGACTGCTGGCCAAACTCAACGCACCGGGCGTCCTCCTGCATGATGACTTGAACCGCTTGCTTGGCGATTACCACTGGCCTGGCAACATCCGCCAACTGGAAATGGTATTGCGCACCGCGCTGGCCATGCGCGAGCCGGGGGAGACGGTGCTGACCCTCGACCACCTGCCCGACAGCATGCTCGACGAGTTGTCCGCGACCGAACGGCCATCGTCCGGGAGCATTCGCGAAAACGAACTGGAGTTGATTCGCCAGTCCCTGGACAGCCATCAGGGCAACGTCTCGGCGGCGGCCGACGCCTTGGGCATCAGCCGCGCGACCCTGTATCGCAAGCTCAAACAGTTGCGCTCATGATGCAGCGCCTGATCGTGCGGCTGATCGACAGCCAGAACCCCGAAGCCCTGCAATCGGCATTGCGCTGGCTCTACAGCTTTGTGCGACCGCATCGCCTGGCGATTGCCGGGCTGCTTGGGTTGTCGGTCTGCGCTTCGTTGCTGGTGCTGGTGCAACCGTGGCTGACCAAGCTGCTGATCGACGATGGCTTGCTGGCGCGCAACTTTCCGATGCTGGTGCTGATTGCCGGGTTGATGATTGTCGCCGGGCTGCTGGGCACGGCGCTGTCGGGGATCAATCGTTACCTGCACACGCGCTTGTCGGGGCGGATTCTGTTCGCCCTGCGCGACGACCTTTATCGGCATCTGCAAACCCTCTCGCCGAGTTTCTATGGGCAGCGGCGCATCGGTGATTTGATGTCGCGCCTGGATGGTGATGTTGCGGAGATCCAGCGCTTTGCCGTCGACTCGCTGTTCTCTGCGGTGTCCAGCGTGATCGGTCTGGTCTGCGCCGTGGCGATGCTCTTGACCCTGTCGTGGAAACTCTCGCTGCTGGCGTTGGTGCTGATTCCCCTTGATGTGCTCTGGTTGCGCTGGATGCGGCGCAAGGTCGAGCGCGATGTGCGGCAGCTGCGCGAGCGTTCGGCGGACATGTCATCGTTCATGGTCGAGACCTTGCCGGTGATGAAATTCATTCAATCCGCCGGCCAGCAACAGCGTGAATCGCGCCGGCTGGAAAGCCTCGGCCAAGGCTACATGAGCCAGTTGTTGCGCCTGCAAGTCACCGAGTTCTTCACCCAGGCGGTGCCGGGCACGCTGACGTCGTTGTCTCGGGCCTGTGCGTTTTTGATTGGCGGTTATTGGGTGGTGCAGGGGACCTGGCAATTGGGCGCCCTGATCGCGTTTTCCACCTACCTGGGGATGGCGGTCGGGCCGGTTCAGAGCTTGCTTGGACTGTACGTCGCGATTCAGCGGATGACCGTCAGCCTCGGTCGCGTGATGGAGTTGCGTGGCGAAGAACCGACCGTCCTCACACCCGTCGAACCCAAGCCGATGCCGGCCTCGGGTGAACTGCGTTTTGACGCCGTGCACTTCGGCCATCCCGGTCGCCCGACGACGTTGCGCGGTATCGAAGCGCGAATTCCCTATGGTTTGAAAGTCGCCCTGAGCGGCGGCTCCGGTGTCGGCAAATCAACCCTGATCGATCTGCTGCAACGCCACCATGATCCTCAATCCGGCCGGGTGTTGTTGGGTGAGGTGGATCTGCGGGAATTGGACCTGTTCCAGTTGCGTCGGCGGATTGCCGTGGTCAGTCAGGACATCGTGTTGTTTCGCGGCAGCCTCGCCGACAACCTTGCTTATGCCGTGCCGGACGCCAGTCGTGAAGCCATTGCCGAAGTCGCACGACTGGCGCAACTGGACAGCCTGATCGAATCCTTGCCCGAGGGCCTCGACAGCCCGTTGGGCGAGCGCGGCCAGCAATTGTCCGGCGGGCAGAAACAGCGCATCGCCATTGCCCGGGCGTTGCTGCAGGACCCGCTGATTCTGGTGCTGGACGAAGCGACCTCGGCGGTGGATGAAGCCACCGAGCGTGAGGTCATCGAGGCCATCGATCGACTGTTTGCCGGGCGCACGCGGATCCTGATCAGCCACCGCCCTTCAACCCTGGCCGATGCCGATTTGCGCTTTGAGTTGCTCGACGGCGTGCTCACTTCAAAAACGGTGCTGCATGAAGCCTGAGCTGAGGATTGGCGTCGTCGACAGCGGCCATTCGGCGGCGCAACGGGTGCAGGTGATCGCGGGACGGCGGTTCTCATTGCTTGAGGATGGATTGGCCGAAAGCGACTTGCGCGACGATCCGCTGGGCCATGGCAGCGCAGTAATCGAGGCCATCAGCCGGCGAGCGCCTTCGGCCGTCTTTTGTGTGGGGCAGGTGTTCGACCAGCGTGGCGTCACCAGTGCTTTGCAGATCGCCACGGCCATCGACTGGCTAGTGACTCAAGAGGTGCGGTTGATCAATTTGAGCCTTGGTTTGCGACAAGATCGAAGCCTGCTGCGCGAAGCCTGTGCGGCGGCTGTGGCCCGAGGCATTTTGCTGTGCGCCTCCAGTCCGGCGCAGGGCGAGGGCGTGTTTCCGGCAAATTATCCACAAGTGCTGCGGGTCACTGGCGATGCGCGTTGCGCCGAGCATGAATGGTCGTGGCTCAACAGCGCTCAGGCGGATTTCGCCGCGTGCGTGCACGGGACGTATCCGGGGCAGTCGGGCGCGAGCCTGGGGTGTGCGGCGTTGAGTGGGCATATTGCGGGTTTTCTGGCGGCGCACCCCGACGCGAACAACCAGCACGTCATCGAGTGGTTGCGTGAGCACGCCCGGTATCGCGGCCCCGAACGGCGCGTCGGGCCATGATCGTGATTCTTGGCGCGGGGCCGGCAGGGGCTGCGGTTGCCTTGGGTTTACGAGCGCTGGGTTATGCGGTGACGCTGGTCAGCGAGTGGCGCCGGTTTGCGGCGCTCGAAGGCGTGTCGGTGCGGGTGCTGGATGCCTTGCGCGGCGCGGGTCTGCATCAGGCGCTGGCGGACGCGACGTTACCGTCCCAGCGGCAGGTCGCGTGGAACGGCCAGCAGCATGCGCAGAATGTGGAATTTCTGGTGGATCGACCACGCTTCGACCAAGGCCTGCGCGAGGATCTGCGACGGGCGGGTGTTGAACTCATAGAAGGTCGGGTGCTGGGTGTTCAGACGTTGACGACGGGGCATCGCATCGAGCTGGAAGGGCGCGAAGCGTTGTTGGCGGATTTTCTGGTGGAGGCCCGTGGACGTCAGGCGCCTGCACTCGGCAAAGGCCTGCGCGGACCGGAGACGGTCAGCCTGCTCAATCGCTGGCAAGGTACGCCGGGCAGCACCGCCAGTGCCGTGGAAAGCCTTGAGGACGGCTGGGCCTGGATGGCGCGGCGGGCTGACGGACAGTGTTATTGGCAATGGACTGTGGACGTGGCCAGTGCCCAATTGCCGGGCAAGGCGCAATTGCTCGATTACTGCCGCCAACGGCGCCAGAAGTCGGCGCTGGTGCGTGAGTTTTTCGGGAGCGAACCGCAAATCGATCTGCAACTGCACGCTCGCAGCAGTACCGCGATCCTGTGCCCGCAGGTGTGTGGTGATAGCTGGATTCGGGTCGGCGACGCGGCGATGGCGGTGGACCCGCTGTCGGGCAACGGCATTTTCCAGTCGCTGTCCTCGGCATTGCAGGCGCCGACCGTGATCAACACATTGTTGCGTAAACCGGAGCGAGCAGCGCTGGCGCAGCGGTTTCATCAGGCGCGAGTGGAACAGTTGTTTTGGCGCTTTGCGCGGATCGGGCGGGATTTTTATGCCGATGAGCAGCGTTGGCTGGAGCAGCCGTTCTGGAAGGCACGCCGGCAGTGGCCGGATGCTCAACCGGCACACGCCGAGCCGGACTTTCAGGCGCTGAGAATCGAGCGGGCGCCGGTGTTGAAGGACGGTTATGTGGATGAAACCGACGTAGTGATCACCGCGGATCAGCCGTTGGGAATCTGGCATGTGCAGGGGGTTGAACTGGCGCCGGTGGTGCGGCGCTTACAAACCGAGCCGGCCGAACAGGCGTTGGCCGGGTTGACGGTGGAGCAGGGCAGGATGGTTCGCAGTTGGTTACTGTCACAAGGATTCAAACCCTGACACAGGCTGATCGTTCCCACGCTCTGCGTGGGAATGCCGCCAGGGACGCTCTGCGTTCCGCTTCGAGATGTGACGCGGAGCGTCACGGGATGCATTCCCACGCAGAGCGTGGGAACGATCTGTGTATTACAACTTGATCAACACCGACTTCAGCTCGGTGTAATGCTCAATCGCCGCATACCCCATCTCACGCCCGATCCCGGACATTTTGTAGCCGCCAAACGGCAGTGCCGGGTCCAGGGCGCTGTGGCAGTTGACCCAGACCGAGCCTGATTTGATCCGCGGAATCATCCGGTGCACCGCCGCCAGGTCATTGGACCAAATGCTTGCCCCCAGTCCATAAGGGCTGTCATTGGCCATGCGCAAGGCATCGGCTTCGTCATCAAACGGAATCGCTACCAGCACCGGCCCGAAGATCTCTTCCTGCACCAGCGAATGCTTCTGGTCGACGTCGACAATCACCGTCGGCTTGACGAAAAAACCTGGGCCAAATTGCTCGCCGCCGCACGCAATGGTCGCACCACTTTCCCGGCCTTTTTCGATATAGCCGTAAACCCGTTCCTGCTGGCGCGCGGAAATCAGCGGACCCATCTCGACGCTGGGGTCCAGGCCATTGCCAAGCTTCATGGCGTTGGCAATGTCGGCGATGTCCGCCACCACGTTGTCGAAATGCTTGCGCTGCACATACAGCCGCGACCCTGCGCAGCACACCTGGCCCTGATTGAAGAAAATCGCGCTGGCGGCACCGGCTGCGGCGGATTTCAGGTCGGCGTCGGCCATGACGATGGTCGGCGATTTGCCGCCCAGTTCCAGGGTGACCCGGGTCATGGAGTCCATGGCGATCTTGCCGATCTGCTTGCCCACAGCGGTGGAGCCGGTGAAGGTCAGCTTGTCCACCAGCGGATTGTGGGTCAACGCCGATCCGGCGGTGATGCCAGTGCCGGTGACCACGTTGAACACGCCTTCGGGGTAGCCGGCTTCCAGCACCAGTTCAGCGAGTTTCAAGGCGGTCAGCGGCGTTTCGTCGGCGGGTTTGAGCACCACTGTGCAACCGGTGGCCAGGGCCGGGCCGAGTTTCCAGCAGGCCAGCAGCAGCGGGAAGTTCCAGGCGACGATGGCGCCGACCACGCCCACTGCTTCACGGCGAATGAAGCTGTGGAACTGATCGTTGGGCATCAGCGGCAACGACACTTCAACGCTGGAACCTTCAATCTTGGTCGCCCAACCTGCCATGTAGCGCAGGAAGTCGATGGACAGTTGCACATCCATCACTTGGGCCACCGCTGCGCTTTTGCCGTTGTTCAGGCATTCCAGTTGCGCCAGCAGTTCGGCGTCGCGTTCCATCAGGTCGGCGAGTTTCCACAACAGGTTCTGCCGCTCACGGGGACGAGTGCGGGTCCAGGTGGAGTCATCAAAAGCCTGACGAGCGGCAAGCACCGCGCGGTCGACATCCTCCGGCGTAGCCCGTGGCACCACGCACAGCACTTCACCGGTGGCCGGGTTGTGCAGGGGCATGGTCTGGCCGTCGGCGGCCTCGACCCAGTCACCGCCGATAAGCATGCGCGGGGCGCGCTGGATGAATGCCGAGGTGGCGGGAAGCAGATAAGGGAGCGTCATGGCGAGGCCTCTTGTTGTTCATGAGAACCGGGCTTTCGCAATGGCTGTGCCAAGTGCCGGGAAACGCAGCCCCGCCCTTGGTCGGCGCGGTTTGCGAATACTCAATCGAAACGGCGGGCGCCGGTGGGCTGTTGCAAATTGCGACAACGATGAGACGACGAGCAACCTGTTGCGAACTTGAGACACTGACTATTGGGGACTAGAATTTTGTGGCTCGGTGGATGACGCGAGGGACCGTTCATCCGGCCACACATCTGGTGTGAGGGAGGTAGTGATGTTCCTTTCAACCCTGGAAATTCAAAGCATCATCGAACAGAAAATGCTGCCCGCCGTCTGCACGTGCAGCATGGAGGCAGACCAGTCCCTGACCATACGGGTTTGCGACTGCGTAACGGGAAAAGTGGATCTGGTGGCGACCCACGTGCCCCTGTGGACACTGGACAGCCCTCACGCAATCGCCTCGCTGGTGGCGGATATGCGGCACGAAATAGACGCCCACAAAGGCATTCAGCCAACGTTTCTCAGCTGAACCGCCGTCACGCCGCACCACCGAAGTGGTGCGGCGGGTGCCGACGGTTCAGGCGGGGATTTTTCGCGAAAATTCTTCGAATGTGTTGCCATCTACGGCGGCCAGGAGTTTTCTGCCGTCCTTGAGCGTCGCCAGAAAAGTCACTTCGGTCTCCTTGCCCGCCAACATGAAACCGGCAATTGCGCCGATAGGGCCCAGCAACATCGCGCCCGCCACGCCGAAGCCGATGGCATCCTTGATGTTGTTGATCGAATCCTCGTTGGCCACTTCAACACACTTGAACGCTGAGAGCGGGAGGGTGATGCCGGGCCACGGGTGAAGCGACGTCCTGAGGGTGAAAACGCCATCTCTGTACTCTCCATCACCCTGCAGAAAGTCCCCCGCCAGGACAGTGATGCTTGCCATTTTGTTATCCCCTGATTGGCAATCGGTGAACTCCCATTTCGCTCCCGCAGGGGATGGCCGTCAATCGTCGACCGATGAACTGTTCCAGTCCGGCCAACTATGCTTTGTCTCAGACTGAAACAAGTGTCGCGATATTAGACGCAGGCGATCTCGCCTGGACGCCAATCGCGACCCTCGTATTGACCTAAAGGCTTGATTTTAAAAGGTATCGGCAAGCTGGCACGCTCCGTGTATTGCTCATCGCAGACGTTTCTCTTGCCTCCGTCAGCGGTGCGCCGCCGACGGTAGAAACCAAAAAAAAACGATAAGCCACAAAAATAAGAAAGCACCGTGCGAGGTTCGACGTTGATGAAGAGAAAACTCCGATCAGGCCTGAGTGCCAGTCTGCTGGCCGTGGCCGCTTGTGTAGCGCTGCATTCGCCTTACAGCCTGGCCGCCCGTGACGCCCAGACCATCCTCAAGGAAACCTGTCAGGGCTGTCACACCCCCGAAGCTGATAACGCCCTGAGCCGCATCAGCCACCAACGCAAGACCCCGGAAGGTTGGCTGATGAGCATCGCCCGGATGCAGACCATGCACGGTTTGCAGATCAGCGATGACGACCGCCGAACCCTGGTGAAATACCTGGCCGACACCCAGGGCCTGGCACCCAGCGAGACAGACGGCGTGCGTTATGCGCTGGAACGTCGACTCAATACCGTCGAGAAATTTGACGACCAGACCAGCCAGATGTGCGGTCGCTGCCACTCCGGTGCGCGGGTGGCCCTGCAGCGGCGTCCGGCCCAGGAATGGGAGCGTCTGGTGAACTTCCACCTCGGTCAATGGCCGTCCCTTGAGTACCAGGCCCTGGCCCGGGATCGCGACTGGTTCGACATTGCCCGCAAGGACATGGTGCCGTTGCTGGCCAAGCGTTATCCGCTGGACAACCCGGCCTGGAAAAAATGGCTCAGTACAGCGCCGAAAGCTGAAACGCTGGTGGGCGACTGGAGCTTCAGCGGTCACTTGCCCGGCAAGGGTGAACTGGCCGGCGTGATGAGCGTCACGGCCGATGGCAGTGACACATTCAAGGTCAGCGTCAAAGGCCAATACGCCGATGGCAGCCCGTTCAATGGCGATGGCAGCGCGATTCTCTACACCGGCTACGAATGGCGCGGCAACGTGACCATCGATGGCGTGACCATGCGCCAGGTGTTCGCCGCCCAAGGCAATGCCATGCAAGGCCGGATGTTCGAAGCCGAGCATGATGAGCGCGGTCTGGACTTTGTCGCCGCCAAGCAGGGCAGCAGTCGTTTGCTGGCGGTGCAACCGGGTTACCTCAAGGCGGGTGCCGAAACTGAAGTCACCCTGGTCGGCAGCGGTCTCAGCGGCAAACCGAACTTCGGTAAAGGTGTGGACGTGGTCGAAGTCGTCGAGCAGAGCCCGCAGCGGATCAGAGTCAAACTCAAGGCTGCGGCCAATGCCCAGCCGGGTCTGCGCGCGGTCACCGTCGGCACCCTGAAAGGCCCGACCCTGTCGGTCTACAACTCAATCGCCGAAGTCAAAGTCGTGCCTGCGTTCTCGGTGGCGCGGATCGGCGAGGGCGGTGGTTCGACGCCGAAAGTCCAGGGCCGTTTCGATGCGGAAGCCTGGGGCAAGGGTGCTGATGGCAAACCGTATCGCATCGGTGTGTTCCCGGCGCAATGGAAGGTCGAAGCCTTCGACGACCGCGCCAAGGAAGACGAGGACGTCAAGTTCGCCGGCACCATGCAGGCCGACAGCGGCGTGTTCACTCCAGGGGATGCCGGGCCGAATCCGCAACGCAAAATGTCCACCAACAATGCCGGCAACCTCAAGGTGATTGCCGCCGTCGACGACGCAGGGAAATCCCTGACCGGCGAAGGCCACATGATCGTCACCGTGCAACGCTGGAACAATCCACCCATTCCATGAGTTGGCTGATTCAAAACAAGGCTTCAGACACTTTTCGGAATGACCGCAGGCCCCGTCAAAACGGGGTTTGCACAGGAGGTTGCAATGGGCGCTATTTTGAATCTGGTCGAGCGGAATCTGCACGAAGTGCACGTCGATGCCGACCGCATGCTGTTTCACATCCCCAGCAGTTCGCTGTTCGCCAGCGATGAGCTGACGGGCACCATCATCGATACCTTGCGCGGTCCCGGCTGTACGTCCGAGGACCTGATCCAGCGTCTGGCTTCACGGTTCAACGGTGAGGAAGTCACCGAGACCCTGCGCGAGTTGATGTCCCTGGAGCTGGTCAGCGACGGCTCGCCGCTGACGCCGGACATCGGCACCAAACGGGTCGAGCGTACCGCGATCAATACCGTGGTGCTCAACGTCAACACCGGCTGCAATTTGAGCTGCACCTACTGCTACAAGGAAGACCTCGACAAGCCGTCGGCCGGCAAGAAAATGGACATCGAAACGGCGGTCGCTTCGGTGGAAATGCTGCTGCGCGAGTCGCCGGACGAAGAGCGTTTCACCGTGGTGTTCTTCGGTGGTGAACCGCTGAGCAATCGCAAGCTGATCGAGTACATGGTCGACTATTGCGAGAAGCGTTTCCGCGAGGCGGGCAAGTTCGTCGAGTTCGTCATGACCACCAACGCCACGCTGCTCACCGAAGAGACCGTGGACTACCTCAACGCTCACCGCTTCGGTTTGTCCGTCAGTATCGACGGACCGAAAACCGTGCACGACCGCAACCGCATCACCGTGGGCGGGCAGGGCACGTATGACGTGGTGCGGCGCAAGGCCGAGATGTTGCTGTCGCGCTACAACAGCCGTCCGGTCGGCGCGCGGGTGACCCTGACCACCGGCGTCACTGACGTCGAAACCATCTGGGATCACCTGTTCAACGAACTGGGTTTTGCCGAAGTCGGGTTTGCCCCGGTGACCTCCGGCGACATCAGCACCTTCAACCTCTCCAGCGACGAGCTGATCGAAGTCTTCGCCAACATGAAGAAGCTCGGTCGACGTTATCTGGAGGCGGCGCTGGAGCACCGCAACATCGGTTTCTCCAACCTGCACCAGTTGATCACCGACATCCACGAAGGCCATAAAAAAGCCCTGCCGTGCGGCGCGGGCTTGAAGATGCTGGCAGTGGATTACAAGGGCGAACTGAACCTCTGCCACCGCTTCACCGGATCGAGCCTGCCGACCTTCGGCAACGTCCACACCGCCGTGAAGCAAGTGGAGTTGAACGACTTCCTGTCCCAACGCCTGGACCGCACCAACACCGGCTGCGAAGACTGCCAGATCCGCAATCTCTGCTCCGGCGGCTGCTACCACGAGAGCTACGCCCGTTACGGCGACCCGACCCATCCGACCTATCACTACTGCGAACTGATGCGTGACTGGGTCGACTTCGGCATCGAGGTCTACACCCGGATCATGGCCCACAACCCTGCGTTTATCAGCAGCTACATCACTCCGCGCAAGGCTCACTGATATGAAACATCTCAAGGCAATCAATAATAAAGCGCTGAAACTCGATGAGGCCGCGGCCGAAAACCGCATTGAAGAAGTGGTGGCGATGAGTTCCGTCGCCGGCTGCGCCTCGACCACGGACCCGGGTTGGGAGATCGACGCCTTTGGCGGTGTGTCGTCGCTCTGCCAGCCGATGGAAGCCGACCTGTATGGCTGCTCCGATCCGTGCTGGTGGCCGGCCCAGGTGCCGGACATGATGAGCACCTACCCGGACTGGAACAAGGATGCCCAGGCGTCCAACGAAAACTGGCGCAACCTCGGGACTGTCTTTCCAAAAGACAAGTGATCGGACAGAGAAGAAGGATTCCAGCATGCATCGCATCAAAGCCTGCGGCCTGGCCGCATTTGCCGTCCTGAGCGTCTGTTCGTTCAACGTTCTGGCCGATGAAAACACTGCGCTACAAGATGGTCACGAGTACATGTTGACCACCAACTACCCGAACAACCTGCACGTCATCGATCTTGCGACCGACACCGTGTTCAAGACCTGCAAGATGCCGGATGCCTTCGGGCCCGGCACCATCCAGTTATCGCCGGACCGCAAGACCGCTTACGTGTTGAACAACCACTACGCCGATGTCTACGGCGTCGAGCTGGACAGCTGCAAGCAGGTGTTCCACGCCAGCATCACGCAGAAACCGGGGGAGAAGGCCCGGTCGATGTTCGCCTTTACCCTCAGCCATGACGGCAAGGAGCTGTTCACCGTCGCCAACCCGACGCTGATGCTCAATGACCGTTATGAAGTGCAACAACCGCGGCTCGACGTGTACGCCACCGACGCCGGCATGGACGCCAAACCCGTGCGCAGTTTCCCGGCGCCACGGCAACTGACCATCATGCAAAGCGGTGACGATGGCACGCTGTACGTGGCCGGGGCGGATGTCTACAAGGTCGACGTGAAAACCGGCAAGTTCGACGTGCTGATCCCCAGCCGTCACTGGAAACGCCCGAACTACGCCGCGCCGGACGTGCTCTACGTGTGGAACCAGCAAACCTATCGCCATGACTTCTCGCTGCTCTACACCACCGCGAAATTCAAGGACAAGAAGCAGGATCCGTTGACCGCCGAGTACCTGTACGGGCTGTTCAGCATTGACCTGAAAACCGGCAAGACCGAAACCACCGACTTCGGCCCGCTGACGGAAATCTATTTCAGCGGCATGCGCTCACCCAAGGATCCGAACCTGATGTACGGCGTGCTCAACCGTCTGGCCAAGTACGACATCAAGGAGAAGAAAATGCTGCAGTCCGCGACGCTGGATCATTCCTACTACTGCATTTCCTTCAACAAGGACGGCAGCAAGATCTACCTGGCGGGGACGTTCAATGACGTGGCGATCTTTGATGCCGACAGCCTGAAGCAGATCGGCAGCATCAAGATGCCGGGTGGCGATATGGCGATTACCACGGCGCAGATTTTTGTCCGGTAATTGCAGAGCCTGAACTGACGCCATCGTCAGATCGCTGCCTGGTTCGGGCGGCGATCCGACGACGAGGCCCTCAACGTCACTAGAGCATCAAGCCCCAGGCACCGGGCAACTCAAATCCCCCTCCTGACATTTCAGGTAATTCCTGAAAGTCTGCACCCGCGCCTTGGTCAGCTCAGTGACACAGTTGCTGTAGATCAGCGGATAAGCACTCCCGCCCTCGACCCCGGCGCTCGAGAACTTGCACTCGGCATCCCGAAACGCGATCCATGAACGCTGCGCGCCAACCAGCAGTTTCTTGCTGTCCGGAGTGCTCTTCAAGCGGTTGGTAATCTGCTGGTAAAGCGCATTCAACTCCTTGTCCGCCGCCTTGTTCTGCTGCGCCGCACACTGGTTCATCGTGGCCTGATCAGTGGCGTTGTCGCAGTCTGCGGCATGGACGACGCTGGCAAGCAGCAATGGCGTCAGCGCCAGAAGGAAGCGTGGGTGCATGGAGAGGCTCGCTGTGACATGGGAAGTTGGGGCAGTGTAGCGCCCTGGAATATCCGGGAACCTACACCTGCCATTCGGGGTATTTTTGAATCGATTGATATTCAAGCCACGGCACGTCATGTGAAGTCCAGATATGGGCTTGAGGCGTCATGCCCGGATCATCGTCCAGCGTCGCCACACGAATGATGATGTGAGGCTGGGCCAGGCGTTCCGCCATCAAGTGTGAGCCGCAGACCGAACAGAAATGCCGCAGCTTGCCCGGCGAGGATTCATAGCTGTTCAGCAGATGCTGGCCCTTGATCCAGCGAAAATGTTCGCGCATCACCCCGGCTGTTGATGCAAATGCTGCTGCGTGTGCTTTCCGGCAGGTTTGGCAATGGCAGTGGCTGATGGGCATGTCGAGGTTGTCGAGTTCGTACTCGATGGCTTTGCATAAACAGCTGCCATGCAGGCTTTTCATCGCGTGGATCCTGTCCAGTGAGTCTTGTTTGTATAAATGAAGGCGCTGTGCACGTTAGCAGTTTCAGTGATTGACCGACGTTCCACGCCAGAACTTAGCATCAAAAATGCGGCCGAATATTACAGGCACGCTTGATAACAACTCTGCGTTGATACAACTTTAAGGTTGGTCTTGTGGTCTTACAGGCCTACTGTTCAGTACAGGAGGTGGCTTATGAACCCTGCATCAGATCGCATTGAAAGGAAGATTTTGCTCAAAGTGCCGCGTTCGAAGGTATGGCGCGTGCTGGCCAATGCCGAGGCCTTTGGGCAGTGGTTTGGCGTTTCGCTGGAGGGCAAGCGTTTTGTTTCCGGTGAATGGACCCAGGGGCAGATCACGTACCCCGGCTATGAGCATTTGTTGTGGAATGTGTTGGTGGAGCGGGTCGAGCCGGAGCGGGTGTTTTCCTTCCGCTGGCACCCCTATGCGGTGGAGCCGGAAGTCGATTATTCCCAGGAACCCACTACCTTGGTGAAGTTCGAGCTTACAGACATGGACGATGGCACCTTGCTGACGGTTACCGAATCCGGTTTCGATCACATCCCGCAACACCGCAGGCTCAAGGCATTCCGCATGGACAGCCGTGGATGGGATGAGCAGATGAACAATATCGAAGAGTTTCTCAAGACCAGCGCCAAGACCCGCGAGCGTCAGGAAGAGTGATGGCGGTGGCAATGGATTGGCGTTTGCCCTGGCTGCGAAAAGTCCGCTACAGGCCGCGGAAAACCGGGGCTTGGCTGCTTGATCCCTTAGACGTCTAAGGGTTTACGGAAGGGTGGCTATAGCGAATGTCTTACACGCGATGGTAGCTATGTCGTCTATTGCACATTGGATCCGAAGCGTAATCTAGCCTCATCAACTGAAGCACAGGAAGTGCTCCAGGATCATGGATGATCGACCATTAGCAAGGATTCGCTGCCGACAGGGAGTCGACATGGTCTTGGGAAACCCGCTTCGGCGGGTTTTTTTTCGTCTGCTGAAAACCTACTGTCTCCTGCCACTGCCTTCGACAGCTTCAGCAGCGCCGATTTGTGACGTCAGTGGTCAAACGCTTACACCCGCTGACGGGTATGTCGTCTTTTTAAGCTTCACCGATGCCGTTACTCTGGATCCATCAACTGAAGCACAGGGAGTGCTCAGGATCACGGATGATCGACCATTGGCCAGGATGGCTGCCGACAGGATGTCGAAAATGGTCTTGAGAAACCCGCCTAGGCGGGTTTTTTTTCGCCTGTGAAAAAGTACGACTTACAGCCTGGCTGCTGCTCGCTCGGTGATCTGCGTCCGTTGCTGCAGCGATGGTGCCGCACGGCGTTGCGCTTCTGCCAGGACGCTCGGCGGCGCTGTGTCAGGGCTGCCTGACTGGAACGGTGGTGCCGGCGCGTATTCCAGCTGCAACTGCACCAGCTCGGCCGTGTCCTTATCGAACAATTCGGCCGCCAGGGTCAGGGCAAAATCGATCCCTGCGGTTATCCCGCCGCCAGTCAGCAGATTGCCATCGCGCACCACCCGATCCTTCACCGGGATCGCCCCCAACGGCGCCAACAGTTCGTGATAAGCCCAGTGAGTGGTCGCGCGTTTACCCTTGAGCAGACCTGCCGCACCGAGCACCAGCGCACCGGTGCAAACCGACGTGACGTACCGCGCATTCGCGGCTTGAGCCTTGATAAAGGCCAGCGTCTGCTGATCTTCCATCAACGGTCCGACGCCGCTGCCACCGGGGATGCAGATCACATCCAGCGCCGGGCAATCGTCGAAGGTCGTGGTCGGTTTCAGCACCAGCCCCGTGCTAGCAGTGACCGGCACCAGGTCCTTCCAGATCAGATGCACCTTCACGTCCGGCAGTGAAGCCAGCACGTCGTAGGGGCCAGTGAGGTCCAGTTGTTGAACCTGTGGAAACAACAGAAAACCGATCTGCAACGTCATGGCGTTTTTCTCATGAAGTGGGGTGGACGACTTCACTTTAGGCTCGTAGGATCTGGCGCATACGCCAATCACCCCACGAATTACGCCAATCATGCCGAAAACCATTCAGGTGCTCGCGTTCGCCAATGTGCAATTGCTGGATGTCACCGGGCCGTTGCAGGTGTTCGCCTCGGCCAACGACATCGCCCGCCAGCACGGTGTGCCGCCGCCCTATGCACCGACAGTGATTGCCAGTGGCGGCGGGGCGGTGATGTCGTCGGCGGGGTTGGCGCTGCTGGCCGAACCGTTGCCCGAGCAAGGCAGCGACACCCTGATCATCGCGGGCGGCTGGGGCGTGTATGCCGCAGCGGAAGACGCACCGTTGGTAGCGTGGGTGCGAGAACACGCGAAGGCTTGTCGGCGGGTTTCGTCAGTCTGCACCGGGGCCTTTTTGCTGGCGGCGAGTGGCTGGCTCGACGGTCGGCGCGTCGTCACCCACTGGACCCGCTGCGAGCAGTTGGCGCAGAAGCATCCGCAACTGCGGGTCGAACCCAATCCCATATTTATCAACGACGGTCCGGTGTGGACCTCGGCCGGGGTCACCGCGGGCATCGATCTGGCGTTGGCGATGGTCGAAGAAGACCTCGGCCGCACGATGGCCCTGGAAGTCGCGCGACAATTGGTGGTTTTTCTCAAGCGGCCGGGTGGCCAGTCGCAGTTCAGCGTGACCTTGTCCCTGCAAAAGGAAGGCAGCCGGTTCGACGAGCTGCACGCCTGGATCAGCGAAAACCTGACCAAAGACCTCGGCATTCCGACCCTGGCGCTGCAGGCGGGCATGAGCGAACGCAGTTTCGTGCGTCACTATCGCGCTGACACCGGCCAGACTCCGGCGCGGGCCATTGAGCTGATCCGGGTAGAGACAGCGCGCCGTTTACTCAGCGACACCGGCGTGCCGATCAAACGCATTGCCGTGCAGTGCGGATTCGGCAGCGAAGAAACGTTGCGCCGCAGCTTCCTGCGGGGAATGGGCGTGACGCCACAAGCCTACCGCGAGCGGTTTTCCGTCAGCCCTTCAGCAGATCCAGTAACGCCTTGAGCGTCGCTTCAGGCGCTTCTTCAGGGATGTTATGCCCCACGCCTGGCAGCACCCACATGGCTGTTTTGGCCCGCTGCTTAGGCTTCGGTTTCCGCGACCTGATTGAAATACTTCGACCGGTCCGGCGTAAACGTCACCACCATCCGGGTCCGTGAACAGGTCAGCGCGCGCTCGTTATCCAGATCAACATCCAGATCTTCCCCGCGCAAACCCTGCCACTGTGCGAGGTATTTGAGGGATCCGTACTTTTCGAGTTTCTTCAGGCTGCGGCTGACGCCACCTTTCCATCCCAGTACCGGCAGCTCGCCGGCAAGACAACGTTGGGAGAGGTCGGGGAATCGGGCGGCACGTTGGCGGCCGATTTCCCAGCATTTGATCAGGCCTTTGTCGGGGCCTTCCCACAATTCATCGCGGTTCAGGCCTGAACGCAGGGGGGAGTCGATGGGGCGGTGGATGCGTTGAGTCATTCTGGTTCCTTGAATTCGGGTTTTGTTGGACAGCTCCGCTGTACCCGTTGACCGTCGATGGTAGGTGGGGTTGTAACAGCTGGCAACAAGGTATTTCCGGGTGTAGGAACCGGTTGTCGGACAGGTAAACAGCAAAGTTTGTTTAGTCGATGTAGGGGAATGGCCGGCGTGCTTCATGGTGAGGCGTGTTTATTCGGTCAGGCCGTGTTTAAGCGAGCCGCGAGCCAATATCGGTCCTACAAATGGCACTCTGAAACGGGAAGTTTCCGACAGGTTGTGTCGGTTGCAGATGGGCTGTCCCATCAGCTTTGTGTTGCGGCTGATGGCCCTATCGCGGGCAAGCCCGCTCCCACAGGGCTCTGAGTGAACACGGTCAATGTGGGAGCGAGCTTGCTCGCGATGGGGGCGACGCTATCTCAAGGCTGCCAGTAATTTTTCTCCCCGCTCAATTTGCGATCGAGAAAACTTGCTGCACTGATCAATGCCAGATGCGTCAACGCTTGCGGCGTATTTCCCAGATGCCGCGCCTGGCTGTCGAACTCTTCGGCGTACAAGCCCAGCGGGTTGGCATACCTGAGCAACTGTTCGAACTCCAGATGCGCCTTTTCCACGCGACCCGCGCGAGCCAGGCATTCGACGTACCAGAATGAACACGCGGCGAAGGCGCCTTCCGTGCCGTCGAGGCCGTCGATCTGGCTGTCATCGTTGCGATAGCGATAGACCATGCCGTCACGCACCAGGTTTTTTTCGATCGCATCGAGGGTCGCGAGCCAGCGCGGATCCTTGGCGCTGACGAAGCGCACCAGCGGCATCAGCAACATCGAACCGTCCAGCGCAGTACCGCCGATGTGCTGGACGAAATGCCCGCGTTCTTCATTCCAGAAGTTTTCCCAGATGTCGGCGTAGATGGCCTGGCGGGTCTGGTCCCAGCGGGCGAACGGGGCGGGCAGCGAGCGTTTCGAAGCGAGGCGAATGGCCCGGTCCAGAGCGACCCAGCACATCAGCCGCGAATGCAGAAAATGATGCTGCTCGCCGCGCATTTCCCAGATGCCCACGTCCTGTTGCTGCCAGGTTTCACACACCTGATCCACGATTTCTATCGCGTGTTTCCAACCCTCGTGGGAGATGGCGTCGCCGTACTTGTTGACCAGGTACACCGCGTCCATCAACTCGCCGAAGATATCGAGCTGGACCTGATCGTAAGCCTGGTTGCCGATCCGCACCGGCGTCGCGCCGCCATGGCCGGACAGGTGCGACAGTTCGGTTTCCGGCAATTCCTGGCGGCCGTCGATGGCATAGAGGATGTTGAGTTTCTTGGAGTTGCCGTGGCAGTCGCTGACCCGGCCGCGCATCCATTTCATGTAGGCGTTGGCCTCGTCCACATAACCCAGGCGCATGAAGGCATAGACGGTGAACGAGGCGTCGCGGATCCAGGTGTAGCGGTAGTCCCAGTTGCGTTCGCCGCCCGGGGATTCCGGCAAGCCGAATGTCGCGGCGGCGAGGATCGCGCCGTGTTTGCGTGAGGTCAGCAGCTTCAGCGCCAGGGCCGAGCGGTTGACCATTTCTCGCCAACGGCCACGGTAGCTGGATCGGCCGGTCCAGTCGCGCCAGAATTTCATTGTGCGCTCCATGCACAGGGCGGCGGCGCCTTCCTTGAAGCGCGGATCGTCGAGTCCGCCGAGCAGGAACTCGGCGCACTGGTCTTGTTTAAGGGTGAACTCGGCCACCGCCGCGTTGCCGTCAATCTGCACAAGCTGATCCGAGGCGAGCCGCATGGACGGCTGGCCGTCGGCCTCGAAGATCACGTCCTGTTCATCCAGACGGGCGCGGGTGTTGGCGCGGGCATAGTCATGACGCACCGCGCAGCGCATGCGAAACGTTGCCTGGCCGCTGACCACACGAACACGGCGCATCAGCATCGGAAGATCGTCTTCGCTGTCGCCGATGGGGAGCAGGTCGGTGATTTCGACCACGGCGCGCTCGCTGAGCCAACGGGTTTGCAACACATTGGTGTCGGGCAGGTAAATCTGCTCGCGACGCGCATCAGGCAAGTCCGGTGACAACTGAAAAATCCCGGCTTCGGGTGTGTCCAGCAGTGAGCAGAAAATCGACGGACTGTCGAACTCCGGCCAGCAGAAAAAATCCACGCTGCCCCGGTCATTGACCAGTGCTGCGCTGCGCATGTCGCCGATGATGCCGTGGGCGTCGATGGCACTTTGTCGTTCGGGATGATGATCAGCCATTGCCGCGAAACTCCGGATAGAGGCTCATGCCGCCGTCGATGAACAGTGTGGTGCCGACGATGTAGTCGGAGGCATCGGAGGCGAGAAAAACCACCGCATTGGCGACATCCTCGACATCACCAACCCGGCCATAAGGGATAAGTTTGAGCAATTCCTGCTCGGCCGCGCCTTCGGTGGCGGCGCGATTGATTGGAGTGCGAATCGCCCCCGGCGCAATGCCGTTGATGCGGATGCGCTGGTGGCTGACTTCCTGGGCGAGGGTCTGCATCAGCATGTCGACGCCGCCCTTGGAGGCTGCGTAGTTGACGTGTCCAGCCCAGGGAATGCGTTGATGCACCGAGCTCATGTGGATGATTTTCCCGGCGGCCCGGGACACGCCTTCACGAACACCCTGACGGTTGAAAATGCGCAGGGCGGCGCGGGCGCAGAGGAATTGCCCGGTGAGGTTGACGCCGATCACCTGGTTCCAGTCGGCGAGGCTCATGTCCACGGCAGGTGCGTCTTTTTGCATACCGGAATTGGCCACCAGAATGTCCAGCGAACCGAAGGCTTCGACGGTGTGCGCAAACAAGCGTTCGACCTCTTCTTCTTTTGAAACATCAGCGCCAATGGCGATCGCTCGACCGCCTTCAGCGATGATCTGCCGGGCCAGTGCTTCGGCGGGTTCAGCCTCGGAATTGTAATTGAGCACCACCGCGGCACCGGCATCGGCCAGGGCCTTGGCGCAGCCTGCGCCGATGCCGGAACTGGCACCGGTCACCAGGGCGACTTGTTGCTTGAGGGAAATCTGCATCAGCGTTGGCGCCTTGAAGTGAGGGCTTATTTAGCTGACTGGCGGGTGATGGCGAGAGTTCACGTCGAACCATGAAAGTTTCGTCAGTTGATTGTTCCCCGCAGGGTCTACAGCTGCTGGCGGGGCAAGCTGCCGCAGTGGCTTAAGGGCGCGATCCGGGCTTTATCCTGAACCCTTCCTGAAGAACCCTTCAATTCCCCGATCCGACGCCTTGGCATCGTTTACTCTCTGGAAATCGGGGCGTAAGCTTCGCGCGTTTTCATCCATTACGGAGACCCACAGTGGGTACTTGTTCGAGTGACAGTAGTCGGCCGGTTTCGATAACCGGCACCTTCCCGGCAAGATAACGCGCCACCTGTGTGCCGTTGTCTCGCCTGATAGCGAGCAGCGGCCTCCCGATCGCAGCCAGTCCTGGCCTGCGTCCCGATGCCCCTCTCATCGATGCTGAACCGTGTGTGGTGATCGACTTTGCCGTCGACATCGCAGCGACTTGACACGCCTGCTCGACGGTTTCCTGGCCGACCCTGGGGGAACTGCCATGAACCTGACCCTGCTCAAAGAATTCTTCGCCGGATTCTTGCGCACCCGCCACATCGCCCGGCACTTCCGTCGCCTGGCGCTGCTGGAAACCTTCACCGACCTGCCTGTCAGCCGTGAAGTGCCGCCGACGCTCGCCCAAACCCTGGTCGGCGCCGCCAACAGCGACACAGGCCAACTGCTGAACAACCTCGGTAGCCACACCGACGGCTTGAGCGAACTCGAAGCCGACACCCTGCGCGAGCAGTTCGGCCTCAACGAGGTCGAGCACGAGCAACCGCTGCCGTGGTGGACCCATTTGTGGCACTGCTACAAAAACCCGTTCAACCTGCTGCTGACCTTGCTGGCGGTCATCTCCTGGCTGACCGAGGACATGAAGGCCGCCATCGTGATTTTCTCGATGGTGGTGCTCTCGACCTTGTTGCGCTTCTGGCAGGAAACCAAATCCAACCAGGCCGCCGACGCCCTCAAGGCGATGGTCAGCAACACCGCCACGGTGCTGCGCCGGGATGCGTTGCGCAGCGAAGTGCCAATCAAGCTATTGGTCCCGGGGGATCTGATTGTCTTGTCGGCCGGCGACATGATTCCTGCCGATTGCCGGGTGCTCAGCGCCAAGGACCTGTTCGTCAGCCAGGCGGCGATGACCGGTGAATCGATGCCGGTGGAAAAATTCCGTCACCAGCAGAACGGTGACACGCACAATCCACTGGACCTGGACAACATTCTGTTCATGGGCACCAACGTGGTATCCGGCACGGCCATCGCGGTGATTCTGACCACCGGCAACAACACCTATTTCGGCGCCCTGGCGCAACGGGTCGGCGCCACGGATCGCGCACCGACTTCCTTCCAGACCGGGGTCAACAAAGTCAGCTGGTTGCTGATTCGCTTCATGTTCGTCATGGCGCCGCTGGTGCTGTTCATCAACGGCTTCACCAAGGGTGACTGGACCGAAGCGCTGCTGTTCGCGCTGTCGATTGCCGTGGGCCTGACCCCGGAAATGCTGCCGATGATCGTGACCTCGACCCTGGCCAAGGGCGCGGTGTTTCTGTCGCGCAAAAAGGTCATCGTCAAACGCCTCGACGCGATCCAGAACTTCGGTGCCATGGACGTGCTATGCACCGACAAGACCGGCACCCTGACTCAGGACAAGATCTTTCTGGCGCGTAACGTCGATGTCTGGGGCAACGACTCCGATGACGTGCTGGAAATGGCGTACCTCAACAGCTACTACCAGACCGGCCTGAAAAACCTGCTGGACGTGGCGGTGCTCGAACACGTGGAAATCCACCGTGAGCTGAAAGTCGGCACCGCGTTTCACAAGGTCGATGAAATTCCGTTCGACTTCACCCGTCGGCGCATGTCGGTGGTGGTCGCCGAGCGTAATCAACCGCACCTGCTGATCTGCAAAGGTGCGGTGGAAGAAGTGCTGGCGGTGTGCACCCGGGTACGCCATGGCGAAGCCGACGAAGCACTGACCGATGAACTGCTGGCACGCATTCGTCAGGTCACTGCTGCGTTCAACGCCGAGGGTTTGCGGGTGGTGGCCGTGGCCGCGCGGTCGATGATCGAAGGTGGGGAGACTTACAGCCTGGCGGATGAACAGGCACTGACGCTGATTGGTTATGTAGCGTTCCTTGATCCGCCCAAAGAAAGCACCGCGCCGGCGCTCAAGGCCCTGGCTGCTCACGGCGTGGCGGTCAAAGTGCTGACCGGCGATAACGAACTGGTGACTGCCAAGATCTGCCGCGAAGTCGGCCTGGAGCAACAAGGCCTGCTGATGGGCAACGACATCGAGCGCATGAGCGATGCAGAGTTGGCGGTGGCGGTCGAGACCACCAACGTTTTCGCCAAACTCACGCCGTCACACAAGGAACGTATCGTGCGCCTGCTCAAGGGCAACGGTCATGTGGTCGGTTTCATGGGTGACGGCATCAACGACGCCCCGGCCCTGCGCACCGCCGACATAGGCATTTCGGTGGACAGCGCCGTGGACATCGCCAAGGAAGCGGCGGACATCATCCTGCTGGAAAAGAGCCTGATGGTACTGGAGGAGGGCGTGCTGGAAGGGCGCCGGACCTTCGCCAACATGCTCAAGTACATCAAGATGACCGCCAGTTCCAACTTCGGCAACGTGTTCTCGGTGTTGGTGGCCAGCGCGTTCATTCCGTTCCTGCCAATGCTGCCGATGCACCTGCTGGTGCAAAACCTGCTCTACGATATTTCGCAAATCGCCATCCCGTTCGATAACGTCGATGACGAAATGCTCAAGCAACCACAACGCTGGCAGCCGGCGGACGTCGGGCGCTTCATGCTGTTTTTCGGCCCGATCAGTTCGATCTTCGACATCACCACGTTTGCCTTGATGTGGTACGTGTTCGACGCCAACACCCCGGATCACCAGACCCTGTTCCAGTCCGGCTGGTTCGTGGTCGGGTTGCTGACCCAGACGTTGATCGTGCACATGATCCGCACGCCGAAAATCCCGTTCCTGCAAAGCCGCGCAGCCACGCCGCTGCTGGTGATGACCGGGGTCATTATGGCGGTGGGCATTTTCCTGCCGATGGGGCCGCTGGCGCATTACTTCAAACTGCAGGCACTGCCGTCGCTGTACTTCGTGTTCCTGCCGGTGATTCTGCTGGCTTACATGGGGCTGACCCAGGCGGTGAAGGGGTTCTACATTCGTCGGTTCGGCTGGCAGTAACGGCGGTGGCCACGGACTTTTAGGAAAAGTCCTACAGAAACCTTCGTGCATCTCCCGTAGCCTCCTGCGCCTCCAACATCCGCCATATCCAGGGAGGCTACGATGCCGAACAAAGCGCTGCGTATCCTGATCGCCGACGAGCAGCATTTCCACCGGATGAAAATCGAACGGCTGTTCAACCAGCTCGGCTATTACCGGGTGGCGCCGGTGCAAGGCCTTGCGCCCATGCTGTGCCTGGTCGAGTACGGTTGCGAGCCGTTCGATCTGGTGGTCGTCAATGCCTCGCTGGTCTGCGGCGAACTGGATGTGCTCGGCTACTTCCTCGATAACCGGCAGGTGCGCAACGCACTGATTTTCGACGGTCAGCGGTCGCATTTGCCACCGACTCCGGCGGATGGACCACAGAGGGTTCAGGTGAGCCACGCACCTTTGCCTGATCTGACGTGTATCCAGCGGCTGATGTCGATGATTGATCCGCCGCTGAGCGAAGACCAATACCCTTGGCTGAGCGTGCGATCTGCGCAGACTGTCGGTTGAGTCGCTATTACCGTTCGTCGCCACTGTCATTTCTGACAGGTAGATTCCTGCAGTCGCCCATGCAAGAGTCTTGGCGCAGCCGTTGCGTCTGCCCCGTCTTTGTCAGGCGGGCATTCGTCGAGTCTTTGCGCAGGGAGTTGCCATGAAGTCAGTGCTGATTGTCGACGATCATCCGGTGGTTCGCGCTGCAGTCAGGCTTGTACTCGAGCAGGAAGGTTTCAAGCTGATTCTTGAAGCGGCCAGCGTTGGCGAAGCGTTGTCGATATTGCGTGAGCATCCAGTCGATCTGGTCATCCTCGATCTGGTCATGCCCGGCGGAAACGGGCTGGATGTGCTGGAGCGCATCAAAGGCAACCAATGGAAGTGTGTGGTGCTGGTATTCACTTCCCTGGATCCGCTGTTCTTTCAGGAACGCTGCATGCGCGCCGGGGCTTTGGCGTATGTCTCCAAGACCAACAACTTGGGACAGCTGCACAAAGCCGTGCAAGCAGTTATTTCTGGGTATACCTATTTCACGCAACTATCCGCCGGGTCTCTGGATACGGTGCAACACAGCGAAAGACAGATGATCGACAATCTTTCCAACCGAGAGTTGACCATCCTGCAATACCTGGCCCGGGGGGTTAAAAACAAGGAAATTGCCGAACTCATGCACTTGAGCCACAAGACGGTCAGCACCTACAAGACCCGTCTGATCGAGAAACTGCGGCTGAACTCGGCGGTGCATCTGCGCGACTTCGCCATACGCAATCACCTGATCTGAGTGCGCCGACCGTGCGTTTTCTGCTGCTGTTTCTGATGTTTTGCCTCGTGACCCCGGCGTCGGTCACCATCGCTGACGAGCCCATGCAACTGCACTTGCTGGGGCGTTCGACCGCAGAGGGCTACCAGGTCACGCTGGATGAAAAGGACCGGCAATGGCTGCGCGACAAGCGGGTGTTGCGCCTTGGGGTGACCGGGCCGGACTACCCTCCGTTCGAGGTGACGCGCAATCACGATGAACTCGAAGGCATCACCGCCGATTATGCCGCGCTGGTGGCACAACTGCTGAACGTGCAAATCGAGGTGCTGCGCTATGTCACGCGTGAAGCGGCCATGGAGGCGCTCAAGTACGGCGAGCTGGATCTGCTCGGCACCTCGAACAACTTCGAAGCGGCCGACCCCGACCTGATCCTGTCCAGTGCCTACGCAGAAGATCAGCCCATGCTGGTCACCCGGCTGGATGAGCACCTGCCCGAGGACCTGGCGGGAAAGCGCATTGCCATGGCCGATGACTATCTGCAGGCGCAAACCGTTGAATCGTTCTATCCCGAGGCGGGCCTGCATCGGTATCCGTCAGCGCTCGATGCGCTCGGGGCGGTGGCGTATGGGCAGGATGACGTCTACCTCGGTGACCTCATCAGCGCCAATTACCTGATCAACAACAACTACCTCAATTACATACACCTGGTGGCACCGTCCGGCCTTGACGCCAATCCGTTCGGCTTCGCATTGGCGCGGGACAACCTGGCGCTCAAGGGCGTCATCGACAAGGCATTGGCGGCGATCCCGATGGATCAGCGCTCGCTCATCGAACAACGCTGGAGCGCCGGCCAGGCGAAGGTCATGGGTCAGCAGCGAGTGAGTCTGAGTGAGAGTGAGCAGCGTTGGCTGGATCGGCACCCGAAGGTGAACGTGGGCGTGGTCGAAAACTTTGCGCCGTTGACGTTCTACGATGCCGAGGGGCGATTCAGCGGGTTGACGGCGCAATTACTGACGCTGATCAGTCAGCGCAGCGGTTTGAACTTCAACGTGCTGCGCGGCCAATCCCTGGACCAGCAGGTCCAGCGACTCAGGACCGGCGAGGTCGACGTCTTGCCCGCCATCATCCCCACGACCGAAGGCATAGCCAAACTGCACTTCACCAGAGCCTATATGGTCACCCCGTATGCCTTGGCGAGTATGGTCGCCCCGGGTAGCCCCAAGAGGCTGGAGGATCTGAGCGGCAAACGCCTGGCGATTTATCACAGTCATCCGCTGCGCGCTTTTATTCATACTCGCGTCCCCGGCGTGCGGATGGTGGATGTGCAAAGTCCGGCCGAGGGCCTGGATCTGGTCAACAAAGGGCAGGCCGATGCTGCGCTCAGCTCGTTGTTCATGACCCGCTACCTGATTGCCCGGTATTACCAGGGTCGCTTACAAATCAGCAGTACCGTGGGCGTTGAACCGGCGCGCATCAGCTTGGCCACCGGTCCGGATGCACGCGAGTTGCAGTCGATTCTGAACAAGGCATTGCTGAGCATTTCGCCCGAGGAAATGGACACGCTGGTGGCCCGCTGGAGCAATGATGTGGTGGTCGAAGACAGCTACTGGCTGCGTCACCGCCAAAGTATTTTGCAGGCGTTTGCTGCGGCAGGGGCTGCGTTGCTGCTGGCGCTGGGGTGGATCGCCTGGCAGCGTCGGCAGATCCGTCAGCGACAACAATGGTTGCAGCAATTGCAGGAGGCCAAGGACGCGGCCGACGATGCCAATCGGGCAAAAACCACCTTCCTGGCGACCATGAGTCATGAAATCCGCACTCCGATGAATGCCCTGCTCGGCATGCTTGAAATGGCCGACAAACACGCGCAAGAGGGCGTCGTCGACCGTTTTTCCATTGACGTCGCGTCGACCGCAGCACAGCAGTTGCTGGCGTTGATCGGCGATATCCTCGACATCGCACGCATCGAGTCCGGGCATTTGTCGCTGACGCCCGAACGGGTCAATCTTCACGCATTGGTGACGTCGGTCTGCCGGGTGTTCGAAGGGCTGGCCCGGGAGAAAAATTTGTTATGGCGGGTCGATCTGGACCCCGCCAGTGACCGTGATGTGCTGATCGATCCCACGCGCTTGAAGCAGGTGCTGTCCAACCTGTTGAGCAACGCGATCAAGTTTACCCGTGAAGGCGAGGTGAGTTTGACGCTGCGAGTGGTGCCTGGTTTGTCGGGGCATCTGACGCTCGACATGCGCATAAAGGACAGCGGCATTGGCATCAGCAACGCTGATCAACAGCGCTTGTTCAGTCCCTTCGTTCAGGTTGGCAGCCTTCAGCCGTCGGGTTGCAAAGGTTCGGGGCTGGGGCTGGTCATCAGTCGCACGCTGTGCGAAATGATGGGCGGGCGACTGACGCTGCGTAGCGTCCTGGGGCGGGGTTCTGAGGTCGAGATCAGTTTGTCGCCGGTTGCCTTGAAACCGTTGCCGGCCTGCGAATCAGAGGATCGCGCGATACAAATAAACACACGTCTGCTGACGATTCTGGTGGTGGACGATTACCCGGCCAATCGGCAATTGCTTTCCAGCCAACTCGTTTATCTCGGGCATCGCGTGATGGAGGCCAAGGACGGGGAACAGGCACTCGAGCTGTGGCGAACCCACGCCTTTGATGTGGTCATCACCGACTGCAATATGCCGCAGTTGAGCGGTTATGAATTGACCGGCGCGATCCGTGATGAAGAACGTGCTCAAGGCGTGCCGCGCACACTGATTCTGGGCTTCACCGCCAATGCCCAACCTGAAGAAAAAGTCCGTTGCCTTGAAGCGGGGATGGACGACTGCCTGTTCAAGCCGATCCGGCTGGCGGACCTGGACAGGTGGCTTGCCGAGCGGTTTGTCGAGACATCGAGCGCACGCCCCTCGGCGTCGGAAATCGACTTGAGCGGGCTGGAATCCTACATCGGTGCTGACCGCACGCAGATCGATCGATTGTTACGCAAGCTGGCGGAGTCCAACCGCGAGGACCGCGAGAATCTGCTACACGCGCAGGCCAACGATAATCTTCCAGCGTTGAAAGACCTCGCGCACCGTATCAAGGGCGGTGCGCGCATCGTCGGCGCCCGGCATCTGATCGAAGCGTGCGAGCAACTGGAGCGTGCCTGCGCCTTGGCCAGCGCAGCGTTGATCAACGAAGCCGTCGATCGGTTGCAGCGTGCCATGCAACGTCTCGATCAGAGCCTGGAGCAGGGCTGACGCTTAATCCCAGTGCGGCGCGATGCCTTTGGGGCTGGTCAATCGCTGGCTGCGATCAAGACCTGCGATCAACGCCATGTCGGCCTCGCTCAACGTCAGGCCGCAGGCTTGCAGATTGCTTTGCAGGTTTGTGCGTTTGGTCGAAGAGGGGATCACCGCATAACCCAGTTGCATGGCCCAGGCCAGCGTGACTTGGGCCGGGGTGGCCTGAAGGCGCTCGGCGATCTGTTGAATGACCGGGTCTTTGAGCACTTCGCCGTAGGCCAGGGTCATGTATGAGGTGATCTGGATGCCCTGGCTTTGCGCAAATTCGACGACCTTGCGGTTTTGCAGGTACGGGTGCAATTCGATCTGGTTGGTGGCGATGTTGTCGACACCGACGGCGGCGACGGCCTGTTTCATCAAGTCGATGGTGAAGTTGGACACGCCGATCTGACGGGTCAGACCCAGTCGTTTCGCTTCAAGCAAAGCGCCCATGAATTCTTCGACCGGCACTTGATCTTCCGGGGACGGCCAGTGGATCAGCGTCAGGTCCAGGTAGTCGGTTTGCAGTTTGCGCAGGCTTTCCTTGAGGCTGTCGATCAGCCGGTCCTTGGCAAAGTTGGCGACCCAGATTTTGCTGGTGATGAACAACTCTTCACGAGGGATGCCGCTGGCAGCGATGGCCACGCCGACCTCGGCTTCGTTCTCGTAGATTTGCGCGGTGTCGATGGCCCGGTAACCCAGCGCCAGGCCGGTGCTCACCGAATCGATGACCACCTGGCCTTGCAAGCGAAAGGTACCAAGACCGAATGCGGGAATAGACATCAATGACTCCAGGGGTTGCAGTGAGAATGGGCAGGAGTATCCCCGGCCGCCGCCCCGGGAAAAACCGCTGGTTGGGCAAAGCACTGTTGACCGCAAGTCATGAATCGCTGGGTGTTTCGGGTGATTGGAGGTGTCTGGTCTGGTGCCATCGTTCTCCAGATAGAACGCTTAAGCCGATTTTTGCTGTCTAGTGCGTTAATGGGTTCGGTTTTAAGCTGTGTCCATCGCGTCAAACAACGAATTTGGAGGCAGGATGAAAAACATCATCGGTATCTACACCAGTCCGCGGACCCATTGGGTCGGCGACGGCTTCCCGGTTCGCACGCTGTTTTCCTACGACAACCTGGGCAAACACATCAGCCCGTTCTTGCTGCTCGACCATGCAGGTCCTGCTGAATTCACCCCGACCACCGAACGTCGTGGCGTCGGCCAGCACCCGCACCGCGGTTTCGAAACCGTGACCATCGTCTACAAAGGCGAGCTGGAACACCGCGATTCAACCGGCAGCGGCGGCAAGATTGGTCCGGGCGATGTGCAATGGATGACTGCCGCGTCGGGGATCATTCATGAGGAGTTCCACTCTGAAGGCTTCGCCAAAAGTGGCGGAACCCTGGAAATGGTCCAGCTGTGGGTCAACCTGCCGGCCAAGGACAAAATGGCCGATGCCGGTTATCAGACGATTCTCGATGGCGACATTCCGAGCCTGCCGCTCAAGGACAACGCCGGCAGCCTGCGTTTGATCGCCGGCGAGTTCGACGGTCATACCGGCCCGGCACGCACGTTCACCCCGGTCGATGTCTGGGACCTGCGCCTCAACGGCGGCAAGTTGTTGACCCTCGATCTGCATGAAGGTCGTAACACGGCACTTGTTGTGTTGCGTGGCACGGTTCAGGTCAACGGCCAGGAGCTGGTGCGTCAAGGGCAACTGGCGTTGTTCGAACGCAACGGGCATCAGCTGAGTCTGGAAGCCAACGACGATGCCGTGGTGTTGCTGCTCAGCGGCGAGCCGATTGACGAGCCGATTGTGGGTCACGGCCCGTTTGTGATGAACAGCGAGCAGGAAATCCACCAGGCGTTTGCCGACTTTCAGTCGGGCCGGTTCGGTCGGATGAGCGGTTGATTTGATCCCGGACTACCGCAACCTGATGACCCGCTATAACACCCTCACCAATAGCCAATAAAGGCTGACGACACGCATCCCCTGTGGGAGCGAGCCTGCTCGCGATTGCGCCAGGACAGCCACCGATCCAGTGACTGTCAGAGCGCAATTGCGATCACCCTCGCTCCCACATTTTTTTGTGGTGTTAACGGATCTGCAATTACTCCTACACTGTGCCCATCCGTACATGGCTGGAGTTGTTCGATGCTGTCATTGCTTACCGACCACCCGTTGATTTGCGCCCTCATTCTGATCGTGATCGATCTGGGGTTATGGCGCTTGATCACAGCCAGCGGCAGCAACTGGAAACTGGTCGTACGGCTGGTGATTTTCTCGCTGTTCAGTCTCCTGCTGTTCAACGAAGGCTTGAACCCGCTGGAGCCGGCACCCTGGGCCGACAACGTGCCGCTGCACCTGGCGGCCACCGGTTTGCAGATCGGCTGGTGGCTGTTCGGTGCGCGCACGCTGACGGTGCTGATCGGTGCGTTGATGATGCAACGGGTCGGGCACACCGGACGCTTGCTGCAAGACCTGCTCGGCGCGGTGATCTTCCTGATCGCCGTCATCGCCGCCCTGGCCTACGTGCTCGAACTGCCGGTCAAGGGCGTGCTCGCCACCTCCGGCGCCTTGGCGATCGTCGTCGGCCTGGCGTTGCAAAGCACCCTCAGCGACGTGTTCTCCGGGATCGTCCTCAACACCACCAAACCCTATCAACTCGATGACTGGATCTCCATCGACGGCACCGAGGGCCGGGTCATCGATATCGACTGGCGCGCCACGCGCCTGCAAACCTCCCAAGGCAGCATGGCGGTGATTCCCAACTCGCTGGCGGCCAAGGCCAAGATCATCAATTTCAGCCGGCCCAGCGATATCTTCGGCGTCTCGATCAGCCTGCAACTGAGCCCGCATGCGCGCCCGCATACGGTGATCGAGGCGCTGGAACGGGCGATGCAAGGGTGCCGATATCTGCTGAACAAACCGGCACCCTGCGTCGCATTGAAAAGCTCCAGTCCCAGCGGCGTGGAATATGAAATCAGCGGCTTCGTGGTCTCAATGGATCAGAAACGCATGGTCCGCAATCTGTTGTTCGATCTGGCTTACCGACATTTGCAGGCGTCCGGAGTCAGCCTGTTGTCGACCGTCGAAACCAACGTGCCGTCCGACCTTTCGCGGCCACGGGCGTTGCTGGACAGCTCGAGCATCTTCTCGACCCTGCGCCTGGAAGAGAAAGAAACCTTCAGTCAGAACATGAAGCGGCAAACCTTCCGCGCCGGTGAAATGATCCTGCCGGCGGGGGAGGTCAGCGATCACCTGTTCATCATCGAATCCGGCGTGGTCTCGGTAGAGCTGAGTCGTAACGGGGTCAAGTTCGAGTCCGGGCGGATGGGGCCGGGCGAGGTGATCGGCGAGGGCGGGATTTTGTCGGATACGGCGATGCCGGCAGATTTCAGCGCCAAGACCGCTTGCAGCCTGTACCGGATCGAAAAGGACTACCTCAAGCCGTGCCTGGACGCGCGGCATGACATCAACGAAGCGATGAAGGCGTTGCTGGAATTCCGTTTGAACAAGGCACAAAGCTTGACGCAGGAAACGCCTGCGGTGGTGCAGAAGAAGGGGTTTTTGCAGTGGTTGCGCAATCGAGCCTAGGGTTCGCTGGTGAGTGGCCTCCTCCTCTTCTGGAATATTGGCTATTTGTGAGTGGCGCGGGCGGGATTAACTTAGCTCCACCCCCACTTGTCATTGGAGTCCACCATGAAACCTCGTATCGATTTCTACACCGCTTCCCCCGACGCGCTCAAAGCGATGATCGCACTGGAAACCGCGGTATCGAAGCTGCCGCTGGAAAAGACCCTGATCGAACTGGTCAAGCTGCGTACCTCGCAAATCAACGGCTGCGCGTTCTGCCTCGATATGCACAGCGCCGATGCCCGCAAGGGTGGTGAAGAAGAACGCCGCCTGTACACGCTGTCGGCCTGGCGTGAAACGCCTTTCTTCACCCCGCGTGAACGTGCGGCCCTGGCCTGGACCGAGTCCCTGACCCTGCTGAGCCAGACCCATGCGCCGGATGAAGACTATGAGTTGGCCGTATCGGAATTCAGCCCAAAGGAAATGGTCGACCTGACCGTAGCCATCACCACCATCAACGCCTGGAATCGCCTGGCCGTTGGTTTCCGCAAAATGCCTCAAGCCTGATCAATGAGCGTCTGCTGACGGCGCGGCTGGTGGTTGCACCTTGCGCATCAAGGGCACCATCGCCGTGGCGATGATGAAGCAGACCATGATCATCAAAAACGCATCGCCATAGGTTTGCGTCTGCGCTTCGCGGTAGGTCAGCAGCCATAGCTGATGCAGGCTGGCGGTGACGCCGGTGTCGCCGCTCTGGCCCAGGTTGGCGAAGTTGTTGCCGACCTGGGACAGCCACTGATTCAGCGCTTCGTTGGTGCTGTTCAGGTGTTCCGCCAACCGGGTGAAATGCAGGTTGGTGCGGTCGTTAAGGATCGTCGCACAGGCTGCAATGCCAATCGCTCCCCCCAGGTTGCGCATCAGGTTGAACAACCCCGAAGCATGTTTGAGCCGCGACGGCGCCAGCCCACCCAGGGTCAGCGTCACGGCGGGTGGCACCGCCAGTTGCTGGGCAATCCCGCGAAAGGCTTGCGGTAACATCAATTCTCTGGCCCCCCAGTCATGGGTGATCGGGCTGAAATCCCACATCGATAACGCGAACAGACCAAGACCGGTCATCATGATCCAGCGCAGATCGATGCGGTTGGCCAGAAAGGCGTACAACGGAATCGCCATGATCTGGAACACCCCGGTGGAGAAAACCGCCAGGCCAATGTCCAGCGCGCTGTAGCCACGCACCCGGCCGAGAAACAGTGGCGTGAGGTAAATGGTGGCGAACAGGCCGATCCCGGTGACGAACGAGAAGAAACAACCGAGCGCAAAGTTGCGGTCCTTCAAGGCGCGCAAATCGACGATTGGATTGGCCACCTGCAAGGTCCGGGCAATGAACGCCAGTCCCGCGATGCCGCTGATCCATGCCGTGGTCAGGATCGTGCTGTCGCTGAACCAGTTCCAGCGCGGGCCCTCTTCGAGGGTGTATTCCAGGCAGCCAAGAAACAGCGCCATAAACAGCATGCTCAGGTAGTCGGCGCCCTTGAGCAGGGAGAGTTCCGGCTGGTCGATTTTCACCAGCATCGGCACCGCCACCGCGACGAAAATTCCCGGCACCAGATTGATGTAGAACAGCCAGTGCCAGGACGAAATGTCGGTGATCCAGCCACCGATCACCGGCCCCAAAGTCGGCGCCAGCGAGGCCACCGCGCCGATGGTCGCGGCGGCAACCACCCGTTGCTTGCCGGTGAAGAAAAAGAACGCGGTGGTGAACACCAGCGGGATCATCGAGCCGCCGAGAAAACCTTGCAAGGCGCGGAAGGCGATCATGCTCTGGATGTTCCAGGCCGCGCCGCAGAGCAGGCTGGCCAAGGTAAAGCCCACAGCGGAAGCGCAGAACAACCAACGTGTGGAGAACACCCGCGACAGCCAGCCCGACAGTGGAATCACGATGATTTCAGCGATCAGGTAACTGGTCTGCACCCACGCCGTTTCGTCAGTGCCGGCCGAGAGACCACCGCCGATGTCACGCAATGAGGCGGAGACGATCTGGATGTCCAGCAGCGCAATGAACATGCCGATGCACATCGTGGCGAAGGCAAAGACCTTGGTCGCTGTCGCCATGCTGGCGGCATTGAACGGTTGCGCGGGGGCGGCGAGGGCGCGGCTCATGGTGCGCTGGCCACGGCAGAAGTTTGCGGATCCTCACGGGTGTCCACTTCAGCGGTTACCGACAGCCCCGGACGCAGGTGGCCCAGCACGCCATCCGCTGGATCGAGGATGATTCTGACCGGCACGCGCTGAACGATTTTAGTGAAGTTGCCGGTGGCATTTTCCGGTGGCAGCACGCTGAACTGAGAGCCGCTGGCCGGTGCGAGACTGTCCAGATGACCGTGGAATTGCTGTCCTGAAAGCACGTCGGCATGAATGATCACCCGTTGGCCCGGGGTCATGCGTGCCAGTTGATCTTCCTTGAAGTTGGCATCAACCCACAGACCACTGGACGGCACCACCGACAGCAACTGTGAACCGGCCTGCGCATACGCACCGACCCGCGCCCGGCGATTGCCGACCACGCCATCAACAGGGGCCTTGAGTTCGGTGTAGCCGACGTTCAACTGCGCCAGATCACGCTCGGCCCGAGCCTGCACCAGCGCGGCGCGAGCTTGTTGTTTCTGGGTTTCAATCACGTTGAGCTGACGCTGTGCGGCCAACAGCTCTGCCTGAGCCCGGGCACTGAGCGCCTGCGCGGTCTTGAAGGTGGCGCTGGCCCGTTGAGCGCTTTCCACCGAGACCGCATTGCTGCCGACCAGTTTTTTGTAGCGCGCATCGTCATCCCGGGAACGCGCGGTTTCGGCACCGGCGGCATCTATACCGGCACGAGCCTGACCGATTACGGCCTGTTGCAGTTGTTCAGTGGCGTCGAGGTTGGCCAGCAGCGCTTCTTCGGCAGCCACCGCGCCTTCGGCCTTGGCCAGGTTGGCGCGGTAGTCGCGCGAATCAAGGCGGATCAACACACCGCCGGCCTTGACCTTCTGGTTATCGGTAACCAGCACTTCCTCGATATACCCGGCGACTTTTGGCCCGATCACCGTCACGTCGCCGCCGATATAGGCATCGTCGGTTTGCTCAATGAAACGCCCGGCAGTCCACCAGTGAGTCGCATACACCCCGGCAAACACCAAGGCAGCGAGGGCGGCAGTCAACAGGATCAGGCGCTTGAGCAGGGGAGGCTTGGCTGGGCTCACCGGGACAGCAAGGTCGGATTCGAGGCTGGGCATGCTGGTCATGGAAGATTACCTGTGGAGATCGGCTGTTTATTACGCATGTAATATGACGCAGGTAATATTTTGTGGCAATTGGTTTTTGCTGCCGATCGTCAGGTAAGCGGTAGTTGTAGGAGCTGTCGAGTGCAACGAGGCTGCGATCTTTTGATCTTGATCTTCGGCGGTTCCGGAAAAGATCAAAATCAAAAGATCGCAGCCTCGTTTTACTCGACAGCTCCTACAGAGGAACGGCGTAGTGGCTTAAACCCGTTCGAAAATCGCCGCAATCCCTTGGCCACCGCCGATGCACATGGTCACCAGCGCATAACGGCCGTTGATGCGGTGCAGTTCGTGGATGGCTTTGGTGGCGATGATCGTGCCTGTCGCGCCGACCGGGTGGCCCAGGGCAATGCCCGAACCGTTCGGGTTGACCTTGGCCGGGTCCAGATCCAGTTCCTGGCTGACCGCGCAAGCCTGGGCGGCGAAGGCGATGTTGGCTTCGATGACGTCCAGATCAGCCACGGTCAGGCCGGCGCGTTTGAGCGCCAGGCGCGTGGCGGGAATCGGGCCGAGCCCCATCAATTCCGGCTCGACACCGGCGTGGGCATAGCTGACCAAACGAGCCAGTGGACGCAGGTTATTGACCTGAACCGCCGTGCCGGTGGCCATGACCAGCGCAGCGGCGCCGTCGTTCAGGCCTGAGGCGTTACCTGCCGTGACCGAACCGTCTTTCTTGAACGCCGGCTTCATTTGCGCCAGCTGTTCCAGGGAGGTGGCACGCGGATGCTCGTCGACGTTGAACAGGGTGGTTTCCTTGCGACCGCGGATTTCGACCGCCGCGATTTGCTCGCTGAAATAGCCATTGGCAATCGCGAACGCGGCACGTTTTTGATCTTCCAGAGCCAGGGCGTCCTGCATCTCGCGGGTGATGCCGTTGCGCTCGGCGACGTTCTCGGCGGTGATGCCCATGTGGATAGCCTGGAACGGGTCATGCAGGATGCCCAGCATGTAATCGATGGCCTGGACGTTGCCCATGCGCGCGCCCCAACGGGCCGAAGGCATCAGGTACGGACCGCGACTCATGGATTCGGCACCGGCGCCGATGGCGATTTCGGCATCGCCGAGCAACAAAGTCTGGGCCGCGCTGATGATCGCTTGCAGGCCGGAACCGCAGAGGCGGTTGACGTTGTAGGCGGGGGTCTCCTTGGGCAGGCCGGCGTTCATCGCCGCCACTCGGGAGATATAGGCATCGCGGGTTTCGGTCGGGATCACGTTGCCCATCACCAGATGGCCAACCTGCGCCGGGTCGACGCCGGAGCGTTGCAAGGCGGCCTTGACGGCCGTGGTCGCCAGATCGGCCAGTGGCACATCCTTGAGTGAGCCACCAAAGGAGCCGATGGCGGTGCGTGCGGCGCTGACAACAAATACTTCCGGGGTGTTCATGACGGCTGTCCTGTGAGTGATTTCTTATCTGTACTTCGATTAAGTATGGCGTTCAATGCTGTCTGCGCTTCAGGGCTTTGCAGGCGCTTGATGAACAGCAGGTTTTCTTGACGAATGGTGGCTTGCAGTTCCGGCATCGACGTCTGTTTGAGCAATTGCCGGGTCTGGCGCAAGGATTCCTGGGGCATCGCCAGCAGGCGTCGGGCCATGTGCTCAGCCGCCGCCAGGCACTGTTGCCCGTCATCGAACAATTCGTTGGCCAAGCCACAGGCAACGGCAGCGGCACCGTCGAGGCTGTCGCCCCACAGCAACAGGCGCGCCGCCCGGGCATGGCCGAGCAGGCGTGGCAGCAGCAGGCTGGCGCCGAATTCCGGGCACAGGCCCAGGTTTACGAATGGCATGCGCAGCTTGGCGTTGCGCGTGACCAGTACCTGATCGCAATGCAGCAGCAAGGTGGTGCCAATCCCGATGGCCGCTCCGCACACAGCGGCAATCAACGGTTTTTGCAGGTGGATGACCACGCGCATCAGGCGAAACGCCGGGCTGTCCAGATCGGTCGGTGGATGCTGGAGAAAATCCGCCAGATCGTTGCCGCTGGTAAAGCACGAAGCGCCACCGGTGACGATGATCACGCTGGTCTGGTCGTCTTCGTCAGCGGCCAGCAACAGGTCGGCCAGCTGCGTGTACATGCGGTTGTTCAGCGCGTTGAGTTTGTCGGGGCGGTCAAAGGTGAGCGTCAGTACGCCTTCGTGTCGTTCTTGTTTGATCAGGTCGTTCATTGGCTTGCCCTGTGTGATCGGTGCATGGGGCACTCTAAGCGCGCGACCCGTGCCGGATCTATGACAAAACGAGTCAACGAAACTGCTGCTTTTTGCCATGTCTGAACATTACAAGCGGCGCGAACCGGCGCACACACCCATTCGGGGTATGGTGCCGTTTGCCGAACCGCTCGATAGTTGATTCATCCGCTCATCCAGAACGGAACTCGCTTGATAAGGTGAATTTGCTATGCGCAAGGCCTTCTTGGGGATGTTTGGTGCGTTACTTGTGCCGCTGTCGGTAGGCGTTCACGCCGCCGAAGTGGACGACGGCAATACGCTGCGGCTTTATAACTGGGCCGATTACATCGGCGAAAAAACCATTGCCGACTTTCAGAAAGCCACCGGCATCAAGGTGATTTACGACACGTTCGATGCCTATGAAACGGTACAGGCCAAGTTGCTGACCGGTCACTCCGGCTATGACCTGGTGGTGTTGAATGCCTCTTTGGCGCCGCCGCTGATCAAAGCCAAAGTGTTCCAGCCACTCGATAAAAAGTTGCTGCCGGGCTGGACCAACCTCGACCCGAAAGTCTTGCAGGACTTGCAGGGTTTTGATGCCGGCACGCTGTACTCCGCGCCTTATACCTGGGGCAGCAACGGCATCACCTACAACGTCGACAAGATCAAGGAGCGCATGCCGGACGCGCCGATTGGCTCGCTGGCGATGATCTTCGATCCGAAAATCGTCTCGCGTTTTGCCGATTGCGGCGTGACCCTGGTCGATTCGCCCACGGAAGTCATTCCACTGGCCCTGAAATACCTGGGACGCGACCCCAGAAGCGCAACTCCCGAGGACCTTAAAGCCGCCCAGGACTTGCTGCTTTCAGTGCGGCCCTTCATTCGCAAGTTCGATTCGGTCAACTACCTGACCAGCCTGCCTAATGGCGATGTGTGCATGGCGATGACCTGGTCCGGCGATTACGCCACGGCGATGGCCCGCGCCGAAGAAGCCAAGTTGAAGATCAAGCTTGCCTACTTCATACCCAAGGAAGGTTCGCTGATCTGGTTCGACAATATGTACATCCCCGCCGATGCGCCCCACGTGAGCAACGCACACAAGTTCCTCGATTACTTGATGCAGCCACAAGTCATGGCGGACGTGACGGACTTCATTCACTACGCCAACAGCAACGCGGCCGCCACGCCGTTAGTGCAGGCCGATGTGCGCAACAACCCGGCGATCTACCCCGATGAAGAAACCCGCCAGCGGCTGTTTCCGCAAAAGACTCAGGACGCGAAAGAGATGCGCGCCATGACCCGGGTCTGGAGCACGGTGAAGAGCGGAATTTGATCGTTTACCCCTTTGGTTTGAGGTTTGTGTATGGCTACTCCTACTCAGAAAGTGCTGTCGAGCGTCGATAACGCGCAGTTGGTCAAAGCCGATAAAGCCCACTACATGCACGGCTATCACATGTTCGACGAACACGCCGAGCAAGGTTCGCTGAACATTGTGGCCGGTGACGGCGCCTATATTTTCGATGCGCAGGGCAACCGTTTTCTCGACGCCGTTGGCGGCATGTGGTGCACGAACATCGGTCTGGGCCGCGAGGAAATGGCGCTGGCGATTGCCGACCAGGTGCGGCAACTGGCGTACTCCAATCCGTTCTCCGACATGTCCAACAACGTCGCCATCCAGTTGTGCGAAAAACTCGCCAGCCTGGCCCCGGGCGACCTCGATCACGTGTTCCTGACCACCGGCGGCTCCACCGCGGTGGACACTGCGTACCGGCTGATTCAGTACTATCAGAACTGCCGTGGCAAACCCGAAAAGAAGCACATCATTGCCCGTTTCAACGCGTATCACGGCTCCACCACGCTGACGATGTCGATCGGCAACAAGGCCGCCGACCGGGTGCCGGAATTCGATTACGCCAACGACAAGATTCACCACGTCTCCAACCCCAATCCTTACCGGGCACCGGACGGCATGGATGAAGCGCAGTTTCTCGAGTTTCTGATCAAGGAGTTTGAAGACAAGATCCTGTCCATCGGCGCAGACAAGGTCGCGGGCTTTTTTGCCGAGCCGATCATGGGTTCCGGTGGCGTGATCATCCCGCCCAAGGGCTATCTGAAACGCATGTGGGAAGTCTGCCAGCGCTACGACATTCTGTTTGTCGCCGATGAGGTGGTCACCTCGTTCGGGCGCCTCGGCAAGTTCTTCTCTTCCCTGGAGGTGTTCGATGTGCAGCCGGACATCATCACCACGGCCAAAGGCCTGACGTCGGCCTATTTGCCGTTGGGCGCCTGTATCTTTTCCGAGCGGATCTGGAAGGTGATCGCCGAGCCCGGCACAGGCCGCTGCTTCACCCACGGCTTCACCTACAGCGGCCATCCGGTGTGCTGCACGGCGGCGCTGAAAAATATCGAGATCATCGAGCGCGAAAACCTGTTGGCGCACGTCGACGTGGTTGGCGCGTACCTGGAACAGCGCTTGGCGACGCTGCGCGATTTGCCGTTGGTGGGTGATGTGCGCTGCCAGAAGCTCATGGCCTGCGTCGAGTTTGTCGCCGATAAATGCACCAAGGCGTTGTTTGCCGATGAGATCAACATCGGCGAGATGATTCATTCCCGGGCGCAGGCTCGAGGGCTGCTGGTGCGGCCGATCATGCACCTCAATGTGATGTCGCCGCCGCTGATCCTGTCATGCGCGCAGGTCGATGAAATCGTCGAGATCCTGCGGGTGTGCATTCTTGAAGTGGCGGCCGAGCTTGAGCAGAACGGCCAGTATTTCGGCCAATGAGTGCGCTGACACGGCGGTTACCAGAGGCCGGTTCACCCGCTAGACTGCGGGGCATGAGCAAACCAAACGACGACACGTTGATCGCCTTGCCCTTCGGCGCCTTGCATAAGTGGCATGGCGACATGCGCCAGGCGTTCGCCCACATCGATGAGCCCGATGCGCTGCGCCACCTGGCGTCGGCCTTCGGGCACCTGGTGTCCATCGAGTCGGTGATGATCAGCCTGGAACACAAGGACCGGCCGCCACAGTTGTTGTATCAACGCGGCATACCGGAAAAATACCGGGAGTCGATCATCGACCGTTATTTTTCCGGCGGCTACTTGCTCGACCCGTTTTGCCTGGCCGTCGAGCAGGGGTTGGCTGAAGGGTTTTATCACCTGGAGGAAATCGCCCCGGACAACTTCTTCGACAGTGAGTATTACAAGACTTACTACTTGAAGGCGGGGAGTTCTGAAGACAGTTTTTATATTGTCGATACCGGCCATGACACCAAGGTGTCGGTGAGCCTGTTTCAAGGATTTGGCGGGGAAAGTCTGCGGGCTGAACAGTTGAATCTGTTACGGGCGGTCGAGCCGCTGGTGCGCGAATTCATCAGCGAGTTTGGGCGTCGGGGCTTGCAGCACAGTGCCGTCAGTGAAGGCGGGCGCGACGATCTCAAGCAGCGCGTGCAGTCTGCGTTCGAACATTTCGGCTGCGACTTGCTGACCGAGCGCGAGCGGGAAGTGGCGCACATGGTGCTGCGTGGGCACTCGGTAAAATCCACGGCCAGCCAGATGAGCATCTCACCGGAGACGGTGCGCATGCACCGCAAGAACCTTTATCTGAAATTGGAAATCGGATCGCAGTCGGAACTGTTTGCGCTGTTTATCGAGTGGCTGCGCAAGCACTGATGATCGTTCCCACGCTCTGCGTGGGAATGCAGCCCGTGACGCTCTGCGTCACAGTGGACGCAGAGCGTCCATGGAGGCATTACCACGCAGAGCGTGGGAACGATCAGTTAGGCGCTATCTTCGCGCTTAACGACCCTGACCACCCACTTCTGTTTCTTCAAACGCCGTGCTTGAGCAGTTGACTGAACGCCTCTAACTCACCTTTCTCGACGTCGGAGACCAGCACGTAGCGCATGTGATTCTCTTGCCAGGAGACCACGTTGAAGCCACGAATCGATTGGGTTTTCGGCGGTTTATCCGCCTCGGTGGTCGGCAAGATGAAGACATTGATGATGTGTTTGGCCCGGCCATAAGTGAGTGCCGCCGTGTTCTGGTGCTGCAGGTAATCCAGCCGGCCACCCAGCAATGGAAAACCCTGCGCCGAGTAATCGAACACCGGCGGCGAGAAGTCGAGTTTGCCGGTAAACCAGGGCTTCACAGTGTGGCGGTCAGACGACACCACATCGTTCAAATGCTCCCCCATCAACGAACGAACATGGCTCGACACCGCCTCATCCATCAACGGTTGTTCACCGCCGGGCATGGCCACAAAAAGCACCGCCGCCAGGGCCAGCGCTGCCGCTGAAAAGGCCGGTGCGAACCATTGGCGCCAACGCTCGACGACACTTGTCCGGGGCGCAACGGCGGCCAACACGCCGTCGAGCAGCGATGCAGGCGCCGGATAATACGGTGCCTGGCGTTTCACGCTGACCATCAGCAGCTTCGCCTGATCATGCAATCGCGCGCACGCCGCGCACCCGGCCAAATGCCCGGCCACCTTCGCGGTTGTCGCCGGATCGAGTTCCTGGTCCAGATAGCCATGCATAAGTGTCTGGCAAGGCTTGCAGTCGAGTTCATTCATGATCATGCAACTTCAGTAGTTCGAGCTTGAGCATGGCGCGAGCCCGCGCCAGCCTCGACATCACGGTGCCGATGGGGATGTCGACCACCAGGGCGATGTCCTTGTAGGGCATGTCTTCAAGATCCTTCAGCACAATCACCTCCCGAAACACCGGCGGCAGGGCGCACAAGGCTTGCTGGATCAGTGCCGCATTTTCCATGTGAATGGCCAGCAATTCCGGGCTCTCGCGATGGCTCAGCGCTGCGTCGTCTTCAGGCAGTTCATCGCCGATGGACACCCACTGGTGCCCGGCCGAGGCCTTGAGCCAGGTGTAGCTTTCATTGCGCACGATGGTCAGGAACCAGGCCTTGGCGTTGCCATCAGCGAAGCGATGCAAAAACCTGAAGGCACGAAGGGCGCTTTCCTGCACGACATCGCGCGCGGCGCTGTCGTTGCCCGTGAGCCAGCGCGCGAGGTTGTAGGCTGCGTCCAGATGGGGCGCAAACAGTTCCTCAAATCGCTTCATAGTGTTTCCCGCACTGTCCCACCCTTACAACTGTGATGCGTCGGGTTTTATTCCCGGGAAAAAATATTTGTTTCGACCCGGAATAAAGTCCCGCTCCGCCAGGTTTACCTCGTGTCAGCTACATCACTGTAGTTCGCCAGCGAGGGAATTCCGATGGACATTCAAGTAAAACACTCACGACGCACCGACGGCCCGCTGAGTCCCGACCGTCGAACACTGCTCAAATGCTCGGCCTGGGCCGGGGCGGGGGTGATCTGGGCGCTGTGCGGCGGTATCCCCCGGGCCTTTGCGCTGGATGAGTCGGGCACGGTCTCCGACCCCAAGGCGCTGGCCAGCACCTTTCACTTCGTGCAGATCAGTGACTCGCACATCGGCTTCAACAAGGAAGCCAATCCGCAGCCGGCGAAGACCTTGCAAGAGGCCATCGACAAGGTCATCGCGTTGCCGAAACGGCCGTCGCTGATCCTGCACACCGGCGACATCACGCACCTGTCCAAGGCCGAAGAGTTCGACACGGCCGCGCAACTGCTCAAAGGCCTGCCGTCCACCGTGCATTACGTGCCGGGCGAGCACGACACCCTCGACGAGGGCGGCGGCAAGCTTTACCTCGAGCGTTACGGCAAGGGCACCAAAGGCAACGGCTGGTACAGCTTCGATGACCACGGCGTGCATTTCATTGCGCTGGTCAATGTCTTCAACTTCCAGGCCGGCCGTGAAGCGACCCTTGGCGCCGATCAACTGGCCTGGCTGGCCGATGACTTGCGCGCCGTCACCACCAGCACGCCCATCGTGGTGTTCACCCATATTCCGTTGTGGACGATTTATCAGCCGTGGGGCTGGGGCACCGAGGATGGCGATCAGGCGATTGCCATGCTGCGCAAGTACGGATCGGTAACGGTGTTGAACGGGCACATCCATCAGGTTATCCAGAAGGTCGAAGGCAACATCACCTTCCACACCGCGCGCGGTACGGCTTATCCACAACCCGCACCCGGTGCAGCGCCGTCGCCCGGGCCGATGACGGTGGCGGCCGATCAACTGCGCAATTACCTGGGGGTGACCGATGTGCGGGCGACGCAGGGCGAGCATCCGCTGGCGCTGATCGATTCAACTTTGGTTTAAGGGGAGGGCATTCGGATGAAAAAGCGATTGTTGGCTGTGGCCTGCCTGCTGCTGTCGATGCCGGTGTGGGCTCAGGAGGTGAAAATCGACATCAAGGAGTTCATGTTCGGACCCAAGGATTTGAACGTGGCCGTGGGCACCAAAGTGACGTGGGTGAATGATGACCAGATTCCGCACACGGTGGCGGAAACCCACAAGGTGTTTCGCTCAGGGGCACTGGATACCAATGACAGCTTTTCCTGGGTATTCAACACACCGGGGGAGTACGAGTATTTTTGTGCGCTGCATCCGCAGATGATCGGGAAGATCGTGGTCAGCCAGTAATGGCGCAAGACACTTGCGACAAATCCGGCTGAATGTGGGAGCGACGGTGCGGCGTTCCGACCTGCTCGCTCCCACAGGTCTTCGTGCCTGGTTTTCGATCTTCCTGGGTCGATGGCAGCGGGTGCTTGGCTCACCAAAAGCAATAAATCAATGCCACCGCAGCGGCGACACCCAAGGCGGCCAGCGCCTTGATCAGCAAGGTTTCGCTCAATCGCTGCGGGGGCGAGCCCGCATTATCGGCGGGAGCATATTGCTCGCGCTTGATTGCCCGGAAGGTGAAGCGCAAGCCGATCAACAAAAACAGCATGATCACGCTGAGGGCAACGCCGCGAGTCGTGGCCGGCTTGGCCGATGGCGGCGTTTTGTCTATCTGGCACGCGACGCTGTCGGCTTCGACGACGGTGATTCGTCCGTAATCGGCCGAGGGCATCTTCTCGCCTTTGAGGATCGCCGCCTCTTGCTCCAGATCCAGGGCCTGATATTTCCACAGCGTCGGCAACCCTTCACGGCAGTAGGTGAACGTGATGGGGTTTGGGGCGGTAATAATGCACGCGTCGTTGATGCCGAGTTTTTTCAGCGTTTCGGTAGCCGGCCGTGTGAAGTCAAGGTCCAGGACCGGAACAATTCCCGTGGCAGACGCAGCCGTCGAAACCAACAGGCTCCCGGTAGCGCAGAGTGTTGAAATTTTCAAGGTTGGATGCCCCTTGTTTTCCAATGACTTTTGTTTTTTGGCGCTCGGCTACAACCGGCCTGATCAAGTCTAGAATTCTAGTTGAACCTCAATGACCGGCGTCGAATCATTGCCAATAATGGCCGAAAAGATTCTCGACTCTGCGAGCGGCCGGCGATTCATTTCAGAGTGTCTGGATGACAATTGAAAAATTCAACGAAGACCTGCGTCAGGCGCGCGAGGAGCTGAAGGCCGCTACGGCCCAGGTCATGGAGCTGGTCCGTTCGGGCAAGGCGTTCGGAGATGAATGGGACGCGGCGGTTGCACGAGAGCGCAAAGCCTTTCAGAAAATGCAGTGGGTGCTGGACAGTCCCTTGGCGCCTCGGTGAGGCGGGCTTGCCCAGGAAAGCGGTGTCATTTCGGGGTTCTGTTTAACGGCGTTTAAGGTTACTTCCTGAAAGCTACAGCGCCTTGCGCCATTGCCTACGACTACGCCAGAATCCGCCGGCTTGTGCGCTTTTGCCCCCGTCGGTAACTTGATCCCCGTCACTGATTCCCAGTGATCGGGTTTAGTAGCCCGAGGATTTGAAAGCTGCACAAGTGTCTGTCAGACAGGTATTTCCATGCCTGTATTTGATGGTGGTTGTGCGCAGGGCGTCCTCGGACGCGCCGGCTTTGCTTTCGTTCCCCGGTCTACTAACCTGCGTACAGCCGCCACCCCTCGTATTAGTAGCGAGGCGTGGCTGCCCAGTAAGGAACGAATGAATATGTCCAAAGTTACCCCTAACCCGCCAGACACCGATCCGGCATCCCCCTACGAATCAGTCGATTCAAAAAAATTCCACGAAGCCGCCGACCGCGCCCTCGATCACTACTTCAACCCCGCCGCCCTCAAGCCCCCACTCGTGCGCAAACCCAGCACCATGTTCATGATCGCACCGGACATCCGGGACGAAGACCTGCTGGCACACACCTGCGAATCCCTGGCCTCGGCCAGCGTCATGACAGCCGACTTCGCCGCCTACCTGGAAGGCCCGCACCGGCACACCGCGCTGGGGATTGCGCAAATCATCATGCAGGCAGAGCTGGCGGTGAATCGGATGCTGGATAATGTCGAACTGCCTAAGTAATCACTGACATCGCGTTTTCGTTCATCGTCAGAACGCCGCCTGGAGCAAGCCCGATCCCACATGAAACCGCGTTCGCCCGGACGACTCGGTCAACTGTGGGAGCGGGCTTGCCCGCGATGGCGATATATGAGACGACGCATCGTAGTAATTTATTGCGATAGGAGATAGACCAGATAGTTGAATGCAGCTTGCCACTGAGTTACTAGTGTTCTGGATATACGCTCACTGCTGGACTAAGAAAGTCGATGTGATAACCAGAAGAACCATCGCCGATAGCTAAATGAATCCCGCTGACACCTTCATTCATTTGCGAGTTGATTTTGTAATCAATGTTCAAGGCAATAGCATCGTTAACCCCGACGGCGAACTCCGTCAATTTAAGTCCGCGAGAGCCAGCCGCAAGATCCAAAAACTTTACGTGCTCCTCATTGCCGATTTTAAGTGAAGTGATAGTGTTGTCTTCAACTGATAAAAGTGCCCCGTCTTTAGATATTCGGTCGCTCAGCCAATTAAGTGAGGCTTTTAAACCGTCTGGCAGCAATGGGTTGGACTTTCTAAGAACGGTCAGTATTCCCGCAATTTTTAATGTTCCGGTAAAATCAAACGGACAAGGCTCTTGTGGGTTCATATGTGCGTAATGAACTTCAAAAAATTCTGCTACGGACTGAATAAAATCGTGGGACACATCTTCAGCGAGTAATGCATAAGGCTGAGCGTGTGGAAAAATTGAAACTTGCGCATCGGCATCATTGCCAGACAGGGAAAACCTCTCATTTGAATTGAGCATATTTAACACAGAGCGCTGTGTGCTCAGCGCACGTTCAAAATTGCTGCTCAGCAAAAGCTTCAAGCTGTAAAGGGCAGCAGCTGTTGTGGGTTCAAATACTTGAGTCGCGCAGAAAATGCTTTTCTTGCTTGCGGTATTTTTTGCTAATTCAAACGTCTTTTTTGCAGCGTCATTGCTAAAAGAAAACACAATGCTGTTTTTTGGTAACTTATCTAGTTTGGAAATATTGGCTGTGTCGAATCCGAGGAGTGCACATTGTGTGAGGAAGATTTCTGAGTCCGCGATAATTGATGGTTTCTCATGGTCGAAGAGTGTCGATATCATATTCGGTGGTGACATAAAGCCCTCCTGGTTTGTTAATGCACGGCAAGAATGCTCGCCGTGCACCAGAGTTGTTTACTCTTCAGTGTGAGCCCAAGCCAACGGCGCCCACCCGAAATTGTCCGGGCCAGAAGTGATCCGGTTAAGCTTTTCTTTGGTGGCTTTTTTGTTTTTCATTTGATTGTCCTTTTTCAGTTTTTGATTTTTTTGCTCCCTGATTTACTCGGGAGTGAATTAATTAATACAGATTTTTTTAATGTGTTAAATGGTTTTTTGGGGTTTTTTAGACTCATTTTGGCTATCAAGACTCTTGTGGGGTTAAAAGCGGTTATTTATGTAAGTCTGGTCTGTAGTCTTGTTCTGAAAATTTTTAATATTGTTTTTTTTGGTTGTGCTCGATGATCTTTTGTCTTTAGGTTTATTTATGGGCTTGGTTTTTTTGCTCGATATTCAACTGTAGAGAGGGTTGTAGAGTGCATGTATCAAAGAAATATCTGACAGATATGTCTGTTCATCAGGCGCTGTTACTGGTTGATCTAACCGAATCAAACAATCCCGACCACGCGGTCCGGCTCTTGCTAACTGAAATCCTCCAAGGGCTCGCTGAAAAAGGCTGGCCCCAAGCGCAACTACAGACGGGACCACGGATTGTGTCCGCCGAAGAAAACTACGGTTTACTCGGCTATGACCCGGCAGAGGTCACGCTCGGGAGTGAACATACCCGTTGGGTTGATGAGTGCTCGTTGTTGAGGACACAAACCACCAGCCAGATTCCGGCAGCGCTCCAGCGAGCGGCTCAGGTGCGGCAACCGGGGCAAACGATCTTGCTGGCCGCCCCAGGTATTACTTTCCGTCGCGATAGTCGGGATCGCTGGCATTGCGCGGAGCCGCATCAGATGGATATCTGGGTGCTGGGCGACCCCGAACTCTCGACGCATGAAAAGCTGTTGCGTCTGGTCGGCGACATCCTCAAGTCCGCCGTTCCTGATAAATCCTGGGTCTACAGCGACAGCCCGCATCACTACACGGAGGGCGGAGTCGAAGTGAATGTATTGAATGATAGTGTTCCCGTTGAAGTGTTGGAGTGTGGTCGTATCGCAAGGTCCTTGTTGGAGCGTTTGAAGATTGATCCTCTTCGTCATGGAGGGTTGGCGCTCGGGATGGGGTTGGATCGCCTGACGATGTTGCGCAAAGGTATTCCGGATATTCGCTTGCTGCGCGATCAGAACGTGCGAGTACAGGCGCAGATGCATGACCTGAATCCATGGACCCCGGTATCACGTTTACCTTCTATTGCTCGTGACATTTCATTGGCAGTCACGCCGGGGCTGAGCGAAGAGGTCTTGACCGAGAGAATGTTGCAAGCGGCAGGAGACAGTTCTGACTGGATCGAGGAGATGCAGGTCAAAGGACGTTGGGAGTTTTCGGATTTACCCGCGCAGGCGATTGATCGGTTGGGACTGCTGCCGGGTCAGGAGAATGTGCTTTTGCGCGTTGTGCTGCGTGATTGTTCGCGATCAATCACTACCGCTGAGGCGAACGCCTTGTATGCGGACATACAGGCGGCAATGCATGAAGGGGCTCCGGGCGCGGGTTATCGAATGGATCAGCCAAAGGCTTGAAACTGAGCCGCCGGATTAACCACTGAAAATGCCGCGTAATCGTTCATCGTCGGAACGCCGCCGGGAGGCGGCGAGCCGACGATGCTTTTCAGACTCTCAACACTTTCCCGCCAATGGCCACCGCCACCAGCAACAGCGCCATCAACCCGAACGCAAAACTCAAACTGCTGCCATGGGCGATGAACCCGATCACCGCCGGGCCAGCGAGGATTCCCGCGTAGCCGAGCGTGGTGATGGCCGGTACGGCGATGTGTTCGGGCATCACGGTCTGTTTGCCCACGGCGGTGTACAGCACCGGCACAATGTTCGAGCATCCGGCGCCGAGCAATGCATAACCCACCAGTGCCGCTTCCCACGCCGGGGCGAATGTGGCCAATGCCAGGCCCACCGCCGCGGTCAGCCCACCGAACACAATCACCCGTGTCGAGCCCAGGCGTCGGACGATTCGGTCACCGGTCAGGCGTCCGACCGTCATGGTCAGGGCGAACGCGGCGTAACCCAGCCCGGCATACGCTGTGTCGATCCCGCGTTCCTGCGTGAGGAACACTGCGCTCCAGTCCAGCGCCGCGCCTTCGGCCAGGAACACGATGAAACACATGCCGCCGATGAAGAGAACGATGCCATGAGGCACGGCAAACGCCGGTCCCGAGCTTTCGCTGCCGTAAGGCAACAGATGCGGCGCGGCTTTGAGCAAGGCCAACACCAGCACCACAATCACCACCAACATTGCACTCAGCGGTGACAGGCCGAGGCCGAGCAGGGCGCTGACACCTGCCGCACCGACGATCCCGCCGAGGCTGAACATCCCGTGAAACCCCGACATCATGTGCTTGCCGCTGGCCCGCTCGACGATCACCGCTTGCAGGTTCACCGTTGAATCCACCGTGCCCAGGCCCGCGCCGAACATGAACAACGTGGCGATCAATGCTGGCACTGACGACACCGTCGCCAATAACGGCAGCGCCAAGCAGATCAACAACGTTCCCCCGGTCGCAACCCGACGGCAGCCGAAACGCGTGGAAAGGAGGCCAGCCATCGGCATCGCCAGAATCGACCCGACCCCCAGGCACAACAGCAGCAAACCGAGGGTGCCTTCATCCAGCCCGGCCCGAGCCTTGGCGTAAGGCACCAACGGCGCCCACGCGGCAATGCCCAGACCTGCGATGAAGAAGGCGATGCGGGTGGACATCTGCTCCAGGCGTCCGGGGATGACGGGCGCTGGCGTGTTGAGGGCAGTCATGAAAAATCCTTGGCGTTGCGGGTTGCTGACAGAATGCAGGACAACATCCTTGCATATCAGGCAGCGCACCGCGACCTCGAAGGGTTTTCACCAGTCGCCTAGAACGCACCTCTCGTCTCTCTTCCTGCCTCGCTGGTGAGGCTGACGTTGGCGCCCGGCTGCCAGCGCGCAGTCCCCGAGGCATCGTTACTGCGCACGATGCATTTCCATTGAATGTCTTGTTTTGCCGGCAGATCGATTACGCCGCTCCATTGCTTGCTTTGGGAGTTGTAGGTCAATGGCACGGCATGGACAGGGTCCCAGGCTCCCAGTTCAAGTGTCGAGCCTGCGGCATAAACGTTCTGGCCGGGGTAGGTCGTGGCGTAGTCGCAGGTGAAGTGAACACTGACGGCAGGTTGTTCAGGCGCCGTGCTCCAGAGACGGATTTTTCCGTCATCCCAGATCAACCTGGGATCGGTCAGCCCCGGGGGAAGTTTTGTCAGGTCCGAACTCAAGGCAATCACCAGGCTTCGGTTGTCCCCGGTCGTTGTCGCGACCAACCCTGAATATTGGGTGTGGAAGCGAATTGGTGAGTCGGCCTTGATTCCGGCTTCCTTGCGGATTTTGATCAGTTGGCGGATGAGCTCGCCGCGTTGCCAGTCAAAGAAGTCCGGCCAATACACGGCCGGTGTCCCGGGGCTGCTGAGGATGTAGGCGTAGGCTTGATTGCGTAGTTCTTCGGGCAAAGGCCAGTGATGTTGACCGCGGTAGCGCCCTGGTGAATAGCCAGTGTCATGGTTGTCGACGAAGGTGACGGCGGCCGCGCGCCAGGCTGGATCGGGATTGCTATTGAGCCCATGTCGCCATTCGGCGATCGAGCCGTTTTGCATGCGCTCCTTGAGGGCAAAGTCGAAGACGGTGCAATGGGCGCGGTCGGACCAGTCCTTGAGCGCGTCTTGCCAACTGGCCTTGCTGCGCCAGTCCCCAGCCGGGTATTCACTGGGACCTTTCCAGAGTTCACCGACGCAGAATTGAAAATTCCCAAACGCATTCATCCAGCGGTCCACGTTCTGCGGCGCGTAGCCGCGAACAAAGTCGAAACGCAGGCCCATGGCGCCATAGTTGTCGCGCAGGTTGCGCAGTTCGTTTTTAAAGGTCTCGAACACTAATGGATATTGGATGTTCACATCGGCATTGCCGTCGATAAATGGATCGCCATCGTCGCACTCGGCACAATCGTGACGCCATTCCCCATGCCCTCTCGGGAACAGCGGGACATCGCCCTTGGTGTCATCCATGTGGTTGGGCACCACGTCATAAACGACTTTTACACCCGCTCGATTCAGGGCCGCGGCTGCTGTTTTGAGCTGCTCATCGGTGCCGTACTGGCTGTTCTTATCAAAGCTACGCCAGAAATAACCTTCACCACCACCGGACGTGTTGCTGCCGCCGTCCACCCAACTGGACGTGTCTTTCCATGGCGGCGGCATCCAGATGGCGGTGAAGCCGTCGAGGCCGATCTGACCAGCCATGTGTGCCAGTAACGCATACCATGTTTCGGTTTCGTTGCGGCTGGAGTTCCAGTGGAACCCCTGCAACAGGATTTCTTTCCCGTTGCCGTTGCGCACCGGTGTGACTTCATCCGCCGTTGCCACCCCGGCCAAGAGCAGAGATATAAGCAGCGGCAGTAGTCCCAACTTTTTCATGAGCATATTCCGAGGGTGATCCCAAGTTTTTACTCTGGGCTCGGGACTGCGGCTTGTCTGCTGTCATAAATGACAGATCTTCCCAACTGTTTTGCGATAAAAGTGCGGATGCTCATAACAGTTCTGGCGGATGTGATTTTTCCGGGCCGTCGCCTAAAGTACAGCCTCTCCACAGGCTGACTTCAGGACCGATCCATGACGCCGTTCTACGATGCTCGAGGCAATATCTATGCGGTGATGGCGCCTGACGCCGTGCGTGAACGCGGTATCGATCTGCCTCGACTCGCCAGCGACGCCGCGCAAACCCGCGATAATTGGGCGTTGGCGGCGATCGAGGCGTTCTGCGCCTGGGCCACCGGCACTCAACCGCCGGGCAGCAAAGACCATCGCTGCGACGGTCTGCTGGTGGGGCCGTTTCAGTCGTCGCCGCCGTTTGATCTGTTGATCGTCAATACCGACGGCACCCTGGCCGAGCGCAGCGGCAACGGGTTGACGATTTTCTCTCAGGCCCTGAGCGAGCAAGGGTTGCTGCCCAGGGATGAGGCGTGTTTGCTCAGGGTTCATCACGACAAGGCTGATGCGGTTTCACCTGTGGGCACTTCGGTGAAGCCAGCCGAGGTCGAGGGGGTGAAAGGGTTCTGGCTGGACCTGGGCAAACCTTCGTTCGGGCCGGACGCGGTGGGGGCTGAACGGGTCGAAGGCGCGCTGTTGAACGGGCGCGATGTCAGCCATGTGCAACCGTTGTCGGCGCTGGATCCGGCGTGGTCTCGAAGCCAGTTCGTGCGCATTGGCAATCCACATTGCGTGACACTTTTGGAGAACGCCGAAGCGTTGCCGAGCAATGAACAGATGCGCGAGCCCGGGCTGTGCGAAGGTCTGACGCGAATTGCTTACGCCATGCCGGCGGGGGCAGGGGCACCGTGTCCTGCTGGCGTGAATCTGCAATGGGCGATGCTTGCGTCTGAAGGACAAATCGCCGCTCGGGTATTTGAACGTGGGGAAGGGCCGACGGCGTCGTCGGGCACCAGCGCCAGTGCGGTGGCGTGTGCTGCCTGGCGGGTTGGCTGGGTGGCGGCGGGTGAAGTGAAAGTCGTCATGCCGGGCGGCACGGCGCCGGTTTTGTTGGAGGAGTGGAATGGGGAATTGAGTCGGGTCAGGCTGTTTGGTACGGCTCGGTTGATGGCTTGAATTGTTGGCCGTCATCGCGGGCAAGCCCGCTCCCACATAGATTTGTGAACGACACAGATCCAGTGTGGGAGCGACGATTCGACTTGCTCGCGATGGGGTTATCCCATCCAACAAAAATCTCAGCTCAAACCACCACTGAACTCCACCACCGGCATCGTCCGCTTCATCAACACCTTGCCCTCCCTGACCGAATACAGCGGCAAGCCCTGGCTGCGAATCACCTCGTAGTCGCTGTCCGCCGACAGGATCAACAGATTCGCCGGCCGGCCCTGTTCCAGTCCATATCGATCGCCCAGGTTCATGGCTTTGGCGCTGTTGTCGGTGACCAGGTCCAGCGCACTTTGCAGGTTGCGGTAACCGAGCATGTGGCAGATGTGCAGACCGGCTTCGAGCACCCGCAAAATGTTGCCGTTGCCCAGCGGATACCATGGATCGACAATCGAGTCCTGGCCGAAACACACGTTCATCCCCGCTTCAAGCAACTCGTTGACCCGCGTGACGCCCCGGCGTTTCGGGAAGGTGTCGAAGCGGCCTTGCAGGTGAATGCTTTCGGTGGGGCAGGAGACAAAACTGATGCCTGAATGCCCGAGCAGGCGGAACAGTTTGGCGCAGTAAGCATTGTCGTAAGAGCCCATCGCCGTGGTGTGGCTGGCGGTCACCCGCGAGCCCATGTCGCGGCTTCGGGCTTCTTCGGCCAGCACTTCCAGAAAGCGTGAATGCGGGTCGTCGGTTTCGTCGCAATGCACGTCCACCAGACAGCCGGTGCGCTCAGCCAGGTCCATCAAAAATTTCACCGAGCTGACGCCTTGATCCCGGGTGTACTCGAAATGCGGAATGCCGCCGACCACATCGGCGCCCATGCGGATCGCTTCTTCCATCAACTCCCGGCCGTTGCGGTACGACTCGATGCCTTCCTGAGGGAACGCGACGATTTGCATGTCGATCAGGTGGCGGTTTTGCTCGCGTACTTCGAGCATCGCCTTGAGCGCGGTGAGCTGCGGGTCGGTGACGTCGACGTGGGTGCGCACATGCTGGATGCCATGGGCGGCGAGGGTCTGGATGGTTTTATTGGCGCGGGTCCTGGTGTCTTCCTCGGTGATGGTCACCTTGCGCTCGCCCCAGCACTCGATGCCTTCGAACAGCGTGCCGCTCATGTTCCAGCGCGGCTCGCCAGCGGTGAGGGTGGCATCGAGGTGAATGTGCGGCTCGACGAAGGGCGGCACCACCAGGTTGCCGCCGGCGTCCAGGTCATCGGAGCCCAGGGTCGGGGCTTCGGTCTGACGGGCGATGCTGCGGATCAGTCCGTTTTCGAGGTGCAACTCATGCAGGCCATCCTGGTTGCGCAAGCGGGCATTGATGATGTGCATCAGGCGAATCCTTTTATAGATCTTGTAATGGCGCTTCAGCGGCCCGGGCACCCAGGACGCTGGTCAATAACACATACGTTAACGCGGCAGCGGCAATCCCTACCAGCGGCGCGACCCACGGCGAATTGAACGCCGCGACGGTGCCGACCGCATAGGCCGTCAACCCGGGCCAGTTGAACGCCGGCAGCCGCGCGTCGGCCAGGCGGGGATATTGACCACGATAGCGAAAGAAGAAGTCGGCCATGATCACGCCGCCGATCGGTGGAATCACCGTGCCCAGCAGAATCAGGTACGGCACCAGCATGTCGTACATGCCCAGCAAGGCGAGCAGCGTGCCGATCACTGCGCCGGCCAGGGTCACGGTCTTGCGTCGACCGGTGCGCAGCAGGTTGCAACCGGCGACGGCGAAGTTGTAGATGGTGTTGTCCTGGGTGCTCCAGATGTTGAGCAGCAACATGGCCATCGCGGCCATGGCGAAACCTTGCAGCAACAGCACCTCGACCACGTCCGGCTGCTGGTAGACGATGGCCCCGTAGGCCCCGATCAACACCATCAGACCGTTGCCGACGAAGAAACCGATCAGGCTGGCCAGGACCGCGACTCGGGCCGAGCGGGAAAACCGCGTCCAGTTGGTGGCCTGGGTGGCGCCGCTGACGAACGTGCCGAACACCAGGGTAATCGCGGTCGACCAGTCCAGCGATCCGGTCGGCACTACCGCGAGCAAGCCATCGAGCCCGCCGACCTTCACCGTCGCCACCCACATCGACAGCATCAGCAGCAACATCATCGCTGGCACCGCAATGTAGGAGAGGATTTCCAGCCCGCGATAACCGACATACGCGGTGGCGCAAAACATCAGGCCGAACAGCACCATCAAGCCCAGCACGGTGCCTTGGTCCAACTCGAAATACTTGCCCAGCACCACCGCCGCCGTCGCGGTGCCCCAGGCGTACCAGCCGATCTGGGTAAAACCGAGGATCAGGTCGCTGAGTTTGCTGCCGACCTCACCGAAGCAGAAACGGCCCATCAATACGGAATTGAGCCCGCTTTTGAACGCGATGTAACCCAGCCCCGCGGCATAGATTCCCAGCAGCAAGTTGCCGACGATAATCACCGCCATCATCTCGCCGAAACTGAACGCCACGCCGAGCTTGCCGCCGGCGAACATGGTGGCGGTGAAGAAGGTGAAACCCAGCAGCACCATGGCCGTGGAGGCGAGACCCTTGCGCGCGTGCATCGGCACTTCGCTGAGGGGGTAGTCGTTGCCCGGATCGTTCTGCGTCATGTGGCGTTCCTTGCTGAATGAGAGACGCGCTGGGTTGTGCAGTGGTCGTGCCAACGCCAAGGTGGTGCAGTTATTTATAGTCGAGCCGACAAATTTGGTGCGGGCGAAGGCACGAAAGCAGTGCACCTGCAGGAATACAGAGCCCATGTGGGAGCGGGCTTGCTCGCGATAGCGGTGGGTCAGTAGATGCATGTGTCTAATGACACACCGCTATCGCGGGCAAGCCCGCTCCCACAGGGGACTCGGTTTCTTCAGGGAGACTGGATCAGGGGCAAAAACTTCAGCAACGCCGCAACAATCGCCTCGGGCGCATCTTCCTGTACCAAATGCCCGGCATTGGCAACCGGGTGAAATTGCGCTCCGGCAATCATCTGCTGCAACGCCCGTCCACGCTCGATGGGGATCCACTGATCGTCTTCGCCCCAGAGGATTTGCACCGGGCAGCGGACCGTCGGGTACAGCGCTTCGGCCTCACGGGTATAACGCTCATCCATCTGCGCAATCTGCCGATAGAACGCTGTTTGTCCCGGATTGCCCAGCCACGGCTGCACATAGGGCGCAAGTTCTTCATCGCTGATGTCTCGCTTGATCGCCCCGCGAATATAAGCCGGCACAATGGCGCGCTGGATGTAATCGGGCAGGCCGCTGAACGCCGCCTCATGCTGGCGCACATGCTGGACGAACGGCGAACCCCACGGCGTCAGCGCCACCGGGTCGATCAGCGTCAGGCTGCGATAGTTCTTGCCGTTGAGCAGGTGCGCGCGAAGCGCAGTGGCGCCGCCGAAATCGTGGGCCACCACATCCGGCCGTTCCAGCCCCCAGTGATCGAGCAACTGCGCCAGCAAGACGTTCTGCACGCCCAGCGATACATCGCCGTCGATTTTTGCGGATTGGCCATAGCCCAGCAGGTCGAAGTAATACACCCGGTGCGTGGCGATGAAATGCGGAGCGATCCGGTGCCACACACAGGAAGAGAACGGCGTGCCATGCACGAATACCAGCGGCGGGCCATCGCCCCGTACGGCGTAGCGAACGCAGTGTCCGTTGAAGCGATAGGTCTGGGGCAGTGGCCAGTCAGTCATGTGCGTGTCCTTTTGGCAGGTGCAAGCCAAAAAGCATAGGCATAAAAAAACAGCCACGAAGGCTGTTTTCTGTATCACTGACGAAACACATTCGCCCCTTGTGGGAGTGAGCCTGCTCGCTCCCACAAGGGGATGTGCTGTCTTTCAGATCGGATTACTCGCCGTGATAGATGCAGCCGCTGGTGCATGTCTCATGGATTCGGATCGCGCTGAGTTCCGGCAGCAGGGGCTTCAATTCTTTCCAGATGAATTTGGCCAGCACTTCGCTGGTCGGGTTTTCCAGGCCGGGAATGTCGTTCAGGTAGTTGTGGTCCAGACGCTCGTAGAGCGGCTTGAAGATCGCCTTGATTTCCGAGAAGTCACGGATCCAGCCGGTGTGCGGATCGAGGTCGCCGCTCAAGTGGATCGCCACTTTGAACGAGTGACCATGCAAGCGACCGCACTTGTGGCCTTCCGGCACGTGAGGCAGGCGGTGGGCGGATTCGAACGTAAACTCTTTGAAGATTTCCACAGTGATTTTCAGCTCTGTCAGGTGGCGATCGCCGCGGCGATGTGGGCAGGCGGCGAGTTTACCAGAGCTCTGGGCAAAACACTGACTAAAGGGTCAGCAAGCGCTCGCCGAGGCGACCATTGGCGGCCAGTTCGAGGAACTCGTCGCCCAGACGACGGCTTTCATCCATCGCCGCTCGCCAGTATTTCTGCCGGCTCGGTGCATCGCCCATGAAACGTTTGAAATCGTTGCGGTCCGGCAGCTTGCCGTAGGGCAGGCGCGCCAGGTAGTCCTTCGACGGCGCCAGCAGCAGAACATCCTGCAAACGCGCAGGGCAGGCGCGGCGCCACGGCAGGGACTTGTCGAACCAGCCGGGAATCACCCGGTCGGTGAAGTGTGGGTACAGCACGATGTCTTTGCCGCTGTAGGGCAGGTCGAGGTGATAGTCCAGCAGCCCGCCGTCGCGGAACGTTCCGGCGCCGGCACCCGGCAGATCACGCACGCCTTCCATGACCATCGGAATCGAGCCCGAGGCGAGCAGGGCTTGGCGCAAGTTGCCGGCAGTGAGCGCGACGAAGCGCGACGGGAAGTCGTGCAGCGCATTGACCGGAGGCATGAGGCGCGGGTCGTGGATGATCAGTCGCTCGAAATGCCGCGACAGCCGCGCGCGACCGCGCAAGTTGTCGGCGATCACCGATCCCAGCGCCAGCCCGAGCCGACCGCGATGATCGTCCGCGAGCCGGCCGTGGCTTTTGACCACCATGATGTTCAGTCGGTAATGGGCGTTGTTCAGGATCGACGCATCGCGGCCGTCGAGCAGTTCATCGAGCATGCGCCGGGAGCTTTGACTGATCTGCGCCATGGTCACGCCTTTGGCGAAGTCCTGCCCGGTGTAGAGGTGACCGAGGCGCCGAATGCCTTCGGCGGCATCCGGCAGGCAGGCACTGGCGAACCGCCAGGAACCCACCGAGGCGCCAATTAGCGAGCGCTCTCGCGGCGAGGACGGCAACCATTCGCCGAACAACGCCAGGTCCAGACCTTGAATCCCCAACGCTTTCGGCCCACCGGCCGCTCCGGGCAGCGTGCCGACATCGGCGGCGCTCAAGCCGTTTTTGCGGATGCGCGCAAAAGCCCGAGGGCCAGCCTTGAGGGTCAGGGCAGGGAACTTGATGTGGATGGCGGTCATACCGGTCTCGATGATTGGCAAGCGGGCGGATTATAAACAGGTCAGGCAACGCCACAAATCCACTGTGGGAGTGAGCCTGCTCGCGATGGCGGTAGGTCTGGAGCATTGATGCTGGATGTGGCGACGCTATCGCGAGCAGGCTCGCTCCCACAGGTTTTTGTGCAGGCCTTTGATATCGAGGTGCCACTTCAATGATGGCAATTCAGTTTCAGTTAAGTTCAGCTCGCTAAGGTGTCCGGCGTAGGCAACACATAAGAAAATACGGAGACACCCCCCTTATGAAAATCCTGACTGCCCTGTTCGCCGCGTCCCTCATTGCCATGACCGCCAGCCTAGCCCACGCTCGTGACCTGGGGCCCGATGAAGCCCTGCGGTTGCGCGACGCTGGTACCATTGTGTCTTTCGAGAAGCTCAACGCCACCGCTCTGGCCAAACACCCCGGCGCCAAAATCACTCAAACCGAGCTGGAAGAAGAGTACGGCAAGTACATCTATCAGATTGAGCTGCGCGACCCACAAGGCATCGAGTGGGACCTGGAATTAGACGCGGTCAGCGGCCAGTTGCTCAAGGATCATCAGGATACGTAATGAAGGTGCTTTCGTTTTCAAGCATGGCGCTGCTGTTGCTGGTGTTTTGCTCGGTGGTCATGGCGCGCGACCTGGATCAGGACGAAGCCCTGCGCCTGCGTCAGCGCGGGGTCATCCTGCCGCTGGAGCAACTGTTGCAACAGGCGCTGGACCGCTATCCGGGGTCCAAATTGCTGGAAGCCGAGCTGGAAGAAAAACATGACGTCTACATTTATGAAGTCGAGTTGCTGACCGCCCAGGGCGTGGTCCGCGAACTGGACATCGAAGCCGCCACTGGCCGCTTGCTCAAAGACAGGGAAGACTGACCGATGCGATTGTTGCTGGTGGAAGACCATGTGCCCCTGGCCGACGAATTGATGGCCGGGCTCAATCGCCAGGGCTACGCCGTGGACTGGTTGGCCGATGGCCGCGACGCGGTGTATCAGGGCAGCAGCGAACCGTACGACCTGATCATCCTCGACCTCGGCCTGCCGGGTTTGCCGGGGCTCGAGGTGCTGGCGCAATGGCGTGCCGGCGGCCTGATGACGCCGGTGCTGATCCTCACGGCTCGCGATTCCTGGGCCGAGCGCATCGAAGGCCTCAAGGCCGGCGCCGACGATTACCTGACCAAACCGTTCCACCCCGAAGAGCTGCACCTGCGGGTCCAGGCGCTGTTGCGCCGCTCCCACGGCCAGGCCAATCAGCCAACGCTCAAGGCCGCGGGTTGGCATCTGGACGAAGGCCGTCAATGCGTGACCCGCGACGGCGCCGACATCCAGCTGACCGCCGCCGAATTCCGTCTGCTGCGTTATTTCATGTTGCACCCCGAACAAATCCTTTCCAAAAGCCACCTCGCCGAACACCTCTACGACGGTGAAACCGAGCGCGATTCCAACGTGCTCGAAGTGCACGTCAACCACCTGCGACGCAAGCTGGGGCGCAGCGTTATCGAAACCCGGCGCGGCCAGGGTTACCTGTTCGGCGGACAAGCCCGGTGAGGTCGATCCAGCGCCGCTTGAGCCTGGGCCTGATCAGCGTGATGGTGGTCGTCGGCCTGGTGCTGGCGCAGACCAGCCTGTGGCTGTTTGAAATGGGTTTGCAGCGTTACCTCGAAGCCGGTCTGCGTGACGACAGTGAAAACCTGCTGGTGGCGCTGGTGCGCGGGCCACAAGGCTTGCAGCTGGACGAGCGGCACCTGTCGCCGGCCTATCAACGGCCGTTTTCCGGGCATTACTTCCGTATCGATTTCGCCGACAAACACTGGCGCTCCCGTTCGCTGTGGGACCAGGAGATGCCGAGCCTTGATCACCCGGGCCTGCACAGCAACTTGCAACTGGGGCCCGAAGGCCAGCAGTTGCTGGTGCTGCGCTCGGACTATCGGCGGCTCGGCCAGTCGATTTCGATCAGCGTGGCGCAGGATTACACCCCGGTGCGCGAGAGTTTTCGGCGCATGCAACAGATTGGAATTGGCTTGGGGTTGGCGGGGCTGCTGCTGATTCTGCTGCTGCAACGGATCACGGTGCGTCGCGCCTTGCGTCCGCTGGAAAAGGCCCGCGAGCAAATCGCCCAGCTGCAACAGGGCCAACGCTCGCAACTCGATGATCAGGTGCCGGTGGAGCTGGAACCGCTGGTGGCGCAGATCAACCATTTGCTCGCGCACACCGAGGACAGCCTCAAGCGTTCGCGCAACGCCTTGGGTAACCTGGGGCACGCATTGAAAACGCCGCTGGCGGTGTTGCTGAGCCTGGCGTCGAGCGAAAAACTCGACGCTCATCCCGAGTTGCGCAAGACCCTCAAGGCGCAACTGGAACAGGTTCAGCAGCGCCTCAATCGCGAACTCAATCGCGCGCGGTTGTCCGGCGATGCGTTGCCGGGTGCGCTGTTTGATTGCGATGCGCAGCTGCCGGGTTTGCTGGCGACGTTGCGCATGATTCACGGCGAGCACCTGGACCTGAGCTACCGGGCGCCTAGCGGTTTGCAGTTGCCGTGGGATCGCGAGGATTTGCTGGAGTTGCTGGGCAACCTGCTGGACAACGCCTGCAAATGGGCGGATGCCGAGGTTCGCTTGAGCGTGGTCGAGACGGCAGAAGGCTTTTTGTTGAATGTGGAAGACGACGGCCCGGGCATACCCGTGGAACAGCGTGATCAGGTGTTCAGCCGGGGCACGCGGCTGGATGAACAGACCGACGGGCACGGGTTGGGATTGGGCATCGTGCGCGACATTGTCGATTCGTGGGGCGGGGTGTTGAGGCTGGAGGAAAGCGAGTGGGGCGGGCTCAAAGTGATCATCGGACTCCCTCGCCGATGATCGTTCCCACGCTCTGCGTGGGAATGCATCCCGTGACGCTCTGCGTCACATCCCAAAACGGAACGCGGAGCGTCCCTGGCGGCATTCCCACGCGGACGGTTCGACGCCTCGACGTGGGAACGATCAGCGTGGGAACGATCATTTATCCGGGTTACACACGGAATTGATCCATCAAGCCCTGCTGCTGATTCGCCAGGCTGTTGAGCGACTGGCTCACCCGCGCTGACTCGTTGGCCTGTCCCGATAGCGATTCGGTCACGTCGCGAATCGTTGCCACGTTGTTGTTGATTTCCTCGGCCACCGCGCTTTGCTCTTCAGCTGCCGAGGCGATCTGCAGGTTCATGTCGGTGATCACCGTCACGGCCTCGCCAATCTGGCGCAACGCGGTGACCGCCTGACCCACTTGTTCGACGCTGCCTTGGGCCTGGCGATGGCTGTTGTTCATCGAGCCGACCACGTCCTGGGTGCCGCTCTGCAATTGCTCGATCACCAGTCGGGTTTCTTCGACCGACTCCTGAGTGCGTCGCGCCAGGTTGCGCACTTCGTCAGCCACCACGGCAAAACCGCGTCCGGCTTCACCGGCCCGGGCCGCTTCGATGGCGGCGTTGAGCGCCAGCAGGTTGGTTTGTTCGGCGATGGCGCGAATCACTTCCAGCACCGAACCGATTTTCTCGCTGTTCGCCGCCAGGCCTTCGACTTGCACCATTGCTGCGCTCATGTCGGCGGCGAGGTTGTCGATGCTCGTGGTGGTCTGGTCGATCACGGTCAAGCCTCGGCGAGTCGCCTGATCCGCCTCCTTTGCCGCCTGGGCCGCTTGCGCCGCGCTGCGGGCGACGTCCTGGGCGGTGGCGCTCATTTCGTGGGACGCCGTCGCCACTTGGTCGACCTGGCGGTATTGCTGCTCCATGCCGGCGCTGGTCTGGGTGGCAATGGCGGCCGATTGGTCCGCCGTGCTGCGCGCGTCCTGCACCGAGCGTTTGACCTCGGCGATGATAGGTTGCAGCTTGTCGAGGAAACGGTTGAACCAGCCGGCCAACTGGCCCAGTTCATCCTGTTTGTCATAGGCCAGGCGCCGGGTCAGGTCGCCTTCGCCGCTGGCGATGTCTTCGAGCATGTGCGCCACGCCGAGGATCGGTCTGGTCACGCTGCGCGCCATCAGCCACACCAGCAACAAGCCAATCAGCGCGGCGAGCACGCCCAGGCTGAGCTCGACCAGCGTGCCGGACCGGTTGCTGTCATCGAGTTGTTTTTTCAGGGCATCGGCGGGGCCGACCAGCACTTTTTCCGGCACGTCGAGCAACACGCCCCAGGACTTGCCACCGGGAATCGGCAGGAACGGCGCCAGTACTTTGAGTTGATGATCATTGTGCAGGCTTTCGGTTTTGCTGCTGGCGGCGAGCAGGCGAATCAGCTCGGCACCGCTGGTCTTGTCCACGGCGTCCAGGCGCTGGCTGAGTTTGCTCGCGTCCGGGCTGTAACCGGCCAGCAGGCCGACCGGGCTGATGATGCTGACGCTGGTCTGGCCGTCGTAGAGTTTTTTACTGGCGCCCTGGCTCATGGCTTGCAGGCTGTTGAGGTTGATGTCCACCGACAGCGAGGCGATGACTTTGCCGTTGACTATCAGCGGGAACACGATGCTGGTCATCAGCACGTTCTGACCGTCGATCACATAGAAGTACGGTTCGATCACGCAGGGCTTGAGCGTGGTGCGCGGGCAGGTGAACCAGGCGTTGGCCGGCTCGCCGCTGGGGCCGGTGCTGGTGTCGGCCATGTCACTTTCCGGCAGCGCCATCGAGGTGACCTTGCCCGGCGTCGGTTGCGACCAGTACAGGGCAAACCGGCCCTTGTCGTTGCTGCCCAGCTCCGCCTGGCCTTCGAACAGCTCATCCTTGCCATCCAGCGCGTTGGCTTCGAACACCAGGGACAGGCCGAGCAGTTCCGGGTTGGCCTGCAGCGCCGATTTGACCTGGCGAGTCAGGTCTTCACGCAGGTCGAAGGCGTCCAGAAAACGCTTTTCGGCCTGATCGCGCAGGAACAGCACCTGCCGCGAAAAACCATGGCCATATTGATAGGCGTCCATGAACTGCTGGCGAATCCCCAGCGCCTGGTTTTCACCCTGGGATTCGATCCGGGCCTGCGCGGCTTCGGTGAGCATCTCCATGCTTGAGGCTTTCACCATCTCGGAGCTGTGCTCCATGCGATACAGCGAAAGACCCACCAGCAGGGTCACGATGCCGGCCAGGCACAGCCCGGCCAGCAGGGTGATTTTCCATTGAATGGAAAGTTGTCTAAGCGACATGGAGACGTCCTTTATTCGATAAACATCTGAGACTTTGCACTGTAACGGCGCACGATCGACTTTCTTGAGGGTTGCAGCTTGCGGCGGCTTCCTTCAAAGTGCGCGCCCTCTAATAAAACCCATTCCCTAATCCGCTGGCGGCTCTTCGCAGACTGCCGGCTGAGCTCATTTCGCTTGCCTTGAGGTAACGATGATTAATGCTGTAATTGCTGCGGTCGGCGTCATGCTGATCCTCAGCCTGTCCCGCGTGCACGTCGTGATCGCACTGATCGTCGGCGCGCTGGTGGGTGGTTTGACCGGTGGCCTGGGCATCGACGCCACCCTCAAAGCCTTCAACAGCGGCCTCGGCGGCGGCGCGACGGTGGCATTGTCTTACGCCTTGCTCGGGGCGTTCGCGGTGGCGATTGCCAAGTCCGGCCTGGCCCATGCGCTGGCGGACAAAGCGTTGGCGATGGTCGATCGGCAGCACGCCAGCGGTGGCCGCCAGGTCAAGTGGCTGCTGATCGGTCTGCTCTGGGTGGTGGCGATCGCATCGCAGAACATCCTGCCGATACATATCGCCTTTATTCCGTTGCTGGTGCCGCCACTTCTTTATGTATTGACCCGGCTGCAACTGGATCGCCGATTGATCGCCTGCGTCATGACCTTCGGCCTGATCACGCCGTACATGTTCTTGCCGGTGGGCTTTGGCAACATATTCCTCAATGAAATCCTGCTGGCCAACGTGGCCCGCAGCGGCGTCGACATCAGCGGCATCAACGTCACCCACGCGATGGGCATTCCGGCACTGGGCATGGTCGTGGGGCTGGCGGCAGCCTTTATCAGCTACCGCAAAAAGCGCGTCTACGACCTGGAAAAGATCGAGCAAGTCGAGCAAGTCGCGGTGGAATACAACCCGCTGAGCTTGATGGTCGCCGGTGTCGCCATCGTGGCCGCGTTCATCATTCAGTTGCTGCTGGACTCGATGATCATCGGTGCGCTGGCCGGATTCCTGATCTTCTCGGTCTCGGGCATCGTCAAGTGGCGCGACACGGACGACCTGTTCACCGAAGGCATGAAAATGATGGCGATGATCGGCTTCATCATGATCGCCGCGTCCGGTTTTGCCGAAGTGATGAAGGCCACCGGCGAGGTGCAAACCCTGGTCGAGGCGTCGGCATCGTGGATCGACCACAGCAAAGGCGTGGGGGCATTGCTGATGTTGTTGGTCGGTCTGCTGGTGACGATGGGCATCGGCTCGTCGTTTTCCACCGTGCCGATCCTGGCGGCGATTTTCGTGCCGTTGTGCGTGCAGCTGGGCTTCAGCCCGATTGCAATCGTGTGCATCGTCGGCACGGCCGGCGCCTTGGGCGACGCGGGTTCGCCGGCCTCGGACTCGACGCTGGGGCCGACCTCCGGCCTGAACATCGACGGCCAGCATCACCACATCTGGGACACCGTGGTGCCGACCTTCCTGCACTACAACCTGCCGCTGCTGGCGTTTGGCTGGGTCGCCGCGATGGTCCTGTAACCACATTTCCCCCTGTGGGAGTGAGCCTGCTCGCTCCCACAGGGGGCTTGCATACCTCCCTGCGGATTCAACTTTTGGTCCGGCGTGCCGTTACAGCCTTTAACCACGCCAATAAAATCAAAAGAGTGAACCGTCATGCGCATGAGCCTCAAGGCTAAAGTCCTGTCCCTTGCCGTCCTCCCGGTGTTGCTCTTTGCGCTGGTCATCAGCCTGACCACGTTGTTCATTCTGCAAGAACAGGCTCGCAAGGAAGTCGAGGAAACGCGCGAGCGCCTGCTCAGCGACGCCAAGGCCACCCTGCAAAGCTACGTCGCGGTTGCCATGACCACGATCAAACCGTTGTATGACGCGGCGGCCCAGGGCGATAACGCGGCGCGGGCCCAGGCGATCAAGCTGCTGTCGAGCATCAGCTACGGCAAGGAAGGCTACTTCTTCGGCTACGACTCCAACACCGTGCGCCTGTTCAAGGCCAACAGCCCCGATGGCGTGGGCCAGAGCTTCAAGGACAACCGCGACCCGAACGGCGTCTACGTCAACCGTGACCTGGTGAACGTCGCCAAGGACGGCACTCACTACCTGCAATACAGCTCGCCATTGCCTGGAAACACCCAAGTGCTGGTGCCCAAGCTCGGTTACACCGAATACCTGCCCAAGTGGGACATGGCGGTCGGCACCTCGGTCAACCTTGACGGCATCGAAGCGCAAGTCGCCCTGGTGGAAGCCAAGGTCAAGGAACGCATGGAAGGCGTGGTGCTGAGCATCGTCGGGATTGCCGTGGTGGTGCTGTTGGTGATCGCAGCCGCCGGGATGCTGCTGGCCAATACCATTCTGCGTCCGCTGAACCTGATGAAAGCCAACCTCGATGACATCGCGGCGGGCGAGGGCGACCTGACCCGTCGCCTGACAATCACCAGCCAGGATGAACTCGGCGATCTGGCCGGCTCGTTCAACCGTTTCGTCGACAAGATCCACGGCCTGGTGCGTCAGATCACCGAAATGACTTCGCAGCTGACCGGCCTGGTGACTCAGGTCTCCGATCAGGCCCATCGTTCGGATCAGGCCATGGAGCGTCAGCGTCACGAGACAGATCAGGTTGCCACGGCGATCAACGAAATGTCGGCGGCGGCGCAGGAAGTGGCGAAGAGTGCACAAAACGCGGCGGTTGCAGCCCAGCAAACCGACGAGGAAGGCCAGGCCGCCAAGCGTGTGGTGGCGGGCAGCATTGTGAAGATTCATGCGTTGGTGGACGACATTCGCAGCAGCGGCGTGTCCCTCGACAGCCTGCAAAAAGACGTGTCGTCGATTGTCAGCGTGCTGGGGGTGATTCGCTCGATTGCCGAGCAGACCAACCTGCTGGCGCTGAACGCCGCGATTGAGGCGGCGCGCGCCGGTGAAGCGGGACGCGGTTTTGCAGTGGTGGCCGACGAAGTGCGGGCACTGGCCAGTCGTACGCAGATCAGCACCCAGGAAATCCAGGGCATGATCGACCGTTTGCAGGCCGGGACTCAATCGGCGGTGGAAGCGATGCGTCGTTCCAGTGAAGCGGGCGACGGTACTTCGGCCCAGGCTAATGAAGCTGGCGCATCGCTGGACACCATGGCCCAGCTGATCGGCACCATCAACTCGATGAACGCTCAGATCGCCAGCGCGGCGGAAGAACAGACCGCCGTGGCCGAAGAGATCAACCGCAGCGTGCACCAGATTGCCGTGGCGGTGGACAGTGTCGCCGACGAAACCCAACTCGGCGCCCAGACCTCGCGCAGCCTCGCCGACCTCGGTCAGCGCCTGGGCAAACTGGTCGGTCAGTTCCGTATCTGACACCCCGAAGAACCTGTAGGAGCTGTCGAGTAAAACGAGGCTGCGATCTCTTGATCTTGTTGTTAAAAAAGCAAGATCAAAAGATCGCAGCCTCGTTTTACTCGACAGCTCCTACACAGCTCTGTGTCAGGGTCTGTCCCAGTACGGCACCGCGCCAAAGCATTCCACAAAGAAATCGATCACCGTCCTGACCTTCACCGACAACCGCCGACTGCCGGGCCAAAGCACCGCAATCTGCTGCGGCTCAAGGCTGTTGGACACCTGATAATCCCCAAGCACCGGCACCAGCGTGCCGTTGCGCACCGCTTCACCAATCAGCCACGACGGGAACATCACCAGCCCCAGCCCCTGTTCAGCGGCCTGGGTGAGTGTGTCGGCGTGGTTGCCGGTGATCGGTCCTTTCACCGAGTAGGGCGTCCAGTCCTGCTGGTCCTGGCGGAAAAACCAGCGCTGTTGCCCCGTCACGCCTTTGTAGGCCAGGCATTGATGCGCCGCCAGATCCTCAGGATGTCTCGGCGTGCCGTTGCGTTGCAGATAGGCCGGGCTGGCGGCGACTTGAAACCGGTGCGGCGCGAGGATGCGCGCCTGCATACTCGAATCGTGCAGCGGGCCGATGCGAAACAGCAGGTCGGCGCCTTCCTGTAACGGGTCGATGTAGCTGTCTGTCTGCTGGATATCCAGTTGCAGTTTCGGGTAGCGCTCGCACAGCTGCCCCAGCCAAGGCGTGAGATGACGTTGCCCGAACACCACTGGCGCGTTGATCCGCACCAGTCCGCTGGGTTCGCTTTGCTGTTCCTGCAAGGCTTGCTCGGCCTCTTCCAGTTGCACCAGCACCAGTCGCGCGTGATGGCCCAGCATGCGCCCGGCTTCGGTGGGCGTGACGGCGCGCGTGTGGCGATAGAGCAATTGCTGGTTCAAGGCCTGTTCCATCAGCTGGATCTGCCGGGAAATCGAAGAGGGCGCCAGGCCTTCACGGCGGGCGACTTCGGAAAAACTGCCGTGGTCGAGCACCGCGACAAACAGCCGGAGTGCCTTGAATCCCAGTTCATTGAGGCCGTGCATTAGTCATCCTGCTGTGCGGGTTGCGCAAAAGTGTTGTCAGGATGCTCCCATTTATCGCAAAGCACCGCCAGCCGATAATGCGCGCCAATTCCACTGAGAACACAAACCCTGTGGGAGCGAGCTTGCTCGCGATAGCGATTTGTCAGTCACATTGATGTTGGATGTTCCGGCGCTTTCGCGAGCAAGCTCGCTCCCACAGGGGGTCGTGTTCTATCTGATAACTGGTAGGTGTCCCCCCTTATGCACACTTCTTCAATCGACGACGTGGGCGTTGTCGCCGCGCCGACCACTAAACCGGGGCTGCGCCTGTTGCTGCTGCCGCTGGTGATCCTGGCCGGCATGGGCCTTTCCGTGGAGGCCGGTCTGCTCGGCCCGCTCGGGGTTCAGGTCGGGCATTTATGGGCGACGTTGAGCATCTTCGGCGTGGGTTCGGCGATTCTGTTTTTGCTGCTGTTGTTCAGCGGCAAGCAACAGGGACCGGCCTTGAACACCTTGCCGCGCTGGCAGTTGATCGGCGGTTTCCTCGGGCCGATCTACGTGGTCGTGTTGACCATGGCCACGCCGCACATCGGCATTGCCATGACGATGATCGCGATCCTCTCCGGGCAGGTCGGCAAAAGCGTGTTGATCGACCACTTCGGCTGGTTCGGCACCGCGCGAAAAAAGGTCAACGGTGAACGTTGGCTGGCCTTGCTGCTGATTGTCGTGGCACTTGTTCTGATCGCTCGGGGGTAATGATGAATCTGATTATTTTGTTGGCGGTGGTCGTGGCCGCCGGTGCGGTGTTGAGTGTCCAGGCGGCGATTAACGGGCGTCTGGGCGAAACGGTCGGCGTGTTGCGCAGTAGTTTGCTGACCTTTGCGGTCGGTGCGGTGGTCACCGGGTTGCTGATCCTGTTTTTCGAACCGGCCCACGCCGTCAGCTTGCTGGACGTGCCGAAATGGCAGCTTAGCGGCGCGCTGTTCGGCGTGGTCTACATGATGGTCATGGTCGGCGCGGTGCCGCGCGTCGGCACAGCAGTGGCGACCGTGGCGGTGATTCTCGGGCAACTGGGCATGGGCATGTTGATCGACAACTTCGGCTGGCTGGGCAATCCGGCGATCGAGTTGTCGAGCAGCCGGATCGTGGCAATGGCGTGTCTCGCGCTGGCCTTGTTTTTCATGTACCGCAGTAACACCCGCCAAGCCTGACGCCGGACGCTTTTACGAGCGATGTAGGAGCTGTCGAGTGAAACGAGGCTGCGATCTTTTAAAAAACCAACGTCAACAGATCGCAGCCTCGTTTCACTCGACAGCTCCTACACTGGTATGACGGTGCCAGCGATTGCGCACCCGACGACCACCACACATGGAGTCAGGCTCATGATCAGCAGTGACAGTACCTGCGACTGCCCCAAATGCTCATGCAAACTGGGCGAACATCCGATAGCGCGTCACGGCAAGCACTATTGCTGTGAAGCGTGCGCCAAGCACCACGAACATGGCGAAGAGTGTGCGAGTAAAGGCTGCAAGTGCGCCCACGCCAAATAACTCATCCACGTAAAACGTAAAGTGGAGCCGCCCTGGCTCCACTTTTTTTATGTCTGTTTTCCCCTTTTCTCGAGCTTCAGCCAGCCGGTCGCCAGGTCACGTTTTCGATCCCGAACTTTTCCGCCAGCGGCTTGCTGGTTTTTTGCACCTTCTCCCGGCCAAAGCGAGGGATTCGTCCGACGCCGGCGTCACAACTGGCCCAATGCCAAGCTTCCGCGTTGTCCATCTTGTCCAGGCGAATAATGAATGACTTGGGAACGCCATGAAGGGTGTATTCAATGACGAAAAGTTTTGCGTTGTTCATAAAGCCCGTATTCCTCCCTGTGGTAATAGAAGGATCGTCGAGGTAGCGGAAAATTCACTTGGATTGGCGGACGGCTGCCGCCAGTGGCGACAATGCCGGTGGCTCGTTACCATGCAAGCACCTGAAATCCCAATGATCATTGCCCATGGCCCTTGCTGCCCCTCCAGACCTGAGTGACACCGATGTCCCCGTGCAACCGTTGGCACGGACCTACCCGCGTGGCCTGTACATCGAGCCGCACCAGCATGACTGGGGCCAGCTGCTGTACGCGATGAGCGGGGTCATGTGGGTTGAAACGCCCTTTGAGGCGCTGGTGGTGCCGCCGCAACGGGCGGTGTGGCTGCCGCCGGGCGTGCCCCACGGGATTCGTGTGGTCTCGGACCTGCAGATGCGCAATATCTACCTGCGCCCCTCACTGGCCGCCACGCTGGATGACAGTGTTCAGGTGATTGAAGTCGGCGGGCTGCTGCGAGAGCTGATCGTCGGGCTGGTGGAGCAGGGCGATGATGGCGCGCCCGAGTATTACGAAGCACTGGTCGGCCTGGCACTGCTGGAGCTTAGACGGGCCAGGCGTTCACAGCTGAAAATCCCGTTACCGGATGAGTCCGACCGACGTTTGATGAACCTGTGTCAGGCGGTCATGGCCGCACCTTCGCTGGACATCCCCTTCGAGCAGCACGCGGAAAATGCCGGGGCCAGCGTGCGTACCCTCGCGCGGCTGTTCAAGGACGGCCTGGGCATGGGCTTCGCTGAATGGCGGCGACAGGTGCAACTGGCGACGGCAGCGGCGGAATTGATCCAGGGCGTGCCGGTCAGCACGATTGCCCGGGAACTGGGCTATTCACCGAGCAGCTTCAGCGACATGTTCCGCCGGGAGCTGGGTGTCGCGCCTTCGCAGTTTTCGGCGAGTCAATGTCAGGCGTGAAGACGCTTTGGCCGATATTCAGAAGCACTTGGCCGATGCCCTCCGTCACCTCGCTCTAGACTTCAGGCATACCTTTTTTGCCACGGAGTCTGCCATGAGCTACCTCATCTCGCTGGTCATCGGTCTGGGCGTCGGCCTGGTGTACGGCGCCCTGGATTTTCGTTCCCCCGCACCACCGGCCATTGCGCTGGTGGGCCTGCTGGGCATGCTCGCCGGTGAAAAGTTGTGGCCCATGGGCCGGCAACTGGTCAGCGGCTGGATCTCCTGAACCCCTTCCTTGAAGTGATGGACACTCCCATGAAAGCACTGCAATTCGACAAGACCGGCGACCTCGCGGCCTTGCGCTATGTCGATGTTCCAACCCCCGTTCCCGGCGCCGATGAAGTGCTGGTCCAGATCAAGGCGGCTGGGCTTAACCCCAGCGACGTGAAAAACGTGCTCGGGCGTTTCCCCTACACCACCATGCCGCGCATTCCCGGGCGCGATTTTGCCGGTGTGGTGGTTGAGGGGCCTGAGGCGCTGATCGGTCAAGAGGTCTGGGGCACCGGTCGCGAGCTGGGGTTTTTTGCCGACGGTTCCCATGCGCAATTCGTCAAACTGCCGGCCAATGGCGTGGCGCTCAAACCCACTCACCTGAGTTTTGCCCAGGCCGCCAGCCTCGGTGTGCCCTACACCACGGCGTGGGATGCACTGGAGCGCAGTCTGGTAACGGCGCAAACGCAGCTATTGGTGATCGGTGGCGGGGCGGTGGGCAGTGCCGCGCTGGCGCTGGCCAAGGTGCGTGGCGCCCGGGTGCTGGCAGCGGCGCGGCGCCCCGAGCAGGTCAAGGATTTACAGGCTCAGGGTTATCAGACGCTGCAACTGGATAAGCCGGAAGACTTGGGGGCGCAGGTCAACGCCGTGTATGCCGGCGGTGCCGACGTGATTTTCGACACCACGGGCTTCTGGCTGCCGGCCTCGGTCCCGGCGCTGGCCGCGTTCGGGCGCATCGCAATCATCGCCGCACCGGTGGACGGCATGGTGCAACTGCCGGCGTTGGCGCTGTATCGCAAGGGCGGTTCGGTGGTGGGGATCAATTCGTTGCTGTACGGCGTCCAGGCGTGTGCTGCGATGCTGGATCAGTTCGGCAAGTTCTTTGATCAGGGGTTGCTGCCGTTGCCCGAGGGCCTGCTTGAATCGCCGTTGGCACAAGGGCTGGAGCGGTATGCCGAGGTGAACCAGGGCAGTGGCGAGAAGGTGATTTTGTTGCCCTGACCCCAATCAAATGTAGGAGCGGGCTTGCTCGCGAAAGCGGACTGACAGTCGACATCGATGTTGAAAGTTATGCCGCCTTCGCGAGCAAGCCCGCTCCCACAAGGGGATATGTAGTGTCAGATCAAGCGTCGGGAACACCGTTCTCCCACGCCGACCAGTTGTTCAAAATCTCCTGCACCAACGGATTCCCGGTGCGGTACAGGTTTTCCAGCGCCGGTACGAATCCGCCTTGATCGGCGTACTTGAGCAGGTTATCCACTTCGCTCTGGCCCGGCGCCGGTCGATCGAAATCGGAACCGGCGCGCACCACCGCCAGACGCTGGACATCCACCAGCCCCTCGCGACTGGCCCGCAACAGCGCTTCATACGTGGAATTGTCTTCCTGCTGCGTCGTGCAGTACTCGCCTTTATTGTCTGTCAGCAACCGGGTCCAGACTTCGGCGCGCTCGCTCAAGCGTGTCCCGGAAAACCAGGTGTTGCCCGCCAGCGTGTCGCACTGCGTCACCACCGGCGGTTGATTGGCCGGGGCTGATGGATATTTCATGCGCCAGGCGGCCGACTCTTTGCTCTCGCTCAACTGGACGTTGTGCGACAGGGCGAACGCCTTGGCCTGCAATTTCGGATTGAGCTCGAAGACTTCGGTCTTGTAGTCCAGCGGCGGCTTTTCGTTCGGGCCTTTGGTGTTGATGCCGATGTAACCGGTCGGCCAGTCTTTCGGCGCGTCTCGCGAATCCAGTTCCCACTGGGTGCCGAACTCCACCAGATAATGCGCCCACGCGGCAGTGCCGATGGTGCCGTGTTTGGGGCTGATGCCGGCAATCCCGGCGATCAGGAAATAGCTTTTACGCAGGTCGAATTTCGGCGACAGGGACAAGGCCAGTGTCGACGCGGCGGCGTTGGTCTGGCCCATGCCGGTGACCATCAGGCACACCTGCTGCGTGTTGCAGCGAATCGTCGGGTACTCGGCGGACAGGCCTGGCACTCGAACTTCCTGCTTGAGTTCCAGGCGATCGATCCAGTGCTGCGCCTCGGGGGCGAACATGGTGATCAGCAGCACTTTCGGCTCGATCGGAGTCTCACTCGCCCAGGCCGTTGAAGAGAGCAGGGCGGCACAGGCCAGGGAAAGACGCGTCATTGCATTCATAAAACCTCCAGGTTCAAACAAGCTTCAGAACTGATAACCGATGCCGGCGTAATAACCCCAGCCGTTGGACCGGGCGCGGAAGTCGCCGTCGCCGAAATTCAACTCGCTGCCATCCTCCCAATTGCCGCCGTTATGGAAGTAACGGCCGACCAGGGTGAAACGTAAATGGGTAAACGAATACAGCAAGACGTTGGTGGCGACGGTGGCGTTGGCGGTGCGCGCCGGGTTGTCCTTGTGCAGATCCGAGCCGAAATCGAAGTTGGTGAAACCGATGTACGTCAGCGACGCGCCGTTCTCGAAGCTGCTGATCGGCACGATGTATTTGAGCTGGGCGCGGTAGCCGTCCCACGAGTATTCATTGCTGGCGCCATAGTTTTCCCATTGGTAACGCCCGTAGAAGTTGGCCGACAGGTTGACCCGCGAATGGGTGTCGATATCGGTGCCCAAGCCGCTGTACAGCGTGTTGGCGCGGTTGGCGCTGTTGCTGCCATGGTCGTAGATCCAGTCGAACGCGACGTACCATTCCTTGAACGGCCCGACCGCCAGGCTGCGACCGGCCAGGTAGTCGATGGAGATGCGCGGTTCGTGCTCCATGAACACCGGTGAGCCGTGGTCCCAGACGCCTTTGTCATGGCTGTTGCCGATGTCGAAGATTTTCGGGATGTCGATGTAGCCGTACAACTCGAACGGTCCTTTGCGCCCGAAGTATTCATATTCCAGGTAAATATCGTCGGCCGGCTGCGGGCCGAAACTGATGTCTTTGCTGCCGATGACGGTCAGGTCCTGATTGAACCAGTCCGACAGGTACACGCCTTTTTTCGCGGGGCTGGCCTCGACGCTGAGGGTTTCGCCCTGGGCGGATTCTTCGACGGCGGCGGGTTGCGCCAAAACGGTGCTGCTGAGTAGTCCTGTAACGCTGGCCAGCAGCAAGGAAACAGCAGCGGTGCGCGAGCAAGTCGCGCGGCTGGACATGCGTTGCATTAAAAATCCCTTTTCGTGCGGATCGAAAGCCCGGTTCTCCGAGCTTGGTGCAGTTTGGTTACGAACATGCCGGTATTGGCTACTCGCAAACGTTTGCACAACAGATGCCAATTATCCCAATACCATGAAAAATCGATGAAATCAGGGATTTTACTGTCGTTATGGTCAGGTACAGGCCGCTGCTACAGGGCGGTAGGGCCTTGCAGGGGGCGTCAGTGCTAGACTCGCTCGCATTGACTTCAAAGGTATTGCCCCATGAGTGAACCGATTCGTCTCACGCAGTACAGCCACGGCGCAGGGTGTGGCTGCAAGATTTCGCCGCAGGTGCTGGAGGTGATCCTGGCAGGCAGCGGGGCGCAGAACCTTGATCCGAACCTCTGGGTCGGCAACGCTTCGCGCGATGACGCCGCGGTGTACGCCATCGATGAAGAGCGTGGTGTGGTCTCCACCACCGACTTCTTTATGCCGATCGTCGATGACCCGTTCGATTTCGGTCGTATCGCGGCGACCAACGCCATCAGCGATATCTACGCCATGGGCGGTGATCCACTGATGGCGATTGCGATCCTGGGCTGGCCGGTCGACAAGCTGGCGCCGGAGATAGCGCGTGAAGTGATTCGCGGCGGACGCTCCATATGCGACGAGGCTGGCATCCCATTGGCCGGCGGGCATTCCATCGACGCGCCGGAGCCGATCTTCGGTCTCGCCGTGACCGGCCTGGTGCAAAAACGCCACATGAAACGCAACGACACCGCCACCGCCGGATGCCTGCTTTACCTCACCAAACCGCTGGGCATCGGCATCCTCACCACCGCCGAGAAAAAGGGCAAGTTGCGCCATGCCGACATCGGCCTGGCCCGCGACTGGATGTGCACGCTGAACAAACCCGGCAGCCGTTTCGGCAAGCTCGATGGCGTGACCGCGATGACCGATGTGACCGGTTTTGGCTTGCTTGGGCACCTGGTGGAAATGGCGGACGGCAGCCACCTGACCGCGCGCATCGAATATGAGCGTGTGCCACGTCTGCCGGGCGTCGAGTATTACCTTGAGCAGGGCTGCGTGCCGGGCGGCACGCTGCGCAACTTCGACAGCTACGCCAGCAAGCTCGGGCGTCTGCAGGAACTGCACAAGCGCGTGCTGTGTGATCCGCAGACCAGCGGTGGCCTGCTGGTTGCCGTCACGCCTGAAGGCAACGAGCAATTCCTCAAAGTGGCCGCCGAATTGGGCCTGACGCTTGAGCCAATCGGTGAACTGATCGAGCGACAGACCCACGCGGTCGAGGTGATTTGATGTCACAGGACTTCACCGACTACCGCGACATCTTTCTCAACGACCGGCCGCTGATGGATGTTCGTGCGCCGGTCGAGTTCTTCAAGGGATCGTTCCCCGGTGTCGTCAACCTGCCGCTGATGAACGACAACGAGCGCCAACGGGTCGGCACCTGCTACAAGCAACACGGCCAGCAAGCGGCAATCACGCTGGGGCATCAGTTGGTGTCTGGCCAGATCAAGGCGGAACGCATCGAGGCCTGGGCCGATTTTGCCCGGGCGCATCCAGAAGGCTATTTGTATTGTTTTCGCGGCGGCTTGCGTTCGCAGATTGCCCAGCAGTGGCTCAAGGACGAAGCCGGCATCGACTATCCGCGAGTGGGTGGCGGCTACAAAGCGATGCGCACCTTCCTGCTCGACACGGTCGAGCAGGCCGTGGCCCAGTGCGATTTCGTGTTGCTGGGCGGCATGACCGGCACCGGCAAGACCGAGGTGCTTTGGCAGTTGAGCAACGCGCTGGACCTTGAAGGCCACGCCAATCATCGCGGCTCCAGCTTTGGCAAACGCGCCACCGGCCAGCCGTCCAATATCGACTTTGAAAACCGCCTGGCGGTGGACGTGCTGAAGAAGCGTGCCCACGGCATCGAGCAGTTTGTGCTGGAAGACGAGAGCCGCGCGATCGGCAGTTGCGCCTTGCCGTTGCCGCTCTATCAGAGCATGCAGCAGTACCCGATGGTCTGGCTGGAAGACAGCCTGGAAGGGCGAGTCGAACGGATCTTGCGCGATTACGTCGTGGACTTGTGCGCCGAGTTTGTCGCGGTACATGGCGAGGAAGGTTTTGCACTGTTTTCCGAGCGATTGCTGGAAAGCCTGAACAACGTCCAGAAGCGCTTGGGCGGTGAGCGGCATCGGCGGATGTTGATCCTGATGGAAGACGCGCTGGCGGAGCAGGCGAGCAGCGGGGCGGTGGACTTACACCGGGGCTGGATTGAAGGGTTGCTCCGTGAGTATTACGACCCGATGTATGCGTTCCAGCGGGAGAAGAAGGGCGCGCGTATCGAGTTTGCCGGAGAGCGGGGCGCGGTGCTTGAGTACCTGCAAGCCCGGCTTATCAACCGAAAGTAACAGGGTGTTTTTGCCCCGGCAGACGCTATAAAACGTTGATCAGCTCACGTCGGACACGCCGTCGGCCCGTTATCCAGACCTTGCTTGTAGGTGTGGCTCTGCAAACTGGCCCGGCCGTTGTGCCAGGTCAGCGTCAGCACCACCAGCGAGTCATAGTCGTTGGACTCCCAGTCTTCAGTGATTTTCTGTTCCTTGCCGACGGCTTCCTCCGCGACCTTGTTGATCAGCTCGGGCAGGTAGCCGTGGGACCAGGCCGTATAGATCACTGAGTTGTGGTACTTGTCGTGGAGCAATTCTTCCGCCAGATCGCTAACGTCGTTGGCCGAAAAGTTGATGTTCACCGGCAAGCCGAGCTTGATGGCGGTGGGGCTGATGGTCATCAGCGGGCGGATGTAGCTGTAGGAGTTGTCCTGTTCGCCTTCCTCGACATTGCGGGTCGGGTCGGCGGCAAACACGTAATTGGCTTTGCCGAATTTTTCCGGCAGCAGGGTGGCCAGTTTGATTGCGCGGTTCAGGCCTTGGCAGTTGAGCTGGCCGAGACCGCCTTCAGGTTTTTCCGCATGACGCAGGAAGACCAGGGTCTGGGTGCCGTCAGCCGCCGCTTGGGCACGACTTTCACCGGGCTCCAGTGCAAAAAACAACGTGCCCGCCGCCAGCGCCGCAGTCAGGACGACATAGGTGCATTGCTTGAAGCGGCCAGCGAATTTCAAAGGGGTCATCATTTGAATAGGTGATCTTCAGCGCGTTCGGTTAAGGCTGACAAACCTTTGCACACGAGCTCCAAGCCTCGGGTGTTTTCCCTGTCGTTGAGCCGGTCCCGTTTCCGAAAAGGCAGTGTTCAGATTCCTCTTTAGCCTGTTGGTTCGTTTTCGGCTTGTGCGCAGCAATGTACCGGTAACCTCGAACGGCTTGCAGCAGAGGTTATCGACAAGATGTTTCGGATTTTTGGATACATTACGGGGCGCGCAGCAACATTAAAGCTGCAATCTTTCGCTCCTGTTCATCAGCCATATTGATAAGGTCAAAAAGATCGCAACCGTCAGGCGATCAACCTGGATTATGCTCAACCCTTTCTTTGCCGATGGAGGCTCCCCATGACCGATCTGTCTTCGTTCCCCATCACCCGAAAATGGCCGGCGCAATACCCCGAGTGGATTCAGCTTTATTCCCTGCCGACCCCCAATGGCGTCAAGGTCTCGATCATGCTCGAAGAGATCGGCCTGCCCTACGAGCCCCATCGCGTGGGCTTTGACACAAACGACCAGATGTCTCCCGAATTCCTGTCGTTGAGCCCAAACAACAAGATCCCGGCGATCCTCGATCCCCATGGTCCGGGGGACAAGCCCCTGCCGTTGTTCGAGTCCGGTGCCATTCTGATTTACCTCGCCGACAAAAGCGGGCAACTGCTGGCGCAGGAATCGGCGGCGCGGTACGAGACGATCCAGTGGCTGATGTTTCAGATGGGGGGCATCGGGCCGATGTTCGGCCAACTCGGTTTCTTCAACAAATTCGCCGGCAAGGACTACGAGGACAAACGTCCGCGTGATCGTTACGTCGATGAAAGCAAACGCCTGTTGAAGGTGCTCGATCAACGCCTGCAAGGACGCGACTGGATCATGGGCGAACGCTACACCATCGCCGACATCGCGACCTTTCCGTGGGTGCGCAACCTGATCGGCTTCTATGAAGCGGGGGATCTGGTGGGCATCAAGGACTTCCCGAATGTCACCCGGGTCCTGGAGCGCTTCCTGGCGCGGCCGGCGGTGATGCGCGGGCTGGAAATCCCCAAGTAAACCGCTTCGACTTTCTCAAGACCAAGGCAGGCAATGAGCTCATTCGATTTCAAGCAGGTAGATGTATTCAGCCGCAGCGCGCTCAAGGGTAATCCGTTGGCGGTGGTGTTCGGTGCCGATGAACTCGGTGATGAGCGCATGGCGGCGTTCGCGAGCTGGACCAACCTCAGCGAAACCACATTCATCCTCGAACCGCGCGACCCTCGTGCGGATTATCGCGTGAGGATCTTCACCACCCTCAGCGAGCTGCCTTTTGCCGGTCATCCAACGCTGGGCACTTGCCACGCGTGGCTGGAGGCCGGTGGCGTGCCCAAGGGCGAGGAGATCATTCAGGAATGTGGCGTCGGGCTGGTGCGGATCCGCAGGCAGGGCGCGGGGCTGGCTTTTCTCGCGCCACCGCTGATCAGGACCGGGCCGGTGGAGGCCGATGTGGTCGAGCGCGTGCGTCGCGGGCTGCGACTGGAGCCCGGGGTGATTGTCCGGGCGCAGTGGGTCGATAACGGTGCCGGCTGGCTGGCGGTGATGGTCGAGGATCGCCAGCAGGTACTGGACCTGCAGCCGGATCACTCGCAAATGCTCGGTCTCGCCGTTGGCGTCATTGCACCGTGGAAACCCGAGCGCGATGGCGACGACGCACAGTTCGAAGTGCGGGCCTTCATTTCGGGTGACGGTATGCCGGAAGACCCGGCCACTGGGAGCCTGAATGCCGGGATTGCCCAATGGCTGCTCGCAGAAGGCCTGGCGCCAGCGTCCTATGTGGTCAGTCAGGGGCTGACGATGGGACGCGCCGGGCGCATTCAGGTCGAGCGGGTGGGCGATGAAATCTGGATCGGTGGTTCTGTAGTGACGTGCATCAGCGGCACCCTGAAGCTTTAACTTGTGGGAGCGAGCCTGCTCGCGATTGCGTCGTGTCAGCCAATAAAGGTGTCGATCGACACAGCGCCTTCGCGAGCAAGCTCGCTCCCACAGGGTTCTGTCCTGGATTATTGCCGGACCGGTAATGGTTTGTTCCGCGTCTGAGGTGTGTACCCCACACCTCGCAAGGCATAAGCTTCGTCCCCTACGACTTTTGTCTTGTTCAGGAAACCCCATGTCCAGTCAGTTCCCCGAAGCACGTCCACGCCGTCTGCGCCGCAATGCGAGCCTGCGCAGCCTGTTCCAGGAAACCGAGTTCAGCTTGAACGACCTGGTGTTGCCGATTTTCGTCGAGGAAGAAATCGACGACTTCGTGCCGATCAAAAGCATGCCCGGGGTGATGCGTATCCCGGAGTCGAAACTGGCCGGCGAGATCGAGCGCTACGCCCGGGCCGGGATCAAGTCGGTGATGACCTTCGGCGTGTCGCATCACCTGGACAGCAGCGGCAGCGACACCTGGAACGATAACGGGCTGGTGTCACGCATGTCGCGCATTGCCAAGGACGCTGTGCCGGAGATGATCGTGATGTCCGACACCTGCTTCTGCGAGTACACCGATCACGGCCATTGTGGCGTGCTGCACAACCACGAGGTCGACAACGACCAGACCCTGATCAACCTCGGCAGACAAGCGGTGGCCGCGGCGCGTGCCGGTGCGGATGTGATCGCGCCGTCAGCGGCGATGGACGGTCAGGTCCAGGCGATTCGCCGGGCGCTGGATGACGCCGGTTTCACCCAGACTCCGATCATGGCCTATTCGACCAAGTTCGCTTCGGCGCTTTATGGCCCGTTCCGTGAAGCCGGCGGCAGCGCCCTCAAAGGCGACCGCAAAAGCTATCAGATGAACCCGATGAACCGCCGCGAAGCGGTGCGCGAATCGCTGATGGACGAGCAGGAAGGCGCCGACGCGCTGATGGTCAAGCCGGCCGGTGCCTACCTGGACATCATCCGCGACATCCGTGAAGTGTCGCGGTTGCCGTTGTCGGCGTATCAGGTCAGCGGCGAGTACGCGATGATCAAATTCGCCGCGCAGGCCGGGGCGATCGATGAGGATCGGGTGGTGCGTGAAAGCCTGGGCGCGATCAAGCGAGCCGGCGCGGACCTGATCTTTACCTACTTTGCGATGGACCTGGCCCTGGCCGGGATCTGACACCCACCGCAAAACAACTGTGGGAGTGAGCCTGCTCGCGATGGCGGTGTATCAGTCAAAACACAATCGACTGACACGACGCCATCGCGAGCAGGCTCGCTCCCACAGGAGTATGGGGTGGACTCAGGCGCTGCCAAAAAACGGCCGGATCCCGTGGTGCTTGAAATACCGCTCGATCACCTTCGGATCAGCACAGGTCTCGGCAATCGCCACATACGTGTCCGGGCGTAACAGGTAAAACCCGTTGCGCCCCAGACCCGCGGCTTCAAACGCCGGGCGCCAGTCGAATACGTGCAGCGGCAGGTGATGCTCGATGCACCAGTCGATCATCTCGTCGCTGGTGTCGCCGTAGACATGCACCTGCCAGGTCGGACACTTCAGTGATTCGAAATTATCGCCCTCGCCGTCGTGAGCCCAGGGCAGGCGATCGCCGCCATGAACGTGACCGGCCACGCCCGTGCTCAACGGCGTCCCGCGATAATTGAGGGTGATTTGCGACACCGTGCGAAACAGAAATTCGCGTGTCGTTTCGAACGAGGCCATTTTGGGGATCACGAACGGTGCCAGGCGGGTGCGCAACAAATCGGCCAGGCGGCCCTCGGCGGTGACGAACGTGAATACCCGGTCGGTGGTGGCCACCAGTTTGCGGGCAAAGGCGATGCGCTCGGTTTCGTAGGTGTCGAGCAGGTTGGCCGTGGCGCCACCGCTCAACACCGCGGCCAGTTTCCAGGCCAGGTTGATGGCATCGCCGATTCCGGTGTTCATTCCCTGGCCACCCGCCGGGCTATGCACATGCGCGGCGTCCCCCAAAAGAAACGCACGACCGCTGCGAAAGTGATCCGCTACGCGATGATGCACCCGGTAGGTCGAGAACCAGTTCACCTGATCGATCTGCACTTTCATATGTTCGATGGCCCGGCTGCTGACGTCTTCAAACCGCAGGGTCTCAACCCGGTCGGCGCGTTCGTCGCGCACGGTGCCGATCAAGCGGGCGCGACCTTCACCGGCCAACGGAAACACCGCGAGAAAGTCCGCTTCATCAAGGTCTACGTGCAGTTCGCCATTGAACGTCGGCCCACGGGCCTGCACATCGGCGACATAGAAAATCTGCTGGTAAGTGCCGCCGGGAAAACCGGTGTCGAGGGTCTTGCGCACGATTGATCGGGCGCCATCACAACCGGCCAGGTAACACGCCTGGCAGACTTCCTGCTGGCCATCGGGCAAGCGCAGCCTGACGCTGATGCCATCGCCGGTATCCTCGAAACTCTCAAGTTGAGTGTTGCGTTCCACCTCGATGCCGAACTTTTCAAGGCGTTCGATCAGCAACCGTTCGTGCTCGTCTTGAGGGAATATCTCGAGAAAGGCGTAAGGCGTCAGGCCCTCGCCGATGCGCGTCAACGGCAAGTGCGCCACGGGTTCGCCCTTGACCCAGAAATTCGCCGCGCCGACGCGATGGCCGTTACGAACCACGGCATCGCTGAGGTCGAGCTGACGGTACAGCTCCAGCGTCCGCGCCTGCACGGCCAGCGCCCGCGACGTGGTGCCCGGCGCTGACGTCTTGTCGAGAATCCGCACCCGAATCCCCAGTTTGCTCAGCCACAGCGCCAGTACCAGCCCGGTCGGGCCGGCACCGACGATCAGTACATCGCTCCGGTTCATGAGCCTGTCCTCTTCGGTGTGAGGTTCAAGTATGGTTCAGCCCGGCGGGTTGGTCAGGTCGCGTATACCCAATGGGAACGGGCAAGAACGGCAGCAGTCATAGCCTGCACCATGCCATTGGTCGTATGGTGAACCCCGCTCGATGGATTTGATGGAGCAACATGCAAACCAATCGATTGATCATGAGTCTCGCGGCGCTGCTGGTGCTGGCCGGCTGTGCCACCCAGCGCCCGCAGGAGCCGCCTGCGCGCAAGCCTGCCGAGGTCAAGGCCGAGATCGTGCGCCTGCTGCCGGCAAAAACGGTCGATCGTCAGGGCTGGGCCACGGATATCTACGCAGCGTTTGCCGCGCAAAACATCTACCCATCGACACAGAACCTGTGTTCGGTGCTCGCGGTCACCGAGCAGGAGTCTACCTTTCAGGTCGATCCGCCTGTGCCGGGCCTGGGCAAGATCGCCCGCGACGAGATCGACCGCCGTGCCGCCAGCGCGCACATCCCCAGCCTGCTGGTGAGCGGTGCGCTGCAGGTCCGTTCATCCAACGGCAAAAGCTACAGCGAGCGACTGAATGCGGCGCGCAGCGAACAAGAGCTCAGCGCGATCTTCGACGACTTTATTGGCATGGTGCCCATGGGCCGGACCCTGTTCGGCGGGTTCAACCCGGTGCACACCGCGGGTCCGATGCAGGTCAGCATCGACTTCGCCGAGCAACACGCGAAGGAGTATCCGTACCCGGTGAACAGCACGATCCGACATGAAGTGTTCACTCGTCGCGGTGGCATGTATTTCGGCATCGCCCATTTGCTTGGGTATCCGGTGAGCTACAAACAGCCGCTGTATCGCTTTGCCGATTTCAACGCCGGCTGGTACGCCAGCCGTAATGCGGCGTTTCAGAACGCGGTGAGTCGCGCCTCTGGCATTCCACTGGCGCTGGATGGCGATCTGGTGCGCTACGACGCGATCATGCCGGGTACCACGGAGTTGGCGGTGCGTACCCTGGGCAAGCAATTGGGCATGCGCAATACGACCATTCGGGATCAATTGGAGGAGGGCAAGAACCTAGGGTTTGAGGACACTCAACTCTATGCGCGGGTTTTCGAGCTGGCCGAGAAGGCTGAAGGTCGACCATTGCCGCGTGCGGTGTTGCCGGGGATTGAGCTGCAAAGCCCTAAAATCACTCGCAAGCTGACGACGGCGTGGTTTGCCAGGCGGGTCGATGAGCGTTACCGGCGCTGCATGGAGCGTGCGGGCAAGTGACTGACCGCTGGTAAACAGGCATAAAAAACCCGGCGGATGAGGCCGGGTTTTCATTGAGTCCTGCAGTGAAACTACGCATTTATGCAGCGCGGCTTTCGATCAGACGATCCGAGCCACCTTCGGCGACGCGTTTTTCGATCAGGCGGTCGGAACCACCTTCGGCAACACGATTCTCGATCAGACGATCCGAGCCACCTTCGGCGACGCGTTTTTCCATCAGACGGTCGGAACCACCTTCGGCAACACGATTCTCGATCAAACGATCCGAGCCACCTTCAGCGACGCGTTTTTCCAACAGACGGTCGGAACCACCTTCGGCAACGCGATTCTCGATCAAACGATCCGAGCCACCTTCAGCGACGCGTTTTTCGATCAGACGATCGGAACCACCTTCGGCAACACGATTCTCGATCAGACGATCCGAGCCGCCCTCAGCCACTCGGCTTTCAATCAGACGATCCGAGCCGCCTTCAGCGATAACCGGGTGAGCCGAAGTAGCGGCGAAAGCGTTAACTGCAAAAACCGAGAATGCGATGCTGAGGAAGAGTTGGCGTTTCATGGTGGTGTGCTCCAGGGGGTGTATTTGTTGGGTATGGAGCAGATGTTACGCCGCGGATTTTTTATGAGAACTTCATTGAGATGATGGTGACCATCGACGGCAATGATAGGACCAGCGGTGTCCCCTGCGTGGGCGTGATGGTTCAGTCGTCGGGTCGCCTCTGTAGGCGCGAACGGTGCTTCTACACTGGTTAGCTGGCACATGCCTTTGCCAGACCCCGGGTCAAGGCAGCCAACGCCCTGATTAACTAAACGGCAGGGAACGAGCCGGCAAACCGCGCCTCTACTGACTGTAACCTTGTCCCGCCAGGAGGCAGCACCATGTACCAGCTCTACGGACACCAGAACTCCGGCGCCGCCGCGATCGAGGCTGCACTGGAACTCTGTGAAATCCCTTATCGCTTCATCGACGTCGAGTCGTCACCGGAGGCTGCCAAAGCCCTGGAAAAGCTCAATCCGCTCAAGCAGATTCCGACCCTGCAACTGCCCGACGGCAGCATTCTCACTGAAAGCGCGGCGATCCTGATTCACCTGGGGCTGGCGTTTCCCCAGTCGAACCTGTTGTCGAGGGACCCGACCGAACGTGATCAGGCGATCCGTGGCCTGGCGTACATCGTCAGCAATTGCTACGCGGCCATCGGCATCATCGATTACCCCGAGCGCTGGCTGATCGAGGCAGATGCAGCGTCCAGGGAAAATCTCATGGCTGGCGCCCGTCGTCGGTTGCACTGGAGTTGGGAAGTGTTTGCCGATCAGTTTTCCGGCGAGTTGTATCTGGACGACGAGACGCCTGGCGCACTGGATGTGCTGGCGGCGGTGGTGACGCGGTGGGCGGGCAGCCGGGAACATCTACGCCATGCCCGACCGGGCTTCTACGCATGGCTGATGCGAATCGACCGGCACCCGACGTTGGCACCGGTCTTTGCCCGGCATTGGCCGAACTGACGAACACCAATAATCAAACGTGGGAGCGAACAGGTTCGCTCCCACGGCCTGTACGGTGTTTCTTCAATCAGTCGCCGCGAATGTACTGCTCCAGCTGGCGGATCAGTTCAGCCTGTTCGGCAATGGCTTCCTTGACCAGGTCGCCGATCGACAGCAAACCGATCAGCGTGCCGTTTTCCACTACCGGCAAGTGCCGCAGGCGTTTGTCGGACATGATGCCCATGCAGGTTTCAACGGTTTGGTGGGTGTCCACGGTGATCACCGGCGACACCATGATGTCTTCGACCGGTGTGCCCACCGAAGAGCGGCCCTTGAGCACGAGTTTGCGCGCATAGTCACGCTCGCTGATGATGCCGACGACTTCGCCATTTTTTACCACAGGCAATGCGCCGACGTTTTTCGCGGCCATGACCATCAGCGCTTCCAGGACCATTTGATGCGGCGCAATGGTGTGGACTTCGTGATTCTGTTCAGCCTTTAACTTCAGCAGTTGGGCGACGGTTTTCATGGCGGTTTCTCAGGTGTTGTCGTTGTCCTTGAAGAATCGTAGACCCAAGCCCTGAGAGCAAGGCAGAAAACGGCAGATAACGCTCAAAAAACGCCATTCAGCGGTTTTTCTTTGGAAAACCGGCAGTGTTCCATCGTTATTCACCCATCCATGGGCTGGACTCAATCCTGTGTTAGCGGACCTGCATCCGCCTCGCAGAGAAGGCTATCAACCGCAATGACGCGTAGAATCGCCTCCTGAATCAAATCTTGAGGTTGCAGTGGTGGATTTACAGCAGGGCTTCGTCCTGACCCGGCATTGGCGCGATACACCGGCCGGTACGCAAGTGGAGTTCTGGCTGGCGACCGATGCCGGCCCCCGGCGAATTCGCCTGCCTCACCAGCCGTCGGTAGCGTTCATTCCGGCGGTCCAGCGCGAGCAGGCTGAAACGGTGTTGCGCGGCGAAAAAAATGTCGAGCTGAAGCCGCTGGCCCTTCTGGATTTCGAGCACCGCCCGGTGCTCGGCCTGTATTGCCAGCAGCACGGTCAGTTGATGCGCCTGGAAACCGCGTTGCGCAAAGCAGGCGTCGAGATGTTCGAAGCCGACGTGCGGCCACCGGAACGCTACATGATGGAGCGTTTCATCACGGCGCCTGTGCTGTTCGGTGGCACGCCAGACGCCGAGGGCCTGCTGCTCGACGCACAAATGAAACCCGATCCCGGCTACAGACCGACTCTCAGGCTGGTGTCCCTCGACATCGAAACCACCGCCCAGGGCGAGTTGTATTCCATCGCCCTGGAAGGCTGCGGCGAGCGTCAGGTCTACATGCTCGGTCCGCCCAATGGCGACGACAGCGAGGTGGATTTCCAGCTTGAATACTGCGACTCGCGAACCCTGCTGCTGAAAAAACTCAACGAATGGTTCGCCCGCCATGATCCCGACGCGATCATCGGCTGGAACGTCGTGCAGTTCGACTTGCGCGTGTTGCACCAACACGCCCGGCAGTTGGGCGTACCGCTGAAACTGGGGCGTGGCGGTGAAGAAATGCAATGGCGCGAACACGGCAGTCGCAACCATTACTTCGCCGCTGCCGCCGGACGGTTGATCATCGACGGCATCGAATCGCTGCGTTCGGCGACCTGGAGCTTCCCCTCGTTCAGTCTGGAAAACGTCGCGCAAACCCTGCTTGGCGAGGGCAAGGCGATCAGCACGCCGTACCAGCGGATGGACGAAATCAACCGCATGTTCGCCGAGGACAAGCCGGCCCTGGCCAAGTACAACCTCAAGGACTGCGAACTGGTGACGCGGATTTTCGCCAAGACCGAATTGCTGACCTTTCTGCTGGAGCGTGCCAGCGTCACCGGTTTGCCGGCCGATCGCAGCGGTGGCTCAGTCGCTGCGTTCACTCATTTATACATGCCGCTGATGCACCGTCAGGGCTTCGTCGCGCCCAACCTCGGGACCAAGCCCGCGCAGGCCAGCCCCGGCGGATTCGTCATGGACTCGCAACCGGGCCTGTATGAATCGGTGCTGGTGCTCGACTACAAAAGCCTCTATCCGTCGATCATCCGCACTTTCCTGATCGACCCGGTGGGGCTGATCGAAGGCTTGCAGCACCCTGACGACAGCGAGTCCGTGCCGGGCTTTCGCGGCGCGCGATTTTCCAGAACCCGGCATTGCCTGCCCGCCATCGTCGCGCGGGTAGCCGAAGGTCGCGAGACCGCCAAACGCGAGCACAACGCGCCACTGTCGCAAGCCTTGAAAATCATCATGAACGCCTTCTACGGCGTGCTCGGCTCCAGCGGTTGCCGTTTCTTCGACACGCGACTGGCGTCGTCCATCACCTTGCGCGGTCACGAGATCATGCTGCGCACCCGCCAGTTGATCGAAGCCCAGGGCCACACGGTGATCTACGGCGACACCGACTCGACGTTCGTCTGGCTGCGTCGTGCCCACGGCCAGGAAGAGGCCGCGCAGATCGGCCGTGCGCTGGTGGACCATGTCAACCAATGGTGGCGCGAGCATGTGCAGCAGGAATACGGGCTGCAAAGCGCCCTGGAGTTGCAATTCGAGACTCATTACACGCGCTTTTTGATGCCGACCATTCGTGGAGCCGAGGAGGGCAGCAAGAAGCGTTACGCCGGGCTGGTCATCCGTGCCGATGGCACTGACGAAATGGTCTACAAGGGCCTGGAAACCGTACGTACCGACTGGTCACCGCTGGCCCGGCAGTTCCAGCAGGAGTTGTACTCGCGGATTTTCCATCGCCAGCCTTATCAGGATTACGTGCGCGATTATGTGCGCAAGACCCTGTCCGGCGAATTTGACGACCGCCTGATCTACCGCAAACGCCTGCGCCGCACCCTCGATGACTATGAGCGCAATGTACCGCCCCACGTCCGTGCGGCGCGCATCGCCGACGACTACAACGACCGGCAGGGTCGTCCACGGCAATACCAGAACGGCGGCTGGATCAACTACGTGATCACCGTTGCCGGGCCCGAACCGCTGGAGATCCGCAGTGCCCCGATTGACTACGACCATTACGTCACCCGCCAACTGCAACCGGTGGCGGATGCGATCCTGCCCTTTGTCGACGACGACTTCTCAACCCTGGTGGGTGGGCAAATGGGCCTGTTTTAGGTCCAGTAGCGACACCGTCCAGGCATCCGGTACTCCATGAAAGTACTGATCCAGCGCCTGATGGAACACGCTGCCCTTGGGTGAAAACTGGGCAAACAGCGTCATCGAGGAATGGAATTTCAGGTTGTCGGGATGACCGAAAATCTCGGTGATCGAGCGATTTTTAATGTTCAGGACCAATTGTGTACAGGTTCGCAGGCGCGTTCCCAGCTGTGGGTGTTCAAGGTAGGCAAGCGCCTCTTCGCGAGAGCGGATCGCGAAATGCCGAGACATCTCGCTGCCGCCCAGTCCGGCTAACTGCGGGAAGATGAACCACATCCAGTGACGACGTTTTTGACCGTTGCGCAGTTCCTCCTGGACCCGTTCAAACACGGGGTCCTGAGCCTGGACGAACCGTGGCAAATTAAAAGCATCGAGCTGATCGGTGCTTCTCATGCAGAAGTCCTCTGACAACACCGCGATGGCTTAGACCATGGCCAATCGCTGTTTGCGTTTTGGCGCGTGAAACGCTTGGTCCAGCGCCTTCAAATCCTCATCGTCGAGCCGCAGTTGCGCGGCCTGCGCATTCAGTTGCACATGTTCGGTTTTGACCGCTTTGGGGATGGCGATCACATCAGGCGTTCGCAGTATCCATGCCAGTGCAACCTGGGCGGTGCTCACACCGTGACGGGCGGCAATCTGTTTGAGCGCCGGATGGGCCAGCAGTTGTCCGCCCTGGCCGATAGGACAGTACGCCATCACGGGTTGATGATGCTGGTGGCACCAGGGCAGCAGATCAAATTCGATACCGCGCTCTTCCAGGTTGTAGAGCACTTGATTGGTCGCGCAGGCGGGTGAGGCCAGCTCTTGAAGGTCATCCACGTCGAAATTGGACACTCCCCAACGACCGATCTTGCCTTCTTCACGCAGGCGTTCGAAGGCTTCGACGGTTTCCTCAAGCGGATACTGGCCGCGCCAGTGCAGCAGGTACAGATCGATATAGTCGGTATTCAAACGTCGCAAGCTGCGTTCGCAGGCCTGGGGGATGCCTTTGCGGCTGGCGTTGTGCGGGTAGACCTTGCTGACCAGGAAGACCTTGTCGCGCATTCCCTCGATGGCTTCACCCACGACTTTTTCCGCACCACCTTCGGCGTACATTTCAGCGGTGTCGATCAGGGTCATGCCCAACTCGATGCCCAGGCGCAAAGCGGCGACCTCCCTGGTGTGTTGCGAGGGATCTTCTCCCATGTGCCAAGTGCCTTGGCCGATGACCGGTACGTTGACGCCGGCCAATTCGAGGGTACGCATGAAAATCTCCTTATTTTGAATCGAAGCATACTCTTTGATTGGCAGCAAAATTGCCCGGTGGTTCCGCTCCTGAAATCAAAAGATCGCAGCCTCGTTGTACTCGACACGCCCTACAGAGTGCGCAAAACCCTGTAGGAACTGTCGAGTGCAACGAGGCTGCGATCTCTTGTTGTTTATTTGGCCGAGTTATTTGACCGAAAACTTCAGCACGGTGTTTTGGGTATAGGCCTTGCCCGGGTCGAGTCGTGTGGACGGGAAGTTCGGCTGGTTCGGCGAGTCCGGGTAATGCTGGGTCTCCAGGGTAAACGCGCCCCAATGCGCATAGACCTTGTCGGCCTTGCCCTTGACCGTACCGTCGAGGAAGTTGCTGGTGTAGAACTGCACGCCCGGCTCCGTGGTGTAAAGCTGCAAGCGCCGGCCCGATTGCGGATCGCTGACATCGGCGGCGAGTTGGCTGACGTCGCCCTTGGCGTCCAGCGCCCAGTTGAAATCGAAACCACCCTGTTTCGGTTCGGCGAATTTCAACTGCGGGTGATCAGCCTTGATGTTTTTGCCAATGGCGGTTGGCTGGGTGAAGTCCATCGGCGTGCCACTGACCGGAGCCAGTTCGCCGGTGGGAATCAGCTTGCCGTCGACCGGTGTGTAATGAGCCGCATGCAGCGTCACGAGTTGTTTGAGTACATCACCGTTGCCGGCACCGGCGAGGTTGAAGTAGCTGTGGTTCGTCAGGTTCAGCACCGTCGGTTTATCGGTCGAAGCTTTGTAATCGATGCGCAGCTCATTGTTCTCGGTGAGGCTGTAAGTGACCTCGGTTTTGAGGGTGCCGGGGAAACCCATTTCTCCGTCGGCCGACACATAGGTCAGGGTCACACCCACGGAATCCTTGCTTTTGCTCGGTTGGGCTTTCCACACATGCTTGTCGAAACCCTGCGGGCCGCCGTGCAGCGAGTTTGGGCCATCGTTGAGTGGCACCTGATAGCGCTTGCCGTCCAGTTCGAAAGCCCCGTTGGCCAGGCGATTGCCAAAGCGGCCGATGGTCGCGCCAAAGTACGCCGTACCGCCCTGATAGCCCTGAACGTCATCGAAGCCCAGTACCACATCGTCGAACTTGCCGTTTTTATCCGGCACCTTCAACGACTGCAAAATCCCGCCGTAGGTAATCACCGTGGCCTGCATGCCGTGGCTGTTGCGCAAAATGTATTGCTCGACGGGGCTGCCGTCACGGGTCTTGCCGAAGGCTTTGTGTTCGCTGGACAGGCCGGCGGCCTGGGTGGAGAGGGTGGCGATCATAAGGGACAGTCCGAGGCCGCAGAGTTGGTATCGGGATTTCAACATGTTTGACCTTCCTTTTTGTTATTTTTGGCAAAGTAGTAATACTAATGTTCGGTTTTCACTGCCGAGCAAGGAAGGATTTATAGCTGATATGTGTGATGTTGCAATTATAAAGTATGACTAATTAGCTGGGGCTTCTTGCGGCAACCAACGTTTACGGACCATCGGCACCGCACTTTTTGCGCATTGACGGCTCTATCCATGGCCAGCCTGCGGCGATTCCCACCGCCGGCCAATGTCCAAGTCAAAGTGCCCATGGCCTCAGTTTTTGCGCTTTTTACCTCGCTGATCTGCCGTCACTGCCTGTTGCTGGTGGGGCTGTCGATGCTCTGCGCCACCGGTTGCAGCCAGCAGCAGGGCAGCGACATCGTCACTCAGTTTCGCGAAGGCACGCCCCAGGAGTTTCTTCAGACCAGTGTCGACCGCATGGCGACCCTGACCATGCGCGACAACCTCGACAGCCTCTATTTGCTGATGAGCAAGTTGTATTTGCGCAACCCTGATGAGTTGAAAAAGTCCGGCTTTCTCGATGCCCGAACGGCTGGCAAGCAAGTGCGCCTGGCCATTGAACAGCAGCAGCCATTGCCAACCCTGGGCGGCAAGAAAGACCTGGCGGCGCTGAGTTATGCCATGAGCCCGGAGTTTCTCGGTGATCGGGTCGGCGCATTCATCTACGCCATCGGCAGCATGCTGGTCACCGCTCATGGCAATCGTGTCGAGTTCTACATGACCGATGCGATCAACCCGATGTTCGTCAATAACGCCGCACGCAATATCGAGAAAGCCACCTGGATCCTGAGCCATCGACAAAACAAAAACGGCGAACCCGTGCTGTTTTCCAATGAGATTTCCGAAGAGGGCAGCAACCTGAGTTTTGCCGTGGAGTTCGGCAAGATCGTCGCGCGGCTGGACCTGCTGACGCAGATGCTGGACGAGCGCTATCGACGGATCGGCCTGAATTACGCCCAGAGTTTGCTGTTTTTGAATTTCTTGCCGGTGCAGTAGATCAATCCCACCGCACTAACTGACACAACAGATTCCCTTGTGGGAGCGGGCTTGCTCGCGAATGCGGTCGAACACTCAACAAAAATGTTGGCTGGCAGTCCGCTTTCGCGAGCAAGCCCGCTCCCACAGGGAATTGAGTAGTGCACATGACACATGGTGTGTTGTGGAATAACGATAGTCCGCATCGATATAACTGGTTATAAGAAAAATCGCTATGCTGCGGGCCAGATTTTTCATGCGTTTTTTGTGGGCGTGTTAATGGATTTCGTTAACTTCGGGTTGGTAGTTGCAGGATTGGTCGTGGGCTTTATCGTCGGCATGACCGGCGTGGGCGGCGGTTCGTTGATGACCCCGATTCTGCTGTGGTTCGGGATCAACCCGGCGACAGCGGTGGGCACTGACCTGCTCTACGCGGCGATTACCAAATCCAGCGGCGTGCTGGTTCATCGCAAGAACAACAACATCGACTGGGCGATTACTGGCTGGCTGACGCTGGGCAGTGTGCCGGCGGTTGCGCTGACCCTGTGGTTCCTGAGCCAATTGCAAACATCGCCCGAGGCGATGAACGCGGTCATCAAACAGGCGCTGGGCTTTGTGCTGTTTGCCACGGCGCTGGCAATTCTCTTCAAGAAACGCCTGCTCGACTTCGCCCACAAACGTGCCGGCGGCCACTACAACCCCAGCGGTAAGCGCCTCAATGCGCTGACGGTCGTGACCGGCCTGGTCCTGGGCACCATGGTCGCGCTGACCTCCATCGGCGCCGGCGCCCTGGGCACCGTTGCATTGTTCATCCTCTACCCGCTGCTGCCGACCCGCCGTCTCGTCGGAACGGAGATCGCTCACGCCGTGCCGTTGACCCTGGTCGCCGGTCTGGGCCATGCCAGCATGGGCAATATGGATTGGCACGTGCTGGGCTTCTTGTTGCTCGGTTCGCTGCCGGGGATTTATATCGGTAGTCACCTGACGGGTCGGATCTCCGATGAAATACTGCGCCCTTGCCTGGCCACGATGCTGTTGCTGATCGGCTACAAACTGGCGTTCTAGGATGTCCCCCATCAGCAAATCCTGATGGTCTGAAAGTCTAACGAAAGCTTCCCGGCTTACCCTCACTGCAGAGCCTCTGCTATCGTGTAAAAACCTCTGGTCGCTCATTCGAGCGATTCCCGTAAGCACGCTTTACGGCACCGTCATCACGGTCAGGTTCGCGAGTTAACGGGAAACGAATCATTGGACACGCCGCCAGTAGACCATCCGCCCACCGAGCCTCTGTCTCGCGCTGAGAAGATCGTCGAGTTTCGCCGCCAGAAAACCTTGCTCAAGACCGGCGCCCTTCAAGACGCGATCTTCAACAGTGCCTACTTTTCCAGTATCGCCACCGACGAAAAAGGCGTTATCCAGATCTTCAATGTCGGCGCCGAACGCATGCTCGGTTATCAGTCTGAAGACGTGGTCAACCGGATCACGCCGGCCGATATCTCCGACCCTGCCGAATTGATCACCCGCGCAGCGGCCCTGAGCCTTGAACTGAAGACACCAATCACGCCCGGCTTCGAAGCGCTGGTATTCAAGGCCTCCCGCGGCATCGAAGATATTTATGAGTTGACCTACATTCGCAAGGACGGCAGCCGCCTCTCGGCGATGGTGTCGGTCACCTCGTTGCGCGACAGCTCGGAAACCATCATCGGTTACTTGCTGATCGGCACCGATAACACCGCGCGCAAGCAGGAAGAAGCGGCCCAGGCCCTGTTGGATCAGCGTTTGCGCGATCAGCAGTTTTATACGCGCTCGTTGATCGAGTCGAACATCGATGCCCTGATGATGACGGATCCGCAGGGCATCATTTCCGACGTCAACAAACAAATGATGGCGCTCACCGGCCGTACCCGGGACGAGTTGATTGGTGCGCCCTGCAAAAACTTTTTCACCGATCCGGCTCGCGCCGATGCGGCAATCAAACGCGTGCTCAGTGAAAACAAGGTCAGCGATTACGAACTCACAGTGCGCGCTTACAACGGCACCGAAACCGTTGTGTCCTATAACGCGGCGACCTTTCACGACCGTGACCGCAAGCTGCAAGGCGTGTTCGCGGCTGCCCGGGATGTGACTGAGCGCAAGCGCTTCGAGCGTACGCTGGAAGAAAAGAATATCGAGCTCGAACATGCCAGCCACATGAAGTCCGAGTTCCTCGCCACCATGTCCCATGAACTGCGCACGCCGTTGAACGCCGTCATCGGCTTTTCCGAAGCGCTCAGGGACGGCATGGTCGGTGACATGACCGAGACCCAGCGCGAATACATCAGCGACATTTTCAACAGCGGCCAACACTTGCTATCGCTGATCAATGACATCCTCGACCTGTCCAAGGTCGAAGCCGGGATGATGAAACTGGAGCTGGAGCCCGTCGAGCTGCAAGGTTTGCTGAGCAACAGCTTGCTGATCGTGCGTGAGAAAGCCGCACTGCAACGCATCCAGTTGAAACTCGAAGCCGAGACCGAGTTCGGCAGCTTTGAACTTGATTTGCGCAAGACCAAACAGATCATCTACAACCTGCTGGCCAATGCCGTGAAATTCAGTGCGCCTGGAGGCGTGGTGACATTGGCGGTGCGCCAGGTGACGCGTGAACATGTAGGGACGCTTGAAGGCGATTGGCCCGTGCATGGTTTCCCGATCCCGGACAGCGGCTTCGAGCTGTTTCTGGAGTTGAGTGTCAGCGACACCGGCATCGGTATCGCCCAGACCAATATGGACAAGTTGTTCAAGGCATTCAGCCAAATCGACAGCAGTCTGGCACGTAAATTCGAGGGCACAGGCCTGGGGCTGGCGATGGTCAAGCAATTGACCGAGCTCCATGGCGGCAGTGTCGCGGTTGCCAGTCTTGAAGGAGCAGGCGCCCGATTTGTGGCGTGGCTGCCTATCCGTCGTTCAATCAATGTGGAGGCGCCGTGGCTGAAATCCTGATCGTCGAAGACAACGCCGCCAACATGCGCCTGGCCCGGCTGCTGCTCACCAGTGCCGGCCACAGCGTCATATGCGCGGCGGATGCAGAAACCGGTCTGAAGCTGGCACGCGAGCTTCAGCCGTCGCTGATTCTCATGGACATCCAGCTACCGGGAATTGATGGCCTCAAGGCCACTTCATTGCTCAAGAGCGATGCGCTGACAGCGGCGATTCCGGTGATTGCGCTCACCGCGATGGCCATGAAGGAAGATGAAGAAAAAACCCGTCTGGCGGGGTGTAACGCTTACATCATCAAACCTCTGCGCTACAAAGAGCTCTACCGGGTCATCGACACGTTGCTGCAAAACAATCTGCCTCAACAGCCCTCTACTTGAGCTTTCTACATGTCGGACACTTGCGCTACTTTATTGATCGTTGACGATGAACCCCATGTCTGCAAATTGTTGCAGGTGCTATTGCAGCATCAGGGGTACCAGACGTTAACAGCCCACTCAGGTGAAGAGGCTCTTGTGGCGGTCGCGCAACAACCGCCGGACTTGATCCTGCTCGATATCATGATGCCGGGCATGGACGGTTTCGAAGTTGCCCGCCAGCTCAAGACGAACAAGGCCACGTCGAACATCCCGATCATCATGCTGTCCGCTCTCGGTGAGCACAGTGCGCGTATTTCCGGCCTGGAAGCGGGCGCCGAAGATTTCCTCTGTAAACCCGTGGAAAGTGCCGAGTTGTGGCTACGGGTGCGCAACCTCTTGAGGCTCAAGGCCTTTGGCGATTACCTGAAAAACCACAGCCTGATGCTGGAAGAGCAACTGCAACAGCGCACCATCGACCTTGAACGTTTTCGTTCGGCCATGGACGTGTCGGGTGATGCTATTTTCCTGATCAACCGCAGCACCATGCGTCTGATCGAGTTCAACCGACATGCCTGTCAAGTGTTTGGCTACACCCCCGAAGAGCTCTTGTGCAAGACACCGGCCGATCTCAGCGAAGACTCCATCGAACAGCTGGAGGTTTTGTATGATCAGATCATCGCCGGCAGAGGGCCCAGCGAAGCCACGGAAACGCGTATCCGCTGCAAGGACGGCAGTTTCCTTCCGGTAGAAGTCCACCGCCAGGCCTACAAAACCGGGGATGACTGGATCATCGTCGGCATTGCGCGTGACATCACTGCGCGTAAGGAAACCGATCAGCGCATGCTGAAAATGGCCCATTACGATACGTTGACCGGACTGCCCAATCGCAACCTGTTTTTCACCACTTTGCAGATGGGACTTACCCAAGCGTCGCTCAGTCATTGGCAGCTGGCGGTGGTGACCGTCGACCTCGACGATTTCAGTAGCGTGAACGAAACCTGGGGCCACCTGTTGGGTGATCAAATGCTGGCGGAGCTGGGTCAGCGACTGACCAACTGCCTTAATGTCAGCGACACAGTGGGGCGCATGGACGGTGACGAATTTGCCCTGATCCTGATGATTCGCGAGGGCCAGGCAGATCCCCTGCAAACTGTCGAGCGCATACGCGAGACGCTGCGCGAGCCTTTTCTGCTTGATGGCCATTCGACTGCGATGACCGCCAGTATCGGCATCGCCCTGTACCCAAATGATGGCGACGACGCACACGGCTTGATCAAGCACGCGAACACCGCCATGCACCAGGCGAAGAAGGTCGGCCGGGACACTTTTCGTTTCTACACGGCGCAAATGAATGTGGATGCATCGGCGCGGCAAGAGATGGAAATCGCCTTGCGTGAGGCCGTGCAACAGCAGGCATTTGAGCTGTTTTACCAACCCAAGATTGGCTTGGCCGACGGCCAGGTGTGCGGGCTGGAGGCCTTGTTGCGCTGGCCGCGTCCGGGGCAGGCCAATGTCTCTCCGGCGGTGTTCGTGCCGATGCTGGAAAACCTCGGGCTGATTAGCGAGGTCGGCAATTGGGTGATTACCCATGTGTGCCAGCAAATCGCCGAATGGCGAAGCGCAGGGAAGGGGCCTTTTCAGATCGCGGTCAACGTCTCAGGTCAGCAGATCATCGAAGGTGATCTGATCGACAGCATCCGCCAAGCGCTGATCGACCATCAGATCGATCCGCACTGGCTTGAAATCGAGCTCACAGAAAGTTCGTTGATGGAAAACACCTCGCACACCATCGCCAGTTTGCAGACCCTGCAAAAACTGGGGGTGAAGGTTTCGATCGACGATTTTGGCACCGGTTATTCGAGCCTTGCCTACCTGCGACGATTCCCGATCGACAAACTGAAGATCGACATCGCCTTCATCCGTGAAGTGACCAGTAACCCCCAGGACGCCGCTATTGCCAGGACGATCATTGAGTTGGCGCACAGTCTCAACCTGCAAGTGATCGCCGAAGGGGTGGAGACCCCTGAGCAACTGGCATTCCTGCGCGCGAACGGTTGCGATCAGGTGCAAGGCTATCTATTCAGCCGGCCACTGCCGATCAAGGAGCTGGAGGATTTTCTGCGCGAGCGGCAGGGTTTTACTTGAGCAGTCGTCTTTCCAAAGAACACAACCCGACATCCAGCCTGTTACGAATCGGCAAGCTGGACTTGATCACGACCACTTGATTTAGCGCTGTACATAGCGCTGTCCGCACGCCGAACGAAGGCGTCAAATGATTCCGATGGAATCCACGTCGCAACGCCGAAGCTACAGGTCACCTGTCCTGTCTCATCAAATGGGAGGGTGCTTATCAGAGCTCGAAGCTTCTCTGCCAGCAGTCTTGTATCGTCCAGCTCGCTATCCGGGCAGATCAATGCAAACTCTTCCCCGCCCGTTCGGCATAGCAGGTCGGTTTTGCGTGTTGACGAACGTATTCGTGTGCACAACGACTTCAGAACGTTATCACCACACTGATGCCCCCAGCGGTCGTTGATGTACTTGAAGTGATCAATGTCGAACATGATCAACGACACAGGCTGGTATCGCACGTTAGCCTCGGTGAGCAGGCGCTCCATCAATTCTTCGAAGTATCGGCGGTTATAAACCCCGGTCAGGTGGTCGGTAATGTTCAGTAAACGCAAATCTTGGGTGCGCTCATCAACAAGCGAGAGTGCGCGTGCACGTTGCGTGATCAGCAAGTAAACCAACAAGGTCATCAGCAGCGTCAACCCTGCTCCGAACACGACAATCATGCTGATATACAGTGGGTGGCTGTTGGCGACCAGAAATGTTGAGCTTGGCCGAAACTGCAGCAAGTAATTTTGGTCAGCTACTTTCAGCAGCCGCTGCGCATAGAGCCTTGAAGGGGTCGCTGGCTCCAGGCTCTGATAAATATTTGTCCCCTGATGCTGCTTGTCGGTCAATGAAAGCGTCACGTTCAATCGTTGCAGGCTTGGTAATGGAATGCCTTGCTCCATCAACGCAGCCAAGCGCACGGTGGAGACTACGAACCCCTGCAAACCGTCATCGTTCAATGGCGCCTCGGAGGACTCGTGGAATACGGGGGCGACAAAGAAAACCCCCGCCTGCCCATTGGTCATTTTCAACGGTTCCGACACGACTATTTGATGTGTTTCTCGTGCCTTGCTCATCAAGGCTTGGCGACCCGGGCGAGCCAGAACATCCATGCCAGGTACGATCTTCACGTCATCGCGCTTCATTAGGTAGAGCAATATCCAGTGTTCCGGCCGACTCGCGAGGGGGACTATTTCGCCGGTCACGGGATTGATTTCATGATATGAAAAGTCACTGGTGCCGTTGAGGAGTGCCTTGGCGCGAAACGTTTGTAAATCCTTTTCGAGAACTCTCGGCACCCAGCTATAGGCTTCGTTCTCTCCAACCAATGGCGTGACGAATCCCAGAAATTCCTTTTCAGTGATATCGTCGGCGTTGATAAAAAAACGCCTTACAACGTCCAGTTTCAAGACCTGAGTATTAAAACGTCGTTGAAGGCGACTGAATCGTTCGTCGACCTCCAGTTGGAACGCAACGCTAACGGTGCGCTGCTCTGACCCAACGAAAAGAATCAATACCAAGGCCGTGACGGCCACTCCCGCCAGGCATACCAGAGCGCAAAGCGTCACGTCCGATGCCTTGAGGGCGTACTGACGAGAAGACATCATTTTGTGTTCCTTGCTCATCGCCCAAAACAACGTACAGGCACCTGAAGTTATTTTGAATTATCGGCACGCCTCCCGATTTCTTTATAAGCCAGGTGCTGGAAGTCATCCTGCCCTCTTCGAGTCTTTCGGGGGGCCTTCAGCCGCATCACTCGCGGGTGAAAATCTCCAGCAGATGCCCGTCCGGGTCATCGAAATACACCCGTCTCCCACCGCCGTAGTCATTGATTTCGTTTGGGCGCTGTTTGCCGGGATCCGCCCACCAGGTTTGCTTGCGCGCTTGCAGGCGTGCGAACGCCGCATCGAAATCCTCGTCGCCGATCAAAAAAGCGTAGTGTTGGGACGCGATCGGCGGGTCGTTGTTGTAGAAATCCAGCGACACGCCATTGTCGAGCTTGACGATCAGCATCGGGCCGAACGGTTGCGCTCGGGGCAGCCCAAGCATTTCTGTCAGATAGTTTGCGGATGTCTGTTTGTCACGACACCAGACGATGGTGTGGTTCAACTGAGCGCTCATGGCGTGGTCCTCACGGCGGTTCAGACGGGCCTTCTTGAACCATGAGATTAGCCCAGCCTGTTGCGCAATGACCGGCCTGACCTAAGCTTGGGTCAAGGCGAAACATAATTGCGTTGCGTCACCCGGAACGATCACCGCGATGCGCGATCATTAGAGCGTGGATATCAAAAGGAGATGCGCATGCTCATCAGGTCTTTGGTCCTGACTACACTGCTGGCTTTTGCCGGCCCCTTGCTCGCCGCCGATGATGGCTCACCTTTGGACATCGAAAAGGGCAGGGCCCGGCCACTGATTGTCATTGCTCCCAGCACAGTCGACCCAGTCTGGGTGGGACTGAAAAAGGCGCTCAACGATCCGGCCAACAAGGACGGTGTCGCCCAGCGCAACATCAGGGTGTACACGGTGTTGAACATGTTCGGCCAGGTCGATGGCAAGGATCTCGGCCAACAGGACACCATGGCCCTGATCCGCTCGCTGAAGCTCGGTGCGGGGGCGCTGCCCAAAGTCATCCTGGTGGGCAAGGACGGCGAGAAGAAGTTCGAGAGCTCCGGGGAAGACTCGAAATCAGTCGATCTGAAGAAGATCTTCGACACCATCGACGCGCTGCCGCCAGCCGAGAAAGAGGCGGTAGCCCCGCCGGTCGCTACGCCTGTTGCAGCCGAACCGGCGGCCAAAGGCGCCAAAGGCGCGAAACCGGGGAAACCGGGCAAACCCGCCAAGCCGCCTGAAATGCCGGATGATTGAACACAATGGCGTCCGGCTTGAGCCGGACGCCTTGCTGAGCGCGTCCACACCGTTGTCGCATTCGCCGACAATCTCACGGCCTTCACTGGCCCAGAATCATCCCGATCGCCACGCGTGCTACCGCGTGATCATCGACCAACAGCACTTTCAGAAGTCAGCCCTCAAACCCTGATTCAGCATAGTCCCGTCGCTGAAAAACGGTTCAAGGGCAGATGCGCGAAGGGGTGTGCGAAAAAGGGCGAAGCTACCAAATCGCCGGCGTCCTAGGACGCTATGTATCGGCCTTCGCAGGCTTCGGAGATTTCCTGCAAGACGTGTCGTACTTCATGAACTGGTGCGTAGCGGACCCTGCCGATAACCTTCGTCGGCCGCTGCAAAATCAGCGGTCGGATGTGGAAGTCCGGTGATTACCGAGAGCGCGTGTGAACCTGCAAACACATGTTGGCGTTTTTTTATGCCAACATTGTTGCTTATGGCGGCTATGCGCAGGAGCACTCTTGAGTGCACTGGGTTTCTCTTGGTATCCCGGACTTCCACACCTGCGTACAGCTGCCACCCTCATGTGGAAGTGAGATCGGCAGTTTTTCTTAATTACCGAGGGTCTTCGCACATGAAAAAAACAAGTCCCAATCCCCCCGAATCCCCAGCGGATTCTGATCCACTCGACCCCATCCACCTGTCCGAAGCTACAGAACGTAAGGTCAGCGCCCGTTTACGTAACCCCAGGCGCGTCGATCCTGTCAGCCACATCTTTGCGGTGAATTCCGGCGTCGACACACCAACCCTGCTGAGCCACGCCTGCGAAACCCTGGCTTCCCTGAACGTCCTGATTACCGATCTGGCCTGTAAGCTGGAAGGCTCGAACCGAAACGTGGCGCTGTCGATTCAGCAGTTGGCGGTCATCGCCGAATTGCTGGTGAATCAAGCGCTGGACAATGTTGATCCGCCTGAAGGTGAGCCTGTCATTCAGCCGCCGGTTCAGCATTGAGGGGGGGATTCAGTATGGCCAGATATATGCCGATTACGGGCATTGATTGCTCCATTGCGTCGTTGCTGATCGACACGGACGCTCCGGTAGATGTTTTGCATGACACCGCGGCGTATCGCATTCGCAGCGTGACTCAACTGCTGGAAACCCTATCCGTCGGAGAGGGCGTCGGCCGTGATGCATTGCTATTGCAGGACTTCGCGCGGGTGTTGGCGATTCCGCTGCGTGACGGTTGTGATTTGATGGATGTGATCGGACGACGATTGCAGCCCCAGTAACGACAATGGGCGATCTCAAGGGATCGCCCATTTTTTTTGCACGGCGGGTGACTACAAAAAACCGAGTGTTGCGCGCATGGACGTATTGGTTTCATTGGTCTCGGAAATTTCCTGCAAGTCCTGTCGGAATGCGTGAACTGGATTCTGTCAGAACGCGCCGTTAGCCTTCGTCAGCCACCGCACCCATCGCGGTCGGACGTGGGAGTCCGCAACACTGAGGGATCCAGGGACGAAAACACCAATGGCCAGAAAGGAGCCTCGTCTATGAAGAAGTTCGGCAAAAATGATGCGCAACGCCCCAACGACGTCAGTCACCTCAAGCTCGTCCGGCTTGGCGAAACGAGCGGGCGCGACACCAACATTCGTGTGCGCAAGCCAAGGCGTTCCGTCCCGATCAACCAGATTCTCACGATTGCCCCTGGCGTCGACACGCTCACGCTCTTGCATCAGGCCAGCGAAACGCTCGCTTCGCTGAATGCCGTGCTTGCGAATTTTGCCCACAAGCTGGACGGCTCGAACCGGGCAATGTTGGGGGCGATTCAGCAGTTGGCGGGGATAGCGCAGTTGTTGGTGAATCAGGCGCGGGACAATCTAGATCCGGGAAACGATACGCCTGACGATCATTTGCCGACCCGGCATTGAGCTGACGTCGTTACAAACAATGGGCGACCTTAAAGGGTCGCCCATTTTTATTGTCCGAAAATCGAGCGGTGCGCGTTTGATTACTCAGTGAGGGCACTGATTATTTTGTGCGCCAACCGGATGCGCTCCGGGTTCGGGTAATTCTTGTTCGCCAGAATCACGATACCGATGTCTTTCGACGGCACGAACGCGACATAAGCACCGAAACCACCCGTAGAGCCGGTCTTGTTGAACCATGCCGTGTCTGGCGCAGGTTGCGGCGGGTTCAGCCACTGGACCTTATGTGCCTGCATCGCCATTTCTGTCGAGTTGCCAGTGAGCAAAGTGTCGAGGCTGGCCGGATAGGAGTAGAACTCCCAACCCAAGCCCTGAGTCATCTCGCCCACGGTGTAGTAACCGCTGTGAGTGAGGGCGATTGCCTGCTGCAACGGTTTTTCCAGCGTCGCCGGTTTCAGGTTTGCTTCGACATAACGAAGCAAATCCGCAGCGCTGGTTTTCACCCCATACGCCTGCGAATCCAGCGCACCCGGGCTGACCCGCACCGGTTTGTCATCCTTGCTGTAACCCTGGGCATAAAGCCCCATTTGATCTTGCGGCACGTTGAGGAAGGTGTGCTTGAGCCCCAGTTGCGGCAGCAAGGTTTTTTCCATCAATTCATCGTACGGCTTGCCCATGCCTTTGGCCGCCAGATAACCGGACAGCCCAAGGCTGGGGTTCGAATACAGGCGGTGGGTGCCCGGGGCATAAACAGGTTTCCATTGTTTGAAGTAGGCGAGCATTTTGTCTGGATGATCGGCCTCGTCAGGGAACTGCAGCGGCAGTCCTCCGGCCGTATAAGTACTGAGTTGCAACACGTTGATGGTGTCGAACGCGCTGCCGCGCAATTCGGGCCAGACCTGGCTGGCCCGGTCAGCCAAGGACAGTTTGCCGCTGACCTGGGCGTAGGCAACCAGTGTGGTGGCGAAGGTTTTGCTCACCGAGCCGATTTCGAACAACGTGTCTTTGCTGACCGGTTTACCGTCCTCTTTGGAGGCCACGCCGTAGTTAAAGTAATGCTGCTGGCCGTTCTGGGTAATCGCGATCGAAACCCCGGGGATATTCTGCTGCTGCATGACCGGCCCGATGGCCGCTTTCACCAAGGCATCGAGTTGAGCGTCGGACTGAGTCGCGGCGATACAGTGGCTGGCCCCCAGCAATAGCGTGAGAACGCTGCAGGACGCGAGTCTTGGTCGATTGATTTTGAGCATGATGTGAACCACTCTCCATGAGTTGTCATGACGTTAACCGCTGCACTGCAAACGGTTTTGCAACACCGTACCGTTAACGGGCGGGCCAAATCTAGGCAGTCGAGCCGCAATCGACAAACGATGATATTTCGGGTTAGCCATTAGAAAAATTTGGGAGTAGGCATGATTCGACCTCATCTGCCGCTAAATGCATTACGCGCCTTCGAGGCCTCCGCGCGCCATTTGAGTTTTACCCGGGCGGCGGTGGAGCTTTACGTCACGCCCGCGGCAGTGAGCCATCAAGTCAAAAGCCTTGAGGCCCAGCTTAACGTGACACTGTTCAAGCGCTTGCCCCGAGGCTTGATGCTGACCAGTGAAGGGGAGACATTGTTGCCGGTGCTGCGCGAGTCTTTCGACAGAATTGCCGACACACTTGGGTGTTTCGAGGGTGGGCATTTTCGCGAAGTGGTCACCGTGGGCGCCGTTGGGACGTTCGCGGTGGGGTGGCTGTTGCCGCGACTGGCGGATTTTCAGGCGAAACATCCGTTCATCGATTTGCGCCTGTCGACCCACAACAACCGGGTGGACGTGGCGGCTGAAGGGCTGGATTACGCGATTGATTTGGCGCCGGAGCGTGGCACGGGATCGAGGCGTCAAAGCTGATGGAAGCGCCATTGTCGGTGCTTTGCGTTGCGCAAATCGCCGAGCAGTTGCGAGAGCCGGCCGACGTACTCAAGCAGACGCTGTTGCGTTCCTATCGCACGGACGAGTGGCCCGAGTGGTTTCTGGCTGCCGGGTTGCCGCCGCATACGCCACCACCCAGGAGCATCGTCTTCGACTCCTCGCTGGCCATGATGGAGGCCGCGCTACAGGGTGCAGGTGTGGCCTTGGCGCCGCCGCTGATGTTTGCCCGGCAATTGGCGACAGGGGCGATCGAGCAACCGTTCGCTATTGGCATCACCACCGGCAGCTACTGGCTGACCCGCTTGCAGTCGCGGGCGGAAACGTCAGCGATGACGGCGTTCAAGGACTGGCTGCAGCAAGCGGCACAGATGAGTCAGTCAACATGACCCCTTGTGGGAGCGAGCTTGCTCGCGATGAGGTCATAACATTCAACTTCATCATTGACTGTTAAACCGCCATCGCGAGCAAGCTCGCTCCCACAGTTTGAGGTGTACCGATGTGGGTTTAGCGCACCAGGCACGGCCGCTTGTTGTCGAACTTCCATCCCGGAATCAGAAACTGCATGGCCACGCTGTCATCGCGCGCGCCCAGGCCCATGCCTTTGTACAACTCATGGGCCTTGGCCAATTGGTCCAGGTCCAGTTCAACCCCCAGCCCCGGTTTTTTCGGCACCTGCACGCAACCGCCGACGATTTGCAGCGGTGCCTTGGTCAGGCGCTGGCCGTCCTGCCAGATCCAGTGTGTGTCGATGGCGGTGATTTCCCCCGGCGCGGCGGCCGCGACGTGGGTGAACATCGCCAGGGAAATGTCGAAGTGGTTGTTGGAATGCGAGCCCCAGGTCAGGCCCCATTCGTGGCACATCTGCGCCACGCGGACCGAGCCCTGCATGGTCCAGAAGTGTGGGTCGGCCAACGGGATGTCCACCGATTGCAACTGGATCGCGTGGCCCATTTCCCGCCAGTCGGTGGCGATCATGTTGGTCGCGGTTTTAAGGCCAGTGGCGCGGCGGAATTCAGCCATGACTTCGCGCCCCGAATAGCCGTTTTCCGCGCCGCACGGGTCCTCGGCATAAGCGAGCACGCGATGCTGGTCGCGGCACAAGCGAATGGCTTCCTTGAGTGACCAGGCGCCATTCGGATCGAGCGTAATGCGCGCCTCGGGAAAGCGTTCAGCCAGCGCGGTGACGGCTTCGATTTCTTCATCGCCGCTGAGTACGCCGCCCTTGAGTTTGAAGTCCTTGAAGCCGTAGCGAGCGTGCGCGGCTTCGGCCAGGCGCACCACCGCGTCGGCGGTCATGGCTTTCTCATGACGCACGCGGAACCAGTCGTTGTCGGCATCCGGTTCGCTGCGATAAGCCAGGTCGGTCTGGTGGCGATCGCCCACATAAAACAGATACCCGAGCATCTTTACTTCATCGCGCTGCTGGCCTTCGCCGAGCAGGGCGGCGACCGGCACGTCGAGGTGCTGGCCGAGCAAGTCGAGCAGGGCGGCCTCAAGGCCGGTGACCGCGTGAATGGTGATGCGCAGGTCGAAAGTTTGCAGGCCACGCCCGCCGGCATCGCGATCGGCGAAGGTCTGGCGAACCTGATTGAGGATCTTCTGGTACGTGCCGATCGGGCTGCCAACTACCAGGGCGCGCGCATCTTCCAGCGTTTGGCGAATACGCTCGCCACCCGGCACTTCCCCGACGCCGGTGTGGCCGGCGTTGTCCTTGAGGATCACGATGTTGCGGGTGAAAAACGGCCCGTGGGCGCCGCTCAGGTTGAGCAGCATGCCGTCATGACCCGCCACCGGCACCACTTGCATGCTGGTGATGATCGGGGCTTTTGCGGTGTCTTGTGCGTTCATTGTCATGTCCTTGTAAATCGCGATTCAGGCGTGGTTGGGCGTTGGTTTGCCCAGCGCAACGGCGGGCGCCGTTTTCGGTTTATTGCGTGCGGCGAAGACGATGATTGCCGCGATGATCGAAGTGGCTGCCAGGCCGTAGAGTCCGCCCTGAATCGAGCCGGTATGTTCTTCGAGCAGGCCGAAAGTGGTGGGGGCGACGAAGCCACCGAGGTTGCCCACCGAGTTGATCAGCGCGATCACACCGGCGGCGATCCGCGCATCCAGGTAGGCCTGGGGAATCGGCCAGAACAATGAGGACGCCGATTTGAAACCCAGTGCAGCAAAGCAGATGGCGACAAACGCGAAGATCGGCCCGCCCGTGGTGGACATGAACATCCCGGCGGCGGCGATCAGCAATGCGGTAGCGACCCAGGCTTGCTGGTGCTTCCATTTGGCCGACAGCGAGGCAAAGGCGTACATGCCGACAATCGACAACAACCACGGAATCGAGTTGAACAGCCCGACCTGAATGTCGCTCAGGTCGCCCATTTTCTTGATGATGCTTGGCAGCCAGAAGGTCGCGGCATAAATGGTCAGCTGGATAAAGAAGTAGATCAGGCAGAACAGGATGATCTGACGATCCTTGAGCAGCGTGCCCAGCGACGGTTTGATCGGCGTCGCGGCTTCGCGGGCCAGTTGTTCGTCGTCGATGGCTTTGACCAGCGCGTCTTGTTCGGCGCGGGTCATCCATTTGGCGTCATGGGGTTTTGAGTCGAGCCAGAACCAGACGAACACGCACAGCCCGACTGAAAACATCCCTTCGATGAAATACATCCACTGCCAGCCGTGTAGGCCGAATCCACTGACCTGCAGAAGCAACCCGGACAGCGGGCCGGAGATCAGCGAAGCAATGGCCGAACCGCTGAGAAAGATGGCAATCGCCTTGCCGCGCTCAACGCCTGGCAACCAGCGGGTGAAGTAATAAATCACCCCCGGAAAGAACCCGGCTTCGGCTACGCCGAGCAGGAATCGCAGGATGTAGAAGTGGGTTTCGTTCTGGATGAAGGCCATGCAGGCGGCCACTAGGCCCCAAGTCAGCATGATGCGGGTCAGCCAGATGCGTGCGCCAACTTTTTGCAGAAGCATGTTGGAGGGTACTTCGAACAGCGCGTAACCGATGAAGAACAGGCCGGCACCGAGGCCGTAGGCGGCAGCGCCTATGCCCAGGTCTTGCTCCATGTGGGCGCGGACGAAGCCGATGTTCACGCGGTCAATGTAATTGACGATGAACATGATGACGAAGAGCGGCAGGACATGGCGTTTCACTTTCGAGATGGCGGATTTCAGGACTGAATCGGCGCCGTCGTGCATCCCGGATATGGATGTAGTCACTTGGTTTTTCTCCCACTGATTATTTTTATGCGGGGTGAAGCTGAGGCATTGCGTGTTGATAGACATCATACAACTAGGTTTTTTCGATGCGCAAGCGCTTAGATCCAACAAAATGGCGCTATAGACGTCGTTATCTATTCTTTTATTCTTTCGCTTGGCCTGTTGTTAGCTCGAAAACGTGGCCTTTCTTGAGTGTTGTCATACAAGTAAGGCAAGCTTTTCTTGAGATTCCAGTGGGGCTCAGTGCTACGATTCCGATAGCCCTGCTACCGGACGATCACCATGCAAGAAGACCTCGACGCGCCTGCCCGCAAGCGCACCCACAACCTGGCCCATGACCTGGTGGCCAAACTGAGCCAGAGCATCCTGCTCGGCCAGATGCTGCCGGGGGACAAGCTGCCGTCGGAGAACACGATTGTTCAGGAGCACGGGGTCAGTCGTACCGTGGTGCGTGAGGCGATCTCGAAATTGCAGGCCTCGGGCCTGGTGGAAACCCGTCACGGTATCGGCACCTTTGTGCTGGAGCGTGCACCGGAGCAGGGGCTGCGCCTGAATGTCGACACAGCCCTTGGGGTGCGCAGCATTCTGGAGTTGCGCATGGGCCTGGAAACCCAGGCTGCGGCACTGGCGGCGATGCGTCGCACTGATCAGCAACTGGTGCAAATGCGCGAAGCGCTCGATGACTATCAAAGCCTGCTCACTAACAACGACAGCTGCGTTGAAGCCGACAAGCGTTTTCACCTGTTGATCGCCGAAGCCACCGGCAACGTGTGCTTCACGGAAATCATGCAGCACCTGGGCAGTGCGATGATTCCGCGAACCCGGGTCAATGCGGCCGAGCGTGGTGCGGCGGATTTGAGTAAGTTGGGGCAGCTCGCCAATCTTGAACACGAGGCAATTCTCAACGCCATCAAGCGTCAGGATCCGGATGCGGCGCGCGCTGCCATGTGGTTGCATCTGACCAACAGTCGCGACCGGTTTTCGGCGGGTGCCTGACATTCGTTTGTCGGCTGGATTGCATCCTGTTTCCTGCGCCTAAGGCTGTTCTCTTTAGAAAGTTTTGGGGTTGGGTACATATCCGTTGCTGCGGTAACGGCGGCTTATGGTTCCGCCCTGACGGCGGGTCACTTGGAAAAGCCCCAAGTAACCAAGGGCTCTTGCCCCTGACGTTCGGTGCCTCGCTAAGGCTCGGCATGCCCTCGCTCCGGTCCTGCTCCGTGGGCCCGCCGCCATCGGCCATCCATGGCCGGGGGCGGCTAACCCGGCATCCATGCCGGGTTGCCCACTGCGCAGAACCTGCGCTCGGCCTCACGAGGGGGCGTGCAGTGCCAAAGCAAAGCGAGGCGGCCTACGGGCCGACCTGTTTGCTCAACGCTTGCGCGTCGTGATCCTGACCCTGATCGTTCCCACGCTCTGCGTGGGAATGCATCCCGTGACGCTCCGCGTCACCTTGCGCAAGACTCAAGCCTGGTGTCGACAGCGGAACGCAGAGCGTCCCCGGCGGCATTCCCACGCGGAGCGTGGGAACGATCAACAGTAACAGCTACAGCAAGATCAACAGCATCGCGAGCAGGCTCACTCCCACATAAAGCAGAGCAGGCCGGCGCAGAGCTTTTGCTCCTCACCACTCATCAGGTCGAGCGTTAGCTCGCCTTCAGCTTTTGATCTTGATCTTGATCTTGATCTGCCCCATCGGAAGGCCGAACGCAGGTTCTGCGTAGTGGGCAACCCGGCATGGATGCCGGGTTAGCCGCCCCCGGCCATGGATGGCCGATGGCGGCGGGCCCACGGAGCAGGACCGGAGTGAGGGAATGCCGAGCCTAGGCGAGGCACCGTACGTCAGGGGCGCAAGCGCTTGGTTACTTGGCGCTCTTCCAAGTAACCCGCCGTCAGGGCGGAACCAATAGCCGCGGTTACCCCAAAAACGGATATGTACCCAACCCCAACCCCAACCCCAACCCCAACCCCAAAACAACATCACAGCCAATGCCCCCGGTTTTTACGCCGAGCCAATCACTCGACACTAACCAGGGTCGTTCGCACATCAGCGATCCATCCAGAGTGATAGCGCGTCCGCAAAAAATAACCGTAATCCTGAAGGTAATACATCGTAGTAGCGGCCTTAAGTTCGCCACCGTGCAGCCTGGAACTCAACTCCTTGGCACCGCCCTGCAAAGACGAGTTGACCTGCGAAGCATCTATCTGGCGTTCAACCACACATTCAAGGGTTTGCGTTTCAACCGAATTGCCTTCGAGCGAACTGCGCCGTTGTTGAGTGATTTGATAGCCCAACGACGAACCGACAGACATCACTCGCCAGTCGCCGATGAATGTCAGCTTGTCGGTATCGACGGCATACGACACTGGCAATCCACGGTCGGTGTACTGACGATCGAGGCACAAGGTCAGCAACCCTCATAGGCATTCCAGGCGATACGCGCCACATACATGTGAACTGAAGTGGTCGGCATCGCGAAGTGATTCTTTAAGCTTGAGGCGCGGCTGTTGACTACATCGCCCCGACATCGCGCATCAACAACCCGAACCGCAGATCGACCGCATCCGGTATCGGCACATACACCGTGTGTCCATCACCGGGCGCCACGTCGATAGGCTCGCCTTTGGCGTTCTGCAACTGGTGCAGATCGAAGTGGAAATTGCCTTGGGGCGTCATCAGTTCCATGTGATCGCCCAGGCCAAACCGGTTCTTCACTGTGACTTGCGCCATCCGGTCTCGCCGCTCGCCTGTCAGCTCGCCCACAAACTGCTGGCGCTCTGAAACCGAGCTGCCGTGCTGATAGTTCTGGTATTCGTCATGCACGTGCCGACGCAGGAAACCTTCGGTGTAGCCGCGTTGGGCCAGGGACTCCAGGTCCGTCATCAAGCCGCGATCGAAGGCGCGACCGGCCACCGCATCGTCGATTGCCCGGCGGTAAACCTGGGTGGTACGTGCGCAATAGAAATGCGATTTGGTCCGGCCTTCGATCTTCAGCGAATGCACGCCCATCTGCGTCAGGCGTTCGACATGCTGCACCGCGCGCAGGTCTTTGGCGTTCATGATGTAGGTGCCGTGTTCGTCTTCGAAGGCCGGCATCAGTTCGTCCGGGCGATTGGCTTCCTGCAACAGGAACACCTGATCCGTCGGCGCACCGATACCCAGGGTCGGCTCGGGCTGGAAGGTCTGGACGATTTCACCGAGATGATTTTCAGTGGCCTGAGTCGCCGTGTATTTCCAGCGGCAGGCGTTGGTACAACTGCCCTGGTTCGCGTCGCGCTTGTTCATGTAGCCCGACAACAGGCAGCGCCCGGAGTAGGCCATGCACAACGCGCCGTGGACGAAAACTTCAAGCTCCATCGCCGGGACGTGCTGACGGATCTCGGCGATCTCTTCCAGCGACAGTTCTCGCGACAGGATGATCCGGCTCAAGCCCTGTTGCTGCCAGAACTCGACACTGGCCCAGTTCACCGTGTTGGCCTGCACCGACAGGTGGATCGGCATCTGCGGGTAATGCCGGCGTACCAGCATGATCAGGCCGGGGTCGGACATGATCAGCGCATCGGGCGCCATGGCAATGATCGGTGCCAGGTCCTTGAGGAAGGTCTTGAGCTTGGCGTTGTGCGGCGCGATGTTCACCACCACGTAGAAGCGTTTGCCCTGCGCCTGGGCTTCGGCGATGCCGAGGGCCAGGTTGGCGTGATCGAATTCATTGTTGCGCACCCGCAGGCTGTAGCGCGGCTGGCCGGCATAGACCGCATCGGCACCGTAGGCAAAGGCGTAACGCATGTTTTTCAAGGTGCCGGCCGGGGCCAGCAATTCGGGAGCGAGCAGAGTCATGGCTGTGTCGACCGCAAAAGCCGGCAAGGGTAATTCACTGGTCCGCGGGCTTTATTGATCTGGATCTATGCTTGATGAACAAACGGATGGCACTCGCGCGAACCGTGGCTGACTAAGCATCAGCACCGCTCTTCAGCACAAGAGCATGCGCCCCCCCTGCGCACTGATATGGATCGGACATGAATCTAGAGACGGTACAAAACAAATCGCTGGTGATCCTGCTAGGGCTGGTCACCATTGCGTTTATCTGGATTTTGCTGCCGTTCTACGGCGCGGTGTTCTGGGCGGTGATCCTCGCGATCCTGTTCGCGCCCTTGCAGCGTCGGATGCAACTGAGGTTCGGCTGGCAGCGCAACGTGACGTCGTTGATTACCCTGAGTATCTGCCTGGTGATTGCGATCCTGCCGGTGATCATCCTCAGTATCCTGCTGGTCCAGGAAGGGGCCATGCTTTACAAGAATATCGAAAGCGGCGAGCTGGACATCGCGGGCTATGTGACGCACTTCAAGCACAGCCTGCCGCCGTACTTCCAGCATTTGCTCGATCGAGCCGGGGTCGGCGAGCTGAACGGGTTGCGGGAGAAAATCATCAAAAGTGCGGTGACGGGCAATGAGTTTGTCGCCACCCAGGTCTTCAGCTTCGGTCAGGGCACGTTCGATTTTGTGGTGAGTTTTTTCATCATGCTGTACCTGCTGTTCTTTTTTCTGCGGGATGGCGCTGAACTGGCTCGGAAAGTTCGTTCCGCGGTGCCCCTGGAAGAGCACCAGAAACGCCGTTTGCAGCTCAAGTTCAACCGCGTGGTGCGCGCGACAGTGAAGGGCAATCTACTGGTCGCGATCACGCAGGGCGCGTTGGGCGGTATGATTTTCTGGTTTCTGGACATTCCGAGCGCGTTGCTCTGGGCGGTATTGATGGCGTTTCTGTCGCTGTTGCCAGCGGTGGGGGCGGGGATTATCTGGGCGCCGGTGGCGGCATTTTTCCTGTTCACCGGGGCCGTCTGGCAGGGGGTGGTGCTGGGGTTGTTCGGGGTGTTTGTGATCGGACTTGTGGATAACGTGCTGCGACCGATCCTGGTGGGCAAGGACACAAAGATGCCGGACTACCTGATCCTCATCTCAACCCTGGGTGGCCTGGCGATTTTCGGCCTGAACGGTTTTGTGATCGGGCCCTTGATCGCGGCGCTGTTCATGTCGAGCTGGGGAATCTTCATCGAAACAAAGCCGCGAGTGCAGCTGCCTTAGGCACTGAACTGGCCTATGCCGATACGTTGGGACAATGCCTGGGCGGCCGGCAGCGAAGTGAGCGGGCCGCTAATCGGCTCGCCGTCCTGTACGAGATACCAGCAGGCGAGCAATCCCAACTCTCTGAGCGGTGCGGGAACGGCGCTGCCGATAACGGACATGATCTGAATCTGGGACATAAGTACCTCCATCAATCGATGGGGCTACCTTACGGATCTGGCGTTTGAACGGACAATCAACACTCTCGATAGTCGACATTGACGCGGATGAGTCTTGGGCTCAGTCGACCACCAGATCGAGCATGTGAACCACTTCCTGCTCGTTGAGCAGGCCTTTTCGCACCAGGTTTTCGGCCAGCAGCGAGAGAAATTTGGCGCTGCGATGGCCTTCCAGGTGCTTGAGTTCGGTCAGTGCGTTGTACACCTTGCTGGATGTGCACAAGCCGACGATGCGGTGCGGGTTTTGCGTTGGCATGAGGTCGTCCTTGTTTTTATCAACCTGTTGTTTACGCATATGTCCAAGCTTGCGGACCGGACATGACATAAATATGACCGTTTTCCCCGGCGAGGGGGAAGGGCGTTCGAGTCAATCTTGCCAACATGAACCGCCAGCGCTGTCCCGACAGCGACCTTGACGCGATTTTTCCAGACGTTTGTCGACGAACGGTCACAAAAAAGCCCTGCTGATTAGGAGTGATGTTGTTCATTTGAGGAGTTTTTGGGGTTGGGTTGGGGTTGGGGTTGGGGACATATCCGTTTCTGCGGTCACGGCGGCTATTGGTTCCGCCCTGACGGCGGGTCACTTTCGAAAAGCGCGAAAGTAACCAAAGCGCTTTGCCCCTGACGTTCGGTGCCTCGCTAAGGCTCGGCATGCCCTCGCTCCGGTCCTGCTCCGTGGGCCCGCCGCCATCGGCCATCCATGGCCTGGGGCGGCTAACCCGGCATCCATGCCGGGTTGCCCACTGCGCAGAACCTGCGCTCGGCCTCACGAGGGGGCGTGCGCCGCCAAAGCAAAACGAGGCGGCCTACGGGCCGACCTGGTTCTTCAACGCTTGCGCGTCCTGATCGTTCCCATGCTCCGCGTGGGAATGCCGCCGGGGACGCTCTGCGTTCCGCTGACGACACCAGGCTTGAGTCTTGCGCAAGGGTGACGCGGAGCGTCACGGGATGCATTCCCACGCGGAGCGTGGGAACGATCAACAGCAACAGCATCGCGAGCAGGCTCACTCCCACATAAAGCAGAGCAGGCCGGCGCAGAGCTTTTGCTCCTCACCACTCATCAGGCCGAGCGTTAGCTCGCCTTGCGCTTTTGATCTTGATCTTGATCTGCCCCATCGGAAGGCCGAACGCAGGTTCTGCGTAGTGGGCAACCCGGCAGGGATGCCGGGTTAGCCGCCCCCGGCCATGGATGGCCGATGGCGGCGGGCCCACGGAGCAGGACCGGAGTGAGGGAATGCCGAGCCTAGGCGAGGCACCGTACGTCAGGGGCGCTAGCGCTTGGTTACTTGGCGCTTTTCCAAGTAACCCGCCGTCAGGGCGGAACCAATAGCCGCCATGACCGAAGAAACGGATATGCCCCCAACCCCCAACCTCAAAACTTTCTGAAGTGATCAGCATTACGCTGATGAGGCAGGGGCCTGATGAGCGCTGTTACCAGCGGCCATAACCGTGAGGAGGGCCGTAGTAACCGCGCGGTGGGCCGTAATAGCCACGTGGCGGTCCGTAGTAAACCGGCGGAGGTCCGTAGTAGACCGGTTGCTGCACGTAGACCGGTGCCGGCTGGTAGTAAACCGGTGGCGCCGGTTGCACGTAGACAGGTTGCGGCTGCGCGTAAACCGGTTGTTCCACATAAACAGGCCGGTTGCTGTTGATGATGGCCGAACCGACGATGGCCGAGCCAACGATCGCGCCAAATACCGCTGGACCTTGCCAACCGCCACCGCCGCCATGGGCTTGCGCTTGCCCTGCGATAGCGAGTGCGCCAATCAGCAAAGCTACTGTGGGGATTTTACGGATCATGATAATTCCTCGGTTCTTCGACCCGGCGCTTGGGTCTGCAATAGACCCAAGGATTGTCGCGGGGATACATCTAAGACAGCGTTTTTTTCAAAATCAGCACAGCCGATTGGTAAATTTTGTGTAAGGTCTGTACCGGTTTGCTGACGGTCCGGCGCTACCTTGTGCGGACCCGCCGTTATGATCGAATACAGCGGATGGAATGGCTAATCCCGTCCATCTGAAAGTGCTATTGAAGGAGAAGTTTCATGCAGATGAACCCCAACAGAGACACCCGGTTATGCATGTCGCTTTCCGGGCGCCCCGGTAATTTCGGCCTGCGGTTTCACAATCATCTGTATGAACAATTGGGCCTGAATTTTTATTACAAGGCCTTCAGCAGTCAGGATTTGCCGGGTGCGGTCGGCGGTATACGGGCGTTGGGGATTCGCGGTTGCGGGGTGTCGATGCCGTTCAAGGAGGCGTGTATCGCATTGGTTGATGAGCTGGACGCGTCCGCCGCGGCCATTCAATCGATTAACACCATCGTCAACACCGACGGTCACCTCAAGGCCTACAACACCGATTACATTGCCATCGCGCAATTGCTCGACACCCACGCAGTGCCCAAGGACTCGACTTTTGCGCTGCGCGGCAGCGGCGGGATGGCCAAGGCCGTGGCCAGCGCGTTGCGCGATGGCGGCTATAAAGATGGCCTGATCGTCGCCCGTAACGAACTCGCCGGGAGTGCGCTGGCGCAGTCATTGGGCTATGAGTGGCAGGCGGAACTGGGTAGCCGGCGCCCGCAAATGCTGATCAATGTCACGCCGATTGGCATGAGCGGTGGCCCGGAGGCCGATCAACTGGCCTTTGATGCTGAAACCATCGCTGCAGCCGAGACGGTCTTCGATGTCGTCGCGATCCCCTCGGAAACACCGCTGATCGTACGCGCACGTGCCGAAGGCAAGCGGGTGATCACCGGGCTGGAAGTGATTGCGATCCAGGCGCTGGAGCAATTTGTGCTGTACACCGGCGTACGTCCGACCGAGGAACAGTTTCAAAAAGCGGTGGAGTTTGCCCGTAGCTGACCCGACTTGCCCGCGAATGCCGCGCTCGTTCGCACGCCTGGATCTTTATCATCGGGTTATTCGAGGCGGGCCAGGCGTTCTTCCAGCGCTGCAATTCGCGCTTCGAGCTCTTCGATTCGTTCAATCGACACGCCGCTACCTGCGCCACGTTCTGCCGGGTTTTGCCGCGCGGCGAGGATGGCTTCGATATCCGCCGGATCACCCAGGGCGTGCATGTAGCGGTCTTCGCGCTGCCCGGCCTGACGCGGAATCAGCAGGGCCAGGCCACGAGCAATCAAGCGCTCCAGTTGATGCACGACCTGTTCGGCGTCCTCGAATTCATGCATGCGCCCGCTGCGGGTCAGCAGCTCATTGACCGTCTGCGGGCCACGCAGGAACAGCAGCCCCGTCAGGATCACCTGCGCCGGCACCAGTTCCAGCGCCTTGTCGACCTTGTGCTCCCAGCGGTCGGCGCGACTGCCCATGACCAATTTGGTGAAGCCTCGGCCTTCGAGCGCGCGCAGGCTTTGGCCGACCTGGCCCTGAGTGAGGTTCATCACCGGTTCGCGGCTGGTTTTCTGGTTGCAGGCGATCACCAGAGCATTGAGGGTCAGTGGGTAGGTTTCCGGGCTGGTGGCCTGTTTTTCGATCAGTGACCCCAGAATCCGGATTTCCGTGCTGTTGAGCCGAGGCTCGTCAAACGTCGTCTCTTGCTCGATACTCATGATGCTGCATCCTTACCCGATTCATATTGTTTAATCCGCTGGCGAGCACTTTAGATCGGCGGGCGCCGATGGCAACCAAATTTGTTGCTTCTGCTTGCCTAAAGCCATGAAATCTACATAATTCGTTAACGTTTTTTTTACAATTCTGCGGGCACCGTATGCGGGGTCGCGGGCCTAACCGCACAAGGACGCGGGCCCCGGCATATCGACGATGCCACGGGTCTGTGACTGCACTCTGGAGCAAGGCATGAAATTGACGTTGTCATTGTCCCCCGATAATGCGCTTATCGGCGGGGCCTCGCTATGACCATTCTGGTCACCGGCGCCGCTGGTTTTATTGGGTATCACACGGTTCAGCGTTTGTGCCGGGAAGGTCTTGAAGTCGTCGGTATCGATAATCTCAACGATTACTACAGCGTCGAACTCAAACAGGCTCGGCTCAAGGAGCTGGAGGCATTGCCGGGCTTCCACTTCCAGAGACTGGATATCGTCGACAAGCCCGCCTTGATGGCGCTGTTCGAGGAGCGTTCATTCAGCCATGTCATTCATCTGGCAGCCCAGGCAGGCGTTCGCTACTCGCTGGACAACCCGGATGTGTACGCGCAATCGAACCTGACCGGTTTTCTGAATGTGCTGGAAGCCTGTCGGCATCATCGCCCCGAGCATTTGATTTATGCATCCAGTAGCTCGGTGTATGGCACCAATGGCAAAATGCCGTTCTGCGTTGAAGATGCCGCCGACCATCCGATTTCCCTGTATGCCGCCAGCAAACGCGCCAATGAGTTGATGGCGCACAGCTATTGCCATCTCTATGGGATGAAAGCCAGCGGTCTGCGGTTTTTTACCGTTTATGGTCCTTGGGGGCGTCCCGACATGGCGCTGTTCAAGTTTACCGAAGCGATTCTCAACGGCAGGCCGATCGACATCTACAACCAGGGGCTGATGTCGCGTGACTTCACCTACATCGATGATATCGTCGAAGGCATCGCCCGTTTGCGCACCCGGCCGCCGCTCGCGCAAGGACCGGCTGAGGGTGCCAACCGGATTTTCAACATCGGGCGCGGCGAACCGGTCGCGCTGCTGGACTTCATCGATTGCCTGGAGTCCGCACTGGGGGTGAAAGCGGAACGCAATTTCCTGCCAATGCAGGCAGGCGACATGGTCAAGACATGGGCTGACGTTTCGGCCTTGTCCAACTGGGTCGATTACAGTCCACAGGTCGCCGTTGAAACCGGCGTCAAAGAATTCGTGAAGTGGTATCGCCACTTTTATCAGGTGTAATTCGTTCGCCCTTGATAAAAAAACCAAGGAAAAAGAGGGCCTGTATGAGCCATGACATTTTTGTATCCGTGCTGATTCCAGCAAAGAATGAAGCAAACAACCTGGTGCCTTTGATTGAGGAAATTCGTGTTGCCTTGGCCGGTGAACGTTATGAAATCATAGTCGTCGACGATGGCAGCACCGATACCACGTTGCAGGAGCTGGGGCAGATCAGAAATGGTGGCTTGAGCGAATTGCGTATCCTGCATCATGACCGTTCGCTGGGCCAAAGTACCTCGCTCTACCACGCGGCTCAGGCTGCTCGTGGGCAATGGCTGGCCACACTCGATGGTGATGGTCAGAACGATCCGGCGGACATTCCCGGGATGTTGGCGCTGGTGCGCAGCCAGCACGGTGTCGCCGACCTGCAACTGGTCGCCGGGCATCGGGTCAATCGTCGTGATACGGCAAGCAAGCGCTGGGCGTCGCGATTTGCCAACGGCCTGCGTCGCCGCCTGCTCAGGGACGACACGCCCGACACCGGTTGCGGGTTGAAAGTGATCGAGCGTGCGGCGTTTTTGCGCCTGCCGTACTTCGACCATATGCATCGTTTCATTCCTGCGCTGATCCAGCGCCATAACGGCCGAATGGTCGTCCATCCGGTCAACCACCGGGCCCGTACCGCCGGGGTGTCCAAGTACGGCAACCTCGATCGTGCGCTGGTAGGCATTCTCGATCTGTTCGGCGTCTGGTGGCTGATCAAACGCACCCGGCTCAATACCGATGCCCAGGAGGTTCAGGAATGAATCTCTCAAGAGAAACGTTGTGGCTGGTGGTCGGTTTTACCGGCCAGATTGCTTTTACCGGTCGTTTTGTCTTGCAGTGGCTGTACAGCGAATACAAGAAACGCAGTGTGATCCCGGTGAGCTTCTGGTACCTGAGCATCGTCGGCAGCACCTTGCTGCTTTTTTATGCGATTTACCGACAAGACCCGGTGTTCATCGCCGGTCAGGCGTTCGGTTCCATCGTCTATTTCCGCAACCTGCAATTGATTGCGAAAAGCAGGCACCCGAAGGAATAAATCATGCGCAGATCCCTTTCCCCCCGGGTTGAATGCCTGGGCTTGATGCTGCTTGCTTTCTTGTTGATCGGTGCGGGACTGGGGCTGCGTCAGCCTCTGAACGTGGACGAGGAACGCTTCCTCGGTGTGGCGCTGGAGATGCTGCATAACGGTTCGTGGCTGATTCCTCACCGTGCCGGGGAGATCTACGGGGACAAACCGCCGATTTTCATGTGGGCGGTGGCGTTCTTTACCTGGCTCACCGGCAAACCTGATATCGCCCTGTACATCCCCGGCCTTTTTTCGGCCGTGACGGTCACCGCCATGGTCTACGACCTGGCCCGCCGGTTATGGAATCAGCGCATCGGTCGCACAGCGGCGCTCTTGTACCTGGCCACCTATCAGACCTACAGCATCCTGCGGACCGGCCAGATCGACAGCTTCCTGATTCTGTTCACGTCCCTGGGCATGTACGGGTTGGCGCGTCACTTGCTGGTCGGCCCGGCCTGGCGCTGGTTTTACGTGGGATGCGCCTCGATGGGCATTGGCGTCATTACCAAAGGGGTTGGCTTCGTTCCGGCGCTGATGCTGATTCCGTATGCCTATGCGGTGCGCAAAGGCTGGTCGGGTGTGGTGGCCATGCCCGGCGAAGCGCGCAAGTGGTCTCTGGGCTTTTTGGTCTTTTTGGGCGCAATCGCCATCTGGTTGCTGCCCCTGGCCTTGTCCATCGTGCTCAATGGCTCGGCTGACGAGGTGGCGTATGCGCGCGAGATCCTGTTGCGCCAGACTGCGGGGCGCTATGCCGCTGCGTGGGATCATCGAGAGCCGTTCTGGTACTTCTTCGTCAACGTAATTCCCCAATACTGGTTGCCGCTGTTCCTGGTCCTGCCGTGGCTGGTGCCCGCCTGGCGCAGGCAGCTTGCCAAGCGTGACGGTCGAGTGCTGGTGCTGCTTGGCTGGGTAGCGCTGGTCGTGCTGTTTTTCTGTCTGGCCAGTGGCAAACGCAAGTTGTACATCTACCCGGCACTGCCTGGGTTGGTGCTGGTCTCGGCGCCGCTGATTCCCTGGTTGCTCAAGCGCTGGTTCGCCAAGCGCCCGCGCGGACGGCGGATTTTTCAGGCGGTGGTGGTGAGCTGGTTCGTGCTGTGGTTCGCCCGTGGGTTTATCGAACCGATGAAGGACGGCGCCAACCCTCATAAAGAAATCATGGCGCAGGCGGCGACCATGACGCACGGGGCTGACCTGGTAATGGTCCAGTGGCGCGAAGGTCACTGGTTGTACGCCCGCCAGCCGATCGTGCATTTCGGGATGGCCAGCTCCACCGTCGAGCAGGCCGCGCAGTGGCTGCGTGAACACCCTCAGGCCTACGCATTGGTGCCGGACGAGTTGCTGGAGCAGTGTTTCAACCCCCAGGGCGCACGTGAACTCGGCGAGACATCCCGTGCAGAGTGGTCGATCGTTGGCGCCGATGCCGATAACGGCAAATGTCACGCAGTACAACCGGACCACGTGTATCGCTTTACTTGGAATTAAGGAAGAGCATGAGCAAACCCTGGAAGGTAGGAGTGATCGTTCTTGTTGTTGCGTTGGCACTGCTCTTCGCGGTTTGCCTACGGTTTTCCTGGCACTCGCAGTTGTATGGGCACTGGCACAACAAGTGGTACGGCAATCAGGCCCCGGACAAAAATATCTGGCTGCCGGACTACCTGTCGGTTATCGACGCAAAGCCACTTCCCGGCGTGACCAATTTGTCGGGCATTGCCTATGATTTCGATCATGGGCGCATGCTCGGTATTACCAACGGCGAGCCCATGGAGATTCTGGCGTTGAGCCGTGACGGTGATGTGCTTGAACACTATCCGCTGATCGGGTTTCAGGACGCCGAAGGCATCGCTTACATCGGCGGCGGACGCGTGGTGATCGCCGACGAAGTGAAGCAGCAACTGGACATCATCACCTTACCGGACGCCCCGGGCCCCATCCATGTGAAGGACGCCAGGTTTCTCGCCATCGGGGTCAACCTGAGCAACCACAACAAAGGGTTCGAGGGCGTGACCTATGACGTGGCCAATGATCGCGTCCTGGCGGTCAAGGAGCGCGACCCGCGGCAGCTGTATTCGGTCACGGGCATGCTCGCCTCCCTGGGTGGGTCATTGCAGATTCGCATTGATGACCTGACCTCATGGGTGGATCGCAGTGTGTTCAGCCGGGACCTTTCCGAATGCTTTTACGATCCGCGAACAGGGCATTTGCTGATGTTGAGCGAAGAGTCCAACAACGTGACCGAACTGGACGAAAAGGGTAATTTCGTCAGCATTATGTCCCTGCTAAGCCTGGCGGGCGACCTCAAGAAAAATGTGCCGCAAGCCGAAGGCATGACCATGGACGCAGATGGCGAGCTCTATATCGTCAGCGAGCCCAACCTGTTCTATCGGTTCACAAAAGCGAAAGGCACTCTGGGAGTTGGTGCGGAGAAGCTTTGATGAAGTTGGATTACAGTCGATTTTTGACCCGTAATGTCACCTTGCTCGTCGTTATTGCCATCGTGTTGTTGTTTTTCTGGGGCCTTGGCAGTGTGCCGTTCCTCAGCGTCAACGAAGCTCGCCGGGCCGTCACCGTCCGTGAAATGCGCGAAGCAGGGAGCTGGCTGCTGCCATACATGAACGGTGAGCTGTACCTGTCCAAGCCACCGTTCTTCTATTGGGTCGGTCTGTTGTCGACAGGCATGCTGGGCAGTTTGTCCGAGTGGAGCGTGCGCTTGCCATCGGCCCTGGCTGCGACGATGTGCTGCATCGGTATTTACCTGTATGGCACCCGTCTTGCCGGACATCAGGCGGGCTTGCTTGCGGCGGTGTTCCTGGCCGCCAATGGCGCGTTCAGCCTGTTCGCCCGCCGCTCTGAAATCGAGATGTTTTTGACCCTGCTGTGTTTCGGCGCGTTGTTGGCGGCCTGGCAGTATGTCTTCAGTCAGGGCCGAATCGGCTGGAGTCGACTCAGCTACGTACTGTTGGGGTGTGCGCTGCTGACCAAGGGGCCGGTTTGCCTGTTGTGGGTAACGGCACCGATTCTGGCTTATGCCCTGATCTATAAAGATTCCCGCGCCAAGGCCTACCTGTGTGATGGCTGGGGCTGGGTCATTGCCGTAGTGCTGGGCAGCTCCTGGTATGTGGCGGTGTCTTTCAGTCAGGGGTGGGGCATTTGGGCGTCGATCATCAGCGAAGACATCGTGAACAAAATCGACGGGCAGGGTGCCGAGGCCTGGTATGCCTATCTGCTGTACCTGGCCGGTGATTTCTTTCCTTTCTGGTTGATTGTATTTGTGCGGCCTCGAGCGTTCTGGGCGCTGATTCGCTCGCGTCGTGAAGCGGGCATGTTGCTGTGCTGTTGCCTGCTGCCATTGCTGGTTTTTTCCATGTTCACCGAGAAACACGGCAAATACCTGTTGCCGGTTTACCCGGCTATCGCGCTGCTGCTGGCGCTGCGCTGGACCGGGTTGCTTGAAGGCGCGAAAGGGCGTTGGCGGGTGGGCCTGGCCACGGTGCCTTACATCACGCTGGCCGGGTTTCTGGTGTTTTATGTGTTCATTGAAGGGCAGGTGCTGGCGCATCGGTTCGGCGGGCTTGAACAGGTAGCCACCCTGGCGGCCAGGCAACCGGATCAGAAAGCCTACAGTGTTGGTGAGCCGGACATTCGCCTGGTCTATTACATGGGCCGGCCCGTGGAAGCACTCACGGTTGCAGAGGTGAACGAGGTGAAACAATCGGACGCGCGACTATTCGTTCAGGAGCCGCTGCCGCCTGAGCTGCAGGACCTGGCGTCGTGCAAGATCGGCGAGATCGAACCGTATCTCAAGCCGGGTCGTTCGGCGTTACTGCTCCGGCTGGGGGCTGATTGCCGTTGATCCTCAATTTGACGCCGGATAAAAGACCCGCCGCAAGCGCGGTGCATCGTTATAATCGACCCACGATTCACTCCTGTCATCACACGAGACTGCCATGACCATTTCCCTGTACGACGCATCGGTTCCGGTTTTCAAACAAATGCTCAATGCCCTGAGCGACGTTCTGAACAAGGCCGAAGCCCACGCCACCGCCAAGAACATTGACCCAAACGCCTTCCTGCAAGCGCGCCTGTACCCGGACATGTTCCCGCTGGTGCGCCAGGTGCAGATCGCCGTTGATTTCGCCAAAGGCGTTTCCGCGCGTCTGGCTGAGGTTGAATTGCCGAAGTATGACGACAGCGAAACCACTTTCGCTGAGCTGCAAGCCCTGATCGCCAAGGTTTTGGCCTTCATCGGCGAGATCAAGCCAGAGCAGATCAATGGCAAGGAAGGCATCGAGATCATCACCCGTCAGGGCACGCCGAAAGAGAAGCGCTTCACCGGCCAGGCCTACCTGCTGACCTACGGCCTGCCGCAGTTCTTCTTCCACGTGACCACGGCTTACGCACTGCTGCGTCACAACGGTGTGGAAGTGGGCAAGCGCGATTACATGGGCGCGTTCTAAACCGTCCAGGCATTAAAAAGCCCGCCAAGGTGCAAACCTTGGCGGGCTTTATTTTTTGTGAGTCAAAAGATCGCAGCCTCATTTCACTCGACAGCTTCTACAGGCGCTACGCATCTCAATGTAGGAGCTGTCGAGTGAAACGAGGCTGCGATCTTTCGATCTTTGTTACGCCAGGCGCTGCGCTTTCTGTTCTTCACCCAGGCACGCGGCAGCCGTGAAGAGCACATCTGTGGAAGAGTTCAGCGCCGTCTCCGCCGAGTCCTGCAATACGCCGATGATGAAACCGACCGCCACCACCTGCATGGCGATTTCACTCGGGATGCCGAAGAGGCTGCACGCCAGTGGAATCAGCAACAGCGAACCGCCGGCCACGCCAGACGCGCCGCAGGCACAGATTGCCGCAACCACGCTCAGCAGGATGGCGGTCGGAATGTCGACGGCGATGCCCAGTGTGTGCACGGCGGCCAGCGTCAGCACAGTAATGGTGATCGCCGCGCCGGCCATGTTGATCGTGGCGCCCAGCGGAATCGAGACCGAGTAAGTGTCTTCGTGCAGGCCCAAGCGCTTGCTCAGTTCCAGGTTGACCGGGATGTTCGCCGCCGAACTGCGGGTGAAAAATGCGGTGATACCGCTTTCCCGCAGACAGGTCAGCACCAGCGGATAGGGATTGCGACGCAACTTCCAGAACACAATCACCGGGTTCATTACCAGCGCCACGAACAGCATGCAGCCCAGCAACACGGCCAGTAGGTGCGCATAGCCGATCAAGGCGCCAAAACCCGAGGTGGCGAGCGTCGACGCCACCAGGCCGAAGATCCCCAAAGGCGCGAAACGGATGACCAGGCGCACGATCAAGGTCACGCCATTGGACAGGTCGCCCAGCACTTCGCGAGTCGTGTCACCGGCGTGACGAATGGCGATGCCCATGCCGATTGCCCAAGCCAGAATGCCAATGAAGTTGGCGTTCATCAGCGCGCTGACCGGATTGTCGACCACGCTCAGCAGCAGGCTTTGCAACACTTCACCGATGCCACCCGGCGCGCTCACCGCGACGTCATGCGTGGCCAGTACCAGGCTCGACGGGAACAACGTGCTGGCAACGACCGCTACGACGGCGGCGGCAAACGTACCGAGCAGGTACAGAAACAAAATCGGCCGGATGTGGGTTTCCTGGCCGTGCTTGTGGTTGGCGATCGAAGCCATGACCAGCACGAACACCAGGATTGGCGCGACGGCTTTGAGTGCCGACACGAACACTTTGCCGATGAACGCGGTGGACTTCGCCACGTCCGGCGCGAACAACGCCAAGGCAATCCCGGCGATCAGGCCGATGACGATTTGCGAGACCAGGCTCAAGCGTTTCAGGCGTTGCAATAGCGAAGGGGATGAAGCAGTCATAAAACGGCATCTCTGATTATTAGGTGCGGGGGTGTCGCGACATCAATGCCACTGAATGGCCGATGAACAGGGTGTACGTATCGCGGGGCGCGGACTTTATCACAGGGTGCGCTTGATCCTTCAGACCTGTGACGATCTGCCGCCCGCGTGATCAACGAGATAGGCAGGTTCGTGCAACCCTGATTGGAAACACTCTGTTAAGATTCGCCATCCTCATTTTCAAGTCATGCCAGTGGGCCCTCGGGTTATCGCTGGTGTCGTCGTTTTCTGGAGTTCTGCATGCTGTTGCCCATTCTTCTGTTGTCCGCTGCGGGTTTTACCGTGCTGACCACGGAATTCATCATCGTCGGCCTGCTGCCGGCGATCGCCCGAGACCTGGACGTCAGCATCCCCCAAGCGGGTTTGCTGGTGACCTTGTTCGCTTTCACCGTCGCCGCGTTCGGGCCGTTCCTGACCGCGTACTTCGCCCGTTTCGAGCGGCGCAAACTGTTCATCTCGGTGTTGATCATGTTCGGCCTGGCGAACACCCTCGCCGCATTTGCGCCGAACATCTGGGTGATGGCCATCGCCCGCTTGATCCCGGCGCTGGGGTTGCCGGTGTTCTGGGCGCTGGCCAGTGAAACGGCGGTGGACATCGTCGGGCCTGATTATGCCGGGCGCGCCATCGCCAAGATCGGCTTCGGCATTGTCTGCGCGACGGTGTTTGGCATTCCGGTCGGCACGCTGATTTCCGACGCGTTTGGCTGGCGCAGTGCCTTCGGCATTCTGGCGGTGATCGCGTTTGCCAAGGCGTTGTTGCTGTTCGTTTACCTGCCGAAGACCAACCTGCATCAACATCAGGTGAGCTTTCGTTCGCAATTCAAGATTCTGCGCAGCCCGTTGATGGTGGGGCATGTGTTGCTGTCGATCCTGGTGTTCAGCGGCATGTTCACCGCTTACACCTATCTGGCTGACATCCTTGAGCGCCTGGCCGGATTCAACGGTACGGTGGTCGGTTGGTGCCTGATGGGCTTCGGCGCGGTCGGGCTGATCGGCAACTCGCTGGGCGGCCGCGCGGTGGATCGTAATCCGCTGATCGCGTCCATGATGTTCTGTGCATTCATGATCGCCGGCATGGTGGCGTTGGTGCCGAATATTCATTCACCACTCGGCCTGGCGGCGGCGATGGGCATTTGGGGCGTGACTCAGGCGGCCTTGTTCCTGGTCAGCCATGTGCGCTTGATGAAGGCTGCACCCGAGGCGCCAGCCTTTGCCGCCTCGCTGAACATTGCCGGGGCCAACCTCGGGATCGGCCTGGGCGCGATGGTCGGCGGACGCGTGATCGACAGCGTCGGCCTGGGCGGGCTGGGTTTTGCAGCCGCCGCGTTTATCCTGGTGTCGATTCTGCTGGCGATGGCGCTGATGACCATGAAGCCGCGCGAAGTCTGCGCCTGAGGCTTCAATCGTCGGTGAACAGCTCGCGTCGGGCACCTTCGGTAATGGCGACAATGCCAGGGTGCTTGACCTTGCGTTCCACTGAAATGGCGTAGAACGACTCGGTCACCGCGTCGGTCTGGCCAATCAACTCCACGCCGTATTGGCGTTTCACTTCATCGGCAATCACGCTCGGGCCAATGAAAATCCCGCTGCCCGATTGACCGAATGCCTGCATCAGCGCGCTGTCGTCGAACTCACCGACGATGCGCGGCTGGATCTGCTGCTCGGCAAACCAACGCTGCAAGCGACTGCGCACCACGGTTTCCGGCCCGGGAATCAACAGCGGTGCGCCGTGCAGGCTGCGCGGGAAGTCCTGGCCATACTGCGCTGCCAGTGCCGAAGTCGCGAAAAAACTGATTCCGCATTCCCCAAGCTTCTGGCTGTAGCCCTTGATGTCGAGGTGCGAGGGCATCGGGCTGTCGGAAATCACCAGGTCCAGGCGCTGAATCGCCAGGTCGGCGAGCAGGCGTTCGAGTTTGTCTTCTCGGCAGGTGATGCGCAGCGGCTCGCTCAATTCCATGGTTGGCGCAATCAGACGATAAACGATGGACTTGGGCACCACGTCGGCCACCCCAACCCGGAACAGAATCTGTTGTTCGTTGGGCTGCGCCCGCAGCATCAACTCCAGTTCGCCACCCAGTTGAAACATTTGCTCGGCGTAAGGCAGCGTCTGGCGTCCGGCCTCGGTGAGTTCCAACTGCCGGCCGACGCGCCTGAACAGCTCGATGCCATAGGTCTGTTCGAGCAAGGAAATCTGCCCGCTGATGGTTTGTGGCGTCAGGTTCAGTTGCTCGCAGGCGCGCACGATGCTGCCGGTTTTGGCGACCACCCAAAAATAATGCAGCTGTCGATAATTAAGCATGACGACCTACAGTTCGTAAAAACCGAAGTATAACCGCTGAAAATACGAATTTTCCTGAAGTGTTTGCCTGCCTAGAATGCCTCGCTATCGACGGGCCATCAGTTCGGTCCGGTTTGTACTATCGAGGAAGTCACATGAAGCTTAAAACCACGGCGCTGCTGATCACGTCTTTACTGGTGCTGGCCGGTTGCGAACAGGCCGAGAAAAGCGCTCACCAACTGATGGGTCAGGCTGCCGAAAGTGCAAAACAGGCGATCGACGACACCCACAAGACTGCCGAGCAAGCGATCAGCGATGCCACGGGTGGCCTGATCAGCAAGAAAGAGCCATCGCGCGAAGACAAGCAGAAAGTCGAATCTTCGTCCCAGGAAATCTAAACCGTCTACAACGAGTCAGGACTGACCCATGGAATACCTTTTAGAACTTGCTGCAAGCCCCACCGCCTGGGTTGCCCTGGCCACGTTGATCGTCATGGAAATCGTGCTCGGCATCGATAACCTGATCTTCATCTCGATTCTGACCAACAAATTGCCGGAGCAGCATCGGCAGAAAGCGCGACGCATCGGTATCGGCATGGCGCTGATCCTGCGACTGGGCTTGTTGAGCACCATCGCGTTCATCGTCCAGTTGACTGAGCCAGTGATCGATATCCTCGGCCACGCGTTCTCCTGGAAGGACATGATCCTGATCGCCGGCGGCCTGTTCCTGTTGTGGAAGGCGACCACCGAGATCCATCACAGCATGGACCCGGCGCCGGAAGACTCGAAGTCCGCGACCTCGACTGTGACCCTGGGGTTCGCGGCTGCGATCGGGCAGATTCTGATGCTGGACATGGTGTTCTCGATCGACAGCATCATTACAGCTGTCGGCATGACCGAGCATTTGCCGATCATGATCATCGCGGTGGTGGTGTCGGTGCTGGTGATGTTGCTGGCGGCTGACCCGCTGGCCAGGTTCATCAACGACAACCCGACGGTGGTGATGCTGGCGCTGGGCTTCCTGATCATGATCGGCATGACGCTGATCGCCGAAGGCTTCGGTGCCCACGTACCGAAAGGCTATGTGTATGCAGCCATGGCGTTCTCGGCGACGATCGAGGCATTGAACATGATGTCGCGGCGCGCCAGGCAGAAGCGCATTGTCGCTGAAGCTTAATCGCCGATAAACGAAACGGCCGCCTGTGCTCGAAAGAGTCCAGGCGGCCGTTTTTTTATCAATTCAAAATACGTCAGTGCACCGGCGCCCGGTGCACAGGCGGTTCATCGGTCTTCGCCACAGGCGCCGATTGAACCGGGTGGTGATGATGGCGACGGGTAACACGCAGGACACCCCACAACATGGCGGTGGCCACTGCCAGCCAGCCAGACACCAGCATCACGATTGTCATTGTCAGGCTCATCAGTGCCTCCTCTTCGCCCTGCAGCGGGCGCACACTCTTTGCAAATGACAGTCTAGTCGTTGCTGTGTTTCCAGCCATTGACCAAAGGTCAGCAGTCCCCAACCTGTTCGCTCTATCGAATGCACTCAACTGCAGGTAAAGGCTATACCGGCGCCTTGCGGCGTCCTATGATCGACGGCCAAGCCGGGAGCGTGTTGCCCGGCGTCTGAACAAGAGAGTGATAATGGAGCGGGTATTTTCTCGGATTCGAACGGCGTTGCTGGTGGTCGGCTGCGTCGCAGGGTTGGCGGGTTGCGCGGGAAGCGTGGCGCCTGAGATCAAGCGTCTGCCGGAACGTGTCGAGCTCAGCGGCACGTTCTATCGGGGCCAGGACTTTCAAAGCGGTCCCCAGGTATTGGCCAGCATGCTCTCGCAGCAAGGCATCGTGATTACGCCGGGGCTGCTTGAGAAACCGCTGCACTTGCCGGGCGCTGAAGCCCAGTTACAGCAGAACATGCAAAACCTTGCCCGTGAATACGGGATGGTGGTGTATCCCCTCGACAGCCGTTTACCGGCGTTGTTGACCCAGGTCGCCGCCGGTTACCCGGTGATGTTGCGCTTTACCGAAGGCTCGGCAATGTGGGCCGGACCGCGTTACGCCATCCTTGCCGGTTACAACCGCCAGAAGCAAACGGTGTTGCTGCGCGCCGGAATGAATCACCGCAACCTGATGAGCTTCAGCTCCTTTGAGTCATCGTTCAAGGACGCTGGCGGCTGGGCCGTACTGATCCAGAAGCCCAATCAAATCCCGGCCAACGTTGACCCGCAGCGCTGGCTGAAGGCAGCGAGTGATCTCGGTCAGGCAGGGCAGGAGCAGGCGGCCGAACGCGCGAAGAAAGCGTTGAGTACGCAGTAAGCTTCCGTTCGTCATGTGCCTGGCACCGCTGCGCGAACCTGACCTCCAAGTGGAAAGGCCCGCACTTCTGCGGGCCAGCCCCAAGGAGGCGTCCATGGCTCAATCCAATACCCCCTCTGGCCCGCACTCGTCTGAACATTCTTCAGGTGATGAATTGGGTTTTGATCCGGATTCGCCGGACCTGGCCGATCCTCAGGTCGATCCCATTGGCCCTGCCAAGGCGCCCAGAGACATAAAACCGGGCGAGGAGGGCAAGACACCCGCCAAGCCTTATGACCCGCTTGCCGACCTGAAACACTGATCTCAACTGTGGTGAGGTGTGTATGTCTACCGATTCGAGTTTCAACGACAAACGTCCGGACAGTGTTCCCACAACCCCTGAAGAGGGCGTTGATCCGGTGATGGATCCCGATGATCCGTTAAGAGACCCTTTGGCGCGTCCGATGGTCGTGCCGACGGAGCATCCCCGCGGCACTCGAGACCCCAGTGCCGGGGATGGCATTCCGGATGACGACCAGATGCCGCTGCCCAACGATTAATGCCAGACGAAAAAAAGCCCCGGATTATCGGGGCTTTGTTTTTGCGGTCGCCGGATTATTTCGACGCTTCAACAACGCCGCTCTGACGGTGCTTGAGGTTTTTTTCCGACTTGTATTGCAGGGCTACGGACGGCACGGTGGTGCCCTTGCCGGTTTCGACCCAGTTACGTATACGGGTGGCATCGGCAAAATGCGTGTATTTGCCGAACGCGTCGAGGATCACCAGTGCTACCGGACGATTGCCCATGCTGGTGACCAATACCAGGCAGTGGCCAGCCTGGTTGGTGAAGCCGGTTTTCGTCAGTTTGATGTCCCAGTTCGGCTTGCCGATCAGGTGGTCGGTATTGTGGAAACCCAGGCTGTAGTTTGGCTTGCGAAACGAAACGGTTTTTTCTTTGGTGGTGCTCAGCTCCGTCAAGATCGGGTACTTGTGAGCAGCGATCAGCAATTTGCTCAAGTCACGCGCCGTCGAGACGTTGCGAGGCGAAAGGCCCGTCGGCTCGACATAGTGAGTATTGGTCATGCCCAGCGCCCTGGCCTTGGCGTTCATGGCCGCGATGAATGCGACGTAACCGCCCGGATAGTGATGCGCAAGGCTGGCGGCGGCACGGTTCTCCGAGGACATCAGCGCAATCAGCAGCATTTCCCTGCGCGGCATTTCACTGTTGAGTTTGACCCGGGAAAACACCCCTTTCATTTCAGGCGTGTCGCTGATGTTGATGGAGATGTACTCATCCATGTTCTGCTTGGCTTCAACCACGACCAAAGCAGTCATCAGTTTGCTGACCGAGGCAATGGGTACAACCACGTCGGGGTTACTGGCGTAGATGACCTTGTTGGTCTGCAGATCCATCAGCAATGCGCTGCCGGAAGCGATCTTAAGGTGTGATGTATCGCGGGGGGCTGAGGTGGTATCAGCGGCGTTAACCGCTGGCGTGATGAACGTCCCTGTAAATGCAAAAAATAGGCTCAGGATGGAAAGACGGATTTTCACGCTGGCAGACTCTTAATGTGTTGATAAGCCGTTCTGTAACGGGCTGTTTCGTAAAAGCGCGACATTCTGGAGTATGGCTGAATAACTGTCGATGGTTGTTCAAGTAGGAGCTGAAACTCTTTGGAAACATGAAATAAAAGTCATTTTCCGGCGGATGGTCAGTCTTTTACGGGAGGCAAAAAGAACCCCGCTATCGGCGGGGTTCTTTTGATTGTCGCTGGCGTCTTTACACGAACTCAGCTGTGCAGTGTTTCCGCTGCGTACAGAGTGTTTTCCAGCAGGCAGGCGCGTGTCATCGGACCCACTCCGCCTGGCACTGGCGTGATCCATCCGGCGCGGGGCAGGGCTGTTTCGTAGACCACGTCACCCACCAGTTTGCCGTCTTCCTGACGGTTGATGCCGACGTCGATCACGATCGCGCCTTCCTTGATCCACTCACCTTTGACCAGGCCTGGCTTGCCAGCGGCAACGACCACCAGATCGGCGCGGCCGACATGGCCGGCGAGGTCCTCGGTGAAACGGTGGGTGACAGTCACGGTGCAACCGGCCAGCAGCAATTCCATCGCCATCGGACGACCCACGATATTGGAAGCGCCGACAATAACGGCGTCCATCCCGTACAGGTTTGCACCAGTGCTTTCCAGCAAGGTCATGATGCCTTTGGGCGTGCAGGGGCGCAGCAGCGGAATGCGCTGGGCCAGGCGGCCAACGTTATAGGGATGGAAGCCGTCGACGTCTTTATCCGGACGAATGCGCTCGAGCAATTTGGACGCATCCAGGTGTTCGGGTAACGGAAGCTGAAGCAGGACGCCGTCAATTGCCGGGTCTTCGTTCAGGCGATCGATCAGATCGGTCAAGGCTTCTTGAGTGGTTTCGGAAGGCAGGTCGTAGGCTTGGGAAATGAAGCCTACCTCTTCACAGTCTTTACGCTTGTGCGAGACATAAACCTGAGAGGCAGGATCGCTGCCGACCAGGATCACCGCGAGGCCGGGCGTGCGCAAACCTTGCTCGCGACGCTCGGTGACTCGTTTGGCGATCTGCTGGCGCAGGCTGGCGGCGATCGATTTGCCGTCGATTAGTTGTGCAGTCATTGCGCGTGATTAACCATCGAGAGGGGAAAAAAAGAGAACGTATTCTCGCATGTCATGCGGTGAGGGCAAAGGCGCTTGGTCTGCAAATTCCCCTAACCCCTTTAATTAAATGAATTTTTTATAAAAAGGATTTGACGGCCTTCAGGGCGCTCTATACTATTCGTCGCACTTGTCGGGCACAGCCTAGCACTGGATAAGAAGGTCGAGCGGGATTACGGTTCTGCGAGACTGGAAAGCACTTAGTTTGTAGTCCTCCAAGAGTACAGATTAATAAGGCGCCCGTAGCTCAGCTGGATAGAGCATCCGCCTTCTAAGCGGATGGTCGCAGGTTCGAGTCCTGCCGGGTGCGCCATTAGGCAGCTTTGGCACAAGTAGCGCAATATGGTGGGCGTAGCTCAGTTGGTAGAGCACGGGATTGTGACTCCCGTTGTCGAGGGTTCGATCCCCTTCGTCCACCCCATATTTCGAAAGGCGCCAGATTAACAGTCTGGCGCCTTTGCTTTAACAGCTTCAAACCGCGGATGTGGTGGAATTGGTAGACACACTGGATTTAGGTTCCAGCGCCGCAAGGTGTAAGAGTTCGAGTCTCTTCATCCGCACCAAATAAAGCTTTACCCGGGCCGTTGGCCTGGTTGAGGCGCAGCAAGGTAGTTGTTTGGCTTCCTTGCAAGGCAATATGGTGGGCGTAGCTCAGTTGGTAGAGCACGGGATTGTGACTCCCGTTGTCGAGGGTTCGATCCCCTTCGTCCACCCCATATTTCGAGAGGCGCCAGATTTAATAGTCTGGCGCCTTTTTTGTTTTAGCGGTTCGAGTATTAAGCGGCTGCATGTCCTGGGTCGTCGTAGGGGTGGGGTTTTCATCGTATTTTTGTTTCTCGATGATGCCGATCCGCCCGTCGGTCCCCTCGTGGGGTCGGCTGTCAGGGATGGATTGCCGATTTCTTCTATATATAGAAGGATTGGTGCAAAGCCCTGGCATGACTGGCTGTATTTGCTAACAGGGCGAGGCATAACCGTTTGTCCCCGCCTATAAATTGCCTGCTGCTTTTTTACCCGTTTTCAGTAGGGTGACTTCTTGAGTTTGACCCACTAGAATGCATGCCCTTGATTCTGGGGTCGGAAACGGCCGGCTAACGTCTGTGCAACGAGGAATATCCATGCAAGTTTCTGTTGAAAATACTTCTGCTCTTGAGCGCCGCATGAGCATCACCGTGCCGGCTGAGCGCATCGAGACTCAGGTCAACAAGCGTCTGCAGCAGACTGCCCAAAAGGCCAAGATTGCTGGCTTCCGTCCAGGCAAAGTGCCAATGAGCGAAATCAAGCGCCGTTTCGGTGCTGATGCGCGTCAGGAAGCAGTAGGCGATGTGATCCAGTCTTCTTTCTACGAAGCGGTTGTCGAGCAGAAGCTGAACCCGGCTGGCGCTCCTTCGATCGAGCCTAAATCGATGGAAGCCGGCAAAGATCTGGAATACGTCGCGATCTTCGAAGTGTTCCCTGAGTTCACCGTTGCCGGTTTCGAAGGTATCACCGTAGAGCGCCTGAGCGCTGACGTGGCTGATGCCGATCTGGACAAGATGCTGGACGTGCTGCGCAAGCAGAACACCCGTTTCGAAGTGGCCGATCGCGCTGCCCAGAACGAAGATCAGTTGAACATCGATTTCGTCGGCAAGGTCGACGGTGAAGTGTTCGCCGGTGGTTCCGCCAAAGGCACTCAACTGGTGCTGGGTTCCGGCCGCATGATCCCTGGTTTCGAAGACGGTCTGGTTGGCGCTAAAGCCGGCGAAGAGCGCGTTCTGAACCTGACCTTCCCAGAGGACTATCAGAACCTCGACCTGGCAGGCAAAGCCGCTGAGTTCACCGTGACCGTGAACACTGTTTCCGAGCCAAAACTGCCAGAGCTGAACGAAGAATTCTTCGCTCAATTCGGCATCAAGGAAACCGGTCTGGAAGGCTTCCGCGCCGAAGTTCGCAAGAACATGGAGCGCGAGCTGCGTCAGGCAATCAAATCCAAGGTCAAGAATCAGGTGATGGACGGTCTGCTGGCCACCAACCCGATCGAAGTGCCTAAGGCTCTGCTGTCCAACGAAGTCGACCGTCTGCGCGTGCAGGCTGTTCAGCAGTTCGGTGGCAACATCAAGCCTGATCAACTGCCGGCCGAGCTGTTCGAAGAACAAGCCAAGCGCCGCGTTGTGCTGGGTTTGATCGTGGCCGAAGTGGTCAAGCAGTTCGACCTCAAGCCTGACGAAACCCGCGTTCGCGAAATGATCCAGGAAATGGCTTCGGCCTACCAGGAGCCTGAGCAGGTTGTGTCCTGGTACTACAAGAACGACCAGCAACTGAACGAAGTTCGTTCTGTTGTGCTGGAAGAGCAAGTTGTGGATACTGTTCTGCAGAAAGCTAGCGTGACCGACAAATCGGTCTCTTACGAAGAAGCAGTCAAGCCGGTAGAAGCTCCACAAGCCGACTGATCGTTTTTGCGGTAAGAAGCACACACCATAAGCCAGCCTTCGTGCTGGCTTATGCGTATTCAAGACATAACTATTTGGGAGTGACTGCAGAGCATGTTCCGTAATTCGTATATTCAGCAGAACTCTGATATCCAGGCCGCAGGCGGCCTGGTCCCGATGGTTGTCGAGCAATCTGCTCGTGGCGAGCGCGCCTATGACATCTACTCGCGCCTTCTCAAGGAGCGAGTGATCTTTCTGGTTGGTCCGGTAGAGGACTACATGGCCAACCTGATCTGTGCGCAACTGCTGTTCCTTGAAGCGGAAAACCCGGACAAGGACATCCATCTCTATATCAACTCCCCGGGCGGTTCGGTGACGGCGGGCATGTCGATCTACGACACCATGCAGTTCATCAAGCCAAACGTGTCGACCACCTGTATCGGTCAGGCGTGCAGCATGGGCGCGTTTCTGTTGACTGCCGGTGCCAAGGGCAAGCGTTACTGCCTGCCGAACTCGCGTGTGATGATTCACCAGCCACTGGGCGGTTTCCAGGGCCAGGCTTCGGATATCGAAATCCATGCCAAGGAAATCCTCTTCATTCGTGAGCGTCTCAACACGCTGATGGCCAAGCATAGCGGGCGCACTCTTGAAGAAATCGAGCGCGACACCAACCGCGACAATTTCATGAGTGCAGAAGCAGCGCGTGAGTACGGGCTGATCGATGAAGTGATCAACCAGCGCCCCGCTTAATTAAGCAGCTCAAAATAAGGTTGGTCGGCGGGTCCGATCACCAGCGGGCTTGAAAAAGCCCGCAATAGCCTTCATCTTGTGTTGCAAGCCTATCGGATTTGGATCGAACGAATGACTGACACCCGCAACGGCGAGGACAACGGCAAGCTGCTCTATTGCTCCTTCTGTGGCAAAAGCCAGCATGAAGTACGCAAGTTGATTGCCGGCCCCTCGGTCTTTATCTGCGACGAGTGCGTCGACCTGTGCAACGACATCATCCGAGAGGAGGTGCAGGAAGCCCAGGCCGAAAGCAGCGCGCATAAATTGCCTTCGCCTAAAGAAATCAGCGGCATCCTTGATCAATACGTGATTGGTCAGGAGCGTGCGAAAAAGGTTTTGGCAGTAGCGGTGTACAACCACTACAAGCGCCTGAACCAGCGTGACAAAAAGAATGACGACGTCGAACTCGGCAAAAGCAACATTTTGCTGATCGGCCCGACAGGCTCGGGTAAAACCCTGCTTGCCGAAACACTGGCCCGCTTGCTGAACGTTCCGTTCACCATCGCCGATGCAACCACCCTCACCGAGGCGGGTTACGTGGGTGAAGATGTCGAGAACATCATTCAGAAGCTGCTGCAGAAGTGCGATTACGACGTGGAAAAGGCCCAGATGGGCATTGTCTACATCGATGAGATCGACAAGATCTCGCGCAAGTCTGACAACCCGTCGATCACCCGGGACGTTTCCGGTGAAGGCGTGCAGCAGGCCCTGCTCAAGTTGATCGAAGGCACGGTCGCTTCCGTTCCGCCGCAAGGTGGTCGCAAGCATCCGCAGCAGGAATTCCTTCAGGTCGACACCCGTAACATTTTGTTCATCTGCGGTGGTGCGTTCTCAGGTCTGGAAAAGGTTATTCAAAACCGTTCCACCAAGGGCGGCATCGGCTTCAACGCGGAAGTTCGCAGCAAGGAAGAAGGCAAGAAAGTCGGTGAGTCCCTGCGTGAAGTCGAGCCTGACGATCTGGTCAAGTTCGGTCTGATCCCGGAATTCGTCGGTCGTCTGCCGGTACTTGCCACGCTGGACGAGCTTGATGAAGCTGCGCTGATGCAGATTCTCACCGAGCCGAAAAATGCGTTGACCAAGCAGTACGCCAAGTTGTTCGAGATGGAAGGTGTGGACCTGGAGTTCCGGGCCGACGCGCTGAAATCGGTCGCAAAACGTGCGCTGGAACGAAAAACCGGTGCCCGTGGCCTGCGTTCGATTCTCGAAGGTGTGTTGCTCGACACGATGTACGAAATCCCCTCGCAGTCCGAGGTGAGTAAAGTCGTGATCGATGAAAGCGTCATAGAAGGCAAGTCCAAGCCACTGTATATCTATGAAAACAGTGAGCCGGCTGCCAAGGCTGCGCCAGACGCCTAAGCGTCACGCTGCTGGAACAAAGAAGGGGCCTTCGGGCCCCTTTTCTTTTAAAGCGTTTTTAACACCCGCTTTGCGCTTGTTTTTTTTCAGGGCAACCCCCATCTTGGTTTCAAGCTTACTTCCATCTGTTTACGGCCTTATGGCCGCCGTAGAGGCGAAATCATGAAGACAACCATCGAATTGCCTCTCCTGCCATTGCGTGATGTTGTGGTTTATCCGCACATGGTTATCCCGCTGTTCGTGGGGCGCGAGAAATCCATCGAAGCCCTCGAGGCCGCGATGACGGGCGACAAGCAGATCCTTCTGCTGGCTCAGAGAAACCCTGCTGACGACGATCCCGGTGAAGATGCACTTTATCGCGTAGGTACGATTGCGACTGTCCTGCAGCTGCTCAAGCTGCCTGACGGCACGGTCAAGGTTCTGGTCGAAGGCGAGCAGCGAGGCGCCGTGGAACGCTTCAGCGAAGTGGACGGCCACTGCCGTGCCGAAGTCTCGCTGATCGACGAAACTGAAGCGCCTGAGCGCGAGTCGGAAGTGTTTGTCCGCAGCCTGCTGGCCCAGTTCGAACAATATGTGCAGTTGGGCAAAAAAGTCCCTGCTGAAGTCCTGTCGTCGCTCAACAGCATCGATGAGCCTGGGCGCCTGGTCGACACCATGGCCGCGCACATGGCTCTGAAGATCGAGCAGAAGCAGGAAATCCTCGAAATCATCGATTTGTCGGCCCGGGTCGAGCACGTTCTGGCGTTGCTGGATGCCGAGATCGATCTGCTGCAAGTCGAAAAACGCATTCGCGGTCGTGTCAAGAAACAAATGGAGCGCAGCCAGCGCGAGTACTACCTGAATGAGCAGATGAAGGCCATTCAGAAGGAGCTCGGCGACAGCGACGAAGGCCACAACGAAATCGAAGAGCTGAAAAAGCGCATCGATGCCGCTGGCCTGCCCAAAGATGCCCTGGCCAAGGCCCAGGGTGAACTGAACAAGCTGAAACAAATGTCGCCAATGTCCGCGGAAGCGACCGTGGTGCGTTCGTACATCGACTGGCTGGTTCAGGTGCCTTGGAAGGCCCAGAGCAAAGTGCGCCTGGACCTTGCGCGCGCAGAAGACATTCTCGACGCAGACCACTACGGTCTGGAAGAAGTCAAAGAACGGATCCTCGAATACCTCGCCGTGCAAAAACGCGTGAAGAAAATTCGCGGACCGGTGCTGTGCCTGGTCGGTCCTCCAGGGGTGGGTAAAACCTCTCTGGCGGAGTCGATTGCTCATGCCACCAACCGCAAATTCGTCCGTATGGCCCTCGGTGGCGTGCGTGATGAGGCGGAAATTCGTGGTCATCGCCGTACTTATATCGGTTCGATGCCAGGAAGATTGATTCAAAAGATGACAAAGGTGGGCGTCCGCAACCCGCTGTTCCTGCTCGATGAAATCGACAAGATGGGCAGTGACATGCGTGGCGACCCGGCGTCGGCGTTGCTGGAAGTGCTCGACCCCGAGCAGAACCACAACTTCAACGATCACTATCTGGAAGTCGACTACGACCTGTCCGATGTGATGTTCCTTTGCACCTCGAACTCCATGAATATTCCACCGGCGCTGCTCGACCGGATGGAAGTGATTCGTCTGCCGGGCTACACCGAAGACGAGAAGATCAACATCGCGGTCAAGTACCTTTCGCCGAAGCAGATTACGGCTAACGGCTTGAAGAAAGGCGAGCTGGAATTCGACGCCGAGGCGATCCGCGACATCATCCGCTACTACACCCGCGAAGCCGGTGTACGTGGGCTGGAGCGCCAGATTGCCAAGGTCTGCCGCAAGGCGGTCAAAGAGCACGCGCTGGAAAAACGCTTCTCGGTGAAGGTCACGGCCGACATGCTCGAGCACTTCCTCGGCGTGCGCAAATTCCGCTATGGCCTGGCTGAATCGCAGGATCAGATCGGTCAGGTTACCGGGCTGGCGTGGACTCAAGTGGGCGGCGAATTGCTGACCATCGAAGCCGCCGTCGTGCCGGGTAAAGGCCAGTTGATCAAGACCGGCTCGCTGGGTGACGTGATGGTCGAATCGATCACCGCGGCGCTGACCGTTGTTCGCAGCCGTGCCAAGAGCCTGGGGATTCCCCTGGACTTCCACGAGAAGCGCGACACGCACATCCACATGCCGGAAGGGGCTACCCCTAAAGACGGCCCTAGCGCCGGTGTGGGCATGTGCACGGCACTGGTCTCGGCATTGACCGGCATTCCAGTGCGCGCGGATGTCGCCATGACAGGCGAGATCACACTGCGTGGTCAGGTGCTGGCGATCGGTGGTTTGAAAGAAAAACTGCTCGCCGCTCACCGTGGCGGAATCAAGACGGTGATCATTCCTGAAGAGAATGTGCGCGATTTGAAGGAAATTCCTGACAATATCAAGCGAGATCTGCAGATTAAACCGGTTAAATGGATTGACGAGGTCCTGCAAATTGCGCTGCAATACGCGCCGGAGCCCCTGCCTGATGTGGTTCCAGAGATAGTTGCAAAGGATGAAAAACGCGAGTCTGACTCTAAGGAAAGAATTAGCACGCATTAGTACGCATTTGCCTGGGGGGCTTCCTTGACAGCTTTTTAGAGCCCTTGTTATAAAGCGGCTCTTTAGTGTCTGTAGGCCATTCAGCACTCGTTTTTGCTTTCACCAAAAAACTTAGAATCATACTCAAATAGATATAAGGGGACTTAGAGTGAACAAGTCGGAACTGATTGATGCTATCGCTGCATCCGCTGATATCCCGAAAGCTGCTGCTGGCCGTGCGCTGGACGCTGTAATCGAATCCGTCACTGGCGCTCTCAAGGCTGGCGACTCTGTTGTTCTGGTTGGTTTCGGTACTTTCTCCGTAACTGATCGTCCAGCTCGCATTGGTCGTAACCCACAGACCGGTAAGCAGCTGGAAATCGCAGCAGCCAAAAAACCAGGTTTCAAGGCCGGTAAAGCACTGAAAGAAGCTGTCAACTAAGTTCGATTCAGGTTTTTGCCTATCCGGGTCGGGGTCATACCTGACCTGGCAGCGGAGCGGTAGTCCAGTCGGCGAGTTGCCGATCCGAGACGCCGAGGCTCGCAAGTTCGAGTCATCGGTCCGCTCCGCCAGTTACGAGAAGGCGCATCCTCGGATGCGCCTTTCTTCTATCCGGATTCTACCCACGCTCCACGGTTGCCTAATTTTGAAGTTCAACCGTTTCTGGGGGACGCATGCTGCAGAATATCAGGGACAATTCACAAGGCTGGATTGCCAAGACCATTATCGGGGTCGTCGTTGCACTGATGGCTTTGACCGGTTTCGACGCCATCTTCAAGGCCACGACGCACAAGAATGATGCGGCCAAGGTCAATGGTGAAGAAATCAGCCAGAACGAGCTGAGCCAGGCGGTCGATATGCAACGCCGTCAACTCATGCAACAGCTGGGCAAGGATTTCGACGCTTCCTTGCTCGACGAAAAAATGCTGCGCGAATCAGCCCTCAAGGGCTTGATCGATCGCAAACTGCTGCTGCAAGGCGCAGAAAACTCGAAATTCGCTTTCTCCGAAGCGGCTTTGGACCAAGTGATCCTGCAAACGCCTGAATTCCAGGTCGACGGCAAGTTCAGTCCCGAGCGTTTCGACCAGGTGATTCGTCAACTGGGCTACAGCCGTATGCAGTTCCGCCAGATGCTGGCTCAGGAAATGCTGATCGGTCAGCTGCGCGCTGGCCTGGCAGGTAGCGGTTTCGTCACCGACGCACAGGTTCTGGCTTTCGCCCGTCTGGAAAAACAGACTCGCGACATGGCGACCCTGAACGTCAAGGTTGACCCGGCAGCGGTGAAACTCACCGACGAAGAGGTCAAGGCCTATTACGACGAACACGCCAAGGAATTCATGACACCGGATCAGGTCGTCATCGACTACCTGGAATTGAAGAAGTCTTCCTTCTTTGATCAGGTCTCCGTCAAGGACGAAGATCTGCAAGCGGCGTATCAGAAAGAAATCGCGAACCTGTCCGAGCAACGCCGGGCTGCGCACATTCTGATTGAAGTGAACGATAAAGTGACCGAGGCGCAAGCCAAGGCCAAGATCGAAGAGATTCAGGCGCGTCTGGCCAAGGGCGAGAAATTCGAGGCCCTGGCCAAGGAATTCTCCCAGGATCCAGGTTCGGCGAACAACGGCGGTGACTTGGGCTACGCAGGCCCTGGCGTCTACGATCCGGCATTCGAAACCGCGCTGTATGCGTTGGCCAAGGATCAGGTTTCCGGACCGGTTCGCACCGACTTCGGTTACCACCTGATCAAGCTGTTGGGCGTTGAAGCGCCTGAAGTGCCGACGCTGGCGAGCCTGAAAGACAAGCTGACCCGCGAGCTGAAAACCCAGCAGGTCGAGCAGCGTTTCGTCGAGGCGACCAAGCAACTGGAAGACTCTTCGTTCGAGTCCTCCGACCTGGCCCAGCCGGCGCAGGACTTGAAGCTGACCGTTCACACCTCCAAGCCGTTCGGCCGCGAGGGTGGCGAAGGTGTTGCAGCCAGCCGTGCCGTGGTTACCGCCGCGTTCAGTCCTGAAGTGCTGGATGAGGGTGCCAACAGCACCGCCATCGAGTTGGATCCGGAAACCGTGATCGTGCTGCGCGCCAAGGAACACTTGAAGCCTGCACAGCTGCCGCTGGAAGCCGTCAACACCAGCATTCGTGCACAGTTGGCCAAGGAACACGCCAGTTCGGCCGCCAAGACCAAGGCTGATGAGTTGATCGCCAGCCTGCGCGATGGCAAGACCCCGTTGAACAAGGCAATCGACGGTCAGAGCTGGAAAGTGACCCAAGCCGTGACTCGCGCTCAGGAAGGGATTGACCCTACCGTGCTGCAAGCGCTGTTCCGGATGCCGAAACCTGCCGCGAAGGACAAACCGACCTTCAATAGCGTGACCCTGGCTGATGGCAACCTGGTGATCGTTCAACTGAACGGTGTGAACGAAGCGGCTGCGCCGACAGATGAAGAGAAGGCTCAATACCGTCGCTTCCTCGCCTCGCGCATTGGCCAGCAAGACTTTGCGGCTTACCGCAAGCTGTTGGAAAGCCAGGCCGAAATCAAGCGTTTCTGACGCCTGACCGAGTCGCCCGTAACACAAGAATCCCGGCCGAAAGGCCGGGATTTTTTATGGGTGCAATCAAAGCGCCATGGGTTGTCCGTCGCTTGTATGTTTACCTCGCGACTTTTTCCGGTAAATGGCAGTCAGTAGACGTGTATCTGTTTTAAGACACTAATCGATGCTCCGCTAAGCATCGATCTGTTGCACAATACGCCCCGGACCGTTTTCCTCAGGATGTTCAATGTTTAAATCAATTCCCATGCGGGTTGTCGGCTTGGCGCTGTTGCTGGCTGCCGCCGCCGGCTGCTCGTCGAAGAAAGCCCCCATCTATGAGCATGAGAACTTCAATGATTCCGGGACGTTTTCGCGCAGTTACCCGGTGACTGATGCTCAGACCTGCGAAGCCGCCCGTCGGGCGCTGCTCAGCCAAGGCTACATCATCACCAGTACCGACGCGAAACTGGTCAGTGGACACAAAAGCTTCCAGCAGACTGGCGAGACCCACATGGAGATCAGCTTCAGCGTGGTGTGTGCCGATGATGGCAGCGAAGGGCATCACGCGACCATGTTCGCCAACGCCTTGCAGGATCGTTATGCGCTGAAGAAAACCAACAACTCCGCCAGCGTGGGCGTGGGCGTGTTGGGTTCGGTATCGATGCCGATCGGCTCGTCCGATGATTCGATGGTCAAGGTGGCGAGCGAAACCGTATCGTCGGCCAAGTTCTACGAACGTTTTTTTACCCTGGTCGAGCTGTTCCTGCCGCCGGAAGCGAAAAAGGCTGCGCACATCGTCGAGAAACCCAAGACCGACCTGGGTGTGCCTGAGGCCAAGGCTGCTCCGGCTCCTTTGGCTCCGACGCCAGCGCCAGCAGCAGAGCCTGCGCCAGCACCGGCAGCGCAACCTGCAGCGGAACCAGCGCCGGCACCCGTATCGCAACCTGCAGCTGAACCAGCACCAGCCCCCGCATCGGAACCTGCCGCTTCGGAGCCGGTCGCACCGCCTGCTGAAACAGCGCCGATCACTCCGGTTGAAAACTCCGAGCCGTCATCGTCCACCGAAACGGTTGCACCACCGCCTCAATCAACCCTGCCACCACCGAGCGAGCCTATTCCGGCCATGCCGACCGCCGCTCAGTAATCGGCAAACATTTCGGGATCGGGTCGCACGACACCGATCCCGAAATGGCTTCTGGATTGATCCACGTCAAACCCGGCTGAAGTCCTACAGCCTCTATCGAAAAAATCCTGTGATAAATACCTGACTGCCTGCTACGTTTTATAAGTAGCCGCTGGTCGGCGTGCCTGCGTCATTTTTCCTTCACGTGGGCACTTTATGCTCAAGGCGCTGGTCATTTATTCAGGCATTTTTTTAACGAGTGATGTGGGGGATTTAGCAATGGATGACTATCAAGAAGAGTTGCTCGAGTATCAGGCGTTTGAACTGGACCCGCTGGAGCCCGCGGAAGACGCTACAGAGTTGTAAGCGTTACGCGGTTTGGCGATGACTGCGGCGAAACTCGCCGGGTGTCTGGCCATTCCAGCGTTTGAAAGCCCGCTGGAAGGCCTCGGCTGAGGCAAATCCCAGCAGGTAAGCGATCTCGCCGAACGCCAGTTCCGTGTCGCGGATATAGGTCATGGCCAGGTCGCGACGCGTGTCATTGAGAATGGCGCGGAACTGAGTGCCTTCCTCGGCGAGTTTACGTCGCAAGGTCCAGGTCGGCAGTTTCAGGCGTGTCGCCACTTCCTCCAGGTCGGGTTCCCGGCCACCATTGAGCAATGGCCCCAGCAACTGAGTGATGCGTTCACGCAGGCTGCGGGTGCGTGTCAATTGCTCCAGTTCCCGTTCACACAGCTGCAGCAAGTGGCGCCAGGTACTCGGGCAGTGCTGCGGGTTGCGTTGGGCGAGACTGGCCAGGCTCAGGCGCAATTGATTGTGTTCGGCGCCGAACTGAATCGGACAATCACCCAGCACCGCATAAGCTTCACGGTAGTCCGGTTCGCTGAACTCAATGTCGATCCGCTCGGCATGAAGCGGCTCGACGCTGAGGGCGGACAATTGCTGCAACCAGCCGGCGATGATCGAGTCGACCACAAAGCGGTTGTAGGCGTTATAAGGACTGATCGAGTAGAACCGCAGCCACGCACCTTGAGCGTCTTCGAGAAAGCTCGATTGCCCCCGATAGTTGGAGCCGTACAGCGCCTCGAAGCGAATCAGGCAGCGTGCCGCTTCACGCACGGTCGGAGCCTGCGCCGCAGTGATTCCGGCAAGGCCGGCCTGGCTCAGGCGACTCAGCTGGCCCATGCGCAAACCCAGCGCCGGATCGTTGGTCAGTTGAATGGCGCTGTGGCCCAGACGCATGTAGCGGGGGATCGACAGCCGCGCACCGGCCTCGGCCAGCCGCGCCGTATCCAGGCCGTATTGGTCAAGCAATGGCTGAGGGTCTGCTCCATGGCTGCGCACAGCGTCGGCCAGGCTATGAACAAAGCCTACCGACAGATCCCCGAGGCGCATCGGCAGTGGTTTCATGATTCACAACCAGAGGTTCAGCAACCGCGCGCCACGGGCGTTGCCGTCGGCGAACTGTTGTCCGTTGTTGCTGAGAAAGCTTTGACCGGCGCTGCCCTGGTCCCAGAACTGACCACGAAGAAACACGCTCATGCCGGCCACCGCTTGGCTACTCGGTGGTTGCGATGTCAGTGTCAGACGGTGCCAGGCCTGGCCTTCGCTGATCTCACCGGGTTTGAGGCTGACGGAGCCTGGCGTGGACAATCCCTTGTATCCGCGCCAGGGTTTGTCCCAGGTGCCGCGCCCGACCACAAACGCCGGAACCGCGACGAACTTCGCGCCCAGGTCGTCAAGCTTGCGGTAATTGTCCGGATACCAGCTGTCGCTGCCGATCAGTATGCCCAAGCGTCCGGCCGGGGTATCGACGACATTGAGGGTATGGTCTTCATTGGCGCCGAGGACCTCGGTTTTATCGAATACCGGATGCATCTGGCGCTGCGGCTGGCCGATCGGCAGCCCGTCGCGCCCGAACACCACGCTGCTGTTGTACAACGCACCGCGGCCGATTTTCAGCGTGCCCTCAATAACGCTCGGCTCGGGCAACACGATCGTGCCGGCCACCAGCGTTACGTGGAATTCTTTGGCCAGGCCACCAAACAGCGCCTGGTAATCCTTCGCCATGCCTTTGGCCTTCATCCGCAAGTGGGCATCATCGATACGACTTTCGCTTTTGGCGCTGATCAGCGCACGCACGAACTGCACGGGATTACTCACCGCCAGCCAGTTCATGGCTTCCTTGAGTGTGGTGGCCTGGTACAGCTCATCTTTTTCGCCGGTGACCATCAACCAGGTGCCGACATGCTCGGGCAGCACGACGATGGTCTTTTCATTCAACAGGCCCTGGTCCTGGGCTTTCTGCAAGTAGGCCGCCAGCTTGCGGTGCAGGCGCGCGGGGCTTTGATAGTCGGTGGGGAACAGCTCGGGCTGGATGCCCAGCAGATTGCCGCGATCGGCAGGCGTGCCTTGATCGATCGCCAGATTGATGCGCAAGTCCGACAGATAATGACCCACCGGACGGTCCGCGGCCCACATGGCGTAGGTCGTGAGGGCGGCGATCAGGGCCATGGAGAACGTCAGGTACAAAAGTTTGCGCATGGGGAAACAGTCAACAGCCGGGTGCAGGGTTCGCGACTAGGGTAGGGCGCATGCCGGTGCTTGCCAAGGGGCGCTGCGCATTTGGATCAATAAGTTGTCAGTTTCGGTCATTGAGTGACAGGGACGCGACTCTTAGTCTGTCCACCATGACTGACGGGAGCCGAAGAGCTCCTGCATTTTTCCCGTGATCGCTCGATGTGGAGTTACCGAATGGCCGCCGCTCACTACCCGCACCTGTTGGCCCCGCTGGACCTGGGTTTTACCACGCTGCGCAACCGCACCCTGATGGGATCGATGCACACCGGTCTTGAGGAGAAACCCGGCGGTTTCGAGCGCATGGCAGCCTACTTTGCCGAACGTGCCCGTGGCGGCGTTGGCCTGATGGTGACGGGCGGTATCGGCCCGAACGATGAGGGCGGCGTCTATTCCGGCGCGGCCAAGCTGACCACTGAGGAAGAAGCGCTCAAGCACCAGATCGTGACCCGCGCGGTGCACGAGGCGGGCGGCAAGATCTGTATGCAGATTCTCCACGCCGGCCGTTACGCCTACAGCCCGAAACAGGTTGCGCCGAGCGCCATTCAAGCGCCGATCAACCCGTTCAAGCCCAAAGAGCTGGACGAGGAAGGCATCGAGAAGCAAATCAGCGATTTCGTCACCTGCTCGACCCTGGCGCAAAAAGCCGAATACGACGGTGTCGAGATCATGGGCTCCGAAGGTTATTTCATTAACCAGTTCCTCGCCGCCCACACCAACCACCGCACCGACCGTTGGGGCGGCAGCTACGAAAACCGTATGCGCCTGCCAGTGGAAATCGTGCGTCGTGTGCGCGAAGCCGTTGGCCCCAACTTCATCATTATCTTCCGCTTGTCGATGCTCGACCTGGTGGAAGGCGGTAGCTCCTGGGAAGAAATCGTGACGCTGGCCAAAGCCATCGAGCAGGCCGGTGCAACGATCATCAACACCGGCATTGGCTGGCACGAAGCGCGGATCCCGACCATCGCGACCAAAGTCCCGCGTGCGGCGTTCAGCAAAGTCACGGCCAAGCTGCGCGGTTCGGTGAACATTCCACTGATTACCACCAACCGGATCAACACCCCGGAAGTGGCTGAACAGATTCTGGCCGAAGGTGATGCCGACATGGTCTCCATGGCGCGTCCGTTCCTCGCCGACCCGGAGTTCGTCAACAAGGCTGCCGCTGGCCGTGGCGATGAAATCAACACCTGCATCGGTTGCAACCAGGCGTGCCTGGATCACACGTTCGGCGGCAAGTTGACCAGTTGCCTGGTCAACCCGCGCGCGTGCCATGAAACCGAGCTCAACTATTTGCCGGTGCAACAGATCAAGAAAATCGCCGTGGTTGGTGCCGGTCCTGCCGGGCTGTCGGCAGCGACCGTTGCTGCGGAGCGTGGGCACTCGGTGACGCTGTTTGACTCGGCCAGCGAAATCGGCGGGCAGTTCAACGTCGCCAAACGCGTGCCGGGCAAGGAAGAGTTCTTCGAAACCCTGCGCTACTTCAACCGCAAGCTGCAGACCACCAATGTCGAGGTGTGCCTGAACACCCGTGTCGATGTGGCGAAACTGGTTGATGGCGGCTACGACGAGATCATTCTGGCCACGGGTATCGCCCCGAGAACTCCAGCCATTCCCGGCATCGAGAACGCCAAGGTGCTGAGTTACCTGGACGTGATTCTGCAGCGCAAACCGGTCGGCAAGCGTGTGGCGGTGATTGGCGCGGGCGGTATCGGTTTCGACGTGTCGGAATTCCTGGTGCATCAAGGCGTGTCCACTAGCCAGGACCGTGAAGCGTTCTGGAAAGAGTGGGGCATCGACACGCATCTGGAAGCGCGCGGCGGTGTCGCGGGGATCAAGGCTGAGCCGCATGCACCGGCGCGGGACGTGTTCCTGCTGCAACGCAAGAAATCCAAGGTCGGTGACGGCCTCGGTAAAACCACCGGCTGGATTCACCGTACCGGTCTGAAGAACAAGCAGGTGCAGATGCTCAACAGCGTTGAATACCTGAAGATCGACGACGAAGGCCTGCACATCCGCATCGGTGAAACCGGCGAGCCGCAACTGCTGGCGGTGGATAACATCGTGATTTGCGCCGGGCAGGATCCGCTGCGTGAATTGCAGGAGGGCCTGGTGGCGGCGGGGCAGAATGTGCATTTGATCGGTGGCGCGGATGTGGCGGCGGAGCTGGATGCCAAACGCGCGATCAATCAGGGTTCGCGGTTGGCTGCCGAGTTGTAACGGCAGGTTCAGCGCGCCAATGGCCATCGCGAGCAAGCCCGCTCCCACACTCGATCTGTGTCGCACCGAAGATCAGATGGGGGAGCGGACTTGCCCGCGATGGCATTCTCAAGGCTGCTAAGATGCTGGCTCTTTACCCAGAGCCAGCACCGATGCTTCTCCCTCCCAACGACTGGCTCCCCCAGGCCCCGCTCCAACCCCTGCACCTCGACTGGCTAAGCACCGCCGGCATCGAAGTCGCCATCCTGCGTCTTGACCTGATCGATCCACTGATCAGCGGCAACAAGTGGTTCAAACTCATCGAACACCTCAAAGCCGCCGACCGGATGGGTGCCAAAGGCATCATCAGCCTGGGCGGAGCTCACTCCAATCATCTGCATGCGCTGGCGGCCGCGGGCAAGCGCTTTGGATTCAATACGGTGGGACTGCTGCGCGGCCATCCGCAAGACACCCCGACGGTGAACGACTTGCAGGCATTCGGCATGGAGTTGCACTGGCTGGGTTACGGCGGTTATCGAGCACGGCACGAAGCGGGTTTCTGGCAGCCGTGGCAGGCGCAATATCCCGATCTGTACCCGGTGCCGGAAGGGGGCGGCGGTTTGCCGGGCGCCTTGGGCTGTATGCAATTGAGGGCAATGGCCAGTGAGCAGCTCAGCGAACTGGGCTGGAGCGACTACCACGGTTGGTGGCTGGCCTGCGGAACGGGCACGACGCTGGCTGGCCTGGTGCTGGCCGAGGCGGGTAGACGCAAGGTGTACGGCGCGCTGGCGGTGCCTGACGATCACGGGGTCGCGCAACAGGTCGTATCAATCATCCACGAGGCCGGCTTGCAGCATTCGGCTTACGAGCTGTTCGATGCCAGCCGGGGCGGCTTTGCCAAGGTCGATCCGCTGTTACTCGGCTTCATCGAACAGACCGAACAAACCAGCGGCCTTCCGCTCGAACCGTTGTACACCGGTAAAGCGTTGTTGATGCTCAAGCAGCAAATCGAGGCGGGAACATTCGCCAGGGGCACGCGCTTGATCTTCATCCACACCGGCGGCTTGCAAGGCCGCCGCGGGTTTCAATGAGTGGTGTTCAGCTGCGCTTGGGCATCATCCGCAGCAACGTGTTATCACCCACGACATAGTGGTGATAAATTCCCGCCAACGCATGCAGGCCGATCAGCCAGTAACCGATGGTGCCGCCCAGCTCATGCCAACCCTGGATTTGCTTGGCCAGCGTCTTGTCTTCCGGAATCAGCATCGGCAGGTCTATACCGTAGAACATCACCTGTTGCCCCTTGGCGCTGGTCACCAGCCATCCCAGTATCGGCATCGCGATCATGAAAATGTACAACGCCCAGTGCATCACCCTGGCAAGCGTGACTTGCCAATGAGGGGAAGCCGGGAAAATTTGCGGTGCCGGGCCCAGGCTGCGGGCGAATAGTCTGAGCCAGACCAGCACGAACACCGTCAGGCCCAGCATGAAGTGCGATTCGGTAATCAATGCTCGGCCGCCACTGCCTTTGGGAAAGATCCCACGAAATTCGATACAGGCGTAAACCAGCGCCAGCAGCACCAGCATCAACCAGTGCAGCGTGATTGATACAGTGCTGTAGCGTGATTCCGAGTTTTTCCACGGCATACGGTGTTCCTCACAGGTCTGGTCAAAAGCCCACCGTTCTTGTTCGACGATGTTCCTTAACTGTAATCCGCTTTAGCGGTTTTGCCTGTGGCTATTTCGCCCTTCAACGCTCTGGATCAAGTGACCGTGCAAAAAAAAGGTTCTTCACGAAATCCCGGGAAACACAGAAACAAGAACGCCGATTTGATTGATGATGTTCGTGCGAGCAAACACATCTAAAAAAC
>NZ_JANUCB010000012.1:0-237998 GCF_024809425.1 Pseudomonas sp. JAI111 | reverse complement strand
AACCACCTGATCCCATCCCGAACTCAGCAGTGAAACGATGCATCGCCGATGGTAGTGTGGGGTTTCCCCATGTGAGAGTAGGTCATCGTCAAGATCAATTCCAAAACCCCTGTCTGCTAACGCAGACAGGGGTTTTGTCTTTCTGGCGTCCGTAAAAAACGCCGACCCCGCCTACCCTCACCACACTCAGGAACTCTGCGAGCCGACACCTTGTGGCACCAGAACTGTCCTCGACCCTTTCAAGTGCCAGCGGTTACGTCTGCGCCGCTCTAGCACGCCGTTCAGCGGGAATACCGGGCATTTCATTTAAACCGCTAAGTATTCCCGGGTTTGTGCCGAAAGACTGATGAGACATGCGTGCACCAAAGTAGAGCGGTCGAAGAGCGCCGTCTGCGCTGTTACATGGAATGTTGCACCTGGAACGCATCCCCACTTTTTGCATAGAAGTCCCATGAAATGAATCTCAAATTCAGCCATAAAATCCTTCTGGCCGCCTCTGGCGTCGTGGTGCTGGCGTTTGCGTTGTTCACTTTGTACAACGACTATCTGCAGCGAAACACGATCCGGCAGAACCTCGAATCGTCCGTCCAGCAAGCCGGCGACCTGACTGCCAGCAGCGTGCAGAACTGGATGAGTGGGCGTGTACTGGTCCTGGAAAACCTCGCGCAAAACGTCGCTCATCAAGGCGCCAACGCTGACCTTCCGGGTTTGGTCGATCAACCGGCTTTCACTTCCAACTTCCAATTCACCTACGTTGGCCAGGCCAATGGTGTATTCACTCAGCGTCCCGATGCGAAGATGCCGGACGGTTACGATCCGCGTCAGCGCCCTTGGTACAAACAAGCTGTAGCTGCCGACAAGACCATGCTGACTCCGCCCTATATGGCAGCTGTCGGTGGCCTGGTGGTCACCATCGCCATGCCGGTGAAGAAGAATGGAGAATTGCTCGGGGTGGTCGGTGGTGATCTAAGCCTGGAAACCTTGGTGAAGATCATCAATTCGGTAGACTTCGGTGGCATCGGCCATGCGTTCCTGGTCAGCGCCGACGGGCAAGTAATCGTCAGCCCGGACAAAGACCAAGTGATGAAAAACCTCAAGGACATCTATCCGAACGCCGGTGTGCGCATCGAGAAGGGCAATCAGGACGTCACCCTGAACAAGCAGGACCGCATCCTTTCGTTCACTCCGGTCAGCGGTTTGCCGAATGCCGAGTGGTACATTGGTCTGTCGATCGATAAGGACAAAGCCTACGCACCGCTGAGTCAATTCCGCACCTCGGCGTTGATCGCGATGTTTATCGCCGTCAGCGTTATTGCAGTGCTCCTAAGCCTGCTGATCAATGTGTTGATGCGCCCACTGACTACCATGGGCCGTGCGATGCAGGACATCGCCCAGGGCGAGGGTGACTTGACCCGTCGTCTGTCCGTGGAAAGCAAAGACGAGTTTGGCGAGCTGGGCGGTTCTTTCAATCAGTTCGTAGAAAGGATTCACGCCTCGATTTCCGAAGTGTCCTCGGCGACCCGGCAGGTTCATGACCTGTCCCAGCGTGTAATGGCCTCGTCCAACGCCTCAATCGTCGGCTCCGACGAACAAAGCGCTCGCACCAACAGCGTGGCCGCCGCAATTAATCAGTTGGGCGCCGCTACTCAGGAAATCGCCCGTAACGCCGCGGACGCTTCCCAGCACGCCAGCGGCGCAAGCGAGCAGGCCGATGACGGTCGTCAGGTGGTGGAAAAAACCATTCTGGCCATGACCGAGCTGTCGCAAAAAATCAGCCTGTCCTGCACCCAGATCGAAACCCTGAATGCCAGCACCGATAACATCGGGCACATTCTGGATGTGATCAAAGGTATTTCCCAGCAGACCAATTTGCTGGCGCTCAACGCGGCCATCGAAGCGGCTCGAGCCGGTGAAGCCGGTCGCGGTTTTGCGGTGGTGGCGGACGAAGTGCGCAACCTGGCGCATCGCACGCAAGAATCGGCGGAAGAGATCCACAAGATGATCACCTCGCTGCAGATCGGCTCCCGCGAAGCGGTGACGACCATGAATGCGAGCCAGGTCTCCAGTGAAGAGACTGTCGAAGTGGCGAATCAGGCCGGTCTGCGATTGGTGAGTGTTACCCAGCGCATTGGCGAAATCGACGGGATGAACCAGTCGGTGGCAGCCGCGACCGAAGAACAGACGGCAGTCGTGGAAACCCTCAACGTTGATGTCAATCAGATCAACCTGCTGAACCAGCAGAGCGTGGCGAACCTCAATGAAACATTGAAGGATTGCGATGCATTGTCGTTGCAGGCGAACCGGTTGAAGCAGCTGGTGGATAGCTTCAAGATCTGATTCAGGTCAGACCGCGTTATCGTTCATCGCGAGCAGGCTCGCTCCCACACTTGACCGCACTCCTTCAGAAGGAACCCGGTTAACCTGTGGGAGCGGGCTTGACCGCGATGGCGGTAGCACAATCACCGCCAGACGAAAGCCCTACGCAAATAGCTTCAACACATTATTCATCGCATCATCGGCAAACCCCTGCACAAAATCCTTGAATCCCGGCAAGGCCTCGGCGCCGCCCTGCGCCGGCTCGGCAATGATGGTCCAGGTCGCCCGCGACTTGCCCGCACCCAGCGGTTCTACACTCATCGCCGCCCACAAATTGGCCACGCCCAACGTGTTGTAGATCGTGGTCCACGTCATGCTCAGCGCCTGGTCATCGCGTGAATTAAGCTGCTCGACCACCAGGTTGCCATCCTTGAAGAATTTCTTGCGCAGCGACGACACGCCTTCTCCTGTCATCTCGATATGCGAGAGCGCAGGAATGAATTTGTCGAAGCCGGCAAAGTTGCCGACCACCGCCCAGACTTTTGCGGCATCCGTCGGCACCTCCACAGAAGATACGACGTGGCAGCCGTGAGGGTTTTTGATCAGGGTATCGGGTTGCAGAGTGCTCATGGTCTTGCTCCATTGGGTTTGAATGAATCAGATGAAGTTGATTTCTTTCAGGTAGTCGCAGCCACGGCGCAGCAATGCCGGGGATTTTTCCGGGTAATGCGCGCCCATCTGTCGTACGCCGGCCTGGGCGTTGTCGTGGCCGATCATCGAGATGTCGCCGATGTCTTCCTCGAAGCCGTTGAGGTAGAACCCGAGCACGCCGAACAGCGCGTTGTCGCTGTCGACCCGACCGAGTTGCTGCTGCCAGTCAGCGACACTGACCATGGCGAATTCCCGGCCGGCATCACGGAATGAGGCAACGTAGTCGTCCCAACTCAGGGGCTCGGGGTTGTGCAGGTTGAACACGGCTTTTTCGGCCTGATAGCGGCTGGCATGGAAGGCGATGAACCGGGCCAGAAAGTCCACCGGCATCAGGTCGAAATTCAGCGCGAACTCCGGCACCTGACCGAGTTGAATCGATCCCTTGAGCATCAGCATCAAGCGGTTCTTGTGCGGCTGACAGACGCCGGTGAGGCTGTTGAAACTGATGTTCCCCGGTCGGTAAAGATTGACCCGCACCCCGCGCTCGCGGGCTCGTTCGAGGATCCGTTCACCGACCCATTTCGACAGGTTGTAGCCATTCTTGATGTAGATCGGCGGGGTCTGTGCGGCGGGCAGTTCCAGCACCCGGCCATCGTCGGCAATCGTGCTGGAGGCCGACAGCGTGGAGACGAAGTTGAAGATTTTCTTGCTGCGCCCCTCGCACAGACGCAAGCACTCGAAAATCGGCTCGACGTTGTCTCGCGCCAGCGACTCGTAATCGAGTACGTGATTGACGTTGGCGGCGTTGTGCACCAACGCGCCGAACTCTCGATCCAAACGCTCGTAAATGGCCGGTTCGAGCCCCAGTGACGGACGCGTAATATCCGCCGCGTAAACCTGCACCCGACTCAGGTCCAGATGCTCCAGACGGTTTTCGCGCAACGCTTGAGCGAAACGCTCAGCCGCCGATTGCCCGCCGCCATCACGCACCAGGCACGCCACTTCACTCGCCCCCCACGCCAACAACGCCTCGACGATATGCACACCGACAAAACTGTTGGCGCCCGTGACGATCACCTTGTGCACATCGCCCATGCGGCTGATTGGCAGGGGCTGAATATCCAGCTCACGAAAAGCATCTGCCAGCGCTTGCGCACTCAGCACTTCCTCGGTGCCCGAGCCACGGACCAGGGTCGCCAATTTCGCAATGGTCGGTAATTCGATAAAGCGGTTGATCGAGATACTGCGGCCGAATTCCTCACGCAATCGCAGCAGCATCCGTGACAACAGAATCGAGTGGCCGCCCAGATTGAAGAAGCTTTCGTCGGTCGAAATATCACTGGGTGGCAGCTCCAGCAACTCGGCCCAGATCTCAAGCAAGAGTGCTTCATCGGCGCTGGCCGGGAGGCGTCGCACCGTGTTTTCGCAAACATTCACCGGCAGGGTCAGTAGCGCTTTGCGATCGACCTTGCCGTTGCTGGCGAACGGCATGCTGGTCAGTTCGGTCCAGGCGCCGGGCTGCATGTAGTCGGGCAAAAACTGCATCGCGTGAGCCCTCAAGGCTTCGCGAGCAGCACCCGGTTGCTTCTCCTGTGGCTGCGCCAGGAAAGCCAGAATGCGTCGCTGACTGTCGATTACCACAGCCACCTGGCGGTACAACTGACTGTCGCGCAGGCAGCGTTCGATCTCCTCCGGCTCGACCCGAAAGCCGCGAATCTTTACCTGGTTGTCCCGCCGTCCGCACAGTTCGATGCCGTCGGTGGTCCACTTCGCCATGTCGCCGGTGCGGTAGGCGCGCAGGGTCTGGCCGTCAGGCAGACTCAGGTTCAGATAGCGCTCGGCGGTCTGCTGCGGATTGTTCAGATAGCCCAGGCACACCCCCGGCCCGACGATGTACAACTCGCCGACGGTCTGCTCGGTCACGGGTTGAAAGGCCTCATCCAGAATCAGCACCTGACTGTTGGCAATCGGCACGCCAAGGGTGCGGTTGCTGTCGCCATTGCGCAGCTGTCGCGCCGTGATCAGCACCGTCGCTTCGGTCGGACCATAGAGGTTGTAGAGGTTGCCCTGGCGGGTGAGCTGCTCGATGACATAGGGTTCGCAGACATCGCCACCGGTCATCACATGATCCAGGACCTGCAGTTGCTCCAGCGGCAGAATGCTCAGCAGCGCCGGCGGCAGGAACGCATGGCTCAGCCGCTGATGACGGATCAGTTCAACCAGTTGCAAGGGATCGCGGCGCTGATCATCGCTGGGCACGATCAGCTCGGCGCCCTGAAGCAAGGTCGGGAAAATATCGATCAGCGACGAGTCGAAACTCAGCGATGAAAACTGCAGCGCCCGGCTTTGTTCAGTCAGTTGCACATAGTCGGCGTACCACGCGGTGAAGTGCGCGAGGTTGGCCTGGCTGAGCAATACGCCTTTGGGATGCCCGGTGGTGCCCGACGTATAAAGCGCCATGCACGGTGCATCGAGATCAGGTCTCTGGCGCATCAAGGATTGGCCGAGGTCGACGTCATCAGCGTCGATTTGGCTGATGTCCAGCGCTGGCATTTCATCGGCCAGCGGATGTTGGCCGTCATGCAGCAACAACACGGCCCCGGCGTTCGAAAGAATGTATTGCTGACGTTGCAACGGGTGGCTTGGCTCCAACGGCAAATACACCGCACCGCTGCCCAGAATCGCCAGAATCCCAGCATACAAAGCCGTGCATTTGGGCAGGCAAATCCCGATGACCAACGGCCCCTGATGTTGAGCGAGCAATGGCAGCAATCGCTGCTGGATCGCGCGGCTATGGGCGTGCAATTGCCGATAGCTCAAGGACGTGCCAGCGATGTTCAGCGCAGGTCGTTCGGGCGACTCGATGAAGCGTTGCTCGAGGCGCTCGATCATCGGAATCCGCGCGAGTTGCAGCAGCGCGGGTTGAGCGGTGTTGTTGAATTGATGAACGAAAGCCAGGTGCTCTAGAAACAACAGGTTTTCCACATGCTCGAAGTGAGCGGAAGCGGCCGTTTCGGCCTGCAGAAAATACTCGGCGTCCCGGGAGAACCGACTGACCAGCAGCGCGACATGATCCACCAGTTCCGCCACCGCTTTGAGGCGCAATGCCTGGCCGTTACCCGACGGCTCATCGGCAATCGGCACACGAGTGAACAGCCTGCCTCCGTGCGTGCATAGCAAGTCCATCGGCGCCAGCCCGGTGATGCCTGGCTTGCCGACGCCCAGTTGCAGGGTGAGACGTGGCGTATCGCCCAAGACTGTAAACGCCTGGCTGGCATCGTCGATCAGCAAATCAAACGATGGCGTCCCTTCGAACGCCTCAAGCCGCACCAGCAAATGACCCTGTTGTTCAAGTTCCAGCGCCAGGTCGGTCAAGGCCTGGCTTTGCCCAATGAGCAGAATGTCGAGACGTCTCATGATGTTCTCCTCGTTAAACCAGGTAGTCGCTGAGGGCGTCTTGCACGCACGGCGAATCGAGCAGCGAACTGCTGCGGAAGAACCGCACGATATTGGCGACCAGCGGGTGATGGCGATTGATCGGGAAGGCCAGTCCCGAGACTTCGCTCTTGAGTGCACGACGCGCGGCATCGCTGATCTGCAACGAGTCGATCAGACGAAAATCGAAGGACTTCTGGATGTCGTTGGTCAGGTAATGCGCGATGAACACCGGCAGGATTTGCGCGATGCGTTGGCGGTCGTCTTCGCTCGCGGTGTGCCAGTAGATGCGCACCATCCGCGACCAGAATCCGGAGTGGCGACCTTCGTCGAGCAAGTGGTCGGCCATCAGGCCTTTGATCGATTGCTTGACCGTGTCGTCCTTGGCGAACGCGGCGACATCACCGGTCACAGTGTTCTCTGCGATGGCCACGCAAATCAGTTCCACGGCACTGCGCAGGTGCTCGGGTGCGAGGGCCACGGCCGCCGGTATCGCTCGGCTCAATTCGATTTCATCGGGCAATTCGATCGGCGTGATACCGGTCATGGCGACGGTCTGCTGCATGAAATCCATGGCCACGAGCGCGTGGTAATCCTCGTCCACCACCACGGTCATGGCGTCATAGCGACAGGCGAACGGGAACGTTAGGGCGAAGCGGTTCTTTGCGATGCTACGTGCGGTCTTGTCGACGATCTCGGTCTCGAAAATCACCACGTCGTTGATGAATTTGTAGAGCGTCTGCACCAGTGCGAAGTCGCGTTGCTCCGGGCATTCGCGCAGGAAGGTTTCGCTCAGCACCAGCGGTTGGCGACTCAAGGGATAGATCAACTTGTCATCGTTCTCCAGCACGCGCCGGGGACGGGTGCGGATGGTCGCGCGGCTCTCCCAGGCGTCGGCGAAGGATTGGTAGTCAGCGGCGTTCATGCGTTCACCTCGGCAACCGGTTCGCTCATGCTCTGGCGCAAGCCGTCCCACAGGGCGATGCGGCTCTCTACGGCGGCAATCGCGCTGGCGTAGACATCGGCCTCGCGTTGCGGATCACCATCGACCAGTCGTGCCAGCAGCTTCTCCGCGGCCGGGCCGTGGTCTTCGGAATCGACCTCGATGTGCCGTTCCAGGTAGTAACGGAAGGTCGGCGCCTGCTCGATGCCGATGCCCCAGTCATCGAGGATCCGCTGGAACATGTGTGGAATGACACTCTCACGACCGTGCAGAAACGCCGCCGCCACGCTATGCCCCGGTGCATGCAGCGCGGTGTGCAAGGTATGGCGCACGAACTGCGCAGCCGCCGGATCAACGTCAACGCTTTGCAACGCCACGTCGTAACTCACACCTTCTTGTTGCAACGCCACAAACCGTTCGACCGCGACCGTACTGGCACCGACTTCGCGCATTGCATCCAGGTACAACTCGAAATGGCTGTAATGACCGTGGGCCGGACGATCATCGGACTCTTCACCGAGCACAATCTCGTTGATCAGGCGCGCAGCCTGCGGGTCTCGCGGCGGCAACCAGGGCAGTTGAACGCAGGTCAATTCCTGTTGCAGACGTTTGGTCAGCGACATGAAATCCCACACCGCAAAAACATGGGTTTCCATGAAGCGTTGAAGTACCGACAGTGAATGTATTTCAGCGAATATCGGGTGCGCACTAAGTTCTGCTTTCTTTTGGTTGAGGCGGTCTTTATGCGTTTTCATGAGCGAGCCTATAGTTGATCTGAAATGCCGATAGGGGGTGCTTTGATCATTAAGTGACAGTCGTTTAAAGTTTTCTGTTGGCGAGCGAATGCCTCAAGTTAATTGATGAGTTTGCGTTGAAAGTAAGGCGCCAGGTAAAGGCGTTTAGCACCCATATTCGGAAGGGGGCGGAGAAAAACTAATACATGAATAAAGTTCCCGGCAAGTTATTTTTATATTATTTGGAAGTTATATTTTCTTGCGCGCGACAAGTCCCGATAAAACATTTGTTAGTTGTTTTATTTGGGCGTAGTTGCTCCTTTCGACTAATAAAAGTCAAAATTCAGGTAAAGAGTGAATGCCTCACTCGAAGCAACTTTCTAAAGGTGTCGTTTAGATGACTTAAGGGGGTGGAAGTTGGCTGGGATCGACGCCGGTTCTTCCTTTCCCGTGACAAGACTCCTTCCGTAGGTTCTTGGTGCGGGGACTGCTTCGCAGGATGCGGAGCGTCGCCCGTTCTTTATTTGTTGGCAGCCCAAGAGTGAGCGTAAATCAAGGCAGCCGCTATCACCGGGTTGTCATTAACCGGTGCAATGAATGGGCTGGAGGGAAGTCGTTCGGCGAAAGGGCCTTGGCCACAGGAAGTGCGGTCGCTACAGCGGTTCGGCAGGACGCCGGAGGATGTGTAAGAGGATTTGTCGAGGCTTCATCAGGTTGAATGGCGGTCAATGAAACAAGCTCAGGGATTTGCCCTGTCTCATTGACCGCCGAGATTAGCGGTTGGTTTTCCTGCTCTGCGCCTCGGGGCTGTTGAGGTAACGCGTGATGACCTCCACACCGCGATTGAGGTGATGTTCGAGCAGCTTTACCGCGCGTTCGACGTCACGATTTTCGACGGCCAACAACAGCGCTCGGTGATCTTCCTGGGACAGTTTGCCCAGGCCCATGGCTTCCAGGTTAAAGCGCAGGAAGCGCTCTTCCTCGTTCAACCCGTCTTCGACCAGTCTCAACAGACGGCGGTTAGGCGCCTTGCTGTAAAGCGCCATGTGGAAGAGGCGATTGAGCCGACCGATTTCGGTGTAGTCGTTTTCTGTCTCGAGGCTATCGATATAGCGCGCAGCTTCTTCGAGATCCGTGGCGTCGAGTAAGGGAATCGATAACCGCATTGCTTCGGACTCCAACAGAATCCGCAACGCATAAGTTTCGACGGCGTCACCCTGAACCAGCGGCGCGACGACGGCACCTTTATGCGCGATGACGTTGAGCAACGACTGGGCTTCGAGTTGGCGCAAGGCTTCGCGCACCGGCATGCGGCTGACACCGAACAGGTCGGCCAGATCCTGCTGGCGCAACGCAGTGCCGCACGGAATGCGACCGTCGAGAATGGCCGAACGCAGGGTTTCTTCGATCACCGAGCGTGCCAAATGAGCGGGAATCGGCCCGTTGACCTTGATACTGCTGAGCGGGTTGGGCTTCTGTGTCACTACTACGCACCCTGTTTGACTGAAATATTTGGATCCAAATGGACACTAGTGACTGCTTGTCAGGTTGTCAAACGATCCGGGGATCGAAGCCTGCCACTTATTATGTCATTCACCATTCAAAGTTTAGCGCGTCACCAGTGATTGCACGGTGCCATTGTCTTTTACCGGGCTAACCTTCACCATCAAACGAATTCCATCTGCCTGATCTGGATGCCTCGCATTGGCGGTACGTTTCGCGATCCCTCGGACCTTACGCTGGCTGTGCTGCGCCTTGCTGCTGGCCGGCGTCATGCTGGGCGGGTTGCATGCCGATTGGGATTTCTCGCTGATCAGCCGTCGCGCGCAGGCATTGTACGGGCCCTTGGGCGAAGGGCAGCAACGCATCGACGCCTGGCAGCATTTGCTGGCGACGCAAAAGCAGGTCAATGAGCTGGAGCAGCTCAACGTGGTGAACCAGTTCTTCAATAAACAGGTGCGTTACGTCGAGGACATCGATCTGTGGCATGAAGTCGACTATTGGGAAACGCCCATCGAAGCCTTGTGGAAAGGCGCCGGCGACTGCGAAGACTACGCCATTGCCAAGTATTTCAGCCTGCGCCATCTCGGTGTGTCCAGTGACAAGCTGCGCATCACCTACGTCAAGGCGTTGCGTTTGAACCGAGCGCACATGGTATTGACCTATTACTCGAGCCCAGAGGCCATGCCGCTGGTGCTCGACAGCTTGATTGACGCGATCAAGCCGGCCAACCAGCGAACCGATTTGTTGCCGGTCTACTCTTTCAATGCCGAAGGATTGTGGCTGCCGGGTGCCAAGGGCAACAAAAAGGTCGGTGATACCAAACGCCTGTCTCGTTGGCAGGACGTACTGAAGAAAATGCAGGCCGAAGGTTTCCCGGTCGAGACGACTAACTAGGAGCACGCGCTCAGATGTCTTTGTTCAAACAGCTGTTGATCGCTATCTGTCTGTTCCTGGTGGTCGCCTTCACCGGCAGCTTCGTGGTCAGCCTGGAAAGCTCGCGTACCCAGTACGTCAACCAGTTGCGCTCTCACGCCCAGGACGCCGCGACGGCGTTGGCGCTGTCCCTTACGCCGAATATCGATGACCCGGCGATGGTCGAGTTGTTGGTCAGTTCGATCTTCGACAGCGGCTATTACGCGAGCATCCGTGTGGTCGATTTGTCCAACGACAAAACCATCGTCGAGCGCAGCGGCATTCCGGCGGTCAACAATGTGCCGGACTGGTTCGTCAAAATGATCGGCCTGGAACCGGCCGGTGGCGATGCGATTGTCAGCCGCGGTTGGGAACAGGCGGCGCGGGTCGAGGTGGTCAGCCACCCGATGTTCGCGTTGGCCAAACTATGGCAGAGCGCGTTGGGCAGCCTCGGCTGGTTGCTGATTTGCGGCGCTGTGAGTGCGGTGTTGGGTGCGTTGCTGTTGCGTCGACAACTCAAGCCGCTGGATTACATGGTCAAGCAATCCCACGCCATCGCTCGCCGAGAATTCCTCAGTCTGCCGGAGCTGCCACGCACGCCTGAGTTGCGACGTGTGGTGCAAGCCATGAATCAGATGGTCGAGAAGCTCAAGGCGCTGTTCCAGGAACAGGCCGAACGTAGTGAAAAACTGCGTGTCGAGTCCTATCAGGACAACCTCACGGGCCTGGCCAACCGGCGTTATTTCGAGATGCAATTGAATGCCCGGGTCAGCAACCCGGAACAGGCAAGTTCCGGTTATCTGCTGCTGTTGCGAGTCAAGGACCTGGCGGGTTTGAACCAGCGGCTGGGTGGTCAGCGCACAGATCAATTGTTGCAAGCGGTGGGCGAGCAACTGTCCCGTGAGTGCGCCAAGTACCCTGAAACGCAGAACCTCGTCACGCGGATCCGTGGTGGCGAATTTGCCGTGTTGGCGCCAGGGCTGGTGCGTGAAGAAGCGCTGCAACTGGCGCAGAACCTCGACAGCGCCTTGGCGAGCCTGCATGCGACAGGCGCCACCGACGTGGCTTCAGTGGCCTCGATCGGGCTCGCACCGTTTGTTCACGGCGACTCGCCGCAAGCCGTGTTGAGCCTGGGCGATCAGGCATTGGCCCAGGCCGAAGGGCAAGGTGAGCAGAGCTGGGCGTGCCTTGATCACAGTGCTTCGGCCAGTGTCGGTGATGACCATCACGCCTGGCACACCTTGCTGGATCAGGCGTTGAATCATCATCGCTTCCAATTGTATTTCCAGCCGGTGGTGGCCAGTCAGGACACGCAACTGGTGCTGCATTACAAGGTGTTGTCGCGGTTGATCGACGCCGAGGGCCAGGCCATTCCCGCTGGACGCTTCCTGCCGTGGCTGGAGCGGTTTGGCTGGACCGCGCGGCTGGATCGGCTGATGTTGGAGCTGGTGCTCGAGCAAATGGCCGAGCATGAACAGTCTCTGGCGCTGAACTTGTCTTCGGCGACGTTGGCCGACCCGCAGGCGTTGAGCAAAATCTTCGAGATTTTGCGTATTCACTCCGATCTCGGCCCGCGACTGACCCTGGAAATCGGCGAGGAACAACTGCCTGAGCAAGCAATGCTGGAAGATCTGACGCGGCGTCTGCGTGAGCTTGGGTTCTCATTGAGCCTGCAACGTTTTGGCGGGCGCTTCAGCATGATTGGCAACCTGGCTCGACTGGGCCTGGCGTACTTGAAAATCGATGGCAGTTACATCCGCGCGATTGATCAGGAGAGTGACAAGCGCTTGTTCATCGAGGCGATTCAGCGGGCGGCGCACAGCATTGATCTGCCGTTGATTGCCGAGCGGGTAGAGACCGAAGGGGAGTTGTTGGTGATTCGGGAGATGGGACTGTATGGGGTTCAGGGGCAGCTGTTTGGTGAGCCGAAGCCTTGGCAGTAAATTTTTATGATCATTCCCACGCTCTGCGTGGGAATGCAGCCCGTGACGCTCTGCGTCACATCGTTGCCAGGCGCAATGCAGGCGGCGAGGCCGGAACGCGGAGCGTCCCTGGAGGCATTCCCACGCAGAGCGTGGGAACGATCAGTGTGTAGAGTTAGATCAACCCAGTCTCTTCATCATCAATCAAATGACTCAACCCACCCAACGCCTCACGGGCCTGGGTCCGGTCCATAAGCTTGGCCTGGGCGGCGGCCGGCAGGTCGGTGACGCGGATCACGCCTTTGCTGGTCAGCACCTGGATCAAGTCGTCGAGTACCCGGATCATCTCCAGGTCGCTCTGCTTGAGCTGTTTGAGGCTCGATTCCACCACCTCGTTGGCGTACCAGGCCTGAATCTCGTGATTATCAGCCGGCAGCGTTTCCGTGGCCTCGGCGTAGGCCGCGGCTTCCACGCGCACTAACTGACCCTGCGCATCGCGTTGCACGTAGAACATTGAGCATCCCTCAGAAATGGACCAGCGTCATGCTGTCAGCAGCATAGGCCAACTGGAACGCGAGTATGCGGTGCGGCGACGAAATCGTCACCCGGGGGATAGGCGCAAACGTGACGGCCGCCCCATAAGGGCGGCCGTTTTTCGTTGGATCAGCTGTTGTTGTGATCGACTTTGATGGTCGGGTCGCTGCCGGCAATCAGCGAGTGGATATTCGCACTGGACCAGTTGTTGCCGTCCAGTTTGATCGTCACATCCGGCGTCGCGGCTGCCGCATCGCCCGAGTTGAATTTGCCGCTGGAACTGACTTGCAACGACGAAACGCCATCCACCGTGGTGATCTTCAGGAAGTTATCGATGGTGCTGCCGCTTTCGCCTTGCAGCAAGTCGCGCAGGTCGATGCGGTCACCTTCGCTGGCCTTGAAGTCCTTGATCACGTCGTTCCCGGTGTCGCCAGCCTTCCAGACGAAGGTGTCAGCGCCCGAACCGCCAATCAGGATGTCGTTACCCTGACCACCCATCAGCGAATCGTTGCCCGTGCCGCCGAGCAAAATGTCATTGCCTTTGCCGCCGTCGAGCACGTCGTTACCGCCCGAGCCGAAGAGAATGTCATTGCCCGCACCGCCCAACAGCGTGTCATTGCCGTCATGGGCGCCGGACACATCGAACGCGGTGTAGTGCTCGGTGATGAACTGGTGCACGTTGCTGGTGGTGACTTTGCTGACGTCGACGCCGGTCTGCTGCGCGACGAACGCCTGCATCGCCTGGTAACCCTCGCCGGAAATGCCGTTGAAGCTCACCAGGTCGCCGAACAGGATGTCGTTGCCATCGCCACCGCTGACAGTGTCGTTGCCCGGCATCGTCGCTTCGGTGTGGCCGATGATCGAGTTGGCCAGGTCTTTTGGATCGATGTTGGTTTGCGGCGTCTTGTCAGTGTCGTACGGTTTCAGGTCGGAGAGGCTGACGTCCTTGTTCAGGCCGATGGCCTCGACATTCGACAGGTTGCCCAGCAGTGCGAAACTGCTGTTGGCATTGTCGGTGGTATTCGAACCGGAGCTGTTGCCGCTGCCCGCCAGGCTGGACAGCTCGTAGGTACCGTCGCCTTGAGCGTGAACGGTGCCCAGGTTGCTGGAGCTCCAGCCCCACCACGAATTGTAGGTTTGCAGCGTCACGGTGCCCGAACTGTTGATGTTCAGAATGTGCGTGCTGTCGATGTACGTGGAGAACGCATCGCCCGGCTTGTAATTGCTGGTTTTCACCACGTCATCGAGCTTCACGTTGCCGTACAGCGTCGGGTTGGTCTGCTCGCCGCTCTGGTAATAGGTCGGCTGGCCATCGGTGATGAAGTAGGTCAGGTTCTTGGCCCCGGTGTTGGCCACCGCGTCGGCACTCTGGAACCAGTTGGCCGTGGTCTTGAACACGTCCTCGTAGTTGGTACCGCCGCCGGACGACATCGAGTCCAGCACCGACTTGAGCAGGTTCAGCGCATTCGGATCGTTGAGGTTGACCGATACCGATTTGTTGACTTGGGTATCGAAGTCCACCAGGAAAATGTTCACCGTGCCCGAGTTGCCGCCCATGCTTTGCTTGAGCGTGTTGAACACCGAGGTAAGCGAGTCTTTGGCGGCGCTGATCGACGACGAACTCATGCTGCCCGAACTGTCGACCATGAACGCGATGTTGTAGTTGGTGCCCGGCACCACGGTCAGCCCGCCGATGTCGGCGACGATGATGTCGTTGCCGTCAGTGCCGGTGACGGTGTCGTTGGCGGCGGTGGCGGTAATCGCGTTGTAGACCGACGGGTAGACTGTGACCGGGATCGTCGCCGTGCTCAGCGCCGAACCGCCCAGGGCCTCGGTGGAGGTCGAGGTCACCGTCAGATTGAACTGGCCGTTGTAGTACGACGGCGGGGTCACGGTCAGGGTGCCCAGGTTCCAGCCGGTGACGTTGGCTTCGCCGGAGGTCGCCGTCGCGGTGAACGTGTGGCCCGCGCCATCGGTGAGAACCGCACCCGCCGGGATGCCGCCGATCTTCACGCTCAGGCTTTCGGAACCGTCTGTGTCGGTCAGGGCCGTCTTGATCGCGGTCAGGTGAACGCTGGTGCCTTCGGCGCCGGTGTTGAGTTTGTAGCCGTCGTAGTAACCCTCACCGTTGGTGCCGTGCAGGTCGGAGACGGTCACGCCGGAAGCCGCCAGATCCGCCACGCCGGTGTACAGCGGCACGCCGGCACTGCTCAGGTCGACTGCCGCGCCGCCGTTGACCGACAGGTTGACGTCATAGTTGCCCGGGCCGCTCTGGTTGTGGTGGTAGATGTCCAGCGTGTAGTAACCGCTGGTGGTCGGGGTGAACGAGCCGTTCAGGTTGCCGCCCGCGCCCCATGTGATGGCCGCCACGTTTTTGCCGCCGATGGTCACCAGCAGGCTGTCATCGCCGGTGCCGGTAAAGGTGTAAGTCTTGCCTGCTTCGAGGTAGATCAGGCCGGAGGTTTTCGAGGCGGTGCCAACGGCCACGTCGCCATTCGATTGCACGTTGCTGACGGTGCTGCTGGAGTTAGGTGTGCCCGCGCCGTCGATGACACTTTTCAGCGTGCTCGAAGACGCGCCGCTGCCATCGGTGCCGAGACCCGACAGGCCAGTCCAGACCTCTTTGATCAACCCGGTGGATTTTACGCTGTTGTCCGCAACGCTCAGCGATGGCGCGTCGGCCACAGGGGTGATGTCGATTTTGATCGTGCCAGTGTTGCCCAGCGCCGAGCCGTCGGTTGGCTGGAACTTGATCTGCGCATAGTCCGCCAGATTGTTGCCCATGCCCGTGCCGCCGTAACCATTTGCACCGGATTCGTTGGCATCCGGCAGGAAGCGCACTTTACCCGCGTCGATGTCCGCCTTGGTCAAGGTCTGGTTGTTCGTGACATCGGTCCAGGTCGAACCATTCAGGTACTGCAACTTGCCTTCGCCCGGCAGGCCGGTGATTTTCACGCCGAGGCTGGCAGCGGGACTGTCGACGTCACTGACGCCGAAGGTCGACCAGTTGAGGATCAGCGGTGTGTCTTCGGTCCCGGTGACGTTGACCGGTGCGGCGGTCGGCGCATCGTTCACCGCCACCACGTTGACGGTGGTGGTCGCGGTGTTGGAGTAGTTGCTGCCATCGGTCACCGTCACGGTGATGATCCGCGGCACGGTGCTCGGGTCTTCACTGCTGTTGGTGAAGCTGATGTTTTTGATCTGCTGCATGTAGTCGGCCAGCGTCGCGTTGCCGGACAACGTCAGCGTGACGGTGCCGTCCTTGCTGTTGGCATTGATGGTGATGCCGTTGACGCTGTTGCCCAGGTTCAGCGCATCGCCCGGCTGACGGTTGGTCAGCACGATGGTCGCGCCGGTCAGCATGGTGCTGTCGGGGTCGGTGATTTTCAGATCGGTGTCGCCAATCGACACACCTTGGCCCGTGGTGCCTTCGGTGAAAGTCACGTTGTAATTGGCACCGGTGGCACCGCTGGAATTATTGGCGTCCAGGTCGAGAACCGGCGGCGCATCGTTGTCGACGATTGCAGTGCTGATGCTGCCATTGGTCGCGCTGATCGCCAGGTTCTCGAAGTTGCCTCCGGTGGCCGAGTCGATCTTGACCACGAAGTTTTCGGTGCTTTCAGTGATCCTGTCGTCCAGCGTCGCGACGTTGAAATTCGCTGTGCTGGCGCCGGCCGGAATCTTCACGGTGTAAACACCGGTGAAGTCCGAACCGTCGGCCGCAGTGCCGCTGTAGGTGATCTTCAGGGTGACTTCGGTCTGTGCCGGGTTGGTCAGGCTGACGGTGTAGCTGGCGGTCTGGCCTTCAATCACCGAGGTGCTGCCGGTGATGCTGACTTCGGTCTTGTCGAGGGTGTCGGTGACGTTGGTCACTGCCGCAGCCGGGTCTTTTACCAGGTTTTCAAAATTGCCACCCGTGGCGGTGGCGATTGTGGCGCTGACCTTGCCGGCGTCGATATAGGCGTCGTCTTTAGGCGCATCAACGGTCACGGTGCCGGTGGTTTTGCCCGCGTCGATGTGGATCACGGCGCCGTTGCTCAACGTCACGCTCACCGGCGTCCCGGCGGCATTGGTAAGGGTCGCGGTGTAGATGATCGAGCCGCCCTCGGCCACCGAGTTGCTGGCGCTGAGCGACAGGTTGGTGGTGTCGGTGGTATCGGTCACAGTGGTGCTGACCGGAGTTTTGTCGGCGACCAGGTTTTCGTAGTTGCCGCCGCTGACGTTGGTGATCGAGTTGGTCAGTGGGGCGTGACCGGTCAACGCATCGTTCGGCGCCAGGGTGGTGACGAAGCCCGTGGTTTTGCCGATGTCGATGGTGATGGTCTGGCCGTTGGCCAAGGACACGGTCACTGGCGAACCGGTTACGGGTGCACCGACGGTGGCGGTGTAAGTGACGACGCCGCCTTCGGCCGCGCTGCCGGTGGCAGTGAGTTTGACGGTCGAGGTGTCGAGGGTGTCGGTGACGTTGGTCACTGCGGCAGCCGGGTCTTTCACCAGGTTTTCGAAATTGCCGCCGCTCGCTTCCTTGATGGTCGTTTCGACCTTGCCGGCGTCTTTGTAGACGTCATCGGCTGGCGCCTTGACGGTCACGGAGCCGGTCGTCGCGCCAGCGGCGATGTTGATCACCGCGCCGTTGCTTAGGGTGACAGTGACCGGGGTGCCGGCCGCATTGGTCAGGTTCGCGGTGTAGACAATCGAACCGCCTTCGGCCACGGAGTCGGTGGCACTCAGGCTCAGCGTCGTGGTGTCGGTGGTATCGGTCACGGTGGTGCTGACCGGGGTTTTGTCGGCGACCAGGTTCTCGAAGTTACCGCCCGTGGCCTCCTTGATGGTCGTTTCGACCTTGCCGGCGTCTTTGTAGACGTCATCGGCTGGCGCCTTGAAGGTCACCGAGCCGGTCGTCGCGCCGGCAGCGATGTTGATCACCGCGCCGTTGCTCAACGTCACGGTCACCGGCGTGCCGGCGGCGTTTGTCAGGTTCGCGGTGTAGACAATCGAACCACCTTCAGCGACCGAGCCGGTAGCGCTCAGGCTGACCGTTGTGGTGTCGATGGTATCGGTCACGCTGGTGCTGACCGGAGATTTGTCGGCGACCAGGTTTTCGTAGTTGCCGCCACTGACGTTGGTGATCGAGTTGGTCAGTGGTGCATGACCGGTCAACGCATCGTTCGGCGCCAGGGTGGTGATGACACCCGTGGTTTTGCCGATGTCGATGGTGATGGTCTGGCCGTTGGCCAAGGACACGGTCACTGGCGAACCGGTGACAGGCGCACCCACGGTGGCGGTGTAAGTGACGACGCCGCCTTCGGCCGCGCTGCCGGTGGCAGTGAGTTTCACTGTCGAGGTGTCGAGGGTGTCGGTGACGTTGGTCACTGCGGCAACGGTGCTCGGAACCAGGTTCTCAAAGTTGCCGCCCGTGGCGGTGGCGATTGTGGCGCTGACCTTGCCGGCGTCGATGTAGGGGTCGTCTTTAGGCGCATCAACGGTCACGGAGCCGGTGGTTTTGCCCGCCTCAATGTTGATCACGGCGCCGTTGCTCAACGTCACGGTCACCGGAGTGCCGGCGGCATTGGTCAGGTTCGCGGTGTAGACAATCGAACCACCTTCAGCGACCGAGCCGGTAGCGCTCAGGCTGACCGTCGTGGTGTCGATGGTATCGGTCACGGTGGTGCTGACCGGAGTTTTGTCGGCGACCAGATTTTCGTAGTTGCCGCCGCTGACGTTGGTGATCGAGTTGGTCAGTGGTGCATGACCGGTCAACGCATCGTTCGGTGCCAGGGTGGTGATGAAGCCCGTGGTTTTGCCGATGTCGATGGTGATGGTCTGGCCGTTGGCCAAGGACACGGTCACGGGCGAACCGGTGACAGGCGCACCAACGGTGGCGGTGTAAGTGACGACGCCGCCTTCGGCCGCGCTGCCGGTGGCAGTGAGTTTGACGGTCGAGGTGTCGAGGGTGTCGGTGACGTTGGTCACGGCAGCAGCCGGGTCTTTCACCAGGTTTTCGAAATTGCCGCCGCTCGCTTCCTTGATGGTCGCTTCGACCTTGCCGGCGTCTTTGTAGACGTCATCAGCTGGCGCCTTGACGGTCACGGAGCCGGTCGTCGCGCCAGCGGCGATGTTGATCACCGCGCCGTTGCTCAGCGTCACGGTCACCGGTGTGCCGGCCGCATTGGTCAGGTTCGCGGTGTAGACAATCGAACCGCCTTCGGCCACGGAATTGGTCGCACTCAGGCTCAGCGTCGTGGTGTCGACCGTATCGGTCACGGTGGTGCTGACCGGAGTTTTGTCGGCGACCAGGTTCTCGTAGTTGCCGCCGGTTACTTCCTTGATGGAGTTGGTCAACGGCTCGTGGCCGACCAAGGCATCGTTCGGTGCTTTGACGGTGATCGAAGCGGCGCTTTCACCGACCGCAATGGTGATTTTTTCGCCATTAGCCAACGTGACGATTACGTCTTTGCCAGTCACCGGCGCGGTGACGGAGGCGGTGTACACCACGTTGCCGCCTTCGGCCGCGCTGCCGGTGGCAGTGAGTTTGACGGTCGAGGTGTCCAGGGTGTCGGTTACGTTGGTTACCGCCGCAGACGGGTCTTTCACCAGGTTTTCGAAATTGCCGCCGCTCGCTTCCTTGATGGTCGCTTCGACCTTGCCGGCGTCTTTGTAGACGTCATCAGCTGGCGCCTTGACGGTCACGGAGCCGGTCGTCGCGCCGGCAGCGATGTTGATTACCGCGCCGTTGCTCAGGGTCACGGTCACTGGCGTGCCAGCGGCGTTGGTCAGGTTCGCGGTGTAGACAATCGAACCGCCTTCGGCCACGGAGTCGGTGGCGGTGAGGCTCAACGTGGTGGTGTCGGCGACGTCGGTCACTTTGGTAACGACAGCCGAGCGGTCCGTGTCGAGTTTTTCGAAGTTGCCGCCAGTGCTGTCCGCAATCGCTGCCCTGACCGGCGAAGCACCGGTGTAGACGTCATTGGGCACGGTGTACAGCGCCGAACCACTGGACTCGCCAGCCTTGATGTTGATCACCAGGCCGTTGTTCAGGGTGACGGTCATCGCTGTGTCGGCCGGATTGCTCAACGTGGCGGTGTAGGTGATCTGGCCACCTTCGCCGACAGTGCTCACATCGGAACTGAGCTTCAGCGTGGTGGTGTCCACTGTGTCGTTGACAGTAGTGGTGTGCGTTGTGTTGCTGACGTCGAGTTTCTCGAAGTTGCCACCGTCAGTGCTGGCGATGCCAACGGTGATCTTGCTGCCATCCTTGTAGACGTCATCGGCCGGCGCCGGGATGGTGATGGAACCCGACTTGTCGCCAGCCTTTATCACGACGCTTTCGCCGTTGCTCAGTTTGACCGTCATGTCAGTGCCGGCGGCATTGCTGAGGTTGACGGTGTAAGTGATGGTGCCGCCTTCGACCACATAGTCGCTGGCAGTCATGGTCACTTTGGTGGTGTCCGGAGTGTCGCTGATGGCGGTTGAAGTCGGAGTCTTGTCGGCGACCAGATTCTCGTAGTTGCCGCCGGTTACTTCCTTGATGGAGTTGGTCAACGGCTCGTGGCCGACCAAGGCATCGTTCGGTGCTTTGACGGTGATCGAAGCGGCGCTTTCACCGACCGCGATGGTGATTTTTTCGCCATTGGCCAACGTGACGATTACGTCTTTGCCAGTGACCGGCGCGTTGACGGAGGCGGTGTACACCACGTTACCGCCTTCGGCAGCCGTGGGCGTCGCCGTCAGGCTGACGGTCGAAGTGTCGAGGGTGTCGGTAACGCTGGTTACAGCGGCGGCCGGGTCTTTCACCAGGTTTTCAAAGTTGCCACCGGTGGCATCCTTGATGGTCGTTTCGACCTTGCCGGCGTCTTTGTAGACGTCATCGGCTGGGGCTTTTACGGTCACGGAGCCAGTCGTCGCGCCGGCAGCGATGTTGATTACCGCGCCGTTGCTCAGCGTTACGGTTACTGGCGTGCCAGCGGCGTTGGTCAGGTTCGCGGTGTAGACAATCGAACCGCCTTCGGCCACGGAATCGGTGGCGGTCAGGCTAACGGTGGTGGTGTCTTTTACATCGGCCACCGAAGTGACCGCCGGGGTTTGATTCGCCACCAGATTTTCGTAGTTGCCGCCAGTGGTGCCGTCGATCTTCACGCTCAAGGAGCCGCCGCCAGCCAGGGCGTCATTCGGTGCGGTGAAGTTCACATGGCCGCTGCTTGCACCGACCGGAATGGTGATGGTCTGGCCGTTGGACAAGGTCACAACCACCGGCGAGCCGGTGACGGGCGCGTTGACCGATGCGGTGTAAACCACCACGCCGCCTTCGACCGTGCTGGCCGTAGCGGTCAGGGATACGGTGCTGTTGTTGATCGTATCGGTCACGTCGGTGACGGCTGGCGTCTTGTCGGCCACCAGGTTCTCGAAGTTGCCACCAGTGGTTTTGGTGATGCTGGCTTCGACCTTTCCGGCATCTTTGTAGACGTCATCCGATGGCGCGGCGTAGTTCACCGAACCGCTGGTGGCGCCTTTGGCGATGTGGATTACAGCGCCGTTGTTCAGCGTCACGGTCATGGCGCTGCCGGCCGCATTGGTCAGGGTCGCGGTATAGACGATCGAACCGCCCTCGGCGACCGAACCGGTTGCGCTCAGGCTCAGGCCGGTGGTATCGGCAGAGTCGGTGACGGTGGTGACCGCTGGCGAATGATCGGTGACGACTTTCTCGAAGTTGCCGCCACTCTGGCTGGTAATCGTTGCCTGGACTTTGCCGCCATCCACGTAGGGAGTATTCGCCGGGGCGGCGAAGTTGACCGAACCGCTGGAGGCGCCGGCGGCGATGTTGATTACCGCGCCGTTGCTCAGCTTCACGGTCATGGCCGTGTCCGTCGGGTTGCTCAGGGTCGCGGTGTAGGTGATCTGGCCACCTTCGCTCACGGTGTTGCTGGCCGACAGGGACAGGGACGTGCTGTCGATCGTGTCTTTGACAGCGGTGGTCACCGACGTCTTGCTGACGTCGAGATTTTCGAAGTTGCCACCGCTGGCGTCGGTGATCTTCACGGTGAGCTTGCCGGCGTCCTTGTAGACATCGTCGCCCGGCGCCGCGATGGTCACCGAACCGCTGGTCTGGCCGGCGGCAATGGTAATGGTCTCGCCATTGCTCAACTTCACGGTTACCGGCGTCTGCGCGGCGTTGGTCAGGGTCGCGGTGTAGGTGATGTGCGAGCCTTCAAGTACCGATTTGTCGGCGCTGAGGGTCAGGTGTGTGGTGTCGTTGGTGTCGGCCACGTTGGTCACGGCCGGCGCCGGATTCTTCACCAGGTTCTCGAAGTTGCCGCCGGACGTGTCTTTGATGGTGACTTCAACTTTGCCAGCGTCTTTGTAGACGTCGTCCTTCGGCGCATCGACTTTAACCGTGCCGGTGGTTTTACCGGCCTCGATGGTGATGGTCGCGCCGTTGCTCAAAGTGACTGTGACGGGTGTGCCGGCCGGGTTGCTCAAGGTCGCGGTGTAGGTGATCGCTCCGCCCTCGTTGACGTTGCCGGTGGCGGTCAGCGATACGGTGGTGGTGTCGACGGTGTCGGTCACACTGGTGTTGACCGGGGTTTTATCGGCGACCAGATTTTCGTAGTTGCCGCCGCTGACGTTGGTGATCGAGTTGGTCAGTGGTGCGTGACCGCTGAGCACGTCGTTGGAAACAACGGCATTGACCGTGCCGCTGCTTTTGCCAATGTCGATGGTAATGGTCTGACCGTTGGCCAGAGTCACGATGACCGGCGAACCCGTGACGGGTGCGCCCACCGAGGCGGTGTAAACCACAGTGCCGCCCTCGGCCACGCTGCTGGTGGCGGTCAAGGTGACGGTCGAGGTGTCGAGGGTGTCGGTAACGCTGGTTACAGCGGCAGCCGGGTCCTTTACCAGGTTTTCAAAGTTGCCACCGGTGGCATCCTTGATGGTCGCTTCGACCTTGCCGGCGTCTTTGTAGACGTCATCGGCCGGGGCTTTAACGGTGACGGAGCCCGTCGTCGCGCCAGCGGCGATGTTGATTACCGCGCCGTTGCTCAGGGTGACGGTCACCGGGGTGCCAGCGGCGTTGGTCAGGTTCGCGGTGTAGACGATGGAACCGCCTTCGGCCACGGAGTCGGTCGCGCTCAGGCTGACGGTGGTGGTGTCTTGGGTGTCGGTGACCGAGGTAGTGGCCGACTTGCCGTCGACGTCCAGCTTCTCGTAATTACCGCCCTTGGCTTCATCGATCTTGACGCTTAGGGAGCCGCCTCCAGCGAGGGCATCGTTCGGCGCAACGAAATTGACGCTGGCACTGCTGGCACCCACCGGAATGGTGATGGTCTGGCCGTTGGACAGGGTCACCACCACTGGCGAATCGGTGACCGGCGCGGTGACGGACGCGGTGTACACCACGGTGCCGCCTTCGGCGACCGAGGATGTTGCGGTCAGGCTGACGGTCGAGGTGTTGATCGTGTCGGTGACGTCGGTTACAGCCGGAACAGTGCTCGGCACCAGATTTTCAAAGTTGCCACCGCTGGCATCCTTGATGGTCGCTTCGACTTTACCGGCGTCTTTATAGACGTCATCGACTGGGGCTTTTACGGTCACGGAGCCCGTCGTTGCGCCAGCGGCGATGTTGATCACGGCGCCGTTGCTCAGCGTCACGGTCACTGGCGTGCCGGCGGCGTTACTCAGGCTCGCGGTGTAGACGATGGAACCGCCTTCGGCCACGGAGTCGGTCGCGCTCAGGCTGACGGTGGTGGTGTCTTGGGTGTCGGTGACGGAGGTAGTGGCCGACTTGCCGTCAACGTCCAGCTTCTCGTAATTACCGCCCTTGGCATCATCAATCTTGACGCTCAGGGAACCGCCACCGGCCAACGCATCGTTTGGCGCAACGAAATTGACGCTGGCACTGCTGGCGCCAACCGGGATGGTGATGGTCTGGCCGTTGGACAGGGTCACCACCACTGGCGAATCGGTGACCGGCGCAGTGACGGACGCGGTGTACACCACGGTACCGCCTTCGGCGACCGAGGATGTTGCGGTCAGGCTGACGGTCGAGGTGTTGATCGTGTCGGTGACGTCGGTTACAGCCGGAACAGTGCTCGGCACCAGATTTTCAAAGTTGCCACCGCTGGCATCCTTGATGGTCGCTTCGACTTTACCGGCGTCTTTATAGACGTCATCGACTGGGGCTTTTACGGTCACGGAGCCCGTCGTTGCGCCAGCGGCGATGTTGATCACGGCGCCGTTGCTCAGCGTCACGGTCACTGGCGTGCCGGCGGCGTTACTCAGGCTCGCGGTGTAGACGATGGAACCGCCTTCGGCCACGGAGTCGGTCGCGCTCAGGCTGACGGTGGTGGTGTCTTGGGTGTCGGTGACGGAGGTAGTGGCCGACTTGCCGTCAACGTCCAGCTTCTCGTAATTACCGCCCTTGGCATCATCAATCTTGACGCTCAGGGAACCGCCACCGGCCAACGCATCGTTTGGCGCAACGAAATTGACGCTGGCACTGCTGGCGCCAACCGGGATGGTGATGGTCTGGCCGTTGGACAAGGTCACCACCACTGGCGAATCGGTCACCGGCGCCGTGACGGACGCGGTGTACACCACGGTGCCACCTTCGGCGACCGAGGATGTCGCGGTCAGGCTGACGGTCGAGCTGTTGATCGTGTCGGTGACGTCGGTCACGGCTGCTGCCGGGCTGGTGACCAGGTTTTCAAAATTACCGCCGCTGGCATCCTTGATGCTGACTTCCACCTTGCCGGCATCTTTATAGACGTCATCGGCCGGCGCCGGGACGCTCACGCTGCCGGTGGTGGCGCCGGCAGCGATGGTGATCACCGCGCCATTGCTCAGCGTCACGGTGACTGGCGTGCCAGCCGGGTTGGTCAGGCTCGCGGTGTAAACAATCGAACCGCCCTCGGCCACTTCGGTGGACGCCGACAGGCTCAGGCCGGTGTCGTCCTTTGAGTCGGTGATGGTGGTGACCGCCGGCGTAGTGCTCGGCACCAGGTTCTCGAAGTTGCCACCGGTAGCGCCGGTGATCGTGGTGCTGACGGCACTGCCGTTTTGATAAACGTCATTGGCCGGGGTGTCGACGTTCACGGAGCCGGTGGTTTTGCCGGCTTCGATGGTAATGGTCGAACCGTTGGAGAGGGTGACAGTCACCGGCGTCTGCGCCGGATTGGTCAACGTCGCGGTGTAAGTGATCTGGCCGCCTTCGGTGACGCTGGCGCCTGCGCTCAGGGTGACCGTGGTGGTATCGACGGTGTCGGTAACCTGGGTTACGGCCGGAGTCGTCGGCGCAGTCACTACGATGCCATTGCCGCCCGTGGTGCCGGTGACGGTCACGTCGATTTGGGTGGCGTCGTTATAAACAGTGTCGTTTGGCGCGAGCGGGACGTTGACGGTGCCGGTCAACTGGCCGGCCTGGATCACGATCACCGAGCCATTGGACAGGGTGATGCTCAGGTCAGTCAGCGGCGCCTGGCTCAGGGTCGCGGTGTAGACAAGTACGCCGCCAGCCTCGGTGATGGTTGGCGTGGCGCTCAGACTCAAGGTCGACTCACGCGCCGCGTTGGCGTTGGCCGTTTGCCCGCCAGTGGTGTTCTGTGCCGCCTGTGCCGCGGCGTTGAGGCCCGCAGTCGGGAAACCAATGGTCGGGTCCACCCGGCCAGCGGTTGCATCCAGCATCACAAAACTGTGGCCACCACCGACTGCACCGCCCGTGCCGGCGGCCGCTGGGCCCGCTGCTGTGGCTTCGAGGTCGGTAGTCGGGTCGGCGCCCGCCGCGATGGCTTGCTGCAATTCTTCAACGGAGGGTGCGGCCTGCGCTGTGGCTTGTGCCAGGTCAGCGCTGGAGTCCGGGCTGCTGGCGCTCCACTGAGTGTCGCGGCCCAGGTCCAGGGTTCGGCCATCAGCCAGTTCGAGCGTCACGGCGCCTGCCGCGCCAGTGTCTACCTGATCGCCGACAAACAACCGGTCGCCTTCAACGAGTACGCGACGAACGCCTTCTGGGGACACCGCGAAAACCTGACCAACAATGCTTTTGACGATGGCAACAACACTGCTCATTGAAGACTCTCCGGGTGTCACGTTCAGTTGACTTCCATGGACCTGATGGCGCACTCGCCAAAACTGTCTGGACGTACTTTCAAAATATTCGAGGCGTAACGTTGACGCGTTTGGTCGTCAAACATTTGGCTATGCTTTTTCGCTATTAACTATATGCCAAAGTATTGACCTTGCACTTCTCATCCTAAACACTCGCTCCCGTAATGTCACATTGATATTGAAGTGGCTATCTGCCCCGCAGAAGGCAGCTCGGTTACAAGTTCAACATTTCCGACATACGGTAATCACGATGACAATCATCCGATGCAGCGGCACGTTCTGCAGTGATTCAAGACAAGTAATTCCGGGAAATTCCAACCATGCGTTTGCAGCTGCTCAAGGCTTTACCTTTCGCCATAACCGCCGGTTTTGTTCAGGCGCAGTCACTTCCGGAGGCCATGCAACAGGCGTTGGACGTCCATCCCGAAATTCAGGCAGGTGTTAACAGTCGATTGGCGGCGGATTATCAATTAAAGGCAGCAAAAGGTGGATACCTGCCACGGGTCGATCTGCTGGGCGGTTATGGTCGCGAGGGAGCGGACAACGTCAATACGCGGTCTGCCGGCAATAATAATCACTGGGAAACTTTGAACCGAGGCGAGTCAAGTTTGCGGTTGTCGCAAATGGTTTTTGACGGTTTTGCGACGTCCAGTGAAGTGGGGCGTCAACAAGCCACCGTTAACTCCCGGGCTTATTCTTTATTGGGCACCTCGGAACGCACTGCACTGACCGTTGCACAGGTCTATCTCGATGTCCTGACCCGTCGCGAGTTCGTTCGTCTGGCCACCGACAACTTGAAGAGTCACGAGCGGATTTTTGACCAGATCAAGTTACGCACCCAGCGTGGCGTGGGCAGCGGCGCCGACCTCGATCAGGCAGAAGCGCGCATGGCCCAGGCCCGCAACAACTTGATCACCGAACAGACCAACCTGGCGGATGCCGAGACCAACTTTCTCAGTGCTGTGGGCCAGATGCCCGATCAACTGGAGCGCCCAGCCGAATTCCTCGCGCTGTTGCCGGCCAACTTGAATGAAGCCCGCGCGCAGATGCTGGAAAACAGCCCGATCCTGCGTTCCGCCGAGTCCGATATCGCCGCTGCCGAAAAGCAATACGACACCGCCAAATCGTCCTTCTACCCGCGCTTCGATGCCGAACTGGGTCGCACCGCCGACAACGATCTCGACGGGCAGAACGGTCACACCAACGAATGGCAAGCCATGCTGCGCATGCGCTTTAACCTGTATGCCGGTGGCAGTAACAAGGCTGATCTGGAGTCCAAGTCCTACCTGTCGAACCAGGCCCTGGATATCCGCAATAATGCCCTGCGCGTATTAAATGAAGAGTTGGGCCTGGCCTGGAATGCGCTGAACAATGCCAACGCCCAAGTGCCGATCGCCCAGCAATATGTTGATCACAGCACCAGTGTGCGCACTGCGTATCAGCGGCAGTTCAGCCTGGGCGAACGCACTTTGCTCGACTTGCTCGACAGTGAAAACGAACTGTTCACCGCTTCCCGTCGCCTGGCGGAGATCAAGAACATTCAGTTATTTACTCAATATCGAATCAAGGCGACCATGGGCGAGTTACTCAAAAGCCAGGGAGTGGTCGCACCGTTGGCATCCGTTGTGCAGAACGATGTGAAGCCCAGGGTCCTGCTACCCGGGATGAATTGAGTCTTCCTTATTCAACTGTTTGCCAAGAGTGCCGAGCGTGGAATCAGAAGTCAGTCGAGTTCAACTCATTCATGATCCACGCGCGCTGCACGACGATCCGTTACTGGATGGTTTGCTGGCCCTGTGCACGTTGCATCAGAAGCCAGCCAGCGCCGCGATGTTGACCACCGGCTTGCCATTACCCAAGCAACGCCTGAGCGTGGAACTGCTGCCCCGCGCGGCAGCCCGCGCCGGCCTGCAAGGGCGGGTGCTGCAACGCAAGCTTGAGCAGATCCCAACGATTGCCATGCCGGCACTGCTGCTGCTCAAGGACGGTCGAAGTGCCGTCCTGCTCGGTTGGCAAGGTGAGGATCAGGCCCGCGTATTGCTCAGCGAAAGCGACGGCGGTGAAAGCGTGGTCAGTCGCGAACTGTTGGCCGACGACTACATCGGCAAAGTGTTCTTCGCCCAGCCCCAACACAAATTCGACGTCAATCACGGCACGCTGATCCCGCGTGCGCGCTCGTGGTTCCGCGACACCCTCAAGCGATCGCGCTGGCTGTACGCCGATGCCATTGCCGCCAGTTTCCTGATCAACATCATCGCCATGGCCGCGCCGCTGTTCGTGATGAACGTCTACGACCGCGTTGTGCCGAACCAGGCCGAATCGACTCTCTGGGTGCTGGCCATCGGCATCACGGGCGCCTACCTGTTCGACCTGATCCTCAAAAGCCTGCGCAGCTTGTGCCTGGATCTGGCCGGCAAGAAAACCGACCTGATCATCTCGGCCACGTTGTTCGAGCGCATTGTCGGCATGGCCATGAAGTATCGCCCGGCCCGGGTCGGCAGCTTTGCCCAGAACATCCATGAGTTTCAGAGCCTGCGCGACTTCCTCGCCTCGCTGACCCTGACCAGCCTGATCGACCTGCCGTTTACGCTGCTGATCTTTTTGGTCATCGCGATCCTCGGCGGTCACCTTGTGTGGATCCCAGTGCTGGCGTTCCCGATTGCGTTGCTGATCGGTTATGCCTTGCAGAAGCCGTTGGTGGCGACCATGGAACGAACCATGGCCCTGGGCGCCGAGCGTCAATCGAGCCTGATCGAAACCCTCGCCGGCCTCGACGCGGTGAAGGTCAACAACGCTGAAAGCGAACGTCAGTACCAGTGGGAACAAACTATCGGCACCCTCAGCCGCCTCGAACTGCGGGTGAAAATGCTTTCCGGCCTGGCGATGAACATCACCTTGCTGATCCAGCAATTGGCTGGCGTGATCATGATCGTATTCGGCGTGTACCAGATCATCGACGGGCACCTGAGCATGGGCGGTTTGATCGCCTGTTATATGCTCAGTGGCCGCGCGCTCAGCCCGCTGGCTTCGTTGTCGGGCCTGTTGACCCGCTACCAGCAAGCGCGGGTGACCATGACCTCGGTCGATCAAATGATGGAGTTGCCGCAAGAGCGCAATTTCGATGAACGTCCGTTGAGCCGCAAGGTGCTGCAAGGCGCTATCGAATGCCGGCAGCTGAACTTCACCTACCCGAATCAGCAAAACGCGGCGCTGAAAAACATCAACCTGATCATCAAGCCTGGCGAGAAGATCGGCATCATCGGTCGCAGCGGCTCGGGCAAAAGCTCGCTGGCCAAACTGCTGGTCGGTCTCTATCAACCGGACGACGGCGCACTGTTGGTGGATGGCGTCGATATTCGCCAGATCGATGTCAGTGAATTGCGCTACAACATCGGTTATGTGGCGCAGGACATCCAGTTGCTGGCCGGCACGTTGCGCGACAACCTGGTGTCAGGCGCGCGCTATGTCGAAGACGAAATGGTCCTGCAAGCGGCCGAGCTGGCCGGAGTACACGAGTTCGCCCGTCTGCACCCGCAAGGCTATGAGCTGCAAGTCGGTGAGCGCGGGCAGAACCTGTCCGGCGGTCAGCGCCAGAACGTCGCCCTGGCCCGGGCGTTGCTGCTCAACCCGCCGATCCTGCTGCTCGATGAACCCACCAGCGCCATGGATAACACCGGTGAAGAGCGTCTCAAACAACGTCTCGCCGCCGTCGTCGAGAGCAAAACCGTGGTGCTGGTCACGCACCGGGCGTCGCTGTTGTCGCTGGTGGATCGCTTGATCGTTATCGACCGTGGACAGATTCTCGCCGATGGCCCGAAAGCCGCCGTGATGGAAGCGTTGAAAAAGGGGCAGATCAGTGTTGCTTAAGTCCGGGGTCAAGAACTCCATTCGCCGTTACTTCAAAGGCTCCGAGTCGCTGCATGGCCAGCCACTGCCCGAGGTCAATAAAGCGCTGATCGAAGACGCCCCACGTGTGGTGCGGCTGACGATCTGGGCGATCATCGGTTTCTTCGTGTTCCTGATGCTCTGGGCCAACTACGCGGTGATCGACGAAGTCACCAAGGGCGACGGCAAGGCTATTCCGTCGTCGAAGATCCAGAAAATCCAGAACCTCGAAGGCGGTATCGTCTCCGAGCTGTTCGTCACCGAAGGGCAGATCGTCGAAGCGGGCGCACCGTTGATTCGCCTGGACGACACCCGTTTCGCCTCCAACGTGGGCGAAACCGAAGCCGATCGACTGTCGATGCTGCTGCGCGTGGAGCGGCTGAGCGCTGAAGTCGATGATCGTCCGTTGAATTTCCCCGCCGATGTGCTCAAGGCTGTTCCTGGCCAGGCTGCCAGCGAGGAGTCGCTGTACATCAGCCGCCGCCAGCAACTGCACGATGAAATCGGAGGGTTGCAGGAGCAGTTGATCCAGCGTCAGCAGGAGCTGCGCGAATTTACTTCCAAGCAGTCGCAGTACCGCAACGGACTGTCGTTACAACGTCAGGAAATCGCCATGTCCGAGCCGCTGGTGGCTCAGGGCGCGGTGTCGCCGGTTGAAGTGCTGCGGCTCAAGCGCGCCGAGGTCGAAACCCGTGGCCAGCTGGACGCCACGACGCTGGCGATCCCTCGCGCCGAATCGGCGATCAAGGAAGTGCAGCGCAAGATCGACGAGACGCGCGGCAAGTTCCGCAGCGAGGCGCTGACGCAACTCAACGAAGCGCGCACGGACCTGAACAAGGCCCAGGCCACCGGCAAAGCGTTGGAAGACCGTGTCAGCCGGACGCTGGTCACTTCGCCGGTACGGGGCATCGTCAACAAGTTGCTGGTGAACACCATCGGCGGTGTGATCCAGCCGGGCAGTGATCTGGTGGAAATCGTGCCGCTGGACGACACCTTGCTGGTGGAGGCGAAGATTCGTCCGCAGGACATTGCGTTCCTGCATCCGGGGCAAGAAGCGACGGTGAAATTCACGGCGTACGACTACACCATTTATGGTGGGCTCAAGGCCAAGCTGGAGCAGATCGGTGCCGACACCATCACCGATGAAGACAAGAAGACCACGTACTACATCATCAAGCTGCGCACGGAGCGCAGCCACCTGGGGACAGATGAGAAACCGTTGCTGATCATTCCGGGGATGGTGGCTTCGGTGGATATCATCACTGGCAAGAAAACTATTCTGAGCTACCTGCTCAAACCGATCATTCGGGCGCGGGCAGAGGCGTTGCACGAGCGGTAAATCTTCTTTGCGGCTTAGGGCCTCTTCGCGAGCAAGCCCGCTCCCACATTGGTTATGTGATCGACACAAATCCAATGTGGGGGCGGGCTTGCCCGCGATGGCGGCCTCAAGAGCGGCACAACCCAAAAGCCATATCGTTATTCGCTAACGGTATTTAAATTTCAGTTCTTATATCTATAAAGTCACTTTCCTGCGTACCTGCCGACCAATCGGCGCGCCGCACGACACGAACCAACACGGGACCTCCGTGAGTTTCTTGATCGACGTGCGCGCCCATGAGCGTGCCGTGCGTGGGAGTGATTTTTATGTCAGCCGTCTCTGCGTCACCCGCAATCGCGCCACAAACCTTCGACATCCGCCCGTTCAGCGGCGCCGTCGGTGCCGAGATCATCGGCCTCGATCTGTCCCGACCGATCAACGATCAGGACTTCGCCCGCATCCACCGCGCGCACCTTGACCATCACGTCGTGGTGTTCCGCGACCAGCGCATTACCCCCGAGCAGCAGATCGCCTTCAGTCGCCGATTCGGCGTGTTGCAGATCCATGTGCTCAAGCAATTCCTGCTGGCCGGGCATCCGGAAATCCTCATCGTTTCCAACATCATCGAAAACGGCCAATCCATCGGCCTCGGTGACGCCGGCAAGTTCTGGCACTCCGACCTTTCCTATAAAGAACTGCCCAGCCTGGGCTCGATGCTGCACGCCCAGGAGCTGCCATCCGAAGGTGGCGACACGCTGTTCGCCGACATGCATAAAGCCTGGGACAACCTGCCCGAGGCGCTGCGCAAGGCTGTCGAAGGTCGCTCGGCTGCGCACTCATATACGGCGCGCTACAGCGAGACCAAATTCGAAGGCAACTGGCGTCCGACGCTGACGCCGGAGCAATTGGCTCAGGTCGCCGAAGTCATCCATCCGATCGTCCGTACGCACCCGGAAAACGGTCGCAAGGCGTTGTTCGTCAGCGAGGGTTTCACTACCCGCATCGTCGGTTTGCCGGAAGACGAGAGCAAGCAACTGCTCGCCGAGCTCTATGCCCACAGCGTGCTGCCGCAAAACATTTATCGCCACCAATGGCAGGCCCACGACCTGGTGTTCTGGGACAACCGCTCGCTGATCCACCTTGCCGCCGGATGCCCAAGTCATCTGCGCCGCAAGTTGTATCGAACCACCATCCAGGGCGACGCGCCTTACTGATTCCGTCGGAGATCGATCATGTCCAAACGTCTTCCATTCGCACCGCTGGCAGCTGCCATCGGTTTGGGTTTCAGCCTGATCGCCGGCAGCCTGGTGGCGCCGACCGTGGCCCATGCTGAAGGTGAAATCCGCATTGCCGAGCAGTTCGGTATTGTCTATTTGTTGCTCAACGTGGTGCGCGATCAGAACCTGATCGAGAAGTACGGCAAGCAGGAAGGCATCGACATCAAGGTCGACTGGACTCAGTTGTCCGGTGGCGCAGCGGTCAACGATGCGTTGCTCTCCGGTTCCATTGATATCGCCGGTGCCGGCGTCGGACCGCTGCTGACGATTTGGGACCGCACCCACGGCAAGCAGAACGTCAAGGCCGTGGCTTCCCTGGGCAACTTTCCGTACTACCTGGTGAGCAACAATCCCAAGGTCAAGACCATCGCTGACTTCACCGAAAAGGATCGCATTGCGGTGCCGGCGGTGGGCGTCTCGGTGCAGTCGCGTTTCTTGCAATACGCGGCGGCCAAACAGTGGGGGGACAAGGAATTCAATCGTCTCGACAAGTACACCATTGCGGTTCCGCACCCGGATGCCACAGCTGCATTGGTTGCTGGAGGCACCGAGTTGTCCGGGCACTTTTCCAATCCGCCGTTCCAGGACCAGGAACTGGCCAATCCTAATGTGCACGTGGTCTTGAATTCCTATGACGTCCTCGGCCCGAACTCGCCGACCGTGCTGTTTGCCACCGAAAAATTCCGCGATGAAAACCCGAAAACATATAAAGCCTTCGTCGAAGCGCTGACTGAAGCGGCCGAGTTCGCTCAGAAAGACAAAGGCGCCGCCGCCGACACTTACATCCGTGTCACCAAGGCGAAAATCGACCGCGCCGACTTGTTGAAAATCATCGACAACCCGCAATTCGAGTTCAGCGTCACGCCGAAAAATACTTACCCGTTGGCCGAATTCCTCTACCGCGTCGGCGCGATCAAAAACAAACCGGATTCGTGGAAGGACTACTTCTTCCAGGACGCCAAACCACTGCAAGGGAGCTGATTGCCATGAACGCCCCTTTGCAAGGCCACACGGTCAGCAAACCGAACGACACCGCCCAGGCGCTGCTGTCGGTCGGCAATGTCAGCCTCGAATATCGCACGCCACAACGAGTGGTTCGGGCGACGCATCAAGTCAGTTTTGAAATCGATCCGGCGGACCGTTTTGTGCTCCTGGGGCCGTCAGGTTGCGGCAAGTCGACGTTGCTCAAGGCGGTTGCCGGGTTTATCCGGCCCTGCGAGGGCGAGATCCGTCTTCAAGGGCAAACCGTCGATGCGCCAGGGCCGGACCGGATCGTGGTGTTCCAGGAGTTCGACCAACTGCCGCCATGGAAAACCGTCAAACAGAATGTGATGTTTCCGCTGCTCGCCTCGAAAACCCTCAAACGCAAAGAGGCCGAGGAGCGGGCGCTGCACTACCTGGACAAGGTCGGTCTGGCGGCGTTTGCCGATGCCTACCCGCACACCTTGTCCGGTGGCATGAAGGCGCGCGTGGCGATCGCCCGGGCGTTGGCGATGCAACCGAAAATCCTCTTGATGGACGAACCCTTCGCCGCCCTTGATGCGCTCACGCGCCGCAAGATGCAGGAGGAATTGCTGCTGCTTTGGGAGGAAGTGCGTTTCACGCTGCTGTTCGTCACTCACTCCATCGAAGAAGCGCTGGTGGTGGGCAATCGCATCCTGTTGCTGTCGCCACATCCGGGGCGTGTAAGGGCAGAAGTCCACAGCCATCAATACGATCTGCACAGCCTTGGCGGCGTGGCGTTTCAGGAGTCTGCGCGGCGCATTCACCGATTGTTGTTCGATGAAGGCCAGTCACCGGAAACCGAACGTGAGCTGGATTTCACTGATATCCGCATCGCTTATTGAGCCATTGAGAGGAGTGCCCGATGAGCCATTTATCATCCCCGCGTGAAGAATTCGAAACCGTTCTGCAGCCGCTCACGAGCGTGCCGCTGGAGCGTGAACTACCGCTCGGTCAGCGCCTGTGGCAGCAAGGCTGGATTCGTAAAAGCCTGATCCTGATTCTGCTTGCGGTGCTGTGGGAAGTGGTTGCCCGCGTGCAGAACAACGACCTGCTGCTGCCCAGTTTTTTACAAACCGCCAGTGCGCTGTATGACGGTTTGCTCAGCGGTGAGTTGCTCGGCAAGGTCTGGATTTCCCTGGTGGTGTTGCTCAAGGGTTACCTGATCGGCATTGTGCTGGCGTTTGCCCTGACCACGCTGGCGGTGTCGACGCAGTTTGGGCGCGACCTGCTGAGCACCTTGACCTCGATGTTCAATCCGCTGCCGGCCATTGCGCTGTTGCCGCTGGCGCTGTTGTGGTTCGGTCTGGGGCAGAACAGCCTGATTTTCGTGCTGGTGCATTCGGTGCTCTGGGCGCTTGCGTTGAATACCTATGCCGGATTTCTCGGGGTCTCGGAAACCTTGCGCATGGCCGGGCGTAATTACGGTCTCAAGGGCATGCGTTTCGTGTTGTTCATTCTGATTCCGGCGGCACTGCCGTCGATCCTCGCCGGATTGAAAATCGGCTGGGCCTTCGCCTGGCGTACGTTGATCGCCGCTGAACTGGTGTTCGGCGCCACCAGCGGCAAAGGCGGGTTGGGCTGGTATATCTTCCAGAATCGCAATGAGCTTTACACCGACAAAGTATTTGCCGGGTTGGCGGTGGTGATCTTGATCGGGTTGCTGGTGGAGAACCTGGTGTTTGATTCGCTGGAGCGGGTGACCGTCAAGCGTTGGGGGATGCAGCGCTGAGTTTTGTGGTGTCCGGGCTGATGCCATCGCGAGCAGGCTCGCTCCCACAGGTTTATGTGTTGAATACAAAGTCTGCATCCACTGGAAATCCCTGTGGGAGCGGGCTTGCCCGCGAAGGGGCCAGACCTGCCACCACATAAGTCAGGAGAATGTTTGTTAGCATTGCGTCTGAGTCAATCCACCTCAGATACGAGTGCTCACGATGCAACTCCCGGACATGAATCTTCTGGTCGCCCTCGACGCTCTGCTCGACGAGGGCAGCGTAGTCGGCGCGGCGCGGCGTATGAACCTCAGTCCGCCAGCAATGAGCCGCACCCTGACGCGGATCCGTGAGGCCATTGGCGATCCGATTCTGGTGCGCGCCGGTCGTGGCCTGGTGCCAACGCCCAAGGCGTTGGCGTTGCGCGAGCAGGTGCGCGATCTGGTCGAGCAGGCCGCGCGGCTGTTCCGCTCTGCCGATGACGTGGACTTGGGCAGTTTGCGTCGCCGATTCAGTATTCGGGCCAACGATTTTTTCGTTGGTGTTTACGGGGGCAAGCTTTTCGACACGATGGAGCGCCAGGCCCCGCACTGCGAATTGCGCTTCGTGCCCGAGGGCGATGGCGATGACGAGGCCTTGCGTGAGGGGCGAATCGACTTAAGCGTCAGCAACAATCGTCCGGTCATGCCGGAAGTGAAGGTGCAGAACTTGTTTTCCACGCACTTTGTCGGCTTGGTGCGTGAAGATCACCCCTTGTTTGCGCAGGAGATCACGGCTGAACGCTATGCCGGGTTCTCCCATATCAGCATGTCCCGCCGCGGGATCGCTCGCGGGCCGATCGATACGGCACTCAGCGCGTTGGGACTGGAACGGCGGGTGGCGGTGATTGCGCCGAGTTTCCATGCGGCAATGTTTGCGCTGCCGGATTCCGATTTGATCCTGCCGGTTCCTCAGGAAGCCATTTTGAGCGTGCGACGCCTGGGCTTGAAACTACGCTCCTTTACCCTGCCTGTGCCCTTGCCAACCCTGATGCTGACCCAGGCCTGGCACCCACGCTACGACAATGATCCAGCCCATCGCTGGCTGCGTGAAACACTCAAGGCCTGTTGCGACGAGACGTGGCTGGCCGCGCAACCCTCCGCAAGCTGATCACTGACTTGCTGTGGGAGCGGGCTTGCTCGCGAAGGGGCCATCACCTTCAACATCAATGGCGACTGATACGCCGCTTTCGCGAGCAAGCCCGCTCCCACACGTTCTTCATTGCTGCGTCCAGTGCACTTATAAGCTGCCGATAAGTCAATTTTCGTAATGTCCTGCACTTCTTAAAATGCCCCGGTGTTCAAACCCCGGAGCTTGCAGCAATGACTTCGCTTACGGTCACGGCACCGCTCGCCGTGGCCAGTCCGGCTGCCGCCGCGCCCCCGGCCTTCGGCCCACGAATCATCATCGGCCTGGTGGGCGTGTTGCTGGCGGTGCTGGTGTCGGGCCTTAATGAGATGGTGACCAAAGTCGCGCTGGCCGACATCCGTGGCGCGTTGGCCATCGGCTACGACGAAGGCACTTGGTTGGTCGCCAGTTACACGGCGACGTCGGTGGCCGCGATGGCCTTCGCGCCATGGTGCGCGGTGACGTTCTCGTTGCGGCGCTTCACCCTCTGCGCCATCAGCGCCTTTACCGTATTGGGCGTCTTGTGCCCGTTCGCGCCGAACTACGAAAGCCTGCTGCTCATGCGCACGTTGCAAGGCCTGGCCGGCGGCGCGCTGCCGCCGATGCTGATGACCGTCGCGCTGCGATTTTTACCGGCCAACGTGAAGCTTTACGGTCTGGCAGGTTATGCGCTGACGGCCACTTTCGGCCCAGGCCTCGGCACGCCGTTGGCGGGTTTGTGGACCGAGTATGTCGGCTGGCAGTGGACCTTCTGGCAAGTCATCGCGCCGTGTCTGATTGCCATGGCGGCGGTCGCCTACGGCTTGCCGCAGGATCCGCTGCGTCTGGAGCGTTTCAAGCAATTTAACTGGCGCGGATTACTCCTGGGTTTTCCGGCGATTTGCATGCTGGTGATCGGCATCCTGCAGGGCAATCGGCTGGATTGGTTGGAGTCGAACCTGATCTGCGGATTGCTCGGCGGTGGTCTGTTGCTGCTGGTGCTGTTCCTGACCAATGAATGGTCGCAGCCGATCCCGTTTTTCAAGATGCAAATGCTCGGCATCCGCAACCTGTCGTTCGCCTTGCTGACCCTGGCGGGCGTGCTGGTGGTGCTGTTGGCGGTGATCATCATTCCGTCCAGCTACCTGGCGCAGGTGCAGGGTTATCGCCCTGTCCAGACCGCGCCGATCATGCTGCTGGCGGCGTTGCCACAGTTGATCGCGCTGCCGTTGGTGGCGACGTTGTGCAACTTGCGTTGGGTCGATTGTCGCTGGGTACTGGGGATCGGTCTGAGCCTGTTGGCGCTGTCTTGCATCGGTGGTTCGCACCTGACGTCGGTGTGGATTCGCGACGATTTCTACGTCCTGCAATGGCTGCAAATCCTCGGTCAGCCGATGGCGGTGCTGCCGCTGCTGATGCTTTCTACCGGCAGCATCACGCCAATGGAAGGCCCCTATGCCTCGGCCTGGTTCAACACCGTGAAAGGCCTTTCGGCGGTGGTTGCCACCGGGGTGATCGAAGTGTTGACCACCACGCGTCTGCATTTTCACTCGACCATGCTGGTGGACAACCTCGGTAACTCGCCGCTGGCTGACAGAGACAATGCGGGCCTTGCTCATCGCCTGCATGAACAAGCCGTCGTGCTGACGGCATCCGATCTTTATCTGTGCATGGCGGGCGTCGCCGTGACGCTGATCCTGCTGATTTTCTGGTTGCCGACGCGGATTTATCCACCGCGCGCACCGACATGAACGTTTCACTGAGACAGAAGGTTTTTATGACGACTCAAGCAAAGCAAAAAATGGCGGTCAGCATCGTCGCTGTGGTGGCGGTCGGCGTGCTGGTTTACCTGCTGGCGCCAGGTTTTTTGGGCAAACGCACACAACAGAGCACCAACGATGCCTTCGTCTCGGCGGACTTCACCCTGGTGGTGCCTCGCGTGGCGGGTTTCATCAAGGAAGTGCTGGTGGAAGACAACCAACAGGTCAAGGCTGGTCAGTTGCTGGCGCTGATCGATGATCGGGATCTGCGTGCCGCCGCCCAAGCCGCCGACGCCGAAACGCTGGTGGCCAGGGCGCAATTGCAAAACGCGCGGGCCACCCTTGAGCGCCAGACATCGGTGATTGCTCAAGCGCAGGCGTCAGTGGTGTCGGCCAAGGCTGAAATGGACTTTGCCGCACACGAGTTGAATCGCTACAACCACTTGGCCGGCGTGGGTGCGGGTACGGTGCAGAACGCTCAGCAAGCGCGCACACGCATTGATCAGGCCACTGCTCGATTGGCCAACGTGACCGCAGTGCTGGCGGCGGAACGCAAGCAAGTGGAGATCCTCACCGCTCAGCGCGACGCGGCCGAAGGTGGACTGAAGCGAGCGCAAGCGGCGCTGGAAATGGCCAGCTACGAGCTGTCTTACACGCGCATCGTTGCGCCGCAGGACGGCATGGTTGGCGAGCGCGCAGTGCGGGTTGGCGCTTACGTGACGCCGGGCAGCAAAATGCTGGCGGTGGTGCCGCTGGCCCAGGCTTACGTGGTGGCCAATTTTCAGGAAACCCAACTGACTGATGTGAAACCGGGTCAGGGCGTGCAAGTGCGTGTCGACAGCCTTGGCAGCGAAGTCCTGAACGGTCGCGTCGAGAGCATCGCCCCGGCCACCGGCGTGACGTTCGCGTCGGTGAAACCGGACAACGCCACTGGCAACTTCACCAAGGTGGTGCAGCGGATTCCGGTGAAGATTGTGCTGGAACCGGGGCAGGCATTGGCCGAGCGGTTGCGGGTGGGGATGTCGGTCGAAGCGAGGATCGATACGGCGAGCACCGCCTTGCGTGAGGTAGCTCAGCAATGAAGACCTTTGTTGACTGGACTGACGCCTTCGCGGGCAAGCCCGCTCCCACAGTTGACCGAATTTCAATGTGGGAGCGGGCTTGCCCGCGAAGAGGCCGGTGGCCTCAACTCACCTTTGGCACCCTGCTGGTCATGAGCCTTTGCGCTTGCACCGTCGGCCCCGACTTCCACAAGCCTCAAGCGCAGCAAATCACTGAATGGTCAAAACCAGTAAAAGCCGCTGCCAGCCAAACCGTCACAGAGACCATGGATGAGCGCTGGTGGGAAGTCTTCAACGACCCGAAACTTTCCGCCCTGAGCCAACGAGCCCTGACGGACAACCTCGACCTGAAACTCGCCAGCAGCCGCCTGCAACAAAGCCGTGCCGTGCGCCAGGTGGTTACCGCCGAGCGTTACCCCAACACCGCCGCCACGGGCAGTTACGGACGTAAACGCAACAGCGGCGAAGGATTGATGGACCCGTCCGGCCACAACGGCGACTCGGCGTTCAATCTGTGGGACGCAGGTTTCTCCGCATCCTGGGAGCTGGATTTATGGGGCCGTGTGCGTCGCGAAACCGAAGCTGCGGATGCGACCCTTGAAGTCGCGGAAAACGATCGTCGCGGCGTGCTGCTGTCGGTGCTCGCCGAAACGGCTCAGGACTACATTCAATTGCGCGGCGTACAAAGCACTCGTGCCGTCACTGAGCAAAACCTCGACGTCGCCCGCCACAGCTTGAAACTGTCGCAACTGCGTCTGGCCGACGGCGTTGCCACCGACCTGGACGTCGCCGAAGCGGCGGCTCAAGTCGCCGCCATCGAATCGCGCTTGCCCGCGCTTGAACAGCGTCAGTCGCAACTGATCAACGCCCTCAGCCTGTTGATGGGTGAACGACCGCAAGCGCTGTTCGCCGAGTTATCCACAGACGCCCCCGTGCCGCCAACCCCGCGTCAGGTCGCCATCGGCCTGCCGTCGCAATTGGCCGAACGCCGTCCGGATATCCGCCAGGCCGAAGCTCGCCTGCATGCCGCTACAGCGAGCATCGGCGTGGCCAAGGGCGATTTCTATCCACGGATTACCTTGTCCGGCAGCCTCGGTTCGCAAGCCCTGCAGCTCAGTGATTTCGGCACCTGGGGCTCGCGCTCCTTTGGCATCGGCCCACAACTGAGCTTGCCGCTGTTCGATGGTGGACGGTCGCGCGGCGTTCTGAACTTGCGCGAGGCACAGCAACAGGAGGCCGCTATCGCCTACCAGCAAACCGTACTACGTGCGTGGCATGAAATAGATGATCAACTGACCGCCTACAACGCCAGCCAACTGCGCCGCGACAGCCTCGCCGAAGCCGTGCGCCAGAACCAGATCGCCCTGCGCACCGCGCAGCAGCAATACGTGGAAGGGGTGGTGGATTTCGTCAACGTGCTGACTGTTCAAGGCGCGTTGCTGGCGACTCAGGAACAATTCGTGGAGAGCTCGACCGCGGTCTCGCTGGCGATGGTGGGTTTGTATAAAGCGTTGGGTGGGGGATGGGAGTCGGTGTATCCATTGGCCAATGCCGTTACCAATAATCCGGCTTGATTGCCGGCGTTTTACGGGTAGGCACGCGATCCGGGAACTGGTGTGATTGCAGCTCTTCTGCGGAGATGACTCGACGCATCCAATGGGAGTGTTCCTTTAGCGAACCTGGTGAAGGACAGTTCGATTCAGCTCGATGAGGAAGAATGACCCCGATAGTTATGTCAGGAAAATCTTCGCGAATAGCTTTAAGGGCTGGAGTCATGTCTGTGTCGCTGGAAACCAGTACGAGCTGTTCAATGCGGTCATGCACTTCTAGAGCCGCTTGCCTGGTAGCCGTGCGGTACATGCTGATTGCGATGTGAACATCCGTTTCTTTCTCTTCAAGCTTCCAAATGTCGACCTTATCTTGACGGGAAGCCCCTGTTTTCCTGTCTATGAAGCGCGGAGCTTTTGCCGGTTCGAGCGAATGTCGGCCGTAGTGCACTGCTACTTCGGTCGCTTTCAGTGCTCGCACATACGAGTCTTGAGCCTCTTTCGAGATTCTGCCCCGAGTGGCAAGTATCGGTTTGACGGAAGAAGTGAAGTAATCAACGGAGATGATTGAGCTTTGCGGGTTTTCGATATGTGCGACATGGGCCAGCAGGCCTTTGAGGTTGAGCCACTTATGGGGAGTGCCCGCGAGCAACCGGTAAAACAGATTGTAGCCATCAACAAAAAAAGCGGTGCGCACGAACTTAATCCTCAAAAACGAAAAAACCGGCCTAGGCCGGTTTCTTCACCCCAACTGCCAGAGAACTGAATCTCTGCGTACGGGGTTGAGTTGGAGCAATCCTAAGTCGTGCTCGCCACGCACGTCAATCACCGATTGACCAGGTGCTACACGACGGCATTCACTCCAGCGCCGGCGAGTCAGTTTTGATCACCGGCCTAGCTGATGGTCAAGGCGTTATTGGCTTGAGTTATTAGTGATTGCTACAGGAAGAGGGTTGAGGTGCTACGTTTCTATAAAAGTTTGAAGTGTCGACCGCCGCTCTCCGTATCGATTGAATGTATGTTCCCAATTTTATGTGGGATTTATTACTGAGAGGTTCCGAAGGAAAGCCTAAGTATCCGGGCTGAGTCATTTGGCTAATTTGAAACATCACATTTCCAACCAATAACAACCATCCACTTGACGCACACCCACCCTGTCATAGACTCCGCTCATCCGTCAGGGAGATACGGTTATGCAGCGTGTTCGTGGTTGGGTTATTGGATTGACCTTGGTGACATGCGCAGTTCAGGCGCAAACGCCCGTTCCAGACGATCCGTTGTTGGAAAACAGTGCCACTGGCAGCAGCACAACGGCCAGCAGTGAGGCTCGCGGCGTGTTGCGAGCCAGGGATCAAGCGGTGCTTGCCAGTGAGTTGTCCGGGCGCATTGTCGAGTTGCCGTTCAGTGAGGGCGAGTCGTTCAAGAAGGGCGATACGCTGGCGCGTTTTGATTGCTCGGCGTATCAGGCCCAACTCAATGCCGCTCAAGCAGCCAACCGTGGCGCGGGTGAAGAGCTGGCGCACAATAAACAGCTGGCGGCGTTGAATTCGGTCGGGCGCTTTGAAGTGGCGCGTGCCGAGGCCAAGGTCAGCGAAACACAAGCGCAGTCCCAGGTTTATCAGGTTCAGGTCAAACGCTGCAGCGTGTTGGCGCCGTTCGATGGGCAAGTGGTCGAGCGCAAGGTCAAGCGCTATGAAAGTGTTGCCGCTGGTGCCCCCTTACTGGACGTGGTCGACAACCGTACCCTGGAAATTCATTTGCTGGTGCCGTCGCGCTGGATGGCCCGGCTCAAACCCGGCCAGACCTTCAGTTTTGTTCCCGATGAAACCGGCCAACCACTGGATGCCACGGTCAAGCGCCTCGGTGCGCGGATCGATGAAGGTAGCCAGACTTTGCTGCTGGTCGCGACGCTTCCCAATGCCAACGGTTTGCTGGCGGGCATGAGCGGCACGGCGCGATTCGCGGAGCTTAAATGAACGCGCCGGTTGCCGGCGGCGCCGAACAAGTCTTCGCCAGGTTTCTTGATCTCGAGCGTCTGACCCGCGCGGCGCGCACGCCTTCGCAGCTGGCCTACAGCCTGGTCAATGACGGGCAGGCGTTGTTCGGCTTTCGCCACGCGGCGCTGTTGATCGCCGGCAAGGTGCAAGCGGTGACGGGCGTCAGCACGGTGGAGCCGAATGCGCCGTTCGTGGCGTTCGTCGAACAGGCCGTGGCTCAATTATTCAAGGCCGATCTGCTGAAACTGGCCCGGGTGATCCCGGCGAATGTGCTCAGTGAATCGATCCAGGCCGATTGGCAAAGTCTTTCGGCGGCCCATGTGTTCTGGCTGCCGCTGATCGATCACGAGGGTGAGGTGTTCGGAGGTCTGTGGCTGGCGCGGGATCTGCCGTGGAATCCTTCCGAACAGGTGCTGCTGTCGCAACTGGGCGACACCTACAGCCATGCCTGGCTGGCGCTGCAACCGCGCAAGCCGTGGCGACTGCGCTGGACCCGAAAACGCCAGGTGGCGTTGCTTGCCCTGGTGTTGCTCGCGTTGCTGATCCCGGTACGCCAATCGGTGCTGGCGCCCGCCGAAGTGGTTCCGTTGGGCGGTCGCGTGGTGGCTGCGCCGCTGGACGGGGTGATCACCGAGTTCCTGGTCAAGCCCAATCAGACGGTAAAAACCGGCGAGCTGTTGCTGCGCTTCGAAAGCACCACGCTCAAGGCTCAGGCCGATGTGGCTGAACGAGCGTTGGGCGTTGCCGAAGCGGAACTCAAGGCCAATTCCCAACGCTCGTTCGCTGATGCTGAATCAAGTTCGAAGATCGATCTGTTGGCCGCGCGAGTCGAGCAAAAACGCGCCGAACGGGACTACGCCCGCGAACTGCTCAAACGCAGCGAAGTGCGCGCCGAGCGCGACGGTATCGCAGTGTTCGCCGACGCGGAGCGCTGGACAGGAAAACCGGTGCAGACCGGCGAGCGGCTGATGGAAATAGCCGACCCGAATCAGGCCGAGTTGCGTATCGAACTGGCGGTGGGCGACGCCATTGCTCTGGCGCCCGGCGCGCAAGTCGCGCTGTTTCTCGACAGCGATCCGCTGCACCGGCATTTGGCAACACTTGAACGGTCGGCCTATGAGGCGCAACCCACGGCAGCCGGGCAACTGGCTTATCGTCTGGATGCGAATTTTGCGGGGGCGCCGCCGCGTATCGGCCTGCGCGGAACCGCCAAGATCTTCGGCGACCGTGCACCGTTGGCGTTGTACTTGTTACGTCGACCGCTGGCCGGATTGCGCCAGAGTGTGGGCCTTTAGATGAGCCTGCCGAACCTGCGCGCCGACTTGCAGCTGACGCCCGCTACTCCGGCGCTTGATGGCTCGCCGCGCTGGACCTTGGCCGACCCGGTGCGCGGCCGCTATTTCAAACTCGGCGCGACGGCGATGCGTTTGCTGCGTCATTGGTCCCTGGGCGATCCAGAACAAGTACTGCGTGCCGCCAACCGCGAACCCGGCTTGCCACTTGATGGCGCGGAGCTGGAGCAGTTGCTGGGCTTTTTGCGCAGCCACGATCTGATCAGTGCACTCGATCCGCAACAGCGCGCCAGTTACAGCCCCAAAGCCGCCGCCCAGCGCCAGACGTTGTGGCAAGTGCTGTTACACCAATACCTGTTCTTCCGTATTCCGCTGTGGCGCCCGGACGCTTTTCTCAATCGTGCCTGGCCTTGGCTTGAGCGCTTCGGCCCGCGAGCGCTGCGCTACGGATTCCCGGTCATCCTGGGGCTCGGGGTATTTCTGGTGTCCCGGGACTGGCAACGTTTTATCGCCACCTTCCCGCATTTGTTCAGCCTCGGCGGCGCGCTGGCGTTCGGCGTGGCGCTGTTCTTCGCCAAGCTCTGTCATGAGTTCGGTCACGCGTTCATGGCCAAGCGCGCGGGCTGTCGGGTGCAGAGCATGGGCGTGGCGTTCATGGTCTTGCTGCCGATGTTTTACACCGACGTCAGCGACGCCTGGCGGGTCAATGATCGCCGCGCACGGTTGCTGATCGGTGCCGGCGGTGTGCTGGCGGAACTGCTGCTGGCCTGCATCGCGCTCCTCATCTGGTCACTGCTGCCCGAGGGGCCCGGACGCACGGCGGCGTTCATGCTCGCCAGTGCCACCTGGATCACCACGCTGATGATCAATCTCAATCCGTTCATGCGTTTTGATGGCTACTTTTTGCTCAGCGACTTCTGGGAGGTGGATAACCTGCAAGGGCGAGCATTTGCCTTGTGCCGTTGGCGGCTACGAGAGTTTTTGTTTGGTTATGGCGCGGCGGCGCCGGAGCCTTGGTCGCCGAAGATGCAGCGCCGGTTGCTGATTTGGGGCTACGGCTCGTGGCTGTGGCGCGCGGCGTTGTTTTTCGGGATCGCCCTGGCGGTTTATCACCTGTTCTTCAAAGTGTTGGGGATTTTCCTGATGCTGGTGGAGCTGGTGTGGTTCATCTTCTTGCCCGTTTTGAGCGAGTGGCGGCAATGGTGGAGCCGAAGGGAACAGGCGTATGCCCCACGAGTTCTGCTCAGCGGCCTGGCGTTGCTTGGGCTGCTCCTGGCGCTGGGATTGCCGTGGCGCAGCGCGGTGGAGTTGCCGACGATGCTTGAGGCCGGACGCGCCAGTGCGCTGCATGCGCCGGTTGCGTCACGGGTCAAAACGGTGAATGTGCACGACGGCCAGGTGGTTGCACAGGACGAGGTGCTGATTGAACTGGAATCGCCGGACCTGGATTCGCGCCAGGCCATCGTCCGTCGCGAAATCCAGATCCAGCAATTGCAGATGCGCCGTCAGGCCAGTCGCAGCGAAACCGCTGCCGATGCCGGTATTGTCGAGCAACGTCTGGCAGAGGCCGTGGCTGAATATCGCGGATTGGCTGCCCAACGTGAACGTCTGCTGCTGCGCGCCCCTCACGCCGGCGCCGTGCGCGATCTGTTGCCACAACTGACGGTCGGTCGCTGGCTGTCGACCAAGGACCCCTTGGCACGCGTCGTTGAAGACGGAGCTCGGTTGCGTGGCTATCTGGCCGAAGCCGAACTGTGGCGCGTTGCCCCGGGTGCCACCGGACGGTTCATTGCCGATGATCCGATGCACCCGGCGATCGCGGTCAAACTGACCGAAATCGACACCAATGGCGCGGCTTATGTCGATCAGGAGGCGCTGACGTCCGATCATCACGGGCCGATCGCGGTGCGTCGTGACCCGCATCAACGGGCCGAACCGGTACAGGGACAATACGGAGCCAGGTTGAGCACCCTCGAAGAGGTGCCGACGCCGATGCAACCCTTGCGCGGCGTGGTGGTGTTGCAAGGACGCGGCGAGTCATTGCTGGGCGTTGCCTGGCGACGCATGGCGGCACTGGGTGTCAGGGAAAGCGGTTTCTAAGAGCAAACGACGCCGGACACTAGAAACATCCCGGCTCCGGCAATTCCAGCGAGCAAAAACCTTCGACTAACTCTGTGGAGCCCAAGCTCCAAAAATTTCTGTGGCCGGGTCACGCCGCGCCACAGCCTGGTTGATCCGCCTGATTGCCGAATGTCGTTGGTCGTAAAGCCAGCATCGACGACGGTACTGTCGCTGCCCTACAGTGAGCGCACGATCCAGTATTTGTCAGTGGCAATCTTGAGGGGAGCAATGGAAGTACGTAGAGAAACGCCGGTTGACGGCACCCAGGGCCCGCATGCTGCACCCCGCCCCTGGGCGCATGTTCAGCGTTTGCTGCGGTGGGTACGCGAGCATTGGCTGTTACCGATCCTGATTTTGGCCACGGCAGTGCGTTTCTACGACCTGACGGCGGCGGCTATTTGGGGCGACGAAGGTTCCAGTCTGCTATTGAGCCAGTATTCGTTAAGCGGGATCTGGCAGCACGCCGCCCACGATGTACACCCGCCGCTGTATTTCATGATCCTGCACGGCTGGATCGAGTTGTTCGGCGATGGCATTTTCTCGATCCGATGTCTCAGCGCATTACCCGGAATCGCCACGGTATGGCTCGGCGTATGGCTGATGGACTTGATCGCCACTCGGCGTGCCGCGCTGCTGACCGGTGTCCTGCTGGCGCTGCTGCCCACGGCGGTGCGCTACAGCCAGGAAGTGCGGATGTACTCGCTGCTGGGCCTGTGGTTGATCGGCGCGACGATTGCCTTGGTCTACTGGATCAGATACCCCCGGCGCACGCGTTATCTGGTCGCCTACGCCCTGCTGATGACGGCCGCGTTCTACACCCATTACTTCACGGCCCTGTGCGTTCTTTGCCACTGGCTGTACCTGGGGGTGATTCGTTTACAGCCAGGCTATCGATTGCGGCACATTCAGCGCCCTGGCTGGTGGCTGGCGAACGGGGCCATCGTGCTGTTGTACCTGCCGTGGGTGCCGAGCCTGATCGATCTGATCCAGCACATGGATCAGCTCAAAGCCAATGGTGATGTCGGGTGGGAAGATCCCGTCACGATCAGCTCCTTGCCTTCGATGATCTGGTCGTTCCTGATCCAGGACGATGGCGAAAAGCTTTCGACGCCGCTATTTATCGCCATGCCCCTGGCATTGCTGGCCTTGATGTGGGTGGCACTGGCCCGCGATCGCAGTGTTTTTCGTGGCAGTGCTTTGGTGACGATCTATAGCGTTGTACCGCTGCTGCTGGTGTTTGGGGTGTCCTATATTTCGCCGGTGTTCATCGAGCGTTACGTCACTGCGTACGCCCTCGGGCTGCCGATGATCGCTGCGCTGGCCATTGATCGCCTGTATTCGGGTTTTCGGGTGATTGCGCTGGTGGCACTGGTGCTGTTTGTCGGTGTCGAACTGGTGGGAGTGAAAAACAACGCCACGGTGGATACCAATGACCAGATCAGTGTCATGGTCGAATACGTCAACCAGCACTTCGTTGCCGGGGACCGGATCGTCACCAGCGACATGCTCTGGTACCTCAGCTATGTCTATTACAACCGCACCGACACCAAGCCGTTGCTATATACGCCCCCATTGCCCAATGGCACTTCGAGCCGGCCGAATGCCTACGGTTTCGGCACGCTGGTCACCCAGGACGTTTATCTCGACAGCCTTGGCAGCCTGCCCAAAGGCACCAGCCGCGTATGGTTGATCGGAACCGCCGAGGGGCCGGACGAATTTGCACCATTGCCAGCAGGGTGGCAGGGCGTTAGCAAAACCCAGGCGGGAGGCGCCAATGCGCGCTTGTTCGTGATGCATTGAGTCAGAAACAAAAATTACATTTTTAAAGGATTTAGCTTCGATTTGATATCAAAACACCACTACTTGTAAGGCCATTCTTCGTCTACGCTGCTCATACGTAAAGGACTTATGTGCAGGTGAACGGATGCAACAGTTCCATTTCATTTCAGGCTTGCCGCGGTCGGGTTCGACCCTGCTGTCGGCAATCCTGTTGCAGAACCCGCGTTTTCACGCAGGCATGACCAGCCCCGTTGGCACGCTCTTTACCAGTGTCCTCGAACAATGCAGCGCCGGTAGCGAGTTCGGTGCGGTGATCGACACGCCGTTGCGTCGGCGTCTGTTGCGCGGATTGTTCGACTCCTACTATGCCTATCAGGCCGACAAGCCGGTCATCTTCGATACCAATCGACAGTGGTGCTCGCGTTTGCCGGCGTTGCAGGATCTGTTTCCCAAGGCCAAAACCATTGCCTGCGTGCGCAACGTCGCCTGGGTGATGGACAGCCTTGAGCGTCTTTATCGCGCCAACCCGTTCGAGAACACCAAGCTGTTCAACGACGAAGTCGAGCGCAACACCGTCTACAGCCGTTGTGAAACCCTGGCCCAGCGCAATCGCCTGGTGGGTTTTGCCTGGACTGCGCTCAAAGAAGCTTATTACGGTGAAAACGCCGACTCGTTGCTGATCGTCGATTACGACCTGCTCAGCCAGGCGCCGGAGCGAGTTTTGCGGCTGGTCTACGAATTTATCGGCGAGCCGTGGTTCGAGCATGACTTCAACAACCTCATCTATGACGCGCCGGAGTTTGACCAGGCACTGGGCGTTTCGGGGCTGCATCGAGTCAAACGCCAAGTGGCGCTGGAATCACGGCGCACGATCCTGCCGCCGGACCTGTTCGACAAATATGCAGAACTGTCCTTTTGGCACGATGGGTCCTCCAGCGCCGCCAATGTCATTCGTATGAAATCCGAAGCCGCGATCAATTAATTGATCGCGGTTTTTTCCTGGCCGTCATAAAAGTTCGAGTTCGGGTGAGCAGCATGTGGTGGAACAACGGCAAATCGCAAAAGGTCCAGGGCGCGCCAGCACTGGCATCGCCGATGATCATGTCCCTGGAGCCGCGCATGCTGTTCGACGGCGCGGTCGCGGCCACGGTGGCCGACGCCGCCCAGCCCGACAGCCACCCCACGGCTGATGCTGCCAAGGCGCCGACGGTCGATCACCCGGCTGCCAGCAAAGACACCCATGGCCAGGCGGACAACGCTTCGGCTGCGACTCCCGCACCGGCGGCAACCCCCACTGCCGTACCCGGCCAAAGCGTGGTGTTCGTCGACTCGCGAATCAAGGATACCGACAGCCTGCTCACAGGTGTGGCACCAGGCACCCAAGTGGTGACGCTGGACGCCACCAAGGACGGCTTGCAGCAGATTGCCGCTTACCTGGACACCCATCAGGGTGTCAGTTCGGTGCAGATCATCGCCCACGGCAACGCCGGCGACCTGTGGCTCGGCAACAGCTACCTGTCGGCTGACAATGTCGCCGCCCGCAGCGAAGTGCTGGCCCAGATCGGCAAGGACATGAACGTCGGTGGCGATATCCTGATCTATGCCTGTAATACTGGTGCCGGGGAACGCGGCGTCAGCTTTGTCGATTCCCTGGCGCAACTCACCGGCCGCGATATAGCCGCGTCCACCAACCGTACCGGTGTGGGCGGTGACTGGGATCTGGAAATCGCCACCGGCAGTATCGAAAGCCGCAACGTGCTGTCATCCGCCTCCATGGCCGGCTACCAGTACAGCCTGGCGACACTGACCGTGCTCAATAACGGCGACTCGGGCGTGGGCTCTTTGCGCCAGGCCCTGTCCGATGCCGTGGCCGGTGACACAGTTACCTTCAACAGCAGCATGATTGTCGGGCTGAACTCGCAGCTGACCATCACCAAGAACGTAACCCTTGATGGTGACCTGAATAACGACGGCATTGCCGATGTCACCCTTAACGGCCAGTACAAAACCCGCGTGGTGCAGGTGACTTCCGGCGTCACTGCGACCTTTGACGGCCTGATCATCAAGCAAGGCATGGTGGCCGGTGCGGGCGCGGCGGCAGGGACGGACGGCGCAGGAGCGATGGGCGGCGGTATTTTCAACTCCGGTAACCTGACCCTTAAAAACGTTACCGTGACCGATAACGCGGCCTCGGGCGGCGGTGGCGGTGGCGGTGTGACCTCACCTTATGTCGGCGGCGCGGTGGGCGGCGGCGGCGGTGGTGGCGGCGCGCTGGGTGGTCAACTCGGTGGTCATGGCGGCACTTCGGGGTTCGGCACTGGCGTTTATGGCGGTACAAGTGGCTCGGCCGGTCATGGCGGCAATGGCGGGGGATACAACCCTAACTACATGGGCGGTCGAGGTGGCGGGACCGCTGGCGGTGCGGGAGGTGCTGGCGCTGCCAACTACAGTAACGGCGGCAACGGTGGCACAGCGAACAACGGCACGGTTTCCATCGGTGGTGGTGGCGGTGGCTCCGGTTGGGACAAGCCCGGCCGGGCCGGCGCTTCGGCGTCTGGCGGTATCTACAACGCCTCGAGTGGCACCCTGACGGTTGTGGGTACGTCCGTTATCTCCAACAACGTCGCGGCTGGCGGTGGCGGTGGTGGTGGCGGTGGTCTCGGCGGCTCTGCCGACCCTGGTGGTGCGGGCGGCAAGGGCGTTGGCGCGATCTGGAACAAAGGCACCCTGCTGATGACGGCGGCCAACTTCGGCGCAATGGCCGGCAATGTCGGCGGCAGCGGTTCGGGCGGACCCGCCATGGGCGGTGGCGCAACGGGCACCTCCCCGGCCGCAGTGAACAACATTTTCAATGATGGCGGTACGGTCAATACCAACTACGCACCGGACGTGACCCCGCCCACCGTGTCGAGCATCGTGGTCGGCACCACAAACCTGAACTCCGGCGGCACGTCGCAGGTGACCATCACCTTCAGTGAAGCCGTGACCGGCTTCACCACGGCCGACCTGACCGTGGCCAACGGCTCGGTCAGCGGGCTCAGCAGCGGCGACGGCGGCGTCACCTGGACTGCGACCCTGACCGCCGCGGGCAATATCAATGCACCGACCAACGCAATCACCCTAAACACCTCGGGGGTGCAGGATTTGGCGGGTAACGTCGGCACCGGTTCCGGCACCTCCAACAATTACGTGATCCACGACACCGTGGCGCCGACGTCGACTATCGTGGTGGCGGATACCGCGCTGAACATCGGTGAATCCTCGCTGGTGACGATCACCTTCAGCGAGGCCGTGACCGGTTTCACCAACGCCGACTTGACCGTCGTCAACGGCACGTTGACGGCCGTGACCAGCAGCGACGGCGGCATCACCTGGACGGCGACCTTCACCCCGACCGCCGGCCTGACTGACAGCACCAACATCATCACTCTGGACAAGACCGGCGTACAGGACCTGTCCGGCAACGCCGGGGTCGGCGTGACCAGTTCGAACAACTACGCCATCGACACCCAACGCCCGACGGCGACCATCGTGGTGGCGGACAACGCGCTGAAAATTGGCGAAACCTCGTTGGTGACCTTCACTTTCAGCGAGGCCGTGACCGGTTTCACCAATGCCGACCTGACCATCACCAACGGCACGCTCACCGCAGTGAGTACCAGCGACGGCGGCATCACCTGGACGGCTACCTTCACGCCAACCGCCAGCATCACTGACACGACCAACCTGATCACGCTGGATAACACCGGGATCGTGGACCTGGCCGGCAACGCTGGCTCGGGCACCACCGATTCCAACAACTACGCCATCGACACCGTGCGCCCGACCGCGACCATCGTCGTGGCTGACACCGCACTGAGCATCGGCGAAACCTCGCTGGTGACCATTACCTTCAGCGAAGCGGTGACCGGCTTCACCACGGCGGACCTGACGGTGGCCAACGGTTCGGTCACCGGGCTCAGCAGCGCCGACGGTGGTATCACCTGGACTGCAACGCTGAGCCCAAGCACGAGCATCAGTGACACCACCAACCTGATCACTCTGGACAACACGGGCGTGCAGGATCTGTCCGGCAATGCGGGGGCCGGTTCTACCAACTCGAACAACTACGTCATCGATACCGTGCGCCCGACGGCGACCATCGTGGTGGCCGACAATGCGCTGAAAATCGGCGAAACCTCCTTGGTGACCTTTACCTTCAGCGAGGCTGTCACCGGTTTCACCAACGCCGACCTGACCATCGCCAACGGCACGCTCACCGCAGTGAGTACCAGCGACGGCGGCATCACCTGGACGGCCACCTTCACGCCAACCGCCAGCATCACTGACACGACCAACCTGATCACTCTGGACAACACGGGCGTGCAGGATCTGTCCGGCAATGCCGGGGCCGGTTCTACCAACTCGAACAACTACGCCATTGATACTGTGCGCCCGACGGCGACCATCGTGGTGGCCGACAATGCACTGATCATCGGCGAGACCTCGCTGGTGACCATCACCTTCAGCGAGGCGGTGAGCGGTTTCACCAACGCCGACCTGACTATCGCCAACGGCACCCTCACCGCAGTGAGCAGCAGCGACGGCGGCATTACCTGGACAGCCACCTTCACCCCGAGTGCGAGCATCAACGACACGACCAACCTGATCACCCTGGACAACACCGGGATCGCCGACCTTGCGGGCAATGCCGGGAGCGGCACCACCGACTCCAACAACTACGTCATCGATACCATGCGTCCTACCGCCACGATTGTAATGGCAGACAGCACCCTGACAGCGGGGGAAACCTCGCTGGTGACCATCACGTTCTCCGAGGCGGTCAGCGGTTTCACCAACGCGGATTTGACCATTGCCAACGGCACGCTGACGGCGGTGAGCAGCAGCGACGGCGGCATCACCTGGACCGCCACCTTCACGCCGACGGTTGGCGTGAATGATTCGACCAACGTCATCACCCTGGCCAATGCTGGTGTCGCCGATCTGTCCGGAAACGCGGGCAGCGGCACCACCAATTCCGGCAACTACACGATCGACACCGTGCTGCCGACGGCCACCATTGTGGTCGCCGACAATGCGCTGAAAATCGGTGAAACGTCCCTCGTGACGATCACCTTCAGCGAAGCCGTGACCGGTTTCACCAACGCCGACCTGACCATCGCCAACGGTACGCTCACCGGAGTGAGCAGCTCCGATGGCGGCATCACCTGGACAGCGACCTTCACGCCGACCACCAGCATCACCGACGCCACCAACCTGATCACGCTGATCAATAGCGGCGTGCAAAACGGCTCGGGCAACGCTGGCAGCGGCACCACCGATTCCAACAACTACGCCATCGACACCCAGCGTCCAACCGCGACCATCGTCGTGGCTGACTCAGCTCTGGGCGTGGGTCAGACCAGTCTTGTGACCATCACCTTCAGCGAGGCAGTGAGCGGATTTACCAACGCGGATTTGACAATCGACAACGGCACCCTGAGCAATGTCAGCAGCAGCGATGGCGGCATCACCTGGACCGCCACTTTGACCCCTGTGGCCGGCATTACCGCCACCAGCAACATCATTAACCTGGACAACTCCGGCGTTCAGGATCTGGCCGGGAACACAGGCAGCGGCACCACCGACTCCAACAACTACGTCATCGACAGCCAACGCCCGACCGCGACCATCGTGTTAAGCGATGCGACCCTGAAGCCGGGCGAAACCGCGTTGGTGACCATCACCTTCAGCGAGGCTGTCAGCGGCTTCGACAACAGTGACCTGACCATCGCCAACGGTACCTTGAGTGCGTTGAGCAGCAGCGACGGCGGTATCACCTGGACCGCAACCTTTACCCCGACTATCGGTGTGACGGACGCCACTAACGTGATCACCCTGAACAATACCGGTGTCAGCGATCTGGCTGGCAACACCGGGACAGGGGTTACCAATTCGGCCAATTACGTCGTTGAAACCCAAGTGCCGACCGCGACCATCGTGATCGCCGACAACGCCCTCAAGGTCGGTGAAACGTCGGGGGTAACCATCACCTTCAGTGAAGCTGTGAGCGGTTTCAGTAACGCTGACCTGACCATCGCCAACGGCGCGTTGAGCAACGTCAGCAGCAGCGACGGCGGCGTCACCTGGACTGCGACCTTCACGCCTTCTGCCAATGTGACGGACACCACTAACCTGATCAGTCTGGACAACAGCGGCGTGATCAACGCTTCTGGCAACGCCGGCGTGGGCGTGACCGATTCCAACAATTACGCAATCGACACGGCGCGTCCTGCTGCGACCATTGTGGTGGCAGACAACCGCCTCGGCATCGGCAAGACCACCACGGTGACCATCACCTTCAGCGAAGCGGTGTCCGGTTTCGACCTGTCGGACCTCAGCGTGGCCAATGGCGTGCTGTCCAACCTGGTCAGCAGTGACGGCGGCATGACCTGGACCGCGACCCTGACGCCGACGGAAAACATCAACGATGCCACCAACCTGATCCTGCTCGACACCGGCAACGTGGCCGATGCCGCCGGCAACGCCGGTGCCTCGATTGCCATCTCCAACAACTACGCCCTCGACGCCACCCGCCCGACCGCCACCATCGTGGTCGCCAACCCGCATTTGGGCATTGGCCAGACGACACTGGTGACGATCACCTTCAGCGAGGTGGTGAGCGATTTCGATCTGTCTGATTTGAGCGTAACCAACGGCGAACTGAGCAACCTCACCAGCAGCGACGGCGGCAAAACCTGGACCGCGACCTTCACGCCGACCGCGAACATGTCCGACCCGAGCAACTTCATCGCCCTCGACACCAACAACGTCTCCGATCAGGCAGGCAACACTGGCAACAGCGTCGCGGTGTCGAACAATTACGCCATCGACGGCGAGCGGCCGACCGCCACCATTGTCATCGCCAACCCGAACCTGGGCGCCGGCCAGACGTCGCTGGTGACGTTCACCTTCAATGAAGCCGTCAGCGGGTTCGACCTGTCTGACATCAGTGTGGCCAACGGCACATTGTCCAACCTGTCGAGCAGCGACGGCGGCATCACCTGGACAGCGGTGCTGACGCCGAGCGCCAACGTCAATACGGCCAATAACGCCATCAGCGTGAACACCTCGGGTGTCAGCGATGCGTCCGGCAATGCCGGCGTGGGTCTCAGCAGCTCTAACAGCTACGCCGTCAACACGGTAGCAACAACCTCGCCGCTGGTGATTGTGCCGGCGGATCCGGAATTCCGCATCACGCAACCGGTGACCGTGCCTGATCAACCCAACGTGCCATTGCAGCCGATTATCTTCAGCCCACCGAGCGGCACTCTCGGCTCGCCGCTGACGTTTGCGCCGTTGTTCGAAGACCGGGTGATCGGCAACGGCATCCGGCCGCTGGGCGACATTTTCATGAATCACGGCGCGTTGACGCCAAGCTTCATTGCACAGGTATTCAGCAGCAGCGAGAGCGGTGGTGATGGCACGGGCCACGGTTTCCTCGGTTTTGGCGGCGGCGATGGCGGGGTGTTCAGCACCAGCACTTTGTCGAGTCTGTTCAATCAGGACACCGCCAGTGAACGGGATTCGCTGAACACTTTTGGCAGTCATTCGATCAAGGGCGGGGATGCTTCCGAGGGACTGCGCGGTGTGTTTGGCGCGTTGACCCTGAACCAGCAATTGCAACAGCTCAAAGACACCGAGCAACAGCAGGTCGACCGCTTGGCGGCGGCGTTGAAACAGGTCGGCATCAGCGAAATGCAGGCCTGAACAGTTTTAAAAACAATGCGCAATCCAGGGGCAGTCAAGGATGAATAGAAGTCAGAAGTTATTCGGCGCCAGCCTGCTGGCGCTGGCGATCAGCGGATGTGCGGTCAAAAGTGAACCGATCGAGCGTAGCGTCAGCGAACAGCGCGCCAAGAGTGATCTACAAACGATGTACACCGGTCAGGAGCCCCTCAATGGTCCGCTGACTCTGCACCAGGCAATGGCCCGCGCGGTGAAATACAACCTCGAAGGCCGGCTCAAGATCATGGAAGAAGCGTTGGCCAAGCGCCAACTCGACCTCGCCAGCTTCGACATGCTGCCGCGCATGGCTCTCGACGCAGGCTATGTCGGGCGCAACAACCAGGGTGCCTCCAGCAGCCAGAGCGTGCTGACCGGCACCCAATCCCTGGAACCTTCGACCTCCCAGGACCGTGACCGCCGAGTGGCCGACCTGACCATGGTGTGGAACGTCCTCGATTTCGGCGTCAGTTACATCAGTGCCAAGCAGCAGGGTGACCAGCGCCTGATCGTGCAGGAACGTCGGCGCAAGGTGATCAACACCATCGTCCAGGACGTGCGCTCGGCCTATTGGCGCGCAGTGGCCGCCGAACGTCTGCTGACTCAGATCGACAGCCTGATGGCCCGGGTCGATACGGCGCGCAGCAACAGCCAGAGCATGAGCACACAACGCATCGGCGATCCGGTCGTGGCGTTGGGGTACCAGCGCTCGCTGATCGAGGCGACACGCCAGTTGCAAGAGCAGCGCCGCGCCTTGTCGTTGGCCAAAACCGAACTGGCGACGCTGATCAACCTGCCGATGGGCACCGATGTGAAACTGGCGACCCCGGATGACTACTCGATTCCGCAATTGAAGGTCGGCATGGCCAGCCTGGAACACGAAGCCCTGGCCAGCCGACCGGAACTGCGTGAACAGGATTACCAAACCCGAATCAGCACCGCCGAAACCCGTAAAGCCATGCTGCGGCTGTTGCCGGGGCTGGAGTTTTCGGCCGGCGGGCATTACGACAGCAACTCGTTTCTGGTCAATGACAAGTGGGCCGACTACGGCGTGAAGCTGACCTGGAACCTGTTCAACGTGATTTCCGCACCAGCCGCGATCAACGTGGCCAAGGCGGGCGAAGAAGTCGCCAAGGCGCGCCGCCAGGCCATGTCCATCGCCGTGCTGGCCCAGCTCTACGTGGCCAACGCCAACTATCAGGAGGCGCTGCATCAGTTCCAGACCAATCAGGAGTTGTCGAGCATCGACGGGCAGATTCTTGGGCAGTTGCGTAACCGTCATCAGGCGGCGGGCCTCGGTGAACTGGACCTGATCCAGGGTGAACTGAATACGTTGCAGGCGGATTTGCGCCGTGACCTGTCCTATGCTGATCTGCGTAACGCCTACGGTCAGATTTTCGCCAGTGCCGGCCTCGATCCGATGCCGGACGAGGTCCAATCCACCGAAGTCCAGTCCATTGCCACCGCGTTGGCCAACCGCGAGGCGGCATGGGCGTCGGGCGATATCAGCATGCAGGTGACCCATGCCCCCGTCCAATAATCTGCGCGCGCCGACAGCGAGCATCAGCCGCGAACAGCGTGAGGTGCGTAATGGTCATCACGGCACGGCGATTCTGCTGACCGGTTTGCCGGCGGCGGGCAAGTCGACGCTGGCGCAGGCGTTGCACGCCAAACTGTTCGAGAGCGGCGTGCAGAGCCTGGTGCTCGATGGCGACGGACTGCGGGTCGGGCTCAATCGCGACCTGGGTTTTACCGACAGTGATCGTCTGGAGAACATTCGCCGAGCCAGTGAAGTGGCGGCGCTGTTGGTGGAGAACGGGCAGATCGTCATCCTCGCCATGATCGCTCCGCTGGTTGAGCTACGCGCGGTGTTCGCCAGGCGACTGGGCGAGGACTACCGCGAAGTCTGGTGCAGCGCTTCGTTGGTGGTGTGCGAGCAGCGCGATCCCAAAGGTCACTATGCCCGGGCACGTCGCGGTGACCTGGCGGGATTTACCGGCGTTTCCGCGCCCTATGAAACACCGCCGTCGGCTGCCTTGGTGCTCGACACCGGCGTGCTATCGGTTGAGGCGTGCCTCGACCGCTTGCTGACCTGGCTCGGCGAATGCGCGGTGCTGCCGAGGCGATGAGTCGAGCGGCCTGCGCGCGCTTGAACGAGAGTGCGGCAGTTGCCAAGCCATGTATCGACTGTACTGAAGCCATCGCGAGCAGGCTCGCTCCCACATTGATTTTTGGTCGTACACCAAGGCTGTGTTCGCTGAAAATCAATTGTGGGAGCGAGCCTGCTCGCGATGACGGTGGTCAATTCACCACCAATCTACCCGGCTAAACCTTGGTTTGAGCCTTCTCCATCTGCAACGCCTCCCAATGATCCAGCGCTCGCTCGACAAGCAATTGCACACCATCAGCCATGCGGCTAAGCGCCAGGGCTACTGAACGCCGCGTGCCGTCGACATCGTCCGCCAGATCGGCCGCAATGGCGCTGATCGACAGCAGGTCTTCGGACGCGTTGGCCAGTAGGGATTCGGTGTCGATGTCGGCAGAGACAGTGAAGAGATGACCTTTGCGCCGCTTGGCTGGTTTTTCGGCGGTCGGGGGGAAGTAGTGGGCGAAGGCGCGGTCGGCGGCTTCTTTGAGTTTTTCGGCTTCGAGAGATTCTTCAGAATCGGTGCCAGGGTCAGCTGGCGGATTCGGAGTTACTTTGATCATATAAAACACCCTAAACAGTAAGTTGGAGCCGTCACCGTTCGCTTGCACGCGAATGGGGTGGCGGCCGTGCGCAGGTGTGCAAGACCGGGACTGTTTAGGACACCCAGCAGATCCGAGGATCTCCTGCGCGCAGCCGCCATAAAGCAGTGAGCCTGTAAAAACTCATTGAGAGATAGGGCAATTGCGACCTAAACAGTTTCGTCGGACTTGCACGTCCGTGTCACCGTTTATTCAGTGACAAGGCCAGACTAGACCCGGCTTTGGGCGGTAACAACTTCACCAACACCACTACAACTTGAAGGAAATCTCCGACGCAGCTACCGGACGTTGGTGTTCGCGCGGAAAGTCAGGATTTACCCGACAAATCCGCCATCCCCTTGAGCAGCTCGATCGGCAGCGGAAAGACAATGGTCGAACTCTTGTCCCCGGCTATCGAACTCAGCGTCTGCATGTAACGCAACTGCATCGCCCCCGGCTGGCGGCCGAGCATTTCTGCCGCCTGCATGAGTTTTTCCGAGGCCTGCAATTCACCTTCGGCGTGAATCACCTTGGCCCGGCGTTCCCGTTCGGCCTCGGCCTGTTTGGCGATGGCGCGGATCATCGATTCGTTGAGGTCAACGTGCTTGATCTCGACGTTCGCGACCTTGATGCCCCAGGCGTCAGTCTGGGCGTCGAGCACTTGCTGGATGTCGATGTTCAGGCGTTCGCGTTCGGCCAGCAGTTCATCAAGTTCATGTTTACCGAGCACGGCCCGCAACGTGGTCTGCGCCAGTTGGCTGGTGGCCATGAGGAAGTCTTCGACCTGGATGATGGCTTTCTGTGGATCAAGCACACGGAAATACAGCACGGCGTTGACCTTGACCGAAACGTTGTCGCGGGTAATCACGTCTTGTGGCGGTACGTCGAGCACGATTGTCCGCAGGTCGACCCGGACCATTTGCTGGACCACCGGAATCAGCAGAATCAGACCAGGGCCTTTGACCTGCCAGAAGCGTCCGAGCTGGAACACCACGCCGCGTTCGTATTCGCGCAGGATGCGAAAGGTCGATCCCGCCAGCGCGATCAGCAGTAACAGCAGCGCGGCAAAACCCAATTGCAGGCCCATGTTTATTCTCCACCCGGCGCCGCGTCAGCCGCGGCCACTTGCAGCAGTAATCCCTTGCGGCCCACCACCCGGACCTTTTGCCCGGGTTGCAGCGGGGTGGCGCTGAATACTTGCCACTGTTCTCCTTGCAGATGCACCCAACCGTTGCAGGCGCTGTCGGCCTGCAGCGATGTGACTGCGGTCACGCTGCCCAACAGCTCGGCATCGCCTGTGACGGCGTGGCGCGGCCGGGTTTTCAAGGCGCGGATCAGCAGGTAAATCAGCAGCAGCGCACTGATCAATCCCAAGCCGATCACCAACGGCACAGGCACTTCGGTGTTGGTCAGAATGATTGCGCCAATCACAAACATCGCGATGCCGCCCAGACCGATCACTCCGTAATTGGGTAGCGCTGCTTCGGCGATCAGAAATGCAATGCCGAACGTGATCAGCCAGATCCCGATGGGGTTGGGAACCAGCAGCACGACGGTGTCGGCGGCGAAAACCGATCCGCTCAAGGCCAGCAGCAGCGCAACTAAACAGCAGCGAGTGTTCACGTGACCCTCCGGGAGAGTCAGGGTGTTCTGTGGTGTTCTGTATACAGTCTAGCTGAGCGGTTGGCTGTACGATTTTTGATCAGATGTCGACGTCTGCCGACGAGCAGATTTCCCACCGGATAGCCCCGGCGGGCCTAAACTTTTAAGGGTGTAAAAGGGTTAATCACTGTCCGCCAAAGGTTGTTGCGGACACCGAGGTGCATCATGCGTATGGCAAGAACCGTGCAGAGCAGCCTGGACAAGGCGCGCTGCGAATATGACATCGTTTCCCACCCTCACTCGGCCAGCAGCCTTGAAACTGCACGGCTGGCCGGCATTCCTGCCGAACGGGTGGCCAAGTCGGTGATCCTCGACGACAAACACGGGCATTACTTGATGGCCGTGCTGCCGGCCAGTCGTCATCTGGACTTGAGTAAAGTGCGCAGCAGTGGCGAATGGCAGGTCTCCCGGGAAAGCAATCTGCCGCACCTGTTTGAGGATTGTGAACGCGGCGCCGTGCCTGCCTTGGGCGAAGCCTATGGGCTTGATGTGGTCATCGACCCGTTGTTGACCCGTCAGAAAGACATTTACCTGGAAGCCGGCAACCACACCAATCTGCTGCACATGGACATGCCGCAGTTCCTGAAAATGGTGCCCCATGCCGAGGTGCGTGAGTTGAGCCAATGATTTTGCGGCATCAGTGATACCGTCATCGCGAGCAGGCTCGCTCCCACAGGGAAACGCGATCAACTGTGGGAGCGAGCCTGCTCGCGATTGACTGCAAAGCAGTCATCCATCATTTGCCATAAAAAGGAGCCAACCATGGAATCCCCAACCCACAGCCTTCCCTCGCTGTTCAAACAACTCGGCCTGGACAACGACCCAGTCAGCATCGACCAATTCATCGCCACCCATTCACCGCTCAAGCCTGAATTGCATCTGGCGGACGCGTTTTTCTGGACCCAGAGTCAGGCGGACTTTTTGCGCGACGAGATTCTCGATGACGCGGATTGGGCGGAGGTGGTGGATCAACTGGATGTGATGTTGAGGAAGGGGCGGGGGGGTGTGAATATTTGAACATAAAACCTTGTTACAGCTTTTCTAAAAGACATTTCCTCAGCTGAAGTAGCTTTCATGGCTTGGAGTACGACTATGAGAACGAGTCATGCAACGTGTTTTGGCAGAAAGAGTCATCAGCTTCTCTGAGTTCGCGAAAAACGTGAATGCGACAGCACGTGAAGCGCAAGACGGACCTATTGCGGTGGTGGAAAGCAATAAGATCAAGGCCTATCTGGTTTCGGCAGATTTTTACGAAGATATGTTGGCGCGCCTGGGTGATTTCAGTCTGGCTCCTAAATCTCCGCATGCTTAAGAATTGTTTCAAAACTTGACCAGCTTTCCCCTCCAATGCCATATTGATAGTTAGCAAACTAACAGTGTGTGTTTCCCCTCGTGCCGAAAACCCTCGACGCTCTCCAGATGAACATCAGCAGCTCCATGGTGGTGGCCGCCAGGCATTGGCGCAAAATCTGCCAGACCACGCTGGTCAACTATGGAATTTCCGAAGCCTGCGCCGTCCCGTTGCTGATGATCGGGCGTTTGGGCGAGGGCGTTCGGCAGGTGACGGTGGCGCAAGCGGCGGGGATGGAGAGTCCGTCGCTGGTGCGTCTGCTCGATCAGTTGTGTCATGCCGGCTATGTCTGCCGCACCGAAGACGTCCATGACCGGCGCGCCAAGTGCCTGAGCCTGACGCAAACCGGCCGGGAGTTGGTGCAAGCGGTTGAAGTGGAGCTGGTACGCCTGCGTCATGAAGTGCTTGAAGGGATCGACCAGAGTGATCTGGAAGCGACGCTGCGCGTGTTGAAAGCGTTTGAAGCGGCCAACGCGCCGTCGGTGGCCAACCCTTGAGCGGATTTTTCACTGGCGTTCCTCCAGCACGGGACTGGTTCTACGGGGTACGCACGTTCGCCGCTTCGATGATCGCGCTCTACATCGCCATGCTCATGCAAATGCCGCGTCCATATTGGGCGATGGCGACCGTGTACATCGTCTCCAGCCCGTTTGTCGGTCCTACCAGTTCCAAGGCGCTATACCGTGCCGTCGGCACTTTTCTCGGTGCGGCGGCAGCGGTTTTTTTCGTGCCGATGTTCGTCCAGAGCCCGTATGTGCTGGTGGTGGTGATCGCGCTGTGGACCGGGACGTTGTTGTTCCTGTCCCTGCACCTGCGCACGGCCAACAGTTACGCGCTGATGCTCGCCGGCTACACCTTGCCGCTGATCGCCTTGCCGGTGGTGGATAACCCGTTGGCGGTGTGGGACGTGGCCGAAGCGCGAACTGAAGAAATCTTCCTCGGCATCGCGGTAGCAGCGGTGGTCGGCGCGATGTTCTGGCCTCGACGGCTGGCGCCGGTGTTCAACGATTCGGTGAGCAAGTGGTTCGCCGACGCCTCGACTTACAGCCAGCGTTTCCTCAGCCGCAACGTACAACCGGACGAAGTCAGTGCCTTGCGCTCGGCGATGGTCGCGACCTTCAACAGCCTGGAATTGATGATCGGTCAGCTGCCCCACGAGGGCGCGCGGCCGCAGACGGTGCGCAATACCAAGGAACTGCGCGGGCGAATGATTCACTTGCTGCCTGTGATCGACGCCCTTGATGACGCGTTGTATGCCCTCGAACGACGCACCCCCGAACTTGTGGATAAGTTCGCGCCGGTGCTGGCCGCGACCACCGAATGGCTCGACCACAAGGATGCGGACATCGGCCGATGGCAGGCGTTGAAAGACCGGCTCGAGGCGCTGCAACCGTCCGCCGAAGCGTTGGATGATCGCAAGCAACTGCTGTTTTCCAACGCGCTGTATCGCCTCGGCGAGTGGATCGACGTGTGGCAAGACTGCCGCAGCCTGCAACAGGCGATTCAGTGCGAAAGCCAGGACAGCTGGCGTGCGGTGTATCGGCATTGGCGCCTGGGTCGCCTGTCGCCGTTTCTCGACCGTGGATTGATGCTCTATTCGGCGGCGTCCACGGTGACTGCGATCATCGTCGCCTCGGTGTTGTGGATTCTGCTCGGCTGGACCGACGGCGGCGCCGCGGTAATTCTGGCGGCGGTGGCGTGCAGCTTCTTCGCTTCGATGGACGACCCGGCGCCGCAGATTTTCCGGTTCTTTTTCTGGACCGCGATGTCGGTGCTGTTCGCCAGCCTGTATCTGTTTCTGGTGCTGCCCAACCTGCATGACTTCCCGATGCTGGTGCTGGCGTTTTCGGTGCCGTTCATTTGCATCGGCACGCTGACGGTCAAGCCGCAATTCTATCTGGGCATGCTGCTGACCCTCGTCAACACCTCGTCCTTCATCAGTATTCAGGGCGCCTACGACGCGGATTTCCTCAGCTTCGCCAACTCCAACCTGGCCGGCCCGGTCGGCTTGCTGTTCGCGTTCGTCTGGACCTTGATCGCCCGGCCGTTCGGGGCGGAACTGGCGGCCAAGCGCCTGACGCGTTTCAGCTGGCGCGACATCGTCAGCCTCAGCGAACCGGCGTCGCTGGCCGAACACCGGCACCTTGGCGTGCAGATGCTCGATCGGCTGATGCAGCATCTACCGCGCCTGGCGATGACCGGGCAAGACACCGGTATTGCGTTGCGGGAAGTGCGTGTGGCTTTGAACGTGCTCGACTTGCTCGCTTACACGCCGCGAGTGGTCGGTACGCCGCAAGCGTTGCTGCATCAAGTGGTGGCCGAGGTCGGCGAGTACTTCAAGGCGTGTCTGAAGGCTGGCGAACGATTGCCCGCCCCGAGTCCTCTGCTGATGACGCTGGATCGCGCCCGCCGCTCGTTAAATACCGACTGCGATGACGGCGCGCGCCTGCACTTGCTGCACGCGTTGAGCGGATTGCGTCTGGCCTTGCTGCCCGGTGTTGAATTCGTCAGCGCCGGTGAACTCGAAGAACCGCTTCCCCATGGCATTGATGGAGCGCCTTTATGATCGGTGACCTGGATATCAGCGGGGTCTTCCTGCCCACGCTGCTGGTGCTGATGGGCATTACGTATCTGTTGTTCCTGTTGGTGCACGGGTTGCTGACACGCCTGCACTTTTACCGTCTGGTCTGGCACCGGGCATTGTTCAACGTGGCCCTCTACGCCTTGCTGCTCGGCGCCGTGGACTCACTCAGTCGATACCTGATGACATGAAAAAACCTTTTTTGACCCTGGGTCGCGTAGTCCTGACCCTGCTGATCGTGAGCTTCGCCGTCGTCGTGGTCTGGCGCATGGTGATGTATTACATGTTCGCCCCGTGGACGCGGGACGGGCACATCCGTGCCGATATCGTGCAGATCGCCCCGGACGTATCCGGGCTGATCCAGCAAGTGGAGGTGCGCGACAACCAACTGGTGAAGCGCGGCCAGGTGCTGTTCAGCATCGATCAGGACCGTTTCAAACTGGCGTTGCGCCAAGCCAAAGCCGCCGTGGCCGACCGTCAGGAAACCCTGGCCCAAGCGCAACGCGAAGCCAAGCGTAACCGTGGTCTGGGCAATCTGGTGCCCGGCGAGCAACTGGAAGAGAGCCAGTCGCGGGTGGCCCGCGCCGAAGTGGCGTTGATGGAAGCCCAAGTGGCGGTGGACAGCGCCCAGCTCAACCTCGACCGCTCGACCATCCGCAGCCCGGTGGACGGTTACGTCAACGACCGTGCGCCGCGCGCGCAGGAATTCGTCACGGCCGGACGCCCGGTGTTGTCGGTGGTGGACAGCAATTCGTTTCACATCGACGGCTATTTCGAAGAAACCAAACTGGACGGCATTCACGTCGGCCAGAGCGTCGACATTCGAGTGATCGGCGACCGCGCACGCCTGCGCGGCCACGTGGAAAGCATCGTCGCCGGCATCGAGGACCGTGACCGCAGCAGCGGCAGCAATCTGCTACCCAACGTCAATCCGGCCTTCAGTTGGGTGCGACTGGCCCAGCGGATTCCGGTGCGGATCGCCTTCGACGACGTGCCGGCGGATTTCCGCATGATCGCCGGCCGAACCGCCACCGTATCGATCATGGATGACCAGCCGCAGGAGCCCGCGAAATGAGCAGGGCCTCAGGTTTGGCGGTCGCCGGATTAGGTTTGTTGCTGTCGGCCTGTCAGGTGGTCGGGCCGGATTATCATTTGCCGGATGAGGCCGCCATCCACCGAGAAGATTTGCAGGGCGACCTGGCGGTCGACGGCAAAAATGTCGTTTCCGCCCCGGTGCCCGCCGATTGGTGGCGCTTGTATCAGGATCCGCGCCTGGACCAATTGGTCCAGCAGGCGATGGCCACCAACACTGATCTACGCGTGGCGGCGGCGAGCCTTTCCCGGGCCCGCGCTCAGGTCGATGAGGCGCAAGCCGCCGGTGGCTGGAGCGGCGGCGTGAAGATGGGTGCCCAGCGTCTGCAGGAATCCGGCGAAGCCTTTTTGATACCGGAGAAAGTGCCGGTGGCCAACGTCGGCGACATCGGCATTACCACCTCGTATCAATTCGACCTGTTTGGCACGCTGCAACGCGGTATTGAAGCCGCCAAAGCCAATGCCGATGCGTCACAAGCGGCTGCCGATACGGCGCGAATTACTTTGGTGGCCGATGTGGTCCGGGCCTACACCCAGGTGTGTGCGGCCAACGAAGAGCGGGAAATTGCCCAGCATTCCCTCGACCTGCAAGCCCAGGGCACCACGCTGATCCAGCGTCTGCGTGATGCCGGGCGCGGCGATGAAACCCAGGTCACTCGCTCGCAAACCCAATTCAAATCCTTGCGCGCCGACATGCCGCGTTATGAGGCCGCGCGTCAGGCCGGGTTGTTCCGCTTGTCGATGCTGTTGGCCAAACCGGTCGACCAATTGCCAGCCGGCACCGCCACCTGCGCCGAATTGCCGAAAATTACTCAATTGTTGCCGGTCGGTGACGGCGCCACTTTGCTCAAACGCCGCCCTGACGTGCGTCAGGCCGAACGTCGATTGGCCGCCGCGACCGCCGGCATCGGTATCGCCACGGGCGAGTTGTATCCCGACATCAGCATCGGCGCGACGGTCGGTACCGTCGGCATTCTGGATAACCTCGGCAAACCGTCGACCAATCGCTGGGGCTTCGGGCCGTTGCTGAGCTGGACCGTACCGTCCAACGGCTCTCGGGCGCGAATCCGTGAGGCGGAAGCGACGACCCAGGGCACGCTGGCGCATTTCGACGGCGTGGTGCTTAACGCCATCCGCGAGACCCAGACCAGCCTGGCGCAGTATTCCGCGCTGTTGCAGCGTCGCGATGCGTTGGCCGACGCCGAACAGTCGGCGCAATTGGCCGCCGACCAGACCCACCGTTTCTTCCAGGCCGGCCGTGCGTCGTTTCTGGCCGACCTGCAAGCGACCCGCACCTACACCGATGTGCGGGCGCAACTGGCTTCCGCCAACACCCAAGTAGCGATGAGCCAGATCGACTTGTTCCTCGCCTTGGGCGGCGGCTGGGAAAGCGGACGAACGCAAGGCACGAACGCCAGCAAACCCTGAGGCCGTTGCTATGCTTTGACTTGATGGAGTCGCGCGTCGACTTCATCGATCAAGGCTCGCGTTGGTCATGGGGATCTAATAATGAAAAACCCTTATGCTCCCGGCTTCTGGTGCGCTATCACGGCATTGGTTTTGCTGTCGGCCACCTATTTCTACGGCGTCATGCTGTCTCACCAGATCGACAAGGCTCTGGTGTTTCTCGACAGCGCATCCGCACTGATTGCCGCGATGGCAATCGTCGTGGTCGCCTGGGCTTCCGTCCAGGGGCAGCGCATCAAAAAAAGACAACTCGAACAAGGCAAGACGCTGGTGCTGATCTGGGACACCAAGGTGGCTTTGCGTCGGGTCGAAACGGTGTTTGACCGGTATTTCTGGGGCAGCTACTGGCAACCGGGGCGCACGTTCCAGGAAGTCATGGGTGAACTCACCGGCACGCCGCTGGAAAAAAGCCTCGAGACCTTGAAAAAACAATGCCTTGAACTGGACAAGCAGGTTTCCGACGATGGCTGGCACTGGCTCAATAATGCCCGTGAACTTTCCGACGTGGCGGCCGCCATGGCCCGTGAACGCTATCAGCTGGACTTCTGCGATCCTCGCGCGGAAGTCACGGGCGGGGCGGTGATCAATCGGGATTTTGAAGTGCTGGTGTATACGTGGACGGCGCGGCTGAAAAGTTTTGATCATCAGCTGGATGAGATTGAGGTCCAATATTCCTGAATTGAATTCGCCTGAACCGACGCTATCGCGGGCAAGCCCGCTCCCACAGGGATTTCACCGAACCTGTGGGAGCGGGCTGGCCCGCGATAGCGATTTCCTGTGCGCTGAAACTCTCAACCCTTGCGAACGGTCCATAGACACTCTTTAACCTTTAATCATTGGGTCGCCCAACGCGCCTGATGCTAATCTGCTTCGCACTTTTCGCGCAGTCGTGACCGCAACCCGACATGGGTTCAGGGAAGACGACACACTCTTAACAACGGACATTGACTGGGTAATACATGAATAAATCAGCAGGCGTGCTTCTTGGAATCGTCGTTGCCATCGGTGCAATCAGCGCCGGTGGTGCCTGGTACACCGGCACCAAAATCGAAGGCGTGCTCAACTCCTCGATCGCCGACGCCAACAAAGAGCTGAACGCCGCGCTGGTGGGGTCCAATGGCACGGCGTCGCTGGAGCTGGTTTCGCTGGAGCGTCATGTGTTCAGCAGCACCGCGCACTATCGCCTCAAAGGTGAGGGTGAAATGTTCGGCGAGACCCCGGTCGAATTGCTCTTCGTCGATCACATCGAGCACGGCCCGCTGCCGTTTTCGCGCCTGGTGTCGCTGAAATGGCTGCCGGTCATGGCCACCAGTCACTACGAACTTGAAAAAACCGCCGCCACGGAAAAATGGTTTGCTGCAGCCAAGAACCAGTCGCCGCTCAAAGGCCTGGTCAATATCGGCTACGACAACTCCACTAACGGCACGCTTGAATTGCTGCCGCTGGACGTAGCGCTGGATGCCAAGTCCAACCTGAAGTTTTCTGGCTTGAACCTCGACGTCGCTGCCAGCGCCCAGGCTCAAAAAATCAAGGCCAACGGTTACATGGACAGCATGACGCTGACCACCGTGGCTGAAGACCAGACACCGGTGAAGGTTGAACTGAGCGGTCTGACCGTGGCCAGCAACCTGATAAAAAGCACCTACGGTTACTACACCGGCGAGAACACCCTGGAGCTGACCGACAGCAAAACCACCTTCGGCGCCAAGCAATCCGTCCTGGGCTTGAAGAAATTCGAGATGAAAAACCAGACGGAAGAGTCGGGCACCAGCGCTTCGGGGCGTGCTGATTACAAAGTTGACGAAGTCTCCCTGAACGGCAAGGCGTTCGGTTCTGCGCAGTTGGCCATGAGCCTGAAGAACCTCGACATTCCGGCGACCATGTCGCTGATGCAGATCTACCAGACCAAACTGCAGCCGTACGAGAAAGCCGCCGCCGAAGCCGCTGCCGCTGGCGAGCCGGCTCCAGAGCTGGTCTTGACTCCGGAAGAAGACGCACAGGTCAAATCCGGCCTGGAAAAACTGCTCGCCGCCGGCCCGCAGGTTGCTTTGGAGAATCTGTCGTTCAAATCCACCAATGGTGAAAGCCGCGCCAATCTGGTGCTCGACTTGACCAAGCCACAGTCCATGGACTTGCCGTCGGAGCAACTGATCCAACAGTTGATCGCGTTGCTCGATGTCAATGTGCAAGTGTCCAAGCCTATGCTCGTTGACTTGCTCACCGTGCAGTCGCAAATCGACGGCCAGACCGACGCCAAGCTGATTGCCGACCAGGCGACTGCGACCTCGGATATGTTCAGCAGCATGGCGGTCGGCACGCAGTTGGCCAAACTGGATGGCAACAATATCGTCAGCAAATTGCACTACGCCAACAACAAGGTGGAATTCAATGGCCAGAAAATGACCTTTGAAGAGTTTGTCAGCTTCATGATGAGCAAATTCGCCGGCGAGCCACAGGTTCAATAAACCGCTGGCTTCAACAAAACGCCCGGCCTCTGCGCAATGCAGACGCCGGGCGTTTTGCTGTCCGGGTGTTTTTGAAGACTAATCCTCGTCCCGAATCAGCCGCCACGCCTCATCCACCGGCAACGGTTGTTTCATGCGCTCAGCCAGCATCGCCATCGCCCGCTCCTGATCGCAGGCCACCGCGGCGGCCACCACGCCGTTCTTGCTGAACAGGCCGATAAAGGGCGGATGGTTGGGATCGCCCTTGAACTCGACCTCGTCCCAGGATTCGGCGTGGCCGAGGTAGTCGTAGTTTTTCCCGAAGTGCCAGGTCCAGAAATACGGCACGTCCAGGTAATGCTCGTCGCCACCCAGCATGTTCGACGCGGCGATGCGTGCCTGCTGCTGGGCCAGGCGCCAGTGTTCGATCCGTTGCGGCTGACCGTTGAGCGGGAAAGTCGCGATATCCCCGACGGCCCAGAGCCCATCAGTCACACGCATGCCGCCATCGACCTGCAGCGACTGATCCTTTGCCTTGGGCAGATCGGCAAACGCCTCGGTCGCGGGTGTCACGCCAATGCCGACCAGCACCAGGTCCGCGGGCAATCGTTGGCCGTTGTCCAGATGCACCGCTTCGACCTTGTCCGTTCCTTCGATGCGCACGACCTCGCCATCGGTGTGAAACACCACGCCATGAGCCTGATGCCGGGCGCGAATTGCCTTGCCCACGGTTTCGCCGAACTGCTTGGCGAACGGTACTGCGTGGCGAGCCAGGACCGTGACGTCCAACCCGTATTCACGCAGGGCTGACGCGGATTCCATGGCAATAAAACTGTCGCCAACGATGAGCGCTTTCTGACCGGGTTTTGCCGCGTCCAGAATCCGCCGGGCCTGATCCCTGGAGCGCAGCAGGAAGACTTGCGGCAGTTCGGCGCCTGGCACGGCCAGTGGTTTTGGCGTACCGCCGGTTGCCAGCAACGCCGCGTCGTAACTTAGCGATTGTCCGTCAACAAAGTGCAAAGTCTTGTTGGCGCAATCCAGACGTGCCACTTCGCCGTGCAGCTGCTCAATACGCTGCGTTTGGTAAAAGCTCGCATCACGCAGCGGCGGGACTTCTTGTGGCGGCATTTCACCGGCAATCACGAATTTGCTCAACACCGTGCGGTCGTACCCGGCTTCGGGTTCCCGATCGATCAGGACGATGCGACCGCCGAAGCCCTTTTCACGCAAGGCCGCCGCACAGGCTGTACCTGCAGCGCCGGCACCGACGATGGCGAACGTGCGCTCATCGTCCGCGGGCGGCGTGTGAGCGTCGCTCATCGGCTGATCGTCGACCCAGACCTCACCTTCGCGCACTTCAAGCGGATAACGCTTGAGGCTGTCCAGCGACGGAGGTTCGCATAACGCGCCGTCTTCGATCCGATACGCTGCCTTGTGCCAAGGACAGATCAGGCGCCCATGGCACAGTGCCCCTTCGGCCAGCGGTGCACCGGCGTGTGGGCATTCGCCCTGAAATGCGCGTAATTGATCGCCAACGCGCAGCAATACAATTTTGGTTTGCCCGATCTGGACTTCAAGGCCACGATTTTCGGGCACATCGGTGAAACGGGCGACGCGTTGCAGTGCCATGATCGGTCTCCAGACAGGCGTTTCACCTATTGAGTTTGGCGCTTGTTTAGAGGTTCAGCCAATTCCTGCTGCCACCGCACGAACGGTACAGCTATAGTTCGCAAGCCGACGACGGCCCCATCCGCACAAGGTGCTCCGGAATGACCCGATTGACCTCTTTGAACCCTTGGCTGGCGGCCGTTGCTGTCGCCCTATGTGTGCAACTGCCAGTGCAGGCCCAGGAACGTTTCACCCTGAACATCCCAGGCGTCACCGATGACCGCCTGTTCACCTCGGCCGCCGCCAGTGACGCGCCCAATTGTGGCGGGCACAACCAGTCACCGGCCTTGAACTGGACCGCCGGCCCGGCGGGCACCCTCAGTTACGCCATCGTCATGCATGACCCCGATGGTGCGAAAGGCCAGGGTGTCGATCACTGGGTGCTTTACGGCATCAAACCGACCACCCACCAGATCCCGGCCGGTGTCGGCGCCAAATCCGCCCTGGAAGGCGTCGGCGGCATGAACGTCAAAGGCACGACGGGCTATATCGGTCCTTGTCCGCCGATTGGCGATAGCGCGCACCACTACATCATCCAGATTTTTGCCCTGGACCTGGCCCCGGACGCCTTGCCTGCTGGCCTTACCCGCGCACAGCTGATGGAAAAGATCAAAGACCATGTGCTGAGAAACAGCAGCGTGGTGCGGCGTTATCACCGCTGAAGATTCTTTTCACTGCGGTTTAACCCGAACCTGTCGGGCTGTCCGTCTCAGAGGATGAATGGATCAATTTCCTCCTGAGGTCAGCCCCATGTTCCTCCCCCTGCATTTCCTCCGCCCGGCCGCCCAGGGTTTCGCCATCGGGTTGTTGCTGTCCGTTGGCGGTTGCGGCGTTTCCTCCAAGCCTGAACCCGCTGAGGTGGCGCCGCCGGCTCAAGGTGCAATGACGACTGAAGCATTGGTGCGCAGCGAGCCCGTTGCGGCAGATGCGTCCATGGCTAAACGCAGCGTACGTCCGGCACCGATGGCGAGTTTTGCGCCTGAGATTGCTGCGCGCGGTTATCGCGATGAGCCGCGCGAGCAGTACCAAGCGCTGGCGGATAACCCGATTCACAGCGTCGCAGAAGCGCCGGTCTCGACCTTCAGCGCCGATGTCGATACCGGCGCTTACGCCAATGTCCGCCGCTTGCTGAATCAGGGTCGGCTGCCACCGGAAGGCGCGGTGCGACTCGAGGAAATGGTCAATTACTTTCCCTACGACTACGCGTTGCCCACCGACGGCTCGCCCTTCGGCGTGACCACTGAGCTGGCGACATCGCCATGGAACCCGCATACCCGATTGTTGCGCATAGGCATCAAGGCGTCTGACCGCGCAGTCGCGGAACTGGCCCCGGCCAACCTGGTGTTTCTGGTGGACGTGTCCGGTTCGATGGACCGCCGCGAGGGTTTGCCGCTGGTCAAAAGCACGCTGAAGTTGCTGGTCGATCAATTGCGCGAGCAGGACCGCGTTTCACTGGTGGTCTATGCCGGCGATTCGCGTGTGGTACTGGAGCCAACGTCCGGTCACGAGAAAGCGAAAATTCGTACCGCGATCGATCAATTGACTGCTGGCGGCGCCACCGCTGGCGCCTCGGGCATCGAGCTGGCCTATCAAATGGCGCAGCAGGCCTTCATTCCCAAGGGCATCAATCGCATCCTGCTGGCCACCGACGGTGACTTCAACGTCGGCGTCAGCGACTTCGACAGCCTCAAGCAAATGGCTGTGGATAAACGCAAGACCGGCGTTTCCCTGACCACCCTGGGTTTCGGTGTGGATAACTACAATGAACACCTGATGGAGCAACTGGCCGACGCCGGCGACGGTAATTACGCCTACATCGACAACCTGCGCGAGGCGCGCAAAGTGCTGGTGGATCAACTCGGATCAACCCTCGCAGTGGTGGCGAAGAACGTGAAGCTGCAAGTGGAATTCAACCCGGCTCAGGTCAGCGAGTATCGACTGTTGGGGTATGAGAATCGGGCGCTCAAGCGTGAGGATTTCAGCAACGACAAAGTTGATGCCGGCGAAATCGGTGCAGGGCATACGGTGACCGCGCTGTATGAAATCGTACCCAAGGGCGAGAAGGGCTGGCTGGAGCCGTTGCGCTATGGCAAGTCGGAGTCGGTGACTTCCGCTACAACCGGGGAATTGGCGATGCTACGTGTGCGTTATCAGTTGCCGGACGGTGGGAATAGTCGCTTGATCGAACGGCCGATTGCGGGTGACTCGGTCGGAAAAGCCAGTGATGACCTGCGATTTGCGGCGGCCGTAGCAGCGTTTTCCCAGCAACTGAAGGATGGGCGATATACCGGTGATTTCAGCCTGAAGGACACAGAGGCCCTGGCGCGCGGTGCACGGGGTGACGACCGTTTCGGTCTGCGGGCAGAGTTCGTGCAACTGGTGGAGTTGACGCAAATCCTGCGCACCACAACGGCCTCCAACAGTGAGCCGCTGAAGGGAGGCTACAACTGACATGTCAGCGCTTGAGCCGAACGACGAATCATTGCTGGCCCGCTATCGTGCGGGCGACGGGCCGGCGTTCGAGATTTTGTACGCCCGTCACCGCCAGGGGCTTTATCGATTCCTGCTTGGCCTGAGTGGCAAGCCCGAACTGGCTGAAGAGGTTTACCAGGAAACCTGGCTGAGCCTGATCCGCAGCACCAGTCAGCCACAGGGCCGGGCGAACTTTCGTACGTGGCTCTACCAGATTGCCCGTAACCGGCTGATCGATCACTGGCGCAAACATGGCATTCACAACCCTTTGCACGACAGCTATGACGAACAAACCCACGCCGTGATTGATGAGGCGACCGATCCGCAGCTGCTGCTGAGCTTGAGCCGCGACAGTCAGCGCCTTGAAGCCGCCCTGCAAAACCTGCCCGCCGACCAGCGCGAAGTGTTCCTGCTGCGCGCCCACAGCGATCTCGATTTCCCGCAGATCGCCACCCTCACCGAAACACCGCTGGAAACGGTGAAAAGCCGCTTGCGCTACGCCCAGCAAAAACTGCGTCGGCTGCTGGCCGAGGAGGTACTGACATGACTGACGCCCGCAAAACACCGGAAGACCAAGTGCTGCAGCATTTTCGTGAACACAGCCGCGATGAGCCCCCGGCGCACCTTGATGCGTTCATTCTGGCCGCCGCACACCGTGAAACGCCTGCGCCGAAACAGAATCTCTGGCAGCGCTGGGTCAAGGCTTGCCAGAAACCGCGCTGGCAAGTCGCGTTCGCCAGCCTCGTGGGTGTCGCGTTGATGCTGGCGCTGGTGCAACGCACGCCAGAACAAGTGCCAGGCTATGACTTCGCACCCGCCCCCGCACCAAAAGCATCGGCCCCGGTTGCCAAGAAGGAATCTGCGCAGGTGGCGCGTTCGCTCGCAGCTCCCGCTGGCGCGATGTCTGCGCCAGAGCCTGCCGCGCCAATGGCCGATTTTACCGCCCCCGCGCAGACCGAATCGATCAGTGCTGAAATGGCTGACGAAGCAAAGGTCAGCAAACCCCCGGTAATGGCGCCGGCAAAGTTTATCGACGATCAATTAAGGGAAGTGATCCGCCTGCAAAAGGCGGGTAAGGCTCAAGCGGCCGCTGACCTGATGGCGACATTGCACAAACGCTTTCCCAAGGAAAACCTCACGGCCAGACTCAAGCAATTGCAGGAAAATTAAGATGCAAAGCGGTCGGCCATTTGGCAACAAGGCCCGAAAGCGCGCACTATCGGGCCATAGCCGATGCGTTGGAGGAAGCCGTGGCGAAAAAAATCGATCGCATCGCCCAAATGCTCAACTGCCCTGTAAAAGGGGAGGACATGAGGCGGGCAATTACCGAGAGTCGTAAGGAGTTTCTTCTTGCTCAGCAGGAAAAGGAGGAGCTTGAGGAAGACGTTCTTGATGAGGAAGAGGTTGGGGACGAAGAGGATGATGAGTACGACGAGTTTGATTGGACGACGGAGTAAATCAGCACTGGACCCAAATTCGGTTGCCCTGTTCAGAGACAACGCCCACAAAAAAGCCCCAGACCCTAAGATCTGAGGCTTTCTCGTTTCTACTATATGGTGCCCAGGCGTCGTTTGAACTGAAGGCTGAGATGCCCGTCTGGTATGGGTTTGAGTAAGGTGATTTCAGTTAGGCATACACGTGGGCATACACGGCCCACGCTGCTGATGGGGTTGCGCTGGTCAACCTAGCACTGATAACGGTCTTTGATGACTCTGTCGAAATACGAACCTTTGGAAGCCGCGTTCATCAATCCTTGATGCACTTGAGATGGTACGCGGCAGAAGTCGTAAGTTCGTCCCTGCTTAAAAGTGATCTTCATCCGGCCAGTGGTGGCGTCATAGCCCACAGCCGTGATTGCCGATGAGATGACACTAATCATGTCCACACAATTGCCCTCAACTTTGCCGCCAACCTATTCAGGCGGCTTTGCTGGGATGGTAGTCGAGGGGGTTGAAGTCGTCGACGCTACGGTCACCAAATCTATGATCAAAATTTGAAGTGCTAATTGGCCGTAGGTCGACTGGCTTTCAGGCTTAGCTGAGTCTCTCGAACGACTCGGCCTGTTGGGCTATCAATTTTGAAGACTCTCATGCCCACAAGAAGGAAGGTGCTTTTGCTATCTGCAAGGATCATATGGCCGGTTAGCCGTTGTCCTTTGTCGGTGATTATGGAATGCAGGTTTTCCAGGCCGTCTGGAGATGCAATAGACGTATATTTCTCAAAGTCTTCCAGTCCAGTTTTCGCCCCCAACTGGACTCCGACAGCGGGAGCGAAGAAGGCCACGAACATGGATATGCCGGACCAAGCTGCAAGCCCGACGATCACTCCGGCTTTTAAGTGTTTGGTGATGAGCGAAATGAAGATCCACGCCGCGCCAACGAACGTCAGCGCAAGCAGCCCTGGGCCAAGGACTGGCAGCCGGTTAGCGGCAGTGAGCGCGCCGGACAGAATATTGATGTAGCCGTGTAGCAGCAGAGTAGGGGTGCCGAGTGCCAATTCATTGATATCTATCCCGAATTGCTCGTAGTACCCGACGAGAAGTGAATATCCGTAAATGGCTAGGGCTGCTTGTGAGCCCAGTGCACCGCAAGCCGTGAGTTTGAGCGCTAGGTCGGTGTCCGTTCTTACTTCCTTAGCCTCAGTTTGTGCTGCCACTGCGGGGGCGATCTGCGGTGCAGGCATTGAAAGGTTTAGGGGAGTCATAAGCTCGGTTTTGATTTTTCTTTCTGTGTTCCAGAACACGGCAATTCCCTGCTTGTTGGCTAGCAGAGCAACATACAGCGACCGCGTGTCATGCTGCCAGTCAGTCAAGTAGGCATTTTACCGCTGGGGACCCTGGGAGTTTCTTGAACACACGGGGTCGGAAACCCGCGAGATCTTGGTAGCGACAGTTTCATCAGCTTACTGAAATTTCAAACGTTGAAATTGAAAGGATCTTGAAGAAAAAGGGGCATCGTTACTGTGTCGGTAATGATGCCCCTTTGTGTTGCTGATAACGCACGCTTGCGTTGGTCAACCGAGTCAACTTCGTCAACCTGTCAACTAACTTAAAAAATCCAGCCGCTAACACGAACGCGCGGGTTCTTTACCCCGTGTCCTTCAGAAACGCTCAGGGTCCCCAGCAACATCCCAATACCTTGTGCAATTGCACTGGTGAACCATGGTTCACCCAGTTCACCTGTTCACTAAGCTGGGCACTTTTCCGCTAACACGATCACGCGGGTTTCCGACCCCGTACCCACCGAATATCCCCAGGGTCCCAGGCGATGCCGATGCCACGGTCGATGGACCTCCCCTGTTCGTTGTTGGCAGACGGCACCTCCCAAAAGCGTCCTAGTGTTCGGCGACCACGCGTTTGAATTGTGCATTAGTCGATACCAAGCCCTTATTGCTTTCGCTGGCGGCGCTATTACCGATGGGGTGTGGGGGCTAGAAAAGACGTGTTACAGGTGTTACGAGTGTTACGGATAAAGTTAACTTATTGAATTTGCTGTAATTTTATGGTGTTACACATTGTTCATCGTTTACTTTCGATGGGTGTTACAAGCCCAATGAGTGTTACAGCATCGTTTACAAATTTGGGTAAGCCGTAGGCTGCGATCGGCCCAAAGCCGACGGTTCAGAAAGCACTAACAAAGGGCGCTTACGCAGAAATTCTCTCCGTCTCCAATGCCGCGCTGACGTACTGCGAGCATCAAAGACTCATTATGAGGACGATCATCATGCTTTATCACCTTGCAAATAATCAGTCTGGGTCTGTTGAAAGCGGTAATTAGCTGGGAGCGGTTCGCGGGCTGTTATGCATGGATTACGCTGGAAAGCCGGTCCTTGAATCCAAATGAACAGGTAGTTGGAATCGCTCGTCCTGCCCGACCAGCTCGTGTTTCTAGAGCTGCTCGCCGAGCGTCCGTTCAGACCTGCGCGACCATCTCACCCAGCGAGACATGTCCGTCCAGCGGTCGGATGGTCCGATCTCAGTGTGTTCAGCTGGCTCGTCCAATAAGGGATGTAATTGAACATGGCTCTCGTCAGCGCCCCGCCGGAAGCTTCTAACTTTTGTAGGTGCTAGAAATCTTTTTGATGGTCGTCCGCTTTGGATCGAAAGTTGCGCGTGTGTAGGCTTGCGGTCAGCCAGAAGACTGCTCTCGTGATAATTGCAGTGGCTGTACAAAGTGCCATCATTCAAACCCTTATGCTAATGCGGTTACCATCCTCCCTCTTCGATGACATGGAATAGTGGAACCAGCACTGCTTAAGAGGAATTGTCCTACAGCAGCGCTTGTGCTCCCCGTTAACGTCATTCTGCCCCAGCGTCAGGCCGGGAACCTCCAAGGACGAACAAGGACGCTGCATGAGCGGTTATGTACCCAACCCGCCGAAAGGCTATAGCTATAGCGGCGACGAGCCCGTCGATACCCACGCCCAACGTTGGGCCGAATACAAAGACCTGGCACCGGAACCAGAAAACAAGCCTGACACCGTGGGCTTTGTATTTGCAAAGAGCTGCAACCTTCCTGACGGTGTAATCAATCACAAAAACCCCGCCGGGTTTGTGCCCGTTGAGAAATTGTCCGACTACGGACTGTGGGCTGTGCTGGCCACCGGGGCCGCAATTACCACCCAAGCCACTCCCCTGCAACTGGTGGGCGGGTCTGCTACTGGCAGTGCAATTGCTCAACGTCTCGGCGGATCGCTGTCACTGGGTTTACTGGAAGGATCAGGCGTTGTAGCTGCTGGCTTTGTAACAGGCTTCGTTGGAATGCTGATACCTAACACCAGCATTTCGCCCGACAGCGCCTTCTACACGACCGATCGATACGCAACGCTTGACGCTGGCCGCACCCGTGTTCGTCTCAATGTGAAGACTTTACCGGACGGCTCCGTCAACGCTTACGGCTTCTACACAGGCGGTAAAACGGATTGGGAAAAGGTCCCCGTCATCAAGGGCGTGAAAGACGGCGAGAAATTTGTCGCTGACCTTGGCAACGGGATAGGACTCACTTGGACGCCAGCGGCAAGCTCTGACGGCGTGCTGGGTATTCCCGCATTGGAAGGCGCCCCACCATTACCGCCGGTCTGGGTGTATCCGCCGACAGCACAATCCGACACGGTGCTGGCAAACCCTGCGCATCCCCCTGAGTTTCAAGATGCAATTATCTGGTTTCCGGGCTCGGGTATTGAGCCAATCTACATTGTGCTCAGTACACAGTTGGAGAAGAACAAGGAGCGGGGAAAGGCCTTCGAGGACCAAAAGGAACGTGAGTTACGGGAAAACACACCTGAAGTGGGCCGAGAAGTGACAGCCAAGACCAAAAGCGGAGTACGCACTAGATTCGATATGCTAGGGCGAGATGCTGACGGCAATATTTCCTGCATCGAATGCAAATCGTCAGAGACAGCGCCACTGACTCGCAACCAAAAACTAGCGTATCCAGAGATTGAAGAAAGCGGCGCAGTAGTCGTAGGCAAAGGAAAACCGGGCTTTCCCGGTGGCACCATCATCCCACCCACCAGAGTCGAAATCATTCGGCCTAAACCCTGAGGGAGCAGACATGTCCATCACAAATCCACAGGTAATCGATATCTGGGCTATCCCTACTTGGGAGCCTGAAAACGTGGTGTTGTATATCTCTGACCACCTTGAATGGGGTGGCAAAGCTGAGCAAGGCGAACACCTGCAATTGCTTCAAGACAAGCTCAATACCTACGTTGCCTTCATCGAGAGCGGTGAGATCTACACCGAGATACCCAATGCACTTGGGAAACATCCCATCATTCGCATCAACGGCTTGTATGAGCTGCCAGAGCAAGGCGAGATCTTCATTGATCGCGCTGCTGAAGTGCTGAAGGAAGTGGGTATTGGTCTGGAGTTTGTGCTTGATGAGAATGACGCGATACGCAACATGTAACCTGGCAGCAATTTTTAGCTCGTTGCACGGTTTTTGATGTTGGGCGGGGCGGTTAGGTCTATTTACCAGGCAGAGAAAATATGACCTGCTTGGCCCCAAGGGGCGCTTACCTGATGGCAGAATAGTGGCAATATCCTTTGGCGTATAGTAAAACGCTTTAGCAAGCTATGATCCTTACTCAGGCGTTGTCCGTCTTGAGGAGAACGGTTACTTGCATAGGATGGCCACATGATTTTTTTTCTCGCGGGGGTCCATGGTGTCGGAAAAACGAGCTTGTCCTCAAGGCTATCTGACAAGCTAAAAATTCCGACCATCAGTGCAGGTGCATTGATTCAAAAGAATATCAAGCACTCTGCCTGGCCGTCCGATAAAAAAACAAAAGAGATTCCACATAATCAATTGCGACTTATTTCAGCTGTTCAGTCATATCAGTTGCAAGTCAAAGATTTCATATTGGATGGCCATTTCTCCCTATTGAATGAATCGGGAGAAATTATATCAATTGAGGTTGATGTTTTTGATGCCTTGAAACTATCGGGTATAATTTTTATTGAAGACGAGCCTCGCGAAATTGCAGCTCGGCTTGAGGCGCGAGATAAGGTGTCGTGGGATGTCGATTTGATTACGGCGCTCCAGCAATCAGAAAAAAAAGTGGCATTGCAACTTCGGGATACATTCAATCTTCCTTTGTTGATCACCGAGCCGAAATTTTTTGATAGCGTTTACGAATTTATTGTTAAGGTCATGAAAATATCTCGCAGTGAGTCTATCGAAGGAATGAGATGAAAAATTTAAAATATTGTAGTTTTTCAGAAGTAGACTTGGATGATCCATTTTTTGATTCTCTGAAACTTGACTATAAAGGTTTTGAAACTTGGTTTGGTAAAAAAACTTTAGCGGACGAGTTGGCTTATGTATTTTATAATTCTAAGAAGGCGATCGATGGTTTTCTTTATTTAAAAGCTGAATCCGGAGGGGATGATGAAATAGTTCCCCCTCTACCGAGAGCCAAGACTTTAAAGGTAGGCACGTTAAAAATAAATGCACATGGAACTAAGTTGGGGGAAAGGTTCATAAAAAAAATCTTTGACCATGCAATTAGCGACGGGTTTGAGCAAATATACGTTACCGTGTTTTCGCGTCATAAAAGTTTGATTGATCTGTTTGAGCGTTATGGATTCGAGTGCTATGCAACTAAGACCACTGCTGATGGTGAGGAGCAGGTTCTGGTCCGTAGAATGAAATCCTTAGTAGGTGATGTCGTAAAAGAGTTTCCTTTGTTCGGGTTCGAAGATCGTAACTATTACCTTTTAGCGATTTATCCCGAATACCATTCAGCTTTTTTACCAGACTCCATACTTAATAACGAGAATCACGACATCGTCCAAGATGTCTCTCACACCAATAGCATCCATAAGGTTTTTATATCGGGTATTGTAAGAACGAAAGTCATGAAGGCGGGGGATCTTGTTCTTATTTATAGGACTTCAGATGGCAAGGGGAAAGCCTATTATCGGTCGGTTGCCTCATCAATTGGTGTGGTCGAAGAAGTAAGACAAATTAAATCGTTCAGTTCTGAGGCGCAATTCATTAAATACACGAAGCCATATAGCATCTTTACATTGGCTCAATTAAAAGATTATTTTACTAACAAGAAAAAATCATATATAATAAAATTTACTTATAATGCCGCTCTCAAAAAAAGGATTATTCGTAAGAGGCTCATGGAGGAGTGCATGATTAGCACCCGGACTAGATGGGATTTCATGTCGTTAACTGAAGCGCAAATTAGATGGGTCGCAGCGGCAGGAGAAATCAATGAAAGTCTTATTATCAATTAAACCAGAATATGCTAATAAGATACTTAGCGGAGAGAAAAGATTCGAGTTTCGCAAGGTGTCCTTTACTAATAGCGGTGTCAGAACCGTTGTGATATATGCAACCAAACCAATCGGGAAAGTTATAGGCGAATTTGAAGTTCTTGATATTTATAGTGATTCTCCATCGAATATTTGGGAGAAAACTAAAAAGCATGCAGGAATTGAGAAGGATTTTTTTGATAGTTATTATCAAGGTAAAAAAGTCGCAGTCGCTATAGCCGTCGGTGAGGTCCAACGGTACAAAAAACCGATGGAGCTATCTGAATTGGGAGGTTCGCTTACTGCCCCGCAGTCATTCCGTTATATGGAGGCTTCTGAGGGGAGGCGTCAAAATGAGCTGGAGCTTGTATAAAAATCTTATGGTGATTGGCTCGGAAGATCGAGCCGAGGGACGTCCCATGCACGAGATTTCCTCTTCTGTCCGTTTAATTGATCGCGACTTTTTACTTCGAAATCCCGATGCGTATACGACTACGCTGCCGATACTTATACAACATCTCCAAGAATTATCCGGCTTTTATCCAGAATTCAACACCTGGCTTTATCAAAAAATGATTCCGGGTATTGTCACTGGCGAGCGTAGTATTTTGCTTGAGCATCGGCGTGGCACTCTCTCAGGGCTGGCAATAGTCAAGAATAATGAGGTTGAGCAAAAACTCTGCTGTCTTCGTGTGCTGCCAGCGTTCCAAGGTACTGGGGTAGGGCTTCGTTTATTTGAGCGGACTTTTGAGTTGCTCAATAATGATCGGCCGCTGCTTTCTGTGGCTGAAGAGCAGATTGAAGTGTTTCGGAAGCTATTTGCTTACTACGGTTTTGAGTTGGAAAAAAAATATAATGGTTATTATCGTCCGTTAAAAGATGAGCTCAGCTTCAATGGTTTGATTGAAGCCGAACCTATTGTTTGCAGACGAGGGGACAGGATAATCGGAAGTGAATTTCAGCTAAAAAATGCTTTGAGATAGCCCTTAATTTTCCTCAGTATATAGCCAGTAGATATAACCGCCCCTGCAGCTAATATCAAAATTAATAGTCTTGTAAAGTTGCTAGTCTCGCCAGAATAGAGATCCTTCGCAATTTCCCAAGAGCCGCTTCCTGCAGCGCCCAAAATAATAACTAAAAAGACAAATCTAATAATCGAAGTGGCATCTGACTTAACCTTTGAAAACCGTCCAAGCACTATTAAATCTTTGACTTTTTTTGTTTGCCCATTTTTCAGAACTTCAGAGGCCGCGGTCCATTGATAGCCTAGGTAATTTCTTACACTGTTCTCGGCGGAAATTCCTATCGCCGTATCAAGTCGAACATATTCGTTCCAAACGTCTTCATCCATTAAGGATCGATAGCCAGAATAGTTTTGGCTTTGGGATATGCACTCTTCGCTTCTTTCTGTAGTTAGGAAGCAATGAATTTTGTCAAACTCAGGAAAGAATAGTCTCTCATCCCCACTCAAAAGCTCCTCGGGGATTCCGCGTCTGACATTTATTCGAAAATCAACAATCCTCGTTTCGGTTGTTGAGCTAATCAATGTCCTATCTTTTTGGCTGAATACGTTAGTATAAACTTTCTCCGGAATATTTCTTATGCGGAATCTTACATATGCGGACTTTCTTATGTTTTTAGGTTCTACAGTGGATAGTAACGGTGGTATTTTAATTGTCAGGCGTGATGCGGGGCTGCCATCGCTTAGGTACATTTTTATTGATTCAAAGTGCTGCGAATTCAACCTAAGTAGCGAAAACGGTTTTACATCGTTATTGTTTTTTCTAAAGCTTATATTCGCAAAGTTGCCCTCAGCAAAACCGTCGTAGTGAACGACTTCGTTAAAAATCGCTGCAACACTTTTTTCACCGTTGAGCCTGGCGCCTAAATCGCTAATATCTTTTAGTTCTACAGACCAAGGTAAATCTACAACTAGATGTCCAACACTTGCTCTGTCGCCAATCATAACCCCAATATCCATAAATGGATTAACAGGGTGCTTGCCCATCTCCCAGAGATTGACGTGTAGTTCGTCTGGTAAATACGTTTCAAGTAGGGCCGACCTCTGCTCCCCGTTTTCAGTTCCTGACCCCGATGTTGCTTGTGCCGCGCCTTCATCCGTATCGGCCAATTTTCCAGACGGTTGGGTGCGTATATCAGGAGAGGACGATTCAGCTTCATTACGTTCTGTGTGGGTGCCGCAGCATTTTTCCTGCGAAACTGGGAGATACCTAACCAGTATTCCTGAAAAAGGATAGCGCATTTGATGAATTCCCTGCACTTAAAAGTAAGTCTATACCAATCATCATTTCATCTTGTCGGTGGAGAGATGTCAATATGATGTCTCTCCAGCGTAATCGATATTGGTCTTAGGCCCTACCGTCGAAGCAATCACTGAGGAATCAGGTATGTAAAATAGCGTATCGGCCCCCCAATTTTATGCGCTACCGAGGCCCGAAATGACTTTCCAAGTTTTTTGGATTATAGATTGCCTGGCGATATAAGACAGCAGGAACGGATGCAGATAACGGACATCAGCGGTTACCTATAAGCAAACGAGGGAAATTGCGATGATTCGATACCAAAGGTTGGTAGTGCGGCCAATCGGTGTTGGTCGGTAACGGTAGCCCGATGGCCTCCGTTTAAATATTAGCCCCTGTTCCTAAGCTTATGTTCAATAAGGCTAATTTCAGCTTTGATAGCGTTAATCGTGAGCTTTTGTGTTTTCTTGCCTTTATATGTACAGACGTTAATTAGGTCCAGCAATGCAATTAGATGGGCTTTTCTCGCTTTCAGGGTGTCAGATTGGGTTGAACTGTTCTGTGTCGATGCGTTCATTTTTTATCCTTGAGTGATCTAAGCAGCCCACGTTCGTGGGCTGCTTCAGGTGATTTAAGTCGTTACATCGCCAGCACGTCTTGCACAGTGTGTTGGCGTGCACGCTCTGACAGTTCATTCCAATTCCAGCTACCGAAGTTTTCCCCTTCTTCCGGAATGACCAGTTTGAAAAGCATGACCTGATCACGGTCAATTAGGCGGTAGGCTGCCCATAGCTTGCCCCCAACGTCCAGCAACGCTCGAGCCGCTTCGTTCCAGTTCTCTTCCAGTGCCATGTGCGCGAGCAGTAGCGCAGTCCTTTCGATTTTCTTGTGCTCCTCCTGCGCTTCGGTGATGTGTCGGTCGACAGTCACCAATTCCTGCTCCAGTGCCGTGATGATCAGATGTTGACGACGGTGTTGCTCGGTCGCCGTGTTAAGGTTTTTCGCGGCCTTTTGCGCATCGGCGTTTGCAGCCTTCTCGCCTTCCGTATCACCCCAGGCAACAGCCTGTGCGTAGGCTGTTGCCGCCTCCGTCTCGGCTTGTCGTGCCTTTGTGATGTCTTCCTGTGCCTGCTGCCGGATCTGATCCAAACGGGTGCAGAGGCTTTGTCGCTTTTCGTTAAGCTCCTGCTCGTCTACTTTCCAATTTTCCATGGCCTCTACGTAGCCCGCCATCAAGGTTTCACGATTGGCAAGGTTCTCACGACGATGAATCCTCCTATTCAGCGCGTCGATCTGCAGGTCCAGCGAGTCAAATTTCCGCTTCCGCTCGTTGTACTGATCTCGCAATTCACGTTCCCGACCCTGTTGGATGACTTCGGGACTTTCCAGTGCTGCCTCCAGGGGGAGCAGTTCGGTTCGGACACTTTCCATTTCGATGGTCAGTCGTTCGCGTCGGTCTTTCAATTCTTGGACTTCGTTCATCTGTCTTGTCTCTGTGCATTTCGATTGTGGGTTGGTTGAATGGCTGGCGAGGCCGGGAGTGAGCCGGCGCTACCTCGATCAATAGGGATGCCGTCAGGCAGCCCGAGCCTCGCTCTCATCCGTCCCCGGAATCGTCTTTACGATGTAGCAGCGTTGCGGGCCGAGGCCAGGCAAACGGATCAAGCTGTACGCTTTCCCATCGCTTCCCGGTTCAAGTACACCTCGGCGTAACAGCTCCTTGTTCACGGCATTGATATTCATGCCCTTGAACACCTCCGAGCGCCATGACTCGGGCAACACGTAGTAGGTGTTGGTGGTGTGCAATGCATCGCCTAAACCGTGTTCCAGCGTTTTGCGAAAGCCCAATCGGTCAATGGTGCGCGGACCGTGCTCGTCGATCTTCGCGGCGGCCGACTCCCAGCGCGTGAAGCGGCTTTCGCCGAAGCGTTCGATGACCTGGCGAAGCCGCGCCAAGATTGCGTCTCCTTCGAAGTTGCCGGCGCCGCCGCGCTCATTCATCCAAGCACTGAGGCATACGCGAGCGGCGGTCGTGGCAGTGCCGTCTGGCCAGCCCGTAATCCCCATCGCGGTGGCCAGCTCTCCAGCTGCGGCGGCCAGTCCAAAACGGGCCGCCGCACGATGGGCTTGGCCACTGGCCGAGGCTGGGAGAGCTTTGGCGATAAAACCTTCCATCGTGTGACGTAGGATCGCCGACCAGCCGTGCCGCTTGCCGGGCTCACAGAGGGCTGACAGGAAGGCCGTGAGCGGTGTGCCGTAGTACTTGGCCACCCGCGCCTTGAGTGCATCGGAGAGGGCGGCGGCATCATCGAAGCCGTTCAGTACGTCGAACATGCCGAGGCCCTTGCTGGCGTCTGCCGGCACGGCGAGCATGCGAACTTCCATACCGGCTTTCAGCTCCTTATTCGCTTCGGCCATGTGCTGCGCCAAGGTCTTCTCGCCGGTCGAGAGAAACAGCAAGCGCCACTCCTGCACCTGTCGACCGGCTTGTCCTCGATCATTGGCGCGAGCCTTGCCGGTGCCGTTGCCGAGCATGTACACCGTTTCGCCAATGATGCGCGGGTCGCACATGCCGATTTCATCCAGCACCAAGAGCCCGTCGGAGTGCGCGGCGGCGATGGATTCCAAGGCGTTATCCGTGGAGCGCCAGGAGCGCACCAGACGTGGCCCACCGTAGATCGAGGCGGCCACTTGCAGGTGGGTGGTCTTGCCGCCTGAGCTGTCACCGTAGAGGTGAAAGCCGCCCGACTCATGGCCGAGCATGTGCAGCAGCGGACCGGCAAATGCCACGCTGGCCACAAATGCCAAACGGTGATTGCCGATGCACAAGGCGCCGATTTGTTCTTGCCACTGCTCCAGAGTGCCGGATTCGCTGATGGGTGGAAGCTGTGCGCCGGCCTCATAAAAGTGCAGGTGTTCAACGTGTGAGCCGACCTGTTGTTCGGGTAGCAGGAAGGCGCTGTCGTGCCAGCCCAAGCGAGTGACCAATCGAGCGCGCTGGGCGCTGTCGAAGCCGCCGAGGTAACTCTGCAGATCGTTGCGGGCATTGCGACCGGAGCGACTGCCAGCCAAGCGCAGGCCCATGTCCACGAGCGGTCCGAGCACGTCCTTGCCGAAGTCACCAGTCATGGTCCGCGCCGGAATGTTCCAACGCTTTTTCGCCCCGTCAGGATCGTCGAACTCGACCAGCAAGCCCCAGTTATGGCCCTGTGCATCACGGGTGCGCGCTAGGATCTCCAGCGGCGAACACACCGGGCGTGCCTCGCCATCGTCACCCGAATAAAACACTCCTTCTGCCGTCAGGCGAAAACCGCCGGGCAGCAGATCATTTTTGGGTTTTGCAGAGCGCTTGGTCGCCGGCTTGGTTTTGGCTTCGAGTGGTTCGTCCGCTGCTTTCTCCGGCTCAACACCGAACAGTTCGCCGCTGAGTTCCAGCTCAACGAAATGCGCCGTCGTCCATCCTTTGCTTTGTGCATCGGCCGCGTCGTCGCCGTCGTCCCATTGACCACCCTTGGCAAAAGTCGGTTGGTCATTCTTGAGCGTGGGCTTGCGTTTGAAGACGCCTAGGGCGATCGTACGCACCGACTTGGCGCCGATCTGGTGCAGTTGCGCCGCGACGGCATCCATGCAGCTTTTGCCACTGGCGTCGTTGTCGGGCCACAAAACCACGGACCGACCTTTCAGTGGTGTCAGGTCCGCTTTGTGCCAGGAGTTTGAGCCGTTCGGCCAGCACGTGGCCACGTAGTTGGGCAGCAGCTCCGCTGCAGCGTCGGCGGCCTTTTCACCTTCGCACAGAATGACCGAAGCCTCTGCGCGTTGTGCCAGTTCATCCAGGCGCAGTAGTGGACGCGGCTCCGGCAGACCTTGCCAACGCCAATGCTGAGTTTGGCCGTCGGCGCGTTGGCACCACGTCAGTGGCGCAAAGACCTTCCTCGGCTTTCCGTCTTCATCGGGGCCGAGGTCGAAGCGGTAGAGCGCCATGACCGGCTGGCCCTGTGCATCGCGATACATCCAGACTTTGGACGGTGCGCCGTGCTGCCGATGCTTGGCCGGGCACTTGTTCATGGCCTCGGCCGGGATCGGCTGTATGGCAGTCCACTCAGGTGCTTTTGTCTTGGCAAGCGCTGGCTTCGCCTGGGCGGCGCCGGGCGATACGTTGAGGAGGTCTGCCAGTTTATTGCAGGCATCTACGTCGGTGCCGTCGTCCAGATAGCGCACCAGATCGATCAGGTCGCCGCCCTTGTCACCGGTGGCGAAGTCGGCCCACGTACCCTTGCTCAAATTGATCTTGAGAGAACCGGCGCGCTTATCGCTGCGGGTCGGATTGGGAGCGGTGTATTCCTTGCCGCCGTCGACGCGCTTGCCATTGGGGAGCCAGTGCGACAGGACGCGATCAATGTCTTTCAGTGCAGTGGCTTTCACGTCGGCGAAGCTGGGACGTTTCGCGGAGTTGCTCGGGCGTTGGTTCATGCGTCAGCCCTCGGCAAAAACAGCGCGTCGTTGATGTCGTCGATCAGGGCCTTGGCCATCTCGCCAAGATATAAAGCAGGCCAACTGAAACGCTCGCCGCTGTCGCTCATGGCAGCGTCGAAGTTAAGCTGGTTGGCGTGATGCTGCAGCAGGGAAACCATCTCCAGTGCATCTTCGACCGGTACTCCGGCATTCACCCGGAACAACTTCAAATCGGTGGCGTTCACGCGAGTAAATGTGGCGCGACCAAGGGTGGTGGAGTTGGTCATAGCGCACCGCCTTTCTGCGCCGCAGGAATCGAGGTGGTGTCACCGTGCAAGGCGAGGGTCTTGATCAGGCCAAGGGTGCCGCGCACGTCCCAGAGGACGGCTGCGATCACATGATTGGCGAGGCGCGAGGATTCGCTTTCGAAGTGATCTTCAAGCAGCGTCAACACCGAGTCGGCGCGATCAATGGCGCAGGTGATGGCGTCGATGGGCACACCGGCTTCAGCAGTTGGATTCACGCAGAGCAGGTCTTCGGGCAGGGCAAAACTCAGTGCGCTGTTCATTGGGCACCGCCTGCGGTTTCGAGTGCGCGGGCTTTGGTCATGTGAGCGTTGTAACGGGAGAGGCGTGTAGCGAGGCTGGAGTTGGCGTGTAAAGCGGCGAGAGCCATTGCACGATGGGCAGCGGCGCGATTTTTGGACGGATTGAGGGCGTGCATTGGTGAAGCTCCTGTATGTGAGGAGCTGCCACTCATCGTCGCCAAACGATTTAAGGGTGGCAGCTGTGCGCGGGTTGGCGAACCGGGCATACAGGACCCCGGCAGACCCGAAGGTCTCCCACGCACAGCCACCATTAAGCAGGAATGCGGACACAAAAAAAGCGCCTGCAATCGGTATGGGGGCGCCTGTGCGCCTGTATGAGCTCGGGTCGCCAAACCCGGTCGCTGAATTTGCAGCGACAGCCAGAGAGTAACGTCCCATTTTCGAAAGTGCAACCGTGCGGAAACCTTGCGCATTTTTTCGATGCGACATAAATTGTTTGGGCATATAGATTTACCTCGACGCCTTCGGATCGCTCCCGAGGGCGTTTTTATTTCATCCGTGAAATTTCCAATGCAGGGAAATCAGCGGAAGGAAACCGCCATCGAGACGTGATCTGGCATCTTCGTAGGCATCACTTTGTTGGCCTTCGTCGATAATCACGGCACTGAATTTTTCAGTGTGCAAAGCAAGGGCACACCAGGTGCCATCTGGCCAAATCAGTACTCCCACAACACGGTTGAGGCGTTCATGTTTGGTTCGGTAGCGCTCAAGGCGTTGCATGTAAATTGACGACAGGCCTATTTCGCGGAGGACTGAAAACGGCTTCAACACAGCCCTATGGGCGATGTGCCGTATCATGCTGCTGCCTTATCGCGAGCTGCGATACGCGCACGGGTCCAACTCAAAACCTCAGACAAAACCCAGGCGACTGGAGCGCCACGGGCATTGCTGTCAGTAAGTTTTACGGACTGCGGGAACCCGCTTTCGGGTTGGCTCATGAGTTTGTAAACCGTAGCGCGTCCAATACCGGTGATGGACATCACCAGTTGGATGCGGATTAGAGTTGCGGCGGGATCGAACCGCCCCAGCTCTGCATCGCCCACTCTTATTGGTGAGGCCATAGGCGACACAATTTCTCGAATCGAATTAGCATGGGTTACTGAAGGCGCGAGTGCCGTAACGGTGCATTTCTGCTTGGTTTCAACCATTACGCATGTCCTCGCGCTAAGTTGGTGGTAGCTGAACACACACGACTTTCGAGCCAGGTGGCGACATCTTGAGGGCGGTAACGCACTCGAGATCCGGTCTTTAGATAAGGGAGAGAGTTGGTGCGCGAACTTCGCCAAGCGGCAAGCGTTCGGCTGGACAAACCAAGTGCAGTGGCAACTTGATCGGTGGTCAGCAGTTCAGATGTGATCGTGGTGTCAGATGTAACTGAAGCGTTGAGGAGCGTCATAGCGCGTTTCCTGTAGTAGTCCTTACAGGCCCAAGCTATATAAACGCTTTTGCATTTATTGGAAGTTCGATTTTCTTGCGCTTTACCCTTCTACGGTGCTTTTTTGAAGGATAAGTCGTGCACGTTCGCAACAAAGTTTTGATTTTCACTGTGGACGTCCAACCATGTCCTACTGGTTTTCCATACAGTTAAAAAATGAAAAGCCAGAGATGGCAGTCGTGTGCAAAACCGACGAACGGTAGTCCCCGCGCCCCTGATCCGCAATCAGGAGCAGCGATGCGAATTCGCCGGATTACACGTAACGGAGCAGCCTACAGGAAGGTGAGGAGGATTTAAGGCGTAACACCTCTTCGCCGCGTAACACCGTGCGGATGGATAGCCTGTGCAGCGTGTTAAGCGGTAGTTACCCAATAAATTCAACGGTTTGGTCGGTCTTGTAACACCCGTAACACTCGTAACACCAATTTTTCATGGGTGCTGGGATTGCATACTCATACCGCCTTGCCAAATTGACCCTTAACAATGTTGCCGTGCTCCAATTCATCAAGGTGGTCTGCATACCACTGCATCATGACTTTGCGCTGAGGCAAGTACACCGCCTTGTTGTACACGCCTGCTATTCCCTCTTTTACATGAGAGAGCTGAGCCTCAATGTGGTTTTCGTCGAATCCCTGTTCATTAAGGATCGTGCTAGCAATGTGACGGAAACCATGGCCAGTTTGCCGGCCCGCATATCCCAGCCTGCGCAGCGCCATCAGAAAGACGGTATTGCTACGGGGGATGGTTCGATCTTTTCTCCCAGGGAAGAGAAGGGGGTATGCGCCTGTCAGCGTGCGCAGCTCCGTTATCGATTCAATGGCCTGTCGAGATAAAGGCACTACATGCTCGCGCCGACGCTTCATTCTCTCGGCTGGAATCGTCCAGAGCTTTTTGTTGAGGTCGATTTCTGACCAACGTGCTTCTCTAATCTCGCTCGGGCGCGCCGCTAACAGAGCAAGCAAGCGAAGCCCAAGACGGACATCCTTCGCGTGAGGGTAAGAGTTGATAGCTCGAAGTAATGCAGGCAGCTCTTCTATTGATACGTGTGCATAATTTTCAGCACTACGTGTCTGAAGAAATTTATTAAGGCCTTCAAGGGGGTTGTGGATCGCTCGGCCTGTCACGCGTGCCAAGTCGTAGATCTCTTTGCAGAAGGCCCGAACTCTGCCCATTTGCTCAATGATCCCTTTCTGCTCCATACCGCGCAGAAACTCCATCCATTCAAGGGGCAGTATTTCTGTGTAGATGCGTTTGCCGAAAACGGGGAATACGTGAAGCTCCAGGGCACCAAGGACTCGACGGGACGTGCCGGCTTCCCAGCTCGAGCGCCTAGCCTCAAACCATTCGCGTCCTAATGCTTCGAAAGTGTTGTTGGCAGCCACCCGGTCAGCAATCTTGCGAGCCTGCTTACTGACTAAAGGATTTTTACCAGTCGAGGCGTCATCCCGCAGTTGCGCCGCCTTCTGCCTGGCTAGCGAACCACTAATTTCGGGGTAACCGCCTAGGCCCAGCCAGGACCATTTCCCGTCTGGCTTTTTGTAGCGCAACTCCCAAGACTTCTGTCCATTTGCCTTGACCCGAAAATACAAGCCGTTGCCGTCTTGCTCCCGGTACGTCGCACTCTCTGGCTCCAAGCCTGCAAGAGTAGTGTCGGCCAGTGGGCGGCGTTTGATTTCTGTACGCTTCACTGCGTGTATGCCTCCAGTTCAATGAATCTCAAAGCATACACGTGGGCATACACGGCGTGAAGTTATAGGGGTAGACAGGGAGGGATAGCCAGAAACAAGAAAACCCGCACGGGGCGGGCTTCTTGGGGTGTTTCGTAGACTGTCTGAGACAGGTCTAGACTGCTATATGGTGCACCAGGCGGGATTCGAACCCACGACCCCTGCCTTCGGAGGGCAGTACTCTATCCAGCTGAGCTACTGGTGCAATGCGGGCGCCATGATACTCATATGCACTGCGGGCGTCCATGCTGCTGAATCGACTGTGGTTTTCGCAACCGTAACAACCGTTTGCTACGTTGATCAGAAAAATTGGGCAAATGCGGCGTTTTCGTTCTTTTTTTCGAACAGGCTATTGTCCTTTACCCCCTTTGATCCTAGGATTCGTTTGAGATTTCAAACGCTCTTGTCTGGGTGCTGAACCGCACGAGTTTCGATCAGTGCGCTATTTATGTGCTTCAGCCCGGTGAATGATTTCCCTGACGGCAGCCTTTGAGGCGCCTTTCTACAATCATAATTCGCTCCGCGCTGGTCGCGGTGCTGTTAAGGAAAGCCGACATGCAGCTTAAAGACACCCAGTTGTTCCGCCAGCAAGCCTTTATCGATGGCGCTTGGGTCGATGCGGACAATGGTCAGACGATCAAGGTCAACAACCCGGCAACGGGCGAAATTCTGGGTACTGTGCCGAAAATGGGCGCTGCCGAAACCCGCCGTGCAATCGAAGCCGCTGACAAAGCGCTGCCGGCCTGGCGTGCACTGACCGCCAAGGACCGTGCGAACAAGCTGCGTCGCTGGTTCGAACTGATCATCGAAAACCAGGACGACCTCGCTCGCCTGATGACCCTGGAACAGGGCAAGCCATTGGCCGAAGCCAAGGGCGAAATCGTTTACGCCGCTTCCTTTATCGAGTGGTTCGCCGAAGAAGCCAAGCGCGTCTACGGTGACGTGATTCCGGGCCACCAGCCAGACAAGCGCTTGATCGTGATCAAGCAGCCAATCGGCGTGACCGCTGCAATCACCCCGTGGAACTTCCCGGCTGCAATGATCACCCGTAAAGCCGGCCCGGCCCTGGCCGCCGGTTGCACCATGGTGCTCAAGCCTGCTTCGCAAACCCCGTTCTCGGCGTTTGCTTTGGCTGAACTGGCCCAGCGTGCCGGCATTCCGAATGGTGTGTTCAGCGTTGTGTCCGGCAGCGCCGGCGACATCGGCAGCGAGCTGACCAGCAACCCGATCGTGCGTAAATTGTCCTTCACTGGCTCGACCGAAATCGGTCGTCAGCTGATGGCTGAATGCGCCAAGGACATCAAAAAGGTTTCCCTGGAACTGGGCGGCAACGCGCCGTTCATCGTGTTCGACGACGCGGACCTGGATAAGGCTGTCGAAGGCGCGATCATTTCCAAGTACCGCAACAACGGCCAGACCTGCGTCTGCGCCAACCGTCTGTACATTCAGGATTCGGTCTACGACGCGTTCGCCGAGAAGTTGAAAGTGGCCGTGGCCAAACTCAAGATCGGCAACGGTCTGGAAGAAGGCACCACCACTGGCCCGTTGATCGACGAAAAAGCCGTGGCCAAGGTTCAAGAGCACATTGCTGACGCGATCAGCAAAGGCGCAACCGTGCTGGCCGGTGGCAAGGTCATGGAAGGCAACTTCTTCGAACCGACCATCCTGACCAACGTGCCGAAGAACGCAGCCGTGGCCAAGGAAGAAACCTTCGGTCCATTGGCGCCGCTGTTCCGCTTCAAAGACGAAGCCGAAGTGATCGCGATGTCCAACGACACCGAATTCGGTCTGGCGTCGTACTTCTATGCTCGCGACCTGGGCCGTGTGTTCCGTGTGGCTGAAGCCCTGGAATACGGCATGGTCGGCGTCAACACCGGGTTGATCTCCAACGAAGTCGCGCCGTTCGGCGGCATCAAGGCGTCGGGCCTGGGCCGTGAAGGCTCCAAGTACGGCATCGAAGATTACCTGGAAATCAAATACCTCTGCCTGGGCATCTAAGCTCGCAAGACAAGAGCCGGCAAGGCATTGCTTTAAACGCAAAGGGCACGAGAGCGCTGTCCCTTTGCGTGCTTCAAATGGAATTTTCTCTGTGGCCGGGAACGCTATGGCAGTCGATCATCGCATGCTGCCGTAGGTGCCTCCCCGCCGCATTTTCCTTGAACCACGCCGCCCGATGAGCGGTGAATGAGGACTTTATGAGCAAGACTAACGCATCCCTGATGAAACGCCGCGAAGCCGCTGTACCACGCGGTGTTGGCCAGATTCACCCGATCTTCGCCGAGTCCGCGAAGAACGCCACCGTGACTGACGTTGAAGGTCGCGAGTTCATCGACTTCGCCGGCGGTATCGCTGTGCTGAACACCGGCCACGTGCACCCGAAAATCATCGCCGCCGTGACCGAGCAGCTGAACAAGCTGACCCACACTTGCTTCCAGGTACTGGCTTACGAACCGTACGTAGAAGTGTGCGAAAAAATCAACGCCAAGGTGCCAGGTGATTTCGCCAAGAAAACCCTGCTGGTGACCACCGGTTCCGAAGCCGTTGAAAACGCCGTGAAGATTGCCCGTGCTGCCACTGGCCGTGCCGGCGTGATCGCGTTCACCGGCGCTTACCACGGTCGTACCATGATGACCCTGGGCCTGACCGGTAAAGTCGTGCCTTACTCGGCCGGCATGGGCCTGATGCCAGGCGGCATCTTCCGCGCGCTGTACCCGAACGAGCTGCACGGTGTGAGCATCGACGATTCGATCGCCAGCATCGAACGCATCTTCAAGAACGACGCCGAGCCGCGTGACATCGCTGCCATCATCATCGAACCGGTTCAGGGCGAAGGCGGTTTCTACGTCGCGCCGAAAGAGTTCATGAAGCGTCTGCGTGCCCTGTGCGACCAGCACGGCATCCTGTTGATCGCTGACGAAGTTCAGACGGGCGCTGGCCGTACCGGCACTTTCTTCGCCATGGAACAGATGGGCGTTGCTGCCGACCTGACCACCTTCGCCAAATCCATCGCTGGCGGCTTCCCGCTGGCCGGTGTGTGCGGCAAGGCCGAATACATGGACGCCATTGCTCCAGGCGGCCTGGGCGGCACCTACGCTGGTAGCCCGATTGCTTGCGCCGCGGCCCTGGCCGTGATGGAAGTGTTCGAAGAAGAGCACCTGCTGGACCGCTGCAAGGCTGTCGGCGAGCGTCTGGTGACTGGCCTCAAAGCCATTCAGGCCAAGTACCCGGTGATCGGTGAAGTCCGTGCATTGGGCGCGATGATCGCGGTCGAGCTGTTCGTTGACGGCGACAGCCACAAGCCGAACGCTCCAGCGGTCGCCGCTGTTGTCGCCAAGGCGCGTGACAAGGGTCTGATCCTGCTGTCCTGCGGCACCTACGGCAACGTTCTGCGCGTCCTGGTACCGCTGACTTCGCCGGACGAGCAATTGGACAAAGGTCTGGCCATCATTGAAGAGTGCTTCTCGGAGCTTTGATCTAAAGTGCTTACATGAAAATGTGAGCTGATCGACAAAAAACCCGCTTCGGCGGGTTTTTTTGTCCCTCAAAATAGACGCCTCGTTTCAAACAACCCGAGTCGACTAAGGTACAAGCATCGCAAAGGGAGCGTGCAGATGACCGCTGTGGTATTACCGGCTGTACCGCGTGTGCTGATTGCCGAGGCCGACCCCTGGTCTCGCGACCTGCTCAAGCATGTGTTGTTGAATGTGCGCTGCGACGCACGGTTGGACCTGTGCGCCGATGGCCAGGAAGCGTTGCGCCTCCTGGCGGACAATCCCTACGATCTGGTGATCGTCGATTGGGAGCTGCCTGGTATCGATGGCCTGAATGTCTTGCGCAACGTGCGCCAACGCAAGCGCAATCCACCGCTGCCCTTCATCCTGATGAGCAGTCGCAACGACAGCGCCAGCGTGCGTGAAGCACTGCCCCTGGCGCCTGCGGCGTACCTGACCAAACCCCTGAACATGGAAAGCCTGACCCATCGCCTGCAGGACTTGCTGGTGAATGCTGGGGAGGAGGTGGCCTGTGAGGTGCAAACGCTGGCGCCAGGCATGACTTTGTCGGTGTACCTGGAGCGGCGTCGTGAACTGGCGGAGGGTGCGCCGCTGATGACCGACGTGCAGGTGGCGGTTAACCGCAGCCTCAATCCCAATGGCCTGGACCTTAACCGCCTGGAAGGCGAAATCCGCACCGACCCACAGATCACCGCGGTGCTGATCGCGGCAGCCAACAGCGCGGCGCAGCACCTTGGCGATCCGGTCCAGACCTTGGGCCAGGCGTTGCACCGCTTGGGCACCGCGCAAAGCATGAACCTGATACTGGGGCTGGCGCTCAAACGCAGCGCCCGTCTCAGCGATCCATTTCTGGCCGACTACGCCGAGCGTTATTGGGACCTGTCGCTGCACACCGCTGAATACGCGCGGACGCTGGCGCGCTTGCTCGATCTGGATCAGGAACGCTGTTACTGCGCGGGCATATTGCACTGCCTCGGCGATCTGGCGCTGTTGAGGTGTTTGCAGGAATGGAAGCAGGCCGGCGGTGAGCTGGATGAGTGGGAGGAGGTTGGGGATGCCCTGGCCGAGTTCGGCGCAGCGTACGGTTCGGCCTTGCGCACGCGCTGGCGTCTGCCGCTGGAGTTGCGAGAGCTGATTGCAGCGGTCTACCAGCTCGGTGGCGGGGTTTACTCCCGCGAGGCCTTGGTGATGAACATGGCGGCGCAATTGGCGCGTCTGACTGAGCATGAGGGCATCGAGGCGTTGGCCAAGAGCCGAACGGCGCGGCTACTCAAGATCGGGCTGCCGGAGTTGATGCGCTTGCGCAAAAAATAAGCACTACACATAACCCTGTGGGAGCGAGCTTGCTCGCGATGAGGGCGTCACATCCAACATTGATGTTGGCTGATAGTCCGCTATCGCGAGCAAGCTCGCTCCCACATTGGTTTGTGTTTCGCCTGAGGTTGGGATCAGCCGGAGATGATGCGGTTTTTGCCCTGGCGCTTGGCTTCATACATCGCGGCATCCGCGCGGGCGTAAAGACCGTCGAGGCTTTGGTCTTCCGCGGTCAGGCTGGTCAGGCCCTGGCTGACAGTGATACCGAACGTCTTGTCGTCATGACTGAAGCTCAACTGTTGAATCATCCGCTGCAGGCGTTCGGCCACTTGCATGGCCATGTCAGGGGCGCAGCCCGGGAAGACAGCGGCGAACTCCTCCCCACCGATTCGCCCGAACAGATCGCCCCGGCGTAATGCGGCACGACCACTCTCGGCGATTCGTTGCAGCACGATGTCGCCGGTTTGATGGCCGTAGGTGTCGTTCACTAATTTGAAATCATCAATGTCGAGCAGCAGGAACGCCATCGGCGCGCCTTGCTTGCACGCTTGCGCAAACTCGTGCTGAGCGCATTCGAAGAAGTGGCGTCGGTTGCTGCTTTGAGTCAGCACATCGGTGGTGGCCAGTCGCTGCAATTCCGCCTCCATTCGTTTCTTTTCCGTGATGTCCTCGGCGATGCCGACGATGATCACCGGTTGGCCCGGTTCGGCCTGGCGATTGATGAAGCACTTGTCGCTGATCCAGCGCACCTGGCCGTCGGCGGCGATGATGCGGTACTCGCGGTCTTCAACGGCCCCTTTCTCCAGTACTTCGGCCAGGCTGCGCTCGGCGTACTCCAGATCATCGGGGTAAATACTGTCGCGCCATTGGTTGTAATCGGACAGCAACAGGCCTGCGGATCGGCCGAAAAGGCGCTCATAGGCCGGGCTGACATAGAGCACCTGGCGGGTTTCCCAATTGAAGGCCCAAAGCACCGCGTTGACGCTCACCAGCAGCGAGCTGAACAGCTGTTCGCGTTCGCTCAGTCTGGCGACTTCGCCCTGGGCATGCATCAGCGCCATCAGGGTTTGCGCGGTGTCGGGTGATTGTGTGAGCGATGAGTCGTGCAGGTTTTTAGGGACCATTGGGACAAATCTCAAAGGGCATGGGCCGCTCGAGGTTCGAACGCGGCGACAACGAAGCCCGCCGGGGGTGGCGAAGTGTCTTTGAGATAGGCGATTTGGAACGAAGTTCCTGAGGGTGCGCCCGCGAACGGGGCGCACCGATCAACGGCGTCAGGCAGCGGCGGGGCGCAGGGAGTAGGTCTTCAACTGGTCGGCGAAGTCACGCAGGGACTGAATCCCGCTGGCTTCAGCCTCGTGAACCCAGTCCTTGATGGCGGCCAGCATGTCGTGACCATTTGAGCTGGTCTTGACCCAGATCTGCTGCAAGGCCAGGCGTTTCTCGTAAATTACCTTCAGCGCCTGACTGTGCTCGAGCATGGTCTGGATGCGCACGTGGTGTTTTTCATCCAGCAGGCTGGTTTCCCGCGAAAGCAGGCGCTTGGCGCGGTGGAACTGGTGACGGACCGAGTGATCGACCTTTTCCAGTTCTTGCTTGACCAGCGGCGCGATGACCAGTTTGCGGTACTGGGCCATGATCTGGAAACGGTTGTTAAGGATGGCCATGGCAGTGTCCATGTCCAGGCTGCCTTTACCCTCCACGCGGTGGGCAATCGGCGCAACCCGCTGGACCTTGGCCAGACGGAAGAAACTGAAGACCTGGATCCAGGCCCAGCCGAGGTCGAACTCCCACTTCTTCACCGACAATTTTGCCGAATTAGGATAGGTGTGATGATTGTTATGCAGTTCTTCGCCGCCGATCAGGATGCCCCATGGCACCAGATTGGTCGCCGCGTCACGGCATTCGAAGTTGCGGTAGCCGATGGCATGACCCAGGCCGTTGACCACGCCGGCGGCCCACACCGGGATCCACATCATCTGGATCGCCCAGATGGTGATGCCGATGGTGCCGAACAGCATGAGGTCGATGAGCGCCATGATTCCAACGCCCAGCAGCGGGTAGCGGCTGTAAAGGTTGCGTTCGATCCAGTCTTCGGGGCAGTTTTTGCCGTAGATGCGCAGGGTCTCCGGGTTTTCCGCTTCGGCGCGGTACAGTTCGGCACCTTTGCGCAGAACCGTGGACAGGCCCTTGATGACCGGGCTGTGCGGGTCATCGACTGTTTCGCATTTGGCGTGATGCTTGCGGTGGATAGCCGTCCACTCGCGGGTGTTCTGCGCCGTGGTCAGCCACAGCCAGAAGCGGAAAAAATGTTTCAGGCCAGCATTGAGCTCGAGCGAGCGATGGGCTGAATAACGATGCAGATAGACCGTGACGCCGACAATCGTGACATGGGTCATCAGCAGGGTGACTGCCACCAGTGACCAGGGCGACAAGCCGAGAAAACCTTCGTACCACATAGGCTATAGGGCCCTCGATAAAGAAAAAAACAGCCGTTGCATTATCACTAAGCCCACAGATAAAACCAGTCGCCCTTTCAGATAAGAGTGGCTGGATGTTTCTTTGGCATATAATTCCAACCAATTTGTAGGGACATGGACCGTCGAATGTCTGCCACATATCGCGATGCCTTGCGTGCTGCGCTGCTTTACCTGGTGCTTTCCGTCGTCTGGCTCCAGTTTAGCGGCCAGCTATTGAACAGTTTCTTCGATAACTCCACTGAGTTACTGCGATGGCAACTGATCAACGGTTACCTCTGGGTGGCGTTCAGTGCGGGGCTGATCTTCATTGCCCGAGCGCGTTTGTTCCGCTGCCTGGGGATCGGCGCCAAATTGCGCGAGCGCAGTGAAGACCGCGAGCGCTTGCGTCAGGCGGCCGCGGTGTTCGATTGCACCCGCGAAGGTGTGCTTGTCACTGACAGCAAAGGCCTGATCGTCCACGTGAACCGGGCGTTCATGGAAATTACCGGCTATCAGCGCGAAGAAGTGCTGGGCCAGCGCCCGAACATGTTCAAGTCTGGTCATCACCCGCCAGCGTTCTATCAGCAGATGTTTGCCACCCTGGACGGCACCGGTGAGTGGAGTGGGGAAATCTGGAACCGGCGTAAAAGCGGCGAGATTTACCCGCAATGGCAGACCATCCGCATCATTCGCGACGAGCAGCGCCAACTCAGCCAATACGTCGCTGTGTTTTCAGACATCAGTGCGATCAAGAATTCCGAGCATGAACTCAAGTACCTGGCCAGCCACGATCCGCTGACCACGCTGCCGAACCGTTTGCTTTTCACCGACCGTGCCGAGCAGGCCCTGGCGTCGGCGCAACTGCACAAGCGCGGTTGCGCGTTGCTACTGATCGATCTGGATCACTTCAAGATGATCAACGACGGCCTCGGGCACACGATCGGCGACCAATTGCTCAAGGCTGTGGCTGAGCGCTTGAAAGCCCTGCTCGACCCGGGCATTACCCTGGCACGCCTGGGCGGGGACGAGTTCGCCGTGCTCGCCGAGAGTTGTCCACAACTGGTGCACGCCGGGTCACTGGCCCAGCGAATCATCGATGAACTGCGTGAGCCGCTTCATATCGAGGGGCATCGGCTCTTTGTCAACGCCAGCATTGGCATCAGCCTGTTTCCCAGTGATGCCTTGAGCGCCGAGCAGCTATTGCGAAACGCCGATTCAGCGCTGTTCAAGGCCAAGAGCGCGGGTCGCGATGGCTACGCCTTGTACACCGAAGAATTGACCGCGCACGCCCAGCAGCGAGTGGAAATCGGTTTCGAGCTGCGCCGCGCCCTGGAGCAGCAAGAGCTACGGGTTTACTACCAGCCGGTGCACGACCTCAAGTCCAGTCGCCTGATCGGCGTCGAGGCGCTGGTTCGCTGGCAACATCCGCAGCGCGGGTTGGTGTCGCCGGCAGAGTTCATCCCCATTGCCGAGCGCACCGGGCTGATTGCCGCGATCGATGCCTGGGTCATGCGTCAGGCCTGTGAGCAGATGTGCCGCTGGCAAGCCGCGGGTGTGGCGTTGTCATTTGTCGCGGTGAATGTTTCATCCCGTTTGTTTGCCCGTCGTGAGTTGTATCAACAGGTGGCTCAGGTGCTGCGCGAGACCGGGCTGGATCCGGCGTATCTGGAGCTGGAAGTCACTGAAAGCGCAGTGATGGACGATCCTGAAGTGGCCCTGGAGCAGATGCATCGCTTGCGCGAATTGGGTGTGCGGTTAGCCATCGATGACTTCGGCACCGGCTATTCGTCGTTGTTGCGACTCAAGCGTTTACCGGTGCAGAAGCTCAAGATCGATCAGGGCTTTGTCGCCGGTCTGCCGTGGGATGAGGATGACGCGGCCATCGTGCGGGTGATTATCGCGCTGGCGCGAAGCATGGGGATGCAGGTGCATGCCGAGGGGATCGAGCAGGTCGAGCAGGCGCGCTTCCTGCTCGAGCAGGACTGTAATCTGGGGCAGGGCTACTGGTTCGGGCGTCCGGTGCCGGACCAACAACTGGATTGGGCTCACGCGCCGGAAATTCGTTAAGCCGAAAAAGATCGCAGCCTCGTTTCACTCGACAGCTCCTACATGGAAATCCGTACTCCAGTAGGAGCTGTCGAGTGAAACGAGGCTGCGATCTTTTGCTTTTCAAGCAACCAATCGTTCCCAAGCCCTTGTCCTGTCAGAAAATCGTTTCTGGTTATATAAACATTCTTAAATAGTCTTTTTAAGAATATCCGCGCGTCTCTACTATTGCTCTCACGCCGCAAGCAGTGCCCTCGCTGCCAGGCAATCTCTCAGTCTAAGGAGCAGCACCATGAGCGCATCCCTACGTAGCGTTGACGGTCAAGACGAAGCCACCATCTTGCGTGAGATCCAGAGTGCACTGCGCGATCTGCGCTTTGGCGCCGTGGAAATTACCGTGCACAACGCACAGGTAGTCCAGATCGAACGCAAAGAGAAATTCCGTTTGCAGAATCCGAGCAACAAACCGAGCTAAACCACCGGCAACCCGATTCCAGCACACCATAAAAAAAGCCAACACAATCAGAATTCCAGGAGCTTTCACCATGTCGTCGATTCGTCAATTCGCTTTGGCCGCCTTGGCCAGTGCCCTTTTTGCTGGTTCCGCGGTTGCCAAGGATTACGAATTGCTCAACGTGTCGTATGACCCGACCCGTGAGCTGTACCAGGATTACAACGCCGAATTCGTCAAGTTCTGGCAGAAAGATCACGCTGGCGACTCGGTGAAAATCCAGCAATCCCACGGCGGCTCGGGCAAGCAAGGCCGTGCTGTGATCGACGGTCTGCGCGCCGACGTAGTGACGCTGGCCCTGGCCGGTGACATCGACGAAATCGCCAAGCTCGGCAAGACCCTGCCGATCGACTGGCAGAAGCGTCTTCCCGAGGCGAGCACGCCTTACACCTCGACCATCGTGTTCCTGGTGCGCAAGGGCAACCCTAAAGGCATCAAGGACTGGGGCGATCTGGTCAAGAACGACGTGTCGGTCATCACCCCGAATCCGAAAACCTCGGGCGGTGCGCGCTGGAATTTCCTCGCGGCTTGGGCCTATGGCCTGAAAGCCAACGGCGGTAACGAAGCCAAAGCCAAGGAATACGTGCAAACCCTGTTCAAGCACGTGCCTGTGCTGGACACCGGTGCTCGCGGTTCGACCATTACCTTCGTCAACAACGGTCAGGGCGACGTGTTGCTGGCCTGGGAAAACGAAGCGTTCCTGGCGTTGAAAGAAGACGGCGGCGCCGACAAATTCGAAATCGTTGTGCCTTCGCTGTCGATCCTGGCCGAACCGCCGGTTGCCTTGGTCGATAAAAACGCCGAGAAAAAAGGCAACACCGAAATCGCCGAAGCGTACCTCAAGCACCTGTACAGCCCGGCAGGCCAGGAAATTGCAGCGAAAAACTTCTATCGTCCACGTGACAAGGATGTGGCCGCCAAGTACAGCAAGCAGTTCCCGACACTGGACCTGGTGACCATCGACAAGGACTTCGGCGGGTGGAAAACCGCACAGCCGAAATTCTTCAATGACGGTGGCGTTTTCGACCAGATTTATCAGGCGCAGTAACCTGAAATAAGCCATCAACGAGCCCCGATTCATGCGTCGGGGCTTTGCGCGTTCTCAACCAAGGACTTTTATGTCGCGTCGTATCTCCCCCGTCATACCCGGCTTCGGGCTGACGCTGGGCTACACCTTGGTGTACCTCAGCCTGATTGTGCTCATTCCACTGGCGGCGATGTTCGTGCATGCCGCTCAACTCACCTGGGAACAGTTCTGGGCGATTATCTCGGCGCCACGGGTGCTGGCGGCGTTGAAGCTGAGCTTCGGCACCGCGCTCTATGCCGCGATCATCAACGGCATCATCGGCACGCTGCTGGCGTGGGTGCTGGTGCGTTACACGTTCCCCGGTCGCAAGATCATCGACGCGATGATCGACTTGCCCTTCGCATTGCCCACTGCGGTGGCCGGTATCGCGCTGACCGCGCTGTACACCCCCACCGGTTTGGTCGGTCAGTTTGCAGCGGACCTGGGTTTCAAGATTGCGTATACCCCCCTCGGCATCACCCTTGCCCTCACTTTTGTGACGCTTCCATTCGTAGTACGTACCGTACAGCCAGTATTGGCTGATATCCCTCGAGAAGTGGAAGAAGCGGCCGCGTGCCTGGGTGCAAAACCGTTGCAGGTTTTCCGCCATATCCTGGTGCCGGCACTGCTTCCGGCCTGGCTCACCGGGTTCGCGTTGGCCTTTGCCCGTGGGGTCGGCGAGTACGGTTCGGTGATCTTCATCGCCGGTAACATGCCGATGAAAACCGAGATCCTGCCGCTGCTGATTATGGTCAAGCTCGACCAGTACGATTACACCGGCGCCACCTCCATTGGTGTACTGATGCTGGTGGTTTCCTTCGTCCTGTTGCTGCTGATCAACTTGCTGCAACGCCGTATCGAAACCCCATAAGGAGGCGCGAACAATGTCCCAATCGTCTATTGCGGCCGCTTCCTCGGCCAATGCCGCCCGCCGTGGCAGTGCCACTTCGCGGCGAATCCTGATCGGCCTCGGCTGGCTGATTTTTGCGCTGTTTTTGTTATTGCCGCTGTTCATCGTGGTGTCCCAGGGCCTGAAGCTTGGCTTGGGTGCGTTTTTCACCGCGATCTTTGAGCCGGATGCTTTGTCGGCCTTGAAGCTCACGGTGATCGCTGTGCTGATTTCGGTGCCGCTGAACCTGGTGTTTGGCGTCAGCGCGGCGTGGTGCGTGAGCAAGTACTCGTTCCGTGGCAAAAGCATGCTGGTGACGCTGATCGACCTGCCGTTCTCCGTCTCGCCGGTTATTGCCGGTCTGGTCTACGTGCTGATGTTCGGCGCCCAGGGCCTGTTCGGTCCGTGGTTGCAGGATCACGACATCCAGATCGTCTTCGCCTTGCCGGGCATCGTGCTGGCGACGATTTTTGTCACTGTGCCATTCGTGGCCCGCGAGCTGATCCCGTTGATGCAGGAACAAGGCACGCAGGAAGAAGAGGCCGCGCGCCTGCTGGGTGCCAATGGTTGGCAGATGTTCTGGCACGTCACCGTTCCCAATATCAAATGGGGCCTGATTTACGGCGTGGTGCTGTGTACCGCGCGGGCGATGGGTGAGTTCGGTGCGGTGTCGGTGGTTTCCGGGCACATTCGCGGGGTGACCAACACCTTGCCGCTGCACGTCGAGATCCTCTACAACGAATACAACCACGTGGCCGCGTTCGCTGTGGCGAGCCTGTTGCTGATCCTGGCGCTCTTCATCCTGCTGCTCAAGCAGTGGAGCGAAAACCGTATTAACCGCCTGCGCGCCAGCGCCGCGGAGGAATAATTCATGTCGATCGAAGTGCGTAACGTCAGCAAGAATTTCAACGCGTTCAAGGCGCTGGACAACATCAGCCTGGACATTCAAAGCGGCGAGCTCGTGGCGCTGCTCGGCCCGTCCGGTTGCGGCAAGACCACGCTGCTGCGGATCATCGCCGGCCTGGAAACGCCGGATCAGGGCAGCATCGTTTTCCACGGCGAAGACGTTTCCGGCCATGACGTGCGTGATCGCAACGTCGGCTTCGTGTTCCAGCACTATGCGTTGTTCCGCCATATGACGGTGTTCGACAACGTCGCATTCGGCCTGCGCATGAAACCGAAAAACCAGCGCCCGAGCGAAAGCCAGATTGCGGTGAAGGTTCATGAACTGCTCAACATGGTGCAGCTCGATTGGCTGTCGGATCGCTACCCGGAACAACTCTCCGGCGGTCAGCGCCAGCGTATTGCCCTGGCGCGTGCCTTGGCAGTGGAACCGAAAGTCCTGCTGCTCGACGAACCCTTCGGCGCCCTCGACGCCAAGGTGCGCAAGGAGCTGCGCCGCTGGTTGGCGCGGTTGCACGAAGACATCAACCTGACCTCGGTATTCGTGACCCACGACCAGGAAGAAGCCATGGAAGTGGCTGACCGGATCGTGGTGATGAACAAAGGCGTGATCGAGCAGATCGGTTCACCGGGCGACGTCTACGAGAACCCGGCCAGCGATTTTGTCTATCACTTCCTGGGTGACTCGAACCGGCTGCATCTGGGCGAAGACAACCACGTGCTGTTCCGCCCGCATGAAGTGTCGCTGTCGCGTCATGAACTGGAGGACCATCATGCGGCCGAAGTGCGTGATATTCGTCCGTTGGGCGCGACGACGCGGGTGACATTGAAGGTCGAAGGCCAGAGCGAACTGATCGAAGCTGAAGTGGTGAAGGACCACGACAGCCTGATCGGTCTGGCGAAGGGCGAGACGCTGTTCTTCAAGCCCAAGGTCTGGCAAAAACTCGCCAATATTTAACCCTCCTGCCTGATAGCTCCCACGCTCTGCGTGGGAGCTATCAAGCATCATTGTGGGAGCGAGCCTGCTCGCGATGACGTCCTACGCTGCAGCGCGATTCGGATTGACCCGCACCCCACCCACTCGCGCCTCGATCTGCTCTTTCAGATCCCGACGCAATCCCAGCAAAAACGCCAGCTCGACCACCACGAACAACGGCCCGACAATCAACCCGGTCACGTCATCGACGAACGCCGGTTTGCGCCCTTCATAGTGGTGACCGAGAAACTGGATCGCCCAGCCCACCACAAACATCCCGATGCCGCTCGCCAGCCACACCAGCGTGCTTTGCTGTGCAAGAATCTGTCCCGCCCAAACGCACAGGCCAAGCAATACGGTCATCAACACCCCGAGGCGCAGCTCCAGGCGCAGGTAAAACCAGGCTGACGCCAATGCCACCAGCGCCGCCGGCGAAAGCCAGCCCCCGGCCCATTGTGGACGGGACAACAACACCGCCACCGCCACCACGATCAGCGGGATACCGATAAAGTGGCTGGCAATGTTGCGCGGGTCGCGATGGTATGCGGCGTATTGACTGAGATGGTCAACGAGGCTTTTCATTGTTATTCCTCCTGTAGGGTGATTGATCATGCCCCGTGTTCTGTTCTCGCTCTGTCAGGCAGGCGACAATCTTTAGGAGATTCCATGGATATGCAGGCTTGGCGTTCGTGCCTGATGATGGGGCAGTGGTTCAGTCATCTCCCTGTTTCCTTACAGGATAGTTTGCTGGCAGCGGCCAGGGTTCGGCGCCTGTCGATGGGGCAACTGTTGTTCAAGCGCGGCGATCCGCCGTGCGGGTTGTATGCGGTGCTCGAAGGCGCCATACGCATCGGTGCCGTCAGCGAGCAGGGCAAGGAAGCGCTGCTGAGCCTGGTGGAACCGCCGCACTGGTTCGGCGAAATCTGTCTGTTCGACAACCAGCCACGCACCCACGATGCCTTCGCCGTTGGCCAGTGCACCCTGTTGCACATCCCGCAGGCGACCTTGCTCAAGTTGCTCGACGAACAACCGGTGTACTGGCGGCAATTGGCATTGCTGATGAGCCACAAACTGCGCCTGACCTTCATCAACCTCGAACAACTGAGCCTGATGCCCGCCCCGACCCGACTGGCGCATCGCTTGCTGATGATCGCCGGAGGATACGGCGAAATCGATCCGCCACGCCGCGTGCTGCAACTGCCGCAGGAGCAGTTGGCGTCGATGCTCTCGCTGTCGCGCCAGACCACCAACCAGATCCTCAAGGACTTGCAGGGGCAGGGGATTATCGGTTTGGGCTATGGCGAGATCGAGATTCTGGACGCTGAGCGTTTGCGGGCCCTGGTCACCATCTAGCGGCATGTATTGAAGTTTGTGATGGGCAATCGGCCCGAACGCGCCTAGCCTGTACTCCTGAATAATCGAGGTGTGCCATGCGTGTCCTGTTAGTGGAAGACGAACCCGAAGACGCCAAACGTCTGGCCAACGGCCTGAACGAAGCGAGTTATGCGGTAGACGTGGCGCTCAACGGCATGGACGGCCGCCGCTACATCGAGTCCGGCGAATACGCACTGATCATCCTCGACGTGATGCTGCCGGGGCTTAATGGCTGGCAGCTGCAGCAACAGATCCGCAAGCTCGGCGACACGCCGGTACTTTTCTTGACCACCAAAGACGGCATCGAAGATCGCCTGCGCGGGTTGGAATTGCATGAGGATGATTACCTGCTCAAGCCGTTTGCCGTGAGTGAGCTGGTGGCGCGGGTGCGGAAGTTGTTGCGGCGGGATCGGGGCCGGGTAGGTTCTTGAGTCTGGTTAAAAAACGAGCTGGACATACTCATTAAACTGCACTAAATACAATGCACATCCACATTTTGTGGAAAATTGCACGGTATACAATGCAGGTTAAGCGATGGAAAACCTTGGCAGACTCATTCGGTCGTTACGCAAAGAGCGAAAGCTTTCGCAACAGGAATTGGCGCAACAGTACGGTATGAGCCGTTCGACGATTTCAGGCATCGAGAACAACACCATCTCCGAAATCGGTTTGCGCAAGATTGAGGCGATCCTCAATGGTTTCGGGTATGAGCTCACTGCCGTGCCCCGTCAGTCGAAGCGTCCAACGCTGGACTCTCTGAAGCAGGTCAACTTCCATGGCTGATCCAGAGAGAGAAAGGCTGCACATCAGTGTTTCTGGAATCGCAGTCGGCGCCCTCGGTCGGGGTCAGCCTCGCGGCGATTCGGTCTTTACCTACGCCGAAAATGCGCAGGAGCAAAACGCGGTCTCGTTGACCATGCCGGTCCGACTTGAGAGTTATACGTGGGACCAAGGCATACACCCGATTTTTGAAATGAACCTGCCGGAAGGCGCTCTGCGCGATGAGTTGGTTCGTCGATTCAGTAAAGCGGTCAGGGGCTTCGATGATTTCGCGATGCTGGCGATTGTCGGCCCATATCAGCTTGGACGAGTAGGCATTGCGAACGCGCAAGATTCGAATGACCGGCCCCCAGAAACCAGCCTCGCGGATCTTCTGGTGCATGACGGTGCACAGGGTTTGTTCGATGATCTGCTGCACACCTATGGCCAGTATTCGGGTGTTTCAGGCGTACAGCCGAAAGTGCTTGTCCGGGACAATGCGACAACTGTCGACCGGTTGACCCATCGAGGCGCGACACACCTGGTCAAATCGTTTCGTGCAGAGGAATACCCCGAACTCGCGGCCAACGAATATTTCTGCATGCGGGCCGCGCTGCATTGCGGACTTGAAGTGCCGAAATTTGAACTCAGCGAGCACGGCAAATTTCTGGTCGTCGAACGTTTCGATCTGAACGACAAGGGTTATCTGGGGTTCGAGGATTTCTGTGTCCTCAATGCCTGGCCGTCGAAGGCCAAATACGATGGGTCGTACGAAGGTGCTGCGAAGCAAATCAAGGAATTCGTCTCCCCGCCGCTGCTCAACCAGGCGCTTGAATCTTTTTTCAAGATCGTCGCACTTTCGTCCGGTTTGAAGAATGGCGACGCGCATCTCAAGAACTTCGGCGTGCTCTACGAGCATTGCGCTCTTGATGCGCAGATCAGCCTCGCTCCGGCCTACGACATCGTCACGACATCGGTTTACATCAAGTCCGACAGCATGGCATTGCTGTTAGGCGGGTCGAAGGCATGGCCCAAGTACAAAATGCTGATGCGATTTGGTCGTTCGGCCTGCAACCTGACGGAAGGGCGCTGCAATGAACTGCTGCAACAGGTCGCTCATGGGATGGATGTGGCGATGGGCGAAATGACTGATTACATCAAGGCACATCGTGCCTTTGCCGAGGTTGGTGACGCGATGCTGGAACAGTGGACATCAGGTATTGAGCGTAGCCTCATCAAAACCTGATCACCGCAACCCATCCCGAAACTGCCCCGGCGTCATCCCGGTCCAGCGCTTGAAGGCGCGATTGAAGCTGCTGGTATCGGCGAATCCCAGTAAATAACTGATCTCACTCAACGAGCATTGCGGGTCGCGCAGGTGCAGCAGCGCCAGGTTTTCGCGACTCTCATTGAGCAGCGTGTCGAAGCGACAACCTTCGTCGGCCAGGTGCCGTTGCAGGCTGCGCAAACTCAGGTGCAAGGCCTGGGCGATGCGTTCGGCCGAGGGTTCGCCTTCGGGCAATTGCTCTTCTATGGCGTCGCGGACTTTGCGTTCCCAGGTCAGTGGTTTGAGTTGCGCCAGGGTGCGCTTGAGCACCGCTTCATTGTGTTCGGCCAGTTCCGGGTTCGCATCGTCCAGGTGACTGTCGAAGTCCACGAGGGAGAATTCCAGTCGATCCTCGTCGGCGGCGAAATACACCGGTGAGCGAAACACTTTGTGCCATTGATGCGGATCGGCAGGTTCTGGGCGGCGCAGGTAAACCGCCAGTGGTGCGTATTCGCGACCCAGGCGATTGCGACAGGTGCGCACGTAGATGGCCGTGAAGGCGTCGATGGCTTCGAACGCGGGGGCCGGGTTGCCGACCGGGATTTTCAGGCGGAAGCGGTAGCGATCTTCGGCGCGGGTCAGCTCCAGCTCCAATGCATCACTGACCACTTGGTGATAACGCACGATGCGCTCGAACACTTCCCGCAGACTGCCGCTGGCCACAAGCGCATAGCCGAGTGCGTGAAACGTCGTCGGGCTGACAAAGCGTGACACCCGCAGGCCGATCGCCGGGTCGCCGCTGACCTGCACCGCGATTTCCCACAGGCGCGTGGTGCCGGACAACGGGTAACGGGCGTTCGGGTCGTCCATCAATTGCGGGTCGAGCCCCGCCTGGTGGCACAGGGCGGTGCTGTCGAGGCCCAGCGCATCAAGTTGCTTGCGCAGGGCGCGGGTCCAGCTGGCGAGGGAGGTCGGTTCAGTCATGCTGATTGGCGCTTCCGGTCAACAGGTTGGCGTTCACGGCTACCATCTTGCGAGGGTTCACAAGGCAGGATGCGAACATCAATAACCAGAGGATGGAAGCATGGACCGTACTTCTGCAAGTCCCCAGCGACTGAATGCAGCTCAACGATCAGCACATATTCGCGAAGTGGTGCTGGCCAGAGGGGTCGAGCTGCGCAAGCGCTACCCGATTCTCAACCATCAGGACGCCTTGGGCGCCGGCATTCTGGCCTTCGCGCTGATCGCAATGATTGGCTCGGCGGCGCTCTACATCACCGGGCACATGGCTTGGTGGGCGTGCCTGTTGCTCAACGCGTTTTTCGCCTCGCTGACCCACGAGCTGGAACACGACCTGATTCATAGCATGTACTTTCGCAAGCAACGCGTGCCGCACAACCTGATGATGGGCCTGGTGTGGCTGGCACGGCCTAGCACGATCAATCCGTGGATTCGCCGCCATCTGCACCTCAATCACCACAAGGTTTCCGGCACCGAAACAGACATGGAAGAACGTGCGATCACCAACGGCGAGCCTTGGGGTTTTGCGCGGTTGCTGATGGTGGGCGACAACGTGATGTCGGCGTTTATCCGCATGCTTCGGGCCAAAACCTGGACGCATAAATTCAGCATCATCAAGCGCACGTTGAAGGTTTATGCGCCGTTGGCGCTGGTGCATTGGGGCGCGTGGTACGTGTTTCTCGGTTTCCATGCGGCCAATGGCATCGCCCATCTGTTGGGGGCGCCAATTGAATGGTCGGCGACTACGTTGTCGGTGATGCAGGTGATCGATATCGCGGCGGTGGTGATCATCGGACCGAACGTATTGCGCACGTTCTGCCTGCATTTTGTCAGCTCGAACATGCATTACTACGGTGATGTGGAGCCGGGCAATGTGATCCAGCAAACCCAGGTGTTGAACCCCTGGTGGATGTGGCCTTTGCAGGCGTTCTGCTTCAACTTCGGCAGCAGTCACGGGATTCACCATTTTGTGGTGAAGGAGCCGTTTTACATCCGCCAGATGACCGTGCCAGTGGCCCACAAGGTGATGCGCGAGATGGGGGTGCGGTTCAATGATTTCGGTACGTTTACACGGGCGAACCGATTTGTGCGCAAGGATGCAACAGAGACCCGGCGTGTGCGTGCAGCTCAGGTCTGAGCAATATCTGCGGAAACTCAAAGGCAAAAACGCCCGTCATCAAATTGACCCAAAGCGACGCTAAGTTGTGACGCAAGCAGCGATGGTTCGGCGGTTATTGAAGGTGATTGGTATATGCGATTCAGGCCTAATAAAGTAATTAAATATTCCTTTATTAGATAACTGCTTTCGCCAATCATTGGCCTCAGGGCTGTTGAACAGCGCTCACACATTTTGAGTTTCCGGGGCCGTCTCCTTGGCAGGGTGCGGCCCCTTTTTTATTTCAGGCAAACACAAACCCTTGTGGGAGACTGGGTCTGTATATTCGATACAGGTCTTAATAAATAGCTTCTTATTCCTTAACGAATATAACTCTCCTCCCTATACTCGACCAGGAACAGACACGCAGCAGGAGAGTTCCCCCATGCGCAACGAATCAATTCGCTACCTGATTGTGCCGGGCTGGCAAGGATCGCCGGAAGATCATTGGCAAAGCCATTGGCAGAACAGCCTGCCGAACAGCGCGCGGGTGGAGCAAGCCGATTGGCTGACGCCGCGTCGTGAGGACTGGGTCGCCGCGCTGGCCGAGGCGATTGCCGCCGATAGCACGCCAGTGATTTTGATCGCCCATAGCCTGGGCTGCATTACCGTCGCCCATTGGGCCGCCACTGCGCCACTGCACTTTTTGCGTCAGGTGCGCGGTGCCTTGCTGGTCGCACCCGCGGATGTCGAGCGTCCCGCCTGCTCACCGGCATTGCGTAACTTCGCGCCGATTCCGAGCCACTTGCTGCCCTTCCCGAGCCAGGTCGTCAGCTCCGACAACGACAGCGCCGTGAGTGCGGCCAGAGCCCTTGAGCTTGCCCGCAACTGGGGCGCCGAGGCGGGGATTTTGTCCGGGGCCGGTCACATCAATGTGAAGTCCGGCCATCAGCGTTGGGAGCAGGGGTTTGCCTATCTCTATCGCCTGCAAAACCGAATGGAACACCACGCCCTGCGACGTGCTTAAACTTTTTTATTGTCAAACGCCCCCCGTCTCCCGGCGGTGTTGGGCGGGAGTCTGCCATGAGCTTTGAAACCTTCGGCCAGCCATTGCTGACCTTTCCCGACGCCGAAAAAAGCCCGCTTAGCATCCGCGCCAAGGCCCTGGTGTTTGTCGATCCACGTTCTCGCCAATTGCGCCAGGAACTGGAACAACTGGCACCGCGCTCGATCTCGGTATTGATTCGTGGCGAAACCGGCAGCGGTAAAGAATTGCTCGCGCGGCACATCCATCGCGCCAGTGATCGTGGCGGGCTGTTTGTCTCGGTGAATTGCGGCGCGATCAGCCCGACCTATGCCGACGCTGAACTGTTCGGTTACGCCGCCGGCAGTTACACCGGCTCGGCCAGCAGTCGCGCAGGCTGGTTCGGCTCGGCCAACGGTGGAACCCTGTACCTGGATGAAATCGGCGACCTGCCGTTGCCGATCCAGATCAAGTTGCTTGCTGCGCTGGAAAACCACGAGGTGACGCGCGTTGGCGCTCATCAACCGAGCCCGGTCGACGTGCGTCTGGTGGCCGCCACCAGTATCGACCTGGCGCAAGCGGTGGCCGCCGGAAAATTTCATGAGCGGCTTTATCACTACCTCAGCGAAGGACAGCTCGAACTGCCGGCGCTGCGTGATCGGGTCGGCGATATTCTTTCGCTGTCCGAATATTTCCTCGGCATCTACAGCCAGCGCCTTGACCTGCCGGTGCCGCTGATCAGCGAAGCGGCGCAGCTTGTGCTGGAGCGACACAGTTGGCCGGGCAATACCCGGGAGCTGGAAAACGTCATTCACTTTGCGCTGCTGGTCAGCACCGGCGACGAGATTTTGCCGGAGCATTTGAATCTGCCAGAGGCGCCTGTGTCATTGCTGCAGATCGAGCAGCAAGTAGCTCATACCGTTAAAAACGGCACGGCTGCCGAGCGTTCAGCGCTGAAGAGCCTGCTGGATAGCCTGGCGCAAACGCTGTAGCGGCCTGTATGAACAAAATGGAATATGAAGGTGAATAAAAGATATTGTTCGGGAATAAAAAATCCCGGTATTGTCCGCTTCACGCCAGCGATAGCACTTCACTGGCACTCGTACTAAACAAGCCGTCGTCGATGACGACCGTGATTTTCGATAAGGACACTGCATGAAAAAGGTTCTGTTGTTCACCGCACTGGCGGCTGCCCTGACCGCGGGCCTGGCCCAGGCTGGCGAGAAACTGGTGGTTGCGGCGACCCCGATTCCACACGCCGAGATTCTGGAACTGATCAAGCCAACCCTCGCCAAAGAAGGCGTGGACCTGGAAATCAAAGTGTTCACCGATTACGTTCAGCCGAACGTGCAGGTCGACCAGAAGCGTCTGGACGCCAACTACTTCCAGACCCTGCCGTACCTGAAAAGCTTCAACGAAGGCAAAGGCACCAACCTGGTGACCGTGATCGGCGTCCACGTCGAACCGTTCGGTGGCTACTCCAAGAAAGTCAAAACCCTGGCTGAGCTGAAGGACGGCGCGACCATTGCCATCCCGAACGAAGGCAGCAACAGCGGCCGTGCCCTGATTCTGCTGCAGAAGGCTGGCCTGATCGAGTTGAAAGACCCTAAAAACGCCTTGGCTACCCCGAAAGACATCGCCAAGAACCCGCACAACTTCAAGTTCAAGGAACTGGAATCGGCCATGCTGCCGCGCGTTCTGGACCAGGTTGACCTGGACATGATCAACACCAACTACGCGCTGGAAGCAGGTCTGAACCCGGCTAAAGATGCGCTGGTGATCGAAGGTGCCGATTCGCCTTACGTGAACTTCCTGGTGGCTCGTCCGGACAATAAGGACAGCGTTGCCATCCAGAAACTGGCCAAAGCCTTGACCAGCCCGGAAGTGAAAGCCTTCATCGAGAAGAAGTACAGCGGCGCGGTACTGCCAGCGTTCTGATTCGCGAGGTAAACCCCTTCAAGGTTTCGAACGCCGACGGCTGGTATAGCGTCGGCGTGATCGTTCCCACGCTCCGCGTGGGAATGCCTCAAGGGACGCTCCGCGTCCAGTGACGCGGAGCGTCACGGGCTGCATTCCCACGCAGAGCGTGGGAACGATCCACATCTCCTAGGCCGCCCTGGCCTCCAGCGCCCTGCGCAACGCCACCAATAACTTCACGATTTCCTGCGGGTCCAGCCGCTGCGGCACTTTTACGTCTGCCATTTTCTCTTCCTTGTGATAGTTCGGCCGGGGGAGTCTGGCCAAAAGCTGTGCGTCCTTGGAGAGGCTTTTTGAAAAAAAGATCCCTCCTACAGCGCAAAGGAAAATAGTCGTCTTCCCTAGCCTCGGCAAATCCGCAGGATAGTTTTTTGCGTGATATCAATATGCTTTAACGGTATTTAAATTCTTCTTTTTATACCTTTAAAGTCGGTGCCTGCCGGGTCGTTATCCACGCCCCATGGACTGCGCCACCGTCGCTTACCCCGCGACGTCCAGGATGTTCAATGAACTTCGATTACGCTTTTATCCTCAGCACACTGCCGGCGTTTCTCAGCGCCGTGGGCGTGACGCTGCAGGTCGGCTTTATCGCCATCGGCACTTCGCTGCTGGTGGCCCTGATCAATGCAACGATTCTGGTTTTCCGCACGCCCTACTTGCAGCGGCTCGTTGGGCTCTATGTAGAGCTGGCGCGCAACACACCGCTGCTCATTCAACTGTTCTTCGTCTACTTCGCTTTGCCAGCGCTGGGTATCAAGGTTTCGGGCTTTGCGGCGGCGATCATCACCATGACCTTCCTCGGTGGGGCTTACCTCACCGAGGTGCTGCGTGCCGGCGTGGACGCCGTGCCCCAGGCACAGCTCGAATCCGGTCGCTCCATCGGCCTCTCACACGGACAATTGCTGCGCTACGTGATCCTGCCGCAAGCCGGGATACTCAGCTTGCCGTCGCTGTTCGCCAACTTCATTTTTCTGCTCAAGGAAACCACCGTGGTCTCGGCCGTGGCGGTGCCAGAGATTCTCTACACCACCAAAAGCTACATCGCGCTCTATTACAAAACCTACGAAATGCTCGCCGTGCTGACGCTGATTTGCGTGCTGCTGTTTTTGCCGCTGTCGCTGCTGCTCAGCCGCCTGGAAAGGAGGCTCCAGCATGGCCAGTTCGGGTCTTGAGTTGCTGTGGGTGTCGTTGCCGCAACTGGGCAAGGGCGCGGCGCAAACCTTGTCTATCTCTTTCCTGAGCATCGCCATCAGCACCGTCGGCGGTGTGCTCTACGGCGTGTTGCGCACGCTGAATTCGAAATGGCTGAACGCGATCCTGCGGGTCTACCTGGAATTGTTCCGGGCGATCCCGGTGTTGGTGTGGTTGTACCTGCTGTTTTTTGGCCTGCCGATTTTTTTCGGCCTGAGCATTCCGAGCTTTTGGTGCGCGGTGTTGGTGCTGTCGTTGTGGGGCGCCAGCGAGGTGGGCGAAGTGGTGCGCGGCGCATTGCATTCGTTGCCACGCGGGCAGCGTGAGGCAGGGTTGTCGATTGGCCTCAACGGCCCGCAACTCTACGGCTACGTGCTGCTGCCCCAGGCGCTGAAGCGCATGACGCCGCCGACCATCAACGTCTACACGCGGATCATCAAGACCAGCTCCCTGGCCGTGCTGATCGGTGTGGTGGACGTGATCAAGGTCGGCCAGCAAATCATCGAACGCACCTACGAATCAGTGCTGATCTACGGCGCACTGTTCCTGTTTTTCTTTTTCATCTGCTACCCGCTATCAGCCGCCTCGCGCGTGTTGGAGCGGCGCTGGACGCAAGCATGAGCGCATTGATCGAGTTCAAGGATTTCAACAAGTTTTTCGGCGAGCAACAGGTGCTCGATGGCATCGACCTGCAGGTGAATCCGGGCGAAGTCATCGTAATTCTCGGCCCCAGCGGCTGCGGAAAAAGCACCTTGTTGCGTTGCCTTAACGGTCTTGAAGTCGCCCACAGCGGCAGCTTGAATTTTGCCGGCCGCGAGTTGCTGGACAAGGGCACCGACTGGCGAGACGTGCGACAACAGATCGGCATGGTGTTCCAGAGTTATCACCTTTTTCCGCACATGAGCGTGCTCGATAACTTGCTGCTCGGCCCGGTCAAAGTGCAGAAGCGCGACCGCCGTGAAGCCCGCGACCAGGCTGAAGCCCTGCTGGCGCGGGTGGGCCTGCTGGATAAGCGCGACGCCTTCCCGCGTCAGCTCTCCGGTGGTCAGCAGCAACGCATCGCCATCGTCCGTTCGCTGTGCATGAATCCCAAAGTCATGCTCTTCGACGAAGTCACCGCCGCCCTCGACCCGGAAATGGTCAAGGAAGTGCTGGAAGTCATTCAAGGTCTGGCCCGCGAGGGCATGACCCTGCTGATCGTCACCCACGAAATGGCGTTTGCCCGCGCCGTGGCTGACCGGATTGTGTTCATGGATGCCGGGCGAATCCTCGAACAAAACCCTCCCGAGATTTTCTTTACGAACCCGCAAACCGCACGAGCGCAGCAGTTCCTGGAGAAGTTCTCCTACGTCGCCGCACTACCCAAAACGACTCAAACAAAGGAACTGGAACTGCTATGAAAACTGCCAAGGCTTCACTGCTGCTACTCCCGCTGTTCGGCCTAGCGTTGCTGGCCGGTTGCAACAAAACCGAAGCGCCTGCCAAACCTGCGACTACCAGCACCAGCTATCTTGAAAAAATCAAGGCGCGGGACAAACTGATCGTCGGCGTCTTCACTGACAAGCCGCCGTTCGGGTTCGTCAATGAGGCCGGGCGTTATGTGGGGTTCGATACCGACATCGGCCGTCAATTCGCCAAGGACCTGCTGGGCGACGAGAACAAAGTCGAGTTCGTCGCGGTGGAACCTGCCAGCCGGATTCCATTCCTGCAAAGCGACAAGGTCGATCTGATCCTGGCCAACATGACGGTTACCCCGGAGCGCAAGGAAGCCGTGGAGTTCACCAACCCGAACCTCAAGGTGGCGGTGCAGGCGTTGGTGCCTCAGTCGAGTTCGGTGAAAAACCTCGATGACCTGGCGACGCGCACCACCATCGTGACCACAGGCACCACGGCGGATATCTGGCTGACCAAGAATCACCCGGACTGGAAGCTGCTGAAGTTCGAAAAAAACTCCGAGTCGCTGCAAGCCTTGGCCAATGGTCGTGGTGATGCCTATGCGCAGGACAATCTGGTGCTGTTCAGCTGGGCCAAGCAGAACCCGGGCTACCGCGTGTTGACCCAGACGCTGGGTGCCGAAGCGCCGATTGCACCAGCGGTGAAGAAGGGCAATATCGAACTGCGTGACTGGGTGAATGCCGAGTTGGCGAAGCTGGGTGAAGAGAAGTATCTGCTCAAGCTGTATGACCAATACGTGCGCAAAGAGCTGAGCGATGACACCAAGCCTGAAAGCGTGATTGTCGAGGGTGGGAAGTGGCAGGGGTGATGCACTGACCTTGATGATCGTTCCCACGCTCTGCGTGGGAATGCCTCTGCGGACGCTCCGCGTTCGGCTTTAGATGTGACGCGGAGCGTCACGGGCTGCATTCCCACGCAGAGCGTGGGAACGATCTTAGGCGATCGGAGAGGGTTAGTCCGGCCAATACCACGCCGGTTCATCCAGCATCCCCTGCCCGACAATCCCGGTCTGGCCCAACGTTTTCTCCAGCACGATGCAATTGCATTCGGGATCTGCCTGCAGCGCCGAAATCAACCGTCGGGCATGCGACACGACCCATACCTGACATTGCTCGGAGGCGCGGATAATCAATCGCGCCAACGCCGGCAACAGGTCCGGGTGCAAGCTGGTTTCCGGCTCGTTCAGCACCATCAGCGTCGGTGGCCGAGGCGTCAGCAGTGCCGCCACCAGCAACAAATACCGCAGTGTTCCGTCCGACAACTCGGCCGCGGACAATGGCCGCAATAATCCTTCCTGATAAAACTCAATCGCAAACCGCCCGCCCGGCAACGGCGCGATGTTCAATCGTGCACCGGGAAAGGCGTCGCTGATTGCATTCCACAGTGCTTCGGGATCGCCAATCTCGATAATGGTCTGTAACGCCGCCGCCAGATCCCTGCCGTCGTGATGCAAAACCGGCGTACGGGTGCCCAGTTGTGGTTGGCGCACGGGTGCATCGGCGTCGCTGCGAAAGTGATCGTAGAAGCGCCAGCGGCGGATGAACTCGCGCATCTCCAGAACCTCCGGCGAGGTACGCAGGCTGCCAACCTGATCGAACAGGCTGTCGAAATTCGGCGTATGTTGCGCCTGCACTTCCCAGTTGCGGTTGGCTCGGGTGCGGATCATCGGGCCATCGCGATCCACCAGCAGGCTCGCTGGACGATAGAATGCCCCGGCCCAAAGACATTCACGCTTGATTTGCGGGTCGAGGCTGAAACGCGACGCGATGGGCGAACTGTTTCCAGGCAACATGAAATGGCCATTGGATTCGGGCAACCCCAGGCTGATCGAGTATCCGAAGTGTTCACCGGCAAAGCCCAGGCGCAGGCGCTTGGCACCGTGGCGCACGGTCGCTTCGATCGGCACCTCACCATTACGCATGCGCCGGGTAATGTTTTCCGGCCCGGCCCAGAACGTCGAGTCCAGCCCACCCTCGCGCGCCAAGGCATTGACCACTCCACCCTGGGCGGTTTCCGCCAGCAGGCGCAACGCGCGGTAGAGGTTGGATTTGCCGCTGCCGTTGGGGCCGGTGATCAGGTTCAACCGGCCCAGCGGAATCACCAATTTGTTGATCGAGCGGTAATTGGCCACCGCGAGGGTCTTGAGCATGGGAAGCTTCCTGCTGTGTAGTTGGCCAGTTTGCCCTATTGCCAGGAACACCGTGATCCCACAGGGCTTCGCCACGGTTACAAGATTTGTGACAGGATCCCTTTATTTGAAGCCGCCAGATGCGCCTGTGGAACCCTGTTCTAAGCTCACAGTCGTATCGCCATTGGCACGTCCGTACAACGCAAAGGAGTTTGCATGGCTGGTCCCGGATTGAAAACAGTGGTTGGCTTGAGTCTTCTTGTCCTGCTGACCGCGTGTGGCGATAAAAAGCCCGTTGAGAAGGACCGCCCACGGGTCTTCGTCCAAGAGGTAAAAGCCGCGGATTACGCCGCATCGGTGACACTCACCGGTGACGTTCAGGCCAGGGTCCAGACCGAACTGTCGTTCCGCGTAGGCGGCAAGATCGTGCAGCGCATGGTCGATGTCGGTGACCGGGTTTCGGCCAAACAAGTGCTGGCCAAACTCGATCCGAAGGACCTGCAGACCAACCTCAACTCAGCCCAGGCTCAGGTGGTGGCCGAGCAAGCGCGAGTCACACAGACCTCCGCCGCCTTCGTTCGCCAGCAAAAGCTCCTGCCCAAGGGCTACACCAGCCAAAGCGAATACGACTCCGCGCAAGCGGCATTACGCAGTAGTCAGAGCGCGCTCACGGCCGCGCAGGCGCAGCTGGCCAACGCGCGCGAACAACTCAGCTACACCGCGTTGATAGCCGACGCTCCGGGCGTGATTACAGCGCGTCAGGCCGAGGTCGGTCAGGTGGTGCAGGCGACGGTGCCGATTTTCAGCCTGGCGCGCGATGGCGAGCGTGACGCCGTGTTCAACGTCTACGAATCACTGCTGACGGAACGGCCTGAAGGCAAAACCCTGGAGGTCAGTCTGCTCGACAACCCGGCGATCAAAACCACCGGCACCGTGCGCGAAGTCACTCCGGCCGTTTCGGCGCAGACCGGCACGGTGCAGGTCAAAGTCAGCCTGAGCAGCCTGCCCGAAGGCATGCAACTGGGCTCGGTGGTCAGCGCCACGGCCAAATTGCCGGGCAAGGCGGCGGTTGAACTGCCCTGGTCGGCGCTGACCAAAAATATCAGCGAACCGGCTGTCTGGCTGGTCGACGGTGAGGGCAAGGCGCAATTGCACACCGTCACGGTCGGACGCTACCTGACCGGCAAAGTGATCATCAGCGCCGGCCTGGACGGTGGCGAAAAAGTCATTATCGCGGGCGGCCAGTTGCTGCACCCCGGCGTGAAAGTTGAAATCGCCGAAAATACTTATAAGGATTTAGCCGTGGAAGCCCAGCCATGAAGCGTCTGTTGTTGGTCTGCACCGCGGTGCTGCTGGTCGCCTGCTCGAAAAAAGAACCACCGCCGGAACCCGTGCGCCCGGTGCTGTCGATCAAGGTCGAGGCGCTGGACGAAGAAAATCTCGGACGCTTCGCCGGGAGCATCCAGGCTCGTTATGAAAGCAACGTCGGCTTCCGCGTGCCGGGACGCATCGCCAGCCGTCAGGTCGATGTCGGTGCCGAAGTCGAGAAGGGAGCGTTGCTCGCCACGCTGGACCCCACCGATCAGCAGAACCAGCTGCGTTCCGCGCAAGGTAATCTGGCCAGTGTGCAGGCCCAATTCATCAACGCCCAGGCCAATGCCCGCCGGCAGCAGGAGTTGTTCGATCGCGGCGTGGGCGCCCAGGCGCAACTCGACATCGCACAGACTGACCTGAAGACCACCCAGGCTTCTCTCGATCAGGCCAAGGCTGCGGTCGACCAGGCCAAGGATCAACTCAACTACGTCGAACTGCACGCCGACCACAAGGCCATCGTCACCGCCTGGAATGCCGAAGCCGGGCAGGTTGTCAGCGCAGGCCAGCAAGTGGTGACCCTGGCGCAACCGGACATCAAGGAAGCCGTGATCGACCTGCCCGATACCCTGGTCGACCAGTTGCCGGCGGACGTGGTTTTCCAGGTCGCGGCGCAACTGGACCCGAGCATCACCACGACGGCGACCATTCGCGAAATCGAACCCCAGGCCCAAAGCGCGACCCGTACCCGTCGCGCCCGCCTGACCCTGACTGAAACACCCCCCGGTTTTCGCCTGGGCACCGCGATCAGCGTGACCCTCAGCTCGGCGATCAAACCGCGGATCGAGCTGCCCTTGAGCGCGCTGCAGGAGGTGGATGGCAAAACCCGCATCTGGGTCATCGATGCGCAGGCCCAGACCGTGGCCCCACGTGACGTCAGCCTGATCAGCCGAACCGATTCGACGATGATCCTGGCCGATGGTGTGAAGTCCGGCGAGCGGGTAGTCAGTGCCGGTGTGAACAGCCTGAAACCTGGGCAAAAAGTCAAAATCGACGAGGACAGCCCGCAATGAAAGGGAGTTTCAACTTATCCGAATGGGCCCTCAAGCATCAGTCGTTTGTCTGGTATTTGATGTTTGTCGCGCTGTTGATGGGCGTGTTCTCGTACATGAACCTCGGCCGCGAGGAAGACCCGTCCTTCACCATCAAAACCATGGTGATCCAGACCCGCTGGCCTGGCGCGACCCAGGAAGAAACCCTCAAGCAGGTCACTGACCGCATCGAGAAAAAACTCGAAGAGCTCGACTCCCTCGACTACGTGAAAAGCTACACCCGTCCCGGCGAATCCACAGTGTTCGTCAACCTGCGCGACACCACCAGCGCCAAGGACATCCCGGAAATCTGGTATCAGGTGCGCAAGAAGATCAACGACATTCGCGGCGATTTCCCTCAGGGCCTGCAAGGGCCGGGGTTCAACGACGAGTTCGGTGACGTGTTTGGTTCGGTGTACGCCTTCACCGCTGACGGCTTGTCGATGCGTCAGTTGCGCGATTACGTGGAACAAGTGCGCGCTGAAATTCGTGAAGTGCCGGGGTTAGGCAAGGTCGAAATGATCGGTGAGCAGGACGAAGTCCTCTACCTGAATTTCTCCACCCGCAAACTGGCGGCGCTGGGCATCGATCAGCGCCAGGTGGTGCAGAGCCTGCAAGGCCAGAACGCGGTGACGCCGGCCGGGGTGATCGAAGCGGGACCGGAGCGCATTTCGGTGCGCACCTCGGGGCAGTTCGAATCCGAGAAAGACCTGGCCAACGTCAACTTGCGACTCAATGATCGCTTCTACCGTTTGGCCGACATCGCTGACATCAGCCGTGGTTACGTCGACCCGGCGACACCGGAGTTTCGCTTCAACGGCCACCCGGCCATCGGCCTCGCCATTGCGATGAAGAAGGGCGGCAACATCCAGGTGTTCGGCAAGGCACTGCATCAGCGCATGACCGACCTGACCGCGGACTTGCCGGTGGGCGTCGGTGTTCACACCGTGTCCGACCAGGCCGAAGTGGTGGAAAAAGCCGTCGGCGGTTTCACCAGTGCATTGTTCGAAGCGGTAGTGATCGTGCTGATCGTCAGTTTCGTCAGCCTCGGCGTGCGCGCCGGGCTTGTAGTGGCGTGCTCGATCCCGCTGGTGCTGGCGATGGTCTTTGTCTTCATGGAATACAGCGGCATCACCATGCAGCGGATTTCTCTCGGTGCGCTGATCATCGCCCTCGGCTTGCTGGTGGACGATGCGATGATCACGGTGGAGATGATGGTCACGCGTCTGGAAATGGGCGAGACCAAGGAGCAGGCGGCGACCTTCGCCTACACCTCGACCGCGTTCCCGATGCTCACCGGCACGCTGGTGACCGTCGCCGGTTTTGTGCCGATTGGCCTCAACGCCAGTTCGGCCGGCGAGTACACCTTCACCCTGTTCGCGGTGATCGCCGTGGCGATGCTGGTGTCGTGGATCGTCGCGGTGCTGTTCGCCCCGGTGATCGGCGTGCACATCCTCAGCGCCAATGTGAAACCCCATGACGCCGAGCCCGGGCGCATCGGTCGTGCGTTCAATTACGGCATGCTGTGGGCGATGCGCAATCGCTGGTGGGCCATCGGCATCACCATTGCGCTGTTCGTGGCGTCGGTATTTTGCATGCAGTTCGTGCAAAACCAATTCTTCCCGTCCTCGGACCGCCCGGAAATCCTCGTCGACTTGAACCTGCCGCAAAACGCCTCCATCGGTGAAACCCGCAAGGCTGTGGACAAACTTGAAGCAACACTCAAGGACGATCCGGACATCGTGCGCTGGAGCACGTACATCGGCGAGGGTGCGATTCGTTTCTACCTGCCGCTCGACCAGCAACTGCAGAACCCGTACTACGCGCAATTGGTCATCGTCAGCAAAGACCTGGAATCGCGTATTGCCCTCAGCCAGCGCCTGCGTGAAAGGTTGCGCAAAGATTTCGTCGGCATTGGCAGCTACGTCCAGGCGCTGGAAATGGGCCCGCCGGTCGGCCGTCCGATTCAATACCGGGTCAGCGGCAAGGACATCGATCAGGTGCGCAAGCAGGCGATCGCCCTGGCCACCGTACTGGACAAAAACTCGCACATTGGCGAGATCATTTACGACTGGAACGAGCCGGGCAAAGTCCTGCGTATCGACATCGCCCAAGACAAGGCGCGGCAGTTGGGGCTTTCGTCGGAAGACGTGGCCAACCTGATGAACAGCATCGTCGTCGGGGCGCCGATCACCCAGGTCGATGACGATATCTATCTGATCAACGTCGTGGGCCGTGCTGAAGACGCGGAACGCGGTACGCCGGAAACCCTGCAGAACTTGCAGATCGTGACACCGGGCGGCACCTCCATACCGCTGCTGGCGTTTGCCACCGTGCGCTATGACCTGGAGCAGCCGCTGGTCTGGCGCCGCGACCGCAAGCCGACTATCACGGTCAAGGCCGCGATGCGCGACGAGATACAGCCGACGGACCTGGTGAAACAGCTCAAGCCGGACATCGACAAATTCGCCGCCAGTCTGCCGGTGGGTTACTCGGTTGCCACCGGCGGTACGGTAGAGGAAAGCGGCAAGGCTCAAGGGCCGATTGCCAAGGTGGTGCCGTTGATGTTGTTCCTGATGGCGACCTTCCTGATGATCCAGTTGCACAGCGTGCAGAAGCTGTTCCTGGTGGCGAGTGTCGCGCCCCTCGGGTTGATCGGCGTGGTGCTGGCGTTGGTTCCGACGGGAACGCCGATGGGCTTCGTGGCGATCCTCGGGATTCTGGCGCTGATCGGCATCATCATCCGCAACTCGGTGATTCTGGTGACTCAGATCAACGCGCTGGAGATGGAAGGCTATTTACCGTGGGATGCCGTGGCGCAGGCCACGGAACATCGTCGTCGACCGATTCTGTTGACCGCTGCGGCAGCGAGCCTGGGGATGATCCCGATTGCCCGGGAAGTGTTCTGGGGACCGATGGCGTACGCGATGATCGGCGGGATCATCATCGCCACGTTGCTGACGTTGCTGTTTTTGCCGGCGCTTTATGTGGCCTGGTACAAAATCCGCGAACCGAAGAAAGAGCTGCGGTAAGGCGAGCGCTTCGCGCTGATCGTTCCCACGCTCTGCGTGGGAATGCAGCCCGTGACGCTCCGCGTCACTGGACGCGGAGCGTCCCTTGAGGCATTCCCACGCAGAGCGTGGGAACGATCATGTCTAGGCCTTACGCCAGACACTCGCCAGCCAAGGCTGCTGCTCGCGCGGCAGCCCCGCCGGCCGGTAATAATGCTCCAGCTCGACAAACCCGGCTTCGGTCAGCAACTGCTGCCATGCCGCCAGGTCGTGATACGCCCCATACCGCGGCCCATTCCAGCCTTCCTGATTTTCCCCGCGTGGATTGGAACTGAACAACACGCCACCCGGCTTCAACGCCCCGCGCAACTCCTTCAACACCCGAGGCAATTCCTGGCGCGGGATGTGAAACAGCACCGCATTGGCAAAAATCCCGTCGAAGCGCTCAGCCGGCAGATCCAGCTTCAGAAAGTCCTGCTGCCACACCTCGCAACCACTGTCTTCACGCGCCATTTGCGCGAACTTTTCTGAACCATCCAGCCCGACGGCGGTGTGGCCCATGCGCGTGAAGGTTTTCAGATCTCGCCCCGGGCCACAGCCAAAATCCAGAATGCTGAACGGCGCCTCGCCCTGAATATGCCGCAGCAGGGCATCGATGTTCTGGCTCACATCGTGATCGCGAGTCCCTTCGCGAAAACCTTCGGCCACTGAGTTGTAATGGCCCAGGGTGGTGGAGGTGATCTGCTCGAGGTCGGCGGGGGTCTGTTTCATGGTCGGCTGCGCAGGCAATGGGGATTTGCCGAATATACGCCATCACACATGGGGCTGCTTCGTAGCCATTCGCGAGCAAGCCCGCTCCCACAGTTGATCTCCAGCGAACACAAATCTTGTGTACGGTACAGATCCAATGTGGGAGCGGGCTTGCTCGCGAAAGCGGTAACACTGGCGACTGAAGACTCAGGCCAGACTCAGGCCTGCTTCATCCCCAAACAATCAATGGATCGATCAACCATGGCCTTGGCGATCTCCAGCAAATGCCAAACCGAGAACACCATGGCCCGATCCGCCCCTTTGAGGTGATCGCCACACTGATATGCCGTGACCGAGGCACAACGCAGTAGATCCGCAACATAGAGTTGGGTGTCTTCAAAGCTCACGTCTTCACTGACGTTGTAGAACCGCAGCTCATCGGGTGCTGGGGGCTGTTCTCCGGTGAGGTAGAAATCGATTGCACGATAAAGGGCAGAACGGTCTCTTGGCGGATCGTCGGCAGGTTTACCTTGGGTGGACGTTTCGGGAGGCGGATCGGGGACGGATCTTTTCATTGGTAAAACTCCTGGTATTAGTTGGAGCCAACCGATGCCGCGACTAAACGAACAGGGGTGGCGGCTGCACGCAGGTTAGTCGACCGGTCACCAGGAAATACCGGCGCACCCGAGGGTGCCCTGCGCACAGCCACCATAAAATTCAGGTGATAAAGCACCTGACAAGAGGTGGCGCTGTGCGCCTGGTGTGTTCCGAGCGACTAAACCCGATCACTGATGAGCAGTGACGGGCCGAAGACTAGCCACCGGATTTGGCAGGCGCAAGCGAGCGGAATGATCTAGGAAATGTCCTGCAAGTGGAAGGGATCAAGCCTGTAGGCGCACTGATTTTCCTGTGGGAAATGTTCCCCGCTCCTGAAGGCAGACACCCCACTTAGCGCTTGTTCAACCCCCGCGCCAAGCGGTCCCCACCCAACTGAATCACCGCCACCAACACCACCAGCAGCACAATCACCGTCAGCATGATCTGGCTATCAAATCGCTGATAACCATACCGGTACGCAATGTCCCCAAGCCCACCGGCGCCAATCGCCCCGGCCATGGCCGATGAGTTGATCATTGTCACCAAGGTAATCGTGAAGCCGCCGACAATCCCCGGCAGCGCCTCGGGCAACAACACATGCCAGACAATGTGCCAGCGCCGGCAACCCATTGCCTGCGCCGCTTCGATCAACCCGTGATCGACCTCGCGCAAACTGACTTCGGCAATGCGCGCAAAGAACGGTGTGGCAGCAATGGTCAGTGGCACCACGGCAGCCCAGACACCATAAGTGGTGCCGACGATCAGCCGGGTAAACGGAATCAGCGCCACCATCAGGATCAAAAACGGAATCGAGCGAAACAGGTTCACGAACGCGCCCAATGCACGGTTCAGCCCAGGCGCTTCATAGATCCCGCCCTTGGAGCTGGTGACCAGGATCACCGCCAACGGTATGCCTGCCAGCAGCGCAATCAGCGACGACACACCGACCATCAAAAACGTGTCGATGAAGCCTTGCAGCAAGCGATCAAACCACATAACCCAGCACCTCCACTTGTTGCGCCCAATCGCTGGCGCGCTGGCGCAATTGCTCTGCGCCGTGGGACGAGCCGGTCACCGCCAACAGCAGTTGTCCCAGTGCATGGCCCTGAATCCGCTCCACGCCACCTTGCAGCAAGCGCACTCGACCGCCGAGCGCGGCGAACAGCGCAGCCAGATCCGGTTCATCGCTCGCGCTGCCGGTGAACTGCAAGCGCAGCACCACGGCAGCGTCCGAGGATTGTGGCTGAGGGCGCAAGCGGCTTTGCAGTTCTTCCGGCAAGCCATGTTGCAACGGTGCGAGCAAGGTCTTGCTGACCTCATGTTGCGGGTTACCGAAGACTTCCCAGACCGGTCCTTGCTCGACGATTCGACCATGTTCCAGCACCACGACGCGGTCGCAGATATCGCGGATCACGGCCATCTCGTGGGTGATCAACACGATGGTCAATCCCAGGCGCTGATTGATCTCGCGCAGCAGGCCGAGGATCGATTGCGTGGTCTCCGGGTCCAGCGCCGAAGTGGCTTCGTCGCACAACAGAATCGCCGGGTCGTGCACCAACGCGCGGGCGATGCCGACGCGTTGTTTCTGCCCGCCGGAGAGCTGCGCCGGATAGGCCTTGTGCTTGCCTTGCAACCCGACCAGTTCGAGCAATTCATGGACCTTTTGCTCGCGTTTTTCCTTGGGCACGCCGGCAACTTTCAGTGGCAACTCGACGTTCTGCCAAACCGTCTTGGCCGACATCAAATTGAAGTGCTGGAAGATCATGCCGATCCGACGGCGCAGCGCCACCAGACGATCCTCATCGAACTCGCCGATGTCCACTTGATCGATCAGCACCCGACCGGTGCTCGGCTGTTCGAGGCGGTTGATGGTGCGGATCAGCGACGACTTGCCGGCGCCGCTGCGACCGATGATGCCGAACACTTCACCGCGCTGGATCGCCAGGTCGATGCCGTGCAGCGCCGCCACCGGACCTTGCTGGCCGTTGTAGGTTTTACCCAGGCCGATAAAGCGCACGTGGGCGCGATTGAGGTCCGGGTGCAGTTCGGTCTGTGCAGCTTTTTGAGGCTCTGGAATTTCCAGTCGCCATTGGGTGGCCGCCGTCATCCTCAGCTTTCCCAGCCGGCTTGGTAGAGCTTGCCGTGGGCCTTGTCCAGAGCTGCACGAACGGCCGGCGAGTGCTGGTAGATATCAACGAACTTGATCAGGCGCGGATCATTTTTGCTCTTCGGCTGGATCACGAACTGAATCACGTATTCCTTGTGATCGAGGCCGTCGAACAGCAGGGCGGAGCTGGCATCGAAGGTCTTCGACAGACGAATGTAGGCCGGGTAGCCCTGGACCAGGTCGGCGTCGTCATAGGCGCGCACCAGTTGCACGGCTTCAACCTGAAGGATTTTGATTTTCTTCGGGTTGGCGATGATGTCTTCTTCGGTGGCTTTGTAGCCGACTCCCGGTTTGAGGGTGATCAGGCCCGCCTTGGCCAAGAGTTGCAGGCCGCGCCCGCTGTTGATCGGGTCGTTGGCGATGGCGACGCTGGCGCCCTCTGGCAGTTCGTCGAAGCTTTTGTATTTCTTCGAGTAGAGACCGACGTTGTTGATGATCCCGGGGGCGAATGGCACCAGATCAAAACCGGCGGCGGCTTTGGCGTTTTCCAGGAACGGGACGTGCTGGAAGTAGTTCACGTCGATGTCGCCGGCCGCGAGGCTGACGTTGGGGGCGATCCAGTCGCTGAACTCCACCAGGTCGACTTGCAGGCCTTGTTTCTTGGCTTCTTCGACGGCGGCTTCCAGCGGGATGGCGAATGCGGCGGTGGTGCCGACTTTTAGCGGCGCGTCGGCGGCGAAGGCGACGGAGCTGAAGAGGCCGAGGGCCAGGGCCAGTGCTTTGACTGGGTGAGAGAGGCGGGTCTTTTTCATGATTGATTTTCCAGTCAGTGCATAAATTTTCGATCGTTCCCACGCTCCGCGTGGGAATGCCTCCCGGGACGCTCCGCGTCCCTACGGTGGTGACGCGGAGCGTCACTGGCTGCATTCCCACGCAGAGCGTGGGAACGATCGGTATCAGGGAATTAGTGTCGGTAGTGGGAGCCGGTATGTTGCTCAGGCAAATGCGCCTCTGCATGAAACAGCTTTTCCCGCAGGCTGCCCGTGTCATAAGCCGTCTTGTACGACCCTCGGCGCTGCAGCTCCGGAATCACCAGCTCAATGAAATCCACATAGCTTTCCGGCGTGACAATCCGAGTCAGGTTGAAGCCATCGAGCCCGGTTTCAGCGATCCACGATTCCAGTTCATCAGCCACTTGCTCAGGCGAACCGACCACCGTGATGTAGCGGCCACCGAGGGCGTGTTGTTCAAGCAATTTGCGGCGGGTCCAGTCGTTGTTTTGCAGGTTCTTGGTGGCTGACTGGATCGCGTTGCTCTTCACGTACTGGATCGGTTCATCGATCTCGTACTCGGAAAAATCGATTCCGGTCGACGCCGAGAAATGCGCGACGCCGGCCTCAGCGCTGGCGTAGCTCAGGTACTCGGCGTGCTTGGCCCAGGCCAGCTCTTCGGTGGCGCCGACAATCACGTTCAATCCCATGAACACCTTGATGTCCTCGGGATTGCGCCCGGCCTCGACGGCGCTGGCGCGGACCTTGTCCACCTGAATCTTGGTCGATGGTTTGTTCTGGCCGCTGATGAACACGCATTCGGCATGACGCCCGGCGAACAGCAAACCGCGATCCGAACTGCCGGCCTGGAACAGCACTGGCGTGCGTTGCGGCGACGGTTCGCAGAGGTGATAACCCTCGACCTGATAGAACTCGCCCTTGTGCTCGACCTTGTGCACTTTCTCGGGTTGGGCGTAGATCCGTTGCTGCGGGTCATTGAGCACCGCGCCGTTTTCCCAGCTGCCTTCCCAGAGTTTGTAGAGCACCTCCAGGTATTCATCGGCCTGGTCGTAACGTCGGTCGTGTTCGACTTGTTCACTCAGGCCCATGGCCTTGGCGGCGCTGTCGAGGTAGCCGGTGACGATGTTCCAGCCGACCCGACCACGGCTCAAATGATCGAGCGTCGACATGCGCCGGGCGAACAGATAAGGCGGTTCGTAGGTCAGGTTGGCGGTGAGGCCGAACCCCAGGTTTTTGGTGACCGCAGCCATCGCGGAAACCAGCAGCAGTGGATCGTTGACCGGCAGCTGGATCGACTCTTTGAGCGGCACATCCACCGAGTTCTGGTAGACGTCGTACACGCCGACGATATCGGCGATGAACAAACCGTCAAACAACCCGCGCTCCAGCAGCTGTGCCAGTTCGGTCCAGTATTCAATCGTCTTGTATTGAGTGGAGGTGTCCCGGGGATGCGTCCACAGGCCATGGTTGATGTGCCCGATGCAGTTCATGTTGAACGCGTTGAGCAGGATCTTCTTTTTCGCGGCCATCAGATGGTCCCTCGCAACGGAGGGTTTTCATCGTTGAGGTAGTAATTGCCGACGGCGTGATACTTCCAGCGCACCGGGTCGTGCAGCGTGTGTACCCGTGCGTTGCGCCAGTGGCGATCCAGACCGTGTTCGATCAGCGTCGCCTGGCTGCCGGCCAGTTCAAACAGCGTGCTGCCGGCGGCGAGGGAGATTTCAGTGCTCAGGGCACGGGCTTCTGCGACGGCAATCGAGGCGGCAGCGACCGTCTCGGCGTTGGTCTCGGCCTGAGCCTTGTCGAGGAATTCGCCGGAGCGTTCCAGCAAGGCTTCAGCGGCGTGCAGGCGAATGCTCAAGTGACCGAAGCTCTTGATAGTCAGCGGATCGTCGGTGGCTTTTTCGTGTGTGGCGTCGATCCAGGGCCGGGTTTTGGTGCGCACGAAATGCAGCGCATCTTCATAAGCGGCGCGGGCGATACCGGTGTCGATGGCGGCGTGAAGAATCTGCGCCAACGGGCCGACCGGGGTCGGACGCTCGAAGGCGGTTTGAAACGGGATCACGTCTTCGGCGGCGACGTAGACGTCTTCGAACACCACCGAACCGCTGCCGGTGGTGCGCTGGCCAAAACCGCTCCAGTCGTCGATGACCGTCAGGCCTTTGCTGTCGCGAGGCACGAACGCCAGTTGTTGAACGCCGTTTTCGTCCACCACCGAGGTGGGGATGCGCTGAGCGTAAATCGCGCCTGTGGCGTAGAACTTGCGGCCGTTGATGCGGTAGCCGTTACTGTCGCGGGTCAGGCGGGTGACACGGTCATGGGCGGTTTTGGTGCCCAGTTCCGCCAAGGCATTGCCGAAGCGTTGCCCGGCGAGCACTTCAGCGTACAAACGTTTTTTCTGCTCTTCGCTGCCGTTCACGCGCAGCACTTCGAGGGCGTAGAAATGGTTCTGCGGGATCTGTCCGAGCGAGCCGTCCGCCTGGGAAATCAAGGCAATCACTTTGGCCAGGGTGACGTTGGAAACGCCAGCGCCGCCGTATTCTTTTGGCACGCTGATGCCCCAGAGACCCGAACGGGAAAACACCTCCAGTTCCGGGTGCGGCAATCGGCGTTCGCGGTCGCGCAGGGCGCTGTCACGCTTGAAGTCTTCGGCAAGGTCACTGGCGACGATCAGGGCTTGCTCATCGCTGGTTATGACCGCGACGTGGTGAGAAAGAGTCATGTGTTTCTCCAGAGATCTGGTCAAAAGTGTTCTGGTCGTTAGATCCAGGAATGGCGAGCGGGCAAAGTGCCGTTCAAGTGATAGGTGCCGACCGCGTGATATTTCCAGCGAACGGGGTCGTGCAGCGTGTGCACGCGGGCGTTGCGCCAGTGACGGTCGAGGTTGAATTCGGCGAGGGTGGCGCGGCTGCCGGCCAGTTCGAAGAGCTTTTCGCTGGCCAGCAACGAGATCTCGGTGGTCAGTACTTTGGCCTCGGCCACGGCAATCGAGGCGCGGGCCGCGGACTCTGCGGTAAGTGGCGCTGCGCTGACCTGATCGAGCACTTGCCCGGCCTTGCGCAGCAGCGCTTCGGCGGCGTGCAGTTCGATTTTCAGTTTGCCGATATCAGCGATCACATACAGGTCATCGCTGGCTCGTTCGACATTCGCGTCGATCCATGGCCGTGCGCGGGTTTTCACGAACTCGATGGCGTCGTCGATGGCGCCACGAGCGATGCCGGCGTCGATGGCCGCTTGGATCAGCTGTGACACGGCACCTTGAATGTTTGGTTGATCGTTGATCTTCCAGTTATCCACCACCAACTCGGCATCGACACGCACGTTGTTGAGCAGAATCGTGCCGCTGGCGGTGGTGCGCTGACCGAAGCCCGACCAATCATCAACGATGCGCAGTCCCGGCGTGCCGCGACGGACGAAGGCCAGCACTTGCTTGCCGTCGTCGTTCAGCGCCTTGACCGCCACCCAGTGGGCGAACAGGGCGCCGGTGGAGTAAAACTTCTGGCCGTTGATGACAAAACCATCACCGTCAGCGGTGATGCGTGCCTTGAGTTCAAGGGTGTTCTTGGTGCCCCGTTCAGGCCCGGCATTGCCGATGCGCCAGCCTTCGAGCACGCTTTTGAACAGCTGTTTTTTCTGCGCCTCGGTGGCACTGCCGAGCACCAGGTTGAGAATGCCGAACTGGTTCTGCGGGATCTGTCCCAGCGCCGGGTCGGCCGCGGAAATGATCGCGAAGACTTCCGCCAGGGTTACGAATGAAACCTGCGGGCCACCGTACTCGCGCGGGATGGCGATGCTGCCTAATCCGCTGCGGGTGAACTGTTCGATTTCCGACCACGGCAACTTGCGCTGGCGGTCACGTTTGGCGGCTTGCAGGCGGGCGACTTGCGCCAGCTCATGGGCGGCCTTGATGGCTTGTGCATCGTTGCGCAAAACCTGCGCGGGCAACAACAACGGGGCGATGTCCAGATCACTCTGAACGATTGCATCTGCCAGACTGGACATCAGTGCCGCTCCTTGGCTGCACGCAATGCCCTGGCGATCTGCACTGGGGTGATTGTGTTCCGGACCATACCTACCTCACATCTCATGGGGTCGCCGCTCTCTGTGCGGCGAACGAAAAACAAGAATGTCCGGTGGTCCGGTGTATATACCCTAAGCGTGTATAAAAATTAAATAAACTAACTTTTTGGAATATGAATAGAAGAGGGCCTGTTCGTAGCGCAACACTTGTTTATGGAGCAACACTTGCTCTTGCAGCCGCTGGAAAAAGCACTGCGGGAGCGAGCCTGAATGCGATAGCGTCGTTTCAGACGACTCCGTCGTTGTCTGATATTCAGCTATCGCGAGCAGGCTCGCTCCCACAGGGGAAACGGGGGATTTACTTCTTGCCGGTCTCTGCGGCCATGAGTATTTCCTTGGGCCGAACCTTCAAATAGGGATTGGCGCAGCCGATCCTCAACCTGCGCGGCGGCGCCCAACCGGAGTTGTTGCCGACCCGATCGAGGATGCAATACGTCACTTCCAGACGCAGGTCTTCGCCGGCTTCGAGAATGATCGCCGGCGGCACCCAGACCTGAATGGGCTGGCCCACATCGCCCGCCTTGATCCGTGGCAAATCCATGCGTGCATCGCCCCAGCGCAGGGTGATTTCGTCGTCGGTGGCCATGTTCAGGTAGGGCTCGATGGTCAGTGGAACGCCGCGCTTGATCTGGTTCGGATTGACCCCCTGGCGGCGAATGGTTTCGGGAAGGCCTACGGGCGCCAGATGCTCGTTTTCGTGACCGCACAGAGTGAGCGATTGACCGCCCGGGCAATCGAGCTTGATCTCTACTTGAGCGGCAAGCGACACCGCCGGCCCTTGGCCGACTTGCATGACGCGGTAGTGGATGCGCGAGGCGCCGTTGGCGATAAAGCTCTGCGGTACACGCAGACTGATGGCTTTGCCGACATCCTCGGCAGTCAGCACGCGGGAGGCCACGTAGCAGCGGTCCCAGAACAGTTCGATCAGGTCGCCGTCGTCCATGCCGGGGTAGGGCGCCACGTCGACCAGCAGATAGGCGGCCGAGGTGACATTGATGCCGGCCTTGTGTGATTGCGCCAGGGTAGGGGCCGCAAGTCCGGATGTATTCGAGGTGCTTGTCATGGGTTTCTCCTTGAAGCCTTGCAGCGAAGTTCCGTTTCTGAAAGATCAAAAGGCGAGCATTACCCAGCAACAAAACAGCTCATTATTTTCAAGTTAAATAATGATTGAGTGCAAAGGTTGGCGCCTGCTGGCAACTAGATAAGAGTGCGCTTGAAGAGGTGTCAATAGAACTGACTAGTTAAGTTGGTGATTAACTGTTATTCAGAAGTTTCCTACGTGTTGAAGTTAATAAGCCGCACCGCCCTGTCGAACATGCCTTGTATTTGTGGGGGTTGTCGCGCTTGTGATCACCAAAGGCCACCCTTTGAGTAGCGTGGATTCTGGCGAATTTTAGGCGAAGTGATTTTGTTGCAGGACATATATATGTACCGCACAAGGAGTTGATGGGTTATCTAAGGTGTCAGTGAAGGAGTGCGAGAGGGAGGACGTTGATGGTGGGGATAGTTGTCACTTCCATCCATGGAAGTTAACAAGTAGTGAGGCGGTAGTTCAAGAGTGCGCGTTATTCAGGAACTTGCTGAGGAACTGCTTTGTGCGCTCTTCTTTCGGATTGGCAAACAGCGCCTTGGCTTCGCCTTGCTCGACGATCACACCTTTGTCGAAAAACACCACACGGTTTGCCACGTCCCGGGCAAAGCCCATTTCGTGGGTGACAATGACCATGGTGCGTTTCTCTTCGGCCAGACTGCGAATGGTCGACAGCACTTCCCCTACCAGCTCGGGATCGAGCGCAGAAGTGGGTTCGTCAAACAGAATCACTTCCGGTTCCATCGCCAGTGCGCGGGCAATCGCCACACGCTGTTGCTGGCCACCGGAAAGGCGACGCGGGTAAGCGTCTTCCTTGCCCGCCAGACCCACCCGGGCCAGGAGCTTTTTACCCAGGGCAACGGCTTCGGCGTGCGGGATCTTCTTCACGATGATCGGGCCTTCGATGACGTTTTCCAGGGCGGTGCGATGCGGGAACAGGTTGAAGTTCTGGAACACGAAGCCCACATGCTGACGCAAGCGTCGCACCAGGCTCTGCTGCTGGTTCAGTGGACGGCTGCCATCGATCTCGATGTCACCGACCTTGATCCGGCCGCTCGTGGGTTCTTCCAGAAAATTCAGGCAGCGCAGGAAGGTGGTTTTGCCCGAGCCGCTAGGCCCGATGATCGCTACCACCTCGCCTTCCTTCACCTGCAAATCGATGCCGTTAAGCACGACTTGACCCTTGAACTGCTTTGTCAGTTTTTCCACGACAATCATGGGGTCAGGACTCCTGGTCGTGCCGATTGACCCGCTCTTCCAGCTTGTTCTGCAGGTGCGAGAGCACCGTGGCCAGAACCCAGTAGATCAGCGCGGCGGCAAGATACATGGTGAAAATTTCAAAGGTGCGCGCGGTAATCAGCTGCGCCTGACGGAACAGCTCCGGCACCTGGATCGTGGCGGCCAGCGCGGTGTCCTTGACCAGCGAAATGAAGCTGTTACCCAGCGGCGGCAGGGCCGTGCGCATCGCTTGCGGCAGGATGGCCCGACGCAGGGTCTGCGCACGGGTCATACCGATACTCGCGGCAGCTTCCCACTGGCCGCGTTCGATGGAACTGATCGCGGCACGCAGGATTTCACAGGCGTAGGCGGCCATGTTCAGCGAGAAGCCGATCAGGGCCGCTGGCAATGGATCGAGTTCGATGCCCAATTGCGGCAAGCCGTAATAGATCACGAACAGCTGCACCAGCAACGGCGTGCCGCGAAAGAACGACACGTAGATGCGGGCCAGCCAACTCACCAGTTTGAAGCGCGACAGGCGCATCAACGCCAGGCCAAACCCCATCAGCAGGCCGAAAAACATGCCCCCAAGGCTCAAGATGACCGTGTAGTACGCGCCCTTCAGCAAGAAGGGCGCGGAATCCAGCGCAAGTTGGAAAGCTTCTTCCATTATTTGGTGACGTCAGCGCTGAAGTATTTTTCCGAAAGCTTTTTCAGCGTGCCATCGGCGCGCAGCTTGTCGATGGCTTTGTTCACCGCTGCCAGCAGCTCAGGCTCGCCTTTGCGCAGGGCAATGCCGGCTTCCTGACGTGAGAACGCTTCGCCTGCAGCGGTAGTGTCCTTGGCCTTCTTGGCGTATTCCAGCGCGGCGAGACGGTCGATCAGAATGGCGTCAGTGCGACCGTTACGCAGGTCTGCGAACTTGCTCGGGTCATCTTCATAGGTGCGCACGTCAGCGGTCGGCACGTTGGCTTTCACCCACTGCTCGTAGTTGGTGCCCAGGCCCACGCCGACTTTCTTGCCAGCCAGATCGGCGGCAGACTTGATGTTCAGTTCCGCAGCCTTCTTGGTCAGCACCAGCGCCTGAATACCGGAAACGGTGTAGGGCTCGGAGAAGTCATACTTCTTCTTACGCTCTTCGGTGATGGTCACCTGGTTGACCACTGCGTCCAGACGCTTGGATTCCAGCGCTGCGAGGATGCCGTCCCATTTGGTCGGTTGCAGTTTGACCTTCACGCCCAGCTCTTTGGCCAGGGCTTCGGAGAACTCGACTTCGAAACCGGTCAGTTTGCCGTCGGCGTCAACGAAGCTGAAGGGTGGGTAAGTGCCTTCCAGACCGACGTTGATCACGCCTGCGTCCTTGATTTTTTGCAGCTGCTCACCGGCAACCGCTTGACCCAGCAGGCCAGCGCTCAGTGCCAGGCCCAGCGAACCGACCAGCAGATTTCGACGTAGTGCGGAAAAATTCATGACAAGCCCCTGTGTTTTCTTATGAAGACGCTTTTAGGAATGTTGGCAAAATCGGGATTTGGACGACTGCAATATCCTGCCCTAAAGCAGCGTATGCGTCTCGCTGCAAATTCGCCTGCGGCGTGACTATATGATGGCGCTTTTAGATAGGAAAATAATAAATATCATCTTTGTTATTCTTTTTAGAACTAAGTGATCGTTCCCACGCTCCTGCGTGGGAATGCAGCCCGTGACGCTCCGCGTCACTGGACGCGGAGCGTCCCCAGAGGCATTCCCACGCAGAGCGTGGGAACGATCACTACAGAAAATCCTTATAGGCAAACAACGCCGGCGCCCCACCGGTGTGCAAGAAGATGATCGGGCCTTCGTTGAAGCGTTGACGACCGATACCGTCAAGCAACCCGGCCATGGCCTTGCCGGTATACACCGGGTCCAGCAACAGACCTTCCTGACTTGCCAACAGTTTCACCGCTGACAACGTCCCGGCATTCGGTTCGCCGTAGCGTGGGCCGAAATACTCGTCCCACAGCTCGATTTTGAAACTGGTCGGCAAGTTCACACCCAAAAGCTCAGCCGTGCGTTCGGCCAGTCCTTGGACTTTCGGCCGCTGATCCTCATCGCTCCGGGAAACCGTGACACCAATCACTGGCAAATCCGGCAGTGCTTCACTCAACGCCAGCGCCAGGCCACTGTGTGTGCCGGCGCTGCCTGAAGCCAGCACCACGGCAGCGAATGACAGGCCGGTGTCCTTGATCTGTTCGGCCAGTTCCAGCCCGGCGCGCACATAACCCAAGGCACCCAATGCATTGGAGCCACCAATCGGCACCAGGTATGGCTTCTTGCCGTTGTTGCGCAGACGGTCGGCCAGGGACTGCAATTGCTCGTCGGCGTTGTCGAGGTTTTCCACCAGCTCGACCTTGGTATCGAACAGGTCCAGCAACAGCCGATTGCCGTTGCCGACATAGTTGGCGTCGTCGGTGCCCAACGGGTTTTCCAGCAGCGCTACACACCCCAGGCCGAGCTTGGCGGCAATGGCGGCGGTCTGGCGTACGTGATTGGACTGCAGCGCGCCAGCGGTGATCAAGGTGTCGGCGCCCTGGGCCAAGGCATCGGCCGCCAGGTATTCGAGTTTGCGCAGCTTGTTGCCGCCCATTGCCAGGGGCGTCAGGTCGTCGCGTTTGACGTACACGTCGCGGCCCAGCCAGGTCGAGAGGCGTTCGAGTTTTTCCAGAGGGGTCGGGTGGCCGAGCAAATCGAGGCGGTCGAAACGGTCGAGCTGTTGTTTGATCATGGTTCCATACTGGCGGAGAAAGGTTTCAGGACTATAGGCACGCCCCCAAGCGTGGGCAACTGCCAATCACTTATATCCAAAAGTGCTGACCACAGCATAATCGGTTCTTAATTCGGCTTCCGGACCTTGCCGTAAAGTAATCGCCGTCAGCGCGGCCAGACAGTCCGGCCGCCCATGAGGAGTTTCAACCGTGAGCGAGCGTTCCAGCCATTGGCAATTGCAGACCATCGTCAGCCAACTGCGCACAGCGCGCGACCAGTGGCGCGCACAAAACGGCCGCGCCAGCGGCGAGCAGGGCGGTCGCGAATTGCCTTCCCGAGCGGCCATGGCGGAAATTCTCGAGGCATTGTGCGGTGCGCTATTTCCGATGCGCCTTGGCCCGGTGGATTTGCGTGAGGAAAGTGAAGATTTCTACGTCGGGCACACGCTGGACGTCGCATTGAATGCGTTGCTGGCCCAGGCCCGGCTCGAACTGCGTTACGCGGCGCGCCACAGTGCCCAGGCCGACACTGAGGTCGAGGCCAGGACCATTCAGATCATTCAGGACTTCGCCCTCGCGCTTCCAGGCCTGCGCAGTTTGTTGGACACCGACGTGCTGGCGGCCTATCACGGCGACCCCGCGGCTCGCAGCGTCGATGAAGTGTTGCTGTGTTATCCCGGGATTCTGGCGGTGATTCACCATCGCCTGGCCCACCATCTTTACCGCGCGGGGCTGCCGTTGCTGGCGCGGATCAGTGCGGAAATCGCGCACTCGGCCACAGGAATCGACATTCACCCGGGCGCGCAGATCGGCCGCAGCTTCTTCATCGATCACGGGACGGGCGTGGTGATCGGCGAGACCGCGATCATTGGTGAGCGGGTGCGGATTTATCAGGCCGTGACGTTGGGCGCCAAGCGTTTCCCGTCGGATGAAGACGGGCAGTTGCAGAAGGGCCACCCTCGGCATCCGATTGTCGAAGATGATGTGGTGATCTATGCCGGCGCGACAATTCTGGGGCGCATCACCATCGGCAAGGGCTCGACCATTGGCGGCAACGTCTGGCTGACCCGCAGCGTGCCGCCGGGGTGCAACCTGACGCAGGCGAATCTGCAGCATGATGACGGGACGCAGAAGTAAGCCTTTCACCCGACTGTACTGATCGTTCCCACGCTCCCGCGTGGGAACGCCTCAAGGGACGCTCCGCGTTCCAGGGCCGCCGCCGATGCCGTGTCTGGCACCGATGTGACGCAGAGCGTCACGGGCTGCATTCCCACGCAGAGCGTGGGAACGATCGCGATAACCCTGCCTCAAACCCCTCCTTGAGCTAGCGTACAGAACGTACCGCCGAGCCTTGCGATTAGTCCTTAGCAACCTATTCATGTTTAAATTGAACGCTCATTCAAGTTAAACCGCCGGTTTGCTGCCCGCTCACAACAGGAGGCTTGCTTTTGCCGAGTCCGTTATTGATTGCCCTGATTCACCCCCTTGAGGTGCACCTTTCATGAGTGCATCGCCCACCCCCGCCAGCGGCCAGGTCCGCATGAATCCGCCGGTATTTTACTTCGCGGCAACGTTCATCCTGCTATTTGGCATCGTCGTTATCGCCATGCCTGAACAGGCTGGTGCCTGGCTTCTGCAAGCGCAAAACTGGGCGGCCAATACGGTCGGCTGGTATTACATGCTCGCGATGACGCTGTATCTGGTCTTCGTGGTGGTCACCGCCTTGTCCGGCTACGGCAAGATCAAGCTCGGTGCCGACCACGACGAGCCCGAGTTCAGCTACCTGTCCTGGGCCGGCATGCTGTTTGCCGCCGGGATCAGCATCACGCTGTTCTTCTTTTGTGTGTCCGAACCGCTGACGCACCTGGCGCAACCGCCGCAAGGCGAGGCCGGTACGGCGGATGCGGCGCGTCAGGCGATGCAGATTCTGTTTCTGCACTGGGGCCTGCATGGCTGGGGCGTGTTCGCCTTCGTCGGCATGGCGCTGGCCTACTTCGCCTACCGTCACAACTTGCCGCTGGCCCTGCGCTCGGCGCTTTATCCCCTGATCGGCAAACGTATCAATGGCCCCATCGGTTATGCGGTGGATGGTTTCGGCATCATCGCCACGGTGTTCGGCCTCGGCGCCGACATGGGCTTTGGCGTGTTGCACCTCAACTCAGGGCTGGACTACCTGTTCGGCATTGCTCACACCCACTGGATTCAGGTCGGCCTGATCACACTGATGATGGGCGCGGCGATCATCGTCGCGGTCTCCGGCGTCGACAAAGGCGTGCGGGTGATGTCCGACATCAACATGCTGCTGGCCTGCGCGCTGCTGCTGTTCGTGTTGTTTGCCGGCCCGACTCAGCACCTGCTCAACACCTTGATCCAGAACATCGGCGATTACCTCGGCGCATTGCCGATGAAGAGTTTCGATCTTTACGCCTACGACAAACCGAGTGACTGGCTCGGCGGTTGGACGGTGTTTTATTGGGCTTGGTGGATTGCGTGGTCGCCGTTCGTGGGCCTGTTCATCGCACGGATTTCCCGTGGCCGAACCATCCGCGAATTCGTCTTTGGCGTGCTGTTGATTCCGCTTGGTTTCACCCTGGCGTGGATGTCGATCTTCGGCAACAGCGCCATTGACCAAGTCCTAAACCACGGCATGAGCGCGCTTGGTATGTCGGCTATCGACAACCCGTCGATGACGCTCTACCTGCTGCTGGAAACCTACCCGTGGAGCAAAACCGTGATCGCGGTCACGGTGTTCATCAGCTTCGTGTTCTTCGTCACCTCCGCCGACTCCGGCACCGTGGTGCTGTCGACGCTGTCCGCCAAAGGCGGAAATCCTGACGAAGACGGGCCGAAATGGCTGCGAGTGTTCTGGGGCGCGATGACCGCGTTGGTGACCAGCGCGCTGCTGTTTTCCGGCAGCATCGATGCGCTGAAGTCAGCGGTGGTGCTGACGTCGTTGCCGTTCTCGTTGATTTTGCTGCTGATGATGTGGGGGCTGCACAAGGCGTTTTACCTGGAATCGCAGAAGCAGATCGCGCAACTGCATTCCCTGGCGCCGGTGTCCGGCTCGCGACGTGGCGGCTGGCGTCAGCGCTTGACTCAGGCTGTGCATTTCCCGTCTCGCGATGAGGTCTATCGCTTCCTCGATACGACGGTGCGTCCGGCCATTGAAGAAGTCTCGGCGGTGTTCGTCGAGAAGGGATTGAACGTGGTCACCCAACCGGACGCGGCCAACGACAACGTCAGCCTGGAAATCGGTCATGGCGAGGAGCATCCGTTTATCTATCAGGCGCAGATGCGTGGTTACTTCACACCATCGTTTGCCCGTGCCGGCATGGGCTCCAAGGAGCTCAACAACCGTCGTTATTACCGGGCTGAAGTGCATTTGAGCGAGGGCAGTCAGGATTACGATCTGGTGGGCTACACCAAGGACCAGATCATCAACGACATCCTTGACCAGTACGAACGGCATTTGCAGTTCTTGCACTTGGTGCGTTGATCGAGTGCCGGTGGCACTCACGCTTCAGTGCTGAGCACCATGAACAGCACCAGCGCCGCCACCGGTACACCGAACACGGCGCTGCCGACCACCAGTTCCGTGCTCAACGGTTGGCCGGTATGAACCATGCCGACTGCGCCGTTGATCAGCGTCAGCGCCAGCCACAGCGCCACAAAGCTGTAGGCCAGGGTCTGGCGGCTGAAGCCGATTTTCTCGCCGATGAACAGCATCAGCGCCAGGAGAATCAGGCCGAAGGTGATGATGATCGTGGTGTGCATGGGTGTGTCCTCCTGAGTAAATGATCGTTCCCACGCTCCGCGTGGGAATGCAGCCCGTGACACTCCGCGTCACTGGACGCGGAGCGTTCCTTGAGGCATTTCCACGCAGAGCGTGGGAACGATCAAGACTGCGGTCTCAAGTTGAGCATAGTTAAACCAACCCTCCATTCACCCGCAGAATCTGTCCATTGACCCAAGCCGAATCCGGCCCGACCAGAAACGACACCACGCGAGCGATATCTTCCGGCTGACCCAGACGCTCCAGCGGCGGCATCTTGGCGAAGTTCTGGATCTGTTCCTCACTCTTTCCGTGCAAAAACAACTCGGTAGCGACCGGACCCGGTGCCACGGCGTTAACGGTGATGTTGCGTCCGCGCATTTCCTTGGCGAACACCTGGGTCAGCGATTCCACCGCTGCTTTGCTGGCGATGTACACCGCGTAACCCGGCAGGTTCATACCGACCGTGCTACTGGAAAAGTTGACGATCCGCCCTCCGCTATTCAACCGCGTTGCCGCTTCACGCAGGGTATTGAAGGTGCCCCGAGCGTGGATGTTGAAGGTCTGGTCGAACAGTTCATCGGTGTGCTGCGCCAACGGCATCATTTTGAGAATGCCGGCGTTGTTGATCAGCACATCGACCTTGCCCAGTTGTGTTTCGGTCTCGTCGAACATCCGGCGCACGTCATCGGCATTGGCCACGTCAGCCTTGATCGCTATGGCTTGATGGCCGGCCTGACGCAACTCCACCACCAGCTTGGAGGCTTCTGTGGCGCTGCTTGCATAGTTGATGACGACGGCGAAACCTTCGCTGGCCAGTTGTCTGGCGATCACAGCGCCGATGCCGCGGGAGGCGCCGGTCACGATGGCAACTTTCTGAGTAGTCATGGCGTTGATTCCTGATGAGGGAGGGGGGGTGTGAAGCCAGATTCACATGTTTACTCAGGCCGATAAATGCCCGAGAGTTGCCTTGACTATTCAATAATCGCCAACAATCGCGCGCCAGGAGCCAAACGTGGATCAAGTCAAAGCGATGAAGGTTTTTGTGCGGATCTATGAGCGCAGCAGCTTCACCCTGGCGGCTGATGACCTGAACCTGCCACGGGCGACCCTGACCCACACGCTGAATCAATTTGAAACCTGGCTCGGCACTCGGTTGCTGGAGCGTAGTACGCGCAAGGTGCGCCCGACGCTTGATGGAGAGGCGTACTACCTGCGTTGCGTGCAATTGCTGGCGGAGCTGGAAGAGGCCGAGTTGGCGTTTCGTGGCTGCGCCCCCAAAGGCCGGTTGCGTGTCGACCTGCACGGCACGCTGGCCAGGCATTTCGTGATTCCGGCATTACCGCAGTTCATGGCGCGTTACCCGGACATCGAACTGTCCATCAGCGAGACTGACCGTTTCGTTGACCTGATCGCTGAAGGCGTCGACTGTGTGTTGCGCGCCGGCACGCTGAGTGATTCGGCACTGATCGGAAAGCGCATCGCCAACCTGCGTCAAATCACCTGCGCCAGCCCCGCCTATCTGCGCCAATACGGCGAACCGAAACGCCTCGACGACCTGAAGCATCACCGCGCCGTGAACTACGTCTCGCGCACCACCGCCAAGCAGTTTCCGTTTGAATTCATGGTCGACGGCCACCTGAAAGAAGTCGCCATTGAAGGTGCGCTTTCAGTGTTCGGCGCGGAAATTTACGCCGCATCGGCGATTGCCGGGCTCGGCTTGATCCAGTGCCCGCATTACCGAATGGAGACGCAGATTGCCCAAGGGCTGGTGCAGGAAATCCTCACCGACACACCGCCACCGACAATGCCGGTTTCAGTGCTGTACCCCCACAACCGACACATGTCGCCACGTGTTCGGGTGTTTGTGGATTGGTTGGGGGAGGTGTTTGCGAGGGCCAGCTAGCCGCTCGTCCGGGGGCACCATAGCTCCGGGCGGGAACGGTTAATATTTATCAGAGTGTGTATTGTGTGTATTAAAAATATTCTCGTCGCGTAGTGTGCGCAGCTGATGTTGCCCACAAGGACGAAGGTAATGCGAAGTCGGGAAATGATCAGGATGATCGAGGAGGATGGCTGGTATCTGGTGGCGGTGAAAGGTAGCCATCATCAGTACAAGCATTCGGCTAAAGCAGGGAGGGTGACGGTGAAGCACCCTGACTCGGATCTTCCCAAAGGGACGATCAACAGCATATTGAAACAGGCGGGTCTGAAATGAGGCCCGAGATCGGAAACGAGAGCCTCGAAGAGGCCATATCACAGGAAGGACTCACCGAAATGAAATTCCCGGTCGTTCTGCACAAGGATGCAGACTCAGAATATGGAGTGATTATCCCGGACGTGCCGGGGTGCTTCTCTGCGGGCGTTACTGTGGCTGAGGCATTTGAAAACGTAAAAGAAGCGTTGGCTTTGCATTACGAAGGCTTGGTAGCCGATGGTGATCCACTGCCGCAAGTGCGAGAGATAGATGCTCATCTGGACAATCCTGACTACGCCGGAGGGGTATGGGGTGTGGTGGAGTTTGATATCACGCCTTATTTCGGCAAGTCAGTACGCTTCAATGCCACGCTTCCTGAGCAGTTGCTCGAGCGTATCGACCAGACGGTAAGACGAGATCAGCGATACAGCTCAAGGTCCGGCTTTTTGGCGGCTGCCGCGTTACGTGAGTTGTCAGCGTAAGCGCGCAATGGATGGCGGTGTTATCAACGGGCCAGATTTAAAATCTGTGAAACGTTTCAGCATTTTCTCGAGTCCGAGGTTTATCGGCGTTTGTCTGGGCGTATGCTGGGCAACTTGCGAAGCAGTCGATACCAATATCAAGACGGACAAGAGAGGATTCGATGACTTATACCGCTGCCGAAAACCGCTATGACTCCATCCCGTACCGCCGCGTAGGCCGCAGCGGTCTGGTGCTGCCGGCGCTGTCGCTGGGCTTGTGGCACAACTTCGGTGACAGCACGCCGATCGACACTCAGCGCTCGCTGTTGCGCACGGCGTTCGATCTGGGCATCAACCATTTCGACCTGGCCAACAACTACGGTCCTCCGTACGGCAGCGCCGAGATCAATTTTGGTCGTTTGCTGCGTGAGGATTTCAAGCAGTATCGCGACGAGTTGATCATCTCCAGCAAGGCCGGTTGGGACATGTGGCCCGGTCCTTACGGGCAGGGCGGCGGTTCACGTAAATACGTGCTGGCCAGCCTGGATCAGAGCCTGCAGCGCTTGGGCGTGGATTATGTGGATATTTTCTATTCGCACCGTTTCGACCCGGACACCCCGCTGGAAGAAACCGCCAGCGCACTGGCGACTGCGGTGCAGCAGGGCAAGGCGCTGTATATCGGTATCTCCTCGTATTCGGGCGTGAAAACCCGTGAGATGGCGGCGCTGTTGAAAGAGTGGAAAGTGCCGTTGCTGATTCACCAACCAGCGTACAACCTGCTCAATCGCTGGGTTGAAAAGGATCTGCTGGAGGTCACCGACGAACTGGGCGCTGGCGTGATTGCTTTCACGCCATTGGCGCAGGGGCTGTTGACCGACAAGTACCTCAACGGTATTCCGAAGGATGCGCGGGTCAATCGTCCGGGCGGTGGTTCGCTGCAGGAATCTCATCTGTCCGAAGCCAACATCGCCCATGTTCGCGGGCTCAATGAAATCGCCAAGCGTCGCGGCCAGAGCCTGGCGCAACTGGCGTTGGCGTGGACCCTGCGCGATCCGCGCGTGACCTCGGCGCTGATCGGTGCGAGCCGGCCGGAGCAGATTATCGAAAACGTCGGGGCGTTGAAGAATTTGAGCTTTAGCGCAGAGGAACTGGCGGAGATTGACCGGTTTGCCCAAGAGGGCGGGATCAATCTTTGGGAGAAGCCTTCGACGGCTGAGTAACACCCTAACTGATCGTTCCCACGCTCCGCGTGGGAATGCCTCCCGTGACGCTCCGCGTCACAGTGGACGCGGAGCGTCCATCGCTGCATTCCCACGCAGAGCGTGGGAACGATCTGGTGATCGGCTCACCGGAAAAACGGCGCATCCCCCAACACCGTTGCCCGCTGCATCACCCGCCGTGCCGGCCGGTAATCATCCACGGCGTAATGCTGTGTCACGCGGTTATCCCAGAACGCGATGTCGTCTTTCTGCCAGCGCCAGCGAACGGTGAATTCTGGTCGTGTGGTGTGGGCAAACAAAAACTTCAGAATCGCCTCGCTTTCGGTCTCTGACAGCTCGTTGATCTTCGCTGTGAAGCCTTCGTTGACGAACAATGACCGGCGTCCGCTCACCGGGTGCGTGCGAATCACCGGGTGCGACAGTGGCGGATTCTTGCGGCGTGCTTCTTCCCATTGCGCCAAGGCCTCAGGCGTATTGCCATAACGCTCCAGCGGGAATGAGCGGGTGAAATCGTGTGTCGCGGTCAGGCCTTCAAGCAAGCGCTTCATCGGCGCCGACAACGCTTCATACGCCGCAATCCCGCTGGCCCACAATGTGTCGCCACCAAACTCCGGCAGCAGCTTGGCGCTGAGCACTGCGCCCATGGCCGGGGTGGGCAGGAAGGTCACGTCGGTGTGCCAGATCGCGTTGTCGCGCACATCGGTGACGGCGGTGTCGAGGATCAGCACTTCGGGCTGTTCCGGCACGTTGGGGTAGATCGGGTGAATGTGCAAGTCGCCGAAATAGGCAGCGAATCGCGCCTGTTGCTGCGGCGTGATCGGCTGGTCACGGAAGAACAGCACTTGATGCTTGAGCAGGGCCTGCTCGATGGCGTCGCGCTGCTCCAGGTTCAGTGGCTGGCTGACGTCGACGCCACTGATTTGCGCGCCGAGAGCCGTGCTGAGGGGGACGATTGTCAGGTTGCTCATGGTCTTTCTCTTCGAATTCGGAGTGTCGAGCTTTTGTAGGAGTGAGCCTGCTCGCGATAGCGCAGTGTCAGGCGACACGGCTGTGGCTGATGCACCGCCATCGCGAGCAGGCTCACTCCTACAGGGTTGTTCACATGATGATTTTTCAATGAGCCTGGCCGTGCCACGGCACCAGTTTGCGCTGCAGCGCGCGCAGGCCCATTTCCATGGCGAAGGCGATCAGTGCGATGACCAGAATCCCCAGCACTACCACATCGGTGACCAGGAACTGCGCGGCCGACTGCACCATGAAACCCAAACCGCTGGTGGCGGCGATCAGCTCGGCGGCGACCAAGGTCGACCAACCCACACCCAGGCCAATCCGCACGCCGGTCAAAATGTCCGGCAAGGCGCTCGGCAAGATCACATGACGAATCAGCTGCGCTCGAGTCGCACCCAGCGACTGCGCCGCACGTAATTTCGCCGGGTCGACTGTGCGTACGCCGGTCGCGGTAGCGATGGCAATCGGCGCGAAGATCGCCAGATAGATCAGCAAGACTTTTGACAGCTCGCCAATACCGCACCAGATCACGATCAGCGGCAGGTAAGCCAATGGCGGAATCGGTCGGTAGAACTCGATCAGCGGATCGAGAATGCCGCGAGCAATGCGGTTGTGGCCAATAGCAATGCCGACAGGAACGGCGGTCAGCACGGCAAAGCCCAGGCCCAGGCCGATGCGGCTGAGGCTCGCGCCCAGGTGCTGCCACAGGGTTGAATCCATGTAACCGGTGGTCACCAGCAGCCAGCCTTTTTGCAGCACGGCGGACGGTGGCGGTAGAAACAGCGGTTCGATCATGCCGGTAGCGGTCACCGCCCACCACAGGGTTACGAGCGCGACCAGCGTCAATACGCTGATCCAGCGCGTGCTCAAGCTGCGACGAACCGGAATCACCGTCGAACCCGGTTTCACCGTCACCGCAGGAATTTCATAGCTGCTCATGCGCGCTCCTGCCGCTGGGCGGCGCTGCGTTGGGAGAACACTTTGGCGAGTACGTGTTCGCGGGTTTCGATAAAGCGCGGGTCGGATTTGATCGCCCGTGCCGACTCGCCGGCTGCGTAACGCTGACCGAAATCCAGGCTCAGGCGTTCGACGATTTGACCAGGATTCGGCGCCAGCAGAATCAGGTCCGTGGCGAGGAACACCGCTTCTTCAATGTCGTGAGTAATCAGGAACACCGGTTTGGCGGTGCGCTGCCAGACTTGCAGCAGCAGCTCTTGCATTTGTTCGCGGGTGAAGGCGTCGAGGGCGCCGAAGGGCTCGTCCATGAGCAAGACCCGAGGGTCGGCGGCGAGCGCGCGAGCGAGGCCGACACGTTGCTTCTGGCCGCCCGAGAGTTGCCAGATGCGGCGATTTTCGAAACCGGAAAGGTCCACCAGCGCGAGCATTTCCCGAGCACGGATTTCGCGTTTGTCCCTGGACACGCCGGCCAGTTCCAGACCGAAGCCGACATTGGCCAACACGTCCTGCCACGGCAGCAGGGCGTCGTCCTGAAACACCACGCCGCGCTCGGCGCTCGGGCCTTTGACCGGCACCCCGTCAAGGGTGATGCGCCCGGCGCTGGGCTCGACGAAACCGGCGATCAGGTTCAACAGCGAAGTCTTGCCACTGCCGGACGGGCCGAGGGCGACCAGCAATTGCTGGGGCCCTAGGCTCAGGGAAATATCCGCCAGTACCGGTTCCGGACTGCCGGGGTACTGTGCGCTGATGCGCTCCAGCTGTAGCAAAGCCATCGCGGTTAACTCCCGATCAGTTGGTGATGTACTTGGCGCTGACGTACGGGGCGTAGTCCGGCAGCACGGCCTCGACTTTGCCTTGTTCTTTCAGGAACGCGGCGGTGTCGGTGATGGCCTTGGTGGTCGGTGCGCCGAGGGTGATCACCTGGTCAGCCGCCAACGGGTAGACGTTGCCTTGCAGCAGCAATGGAATGTCGCTGGCCTTGGCGCCGGAGAGTTTCACCAGTTTGTCCACGTTGGATTGATTGGCGAGCCAGGCTTTCGGGTCTTTGCGGTAATCGGCGTACGCATCCAGGGTCACTTTAGCGAAGGCGGTGACGATTTCCGGGTGCTTCTCGGCGAAATCCTTACGCACGATCCAGGCATCGAAGGTCGGAGCGCCAAACTTGGCCAGTTCGCCGGAGGTGATCAGCACTTTGCCGTTTTCCTTGGCCACGCCGAGCGCCGGGTCCCAGACGTAAGTGGCGTCGATGTCACCGCGTTTCCACGCGGCAATGATGGCGGGCGGGGCAAGGTTGAGTACGGTGACTTTCGACGGGTCGATGTTCCAGTGCTTCAGCGCAGCCAGCAGGCTGTAGTGACCGGTGGATACGAATGGCACGGCGATTTTCTTGCCGATCAGGTCTTGAGGCGTTTTGATCCCGGACCCGTCGCGGGCAACCAGGGCTTCAGCAGCGCCGATCTGCGTGGCGATGAGGAACGTTTCTACCGGAACTTTGCGCGTGATCGCAGCCGTCAGCGGGCTGGAACCGAGGTAACCGATCTGCACGTCACCGGAGGCAATGGCCGCGATGATGTCGGCACCGTTATCGAATTTTCGCCAATCAATCTTGGCGTTGGTGGCTTTCTCGTACGCGCCGTCGGCCTGGGCAACTTTCGCCGGGTCGACGGTGGTCTGATAGGCGACGGTGACGTCAGCCGCCTGGGCAAAGAAACTCGCCGCAGCCAGCGATGCGGCCGCCAGGAGGCGAAGAGGGAAAGTCAGTTTCATGGAAAAGCTCCTTGTCAGGCGACCGAGAGTCGGCGTGAAAGGAGACTAAATGATCTAAGAATACGAAAATAAATAACTTTTTCGAATGAGCTTATGAGCGGAAAATTCTAAAGGATCCAAAAATCGCAGCCTCGTTTCACTCGACAGCTCCTACAACCGAAACACGGTTCCTGTAGGAGCTGTCGAGTGAAACGAGGCTGCGATCTTGTAGCAGGCGCCGATTAGTTGCTGATCGACAGAATGCTCGCCTGATACGACCCGACAAACACATCGAAGTCGCCGACTTCGTTCTGTTCCAGCTCAGCTTGCTCAACCAGCGAGGAACGTGCCCGCTCTTCGAATTTTGCCTGGTCTTCGCTTGAAAGCGGCTCACTGCGGAAGTACTCCGCGTGCGCCCGGCTCTGGCGCAGGGAGAACTGAGCAAAGCTTTCCTTATGCTCGGCCATTGCCGCCAGTACCTGGGCTGAAGGTGTGCGGGACGAATCCTTGACCTTCTCCATCTGCACGTCCAGCGCGTTGCTGTGCGCATCGCCGCCATGGCTCTGATCGAGCAGCGCGGCGAGCGGAGCGATCTTCTCCAGCAGTTCGGTGGCCCATTCCTTCATGTCCACCGGTTGACCGTCGCGCTGCAGTTGCAGACCCGGACGACGACCTTCCTTGACCACGCTGAGGAAGTTCGACGTGGCGTTGCTGCATGAGGTGTTGGTCAGCAGCGGGCTGTCGTTCAGCGCGCAATACAGCAGGAAAGCGTCGAGGAAACGCGACTCCGGCAGATCGATGCCCATCGGCAGGAACGGGTTGATGTCCAGGCAGCGCACTTCAACGTACTGAATGCCACGGGCCACCAACGCCTGAATCGGCCGTTCGCCGGTGTAGGTCACGCGTTTTGGGCGGATGTTGGAGTAGTACTCATTTTCGATCTGCAGGATGTTGGTGTTGAGCTGAACCCACTCACCATCCTTATGCGTGCCGACTTCAACATACGGCGGATACGGCGTGGCCACCGCTTTGCGCAGGCTGTCGGTGTAGCTGACCAGGTCGTTGTAGCACGGCGTCAGACCGGCCTGGGCGTTGCTCTGGTAACCCAGGTCGCTCATGCGCAGGCTGGTGGCGTAAGGCAGGTACAAGGTGTCCGGGTCCAGTTGTTCCAACTGGTGCGAGCGACCGCGCAGGAAACCGGCGTCCAGGGCAGGTGAGGCACCGAACAGGTACATCAGCAGCCAGCTGTAGCGCCGGAAGTTGCGGATCAGCGCGATATAGGCCGAGGACTGATAGTCGCGGTCGGTACCGACAAAGCCTTCGGCCTCTTTAAGCAACGGCCAGAGCTTTTCCGGCAGGGAAAAGTTGTAGTGAATCCCGGCGATGCACTGCATGGTCTTGCCATAGCGCAGGGCCAGGCCCTTGCGGTAGACGTACTTGAGCTGACCGATGTTGGACGTGCCGTAATAGGCGATCGGGATGTCTTCCTCGGCCGGCAGCGGGCACGGCATCGATGGACTCCACAGAAACTCGTTGCCGAGCTTGCTGTAGGCGAAGCGGTGAATCTTGTCGAGGCTCGTCAGCGTATCTGCCGGGTCGGGCAGGGCGGGCGTGATGAACTCCAGCAGCGACTCGGAATAGTCGGTGGTGATTTGTTCGTTGGTCAGCGCGGAACCCAATTCTTCCGGGTGCGGCGTTTGCGCCAGGCGACCTTCGCCGGTCACGCGCAGGCATTCACGTTCGATACCGTGAAGACACTGTTCGAGCAGAGAGAGGTTAGCGCGCTCGCCGAGCAGAGCCAGGCGGCGGTTGAGAAGTTCGCTCAAGTTGGATTCCTTCACGCGTCAGTCGCCCCAATATGGGGGTGGGCAAGACGGTCTACAAGGGTGAAGTTGAAACTGGCGTTTTCGCCTGGTTTTCGAGCTGCACAAACTACTGGCAGCCGGCCAAGGATCGAGCGCCGCAATTTCCTGTAGGAGCGGGCTTGCTCGCGATTGCGGTGTGTCAGTCAACATTTAAGTCGTCTGGCACACCGCAATCGCGAGCAAGCCCGCTCCCACAGGAAATTTCGGCGCTGCGGTCACAGCGCCGAAATTACCTCAAAACGATGGTATTCATCTACAGGACAGCGAACGTGCCTTGTGCTTTTGCGACGAGTTTGTCGCCCTGCATCACGTCGGCTTCGACCACCAGCGTGCGCCGGCCCGGGTGAATTACCCGTGCCGTGCACATCACTTCACCGTCTGAAACAGCGCGAATGTAGTTGATCTTGCATTCGATGGTCGCGCTCTGCTGGTCAAAGCCGTGGGTGCTGGAACAGGCCAGCCCCATGGCAATGTCCACCAGACTGAACAGCGCCCCGCCGTGCAGCTTGCCGCCGCGATTGCGCAGTTGCGGTTCCAGCCTCAGGGCGACTTGCGCCACCCCGGTTTCCAGGCTGTGCAAGCGACACCCCAGCAATTTGAAAAACGCGCTTTCGGTCAGCCCGGCAGGAATGTCCATCAACGTTTCTTCAATTGCTTGGCGTTGGCGAACAGCGAAGCCATGGCGTTGTTGGCCGGAGCCGCTGCCGTGGTTTCTTTACGTGGCGCGTTGTTCTGGGATTGGCGTGGCGCCGAACCCGGACGTGCACCGCGAGCACCGTCGATTTTCTCGCCCGGCGTGTCGCTCATGCGCATCGACAGGCCCACGCGTTTGCGCGGGATATCGACTTCCATGACCTTCACTTTCACCACATCACCGGCCTTCACTGCTTCGCGCGGATCTTTGATGAATTTCTCCGAAAGCGCGGAGATGTGCACCAAACCGTCCTGATGCACGCCGATATCGACGAACGCACCGAAGTTGGTCACGTTAGTGACGACACCTTCGAGGATCATGCCCAGTTCGAGGTCCTTGAGGTCTTCGACGCCTTCCTGGAACTCGGCAGTCTTGAACTCGGGGCGTGGGTCGCGGCCCGGTTTTTCCAGCTCTTGCAGGATGTCGGTGACCGTCGGCAGACCGAACGTCTCGTCGGTGTACTTCTTCGGATCGAGGCGCTTGAGGAACGCGGCGTCGCCGATCAGTGAGCGAATGTCGCGGTCCGTTTCAGCGGCGATGCGTTGCACCAGCGGATAGGCTTCCGGGTGAACCGCGGAGGAGTCGAGCGGGTTGTCGCCGTTCATCACGCGCAGGAAACCGGCAGCCTGCTCGAAGGTTTTCTCGCCCAGACGCGCGACTTTCTTCAGCGCTGCACGGGTTTTGAACGCGCCGTGCTCATCGCGGTGGCTGACGATGTTCTGCGCCAGGGTCGCGTTGAGGCCGGAGATGCGGGCCAGCAGCGCCACCGAAGCGGTGTTCACGTCCACGCCCACGGCGTTTACGCAGTCCTCGACCACAGCGTCCAGGCCGCGCGCCAGTTTCAGCTGCGACACGTCGTGCTGATACTGGCCGACACCGATGGATTTCGGATCGATCTTCACCAGTTCGGCCAGTGGATCCTGCAGGCGACGGGCAATCGACACCGCGCCACGGATCGACACGTCGAGGTCCGGGAATTCCTTGGAAGCCAGTTCCGACGCCGAGTAAACCGATGCGCCGGCCTCGGAGACCATGACCTTGGTCATTTTCATCGCTGGGTATTTTTTGATCAGCTCTGCGGCCAGCTTGTCGGTTTCGCGGCTGGCGGTGCCGTTGCCGATGGCGATCAGGTCCACCGAGTGCTTGGCGCACAGGGCAGCCAGAATCGCGATGGTCTGGTCCCACTTGTTGTGCGGCACGTGCGGGTAAACCGTGGCGTGATCCAGCAGCTTGCCGGTGGCATCGACCACGGCGACTTTGCAGCCGGTGCGCAGGCCCGGGTCGAGGCCCAGGGTGGCGCGCGGGCCGGCCGGAGCCGACAGCAGCAAGTCGTGCAGGTTGTGGGCGAACACGTTGATCGCTTCGGTTTCGGCGCCGTCGCGCAGCTCGCCCAGCAGATCGGTTTCGAGGTGGGTATAGAGCTTGACCTTCCAGGTCCAGCGCACCACTTCGCCCAGCCATTTGTCGGCGGCGCGGTTCTGGTTCTGGATGCCGAATTGCTGGCCGATCATGCCTTCGCATGGGTGCATGGTGCCCGGCAGCTCGTCACCGACTTTCAGCGCGGAGCTGAGAATGCCTTCGTTGCGGCCACGGAAAATCGCCAGGGCGCGGTGCGATGGCATGCTTTTCAGCGGTTCGTCATGTTCGAAGTAGTCGCGGAACTTGGCGCCTTCCTCTTCCTTGCCGGCGATCACGCGGGCACTGAGGGTGGCTTCCTGCTTGAGGTAGCTGCGCAACTTGTCCAGCAGGCCGGCGTCTTCGGCGAAGCGCTCCATGAGGATGTATTTTGCGCCTTCGAGGGCCGCCTTCACGTCAGCCACGCCTTTTTCGGCGTTGATGAAGCGCGCAGCTTCAACGTCCGGGGTCAGTGTCGGGTCGTTGAACAGGCCGTCGGCCAGCTCGCCGAGGCCGGCTTCCAGGGCAATCTGGCCCTTGGTGCGGCGCTTCTGCTTGTACGGCAGGTACAAGTCTTCGAGGCGGGTCTTGGTGTCGGCGAGTTTGATGTCGCGCTCAAGTGCAGGGGTCAGCTTGCCTTGCTCTTCGATGCTGGCGAGGATGCTGATGCGCCGTTCGTCGAGTTCTCGCAGGTAGCGCAGACGCTCTTCCAGATGACGCAACTGGATGTCATCGAGGCTGCCGGTCACTTCTTTCCGGTAACGGGCGATGAAGGGAACGGTAGAGCCTTCATCGAGTAGCGCGACGGCCGCTTCGACCTGTTGTGGGCGTACACCGAGTTCCTCGGCGATGCGGCTGTTGATGCTGTCCATAAAACCACCTGACAAATTGTGAAAGCAGGCTCGCAGGCGCAGAAATAAAGGCTCGGCGAGTCTGGTTGAGCGGCCTGGCGTGCGCCGCTACCTGGATCAACAGGCATCCCGTTGACCCGTGAAATCGAACAATTACTGCCGCCGGCATGAAAATAAAAAACGGCCGTCTGCAGTAATGATCAGACGTTGCCTGACACAAAAGGCCGCGCATTATAACCAGCGTTCTATCATTCAGGGACATCGCAGGCTGTCGCGCCAAGGCCGGATTTCTAACGGTGAAGGAAAAATCTGCTAACAATGCACTCGGTGCGTATAACGGCAGCTACGCCATAATGCGCGCCGAGCTAAAAGGAGCATCTAATGAGCAGCACTGCAAACATTGCTGAAGGCGAAAAAATTCTTATTGTTGACGACGATCCAGGGCTGAGCAGCCTGCTGGAACGTTTTTTCGTCAGCAAGGGCTACCGCGCCCGTGCCGTACCGAACACCGAGCAAATGGATCGCCTGCTGGCGCGCGAAGTGTTCAACCTGGTCGTGCTCGACCTGATGCTGCCCGGCGAAGACGGCCTGACCGCCTGCCGCCGCCTGCGCACGGCGAACAATCAGATCCCGATCATCATGCTGACCGCCAAGGGCGATGAGCTGAGCCGCATCAAGGGACTGGAGCTGGGTGCCGACGATTACCTGGCCAAGCCCTTCAACCCGGATGAGCTGATGGCCCGCGTCAAAGCGGTCCTGCGACGTCAGTCGACGCCTGTGCCGGGTGCGCCGGGCAGCGAAGACGAAAGCGTGACGTTTGGTGATTACGAGTTGTCCCTGGCCACCCGTGAATTGAAGCGCGGTGACGAAGTGCACATGCTCACCACGGGCGAGTTTGCGGTGCTCAAGGCCCTGGTCATGAACGCGCGTCAGCCACTGACCCGCGACAAGCTGATGAACCTGGCCCGTGGTCGTGAATGGGATGCGCTGGAGCGTTCGATCGACGTGCAGGTATCCCGACTGCGCCGCATGATCGAGCCCGATCCTTCCAAGCCGCGTTACATCCAGACGGTCTGGGGCGTGGGTTACGTGTTCGTTCCGGATGGCGCCGCCACCAAGTGATCGGCGATTTGTAGGAGCGGGTCTCGCGGTCAACGGGTCAGATGACGTTGTCCGCAGACTCGCGATCCGCAATATGCGAGCATCGCTCGCTCCTGCAAGTGTGTAGCGGTTATCCATGAAAACCCCCGTTTGGTTCCCCCAGAGTTTTTTCTCCCGCACCCTGTGGCTGGTGCTGATCGTTGTCCTGTTCTCCAAGGCGCTGACCCTGGTTTATCTGTTGATGAACGAAGACGTGCTGGTGGACCGCCAATACAGCCACGGCGTCGCCCTGACGCTGCGCGCCTATTGGGCCGCCGATGAAGAAAACCGCGCGAAGATTGCCGATGCCGCGACCCTGATCCGGGTGGTGGGCGCTGGCGTGCCGGAAGGTGAGCAGCATTGGCCCTACAGCGAGATTTATCAGCGGCAGATGCAGGCGGAGCTGGGGGCCGACACTGAAGTTCGCTTACGCATGCACTCGCCACCGGCCTTGTGGGTCCGGGCGCCAAGCCTGGGCGATGGCTGGCTGAAAGTGCCGCTCTATCCTCACCCGCTGCGCGGCCAGAAAATCTGGAACGTGCTTGGCTGGTTCCTCGCAATCGGTCTGCTCTCCACTGCCTCGGCGTGGATTTTCGTCAGCCAGCTCAACCAACCGCTCAAAAGACTGGTCTACGCCGCACGGCAGCTTGGCCAGGGCCGAAGCGTACGCCTGCCGATCAGCGACACGCCGAGCGAGATGACCGAGGTTTACCGCGCCTTCAACCAGATGGCCGAGGACGTCGAACAGGCCGGACGCGAGCGGGAGTTGATGCTGGCGGGGGTGTCGCACGACTTGCGTACGCCGTTGACCCGTTTGCGGCTGTCCCTGGAGTTGATGGGTGACCACAACGACCTGACCGACGCGATGGTGCGCGACATCGAAGACATGGACGCGATTCTCGACCAGTTCCTGGCGTTTATCCGCGATGGCCGCGACGAGTCGGTTGAGGAAGTGGACCTGAGCGATCTGGTTCGCGAAGTCGCTGCGCCGTATAACCAGAATGAAGAGAAGGTGCGTCTGCGCCTGGAACCGATCCAGCCGTTCCCGTTGCGTCGGGTGTCAATGAAGCGGTTGTTGAACAACCTGATTGGCAATGCCCTTCACCACGCGGGCAGCGGGGTGGAGGTGGCAGCGTATGTCTCCGGGGATACCAGCGCGCCATACGTAGTGCTGAGCGTCATGGACCGTGGCGCGGGCATTGATCCGTCAGAGCTGGAGGCGATCTTTAACCCGTTCACTCGGGGCGATCGTGCCCGGGGTGGCAAGGGCACCGGGTTGGGCCTGGCGATCGTCAAGCGCATTGCTTCGATGCATGGCGGGAATGTCGAGTTGCGCAATCGCTCGGGTGGCGGGCTGGAAGCGCGGGTGCGGTTGCCGCTTGGGTTGATGCTGCCGCGGGATGCTGTCTGACCTGATCGTTCCCACGTCGAGGCGTCGAACCGTCTACGTGGGAATGCCTCAACGGACGCTCCGCGTTCGGCTTTGAATGGGACGCGGAGCGTCCCGGGCTGCATTCCCACGCAGAGCGTGGGAACGATCAGCAAGGCTGGGCGTCTAGCCCTTACCTTTGGTCCGCGTCATATTCGGCCCGCCATTCTTCTCAAGATGCTCAATGATGATCCCCGCCACGTTCTTCCCGGTGGTGGTCTCAATCCCTTCCAGACCCGGCGAGGAGTTCACTTCCATCACCAGCGGCCCGTGGTTGGAGCGCAGGATATCGACCCCCGCTACCGCCAACCCCATCACTTTCGCCGCGCGCAAAGCGGTCATGCGTTCTTCCGGGGTGATCTTGATCAGGCTGGCGCTGCCACCCCGATGCAGGTTGGAGCGAAACTCCCCAGGCTTGGCCTGGCGCTTCATTGCCGCAATCACCTTGTCGCCGACCACGAAGCAGCGAATGTCTGCGCCACCGGCTTCCTTGATGTATTCCTGAACCATGATGTTCTGCTTCAGGCCCATGAACGCTTCAATCACCGACTCTGCCGCCGTTGCCGTTTCACACAGCACCACGCCAATGCCCTGGGTGCCTTCCAGCACCTTGATCACCAGTGGTGCACCGTTGACCATGTCGATCAAGTCGGGAATGTCATCCGGGGAGTGCGCAAAACCGGTGACCGGCAAACCGATACCGCGGCGCGAGAGCAGTTGTAGCGAACGCAGTTTGTCGCGTGACCGGGCGATGGCCACCGATTCGTTAAGGGGGAAAACCCCCATCATTTCGAACTGACGCAACACCGCGCAGCCATAAAACGTCACCGACGCACCGATCCGCGGGATCACCGCATCGAAGCCCTCCAGCGGCTTGCCACGGTAGTGGATCTGCGGCTTGTGGCTGGCAATGTTCATGTAGGCGCGCAGGGTGTCGATCACCACCATTTCATGGCCACGCTCGGTACCGGCTTCGACCAGACGACGAGTGGAATACAGACGCGGGTTCCGCGACAGCACAGCGATCTTCATGCAACACCTGTGGAGGAGGTAGATACCGGGAACACCGGCTTGTCTTGTACGTACTTGATACCCGGATTGACCACCAGTTGGCCGTCGATCAGGGCTTTGGAACCGAGTAGCAGGCGATAACGCATGGATTTGCGGCAGGCGAGGGTGAACTCGACCCGCCAGACCCGATCACCCAAGGCCAGCGTGGTGCTGACCACGTAGCGCATCTGCGCGTGACCGTTGGAGCTTTTAATGGTTTTCATCGTCACCAGTGGCGCTTCACAGCGCCGGTGACGCAGTTGCACCACCGTCCCCAGGTGCGCAGTAAATCGCACCCAGCGTTCACCATCGCGCTCGAACGGTTCAATGTCCGTGGCGTGCAGGCTGGAGGTGCTGGCACCGGTGTCGATTTTTGCCCGCAGGCCCGCCACTCCCAAATCAGGGAGCGCCACCCACTCGCGCAGACCGACAACGGTCAAATGGTCAAATGTCTTCAATAGGAAAAAACCGGCGGTTAACGCGTCCAGGCCTCAGGGTTGACCTGGGCCAACGCTTTGAATGCAGGCTTGGCGAACCAGTAACCCTGCATCAGAAATATTCCACAGTCCGCCAGGAAATCCCGTTCTCCGGCGCTTTCGATGCCTTCGGCAATGACTGTAACGTTCAACTCCGCACAGATTGTGACAATCCCTCGAACGATAGCCTGACGAACGCGATCGCGATCGACATCGCGGATCAGCGCCATGTCGAGTTTGATCAGGTCCGGTTGGAAATCAGCAAGCAGATTGAGCCCCGAGTAGCCCGCGCCGAAATCGTCGATGGCGGTCTTGAAGCCGAATTCGCGGTATTCACGCAGAATATTGGTCAAATGGCGATAGTTATCTACAGGCTGGCTTTCGAGTGTTTCGAAAATCAGACGATTGATAGGGAAGTCGTACTTTTTCGCCGCCTCCAGGGTGCTGCGAATACACAGCTCGGGACGGTACACAGCGTTGGGCATGAAGTTGATCGACAAGTGTGTCTGCATATTTAAAGCTGCCGCACCTTCAATGGCTCGCGTACGGCATAGCTGGTCGAAACGATAGCGATTGTCGTCAGTGACATGCGCCAGAATCGACATCGCCCCTTCACCGTTCACTCCGCGCACCAATGCTTCGTTAGCGAAAATCGATTGGTCGCGCAGATCGACGATCGGTTGGTAGGCAAACGCAAAATCAAAGCCCAAAGGCTCGCTTTGCCGGCAGCCCTGGCAACCAGCCTGAGGCGAAGTCAATGAGGAAGGGAATATAGTCATTCGATCACTCCATGCCGGGAGCCGGCCAAGATCACATTCTATCTGGGGTTGCCGGGTTCTTGCGCCCGACAGAAACGGTAGTACAGTTCCGACTATTCACCGAGCGAGGAATTCCAGTGGGACAAAAACAGGAAGAGGACGACAAGGTCCGTCTCGATAAGTGGCTGTGGGCCGCGCGTTTTTATAAAACACGTGCTTTGGCCAAGGCTGCGATTGAAAGCGGCAAGGTGCATTGCCGGGGCGAGCGCTGCAAACCGGGCAAGGAGCCGCGGATCGGCGACGAGTTTCAGATTCGTGCCGGGTTTGAGGAACGTACAGTAGTGGTTCAGGCGTTGTCGATAGTGCGCCGTGGCGCGCCGGAGGCTCAGACCTTGTACGCGGAAACCGAAGCCAGCATTGCCAAGCGCGAAGCCGCCGCGGCCATGCGCAAGGCTGGCGCGCTGGGCGTGAGCACGGATGGCAAGCCAAGCAAGAAACAGCGAAGGGATTTGTTCAAGTTTCGTGGTAGCAGCAACGACGAGTGATCAGGTGTTTTGTGTCGTCCGGGCTGACGCTTTCGCAAGCAGGCCCGCTCAGACGCCACGCACCACACTCATCCGCTTTACCACCGGCAACTTCTCCAACAACCCAAATGCCGGCGCAGTCACTTTCAGGAAAAACGCCGAGGCGTGATACGCAAACGGTGTGTAGTAACCCCAGCCCAACGCCCACACCGCCAGCAGCACGCCGCCGATGTAATCGTCCTGGCCCCAATTTGCGCCGGCGACCAGTCGCGGCATCATGAACAGCAGCGTCAAGGACCAAATCAGCAAGGTCTGCCATGAGTTTCGGCTGAACACGGTCATGAACAGCGCCCAGATCAACAACACTGAAGCGTGATCGCCGGGAAAGCTTTGCGTCGACCGGTCCTTCAATTCCCAGCGATTCTCAAGGTCCGGGAAGTAGTCGCTCATGCGCACGGCGCCTTTGATCACCATCGATGGGCTGTTGTGCTGCCAGTCCATGCACCCGACAAGCGTTGAAAACAGCAGGCGGATACACACCAGCACCAGCAGAATCGAGAGAAAGCCCAAAAATGCCTGACGCACCTCATCCCTTTCGAATACCCAGTCGCCTTTGATCGTGAGTGCCAGCAGAATCACGCCGACCACCGTATCGAATGGGCGCAGACTTGCAATCGCCCAACTGTGTAGCCATATCGGGTGACTGGCCAGCGGTGCATTCAATCGATGGAAAAGCCACTCGTCGAAAATCACACACAGCATCTGGCCGGTAGGCCATAACCAGAAGGCCAGCAGCGCCAAGGGCAAAAAATTGCACAGAGCCAACCGGCGGAGGTTCCACCTTGCTTGGAACAAACCCGGATTGTTCATAAAATGCCTCCCATGGCTGAACATTGCGCACAAAACGGCGCCGCACAGGCGCGATTTTCATGTTTTGTAACCCTATTGTCATTACTTCAGATACCCAGACCTATGACCGATCTACCGGATACCGACTACACCCAACGCTTCATCTTCGATGACAGCGACACTCGCGGCGAGCTGGTCGGGCTGGAGCGCAGCTATGCCGAAGTGCTCGCCAAACACGCCTATCCGGAACCGGTGGCGCAACTGCTCGGCGAATTGATGGCGGCCGCCTCATTGCTGGTCGGCACGTTGAAGTTCGATGGCTTGCTGATTCTCCAGGCTCGTTCCGATGGCCCCATTCCGCTGCTGATGATCGAGTGCTCCAGCGAACGCGACATCCGTGGCTTGGCCCGTTACGAGGCCGACCAGATTGCCCCCGGCGCGACCCTCGCCGACCTGATGCCTAATGGTGTCTTGGCGCTCACCATTGATCCGAACCAGGGTCAGCGTTATCAAGGCATTGTTGATCTGGATGGCGAAACCCTGTCGGAGTGCTTCACTAATTACTTCGTGATGTCCCAGCAGGTCGGTACGCGTTTCTGGTTGTACGCCGATGGCCGTCGCGCCCGTGGTTTGTTGCTGCAGCAACTGCCCGCCGACCGCTTGAAAGACGAAGAAGAACGCGCCGCCAGTTGGCAGCACATCACCGCGCTGGCCAGCACCCTGACCGCCGATGAATTGCTGAGCCTGGACAACGAAACCGTGCTCCATCGCCTCTACCACGAAGAACAGGTGCGCCTGTTCGACGTGCAGAAACTGCGCTTTCATTGCAGTTGCTCACGCGAACGTTCGGGCAATGCCCTGGTCAGCTTGGGTATGGAAGACGCCCAGGCGCTGGTCATCGAACATGGTGGGCACATCGAGATCGATTGCCAGTTCTGCAACCATCGCTACCTGTTTGATGCTGCGGATATCACCCAATTGTTCGCGGGAGCGGGGGTCGATACGCCGTCAGATACCCGTCACTAAAACGGTTCAGCGTAGGTAAATTCACTGCTTAGCGCCGGAATAACGCCGTTCTGACCGGAGGGCTCTACTATTTTTGGGCTTTTCTGGCATAATCCGGCCCACTTTTTGTCGCGGTAGTAGTGCACGACTTTCTACTACAAAACGTTTGGAGCACACTCGGCCACTGGCCGACGGGGAATCTCATGACGCAAGCCAATAACGCCGTGTACACCGATCTGAGTGTTGATGATCTGGTAAAAGAAGCTCTGAGTCGCGGTGAGGGCGAGCTTGCCGATACCGGCGCGCTGGTTGTTCGCACCGGTCACCGCACCGGCCGCTCGCCAGTCGATCGTTTCATCGTTGACGAGCCATCCACTTCGGCTTCCATTGCTTGGGGCCCGATCAACCGCAAGTTCCCGGCCGACAAGTTCGATGCCCTGTGGGACCGCGTAGAAGCGTTCAACAACGCGCAAGAGCATTTCGTTTCCCACGTTCATGTAGGTGCATCTGCTGATCACTACCTGGCCGTGAAAATGACCACGCAGACTGCCTGGCAGAACCTGTTCGGTCGTTGCCTGTTCATCAACCCGGCCCAGTACAACCCGGCTGGTCGTGAAGAGTGGCAAGTTCTCAACGTCGCCAACTTCGAATGCGTTCCTGAGCGTGACGGCACCAACTCCGATGGTTGCGTGATCCTCAACTTCGCACAGAAGAAAGTGCTGATCGCCGGCATGCGCTACGCCGGTGAAATGAAGAAAGCCATGTTCTCGGTACAGAACTACCTGCTGCCGGCCGCCGACGTGCTGCCAATGCACTGCGCTGCAAACATCGGTGAAGCGGGCGACGTGACCCTGTTCTTCGGTCTGTCGGGCACCGGTAAAACCACCCTGTCCGCCGACGAAAGCCGTTACCTGATCGGTGACGACGAGCACGGCTGGGGCGAGGGCGTGGTGTTCAACATCGAAGGCGGTTGCTATGCCAAGTGCATCGACCTCTCCGAGAAGAACGAGCCGGTTATCTGGAAAGCCATCAAGCACGGTGCTGTCCTGGAAAACGTCGTTATCGATGAAGCCAAGCACGCCGACTACTCCGATGTCAGCCTGACCCAGAACAGCCGTGCGGCCTACCCGCTTGAGCACGTTGCCAAGCGCTCCGAGAAAAACCTCGGTGGCGAGCCAAACGCTGTAATCTTCCTGACCTGCGACCTGACCGGCGTTCTGCCGCCAGTCTCGATCCTCAGCGAAGAACAAGCGGCCTACCACTTCCTGTCCGGCTACACCGCACTGGTGGGCTCGACCGAAATGGGTTCCGGCAGCGGCATCAAGTCGACCTTCTCCACCTGCTTCGGCGCACCGTTCTTCCCGCGTCCAGCTGGCGAATACGCAGAACTGCTGATCAAGCGCATCCGCGGCTTCGGCTCCAAGGTCTACCTGGTCAACACCGGCTGGACCGGCGGCGGCTACGGCGTGGGTAAACGCTTCAACATCCCGACCACTCGTGGCGTGATCGCAGCGATCCAGAGCGGCGCGTTGATCGGTGCTGAAACCGAACACCTCGACACCATCAACCTCGACGTGCCGTTGAGCGTACCGGGCGTTGAGACTGGCCTGTTGAACCCACGTAATACCTGGGCTGACAAGGCTGCTTACGATGAAGCTGCCAAGGCATTGGCCGGGTTGTTTGTTGAGAACTTCAAGAAGTTTGAAGTGAGCGACGCGATCAAGGCTGCTGGGCCTAAGTTGTAAGGCTTGGTTTGATGTAATGAGAAAGCCGCCCTTTGGGGCGGCTTTTTTGTGGGTGTTCGCTTTAAACCATCGAGTGCGCAACTGCCAATATTCCAGCTGAATTTCCGCTAAACGACCAGAATAATGGCACTTATGCGTTGAGCTCCATGCCTTCCAAACCCTGTGTATCCCACCGTTGCACCTTCACCGCTTGATAAAGCATGCCGATGGTCAGCGGAACTTTGTCGCCGCGACCCTTTGCCCTTCGTTTGAGATGCACATCAAATCCTTCCGGCTGAAAATAGCGATAGGCGTCGTAGTCCACGAAGTCGATCCCGAACTGTTCTTCCAGCGCTTCCATCAAATGCCGCGCATCAGCGCCGTTGCAGCCGAGGTCGAAGTTGATCGAGGTGGTGAGGCTGATGGTTTTGCGTTCGGGCAGGCCGAGTTCTTCGTGCAGCAGCTGCATGAGCAGGTGCATGGTGTGGTCGTCGGGGAAATTGGGGGCGAGGTTCATTGCGGGGTGTCCGGTTGGGCTTGGGTGGATTTTATTGGCCGCCAGGCTTAGGGGGAAGAGCGGGAACAGATTGTTGCGGAATGGCTTGTTGGTATTTGGCGAGCGCTTCTTTTCGTGTAGGAAGTGGTCTGTCGAGGTCCGCCTGTGAGGTGTCGAATCCTGAAAGATGTAGGCTGGCCAAGTAATTTGAACGACGGACCTTTTCGTAATGAGTTTGTTTTTGTTTGAACGTTAATTCGCTCATCGTAGTTGTCTCGTGTTTGATCGTTCCTCGCTCCGCGAGGGAGTGCAGCCAGGACGCTGTGCGTCCCAAGAGCCGAACGCGGAGCGTCCGTAGAGGCATTCCCACGCGGAGCGTGGGAACGATCTTCACTTGGGGTCAGGCGGGTGCTTTCCAGCCGATCATGCGTTGCTGTGCGACTTGCAGCAGGTCGCAACCGTCCTGGGCCAAGAGGAAGAGCGCGTGAGTGATGTGGGGGATGTCTTCGACGTCGCCGTGTTTGAAGCAAACGCAGTGCAGGGTTTTGAGGAGGTCACTGGAGGCTCGGATGCGCTGGAGGGCAGCTTCGAGGATGTCCTGGGGGTTGGCCTCAGTGTCGATGATCAGGGGGCGGGAATCGGTGAGGTTGGTTTGGAGTGGGCGGTAGCGATCAAAAAGAGGATTTAACGTTGTCACTGAGAAACACCTTAGTTAGTTGGAAATGTGAATTCTCTTTGTCGAGTGACCAAGCCCGAGTCGCTGAACCTTCAACGACACCTGAACTATAGATGCGAGCCACCTGGCAGTTATAGGCGACAAAGCCCCGTCTCTTGTAGGACCGGGACGAAGCTTTGATAGGGCGTTGCCTACGGACTTATCCCCAGCCGCAAATTCTCTCGTTTGTTGTCAGGTGCACCGCGTTATCGTTCATCGCGGGCAAGCCCGGCTCCCACAGGGATTTTTCCTTGGGGCTTAACCTGCGGTGGTTTTCGGCAGGCGTTGCCGGGCGATGTCGAGCAGTTCGTTGCCGTCCTAAAGGGAGCCAGATTTGCAATGGCTACGTATGGCCTCGATTTTGTTGCTGTGGACGGATGTCTGTGAGGGTGCCGTAGCCACTTATCCCGCCGTCGTCAGGATGTGCGCCAAGCCTGTTGCGCCGAACGCTCCGGGGTGTCGCATGTCGCGAGCAATGGAGGCTCTTCGGGAATCCTGTTGCAGCCACTCGACAGCAGGGTTGTCAGGATCAGGGCGGAGGCAAAAAATGTTTTTTGAGGCATGGTCGTTCCTTCTTTAAATGCCGCGCTCATCAGGCGTCCTGCCGTGATGTGAAGTGCGCGAGCGGTGGTTGTGCGAGAAGACCTTAACGCCAGATTGAGCGATGCCGCGAGCTACAAAGTGTTTCGTTTGTTTCATCCTGTGGCGAAGGACATTGGGGCGAGGCTGTATCATCCCGTATCGTTTTGGTCCCCGACCTTTTCTCGACTCGCTGCATCTGCCGGCTACGCTTTGGGCTTCGCAGCGGTCAACGGAGTGACAGCTTATGCACAACACCCTGGAACAGGTTTTCGGTTTTTCACAGTTTCGACCCGGCCAGGAAGCGGCGGTCAGCGCGGTGTTGGCCGGGCGTTCGGCAGCGGCCATTTTCCCCACAGGCTCCGGCAAATCCCTTTGTTATCAGCTGCCCGCGCTGTTGCTGCCGCACTTGACGCTGGTGGTGTCGCCGTTGCTGGCGTTGATGCAGGATCAACTGGCCTTTCTTAAGCGCCACGGCATTGCGGCCGGCAGTATCGATTCGGCCCAGAGTCGCGATGACGCCAGCGATGTGATGGCCCGGGCCAAGTCCGGCGAGCTGAAGATTCTGATGATTTCCGTGGAACGCCTGAAGAACGAGCGCTTCCGCCATTTCCTGCAGCAGGTGCCGATCTCGTTGCTGGTCGTCGACGAGGCGCACTGTATCTCGGAGTGGGGCCATAACTTCCGCCCTGACTACCTGAAACTTCCGGACTATCAGCGCCAGTTCAACATTCCCCAGGCACTGCTGCTGACGGCCACCGCGACGCCCAAGGTGATCGCGGACATGGAGGCCAAATTTTCCATCGCGCCGGAAGACGTGGTGACCACCGGGTTCTATCGGCCGAACCTCAACCTGTTGGTCGAACCTGTCCGCGGCCAGGACAAACGCCGACGTCTGGTCGAATGGATGGGCGAGCGCCCTGACCAGCCCAGCATCGTCTACGTCACCCTGCAGAAAACCGCCGAACACATCGCCGAACACCTGAACCGCAACGGCATACAGGCCGAGGCCTATCATGCTGGATTGCCCCACGAGCAACGCGAAGCCATCCAAAAGCGATTCATGGGCGGGCAGTCCAATTGCATCGTTGCCACCATTGCCTTCGGCATGGGCATCGACAAGAGCGACATTCGTAACGTGGTGCATTTCGATCTGCCCAAATCCATCGAAAACTACAGTCAGGAAATTGGTCGCGCCGGGCGTGATGGCTTGCCGTCCGACTGTCTGGTCTTGGCCAACCGCGACAGCCTCAATGTGTTGGAAAACTTCGTCTACGGCGATACGCCTGAACTGGACGGCATCCGCTGCGTGCTGGATGAGTTGAAATCTGCCGCGCCCGAAGGGCAATGGGAGTTTCTGCTGGGGCCGCTGGGGGATCAGAGCAACATCCGGCAACTGCCGCTTAAAACCTTGTTGGTGCAGCTTGAGCTGCGCCGGATCATTGCCCCGCGTTACGCCTATTACGCCGAATACCGTTTCAAGTACTTACAAGAGCCCGAGGACTTGCTGGCCCGTTTCGAAGGTGAGCGCAAAGACTTTGTCGCAGCGATCATCCAGACCTCCACTCGCGCGCGGACCTGGGCCACGGTGAATTTCGATGCGCTGTACGAGCAGCATCAGGCCGAGCGAAGCCGGGTGGTCAAGGCACTGGATTATTTCCAGGAGAAAGGTTGGGTCGAGCTGGAAAGCAAGCAGATGACCGAGGTCTACAGCCTGCTTGATACAAATGTCGACAGTCAGGCACTGAGCGCCGAACTGCATGCCTGTTTCACCCATCACGAACGCACAGAGATTGCGCGGATTCACGCCATGCTGGATTTGTTCGCCACCGATCATTGCCTGGGCTTTCGCTTGGCCGAGTACTTTGGCGACGACAATGCGCCTCGGCAATGTGGGCACTGTTCGGTCTGTCATGGTCAGGTCGCGCGGTTGCCAGCACCGCCTGAGCTGCCGGCGCTTGTGGATAAAAACTTTGAAGCGCTGTGTGGTGATTTTATCCACAGGCACGAACAGCACACCGGCAATGTGCCATCGGCGGAGCGGGTAACGCGTTTTCTGTGCGGGATCAGCGTGCCGCTGTTTACCAAGCTCAAGGCGCGCTCGATTCCAGGTTTTGCGGCGTTGGAAAATTACCCGTATGCCGAGGTGCGCGGGTGGGCCCAGGCGCATTTACCGGTGTAGATCCATCCGCTGAATGTCGCTCATCACAGGAATAAATTTCAAAACTCGCGGTGGCTGACTATGGTGAGGGCTGTCTTCGGATCGCCAACAAGAGAACAACAATGAGCCAGACACCGTTCAATATTCAGCGCGCCGCCGTGATCGGCGCAGGCACCATGGGCCGTGGCATCGTGATGTGCCTGGCCAACGCCGGGGTGCCGGTGCAGTGGGTCGATAACAATCCACAGATGCTGGAACAGGCGCTGTCCGCCGTAGCGGATACCTACGCCCATAATGTGCGTCAGGGGCGGATCGATCAGGCCGAAGCCGACGCCCGCATTGCCCGGGTCACGGCGGCGGCTGATTATGCGGCGATCCGCGATGTCGACCTGGTTATCGAAGCGGTCTACGAAAATCTGGAGCTCAAGCAAAAGATTTTCCGTGAACTGGACGGCCTGCTTAAGCCCGAAGCCATCCTGGCCAGCAACACGTCGGCGCTGGACATCGACGCCATCGCCGCCGCTACACGCCGTGCGCCCCAGGTCCTGGGCCTGCATTTCTTCAGCCCGGCGCACATCATGAAATTGCTGGAAATCGTCCGAGGTGCCCAGACTTCGCCAGCGGTGCTGGACGCGGCGCTGGAGTTGGGCAAGCGCATGGGCAAGGTGAGTGTGGTGGCGGGTAATTGCGAGGGTTTCATCGGCAATCGGATGCTCAATACCTACGTCCTTGAAGCGCGCAAGATGCTGCTTGAAGGCGCCTACCCTTATCAGGTGGATGCGGCGCTGCAAGGTTTTGGTTTTGCCATGGGGCCGTTTCGCATGTTCGACGTCGTCGGTATCGATCTGGGATGGCGTGCACGGGAACTGGCGGGTCAAGGCCAGGATGCGCCGGAGGTTCAGGTGGATAACCGCTTGTGCGAGCTGGGGCGTTTTGGGCAGAAGAGCGGCGACGGCTATTACCACTACGAACCTGGCAGTCGCCAGGCTGAGCACGATCCGCAAGTCGATGCGCTGGTGCTGGAGGTCAGCGAAAGGCTCGGGTTTCAGCGTCGGGAAATAACACCTGAGGAGATTCTGGAGCGCTGTCTGCTGGCACTGGTCAATGAAGGCGCCAAGATCCTTGAAGAAGGCATCGCCGGCTCGGCCCACGACATCGACCTGGTGTACCTCAACGGTTATGGTTTTCCGGCAGACAAAGGTGGGCCGATGGCTTGGGCGGACCAGCAAGGGCTGACGGATATTCATCAGCGCTTGAGGGCGCTGGAGACCCGACAGGGCGATCACTGGAATCCCGCTCGCTTGATCGGCGAGTTGGAGGCGGTGGGTAAAGGGTTTGCTGATCGGTAGACTCCACGAATACTGATCGTCCCCACGCTCTGCGTGGGAACGCCTCCATGGACGCTTTGCGTCCGCTGTCGGGACGCGGAGCGTCCCAGGCTGCATTCCCACGCAGAGCGTGGGAATGATCCTTAAGGCGAGAACCCATGAATCAACGCACCGACTACCCGCACTTCCAGCCCATCACCACTCGCTGGCATGACAACGACGCCTACGGCCACATCAACAACGTCACCTACTACAGTTTTTTCGACACGGCGGTGAATACCTACCTGATCGAAGTCGGTGGCCTGGATATCCACGACGGCGCGGTGGTGGGTTTTGTGGTGAGTTCGTCTTGCGATTACTTTGCATCTATCGCCTTTCCGGATCGCATCGAGATCGGCCTGCGGGTGGGCAAGCTGGGCAACAGCTCGGTGCAGTACGAACTGGCGGTGTTCAAGGCGGGGGAAGATGACGCCTGCGCGGTCGGGCGCTTCGTGCATGTATTTGTCGATCGTGCTTCGAATCAACCCTTGGCGATTCCTGCCGGTTTGCGCGATGCGCTTGAACGTTTGGTGGTTTGACCGGCAAAAAAAAATCGCAGCCCGTGGGCTGCGATTTTTTCATCTACCGTAAACGAGGCGATCAAGCCTCAGTCGTGATAGCGATGATGCTTGCGGTGGCCGTAAGCATGGCCGCGACCACGATGGTCGTCATCACGGTAATAGCGGCGATCATCATGGCCACGATAGGAACGACGATCATCTTCGTCATTGCTCTGGTTGCCCATGTAGTTACCCAGCGCGCCACCGGCGCCGCCGCCTGCCGCGGAGCCGATCAGGCTGCCGGTGGTGCCGCCCATGCTGCGGCCGACCACGTTACCGCCTGCTGCGCCGAGCGCACCGCCAATGGCGGCTTGGCCACGGCTGCGTTTGTCGGCGCCGACGGCGCTACCACCCGCGCCGCCCAAGGCCGCGCCAATGGTTGAACCTGTATTGCCGCCTAAGGACTGACCGACGACCGAGCCAAGAACCCCGCCCAATGCGCCGCCCACACCTGCTTCGGTGGTGCCTCCGGCAGAAGCGAAGCCACTGACCAGGCCAAGGGACAACAAGAGAATCGAGGAGAACTTCATAGAGGAACCTCAAGGGGATGACGGCGCGATCCTGAGGCTGTGTCATAGTTGTGACAATCGAATTCCGACGAGTAACACGACTTCACCACATTTCTATAAGTTACTGTTTTTTAGTCGGAACTTAAGTGTTTTTCGCTGGTCTTTTACTACTTCGGACAGGCCGTTTCCATGCAGAAACGGCCTTTTTTGTGGGCGATGGAAAAGTATTGGCTTCGAGATCTTCGTTGAATGATTCAGCGCTTTCGCGAGCAAGCCCGCTCCCACAATGACCGAGTTCTTTCAGGAATAATGCGATCACTGTGGGAGCGGGCTTGCTCGCGAAGAGGCCATACCTGCTAGCGCGTCAGGCCGACTTGGCCATGATCAACCCGGTCTCACTCGCCGCCTCCAGGCGGATCGCGACAAACTTCGACGTCGGTGTATGGCTGCCGTCACCGGTGCTTTCCAGGGGCACCAGCGGATTCACTTCCGGATAGTAAGCCGCTGCCTGCCCCGCAGGGATATCAAACGCCAGCAGCGTAAAGCCCTTCACGCGACGCTCACGACCATCGTCCCAGATCGAAACGATGTCCGCCTTCTGCCCTGGCTTGAAGCCCAGGCGAATGATGTCCGCTTCGTTCACAAACAACACGTCACGCTGTCCCTTCACCCCGCGATAACGGTCATCAAGACCATAAATCGTGGTGTTGTACTGATCGTGGGAGCGCATCGATTGCATGATCAGATCCGGCAACACACCCGTGGCGCGCGTGCGTTCGTGAACCAGGTCTTTTGGCAGGACGTTGGGACGGAAGTTGGCCCGGCCCGACGGTGTATTCCACTTGCGCGCACCAGCGCTGTTGCCAAGGTAGAACCCGCCCGGGTTCTTGATCTTCTCGTTGAAGTCGCGAAAGCCCGGAACGGTGTCGGCGATCAAGTCGCGGATGCGGTTGTAATCGGCCACCAGCCAGTTCCAGTCCACCGGTTTGCTGCCCAGGGTCGCGGCGGCGATGCCGGCGATGATCGCTGGCTCCGAACGCATCTGGTTCGACAATGACTGCAATTGGCCGTTGGAGGCGTGGACCATGCTGAATGAGTCTTCAACGGTCACCGCTTGCGGGCCTTCGGTCTGGATGTCGATGTCGGTACGGCCCAGGCACGGCAGGATCAGCGCCTCTTTACCGTGGGTCAAATGACTGCGGTTGAGCTTGGTACTGATCTGCACGGTCAGGTCGCAGTTGCGCAGGGCCTGGAAGGTCCGTGGGCTGTCCGGCGTGGCTTGGGCGAAGTTGCCGCCCAGACCGATGAAGACCTTGGCGCGGCCTTCGGCCATCGCATGAATCGCCTCGACCACGTTGTGGCCGCTTTCACGGGGCACTTTGAACTGGAAGCGTCGTTCCAGGGCATCGAGGAAGGCCGCCGGGGGACGCTCGTTGATGCCCATGGTCCGGTCGCCCTGCACGTTACTGTGACCACGCACCGGGCACAGACCGGCACCCGGCCGGCCAATGTTGCCGCGCAGCAACATCAGGTTGGCGATTTCCTGGATGGTCGCGACCGAGTGGCGGTGCTGGGTGATGCCCATCGCCCAGCACATGATGACGTTCTTGCCCTTGGCATACATGCGCGCCGCTTGTTCGATTTCCACCAGGGGCAGGCCGGATTGCTCGACGATCTGCTCCCAAGGGGTGTCGTCAATGGTGCCCAGGTATTCCAGCACGTTGACGCTGTGTTCATTGAGGAAGTCGTGGTCGAACACCGCAGGCTCACCGGCCTTCTGCGCGTCGCGCTCCCATTGCAGCAGGAACTTGGCCATGCCGCGCATGATCGCCATGTCGCCGCCCAATGCGGGGCGGAAGTAGGCCGTGTTGGTTGGCTTGTCGCTGTTGGTGAGCATTTCGATCGGGTGTTGCGGGTGCTGGAAGCGTTCCAGACCGCGCTCTTTCAGCGGGTTGATGCACACCACCTGCGCACCGCGTTTCACCGCTTCGCGCAGTGGTTCTAGCATCCGTGGGTGGTTGGTGCCAGGGTTCTGGCCCCAGACAAAAATCGCATCCGCATGTTCGAAGTCGTCGAAGGTCACGGTGCCTTTGCCGACGCCAACGCTTTGCGCCAACGCAACACCGCTGGCCTCGTGGCACATGTTCGAGCAGTCGGGAAAATTGTTGGTGCCGTAGGCGCGCACGAACAATTGATAGAGGAACGCCGCTTCGTTGCTGGCACGGCCCGAGGTGTAGAACTCGGCCTCGTGGGGGCTCGACAGGCCCTGCAAATGTTTGGCGATCAGGGAAAATGCAGCATCCCAGCTGATCGGCTTATAACGATCGGTTTCGGCGTCGTAGCTCAGCGGCTCGGTCAAACGGCCCTGATACTCGAGCCAATAGTCACTTTGCTCCAGCAACGAACTCACGCTGTGCTTGGCGAAAAACGCGCCATCGACCCGCCGTTTGGTCGCTTCCCAGTTCACTGCTTTGGCGCCGTTCTCGCAGAACGCCACCATGCCGGCTTCCTTGGAATCGCCCCAAGCGCAGCCGGGGCAATCGAATCCGCCGTTCTTGTTGGTCTTGAGCATCATGCGCAGGTTTTTCAACGCGTTGTCGCTGGTCAGCCAGGCCCGGGCAACGCTGGCCAGTGCGCCCCAGCCACCGGCGGGGCCTTTATAGGGTTTGTAACGTGGAACGGGTTTCTGGTCGGCTTGTTGGTGTTGGCTCACGCTTGATTCTCCGAAGCCGGGCTGTAGACCCGTGGCGCATTCTTTTGTGGCAAATGGATGAGATTGAGGTTGTGGCGACGGGCCCATTGCACGGCAAGGCCGGTAGGTGACGACAGGCTGACCAGGGTCTGGATACCGGCGCGCAATACTTTCTGGATCAGTTCGAGGCTGCAACGGCTGGTGACAATCGCCAGGCCGCCCGTGGTCGGGATCTTCTGACGGATCAGCCCGCCAATCAGTTTGTCGAGGGCGTTGTGCCGGCCGATGTCTTCACGGCCCAGCAGCAATTCGCCCTGACCGTTCATGAAGACCGCCGCATGCACCGCGCCGCAATGCTGGCCGAGCGGCTGGAAGGCGCCGATGCGCTGGCGCAAGCCATCGAGCCATTCGGCGGGTGGCAACGGCGCACCCGGCAACACCTTGAGGTCCGGCAATGCCTGTTCGACCGCTTCCACTCCGCAGAGCCCACAGCCGCTGGTGCCGGCCAGTTGCCGACGCTGTTGCTTGAGGTTCCAGAACGCACGATTGGCGATGGTCACTTGCGCGTATTGCGCCGAGCCCGAGCCGCTGAGCTGCAAGTCGTAGATGTCAGTGGCGTCTTCGATGATGCCGCTGCCGAGGCTAAAACCGACGATGAAGTCTTCAAGGTCGGTCGGCGTCACCAGCATTACCGCCTGGCTGATGCCGTTATAGGCGATCGCCAACGCCACTTCCTCGGCCAACGCGGTGCTGGCGGATTCGGTGTATTGAAGGTCGCTGTAGGTGTACGTCTGGCTAGCGGCGGGCGCGGGCGTTTCAAGGGCGGGCGCCGCGCAGACAGGGCGCTTGGCGTTCATGGGGCATCACCGACGGTTTGATCAGCTTTAAGCCTAGGCGCGTCAATAGGTCGCGTCTAATCGCTATTACTGATCTACCGATAGATGACGTCGATCAAGAGTCTGTCCGCGATTTCTGATACAGCGCAAAACAGGCTTCCGCCAACGCCGAACGCGGGGCACTGCGGCGCATGATCAGCCCAAGCCGGGCAAGGGTTTGCGCGTTTTCGATGGGTTGCAGGCGCAAATGATCGGTGAGGTTTTCGAGACCAGCGTCCAACGGCATCACCGCGCAACAGAAGCCGCCGTGCACCGCTTGTAACAACTGGTGGACGGCATCGGTTTGCAATAACGGTTGCGGCACCAGGCCACGGCTGTGGAAGTTATGGTCGATGGACTGGCGAAAATGCATGCCGCTGGTGAGCATGCCCAAGGGCAGCTCGATCAACGACTCCCAACTCAGCGGTGCCTCGCCGAAGCTGAAGAAGCGCTGATCGTATAGCAGCCCCATGTGGGTTTCGCTGAAAGCCACTGAGTCGAAACGCTCACCGTCCAGGCGTTCCAGGTACGATACGGCAAGGTCGATGCGGTTATTCGACAGTTGTTCGAGGATCTGTTCGGAACTCAGGGACGAGAGTTCAAAGCGCAGGTTCGGGTGTTGGGTGTGTAGCCGTTGCATTAACGCCAGCGGATCGAAACTCGACAGCGGCACCACGCCCAGTCGCAACGTACCCACCAGATTGCCGCGACACGCAGCGGCTTCGGCCTGCAAACCGTCGTAAGCCGCCAGCACGGTGCGGGCCCACGCCAGCACTCGCTCGCCCGGCGCGGTGAAACCTTCGAAGCGCTGGCCGCGATTGACCAACGGCAAGTCGAGCTCTTCTTCAAGGCTGCGCAGACGCATGGACAGGGTCGGTTGAGTGATGTGGCAGCGCGCGGCGGCCTGGCCGAAGTGGCGGGTTTCGTCGAGGGCGATGAGGAATTTCAGCTGCTTGATGTCCATCTTCGCTCCAGGGCGCGGGAAGGACTGGATTCTAGCGCCTGGGTGCAACCGGCGTCATTGGTCGGGTGGGAACCGTGTGTTGCAGCCTTGGTCTAGTCTTTTGCGTCTGGAACCCAAAACCCAAGGAGAGTGCACCATGAGTATTTTTAGCTTTGTGAAAGAAGCAGGCGAAAAACTTATCGATCTACTGACACCGGGCAATGCCAATGCCAGTGAGCAATTGAAGGAACACATCAGCAAGGTCGGCCTGGGTAACCCGAATGTGCAGGCTACGGTGGACGGCGACAAAGTCACGGTCACCGGTGAAGTTGGCAGTCAGGAAGAGAAGGAAAAGATTCTGCTGGCGGTGGGCAATATCGCCGGTGTTGGCAGCGTCGACGATCAGATTACCGTGACCGGGCCGGTGGTTGTGGCCGCAAAGTTTGTCACCGTCGTGAAGGGCGACACCCTCAGCGCTATTTCCTTGCGCGTGTATGGCGATGCCAACAAGTACAACAAAATCTTTGAGGCCAACAAGCCGATGCTCAAGGATGTGAACAAGATCTATCCTGGGCAGTCGTTGCGGATTCCCGAGTAAGCCTCAAGACCGTGTGATGGCCTTCGCGAGCAAGCCCGCTCCCACAGGTTTTGTGTTGGTCACGATGTATGTGTACGACACAAGTCCTGTGGGAGCGGGCTTGCTCGCGAAGCAGGCGACCCAGTCTCAGAGCCCTGTAATCAGCTCCCGATAATCCCCAACCGCCGCAAACTCCGCCGTGTCTTTCGGCCCTTTGCGGCTGTCCGGCTCGCTCACCGCCAACAGATGCGCCACGCCAAAGCCGCGTGCGCTGCGCAGTATCGGCAACGTATCGTCGATAAACAGACTGCGCGCCGGATCGAAGTCGATATCGGCCTGCAACGCTTCCCAGAATTGCGGATGCTCCTTGGGAAAACCGTAGTCATGCGAGCTGATCAACCGCTCGAAGTACGGCGCCAGCTCAATCCGTTCCAGCTTCAATGACAGCGAGTCCCGGTGCGCATTGGTGATCATCACCACACGCTTGCCGGCCTTTTTGATTGCCGCCAGAAACGTATCCGCGTCCGGGCGCAAGGCAATGAGATGCGCGGTCTCCAGTTTCAATTCACGCACTGGCAACTTCAGTTCAGCGCTCCAGAAATCCAGGCAGTACCACTGCAACTGGCCAGCATTGCGTTCGAACAGCGGCTGTAATTCCATCTCGGCCATGGCCCGGCTTACCCCGTGCAGCTCGGCGTAGCGCTGTGGCAGGTGTTCCATCCAGAAATGGTTGTCGTAGTGCAGGTCCAGCAGCGTGCCGTCCATATCCAGCAGAACGGTGTCGATGTCGCGCCAGGGCAGCAGGGACATAAAAAACTTCTCCAGACGGTAAAAAAGATATCCGAGGTCAACAATCAGGATAGGCCGGGTATAGTAACCCGCTTACGCCAAGGAGCCTTTCATGCGCCAGAAACCCACCGTACTCGCTCGCGAGATCGTCGCCACCAGCCGTTTATTCTGTGTCGAGGAGCTCAAGCTGCGCTTTTCCAATGGCGTGGAGCGCACCTACGAGCGTTTGGTCGGCAAGGGCGCGGGGTATGGCGCGGTGATGATCGTGGCGATGCTCGACGCCGATCACGCCGTTTTGGTCGAAGAGTATTGCGGTGGCACCGATGAATACGAGCTGTCCTTGCCTAAAGGCTTGATCGAGCCGGGCGAAGACGTGCTGGCGGCGGCCGAGCGCGAGCTCAAGGAAGAGGCCGGGTATGGCGCGCGGCAGCTGGAGCATCTGACCGAGCTTTCGCTGTCACCCGGTTACATGAGCCAGAAAATCCAGGTGGTGCTCGCCACCGATCTGTACGAAGAGCGCCTTGAGGGCGACGAGCCCGAGCCGATGGGTGTGGACAAGATCAACCTGCGTGAATTGTCGTCCCTGGCGCAGAACCCACGATTCACGGAGGGTCGGGCCTTGGCGGCGCTGTACCTGACCCGTGACCTGTTGACCCAGCGCGGGGTATTTCTGCCATGAATTTTCCGCATCCATTGATGGCGCCGGTCATTGAACTGGCATTGAAGGCTGGCGAAGCGATCCTGCCGTTCTGGCGCACGGGGACTGCCGTGACGGCCAAGTCTGACAACTCGCCGGTGACTGCCGCGGACCTGGCGGCTCATCACCTGATCCTCGCCGGGCTGACCGCGCTGGACCCAAGCATTCCCGTGCTGTCCGAAGAAGACGCCAACATTCCCCTGAGCGTGCGTGCCGGGTGGCAGCGCTGGTGGCTGGTCGATCCGCTGGACGGCACCAAGGAGTTCATTTCCGGCAGTGAAGAGTTCACCGTCAACATTGCCCTGATCGAGCAAGGTCGGGTGGTGTTCGGCGTGGTGTCGATGCCGACCAATGGGCGCTTTTACGTCGGTGGCGCCGGTTTGGGCGCCTGGCGTGGCGATAAAGATGCTGAGCCGCTGCCGATTCAGGTTCGCGAAGTGCTGGCGGCGGGTGAAGCCTTTACCGTGGTCGCCAGTCGCCGTCATTCAAGTCCGGAGCAAGAGCGCTTGCTTGCCGGGTTGAGCGACAGCCTGGGTGAGTTGCAACTGGCCAATATCGGCAGTTCGCTGAAGTTTTGCCTGTTGGCGGAAGGGGCGGCGGATTGTTATCCGCGACTGGCGCCGACTTCGCAATGGGACACGGCTGCCGCTCAAGGGGTCTTGGAAGGGGCGGGCGGTGAGGTGCTGGATCTGAGCGGCGCGCCGTTCTGTTATCCGGCGCGGGAATCGTTGCTGAATGAGTTCTTTTTGGCGCTGCCGGCCAAAGCTGCCTGGCGCGAAAAATTGTTGGAGTTGGCGCGTAGTTAAGATCGTTCCCACGCTCTGCGTGGGAATGCAGCCCGTGACGCTCCGCGTCACTGGACGCAGAGCGTCCCTTGAGGCGTTACCACGCAGAGCGTGGGAACGATCATTTGTGAAGGACGTACTGCCCGGTAAACGTCACGGCATCTTCATCACTGTCCGCATTGACGATCCGCGAATGCAGCGTCAATCGCGCCCGTCCATAACGCTGATACATTGCCAGAAACTTCTTCCACACTGCCGCGCTCGGTGCCTGGCAAATCGCCGTTGCGTCCATGGTCACCGGCAATGGGTAGGCGATTTGCCCTTCCTGAATCACGATGTGCCCGTCCTTGATCCCTTCTTCATGCAACCGCAAATGCAGCCAGCCCCAACCCGCCAACACGGCGCCGCAATACAGGCTGCCGCCAAACATGGTGCTTTTGTGGTTGACGTTGGCGTCCAGCGGCAAGTACAGGCGCAATTGCTGATCGTGCCAGTCGAGCACTTTGATGCCCATGGCCCGCGTCAGGGGAATGTCGTGATGGAGAACTGATTCCAGGTGACGACTGTCGCGGCTCATGCATTGATCTCTTGTTTGAAAATGATGATTGGACGGTAGCTCAATCGAGTTCGTCGGTGTGGCTGCTGGCGCCACCGTCGGCGAAATTCAGGCCATGCTTGCGCAGTTTGTCGTGCAAGGTTTTGCGCGGAATGCCGAGTGCTTCGGCAAGGCTGCGCACCGAGCTGTGAGAACGCGCCAGTTCGGCGGCGATCAGGCTCTTCTCGAAGCTTTCCACTTGCTCGCTCAGACCGCCACTGACCACGTCGACCGTCATGCCGGTCGCGCCCTGCGGTGCGTTGTTATCCAGCGCCAGCTCCAGGCCCAGGGCAAAACGTTCGGCGGCGTTTTGCAGTTCGCGTACGTTGCCGGGCCAACTATGGCGCAGCAGCAGGGCGCGTTGCCCCGGTTGCAGTTCGTGGGGTGGCAAGCCGTGGCGGGCGCTGGCTTCGTCGGCAAAGTGCTGGAACAGCATCAGCGCATCTTCACCGCGCTCGCGCAGTGGCGGAATACGCAGCGGCGCGACGTTCAGGCGGTAATACAAGTCGGCGCGGAAGCGTCCCTGATCGGCGGCCTGGCGCAGGTCTTCCTTGGTCGCGGCGATGATGCGGATGTCCAGCGGGATCAACTGATTGCCGCCCAGACGTTCGACGACTCGCTCTTGCAGCAAGCGCAGCAACTTCACTTGCACATCGAGGCTCATGCTTTCGATTTCATCGAGAAACAGCGTGCCGCCATTGGCGAATTCGAACTTGCCGATGCGGCGTTTCTGCGCGCCGGTGAACGCACCAGGCTCATGCCCGAACAGTTCGCTTTCCACCACCGATTCGGCCAGTGCCCCGGCATTGATCGCGACAAACGGACCGCTACGGCGGCTCGACAAATCGTGCAGCGCCCGGGCGACGACTTCTTTACCGGCACCGGTTTCACCGAGGATCAACACGTCAGCCTTGGTCGCCGCCAGTGCCCCGATCTGTTCGCGCAGGCGCAGCATCGGCGCCGATTGCCCGACCAGTCGGGTGCTCAGTTCATTGCGGTCGCTGAGGGCCAGGCGCAGGCTGCGGTTATCCAGCACCAGACGACGCAGGGCCAATGCGCGGCGCACGCTGTCGAGCAGGGCATCGCTGGCGAAGGGTTTTTCGAGGAAGTCATAAGCGCCAGCGCGCATCGCTTGCACCGCCAGCGGCACATCGCCGTGGCCGGTGATCAGCAGCACCGGCAGCTCCGGGTCTTGGGCATGCAGCTCGCTCAGCAGTTCGAGACCGTCCATGCCGGGCATGCGGATGTCACTGACCACCACGCCCGGCCAGTCGCGCTCCAGTTGAGCGGCCAGGCCTTTGGCTTCGGCGAGCGGGAGAATTTTCAGGCCCGCCAGATCCAGCGTCTGGCTCAAGGCCTGACGCAGATGGGGATCGTCGTCGATCAACACGACCTGGACGCGGTTATCGATGGTCATGCACTTCGGTCCTCGGACGGTTGCAGGCTCACGCCCGGTGCGCCGGCGCGCAGCTTCAGGGTAATCAGGGCGCCACCTTCCTTGTGATTGGCGAACGACAGTTCACCACCGAAGGCGCGCATCAGGGTTTCGCAAATCGCCAGACCCAGGCCAAGGCCCTGCGTGCGGGTCTTGGTGGTGTAAAACGGTTCGCTGGCGCGGCCAAGGGCTTCCATGCAAAAGCCGGGGCCGTTGTCGCGAATGTACAAAGTGACGCCGTCCGCAGTGGATTGGGCACTCAACCAGAGTTTACGCGGCGGGCCTTTTTCGGTCAGCGCGTCCAGTGCGTTGGCCAGCAAGTTGCCGAGCACCTGGCGCAGACGGGTCTCCCCAGCCTCGACCCACAATGTGGCGGCAGGCAGATCGCGGATCAGCTCGACTTCCATGCTGCGCCGGCGCTTGGCCAGTAACGCCAGGGCATCGTCCAGCGCCGGTTGTAGCGCCACGCTTTCCGGCGCATGGCGATCGCGTCGGGCGAAGGCGCGCAGATGAGCGATGATCGAGGCCATGCGGCCGGTCAGTTCGCTGATCAACTTGAGGTTGCCGCGCGCATCGTCGGTGCGTTGATGATCGAGCAGCACTTCGGCGTTTTCCGCGTAGCTGCGGATTGCCGCCAGCGGCTGGTTCAATTCGTGGCTGATGCTCGCCGACATCGTCCCCAACGCCGACAGCTTGCCGGCCTGGACCAGATCATCCTGAGCGCGCACCAACTCTTGCTGGGCGTGCTCGCGTTCCAGCACTTCCTGTTTCAGGCGCCGGTTGAGGCCTTCCAGGTCGCTGGTCCGTTCGGCGACCCGGCCTTCCAGCTCGCGTCGGGCCTTGGCTTCGAAAGCGATACGTTCAAGGTAGTGGCGGCGCCGTTGCATCATCAGGCCGAGCAGCAACATCAACACCAACAGCGTCGCACCGCCAATGGCGACAACCGTTCGGACCGGGCGGTCGATCAAGGTACGCGGGGCGAGGATGCTGACGTTCCAGCCGGTTTCGGCGATCTGTTGCGTCTGTGTCAGCCAGGCGTTGGGATTGAGCGTCAAGGGTTTCGGGTCGCGGGTCGGGTACGGTTGAATCGCGGTGATCGCTTTGCTTTCTGTTTCGTTCAAAGGGCGGGTCGAGCGGAATCGCCATTCAGGGCGCGAGGTGAGAATGACCACGCCATTCTGGTCGGTCAGGAGCAATTGTTCCGGGGTTTTGCCCCACAGGCTTTCGGTGTGGTCCAGGTCGACCTTGACCACCAGCACGCCGACGATTTTCTCGCCGTTACGTACGGCGGCGGCGAAGAAATAGCCGCGTTTGGCCGACGTTGTGCCCAAGCCGAAAAAGCGCCCGAGCCGCCCGGCCATGGCTTCGCTGAAATACGGCCGAAAGGCAAAATTACGCCCGACGAAGCTGTCGTGCTTGTCCCAATTGGACGCCGCGAGGGTCTTGCCGGTGGTGTCCATCAGGTACATGACTTCGGCGCCGGTCTGGGCGCTGATGTTTTTCAGCAGGCGATTGGCATTGCCTTGCGTGACGCTGTCGTCCGGCGCCCCGAGCACCGCTCGCAAGGCCGGCAGATCACCGAGAATCTGTGGCAACACTTCATAACGGTGCAGCGTGCCCAACAGGTTGGCGACGTACAGGTCGAGGGTCTGACGGTTCTGTCCGGCCAGTTCGCTGCGGTAATAACGCTCGGCCAGATGTTCCAGCGGCCACAGCAACGGCGCCAGGCACAGCGCAAGCAGTGCGAGGCTACGCCAGCGGGGTCTGCGGGGGAGGGTCGGAGTCATGAGCATCGGGCGCCTGTGGGTACAGGCGCATTATGCCTAGGCTTGACGGCGCAGTCTGCGCAGCTTGGGCCAAGTCGTTCTTGTGGCGAAGGTTCAGACCGGATTTCAGGAAAAGACGTCGGCGTCCTTGAAGAAAGCGGCGTTCTGATCCTTGCCGGACAACTGCGGGGCTTCGTCCAGTTGCCAATCGATGGCCAGGTCCGGGTCGTCCCAACGGATGCTGCGCTCGGCCGACGGGGTGTAGTAATCGGTGGTTTTGTAGAGGAATTCGGCAAAATCGCTCAGCACCACAAAGCCGTGGGCGAAACCTTCCGGGATCCAAAGTTGGCGATGGTTGTCAGCGGACAAACGCACGGCAACCCATTTGCCAAAATGCGGCGAGCTGCGACGAATATCCACCGCCACATCCAGCACTTCACCGGCCGTAACGCGGACCAGTTTGCCCTGGGTGTTTTCCAGTTGGTAATGCAGACCGCGAAGTACGCCTTTCTGCGAGCGGGAGTGGTTGTCCTGAACGAAGGTTGGGCTCAGGCCAGTGGCGTCTTCAAAAGCTTTGGCGTTGAAGCTTTCGTAGAAGAAGCCGCGATCGTCACCAAATACCTTGGGTTCGATGATCAGAACACCGGGGAGGTCGGTGGTGACTACATTCATGGTGTTTCTCCAGCAATGGCGTTGATGCTCGGCATTCTCCCGCAAAGTGTAAACCAGCGCGAGAGGGCACTGCATTTAAAGGGGGTTGCGTAACGCCTCAAGCAGTGGCGATATAAGCGCCTAATAACATTTAAGGGGTCGTTGTATGCCGCTCGCCACGTTGATTCACCGCGCCAGTTTGCCCAGCCCGCAAGTGACTGCGGAGCAAGCGCTAGAGCTGCTGGAGGGGCATTACGGGTTGAGCGGCAGGTTGCAGGCCCTGGGCAGTCAGCAGGACCTCAACTTTCGGTTCGACAGTGACCAGGGGCGTTTTGTTCTCAAGATCTGCCGTGGCGACTACTCGGCGCTGGAGCTGCAAGCCCAGCATGCCGGTCTCAAGCATTTGGGTGAGAAGTCCAATGTTCACGTTCCGCGAGTGATCCCCGCGAAAAATGGCGCTGACCTGCTTACGCTGGACGTCGGTGGCCAGGCGGTGCACGTGCGCCTGCTCGATTACATCGAAGGCCAGTCGCTCACACACCTTGATCACCTGCCCGGTGCTGTGGTGGCCGGTTTTGGTCGACTCTGCGGTGAAATGGACCTGGCGTTGGCGGCCTTCGAGCATCCGGGCCTTGAGCGCACCCTTCAATGGGATGCCCGCCACGCCAACGCGTTGATCGGTCATTTGTTGCCCGTGATCAAGGATGACGCGCAGCGCCGGTTGATCGCCGATGCGGCCGAGTTGGCCCAGCGCCATTTGCAGCCGCTGGTGAACACGCTGCCGGTGCAGGCCATTCACATGGACATCACCGATGACAACGTGGTCTGGCAGCGGGATGCGCAACGCCAGTGGCAATTGCAGGGTGTAATCGATTTCGGCGATTTGATTCGCACTTGGCGCATTACCGATTTATCGGTGACGTGCGCGGCGTTGCTGCACCACGCCGATGGCGACCCGTTTTATATCTTGCCGGCGGTTCAGGCTTATCACGCAGTCAATCCGCTCACGCGTGAGGAACTGCAGGCGCTCTGGCCATTGATCGTTGCGCGTGCGGCGGTGCTAGTGCTCAGTGGCGAGCAGCAGGTCAGTATTGATCCGGGCAATGATTACAGTCGCGACAACCTGACCCATGAGTGGGAGATCTTCCGGGTGGCCATGTCGGTTCCGCTGGAATTGATGGAAGCGGCGATTCTGACGTGCGTTGGCCAGGCATTGCCGAGCATCGGTAGCGAAGGCTTTGCGCCGTTGCTGCCAAGCCTGGTAGGGCGCGAGTTTGCCTTGATCGATCTCGGTGTCCTCAGTCCGCACTTCGAGGCCGGTAACTGGGAGCAGGAAGGGATTGATCAGCGTTTGTTGACCGAGGCTGCGGTGGCCCATGGCCTGGCGGCCAGTCGTTATGGTCAGTATCGGCTGTCCCGTACACGGCCCGATAGCTCGACCGAGCCCGAAACGTGTCCGCTGCACGTGGAGTTGCGAGTGCCGCATGGCACGGCTGTCGAATCGCCGTTTGCCGGCGTGGTCCATCAATCGGCAGCAGGTGTGCTGCAACTCGACGGCCCGCAACTGAGTTTACGCTTGTGGGGCGTGACCCCGTCGCTGCACAGCGGCGCGGCGCTGGTCAAAGGCCAGGTGCTGGGTTCGGTCAGCGGACCGTTGATCGTGCAATTGAGTCGAGGCGCTTCGTTGAATGCGCCGCTGTTTTGCACGCCATCTCGCGCCTTGGCCTGGCAAGCGTTGTGCCCATCACCGGCGGCGCTGCTGGGGCTGGCGTGTGACGCCGAAGAAGAACTGGATTCGCAAACGTTGCTGGCCCGCCGCGACGCCAGTTTTGCCCGCACCCAGAAACACTATTACGTCGACCCGCCACGCATCGAGCGCGGCTGGCGCAATCACCTGATCGACATGCAGGGCCGCTCCTACCTCGACATGCTCAACAACGTCGCGGTGCTGGGTCACGGTCATCCGCGCATGGCCGCGGTGGCCAGTCGTCAGTGGTCGCTGCTCAACACCAACTCGCGCTTTAACTACGCCGCGGTCGCCGAGTTTTCCGAGCGCCTGCTGAAGTTGTCGCCGGATGGCATGGACCGGGTGTTCCTGGTCAACAGCGGCAGCGAGGCCAATGACCTGGCGATCCGCCTGGCGTGGGCCTACAGCGGCGGTCGCGACATGCTCAGCGTGCTGGAGGCCTACCACGGCTGGACCGTGGGCGCGGACGCCGTCTCGACCTCGATTGCCGATAACCCCAAAGCCTTGAGCAGCCGTCCCGATTGGGTGCATCCGGTGACCGCACCGAACACCTATCGCGGTGAATTCCGTGGGCCGGACAGCGCCCCGGACTACGTGCGCAGCGTCGAACACAACCTGGCGAAAATCGCCGAGCAGAAACGCCAGTTGGCCGGTTTCATCTGCGAACCGGTGTACGGCAATGCCGGCGGGATCTCGCTGCCGCCGGGTTATCTGAAACAGGTCTATGCAATGGTGCGCGCCCGAGGCGGCGTGTGTATTGCGGACGAAGTGCAGGTCGGTTACGGCCGCATGGGCCATTTCTTCTGGGGCTTCGAAGAGCAAGGCGTGGTGCCGGACATCATTACCATGGCCAAAGGCATGGGCAACGGCCAGCCATTGGGTGCGGTGATCACCCGCCGGGAAATCGCCGAGGCGCTGGAGGCCGAGGGCTACTTCTTCTCGTCGGCCGGCGGCAGCCCGGTCAGTTGCCAGATCGGCATGGCAGTGCTGGATGTAATGGAAGAAGAAAAGCTCTGGGAAAACGCCCAGGTGGTGGGCGGGTATTTCAAGGAGCGGCTTGAGGCGTTGATCGATATTCATCCGCTGGTGGGCGCGGTGCATGGTTCTGGCTTCTACCTGGGCGTGGAGCTGATCCGCAATCGCGAAACCCTGGAGCCGGCGACCGAAGAAACCACAGCGCTGTGTGATCGTCTGCGCGAATTGGGGATTTTCATGCAGCCGACGGGGGATTACCTGAACGTGCTCAAGATCAAACCGCCGATGGTGACCTCGCGCCAGAGCGTGGATTTCTTTGTCGACACCCTGTCGAAGGTGCTCGCCGAAGGCCTGTAAACACATTGATCGTTCCCACGCTCCGCGTGGGAATGCCTCACTGGACGCTCCGCGTCCGCTCTTGGGACGCGGAGCGTCCCCGGCTGCATTCCTACGCGGAGCGTGGGAACGATCAGTGAAAGGACGAAATATCGATTGTTATCGGGTTTAAGTGCTTAATTTTAGACGGTAGGCGTGGTTATCGCTTTTAAAGTCGATTTTTATCGGCTATAAAGTCGCCATTGCTCGCGGCGTGACTCATCACGCCTGTGCTACCCGTTCTGTCATTGGTCGATGTCACCTTCGACCTGAAAGCACTTGCCCGGAGATGATTCATGAGTCGTATCGTTACCGTTGCCGCCACTCAGATGGCCTGTTCCTGGGACCTCGAAGCCAATATCGAGACCGCTGAAAGACTGGTCCGAGAGGCAGCAGCCAAAGGCGCGCAGATCATCCTGATCCAGGAGCTGTTCGAGGCCCCGTACTTCTGCCAGAAGCCGAACCCGGATTACCTGCAGTTGGCCACGACGGTGGAAGACAACGTCGCCATCAAGCATTTCCAGAAAGTCGCCAAAGAACTGCAAGTCGTGCTGCCGATCAGCTTTTACGAGCTGGCCGGTCGTGCCCGTTTCAACAGCATCGCGATCATCGATGCCGATGGCAGCAACCTCGGGATTTATCGTAAAAGCCACATCCCTGACGGCCCTGGCTATCACGAGAAGTATTATTTCAACCCAGGCGATACCGGCTTCAAAGTCTGGAACACCCGTTACGCGAAAATCGGCGTGGGTATCTGCTGGGACCAGTGGTTCCCTGAATGCGCCCGCAGCATGGCGTTGCTCGGCGCGGAAATCCTCTTCTACCCGACTGCGATCGGCAGCGAGCCGCACGACAAGACCATTTCGTCCCGTGACCACTGGCAGCGCGTACAACAAGGCCATGCCGGCGCCAATTTGATGCCGCTGGTCGCCAGCAATCGCATCGGCAATGAAGAGCAGGACGGCTACGACATCACGTTCTACGGCTCGTCGTTCATCGCCAACCAGTTCGGCGAGAAAGTCCAGGAGCTCGACAAGACCGAAGAAGGCGTGCTCGTTCAGAGCTTCGACCTCGACGAACTGGAGCACATTCGCAGCGCGTGGGGTTCGTTCCGCGATCGTCGCCCGAACCTGTATGGCACACTAAAGACCCTCGACGGTTCCCTGGAGTCCTGACCGCATGACCACTTTAAACAGCACCCCTCGCGCCGACGGCTTCTACATGCCCGCCGAGTGGGCAGCGCAAACCCAGACCTGGATGGTCTGGCCCGAGCGTCCGGACAACTGGCGCCTGGGTGGCAAACCCGCGCAAGCCGCTCACGTGGCGGTGGCCAAGGCCATCGCGCGTTTCGAGCCGGTGACCGTGGCGGTTTCCGCCGGCCAGTACGAAAACGCTCGCGCCCGTCTCGACGTGCCGAATATTCGTGTGGTTGAAATGTCCAGCGACGATGCCTGGGTTCGCGACACCGGCCCGACCTTCGTCATCAATAACAGTGGCGAAGTCCGTGGCGTGAATTGGGACTTCAACGCGTGGGGCGGTTTTGACGGCGGCTTGTATTCGCCGTGGAATCGCGACTCGCAAGTGGGCGGCAAGATCCTTGAGATCGAACGCAGCCCGCGCTATCGCACCGAGGGTTTTGTGCTCGAAGGCGGTTCGATTCACGTCGACGGTGAAGGCACCTTGATCACCACCGAAGAATGCCTGCTCAACCGCAATCGCAACCCGCACATGAACCGTGCAGAAATCGAAGCGGTGCTCAGCGCGAATCTGGCTGTGGATAAAATCATCTGGCTGCCGGACGGTTTGTTCAACGACGAAACCGACGGTCATGTGGATAACTTCTGCTGCTACGTGCGCCCAGGCGAAGTATTACTGGCCTGGACCGATGACCCACAAGACCCGAACTACCCGCGCTGCCAGGCCGCGATGAAGGTGCTGGAAAGCAGCACCGACGCCAAGGGTCGCCCATTTACGGTGCACAAAATGCCGATTCCGGGTCCGCTGTACGCGACCGAGGAAGAGTGCGCCGGTGTCGATCCGGTGGACGGCACTCAGGAGCGCAATCCGAGCGTTCGTCTGGCCGGTTCCTACGTGAACTTCCTGATCGTCAACGGCGGCATCATCGCGCCGAGTTTTGATGATCCGATGGACGGTCCAGCCAAGGAAATTTTGCAGACGCTTTTCCCGCAGCACGAGGTGGTGATGGTGCCGGGCCGCGAACTGTTACTGGGCGGCGGTAACATCCACTGCCTTACCCAACAACAGCCAGCACCGCACAAGGAGTGAGTGGGGTTGTAACAGCTTGAGTCGATTGAAAAACCGCTCACAGACAGCTTAAGCAACGGCGTTCATCAGCAAGCCCGCAGCCCGAAAGGACTGCGGGCTTCTTTGTATCCACTTGTCGACACCTCAGAAACATTGGCACAGCTCTTGTATCTCCCACGATGTGAAACAGGGAGGGGGAGAACTGCGATGTTCTGTCATAAACCTTGGATAAGTTAGCCGCTCACGAACCAGGAGAGAGCGCTGAAATGAACGCCGAAATGAACGTAGTGAGCGAGCGGGCGTTGCATCCCCTGGCAATTAATAGCGAATCGCTCCAGGTTCTGGCGCACTGGTTGAAGTCCAATGGAACGCGTCAGATCAGAAAACCTGATCCGCGCCGGATGATGATCGAGCGCTACCCTGCTGGTTTATTCAGCGAGGCAGAACTGGACGCGTTGTGGGATGTGATGGAAGGATAAGAAGAATAAACAAAGGATTGCTAAAAGCGCTGCCGGGAAGGCGGCGCTTTTTTATGGGCGAAGGTTTTTAGTGATCACCGCAGATTACTTTGTGGGAGTGAACTCGGTATTTCTGGCCGCGCCAGGTCTGCGATATTCAGAGTCTGCAGGTCGCCGTCTATAGGCCATTCATCAAATTGACACAGTGTTCGAGGCGCGGCTACGATCGCGCCCAACGCCTGTGGCTAACCGCCATGACTGACAAAACAATAAGAAGGCCGCCCCGATTTACTCGTGGGCGGCCTTTTTGTTTTGGGGTGAAAAAAGAGTGCGATAGCGCCGTTTCAGCCGTTCGACACAGCGCGTATCAATCGGTCTTAAGGAAAAAAAACAAAATGTTGAACAAGCGAATCAGCCTGATCGCTCTGGGGATGTTGAGCGCTACACAGGCCTTGGCGGACGATCAGTCCCAATCCAAGGGCTTCGTTGAAGACAGCAGCCTCAACGTGCTGCTGCGCAATGCCTACATTAATCGTGACTACAAAGACGGTCGTGCGGACAAAGCCGAGTGGGGCCAAGCGGCCATCGGCACGTTCTCGTCCGGCTTCACCCAAGGCACCGTCGGTGTGGGTGTGGGCGCCTTCGGTCTGTACGCGCTGCGCCTGGATGGCGGCAAAGGTCGCACCGGCGCTCAAGGTATCGATTTCTTTAAAAAGGGCGACAGCGGTAACGCAGCTGACGACCTGTCCAAGGGCGGCGCAGCGGTCAAATTCCGTCTCTCCAGCACCACGCTGACCTACGGCGACCAGATGCCGGTCCTGCCGGTTCTGAACTACGACAACTCGCGCCTGTTGCCGGAAAGCTACACCGGCACATTGATCACCTCCCGGGAGATCAAAGGCCTGGAACTGAATGCCGGTCGCTTCACCGCCGAATCGCGCAAAAGCGCTGAAGGCCGTGACAGCGGTGGCCTGAAGTCGATCAACGTGTTGGGCGGCAGCTACCAGTTCACCGAACAGTTCAAGGCTGCGCTGTACGCCTCCGATGTCGAAGACGTGCTGAAGAAGCAATACGTGAACGCCAACTACGTGTTCCCGATCGACAAGGATCAATCCCTGACCCTGGACTTCAACGGCTACCGCACCAAGCTGGACGATTCCTACGTCCGCGAGAGCGGCGCGACCGGTGACGACAACAAGATCTGGAGCCTGGCAGCAACCTTCGTCACCGGCCCGCACTCGTTCACGCTCGCTCACCAGCGCAGCACCGGCGACAGCAACCTGGGCTACCCGTATGGCGGTTACCAGAAAGACCAAGGCCGCGTCGGCGACGGTGGCAATACGATCTTGCTGGCGAACTCCTACTGGTCCGACTTCAACGCCGAAGACGAACGCAGCTGGCAACTGGGCTACGGCCTGGACTTCGGCACCTTCGGTGTTCCAGGGTTGAGCTATAACGTCGCCTACGTGCGCGGTGACAACATCACCACCTCCACCAGCGACGGTGGCACCGAGCGCGAAATCTTCAACCAGTTCAAGTACGTCGTTCAGAGCGGTCCTGCCAAAGACCTGAGCGTGAAACTGCGCAGCTCGATCCTGCGCGTGTCGCAGAAATCCAGCGAGTACAACGTCAGCGGTAATGAAGTGCGTGTGTTCGTGGATTACCCGATCAACATCTTCTGATGATCGATTGAGTTTTTCACTCAAAAAACCCCGACTGGTTCGGGGTTTTTTTTTGACTGAGAACCGTCGAAAAACGCATAAAACGGCCATTTTCGATCATGAAAAGTCGAATTCGAGCAACGTCATGCTCCGTTTCAAGCAGCGCTTGATATGCCTCAAATTCTTTCTCATGGACGTAAATCCTGTGCTCTCTAGATTAGGCAGCTAAATGCACGGAGATTTTTAAAATGATCGTTTTGAACAAAGAAGTGGGCGAATTTCTACGGCGTGACAAATATGCCAATGTCCGGGGTGCTGACTTCAATCTTTACGGTCATTTCAATGATTTCGTCAGACTGACCAGAAGTTGGGAAAACATGGAGCCGGACAGCTACTACGGTCAGTCCGAGGCGGGCATGCGCTATCGCCGCTACAGCGATTTTGAATACAACCCGGTCACCCGCGACCTGAAGCAACTTGAGCACCGCGCCTATATCCAGTCCAAAGCCAACAACAGCTACGTTGGCGGAATGGTTCGGCACTTCCAGGACTTCTCCGAAGAAATCATTAATTCGCCGGTGATGCGCAGCCTGATCGACACGGATTTCGAAGTGTACAAAAACGTCTTGCCGCCGGAGTTGCACGACGAAATCTGGCAATGCCAGATTCATCAGATCCGCATCGAGATCAAGCCAGGCAAACAAGTGGAAATCACCCCGGAAGGGATTCACTGCGACGGTTATCCGTTCAGCGGCGTGCACTTCTGGGGACGCAATAACGTTGACGGCGCGGAGAGTCGTTTGTACGACACCGATAATCAAGAGCACCTGGCCTCGACGACTTATCAGGAAATCCTCGACACCACCTACTTTCTCGATCGCGACATGCGTCACTACGTGACCCCTGCCCGCAATACCCATTCTCACGACATGGCGTACCGGCAGATTCTGGCGATCTCTTTCTCGCGGCCCGGGACCGCTTTCGACATTGTTCGCTGAACAGTACAACACCGTGACCAGCCTCGCCGAGTGCCCCGCACCGGTGATGCTGCGGCGCACCACGGCAAAGGATGCACAGCGCCTGGAACGCTTCTTTCGGCAATTCGAAGAAGTCTCTTTCTGTGAATGGCAGGACGCCAAATGCCTGCGCGGTGTGCTGGTGCAGAAGACCACCACCGCGTTTATCGCACTGGATGTCAGTGGCGAAATCGTCGGCGCGGTGCTGGGCGGAATGCTCGGCAGCCGCGGCACGATCAACCACTTGGCAGTGAGCCCCGAGTATCGCAGCCAGGGCGTTGGTCAACGACTGGTCGAAGCCGCCTCGGCCGACATGAAACGCGTGGGCGTGCTGCGCATGTTCCTGTTTGTCGACGATGCCAACCTTGCCGGCCAACGCTTTTGGAGTGCCCAGGGTTTTTGCGAACCGCGCGGCGAAAGAACATTTGAGAGGGACCTATGAATGAGACGTCCAGCAGCCCGCCGCTGATGGTCGAGCCGCACGCTTCGCGCACCTTCGCCGAAGCAAGCCCTGTGGTTGCGGGATACTTTACGGTGTCGTTTGTCTTCGGTTTGATGGCGGTGAATGCCGGGTTGCCCGTGTGGCTTCCCGTTGCCATGTGCCTGTTTGTCTACGCCGGCGCTTCGCAGTTCGCCGCCCTGGCACTGATTTCCAGTGGTGCTTCGCTGACCACCATCATCCTCACCACGTTTCTGATCAACGCGCGGCACATGCTGATGTCGGTCTACATGGCCAAGGCGTTGCAGGCGATGGGGCTCAGCCGGCTTGAGCGCTGGTGTTACGCGGGCGGGCTGACCGATGAATCGTTCGCTTTCCACAGCGTCAAACTGGGCAAGGGCGCGCCGGTCAACGTGCGTTACCTGATCGGTTTCAATCTGTATTGCCACACCTCGTGGGTGCTCGGCGGTTTGCTGGGAGCGATTTGCGCGCAGTACGCGGCGCACTTGATCAAATATCAACTCGACTATGCGCTGACCGCGATGATGCTCTACGTGCTGGTGTCGCTGTGCAACACGCGCAACAAACTCATCGCCGCACTGGCCGCCGTCGCCTGCATGGGTGCGCTGAGCCTGGTCGGCAGTTCGCCGTTTAACGTGTTTACCGCCACTTTCGTCGGCTGTGGAGTGGGCGTATGCCTGACCAAACGTTCCTGATTCTGGTCGTCGTGCTGATGATGGCGGTGACCTTCTTGCCGCGCGCATTGCCGCTGCAAGTGAACACCGACCATTGGCCGCCCTTCGTCGCCCGGGCGCTGGAATACCTGCCGGTGGCGATCGTCGCTGCAATCAGCGTCACGCCGTTGTTGATCAAGGATCAGCACGTGCAGCTCGATCGCCCGGAATTCTATGCCGCGATTCCGACGTTGTTATGTGCGTATTTCAGCAAAAACCTCTTTCTCTCCGTTGCGCTGGGAACGGCTGCGTACATTGCGCTCGGCTCGTTCATGTAGCGGCAGGTCGACCACATCGTGCAAGGCCTGGCCCGACAACTCAGGATTATTGATCGCCAGCCGAACTTCGAGGGCATCCTCGAAACCGGGGAAAATGGTCAAGCCGTTACGTTGTGCCGCATCACGCGAGACCATGCCGAGGCCATCCATTTGCGTAATCAACGACAATGTCAGGGTTTCGCTGCAGGAATAGACCATCCGCTTGCCCGACTCGTAATTGCCAAGACCGGCGTCGAGAAAGCGCAAGAAGCTGTGGGAATACGGACAATCGTCTGCCGGACGCACCTGAAACTTGTTGCCAAGCAACACCAGCGGGTCATTTTCCTGACCGCAATGCGCACCGACAACCTGCACCTGGACCTCGGGCAGGATAATGCTCGGCAACCCCGGCTGCTGCGGGCCGATCAACACGGCCAGGTCGAAGTCTTCGTTCTTCAGCTTGCTGAGGTTCTCCATCGACTCGGCGTAGCTGAATTCCAGCTGATAGTCGGGAAACACCTCGATCAGGCGTCCGATCATGCGTCGATTGAAGTCTCCCGACAGCGTGGTGTTCAGCGCCACCTTGAGCGTGCGCTGCCCAGGCACCTTCAACGCCGCCACTTTTTCCTCAAGTTGCCGCGTGGCAACCAACACCTTGTCCATATAAGGCGTGAGTTCCGTGCCTTGCGTGGTCAAGGTCAATCCCTTGTTGGAGCGACGAAATAACCTGAAACCAAACTGTTCTTCGACCTTGTTCAACTGTGCAGCCAATGCCTGCACGGTTAAACACGAATGCTCTGCTGCCGCCGACAAGGAGCCGGTTTGAACAATGCGCATAAGGTTGCGTAGGGTTCTGCTATCCATTGGGTAATGCCCTCTAATGTGGGCTGGCTATTGTTGAGTACCTGACCGCCGGTTGGGCGATACGTGCTGGCTATAATCCTGCACATGAACACGCTTGTCCCGAGTTTAGTAGCGAAATGATTCTGCGTCCGATGGCTGGAGGCTGACATAGAGTCGGGGTTTTTCGGGAAGGGTGGGTGATCAGGGTCAAAAAAATGCTCGGACCGAGAGGTTTGGGCATTTTTTTTGGGGTTCGAAACTCACAGCGCAGGGGATTATTTCCTGCGTTGTCTTCGGACGTATCTCTAAAAAAATGGGGATCGGGCTGATAGTTAGCCTCTGCGGAAACAGCTGAAATAGCACATGACAATCCAGTCTATAACTCCGCTTATCAACTCGACATTGACCGAAAACGGTACGCTCGACCACAATGCAGAGGTAGCGCCAATGTAGCTACAAAATCACGGTGAGGACGTTTTTATGGGTGTATTGCTGAAAACCACTGATGTGCGTTGCCGCATTGATGAGGATTTGAAGATGCGTGCAACTGAAGTCTTGAGCGCGTGCGGCCTGAGCATCAGTGATGCCATGCGTCTCTTTCTCCGTCAGGTTGTTGCGACTCAGGGGCTCCCTTTTGAGGTACGCGTCCCATCGGAGAAGACAGCCCGCGCCATGATGGAAGCACGAAATATTCGCCAGCAGTTCGATTCGATAGACGAAATGCTGAGGGATGCTGATGGCGAAACCGGCGAACAAGCAAAAGCGCGCTGAACTACCTAAACAATGTGCACAAACATCGGTATTTAAGAAGTCGTGGGAACGTTACAAGCGAGCTGGACGTCGTGATATGAATGAGGTCCGGCAAGTGATGATCATGCTGTTTCTGGGGGAGGCTTTACCTCCCGAGTACCTTGACCATGCTTTGACGGGTGATTGGATCGGTTTCCGAGAATGTCATATTGGCGGTGATTTTTTGATGATCTATGAGCACACACGTTCCGACCTGATCACATTTGTTGATCTCGGAAGTCATTCAGAACTATTCAAGTAGAGCGCTCTAGGCGTTTGCAGCGTCCTTGTAGATGACGCTGGCAACATACAGAAAAAGCCCCGACTGATTGGGGCTTTTTTTCGCCAATAAAAAAGCAGCCTTAAAGGCTGCTTTTCAAAGAGGTCTCACCCTAGCGCTGATATTCAAGTCATCAACGAGGTCCCTAACGCCGACTTTCGCCACCTGAAGGCAGTCGGTTTCGCGCTCTTGGGTCGATTCTCTGTATCGATGATGCTTGTTTCAATGCGCTTCCTATAAAGGGAGGGAATGAGCAGCTTGTCACATTAGTTCTTCCACAAATGATCAAAACGATCATTTGAATGATTGATTTGCGCAATTCGTAACCAGGGCCTAAGATAAATTTGACTGAATCAATCACGAAATGATCGGTTCAGTCAGTTTCGAGGTGACAAACGTCTTACCAAACAATTATAAAAGGAGACCCTCGTGGCCCAGATCCCTATCAAGCGCACCATTGAACGCATCCCTGGCGGGATGATGATTGTCCCGCTGCTGATCGGTTCGCTGGTGGCTACCTTCCTTCCCGACACACCAAAGTTTTTCGGCTCTTTCACCAATGCACTGTTCACCGGGGCATTACCTATCCTCGCGGTGTTCTATGTCTGCATGGGCGCGAGCATCAATATCAAGGCCACGCCTTACCTGCTCAAGAAGGGCGGCACACTGTTGGCGACGAAGGTAGGCATCGCCGTTCTGATTGGTATTGTGCTTGGGCACTTTTTGGGCGAGCAGCCGATTTCGTCGGGCCTCTTCGCCGGTGTATCGACCCTGGCGGTTGTTGCCGCGATGAACGACACCAACGGCGGCTTGTACATGGCGCTGATGGGGCAATACGGTCGATCCGAAGACGTCGGCGCCTATTCGGTGATGTCGCTGGAGTCCGGGCCCTTTCTGACGATGGTCACCCTGGGTATCGCCGGCCTGTCGGCGTTCCCGTGGCCGACGCTGGTGGGCAGTATCCTGCCGCTTGCCTTCGGCATGCTGTTGGGCAATCTCGACCGTGACATGCGCGATTTCCTGGCCAAGGCTGTTCCGGTCATGATTCCGTTTTTCGCCCTGGCATTGGGCGCCAGCCTGGATCTGCATAATGTCTGGCAGGCCGGTTTGCTGGGTCTGGGCATGGGCGTGGCGGTGGTCGTAGTGACCGGTATCCCGCTGTTCTTCGCTGACCGCCTGACCGGTGGCACGGGCGTCGCCGGTGTTGCCGCAGCCACTACCGCCGGGAACGCGGCCGCCGTGCCCGCGCTGATCGCCGCAGCCAACCCGGTGTACGCCGAAGCGGCCAAGAGCGCGACCATTCTGGTGGCCGCCTGCGTCGTGGTCACCGCGATTCTCGCGCCGCTGCTCACAGCCGCCGTCGCCAAGCGCGTGCAGCAGCGCAAGTCTGTCGTCATCCCTGATCCCGCGCTCGAACCAAAGCAGGAGATCTTGCGATGAGGCTGCTGATCATCGCCGACGATCTGTCCGGCGCAGCGGATTGCGCCATCGGCTTTGCCAGCATGGGCATGGAAACCGTCGTCACCCTCGACCCCTTGAATGACAAGGCTGACGCCCAAGTGATTGCCGCCGACACGGACACCCGGCGCCTTTCACCGGCGCGGGCCGCCGAACGTACCGTCGCCGCGTTCAAAGTGCTGCATCAACCCGGGCAACGGCTGTACAAAAAAATCGATTCGACGCTGCGCGGCAATTGGGCGGCTGAAGTCGCCGCTCTGCAACCGCTGGCGGGCCTGGCTATCGTTGCCCCGGCGTTTCCCGCCACCGGGCGTACGTTGCTCGGTGGCCGGGTGTTTGTGAACGGTCAACCGCTGGAAACCACCGATACCTGGAAACTGGAAAACGCCGACCGCCCGGCCGATGTTGAAGCGATGCTGGTCGCTGCAGGCCTGAGCACGGCGAAACTGAACCTCGACACCCTGCGCGGCGATGAACATGCCTTGACCCGACACATTGCCGAAGTCGCCCGCAGCGGCACGCAAGCGTTGATCGTCGATGCACAAACAGAAGACGACCTGCTGACTCTCGCTCGCCTGACCGCGTCGATGGATCAGCCGCTGTTCTGGATCGGCTCAGGTGGCCTTGCACGGGAAATCGCCAGTCTTCCGGACTTCTGCGAAGCACGGTTCACGGCCGTCGAACCCGCAGCCCTGGAAAAAAGCCAGGCGCCGATCCTGATTCTCGTCGGCAGCCTTTCCGGTGTCTGCGAGCGCCAGTGCGCGTTGCTCAAAGAACGTGGCGGCGTCAGCGAATTGGTTGTCCCGCCAGAAGTCCTTCGCCAGGGCACAACCCATGGCGATTGGTCGATGTGGCAATCACGCATCGGCGAACAACTGGACGGCTGGAGTGATCTGCTGTTGCGCATCGGCCGCGATGAAGCGTTCGATCCCCAGGAAGGCGCGCAACTCTCGACCATGCTGGCTGTGCTGGTCGAACCGCACTTCGCCAAGGTCGGCGGCCTGATCGCCACCGGCGGCGAAACCGCGCGAGCAATATTGACTACCGTCGGCATCGACAGCCTGCAACTGCTCACGGAAATCGAAGCCGGCGTCGCCTTCGCCCGCCCGACCGTTTCCCGGCAGGGGCATCGTCCCGGCATCGTTACCAAGGCAGGCGCGTTCGGCACCGATCACGCCTTGTATGCGGCATGGCAACACCTGAGCGACTGCGCCGATCGCTCCCCGCCCACACGCACACGAATCCAAGGACTCCAATGAACACTATGACTAACTACCTGCCCATCATCGGCATCACCATGGGCGACGCCACCGGTGTTGGCCCGGAAATCATCGTCAAGAGCCTCACTCATGACATCGTCTACCAACAATGCCGGCCACTGGTGATCGGCGATGCCCGTCGCCTCGAACAAGCCAACGTCATCGTCGGCGGCAGCGCCAAAGTGCGCCGCATTGAAGACGCCTCCCAAGCCTTGTACGAAGCCGGCACCATTGACTGCATCGACCTCGATCTGATTCCCGACGACCTGCCGTTCGGCGTGCTGTCGCCCATCGCCGGCGACGCTGCTTATCAATACATCGCCCGCGCCGTGCAACTCGCCGAGGCTGGCCAGATCGATGCGATCTGCACCGCGCCGCTGAACAAGGAAGCGCTGCACGCCGGCGGCCACAAATACCCCGGCCACACCGAAATGCTCGCGCACCTGACCAACGTCGATGAAGTCTCAATGATGCTCGTGGCGCCGCAACTGCGCGTTATTCACGTTACGACTCACATCGGCATCATCGACGCGATCCGCAAGATCGAGCCGGGCCTGGTCCAGCGCACCATCGAGCGCGGCAACGAGACACTGATCAAGGCTGGCATCGCCAAGCCACGTATCGGCGTGTGCGGGATCAATCCGCATGCCGGTGAAAACGGCTTGTTCGGTTATGGCGAAGAAGAAGAAAAAATCATCCCGGCGGTGAAGCTGTTGCAGGAACGCGGCCTCGACGTCACCGGCCCATTGCCTGCCGACACGCTGTTCTTCCGCGCCGGACGCGGCGACTTCGATCTGGTGGTGGCGATGTATCACGACCAGGGTCACGGCCCGGTCAAAGTGCTCGGTCTGGAAGCGGGCGTAAACGTCACCGTGGGTCTGGACGTGATCCGCACCTCGGTCGACCACGGCACTGCATTTGATATCGCCGGCAAAGGCATCGCCGATGAACGCAGCCTGCTCGAAGCACTGCGCCAGGGCGCCGAGCTTGCCACGCGACGGGGATGAGGCGCAGGCGCGTGGTCGTGTAAGATCGACCACCGTCCACACAACGAGACCCGCCATGAAAGCCTCCGAACGCCACCGCGCCATCCTCGATCTCGTACGCATTGGCGATGCCAACGTCGAGCAATTGAGCGCGGCGCTCGGAGTCTCGGAAGCCACGGTACGGCGCGACCTGACCATGCTCGCCAAACAGCGGCACCTGGTGCGCACCTATGGCGGCGCGACTGCGGTGATCGGCGTACATGAGCCGGAAGCCTCGCTCGAAGAACGCAAAACGTCCCAGTGGGAACAGAAAGACGCCATCGCCCTGGCGGCGGCGGCGCACGTCCAGGACGGCGATACCGTCCTGCTCGACGGCGGCACCACATGCGCTGCGCTGGCCCATCATTTGTGCTCGCGACAAGACGTGCATGTGGTGACCAACAACCTGCTGGCCGTAATGACCCTGGCCAATGCGCCGGGTATTCGGTTGACGTTGATCGGCGGCGACTTGCGCGGTTCGAGCATGAGCACGCTGGGACCGTTGGCGGAACTGACGTTGAGCCGGTTGAGTGTCGACAAGGCCTTTTTGGGTGCGGATGGTGTTGTTGCGGAGTTTGGTTTGTGTGAAGCGAGTGCGCAGCAGGCTTATCTCAAGGAATGCATCATCAAGCGAGCGGCGCAGATTGTTGTGCTTGCTGACACTGACAAGCTGGGGCGTGCAAGGCAACAGCATTGGACGCCGATTGAGCGGGAGTGGCGGTTGATTACCGGTGCTTCGGCGGATGAGGCAGCGCTTGCGCCGTTTTATGCGCTGAAACAGATCACTGTGGAAACGGTGAGCGTCGATAACGCTTAAGGTTGTGATCGTTTTTGTGCAAAAGGCCCATTTAATGATCGTTTTTATGCACGTGGATTCGTTTTTGCGCACAAGGCATATGCCAACGCCCTCTCATTGATGCAAAAAGCCCCGATTGATTCGGGGCTTTTTCATGCGTGCGATTCAGATCACGGTACGACGTTAGTGGCTTGGTTGTTACACGGTGCATCGAGCACCTTCACCACATCATCGATGATCGCCTTGCTCATATCCTGCAAATAATGCGATGCCCAGGCATGCCGGTCGGTGTCGCGAACCATGGCCGCGTCTGAGGCGAGCAGTTTGGCGACGTGGAGCAGATCGGAGGCGTGGGACAGGGCTTCGATCACCGGGACGCCGGCGTTGATGCGGAAGAGCGGTTCGTTGGCGTGGTAGGAGAAGGGAGTGAGGCCGATGGTTTTGAGGTCTTTGGGGTTGGTCATTGGGCACCTCCGGTTTTTGGGCGGTGGTGGGCGTGGAGCGGGGGAGACGTAGCGCAAATTTTGAACGGAACGATAGCGGGCATCAGCAAAAACTCCTGAATCAAGTTAGAGCTACCACGTTCGTTCTCAGGCGAATGGGTGGCAGCTATGCGCGGGCTGAGAAACCGGAGATACAGGAACCCGGCAGACCCGAAGGTCTCCCACGCACAGCCGCCATTACACGGAAATGCAGGCACAAAAAAACGCCAACAATCGTGATTATGGGCGCTTGTGCGCCTGTATCTTACTCGGGTTCTCAGGCCCGGTCGCTGAATTGGCAGCGACGGTCTGAAGGTAGCTTGAGGGCGGCGGATGCGCAATCGTGGCTAGGTGGTGGCGTGGGGGGAGAACTTCAGTGATTCACTGGTCTTGAGGTTTGGGAATCCGTGAGTGACCCACATCCCAACTGCCAGCCTCATTCTCTTCGACGCCAGGCTTTTGGGGGCAATCAGTGACTATCGACAGCTCCACGTCCCCTACCATTTTGTTGGCGATTTCCTCATCGTGCGTGACATGGAACGGACTGTCGAAAAATTGAATTGTCATGAATGTTGCTCCATTTTTTGGCGGTATCTAAACGTTGCGGTAAATGGGAGTTGGCCGATCATTCATTTTTGATGCAAACAGTTTTAGTGCCTTCCCAGCGAGGAAATCATTACACCAAGTAACTAATGATGTTCCCGCCCCCACCTTTATCCCCTCCAGCGAACTCCCTACATTGAGCTCCAACGCCGACCCATTCATTCCGAAGGGAAGGTCACTTGGAGATTCCTCATGCCTTTCGTAAGCGTACGCATCACCCGCGATGGCGTTACCTCTGAGCAGAAAGCTCAGGTGATCGCCGAAATCACTGAAACCCTGGAACGCGTCCTGAAGAAGGATCCGCACCTGACCCACATCGTGATCGAAGAAGTCGACACCGATAACTGGGGCTACGCCGGCATCACCACCACCAAGTACCGCAAGCAGCTGGCAGAGGCGGAGGGCAAGTCATGACCGCGTCCGTCTCCATCGATTTCATCTCCGACGTGGTGTGCCCGTGGTGCGCATTGGGCGCGACGGCGTTGGAGCAAGCGATCGAGAACGTGGCTGGCGAAATTTCGGTGGAGCTGACCTACAAGCCTTTCGAGTTGAACCCGGACATGCCGGCGGTCGGTGAGAAAGCGGTCGAGCATTTGATGCGCAAATATGGACGAACCGCCCAAGACGTCGCCGCCGGCAAAGCGATGCAGATCGAACGTGGCGCGGCCATCGGTTTCAAGTTCGATCTGGAGAAGCGCACCCACTTCTACAACACGTTTGATGCGCATCGGCTGCTGTTGTGGGCGTTGCAGGAAGGGCGGCAGGTCGCTCTCAAGAAAATCCTGCTCCGCGCTTACTTCACCGACGGCCAGAACCCGAGCGATCGCGAGACGCTGGTTCGTCTGGCGGCTGAAGCGGGATTGGATGCGGCGGCTGCTCAAGAGGTGTTGGCGTCCGGCGCGTTTGCCAAAGAAGTGCGTGAGCTTGAAGAGTTTTACCGCCAGCGCGGCATCAATTCGGTCCCGGCCATGGTGCTGAACGGTCGCCACCTGGTGTCCGGTTCGCAGTCGGTCGAGTACTACGAGCAAATGTTGAGACAAATGGCCGCGGCCCCCGCCGAAGCCTGATTAATTACTTTTTCAAACCATTCTTAATTAGTAGAGGTTCATCATGAGCAATTCGAAAAAAGTCATCGTTATCACTGGCGCATCCCAAGGCCTCGGCGCCGGCATGGTCAAAGCCTTCCGCGAGCTGGATTACAAAGTTGTCGCCACTTCGCGTTCGATCAAACCGTCCACCGACCCGGACATCCTCACCGTGGCGGGCGACATCGGCAACCCGGAAGTCGCACAGCAAGTCATCCGTGAAGCCATCGCACGTTTTGGCCGCATCGACACCCTGGTCAACAACGCCGGTATCTTCATCGCCAAACCGTTCACCGCGTATACCGCCGAGGACTACGCCAACGTGCTGTCGGTGAACCTGAACGGCTTCTTCTACATCACCCAACTCGCGATCAACGAGATGGAAAAACAAGGCAAAGGCCACGTCGTCAACATCACCACCAGCCTGACAGACCACGCAATTGACGGTGTGCCGTCGGTACTGGCCTCGCTGACCAAAGGTGGTTTGAACGCAGCGACCAAATCCCTGGCGATTGAGTACGCCAAGCGCGGGATTCGGGTGAACGCGGTTTCCCCTGGCATCATCAAGACCCCGATGCACGGCGAAGAAACCCACGCAGCGCTGGGCAACCTGCACCCGGTCGGCCACATGGGCGAAATCAGCGACATCGCTCAGGCGGTTGTGTATCTGGACAACGCCAACTTCGTCACCGGCGAAATTCTGCACGTCGACGGCGGCCAGAGCGCCGGTCACTAAGACAAGAGTTAGCTTGTCCACAACGCCGTCGATCACTATCGACGGCGTTTTTATTGGAGAACGCAGCATGAACACCCACGTTCACAAGGTTTTCCTGATCACCGGCGTCAGTTCAGGTTTCGGCCTGGCCTTTTCTCAAGCAGCGCTGGCGGCAGGGCACACGGTGGTTGGCACGGTGCGGCGCGAATCCGAACGTGCCGCATTCGAAGCGCTGGACGCCCGTCGTGCTAAAGCGTTCGTGCTCGACGTCACCGATTTCCCGGCAATCGAACCGCTGGTGGCTGACATCCTGCGCGAAGTGGGGCAGATCGACGTACTGGTGAACAACGCCGGCTATGGTCACGAAGGCATTCTCGAGGAATCGCCGCTGGCTGAAATGCAGCACCAGTTCGACGTCAACGTGTTTGGCGCGGTGGCAATGATCAAAGCAGTGTTGCCCGGCATGCGTGAACGGCGCAGCGGGCATATCGTCAACATCACCTCCATGGCCGGCTTCATCACCTTACCGGGCATCGCTTACTACAGCGGCAGCAAATTCGCCCTGGAAGGCATCAGCGAAGCGCTGGCCAAAGAAGTCGAAAACCTGGGCATCCATGTGACCGCCGTGGCACCGGGCTCATTTCGTACCGAATGGGCGGGGCGCTCGATGATCCGCTCCGGCCGCACCTTGGGTGACTATGATGCGGTGTTCGATCCAGTGCGCAAGGCGCGGGAAGAGAAGAGTGGCAGGCAGGCTGGAGATCCGCACAAGGCTGCGCAGGCGTTGCTGACTCTGGTGGCTGCGGAAGAGCCGCCGGTTCATTTGTTGCTGGGTGAGGATGCGGTGAGGTTGGTGCGGGAGAAGATTGCGCGGTTGCAGGGGGAGATTGGTGCTTGGGAGGGGCTTTCGGGTTCTACGGGGTTTGATTGATTGCTCCCTGCTTTATAAAAAAGCAAAACACAGGAAACAACAAAGCCCTCATATTTTTACGAGGGCATTGTTTTATTGCGCCGGCACCGGCAGTCGACACCCGTAAAAATAAATCTGTCCCCTTTTTTACTTGCAGTTCCGGCAGTCGCGATAAGGGTAGAGCGGGGCGATGTACCACCCGCGGGGCTTTGATCGAGCCTTCGAGATCGTAAGCAGGGTTTATGGTGATAAGCCGGAGGCGCTTTGCCTCGCGCATGATGCTCTGCAGGTAGTTTTGTACCCTTAAAGCAACGTCGATCGTTCCGCGCTTCTTGATCGCTTCCAAGGGCTGCATAAGGTCATGGGTGTCGAGATCAACAATGGCGCTTGCGCCGATCAGCGGGAATACGTGGGTTTTGAGGCGGCTCATCACTGTCTTGGAATGGCCTGGTGCCCACTTGGCCGACATTTCCGTATGCCAGTCGAGCGCAACGCTTTCAAAGGTTCTGCCTTTGATTACGGCTTCCGCCTTGGCTTGGTGCTTGGTCTCTATAGGATCAACGCCATCCGCCAGCATTCGCTTAACTTCCAAGCGCTTGCGGCGCGCATCGGCGAGGCCAATGACGGGGTAGTTGCCGAACGAGGTCAGTCCTTCGCGTCCGTCAGGTTTGACGTAACGGAGCCGCCAGCCTTTGCGGCCATTGGGTTGGACTAGGAGGTAGAGGCCATCGCCGTCGAAAAGCTTGTAGGCGCGGTCTGTAGGTTTTGCCAAGCGGCAAGCTGCGTCGGAGAGCGGAGCTGTGGTGCGCGACATAAGGGTACTCCCTTTTATCGAAGTGACCTGTATCCCAAACTCTACCCTTAAAACGGTTGGAATCCACCAGTTTCTGACGGAAACCGATGGAACGCTAAAACGAAAAAACCCGCCAGAAGGCGGGTTTTTCGGGGGTTCCAGAGATTTTGAAAGCCTTCTCTGGAACCTTGTATGGTGCCGGCACCAGGAGTCGAACCCGGGACCTACTGATTACAAGTCAGTTGCTCTACCAACTGAGCTATACCGGCGTGTTAGGGCGACGATTATAGCGATTGGATTGGTTCTGTAAACCCCTGAATTCAGACTATTTTTACGCAGCCTTCAAGTCAGGCGCCAAGCAGGGTTTTCTTGAGTTTCTGGATGGCTTTCCAGGCTCGGCTATTTTGCATCGCGCGCAGCTGCGCTTCGGCCTGTTCGGCGCGTTGCAGGGCGGCGGCGAGCTGGTGTTCGGCGTCGCTGACGGGGTGACTGAAGTTGTGGCCTTTGCAGAACTGGAACTCGTCCAGGTTGCACGGCGGGATGTCGAAGGCGGGTTTGAGGTTCAGGTGTTCTTCGGCGAGGTAGTAGGTGTTGATGCCGTCGAACAGGATGGAGTGGTAGCCGGCACCGGTGACGAGGGTTTCCCAGGTCTGGTCGCGGTCCCATGGGGTTTCGATGAGGATGACCCACGGTCGCCACTGGGTGAAGTCCATGCCGCGCAGCACGGTTTCTTCGTGGCCTTCGACGTCGATTTTCAGAAAATGAATCGGGCGGCCCTGGGCGTGTTCTTCGCAGATGGAGGTCAGGGTGCGGGACTGGACGGTTTGGCTGCGCACGTCCATGCCGGCGTCTTTGTGCATTTGCGCAATTGCCGGGTCGAGCGTTGAGAGGCCGGTGCCGGCGATGCCGTAGAAGGTCAGGTCGTTGGCGCTTGCGCCAGCCACGCATTGCAGGTTGGTGTCTTTGGGACGTTCCTGGCGCAGGGCTTCGTAGTAATTGGGCATCGGTTCGACGTTGATGCCGGTCCAGCCACGGTCGTAGAAGGCTTTGGTCACGGAGTCGTGGGTGGGGTGGTTGGCGCCGACGTCGATATAGAAGCCGTTTTCAACGGTTTTGAGGGCGCGCCACAGGCGTATGTCTTCGAAATTCTGTGCGTAGGAAATAAACGTCACTGTCGCATCCTGTCGGTCGGATTTTCTTGTTCGTGGCCGCGCTGTCGGCGCCGTTGGCTGTTTGTATAACAAGAGTGGGGAAGCGGCGCAATTTTCCGCCAGTGACGTCCCGGATTAGGCACTTATGTCCTTTGCAATGAATGCTTATGCACAACAGGTGCGGTGGCTTGCTGCCTTCATTAGGCTTTTTGTGGACCCGTTCTCATTTATCCGCAAATACCTGTTTTTTCGGTTTTTTTAACGAGTGTACGAAAATTGAACAGTTGCGTTTCAGCCTTGAAACAGGCGGCTATATTGGATCCACGATAATTTCATCAACAGACTTATCCACAGGCTGAGACTGTTTAAGGACGTTCCGCCAGCAGCAGGAAATTGCGCGGCGTGAGCGGGGTTTCGCAGAAGGTGCCGAGACGAACGGTATAGCCCTGGTCACTTAGGAAAAGTGCCCGATCAAGCACTAGCCAAAGCTCCAGCGGGCGTCGGAAAAGGCCACGCAACAGCTCCAGATTGCGCACTTCGGCCAGGCGTTGCCAGCCAGCGGCTTCCAGTCCTGACCAATCTTGCGGGCCGATTGTGGATAACTCTTTGAGTGCGGCCAGATGATGGCAGTAATCGGCAAAGGATTTATCCAGCCAGGCGCTGGGCAGGGAAGGGGTTGGCAGATATTCGTCAATGCCGCGCAGTTGCCGTTGCAGCAGGTCGAAACCCAGGCGCCGGGCCATGGAGCTGTCGCGCTGACGTCTGACACGTGCACCGGCGGTGACGGTTTCGCTCATCGGCAGTGAGAGATCGTCGAGGGATAGTTGTAGGTCGGATCGCGAACCGACCGAGGAAAGTGGCTGGTAAGCAGCAAGACTGATTCGGTTATAGCAACACGGCGCGATGGCCAGTTGTTTACAACCTACTGCGCTGGCGAGCTGGATCAACCGTACGTGCAAATCTCCACAGGCATGCAGTGCAACGGGGGTGTGATCAGCCTTCAATAAAGAAGCTGCGTCAGGTGCGAGCACATCCTGTTCGACATGCAGCGCATGAAGGTGATGGCGTTGGCTGAGTGCTTCGCCGCTGGAAACCAGCGCCGGGTCGTATTCGAGGCAGGTCAGTTGTTGCCCTGTTTGCAGCAGGCGTCGGCCCAAGTGTCCCTTGCCCGAGCACCAATCCAGCCAATGCTTCGGTGGCGCGGTAAATGACAGGCGACTGGCGAAGGCTTCGATCTGCTGCCACTTACGGCCGGGCACATCGACATTTAATCGGTGTCCGGCGGCTTCCAGCGCGTGTGCTGGCAGTGCCCCCACCGCACTCAACTCAAGGGACATCGCCGCCAACGATGCAAACGGCTGCGGCGCATCGAGCAAACAAGGTTGGTTATGACTGCTTTCCGCGTCCTCAAGCGACCGACCGCGTAGCCAAAGCGCCAACTCCGGGTAGGACGCTTCCCAAGGAAGGTGCAGATAAGTAAACGGTCGAGGTTTCCACAGCGCCTGATGCTCAATCAGAAAAGCATCCAGCGCAGCGAAGCGGGCGAGTAGGGCCTCGCCCGTCAGCACGTGGGAATCAGCGCCCTTGGCAGGCATCGACGCGCAACCAGCGCTCCAGCAGCTTGAAGCCGCGCACCAGCACGTAAGCCATCAGCAGATAGAACATGCCCGCGGCGAAGAAGATCTCCACTGGCAGGTAGGTCCGGGCAATGATGGTGCGAGCCATGCCGGTGAGTTCCAGCAGGGTCACGGTGCTGGCCAGAGCGCTGGCCTTGAGCATCAGGATCACTTCGTTGCTGTAGGCCGGCAGGCCGATGCGCGCCGCACGCGGCAGGATAATGTAGAACAGCGCTTTGGCCCGGGACATGCCCAGCGCCCGCGCCGCTTCGATTTCACCCGGTGGAATCGCCTGGATCGCGCCGCGCAGGATCTCGGCGATGTAGGCCGCGGTGTGCAGGGTCATGGTCGCGGTGGCGCACCAGAACGGATCGCGCAGGTACGGCCACATCGAGCTGTTACGGATCGCATCGAACTGCGCCAGGCCGTAGTAGACCAGGAACAGTTGAACCAGCAACGGCGTGCCACGGAAAAAAAAGATGTAGCCGTAGGGAAATGCCCGCACCCACCACAGGCGCGACGAGCGCGCGATGCCCAGTGGAATCGCCAGCAACAAACCGGCGATTACGGCGATGGCCACCAGTTCCAGGGTCAGCGTTGCACCTTGGGCCAGTTTCGGCAGCCATTTGATGATGATTTCCCAGTTCATTGGGTGCTCCTCGCGAAGCCGCGAGCGGCGCGTTTTTCCATCAAGTGCATGCCGCTCATGGCGAGTACGGTCAGGCCCAGGTACATGAACGCGGCCACCATATAGAAGGTGAACGGTTGCTTGGACACGGTCACGCCGATTTGCGCGTGACGCATGATTTCTTCCAGGCCGATCACCGACACCAGCGCGGTGTCCTTCATCAGGATCATGAACAGGTTACCGAGGCCCGGCAGGGCGATGCGCCACATCTGCGGCATGATCAGTCGGGTGAAAATGCGAAATTTCGACAAGCCCAGGGCCACGCCGGCTTCACGGTGACCTTTGGGAATCGCCAGAATCGCGCCACGAAACACTTCCGTGGCGTACGCGCCAAAGCACAGCCCCAGCGCAATCACGCCGGCGGCGAAAGCATTCAGTTCGAGGTCGGGATTGCCGAAGAACTCGCCCAGGGCACGCATCAGGTTGACCGTGCCGAAGTAGATCAACAGCACCCAGAGCAACTCGGGGATACCGCGAACCAATGTCGAATAAGTGCCGCCAAGCCATTGCAACGGCTTGTACGGGGAGGTCTTGGCCAAGGCGCCGAGCAGACCGAGCACCAGCCCCAGGCACAGGGCCGAGAGTGCCAGTTTCACAGTCATCAGCGCGCCAGCGGCGAGCGCCGGGCCGAATCCGTAGAGATCGATAGTCATGGATTTCTTTTCAATCGCGGCAGGCAATGCCGGGGACTGGCGCCGTTAAAGTACGGCGCCGGTCCGGCAGGTCAGAATCAATAGATGCTGAACGGGAAGTACTTGTCGTTGATCTTCTTGTAAGTGCCGTCTTCAACGATTTCTTTCAGGGCCAGGTTCAGCTTCGTACGCAGGGTGTCGCCTTTACGTACAGCGATACCGATCTTGTCGCTTTCTTCCACCGGGTCGCCCTTGAACTCATACGAACGACCCGCGTCGCTTTTCAGCCACTCGTAGTTGACGTATTTGTCCGCCAGGATGCCGTCCAGACGACCGGAGGTCAGGTCCAGATAAGCGTTTTCCTGGGTGTCGTAGAGTTTGACTTCAACGCCAGGCATGTGGTCTTCCATCCAGGTGCCGGCGAGGGTCGCACGTTGTGCGCCAATCACTTTGCCTTGCAGGGATTCCTTGTCGGTCTTGAACTCTTTGTCCTTCGGCGCGATGAATTGCAGCTTGTTGGAGTAGTACGGGTCGGTGAAGTCCACCGCTTGCTTGCGCTCGTCGGTGATCGACATCGAGGAGATCAGGAAATCGAACTTCTTGGCGTTCAGGGCCGGGATGATGCCGTCCCAGTCAGACGTGACCACGGTGCACTCGACTTTCATCTTGGCGCAGAGGGCGTCGCCGATTTCTTTGTCGAAGCCGACGACATTGCCACTGGCATCTTTGTTGTTGAACGGCGGGTAGGCCGCTTCGATGCCCATCTTCAAGGTTTCGGCCATGGCACCGGCGCTGAAGGCCAGGGTGACGGCGGCGGCCAGGAAGACCTTTTTGTAGTTCTGCATGCGGTTAGCTCCGTTAGCGGTTGCTGGACATGAATTGTTTGCAGCGCGCCGAAAGCGGGTTGTCGAACACCTGCTGTGGCGATCCTTGCTCTTCTACCAGGCCCTGGTGGAGGAACACCACCTCGCTGGAGACCTGACGGGCAAAACCCATTTCATGGGTGACCAGCAGCATGGTGCGGCCTTCTTCGGCCAGTGCGCGGATGACATTAAGTACTTCCTGGACCATTTCCGGGTCAAGGGCGGAGGTGGGTTCGTCGAACAGGATCACCTTGGGCTGCATCGCCAGTGTGCGGGCGATGGCGGCGCGTTGCTGCTGGCCGCCGGACAGTTGCGCCGGATAGGCGTGGCGTTTGTCAGCGATGCCGACCTTGGCCAGCAAGGCTTCGGCGACTTCGATGGCTTCGGCTTTGCTTTGACCGAGTACGCGGCGCGGCGCTTCGATGATGTTGTCGAGCACGCTCATGTGCGGCCAGAGATTGAAGTTTTGAAATACAAAACCGATCTCGCTGCGCAGGCGATTGATCTGCTTGCCGTCGGCTGCGACCAGTTCGCCGTTCTTGGCGGCTTTGAGCTTGAGTTCTTCGCCGGCCACCAGGATCTGGCCCTGATGCGGATTTTCCAGCAGGTTGATGCAACGCAGGAACGTGGACTTGCCGGAACCGGAAGAACCCAGGATCGAGATCACGTCGCCGTCGCGGGCGGTCAGCGAGATGCCTTTGAGCACCTCAAGCTGTCCGTAGCGTTTGTGCAAGTTGCGGATTTCAAGCGCGGGCGTGGCCTCAGCCATGTGCGTTCCTCATAGTGTTTCGCTCCTGCTGTTGGTGGCCTTCCTGGCGAGGCGGCCAAGCTAGCATAGCGTCTGAATGGCAGCCAACAGCGCTTCGGGCGGTAAACGGGTGGCGTGTGGCAGGTTGTCGCATCGGTACAGCAGACTGTCGCGCTGCTATCAACCGAACAGCCGTTTGAACCCTGCCTGTTGATAAAAAGGGCGGGGCTGTCCCAAAAAAGGGCGCGATGTTGCCAGCTTTGGCGGGGTGTTGGAAGCGCTAACCGGCCAAACGTTCCTCTTGCGCACTTTTATTGTGCGTCAGCAGATTTTCAGGTGTGTTTCCGGTGCGCCGGCTCTTCTTTAAAGTGGGTCGCAGGGTAACGCTCTGGCGAATTGCCAGTATTCTCAATGACTTGCGATGACTGTCCGGTCAAGACGAGATCACCGAGGTAGAGGGTTTTGAAACATTTTGGCGCAAATATTGCGTGCAGATTTCGAAACGCCCCGTTGGTTTCTTTTTACGAGAAGGATCACCGAGCGGGATGGATGCAAATCGCTTTCCCTTACAAAGGTAGTTTCAATGAGCAGTATCCAAAGCTCTAATGGCCTCGAACAGGGGCTCAAACCGCGTCATGTGACCATGTTGTCGATCGCCGGGGTTATCGGCGCCGGCCTGTTCGTCGGCTCTGGCCACGCTATCGCCGCCGCAGGCCCAGCCGTGCTGTTGGCTTACGCTGCCGCCGGTGCCCTGGTAGTGCTGGTAATGCGCATGCTCGGCGAAATGGCCGTAGCTTCGCCGGACACCGGCTCCTTCTCGACCTACGCCGATCGCGCGATCGGTCACTGGGCCGGCTTTACCATTGGCTGGCTCTACTGGTGGTTCTGGGTTCTGGTCATCCCGCTGGAGGCCAACGCCGCCGCGACTATCCTGCATGCCTGGTTCCCGAACGTGGCCATCTGGGCATTCACGTTGATCATTACTTTGCTGCTGACGGTGACCAACCTGTTCAGCGTGAAAAACTACGGTGAGTTCGAATTCTGGTTCGCCCTGGTCAAAGTCATCGCGATTATCGGTTTCATCGGCCTGGGCATCATGGCGATCTTCGGCTTCCTGCCGAACAGCCAGGTCAGCGGCGTTTCGCATCTGTTCGACACCCAGGGCTTCCTGCCAAACGGCATGGGCGCGGTGTTGGGCGCGATCCTGACGACCATGTTCTCTTTCATGGGCACCGAGATCGTGACCATCGCGGCCGCCGAATCGAAGAACCCTGGCCAGCAAATCTCCAAGGCCACCAACTCGGTGATCTGGCGGATCGGCTTGTTCTACCTCGTGTCGATCTTCATCGTTGTGGCCCTGGTGCCATGGAACGACCCGATTCTGGCCAGCGTCGGTTCGTACCAGACCGTGCTTGAGCGCATGGGCATCCCGAACGCCAAGCTGATCGTCGACATCGTCGTTCTCGTTGCTGTGACCAGCTGCCTGAACTCGGCGCTGTACACCGCTTCGCGCATGATGTTCTCCCTGGGTAAGCGCGGTGATGCACCGGCCATTTCCCAACGCACCAACAACAGCGGCACGCCGTACTGGGCCGTCATGTTGTCCACCGGCGCAGCCTTCCTGGCCGTGTTTGCGAACTACGTGGCCCCGGCTGCCGTGTTCGAATTCCTGCTGGCCAGCTCCGGCGCAATCGCGCTGCTGGTGTACCTGGTGATCGCCTTCTCGCAACTGCGCATGCGCAAGCAGCGTATGGCGCGCGGCGAGAAAATCGCCTTCAGCATGTGGCTGTTCCCGGGCCTGACCTATGCGGTGATCGTGTTCATCGTTGGCGCACTGACCATCATGCTGTTCCAGGAGGCCCATCGCGTGGAAATCCTCGCGACCGGCCTGCTGAGCTTGCTGGTCGTGGCTGCGGGCTTGTTTGTCGCCCGCCGTCGTCGCAACGAACAGTTGATCGCAGCGGTAGTTCGCTGAGTGATCTGACACAGGCCCAATGCGGGTGAAACATCAAAAACGACCGCCTTCAGCAATGATCGCGGTCGTTTTTGCTTTCATTCAGTCGATTGATCGTCTGGCGATCTGATGGACACGATGATGGCGAGATAGTAGCCTTCTCGTCGAATGTGTATCTCGCTGTTGCGGGATGCGATGGAGTTTCAGGACATGGATTGTTCGACACCACCAGCCTTTCCTGGCTAAAGCCCTCGACCCTTCCTTGCCTGCTCCTCTCATCTGACGTCAGTCACGATGCATTTGCGTGTGTTTGCCGTTTAAAGAGCTGCATGGAGCTAGCCCGGTCATTCAGCCAACCCATCGGGGCATCAAGGAGTCAGGCATGGCGTTTACATCGGTTGTATTCAAAAACCCTCAAACCGGAGCCATGAAAGAAGCGCCAATCGGCTTCTCGTGGACCGTGTTTTTCTTCGGCTTTTTCCCGGCATTGTTCCGTGGTGACATCAAGTGGGCGGCGATCATGTTCGTCATTGCCTGCTTCACGTTCAGCCTCAGCAATCTCGTTTTCATGTTCATCTACAACAGGCTGTATGTGCAGGACCTGATCGCTGCAGGCTTCAAGGCTCAGTCCATCGCCAAAGGCGAGCTGGGTTATGCCAGCGCCAAACTGGGTTTTGAAATCCCGCGCCTGGAAGGTGTTGCTGCCTGATTGTGGTGTTAAAAGAAAAAAAACGGCCGCTGTCAGTGATGACTAGCGGCCGTTTTTGTTTGTGAAGGCGATTATTTACTCGGCCTTTTCTTCCTGCGCATCCAGCGCCTGGCGATAGCTGTCCAGCGCATCGCCGAAGTCGGTGATGAATTGTGGATCGGTCAGCCAGGCCTGTGCGGTATCGCGGTCCATGCCATCGGTCCACATGCGGTAGTCGATCAGCATGTCGGCGGCCAGGTGAGTGGCGGCCATGGCTTCGTTGTCGGCATTTTCCATGTCCAGCAGTTCCGGATGGTCGCTGATGATCCCGGCGAGGTCCGACAGCAGGATATTCAGCATGTCGCCACGGCTGGTGGCTTCCGCGTCGCGCATTTTGCTGAACATCGCCAGGGTGTATTCCGGGATCGGCTCGCCGATTTCCCCCAGGTCATCGTCCAGTGCGGCAGGTTTGCGGCCGTGGATATTGATTTGCTTGGCTTTGATCTTGGCGCGTTTGGCGCGTTTTTGCTGTTTGTTCAGGGAGGCCATGGGAACTCAGTTCGGTTTCTGTTGGGTTTGGGCTGCGATGGCGTCGGACGCCGCCACGTAGTCAGCCTGGAAGGCTGGTGATTCGATCCACGCCAGGGCGCCGGCTTCGTCGACTTCGGTGGACCATTGGCGATATTCGATCAGCGCCGCGAGGATGAAGTCCATCGCACCTTCTTCTCCTTCCTGTTCGTACACCAGTTCCAGCAGCGGATCTTCGAGGAAGGCCACGCACATCGCTTGCTGGCTGGTTTTTTCGGCGTCGATCATTATCTTGAACAGTTCGGTCAGGTCCACCGATTCGAAGTCGATGCGATCATCGTTCGGATCCAGCTCGACCGGTGCGGCAGCCCGTTGGGTGCGGTTCTGCTTGGCCTTGGCTTTGGCGCGGGTGGCGCGTTTGTTCTGCTTGTTGGCGGAGGCCATGAGCGTCGTTCCGTAATTCGTTGAGTGGGCACAGCGTCAGCTGCGTGGCACTCGCCGCCCGGGTGTATCGGGGGCCAGTTCGCCGGTCTGCAGCCAGGACAATGCAATGGGCCATAGTGTGGCTTGGTATGCGCTGCGAAAAAAGGCGAAATGTCCGACTTCTTGTTCGCCGATGTCCTGCGGCTCGATTCGCAAGTGTGTGTTTGTGCTGTGGGTGAAGTAGCCAAGCAGGCGTTCGATGGCCGCAATGGTGCCGTAAGGATCGTCGCTAATGCTGATGGCGAGGGTTTTTGCGCTGACCCTGGCGAACGGCAGTTGGCCGTGTGTTGCGTGGGCTACGCGCCCGCTGGGGCGCTTCTCGTAGCGATCGGTGGGCGTGCTCCAGTCACGGACGACGCCAGCGGGCGTATCTTCCAGCCAGCCGAGGCGTTTGCCGGGGAAATAGCCATAGATCATCGTGACGAGCGGCATTACCAGGTGCCATTTGCCAAACATTCGCCAGCGATGGGCGGGCGCATAGTCGCGCCAGTAAGCGAACTGAGCACCCACGGTGACCAAATGCCGGATCACATGCCCGGAGGCTCCCAGGCCTGCTGCGCAGCCGCCAAAGCTGTGGCCGACGACATCGATGGGTTGTCCGGGGAATTCACGCTGAGCGCGTCTGAGCATCGCTTCAAAGTCCAGCGATCCCCAGTCGGTCCATGAGGCGTCGAGTTCCTTGAGCGATGCCGGGCGTGATTCACCGATGCCTCGGTAGTCAAACGTGATCACGTCGAAGCCGTTGGCAAACAGGTAATCAGCGAAGCGCGAGTAGTGACGGCAACGCACGGAAGTGGCGGCGTTGATGATGACTACCGGGCGGGTTGTGTCCGGCAAGACGTGCTGCCAGGTAAAACCGCCAAGGATGAAACCGTCAGCGGCCGCTTCCTTGAAGGGTTCGCCGGGAGTGGCCGTAGGCAATGGCGACTCGATCTGAGCGGACGGCAGTGCGGACGTGTCCTGCAGATTCATCTTTTTCGGACCTTTGCGGGTAGCTGCTAACGATAGTCTTCGCCTCGCTAATGGACAATTCTCGCGTATTCATCGGAGCTTCTGATTCGACAGTCGCTCCTCTAAAGCTGCTCGTTCCCGATCCAATTCCGCACGAAGTTCTTCCTCGCTCGGTAGCACCAGTTTGTATTTGCTGGCGAACAGCTGTTCATTCCCCTCTAGCACCGAATACCGCACCACGGAGTCGTCCTTCTGCGCACAAAGGATGATGCCGACGGTCGGGCCATCTTCCGGCCCGCGTTTGAGGTCGTCGTACATGCGCACGTACATGTCCATCTGCCCTACATCCTGGTGAGTCAGTTCGCCGCGTTTGAGATCGAAGATGACGAAGCATTTGAGCAGGTAGTTGTAGAACACCAGGTCGATGTAGAAATCTTTGCTTTCGGTGCTGATGCGTTGTTGGCGGGCAATGAAGGCGAAGCCTTTGCCCAGTTCAAGCAGGAACGCTTGAAGCTGATGGATCAGTGCTTGTTCGAGATCGGTTTCCTGGGTCAGTCCCGCATTGGGTAATCCAAGAAACTCCAGCATCACCGGATCCCTGATGAAGTCCCGAGGATGCGCGTTGATGTTTTGAAGGTTGGTTGCCGCTTCCTGTTTGACAGCGGGGCGATCACGACTTGCCAGCAGGCGTTCGTAATACAAGGTATTGATCTGGCGCTCCAGGGCGCGGCTTGACCAGTTCTGGATGGCTGATTCGTTCATGTACCAGTGACGTGCGTGTTCGTTATCGACACGCAGTAGCCTGCGGTAGTGGGTCCAGCTCAATTCGTGACGCAGTGCGTCACACTTTGGGAATGCTTGATAGAACAGGCGCATGTAACGAAGGTTGGATGCGTCAAAGCCTTTCCCAAATTCCGCCGTCAATACTTTCGCTAACGTCGGCAGTAACTGCTTGCCGTACTCGGCCCGCCGAGCCCCCTCCTGCTCGAATTCGACAATATGTCGCCCGATCTGCCAGCAGGTGTGCACTTGAGCGGTATCAACCGCTCGCAGCACCGTAAGACGTGCCTGGCGTATCAGTTCGCCGAGATTGCCCACCAGTGAAGTGAGTTGTGGATCTTGAGTGTTATCGGGTTTGACGAGGCTCATGAGGTCTTCCGCAGCTGGGGAGTCAGGCGAAAGAGAATGACAAGTGAGCACTCGTCGGCGATGCAGGGCGCTGCTGGAAAAGCGGAAGGAATTAACGGATTCGTTTTGCAGGAACCAACCCACTGCAGCACGTGATTCAGGAATACAACGTGTAGTCCGATTCGCAGTCAGCCCAAGCACCAATCAATCTAAAACTTGAGCATTCAACAAGAAATCTAAATGGATTAAAGATTGGGTTCCGTGGAGCCCGGGAGTCGCCATCATGAAGTCCATCCATTCCCTCATTGTGCCCATCGCCGCCGTCGGTGTGCTGATGTTTCCCGCCATGACCTGGCCCGCCAGTCTCGAGCCCGTCGACAGCACAGGCGTGCAAATTCAGCGGCAGGAACAGAACGGGATTGCCTATCTGTCCGGCGGTATTGGCGAGGATGAAGCGAAGGCCATTCAGCAAACGACCGGCTACAACCTGCACATGACTTTTTCCATTGGGCCCGAAGGCAAATATGTGCCGGATGTCGAATTGGTTATCCAGAGTACTCAAGGTCAATCAGTGCTGACACTCAGTCAGGCAGGGCCTCTGGTTTATGTCCAGTTACCTGCTGGCAAGTACACCGTGGTCGCCACCCGTCACGGTGAGGCAAAGCGCGACACGACAGATGTCGGCAAGGATAACGTGCGTAATCTGGTGTTCAACTGGAAGGGAGATCAGTGACGGTGGCAGTCCGTCGGGACTGCCTCTGGCCAGTTGATCAGGCTTGCGTCGTTTGGCCATGCAGCATGAGTTGCCTCTAGGCGCGTTCCCTTTGGAATACATCGTGTAGTCCTATTCGCGGCTCATCACAGTACTAATCGATATAAAACTTGAGCGTCCCGTCAGAAATCTAAATGACGTAACGAAAGGGTTCTGTAGAACCCGGGAGTCGTCATCATGAAACACATCCATTCATTGATGCTGCCCATCGCTGCTGTCGGTGTGTTGATGTTTCCCGCCATGGCTCATGCAATAACTCCGGGACCTGTCGACACAGCCGGTGTGCAGATTCAGCCAGAACAGCAGAATGGAATCAGATACCTGTCAGGAGGCATTGGTGAGGATGAGGCACGCTTTGTTCAACAATCTCATGGGTACAACTTGCACATGAGTTTCTCTATCGGACCTGCAAACGAATTTCTGCCCGACGTGAATGTGGTCGTTCAGAACGCACAAGGACATCCTGTGTTCAGCCTGGATCAGGCCGGTCCCTTGGTGTACGTGCAACTTCCTCCGGGCAAGTACACGGTAGTCACCACGCGTAACGGCCAGGAACGGCGCAATACCGTGGACATCGGAAGCGGTCCAGCCCGTGACCTGAACCTTCACTGGACAGGCCAGCAATATGTCTCGGGCTAATAACTTCAAAAATGCAGTCATACAAAAAAACCGCAGGAAGCGGTTTTTTTTGTAGGTGTCAGATGCGTCTGCCGATTTCCGCAGGGGATGGCGGTTCGGCGCAAAACCCGGGCCCCATCAAATCCCGGGCATAAAAAAACCCTGAATCTTGCGATTCAGGGTTTTCGGTATTTGGTGCCCAGAGACGGAATCGAACCGCCGACACGGGGATTTTCAATCCCCTGCTCTACCGACTGAGCTATCTGGGCAACGGGGCGCATTAAACGGGTTTTTCAGGGGGTCGTCAAGCAAGTTTTCAAAAAATATTTAATTATTACCGTCGCTTACGTGTCGACCCCGGATTTTGATCAATTATTGAGCAGGTGGAACGTAGCCGTCAGCCTTGGCGTAATCCTCGCCGGAAAAGAACTTGTCCATCTCGCCCTGAAGGTATTTGCGGTCTTCGGCGTTCATCATGTTCAGGCGTTTTTCGTTGATCAGCAGGGTCTGGTGCTTTTGCCAGTCTGCCCAGGCCTTGGCCGAGACATGGTCAAAAATGTCCTGACCTTTTGCGCCCGGGAAGGGGGCTTTCTCCAGAGCGGGCAATTCTTCTTTGTACTTGCGGCACATGATGGTGCGGGTCATGACGACTCTCCTGCGTTCAATACGGCGGCCGCGCGTTCGAGCAAGGTTTTGACCGGGGCGGCAAGGCCCAGGCGCGGCGGGGTGGCGAGGTTATACCAGAGCCAGTCGGCCTCGGCCACGTGATGGCCGGCCTCCTGGACCTGAACCAGCCAGGGTTCGATGGATAACTGAAAATGGCTGAAGGTGTGCACCAGGCTTGGCAGTGCCTGTTGGGTGCCCAGTTCGAGCGAGTGCTGGGAGGCCAGGTGTTGCAGATCGTCGAGGTCGTCGAGCTCCGGCAAGCTCCAGAGACCGCCCCACAAGCCCGTGGAAGGGCGACGGTAAAGCAGAATCGCGCCTTCGCCGTTGGCAAGCATGGGCATCAGCGTGCGCTTCTGTGGCACTGCTTTGCGTGGCTTGGGGATCGGGTAGCGGGTTTCCAGGCCGAGCGTGTGCGCCTCGCAGCCCTTTTGCAGCGGGCAGAGCAGGCAGCTCGGTTTGCTGCGGGTGCAGAGCGTGGCGCCCAGGTCCATCATCGCCTGGGTGTAGGCGTTGACCCGATCATGCGGCGTAAAGCGCTCAGCGTTCGCCCATAGCTGTTTGGCGACCTTCGGCTCGCCTGGATAACCCTCTTGCGCCGTAAACCGCGCCAGCACCCGTTTGACGTTGCCGTCGAGGATCGGCGCCCGCAGGCCCATGCTCAGGCTGGCGATCGCGCCCGCCGTGGACAAGCCAATGCCCGGCAGCTCAACCAGCTTTTCAACATCGCGCGGAAACTCGCCACCGTGCTCGGCTACAACAATCTTCGCGGTCTTCTGCAAATTGCGCGCGCGAGTGTAATAACCCAGGCCGGTCCACAGGTGCAGCACTTCGTCTTCCGGTGCGGCGGCCAGGGCTTCGACCGTTGGCAGCGAAGCCATGAAACGGTCGAAGTAGTTCAGCACGGTGCTTACCTGGGTTTGCTGCAGCATGATTTCCGAGACCCACACCCGATACGGCGTGATCCCCTGTTGCCAGGGCAAATCGTGGCGGCCGTGGCGGTCGTACCAGTCCAGCACCGCCGATGAAAACTGCTCGGCTTTCATCGCTTGAACAACCCCTTCAACGCGTTTTTCAGTTCAGGGCTGACTTTGTCGCCAAGCTTCTCGTCGATTTTGTCACTGAGCTTTTCTCCAGCCAGTTTGGCGGCGACCTGGCCCATGCGTTCGTTGTCCACGCGGCAGGCCTTGGCACCCAGTTCCAGCGGACCACGGCAGCGCAGCGGCCACTCGATGCCGACGTACTTTTCACCCACCTGGCATGCCGGATCGGGCATGGCGCTGGTGTCGCCTTCGACGACGATGCCCACGCGATAATCCATACCCAGCACTCGCAGGTCGACGTCGCCATTGCCGTTGACGGTCATGCCCGGGATGCGCACTTTCAGGTCCGGGTTGCTGGCCACGCCGTTATGCAAGGTCAGGTTGCCTTTGAGTTCCTGGAAGGGAGTGTCCTTGCCCTTCGGCTCGCCGCTGAGGGTTTTACGGTTCAGGGTGGCGATGCCTTTGCACAGTTGTTGCTCAAGGTTGGCGTTGAGCAATACGCCATTGTTGATGACAAAACCGGCGTTGCCGTTGAGGCTGTCGATCAGCGCTTTCTGGCTATTGCCGCTGGCGGTCAAAGCACTGTTGAGCGTCACCAGGCCCTTGACCGGTGGCTTCTTGCCTTGGCTTTCGAGGATTTGTTCCACCGGCACCCGGGTGATACGCGTCTGCATGGCCAGCGCCGGCACTTCCTGACGCACGTCCAGGGTGCCCTTGGTTTCGAAGTTGCCGTCGTACAGGTCGCCGCGCAGGTTCTCCAGCGTCAGCAAGCCGCCCTGGCCGGTGGCCTTGAGCGCTGCGTTGTGGATCGGCAGTTTGTCGAGGGTCAACTCGCCGAAGGTCAGGTCAGCGTCCACGTCGAGTTTGCTCAAGCGTTCTACCGGCAACAGGCGTTCGGTGCTCCACGCGGTTTTGGTCGGTGCGTCGGGCAGCGGCGTGCTGCCGGCACCGGCCATGGCGCTGGCTTCGGTGTTGGCCACTTCAGCCTGACGCACCTGCGTTGCGCTGTTGGCTTCGGCGGATTTTGGTGGCAGGTAGCGGTCGGCGTTGAAGGTGTCAGCCTTGAGCACTGCGCGCAGTGATTGCTTGGCGAAATCCTCGACGGCGATGCGGCCACTGAAGCTGCTGTCATCGACTTTCAGGTTGATATTGTCGAAGGACACGCTCGTCGGCGTACCCGCCACGCGGCTGACCAGCTCGACTTTGCTCAGGCTGCCTTCGGCCATGGCCGGGAGTTTCTGGCCGATGCTGTCGACGAATTTTGCCAGGTCGAATTGGGCAATCGAGATGGCGCCGTTGATCTGCGGCGTCTTGTCGAGGTCGTTGACCTTCAACTCACCCAGCGCTCGCAACTGGTTGGCGGAAATCTTGATGCCGGTCCACTCGGCGACGTTCGCGGCTTTGTCCAGCAGCAACTGGCCCTGCGCGGCGAAGGTCATGGTTTTGCCTTGCAATGGATCGCCGGCGACTTCGCCGGAGAGTTTCATGTCTTCGAATTTGTAGCGTTGCAGTGCGCGCTCGAAGCGCAACTCGCCGTTGAGCTCGGTACGGACACGCAAGACTGGCTGATTAGTGCCCAGGAACGCGGTGAGCTTGACCGGGATGTTGGTCGAGTCATGGACCGGGCCGGTGCTCAACTGGATGCTTTCGGCGCTGAACTGCTTGCCGGTTTTCTCATCGTTGTATTCAACACGGGCGTTGTTTACGGTCAGGCTGTCGATGTCCAGGCGCGCCGGCTGCGGTGGCTTTTCTACCTGGACGGTGGTTTGCGGGGCCGGGGCCGACAGGTCAGAGGTGACTGGTGGTGTGGCCGGCGCTGCGGAAGGGACCTTGCCAATGTCTTCCCAGTTGCCATGACCGTCCTTGTCGCGGTTCAGGCGCAGGTTCAGGCCTTCGACGCGCACATCGCTCATCTGCACCTCACGGCGCAGCAGCGGCAAAACCCGGACAGAGAGACCCAGCATCTGCAGGTCAGCGAACGGCTCGGTGGGCTTGGCCAGGGTCGCGACACTGGCTTCGTGCAGTTCAAGGCCCAGCCACGGGAACAGGCTCCAGCCGATATCGCCATTGAGCGTCAGCTCGATGTGGGCCTTGTCGCGGGCAATCTGGCGAATCTCGTCTTTGTAGTCGTTGGGATCGAAGAGGTGGGTCAGGGCGAAGCCCAGCGCCACAATGATCAGCAACAGCCCGAGAAGTACCAGACCCAGGATTTTGCCGAACGCTTTCATGGGCGAGTCCTTGTATTTAGTCGAATTCGAAATTTAGCCGGGGAGTATAGCGCTCCAAAGTGCACGACCGGTCAGCGATCACGCCGGCAATTCATCGAGCGCCACCTTCAGCTTGGCGGCCAGCGCTTGTGCTTCAAGATGCCCCGCCGGTGCCAGCAAACGCAGGACCGCGCCCGATTGCGCCGCCATTTTCTGTGCTTCATTCACCAGGCGCTCAGCCACACCGCGACGACGGGTGATTTTTCGTACGCATATTTGGGACAAGTGCCAGACACCAGGGTGCCGTTGCAAACGAGCCGCGCCGAGCAGTCGATCATTGAAGCGTCCGGCGATCAGCGAACCGTCGCGCAGGCAGCCTTCAATCAGCTGCACGTCCCCTGAAAACGGGGCAAACAGCCAATCCGGGGCATCGCGATAGATCTTCTGCAGATCTTGCTGGTCCTGATAAGTGGCTTCGTTCAGCGGCTCGACAATGATCGGCATGGTGGTTCCTTCAGTGGTACGAGAACAGATGACAGACAAAAGGTGATATCACTTTGGTTTTTCTGTCACGTACAGATGTTAACCTCTGTCAGTTCGTCCGTCCTTCTGCGGCGTGATGTCGCACCAAAAGGGAGCTTCCCCTAAAAAACAGCCATGCGTGCGCATAAAGGCTGAGGGGGAAGAATGGCTGGCGAACTCTACTAATAATTGGGGGATACATAATGACAACGAGCATCACGGCGGACGGCCTCAGCGCCGATCAGCCCGCGTTCCTGTCCAAGGAACGTATCATCGCCAAGCCCGGTTTCAACCGTTGGCTGGTGCCACCGGCCGCGTTGGCCATCCACCTCTGCATCGGCATGGCCTATGGCTTTTCGGTGTTCTGGTTGCCACTGTCCAAAGCGCTGGGTGTGACCGCTCCAGTGGCTTGCGCGCCGGACATGAGCTTCATCTCGCAGGTTTTCTCGTCGCAATGCGACTGGCCGATCTCGATGCTCGGCTGGATTTACACCCTGTTTTTCATCTTCCTCGGCTGCTCGGCAGCGATCTGGGGCGGTTGGCTGGAACATGCCGGGCCGCGCAAGGCTGGCGTTGTGTCGGCGCTGTGCTGGTGTGGCGGTCTGCTGATATCCGCGCTGGGGGTGTATACCCACCAGATCTGGCTGATGTGGATCGGCTCCGGGGTCATTGGCGGTATCGGCCTGGGCCTGGGTTACATCTCGCCGGTCTCGACCTTGATCAAGTGGTTCCCAGACAAGCGTGGCATGGCCACCGGCATGGCGATCATGGGGTTTGGTGGTGGCGCGATGGTCGGTGCTCCGCTGGCCGCTGCCCTGATGGGCCACTTCGCTTCGCCAACCAGCGTCGGCGTGTGGCAGAGCTTCCTGGTGATGGCCGCGATCTACTTCGTGTTCATGATCGGTGGCGCACTGTCGTACCGCGTTCCGCCTACCGGCTGGAAGCCTGAAGGCTGGACCGCCCCGGCGAAAAAAGCTTCGAACGCGATGATTACTCATCGTCACGTCCACGTGAATGTGGCGTGGAAAACCCCGCAATTCCGTCTGGTGTGGCTGGTGTTGTGCCTGAACGTATCCGCCGGTATCGGCATCCTTGGCATGGCGTCGCCGCTGTTGCAGGAAGTGTTTGCTGGCAAATTGCTGGGCAACAACCTTACGTTCGGTCAGCTGGACGCTTCGCAACTGGCCTCGATTGCGGCGATTGCTGCCGGTTTCACCGGTTTGCTGAGCCTGTTCAACATCGGTGGCCGGTTCTTCTGGGCTTCGTTCTCGGACTACCTGGGTCGCAAAAACACCTACTTCGTGTTCTTCGCCCTCGGCTTCGCGCTGTATGCGCTGATCCCGAACCTCGGTCACCTGGGCAACGTTGCGCTGTTCGTGGCGGCGTTCTGCATCATCCTGTCGATGTACGGCGGTGGTTTTGCGACGGTGCCGGCTTACCTGGCGGACCTGTTCGGTACGCAAATGGTCGGCGCGATCCACGGTCGTCTGTTGACCGCGTGGGCTGCGGCGGGCGTGTTGGGTCCGGTGTTGGTGAACTACCTGCGTGAATATCAGCTGAGCATCGGCGTTGAACGTGCCGCGGCTTATGACATCACCTTGTACATCCTCGCTGGCCTGCTGGTGCTGGGTTTCCTGTGCAACCTGATGGTGCGTCCGGTAGCCGACAAGTACTTCATGACCGACGCCGAACTCGCTGCCGAACAGGCGCTGGGTCACGACAAAGGTGCCGATGCGACCACCGTTCTTGAATGGAAAGCCGCGCCGGGCACCAAGCCGCTTGCGATCGCTGCGTGGTTGGTGGTGGGCATTCCGTTGGCTTGGGGTGTTTGGGTGACCCTGCAGAAAACGGCTGTCCTGTTCCACTGAGTTAAGTAAACGCAGTACCCCTGTGGGAGCGAGCCTGCTCGCGATGATGGAGTGTCAGCCAACATTTATGTGGCTGACACACTGCTATCGCGAGCAGGCTCGCTCCCACATTTGTTTTGTGTTCCCTTCCCGCGGCTTGTATGGACATGTCTATCCCCGACAGCACGGAATTCACTCCGTCAGTCATATCGCCTCCCGTGTTTCTGTTTCGCGCCCGCGCCCCTATAATGGTTGCCTTTTTCGCCCAATGATTTTGCGGAGCTGGTGATGGCCGAACGTAAGGCGTCAGTCGAGCGCGACACTCTGGAAACCCAGATCAAAGCCTCGATCAACCTGGATGGCACCGGAAAGGCCCGATTTGATATCGGTGTTCCTTTTCTTGAGCACATGCTGGACCAGATCGCCCGTCACGGGCTGATCGACCTGGATATTGTCAGCAAGGGCGACCTGCATATCGACGACCACCACACCGTGGAAGACGTCGGTATCACCCTGGGTCAGGCCTTTGCCAAAGCCATCGGCGACAAAAAAGGCATCCGTCGATACGGTCACGCCTATGTGCCGCTCGATGAAGCGCTGTCGCGCGTAGTGATCGACTTCTCCGGCCGTCCAGGCCTGCAGATGCATGTTCCCTACACCCGCGCCACCGTTGGCGGCTTCGACGTTGACCTGTTCCAGGAATTCTTCCAGGGCTTCGTCAACCACGCACTCGTCAGCCTGCACATCGACAACCTGCGCGGCACCAACACCCACCACCAGATCGAAACCGTGTTCAAGGCTTTCGGCCGCGCCCTGCGCATGGCCGTCGAGCTCGATGACCGCATGGCCGGTCAGATGCCGTCGACCAAAGGCGTTCTGTAATGCAGACGGTCGCGGTTATCGATTACGGCATGGGCAACCTGCACTCGGTGGCCAAGGCCCTCGAGCATGTCGGTGCCGGCAAGGTCCTGATCACCAGCGATGCCGACGTGATTCGCGAAGCCGATCGGGTGGTTTTCCCCGGCGTCGGCGCGATTCGCGATTGCATGGCGGAGATCCGTCGCCTGGGCTTCGATTCGCTGGTGCGCGAAGTCAGCCAGGATCGTCCGTTCCTCGGCATTTGCGTCGGCATGCAAGCCTTGCTCGACAGCAGTGAAGAGAACGATGGCGTCGACTGCATCGGCCTGTTCCCGGGCGCGGTGAAGTTCTTCGGCAAAGACCTGCATGAAGACGGCGAACACCTGAAAGTCCCGCACATGGGCTGGAACGAGGTGAAACAGACGGTGAGTCACCCGCTGTGGCACAACATTCCGGACCTGGCGCGTTTCTACTTCGTGCACAGTTACTACATCGCCGCCGGCAATGCGCGGCAGGTGGTGGGTGGCGGTCACTATGGTGTTGATTTCGCCGCAGCGCTGGCCGATGGCTCGCGTTTCGCCGTGCAGTTCCACCCGGAGAAGAGCCATACCCATGGCCTGCAATTGCTGCAGAACTTCGCCGCGTGGGATGGTCGCTGGTAAATGGCCAAGAAGAAGCCACCGATCCTGACCCTCACTCCCGAACAGGAGAACGAGGCGAACCAGAAGATCAAACGCTTCATGGAAGATCGCTTCGAACTGGACCTGGGTTCGTTCGAAGCGGCTGAAATCCTTGAGCTGTTTACCCGTGAAATTGCGCCGCATTATTACAACAGGGCGATTTTCGATGTGCAGACGCACCTCAAAGAGAGGTTCGAAAGCATCGAAAGCGACTTGTGGGCGCTCGAGAAAGAATAGAAGCAGCTGTAAGCCGAAAGCTTCAAGCTGCAAGAATTGGTCGCCGCACGCTTGCAGCTTGTCGCTTGCAACTTGCAGCTCTTTGACGAAGGAAAAGCATGCTTATTATTCCCGCTATCGATCTCAAGGACGGTGCCTGTGTTCGTCTGCGCCAGGGCCGCATGGAAGATTCCACAGTGTTCTCCGATGACCCGGTGAGCATGGCTGCCAAGTGGGTGGAAGGCGGTTGCCGCCGTCTGCATCTGGTCGACCTGAACGGTGCTTTCGAAGGCCAGCCGGTCAACGGCGAAGTCGTTACCGCGATTGCCAAGCGCTACCCGAACCTGCCGATCCAGATCGGCGGCGGTATCCGCTCCCTGGAAACCATCGAGCACTACGTCAAAGCGGGCGTGAGCTACGTCATCATCGGCACCAAAGCCGTGAAAGATCCGGCCTTCGTAGCCGAAGCCTGCCGCGCGTTCCCGGGCAAAGTGATCGTTGGCCTGGACGCCAAGGACGGCTTCGTCGCCACCGACGGCTGGGCTGAAATCAGCACCGTTCAGGTGATCGACCTGGCCAAGCAATTCGAAGCCGACGGCGTGTCTGCGATCGTTTATACCGACATCGCCAAAGACGGCATGATGCAGGGCTGCAACGTTCCGTTCACGGCTGCGCTGGCTGCTGCCACGCGCATTCCGGTGATCGCTTCCGGCGGTATCCACAATCTGGGTGACATCAAGTCGCTGCTCGACGCCAAGGCGCCAGGCATCATCGGCGCAATCACGGGCCGCGCGATTTATGAGGGCACGCTGGATGTGGCAGAAGCTCAGGCTTTCTGCGATAGCTACGCGACCAGCTCCAAGCTGTAAGCTACAAGCTGCAAGTTAGAAGCGTGACTGCGGTCCGCTCTTTCTTGCAGCTTGAAGCTTGAAGCTTGCAACTCTTAATCGGAGATTAAGCATGGCCCTGGCCAAACGCATCATCCCTTGCCTGGACGTGGACAACGGCCGGGTGGTCAAGGGCGTCAAGTTCGAGAATATTCGTGATGCCGGCGACCCGGTGGAAATTGCCCGTCGCTACGACGAGCAAGGTGCCGACGAGATTACCTTCCTCGACATCACCGCCAGCGTCGACGGTCGCGACACCACGCTGCATACCGTCGAGCGCATGGCCAGCCAGGTGTTCATCCCGCTGACCGTGGGCGGCGGCGTACGCACCGTGCAGGATATCCGTAACCTGCTCAATGCCGGCGCGGACAAGGTCTCGATCAACACCGCGGCGGTGTTCAACCCGGAATTCGTTGGCGAGGCTGCCCAGCATTTCGGCTCGCAGTGCATCGTCGTCGCCATCGACGCGAAGAAGGTCTCGGGACCGGGTGAAACCCCGCGCTGGGAGATCTTCACGCACGGCGGTCGCAAACCTACCGGCCTCGATGCCGTTGAGTGGGCGAAGAAAATGGAAGGCCTCGGTGCCGGCGAAATCCTGCTGACCAGCATGGACCAGGACGGCATGAAAAACGGCTTCGACCTGGGTGTCACCCGCGCCATCAGCGACGCGCTGGGCATCCCGGTGATTGCCTCTGGCGGCGTCGGCAACCTGCAGCACTTGGCCGACGGCATTCTCGAAGGCCACGCCAGCGCGGTGTTGGCGGCGAGCATTTTCCACTTCGGCGAATACACCGTGCAGGAAGCCAAGGCCTACATGGCGCATCGCGGCATCGTCATGCGATAACGTTGTCAACGAGCCGCGTCGGCCCCGGCTGATGTGGCTTGTTGCGCCTCAATCACGCGGCTGAGCACGTCAATCCTGGGTTCGGACGCTTGTCCCGACTTGTCATAAGCGATGCGGTGCAGTTGCCAGGCGACCGACTGCTTGCGAGGTGCCTCTGAATACGTGACTGGAAAACCAGGCTGTTGCCGGTCATCACTAATTAATCAGGGGCAGGGTGGGGAGTGGCGGTAACTATTTACCTCAGCGAAGCTCTTGTGCTCTGCAGTTCGGATAGCAGTGTTATCAAAGTGCCAGTAGACATCATCGCAGGCTCAAGGCACTCTTGGGCACGCCATGGATTCCGGTAGCCTGACATGATCAAACGCCTGCTTCTTGCCCTCGCCAGCGCTTCGCTATTGCTCATCAATGGCGTGCACGCCGAAGAAAGTCCCTCCACCGACCTGGTGTTGCTGACAGAAAATTTCCCGCCGTACAACATGGCGAAGAACGGCAAGAATTTCGCTCAGGACGAGAACATCAACGGCATCGCCGTCGACATTGTCCGTGCGATGTTCAAGCGCGCCGAAGTCTCCTACAGCTTGACGCTGCGTTTCCCTTGGGAGCGAATCTACAAACTCGCCCTTGAAAAACCCGGTTACGGCGTGTTCGTGATGGCGCGCTTGCCGGATCGCGAAAAGCTCTTCAAGTGGGTCGGCCCGATTGGCCCGGATGACTGGATCATGCTGGCCAAGGACGACAGCAAGATCAGCATCGAGTCGCTCGATCAGGCGCGCAAATACAAGATCGGCGCGTACAAGGGTGACGCAATCGCCGAGACGCTGGCCAAGCAAGGGTTGAATCCGATTGTGGTGCTGCGCGATCAGGACAACGCGAAAAAGCTGGAGAGTGGCCAGATTGATTTGTGGGCGACAGGTGATCCGGCCGGTCGTTATCTGGCGCGCCAGGAAGGGGTTAACGGCCTCAAGACGGTGTTGCGCTTCAACAGCGCGGAGTTGTACCTGGCTTTGAACAAGGATGTACCGGATGACGTGGTCGCCAGGCTACAGGCGGCACTGGATCAACTGCGCAAGGAAGGCGTCGTGGATGAAATCATGGCGCGGTATCTCTAACGGCCAGCACTGGATTTGTGCCATGCACAATCAAATGTGGGAGCGGGCTTGCTCGCGAATGCGGTGTATCAGGCAGCAATGATGTTGACTGACACATCGCATTCGCGAGCAAGCCCGCTCCCACAGTGGTTTTGTGTTGTTGCGGATTAGCGGTACACGCCGTCCTTTCCATGCGCAGCCGTCGCGCGATTGCTGCGCACGCTGATCATCTGCTTGATGTCGATCCACTCAATCCCTTGAGCTTTCAGCCTGGGCAACTCGCGCTCCAGCACGGCCAGTGTCTGCGGGTACGGATGCCCGATCATCACCGCCGAGCCCTGCTTGTGCGCCAAACTGATCGCCGTCTGCAACTGCGTCAGGATCGCCGCTTCAGTTCGCTCATCGTCCAGAAACACATCCCGTGAAACGCTCGCCAATCCGATCTTCTGTGCCTCGGCAGCCCCGACTGTCTGCGCGCTGGTGCGGCTGTCGACAAAGAACTTGTGCCGGCGCTGCAAATCCGCCATCAACCAGGCCATGGCGGCCGGTTGTGCCGTCATGCGACTGCCCATGTGATTGTTGATGCCCGCGGTGTAGGGCACGACCTTGAACGCTGCGTTCAGGCGTTTTTCCAGCTCGTCGATGGGCAAGTCGGGGTGCCAGGCGAATGGGCCGGTGGCCGGGTCCATGGGCATGTGCAGAATGACGATCTTGCCGGCGCGATAGGCCTCGCGGGCAAATTCGGTGGCATGGGGAGTGTCGGGCATGATTGCCGTGGTCACAGGGCCAGGCAGGGCCAGCACACGGCGATCCCGGGGCAGGTTCTGCCCCAGGTCATCAATGATCAGAGTGATGTAGGCCTTTTGAGGGGCGGGCGCTGCATGAGCAGCTCCCGCCAGACAACACAACAGACCGATCAGCAACCGCAGGCGCATCTCAGCGGCCGGAGGTGATGCTCAGCCCTTTGAGCAGGCTCAACGCCTGAGCCAGTTGGTAGTCATCATCCTGGGGCATGGCCTTGGCTTTGCTGCCGGAGCTGGTCGGCTTGTCGGCACCGCCGTTGCCATTGCCCAGGTGACCTTGCAGATCGGCTTCCTTGAAGTACTCGCCGTCCTGTTCGCTGGTGATCTTGGCCTTGCGCACTTCGATGTCCGGGACGATGCCCTGAGCCTGGATCGAGCGGCCGTTCGGCGTGTAGTACAGCGCCGTGGTGATCTTCAGTGCGCGGTCGTTGTTCAGCGGCAGCACGGTTTGCACCGAGCCCTTGCCGAAACTGGTGGTGCCCATGACGACTGCGCGTTTCTGATCCTGCAAGGCACCGGCAACAATTTCCGAGGCCGAGGCGCTGCCGCCGTTGATCAGCGCAACCATCGGCACGGCTTCGCTTTCGTCTTTGCCAGTGGCGGAGAAGCGCAGCTCGGAGTTGGCGATGCGGCCCTTGGTGTAAACGATCAGGCCCTTGGTGATGAAATGGTCGACCACTTCCACCGCCGCTTGCAGGACGCCTCCCGGGTTGTTGCGCAGGTCGAGAATGATGCCGTTGAGCTTCTTGCCGTTGTCCTTGCGCAACTTGGCCAGGGCCTTGGAGACCTCTTCGCCGGTCTTGACCTGGAACTGGGTGATGCGGATGTAGCCGTAGCCCGACTCCAGCAGCTGGGCCTTCACGCTCTTCACCTGAATGATCGCGCGAGTCAGGACTACGTCGAACGGCGTGCCACCGTCGCGAACCAGAGTCAGGGTGATTTTCTGGCCGATCTTGCCGCGCATCTTGTCCACGGCTTCGGTCATGCTCTGGCCGCGAGTCGGCTGGCCGTTGATCTTGACGATGAAGTCGCCCGCCTGAATGCCAGCCTTGGAGGCCGGGGTGTCATCGATGGGCGAAACCACTTTGATGAAGCCGTCTTCGGCGCCGACTTCGATGCCCAGGCCGCCGAATTCGCCGCTGGTGCTTTCCTGCAATTCAGCAAAGTCTTCCGGGCCCAGGTAGGCGGAGTGTGGATCGAGATTGCTGAGCATGCCCTTGATGGCGTTTTCCAGCAGGGTCTTGTCGTCCACCGGTTCGACATAGGCTGCCTTGATCCGATCCATGACCTCGGCAAAGGTGCGCAACTCTTCCAGAGGCAATGGCGCCTTGGTGGTCGCAGCGGTGCCCGCAGGCGCGACAGCCGGGGCAGGTTGAGCGGCGAACGCCAGAGGCGCGCCGATCACCAGGGCGATCGTCAGGGCCAGCGAGGTAAGGCGGGACAAATGCAGCATGTCGAACGAACTCCTAATGTAGGTGACTCAACGCCTATCCTTGCGCGCGGCACCATTGCGCCGGATCACTCGGGTGACCCTGCTGACGAATAGCGAAATACAGCGCTGGCGTGTCCTGCCCGCCACTGTTGCCGACAGTGGAGATGGACTCACCGGCTTTTACCACGTCACCCGCAGACTTGAGCAGCGTCTGGTTGTGACCATAAAGACTCAAAAATCCGTTGCCGTGGTCGAGGATCACCAGCAGCCCGGCACCACGCAACCAATCGGCAAACACCACACGACCGCCATGCACGGCATGGACCTGGCTACCGGCGGGAGCGCTGATCATCACGCCGTCCCACTTGGTCCGGGAATCGTCGCCACGGGTTTCGCCAAAGCGTGCCAACAGTCGACCATCAACAGGCCAGGGAAGTTTTCCCCGGGAGGACGCAAAAGGACCGCCAAAGGTTTCGCCTGAACTTGAAACCAGCGCGCCAGGTGTCGATTTAACAGGTTTGCGTGGGGCGTCGGTGGTCTCTGCGTCTGCAGCCGCCTGGGCCTCACGTAAACGCTTTTTTTCGGCTTCCTGCTGGGCGATCAGCGCTTTTTGTCGCGCTTCTTCAGCCTCTCGAGCCTGGCGAGCCAGGGTTTCTTCGATGGTTTTAAGGACTTTAGACAGGTCTGCCTGATCTTGCTCGCGGGCGGCGAGTTTCTGATCGCGCGCCTTCACGTCATCGCTGAGCTTGGCCAGGACTTGCTGGCGCTCCTTGCGAACCTTGTCGAGTTCATCGCGCTGGCTGTCCAGGCTGCTTTTCTGCACCAGCAATTGCGCCTGTTGCAGGTTGATGTCTTTTTCTACATTGGCCAGCTGGCGCAAGGTTTCGTTGAAATTCTTCAGCTGCTCCAGGCGAGCCTGGCTCAGGTAATCGTAATAGGTGAGGGTGCGGGCGAATTTTTCCGGATTCTGCTGGTTGAGCAGCAGCTTCAAGTACTCCTGGCGGCCGTTCTGATAGGCCGCGCGGGCCTGAATGGCGATCAGTCGTTGCTGTTCAACGCGTGCGCTCTGGAGTTTTTTTTTCTCACCATCGAGTCGCTGCAGCTCGGATTCACTTTTCTTCAGCTCTTTTTGCAGGGTTTCGACCTGCTTCTCGAGCTTGCCCATCTCGGTCTCGGTGCCCTTGAGGTCCTTCTGCACACCGGATTTTTCTTCCTGCAGCTTGCCCAGCATTTTTTTCAGCTCGGCAATGTCCTGACGCGTAGCGTCCAACTGTTGTTGGGTTTGCGCGCGCTCGTCAGCAAAGGCCGGTTGGAGCAGGCAGGTCAGAGCGAGGGCTATCAGGACGCGAAGCATAGAGGCGGGTGATACCAGGGAAAGGGACGGCCTAGTATGCCCGCCAAGCGCCGCAAAAAAAATGCCCAATTGGGGCTGTGTGATGACTGGAAGAAGGGACAGTAGGTTTTAGTCCTCAAAAACCCCACAAACCAATGTGGGAGCGAGCTTGCTCGCGATGGCGTCTTAACATTCAACACTGATGTTGACTGTCAGGATGCTATCGCGAGCAAGCTCGCTCCCACAGGGTTTGGTGGTGTTTGAGGTAATCTCTTACACCAGAATCGACGTACCAGTCATTTCCGCCGGTTTCTCCAAGCCCATCAACATCAGCATGGTCGGCGCGACATCCGCCAGTACGCCGCCATCGCGCACCTTGAAATCACGTTTGCCGACATAAATGAACGGCACCGGCTCGGTGGTGTGGGCGGTGTGGGCCTGACCGGTGGAGGCGTCGGACATTTGCTCGACGTTGCCGTGGTCGGCGGTGATCAGCGCTTCGCCGCCAACCTTTTCCAGGGCCTCGACAATGCGGCCGACGCACAGATCCAGGCATTCAACGGCTTTGACCGCGGCATCGAACACACCGCTGTGGCCGACCATGTCGCCGTTGGCGTAGTTGACCACGATCACGTCGTAGCGCTGGTTTTCAATGGCGTCGACGATGCGGTCAGTGACTTCCGGGGCGCTCATCTCGGGCTGCAAGTCATAGGTGGCGACTTTTGGCGACGGGATCAGGATGCGCTCTTCGCCCGGGAACGGTTCTTCACGACCGCCGGAGAAGAAGAAGGTCACGTGGGCATATTTCTCGGTTTCGGCGATGCGCAGTTGGGTCTTGCCGTTCTTCGCCAGGTAATCGCCCAGCACATTTTCCAGGCTGCCCGCAGCGAAGGCCGATGGCGCAGGAATGCTGGCGGCGTATTGGGTCAGCATGACGAAGCCGGCCAGTTTCGGCTGGCGTGCACGCTCGAATTCCTTGAAGTCGTCTTCGACGAACACACGGGTCAGCTCGCGGGCGCGGTCGGCGCGGAAGTTCATGAACACCACGGCGTCACCGTCTTCGACTTTCACCGGTTCGCCGATGGAAGTGGCTTTGACGAATTCGTCGCTCTCGCCACGCTCGTACGCGGCTTGCAGGCCTTCCTGTGCGGTGGCGGCGTTGAATTCACCGTTGCCATCGACAATCAGGTTGTAGGCCTGGGCAACGCGATCCCAACGGTTGTCGCGGTCCATGGCGAAATAACGGCCGATGATGCTGGCGATTCGGCCTTTGCCTAGCGCCTGGAAGGTCGCGTCGAGCAGTTCGATGGACGACTGCGCGCTTTTGGGCGGCGTGTCACGGCCATCGAGGAAGGCGTGCAGGTAGATTTTTTCAGCGCCGCGCTTGAAAGCCAGTTCGGCCATGGCCACCAGGTGGTCCTGGTGACTGTGAACGCCGCCATCGGACAGCAGGCCCATGAAGTGCACGGCTTTACCGGCGGCGACGGCTTTATCGACGGCTGCGCAGATGGTCGGGTTCTCGAAAAACTCACCGTCGCGGATCGATTTGGTCACGCGTGTGAAGTCCTGATACACCACGCGGCCGGCGCCGAGGTTCATGTGGCCGACTTCGGAGTTGCCCATCTGGCCGTCCGGCAAGCCGACGTCCATGCCGCTGCCCGAGATCAGGCCGTTCGGCACAGTGGCCCACAAGCGGTCCAGTACGGGCTTCTTCGCCGCAAATACGGCATTGGATTCAGGGCTCTCACTGTGACCGAAGCCGTCGAGAATAATCAGGACCAAAGGTTTAGGCGTGGTAGTCATGGATTCCACTCGTGGCTGAATTAAAAGAGGGCGATGGAAAAGGGAGTGGCAGTTTAAAGCGAAGTTCCTGCGGCGTCACCGCCGGACGGGGTTTGGCCCACCATAGGGGCTGTGTATACTGGCCGACATTTTAACGCCCTGGAACCTCCTTCGATGGTTGCTCACCTGATTGAATTTGCCACTAACCACTATCTGCTCGTCGGTATCTTCGTCGTACTGCTGGCGTTGCTGATCGCTTATCAGATGCAAGGCGGCGGCCGCAGCCTGAGTACCGGTGAGCTGACCGGCCTGGTCAACAAGGACGCGGGCATCGTGGTTGATATTCGTTCGGTCAAGGATTTCGCCGCCGGTCACATTGTTGGCGCGTTGAACATTCCGCACGACAAACTGGCGGCGCGCATCGGCGAACTGGAAAAGCACAAGGCCAAGACCATCATCCTGGTCGACGCCCTGGGCCAGACCGCCGGCACCCACGCCCGCGAACTGATGAAATCCGGCTTCACTGCCGCCAAGCTGTCCGGCGGTATTTCCAGCTGGAAAGGCGACAACCTGCCGTTGGTGAAGTGATATGAGCAACGTCATCGTCTATTCCAGCGATTACTGCCCTTACTGCTCGCGAGCCAAGTACCTGCTCGAGAACAAAGGCGTGGCCTTCGAAGAGATCAAGGTCGATGGCAAGCCGCAGGTGCGTGCCGCCATGGCCCAGAAGGCCGGACGTACGTCCGTGCCGCAAATCTGGATCGGCGAACGCCACATTGGCGGTTGTGATGATTTGTTTGCGCTTGAGCGCGCCGGTAAGCTCGACGCCATGCTCAAGGCCTGAGCGCCTTCCCTATAAGACCCCAAGATCAGAAAGGATCTGAGATGACTGACCAACAGAACACTGCAGCTAGCGAAGAAGAAACCGCACCGCAATTCTCCTTGCAGCGCATCTACGTACGTGACTTGTCCTTCGAAGCCCCAAAAAGCCCGGCAATCTTCCGCCAGCAGTGGGAACCGAGCGTCGGTCTGGATCTGAACACCCGCCAGAAGGCGCTGGAAAGCGACTTCCACGAAGTGGTGCTGACTTTGTCCGTGACCGTGAAAAACGGCGACGAAGTGGCGTTCATCGCTGAAGTGCAACAGGCCGGGATCTTCCTGATCAAGAACCTGGACGACGCTTCGATGAGCCACACCCTCGGCGCGTTCTGCCCGAACATTCTGTTCCCGTACGCTCGCGAGACCCTGGACAGCCTGGTGACCCGCGGTTCGTTCCCGGCCCTGATGCTGGCTCCGGTGAACTTCGACGCGCTGTACGCACAAGAACTGCAGCGCATGCAGGCCGCGGGCGAGACCCCGACCGTTCAATAAGCGTTCGATGCAGTAACAAAAAAAGCGCCGTAACGGGCGCTTTTTTCTTGGGCGGGAGATGATCGTTCCTACGCTCTGCGTGGGAATGCCTCTAGGGACGCTCCGCGTCCAGTGACGCGGAGCGTCACGGGCTGCATTCCCACGCAGAGCGTGGGAACGATCAGGCCTCGAGGTTATTTGAACCCGAGCTGGCGCCAGCCTTCGTACACGGCAACCGCCACGGTGTTCGACAGGTTCAGGCTGCGGCAGCCTTCGCGCATCGGCAGGCGCAGGCGTTGTTCGCCGGGCAGGGCATCGAGTACCTCGGCTGGCAAGCCACGGCTTTCCGGGCCGAACAGGAAGGCGTCACCCTCGGCAAAACTGGCATCGTGGAACGGACGCGAGCCTTTGGTGGTGAACGCGAACACGCGAGGATGGCCAAGGCTCTCCAGGCAACTGGCAAGGTCGGCATGGCGTTGCAAGGTGGCATACTCGTGGTAATCGAGGCCGGCCCGGCGCAGACGCTTGTCGTCCATCTCGAAGCCCAGCGGTTCGATCAAATGCAGGTGGCAGCCACTGTTGGCGCACAGCCTGATAACGTTGCCGGTATTCGGCGGAATTTCTGGTTGGAAAAGGATGACGTGAAACATGCACGGCTCCGAAGGTAAAGATGAGCGGCATTCTACGCCGCCAGCCGATACACGTTCGAAACTATTACCGCGCGTGATGGCTTCACTGGCGATTGTCGGACTGATGGTGGGTTTGATGATCGGCCGTCTGACGACGCCCGACCCCAGCGAACTGCAACAGGTCGAGGTCTCGGGCGATGGGCTGGTGGTGTGGTTCAACAACGAACCCAAGTCCCACGGCGAGTTTGTGGACGGCAGCCTCGGGCTGCTGTTCGAGGCTGAAGGCAAGGCGCAGAAAGGTCAGCTCAAAATCAACGACAAGGTCTTGAACTGGCGGACGCGCTTGAGTGATGGAGGGTTGTTGCTGACGGTGGTGGCGGCCCGGCCACTGCAGGGCGATTGGGCCGGTAGCGAGGTCGATGGCCGCTGGCGGCTGGAGATCCATCTCCGAGAGCAATAAAAGAGGGAATCCCCGGCCTGCCTGTACCAAGGTTCCCAAAACGGCGGGGCTTGCGCATTGCGTCGCAAGCCCGGTGTAAAGAAGGAACCCCTGACCTGCCTGTATCAAGGGCCCCAAAACTGTTTGGGCTCGTCGCAAGTGCGTTGTGAGCCCGATGTAAAGAGGGGAATCCCCGGCCTGCCTGTACCAAGGTCCCCGAAACCGGGTAGTGAACTGAATCACTGAATGGACTATTGCAGGGGGCGTGCCAGGTTTTAACAAGTTGAAACAGAAAGCCGCGCTGAAACGCTGAAAGCCCCGTAATACGGGGCTTTCGTGTTTATTTCATACGGGTTTGATTGCGAAAGCTGGCGGGATTCAGGGGCTGTTGCCGTGCTCGATTGCGGTTCACGGTGCATTGCTGCGGTGCACGGAAGGCTGTTGATCGTTCCCACGCTCCCGCGTGGGAATGCCTCAATGGACGCTCTGCGTCCGCTTCGGCAGGGACGCGGAGCGTCCCGGGCTGCATTCCCACGCAGAGCATGGGAACGATCGGTAAAAGTTAACCCTCTTCCCCCTCATCCTCATCCGCGCCATCGACCTTCATCCCCAATTCCTTGATCTTGCGCGTCAGGGTATTGCGTCCCCAACCCAGCAGCACGGCGGCATCGCGGCGGCGGCCGGCGGTGTGTTTGAGGGCGGTTTCGATCATGATTCGCTCGAATGCCGGCACGGCGCTGTCGAGCAGACTCGATTGACCGCGAGCCAACGCCTGGTCAGCCCACTGGCGCAGCGCTTGCTCCCAGTTGGTCACTGGCGCCGAATCCTGCGGCAGGTTCAACAGCTCTGGCGGCAGGTCGCTGATGTGCACTTCGCGACCCGATGCCATCACCGTGATCCAGCGGCAGGTGTTTTCCAGCTGGCGAACGTTGCCGCCCCACGGCAAGTTCTTCAGGTATTCCTCGGTTTCGCTTTTGAGCAGCTTCGGCTCCACCGCCAGCTCTTGCGCCGCGCGGCTGAGGAAGTGCTTGGCGAGGGTCGGGATGTCTTCGCGACGGTCCGACAGCCTTGGAATATGAATGCGGATCACATTGAGGCGGTGGAACAAGTCCTCACGGAATTTCCCGGCGTGTACCAGGGTTTCCAGATTCTGGTGGGTTGCGGCGATGATTCGCACATCGACCTTCACCGGTACATGACCCCCGACGCGGTAGAACTCGCCATCGGCCAGTACGCGCAGCAAACGGGTCTGGGTATCGGCCGGCATGTCACCGATTTCATCGAGGAACAGGGTGCCGCCGTCCGCCTGCTCAAAGCGACCGCGACGCAGGTTCGCCGCACCGGTGAACGCGCCTTTTTCATGGCCGAACAACTCGGATTCCATCAGGTCCTTGGGGATCGCCGCCATGTTCAGCGCAATAAAAGGCGACGCCGCACGGGGGCTGTGGCGGTGCAGGGCGTGGGCCACCAGCTCTTTACCGGTCCCGGACTCGCCGTTGATCAGCACGGTGATGTTGGAGTGGCTCAAGCGCCCGATGGCACGAAACACTTCCTGCATTGCCGGTGCTTCACCGATGATTTCCGGGGTGCGGGTCAGGGCGACCGGGACTTCCAGGCCTTGCTGCTCCTGGGCGTGCTGGTTGGCGCGCTTGACCAGGGAGACTGCTTCGTCAACGTCGAATGGCTTCGGCAGGTATTCAAACGCGCCGCCCTGATAGGACGCGACAGCGCTGTCCAGGTCGGAGTGCGCGGTCATGATGATCACCGGCAGCCGTGGGTGTTGCTCGCGAATCCGTGCCAGAAGGTCCAGACCGCTGGCGCCGGGCATGCGGATGTCGGAGATGATCACGTCCGGCTGCTGGCGCGCCAGGCGGCTCATCACGCCATCGGCGCTGTCGAAGCTTTGCGTGGTCATGCCTTCTTGCTGCAAGGCTTTTTCCAGGACCCAACGGATAGAACGGTCGTCATCGACGATCCACACGGTTTCACTACGGCTCATGTCGATGTGGCTCCTTGTTCCAGTGGCAGAAAGATCGAGAAGGTGGTGTGGCCTGGGTGGCTGTCACACTCGATCAAGCCCTGGTGCTGGCTGATGATGTTCTGGGTAATGGCCAGGCCCAGCCCGGTACCGTCCGGGCGGCCGCTGACCATGGGGAAGAAGATGGTTTCTTGCAGGTCCGCGGGAATGCCGGGGCCGTTGTCGATGATTTCGATCTTGGTCACCAGGCGATGGCGCACGTGGCCGATGGTGAACTGGCGCATGGCGCGGGTGCGCAAGCTGATGCGGCCCAGACGCAGCTCGTTCTGGCTGCTGATGGCTTGCATCGCGTTGCGCACGATGTTCAGGACCGCCTGGATCATTTGTTCGCGATCGATCAATACGTCGGGAATGCTTGGGTCGTAGTCGCGCACCAGCGTGATGCAGCCCTGGCTTTCGGCTTCCACCAGATGAGAGACGCGTTCCAGCACTTCGTGGATGTTGCACATGGCCAGCGACGGCAGCTTGTTGGAGCCGAGCATGCGGTCAACGAGATTACGCAGGCGGTCGGCCTCTTCAATGATCACGTTGGTGTAATCGCGCAGGCTTTCTTCGGGCAGCTCACGGGCGAGCAATTGCGCTGCCCCGCGAATGCCGCCCAGTGGATTCTTGATTTCGTGGGCGAGGCCGCGCACCAGCATCTTGCTGGTTTCCTGCTTGGACAGCTGCGCCTCTTCCTTGGTGATCCGCAGCAAGCGGTCACGGGGATGGACTTCGAGCAGCAGCATGGTGTCGCCGTTGGCGAGGATTGGCGTCACCGCATAGTCGACCGTCAGTGTCTGGCCGGTGAGGGCAGTGAGCATCGCTTCGCGCTTGGTAAAGGGGTGCGCCTGCTCCACCGCCTGGCGCAAGGAATTCAGCGCTTCGGTGGATTCGGTGAACAACTCACTGATGAACTGCCCATGGCTGCGCTGGCCGCTGATGGCCAGGAGCATTTCCGCCGCCGGGTTCATGTACTCGAGGCGCAGGTCGGCGTCGAGCAGGATGGTGGCGGTGGTCAGGTTGTCGAGTAGCAGTCGATGCAGTGCGTCGCTAATGGTCATCAGGACCTCTTTTGGAGCAGGGCATGCGCATGAATAACGCGCCGATACGAGGAAAATGCAAAAACCAAACCAAGGCTCCGAAAAGAAGCGTTTAAGGCCTGAAACGGGCGTTTGACGCTCGTTTGCGTGGCGTTCTGCCAGCTTTTGCGGGTAGTTTCGAACCAAAATGGGATGCGATGTGAGTACGGTGCAATCTATTGCACCAATATAGTGCGCAAACCTGAACGAGGTTAGAAGAAACGCAAGAAGGGATTTTTTTCTTCTTCAGGTTTGTCCTTGAGCGGACATTCCGGTCGTTGGCCGTAGTCGGCGAGGACGCAGGGTTTGACTTGGCGTTTTTGCGCCAGGGAGATACGCAGCAAGTGGAAGGGCTGGTTGGCGGTGCGTTCGACAGTGCGGCCTTGCTCGTCGAGGATTTCCACTGAGAGATTGTGGCTGCCACGGTCGATGTTATTCAGGGCGAATACCGGGCTCGGCCCTGGTTCGGCGGTGGGTTGACCATCGAGCAGCAAACGGTAGCGATGCCCGTGTTGCAGACCGGGTTCGCTGGTGACACTGACGATCAGCTCGCCGGCGTTGTTGCGGACCGTGGCGTCGGGCTCTGGCACCAGTATTCTGAGCATGTCGTAGTGAAACAGCGGCGTTGTGTCCGTCTTCTTGCCAGCGATCACCGGTGCTACGCCGCCGGGTTTGGCGGACATGCGGTTGCTTGTTGCCAGCGGTACGCATTTGGCGCTGCCGGAGCCTGGCTGGTCGGTGTAGACACGATTGCCTTGGGCGTCGACGTAGGTGAAAACCTCGGCCGCCGCTGGCAGGGCACACAAGCAGGCGAGCAGAAGCCATAGCCTCACGGCTTGTGCACCCGTTGCACGGTGAAGGTCACGCTGGAACTTTGCTGCACGATGTTTTCTCCGTCGATGACCTGCACTGCAAGGCTGTGCGTGCCGCGATCAATATTGACCAGTTGCAGGATCGGCACATTGCTCGCTTGGCCGTAAGGCTGATCATCAAGCAGCAGCCTCAGCAGGTGCGGCGCTTGAAGCCGCGGTTTGATCATGACGCTGACGGTGAAAGTGCCGTTATTGGCGCGCAACGCCTCATCTGTGGGCAAGCCAGTGAGCTCCAGCACCTCGTAAGCGCTATGAGGCTGTTGGCTGCTCAAGGCTTCGCTGGGCGGCGCAGAAGAGCGCTGGGGCTCGACGCTGTTAAGCGGAGGCAAGTCGACCGCCTGCGCCGCGACGCCATCAGGCGGCTGATTGCTATAGGCGGTGTTGCCGTCGGCATCGGTGTATTTGTAAATCTGGGCCATTACGGGAAAAGCCAAAGACAGCAGCATAAACATTAAAAATGGCCGCATTCAGACTCCCTGTGGGCAGCGAGGATTACTCCGATAATGGAATGCCCTCGCTGCCAGCATAGAACACAATAAGTTCGACCGGCTCGTCACCGGTTTTCCCGCGATGAGTAATGTTGACCATTTCGGCCAATGCCTCGCCTTGCTTGTAGCGTCGAGTCTGACCGCTGTCCCTGCTTTCAATGGTCAGCTCGCCGGCAAGAATGTACGCCGCGTTGGGGATGGGGTGAGTGTGCCATTGAAGTTCGGTGTTGGCCGGTATCTTGAGTTTGAGCAGGGACAGTTCTGGCGCGGTGTCGGGGTAGTGAACGTAACGCGTGCCGTCCCAGGAAGTGCTGCTTTGAAGCAGCAGGCTGCGTTCTATCCCTGTCGGCGCAGAGGGTGTGGTGCATGCCTGCAGGGTCAGGGGCAAAAGAGCGAGAAGTAATGCCTTGAGCGAATAGTGGTTCATTGTCCAATCCTTTGAGTGAAAGCAGTGCCAAGGCTACGAGCAACTCAAAGAGGTTTATGCCGGACGATGCTGTGAATGCCCGAGGAGATGGGGAAAGCCGTTGTCGGAAATTGCCCCAAAAAAAAGGTTCTTCACGAAATCCCGGGAAACACAGAAACAAGAACGCCGATTTGATTGATGATGTTCGTGCGAGCAAACACATCTAAAAAACCGG
>NZ_JANUCB010000011.1:0-254699 GCF_024809425.1 Pseudomonas sp. JAI111 | reverse complement strand
GAGGCACCGAACGTCAGGGGCAAAAGCGCTTGGTTACTTGGCGCTTCTCCAAGTGACCCGCCGTCAGGGCGGAACCAATAGCCGCCGTTACCGCAAAAACGGATATACCCCCAATCCCAATCCCAATCCCAATCCCGACCCCCACCAATCCCGACCCGTGACCGATGGTCGATGAACCCGTCTCCCCCGGCATTTTGCGCTTAGCTGTATGGATAACCCAAGCGCGCAAGCATCTCCATCACCACAGCGACGCCCCTCCAGAACACCGTGAGTCTGAGGAAATTCACAATGCTGACCCTGAACATCAACGGCAAAGACCAAGAGCTTGATGTCCCCGCAGACATGCCATTGCTCTGGGTCCTGCGCGATGTCGCGCACCTCACCGGGACCAAATTCGGTTGCGGCATGGCCCAGTGCGGCGCCTGCACCGTACATGTCGAAGGCGCACCACTGCGCTCCTGCATCACACCCGCCACGGCAGTCGCCCACGGCCAAAAAATCCTCACCATCGAAGGCCTCTCCACCGACGGCTCACACCCGGTGCAACAAGCCTGGGCCGAACTTGACGTGGTGCAGTGCGGTTACTGCCAGTCCGGACAAATCATGTCCGCCGCCGCGTTGCTGGCCAAGATCCCCAAGCCCACCGACAGCGACATCGATCAGGCGCTCTCCGGCAACATCTGCCGCTGCGGCACCTACCCAAGGATCCGTGCCGCGGTCAAACGCGCCGCCGAGATCGGTTGATGCCACGTTGAAGGGAGTCTGGATATGAACAGCTTCAACCCCGTGTCACGCCGCAGTTTCCTTAAGGGCAGCGCCGCCTTGGGCGCGGGTCTGGTGGTGGCGTTCGTCATCCCCGGCGCTCATCGCTTTGCCCTGGGGGCGGAGAATGAAGGCAATGTTTTTGCACCGAATGCTTTCCTGCGCATCGGTAATGACAACACCGTCACCGTGCTGCTTGGCCATTCGGAAATGGGCCAGGGCATCTGGACTGGCTTGACCATGTTGATTGCCGAAGAGCTGGACGCCGACTGGTCGAAGATTCGCGTCGAGCATTCACCTGCCTCGGCGGCGGACTACGGCATGCCGGGGTTCGGCGGGATGCAGATCACCGGTGGCTCGACCTCGACCTGGATGGAATTCGACCGCTATCGGCAGGCCGGCGCGGCGGCGCGCTTGATGCTGATCCAGGCGGCCGCCAAGCGCTTCAACGTCGCGCCCTCCGAGATTCATACCGAATCAGGCGTGGTGGTTGCCGGCGACAAACGTGCGACCTACGGCGAGCTCGCGGATGACGCCGGCAAGCTGCCAGTGCCGGATCCGGCGTCGATCACGTTCAAGGACGCCAAGGATTGGAAAGTCATCGGCAAACCCACCAAGCGCCTGGACACCCCGGAGAAAATCACCGGACGCGCCAAGTTCGGCATGGACGTGCAGTTCGACGGCTTGATGACGGCCATGGTCGCCCGTTCGCCGGTGTTCGGTGGCAGCGTCAAGTCTTTCGAAGGCGCCGAAGCGCTGGCGGTGCCGGGCGTGCATAAAGTGGTGCAGGTGCCCACGGGCGTGGCGGTGATTGCCGATCATTACTGGGCGGCGAAGCTTGGGCGCGATGCGTTGAAGGTCGAGTGGGACCTGGGGCCGAACGCCGGCCTCGACAGCCAGCAACTGCTGGAAAGTTTCCGCAAACTCGCGGCCACCCCCGGCACCTCGGCCAGCAAGGCCGGGGACACGGCCACCGCATTGGGCAAAGCGGTCAAGACCATCGACGTCGAGTACAGCGTGCCGTACCTGGCCCACGCACCGATGGAACCGCTCAATTGCACGGTGAAAATCAGCAAGGACAAGTGCGAGATCTGGACCGGTACGCAGTTCCAGACGCTGGATCAAATGATCGCGGGCAAGATCACCGGGCTCAAGCCTGAACAGGTGGAAATCCACACCGAATTTCTCGGCGGCGGATTCGGACGCCGGGCCAATCCGACCTCGGATTTCGTCGCGGAGGCCGTGCAAGTGGCCAAGGCAGCGGGCGAACCGGTGAAAACCGTCTGGTCGCGGGAGGACGACATCCGCGGCGGCTATTACCGCTCGGCGTTTTTGCATCAGGCGCGAATCGGCCTGGACGCCGACGGCATGCCCCTGGCATGGAAGCATGTGATGGTCGGCCAGTCGATCATGGCCGGCACCATGCTTGAGGCAACGATGGTCAAGGACGGCATCGACAAGACCTCGGTCGAAGGCGTCGCCGACAGTCCGTACCTTGAAGGCCTGGCCAATCATCAAGTGGAACTGCACTCGCCGAAAACCGGCATCAACGTGCTCTGGCTGCGTTCGGTGGGGCACAGCCACACGGCGTTCGTCATGGAATCGTTGATCGACGAAATGGCGGAGGCGGCCTGCAAGGACCCGGTGGAGTATCGACGCACCTTGCTCAAGGCGCATCCGAGGCATCTGGGCGTGCTCAACTTTGCCGTCGAAAAAGCCAACTGGGCGGCGCCTCTGCCGGACGGCCACGCCTTGGGTGTGGCGGTGCATGAGTCCTTCGGCAGTTACGTGGCGCAGGTGGCTGAAGTGTCCCAGGACAACCTGGCGATTCGAGTGCATAGGGTGGTGTGCGCAGTGGATTGCGGGATTGCCGTCAACCCGATGAGCATCGCCGCGCAGATGGAATCCTGCATCACTTTTGGCCTCGGGTTTACCTTGCACAGCAAGCTGACCCTGAAGAACGGGCAGGTCGTGCAGTCCAATTACCATGATTATCAAGTGCTGCGGCTGAACGAAATGCCGGTGGTCGAAGTGCACATCGTGCCGAGCACCGAAAGGTCCGGAGGGATCGGTGAGGCCGGCGTTCCACCCACGGCGCCGGCGGTGGCCAACGCGGTGTTCGCCCTGACCGGGCAACGCCTGCGGGAACTGCCCTTGCAACTGTCGGGGGTGTGACATGAGACGACATCTGATTCTGGGCGCGGTGGTGCTGGTCGGTCTGGCCAGCTACGCCGATGACCTGTTTGCCGATGACAAGGAAGCCATCAAGGCCTTCGAAACGGTGCAGAAGGTGTTCCAGAGCCCGCGCTGCCAGAACTGTCATATCCCGGGGGATTCACCGTTGCAGTTCGATGCCGGGATCCCGCATGCGATGAATGTCGTGCGCGGGATGGACGGCAAGGGCGCGGCCGGTTTGCCCTGTGCGACGTGCCATGCCGATAGTAATCCGCCCGCCAGTTACGGACCCCATGCCCCGCCGGGAGCGCCGCATTGGAGCTTGCCGCCTGCGGCGCACAAAATGGCCTGGATCGGGCTGCCGGCCGACCGCTTGTGCGCAATGATCAAGGATCGCGCCAGCAATGGTGATCGGGATTTCGCCGCGATGATCAAGCATGTCAGTGACGACAAACTGGTGCTGTGGGGCTGGAATCCGGGAGAAGGCAGGGCGCCGGTGCCGGTGCCGCACGACATTTTCGTCACCCAGTTCAAGCTCTGGGCGCAAGCGGGAGGGCCATGTCCGGTGGTGGGCAGCTGACCGGCGGTCCGTTATCAGGGAGTCATACCGGGTATGCACCACTCTAAAGTACATACCCGTCACTGGAGTGAGTGTCATGCTGATCCCAGGCAAACCGGTCAAAAACGGCGCGTGCGCAGACACATTGCGTTCGCCACAACAGGAACGCCAGCACCTGCGCGACCTGGCCCGTAAGGCCGAGCAAGAATTGATGGGCGTGCAGATGGCGAGCATGGACGAGTTGACGCTGCTGCCCAACCGTCACGGCTTCACCGCGCTGGCCGAACAAGGACTGGATGCCTCCCGGCAGTTGGGCACGTCGTCGACGCTGCTGCTGTTCAACCTCGATGACTTCAAGCACATCAACTACCTCTACGGACGCGCCGAGGGCGACAATGCGCTCAAGACCTTCGCGGATGTGCTGCGGATCGCCTTTCGCGAAAGCGATGTGATAGGCCGGCTAGGCAGCGACAAATTCGTGGCCTTGCTGACAGGCTCGAGTGCCGTGGAAATAGCGGCGATCAGGGCGCGCCTCGAAGAAATACTCGAAGAGCGCAACGCCACGGTGCATCGCGCTTATGACCTGCACTTCAGCATCGGCCAGATCGAGGTCGACCCGTTGCTGCATGACACGGTGGATCAGCTCCTGATCGCGGCGGATGCCTTCACTTGGCAAACAGTTGGCTGATGTCTTTGAATGCCTTGAATTCCAGCGCATTGCCGCAGGGGTCGAACAGAAACATCGTCGCTTGCTCGCCCACCAATCCCTGAAAACGAATGCCCGGTTCGATCACGAATCGGGTGTCGCGGGCTTTCAATCGCTGCGCCAGGGCTTCCCACTCTTCCATTCCCAGCACAACGCCAAAATGCGGCACGGGCACGTCATGACCGTCCACGGCATTGGTGTGCGCCGCTTCCTGAGACGCGTTTTTCGGCGCCAGGTGGATCACCAATTGATGGCCAAAAAAGTTGAAGTCGACCCAATGGTCACTGGAGCGGCCTTCTTCCAGACCAAATACTTCGGCGTAGAAATGCCGGGCGGCGGCGAGGTCATAGACCGGGATGGCCAGGTGAAAAGGGGAGAGTTGCATTGGTTTCGCCTCGGATGTGTCGGGAGTAAGGCTGAGTTTAGCGCTGTGCTTTTTGATTGAAAGACGATAGTTTTTGCGTCGAGCTCAAATTATTTTGATCAATCGAGAACGCCATGCTGCGCGAACTGAAAACCTTCATTGCCGTGACGCGCTTCGGCACGTTCGCGGCGGCCGGAATGCACATCGGGCTGACGCAGTCGGCGGTCAGTGCGCAGATGCGCAATCTGGAACAGGCGCTGGGCATTCGTCTGTTCGATCGCACCGGGCGCCAGGCGATCCTCAATGCGGCAGGGCAACGGGCGTTACCGATGGCGCGGGAGATCCTCGACACGTTCAGCCGGATGGCGGTCAGCGATGATGTCAGTGAATACCGCGGCGAATTGAAAATCGGCGCGGTAGCCACGGCGCAGACCGGTTTGTTGCCTCAAGCATTGTTGCGATTGCGTCAGCAGGCGCCATTGCTGGAGCCCAAGCTGGTGCCGGGTGTGTCGTTGAATTTGTTGAGTCAGGTGGATACCGGAGAGGTGGACCTGGCGATTCTGATCAAGCCGCCGTTCGACTTGCCCAAAGAACTGTCCGCGCAGGTGATCCGCCGGGAAGCCTTTGTATTGATCGTGCCGCCGGACCTCGAAGGCGATGACCCGTTGCAGATTCTCGCGAGTCATCCTCATGTGCGTTACGACCGCAATTCGTTTGGTGGGCGCCTGGTCACGCGGTTTCTGCGTGAACAGCAGATTGATGTGCAGGTGGCGCTGGAGCTGGATGAACTGGAAGCCATCGTGAAAATGGTCGAATGCGGGCTCGGCGTTTCGCTGCTGCCCGAAGCGGGGTTGTGGCTGGACTATGGAGCGAAGGTCAGGATCATTCCGGTGGGCGATTTGACGTTCTATCGCGAAATCGTCCTGTTGCAGCGCTACAGCCAGCGCACACAGCCGATCCAGCAGCTGTTCGCCGAGTGCCTGAGTGCTGCATCAGTCAACCATTATGCTGCCATCGGCCTGCTGACGGTAGAGGGTGTAGGGCAGCAGTAACGTATCGAACGCACCGGATAGAACCACATCGATCAGCACAATGGCCGGAGCGTTGTCATGCACTTCGCCATCCCGGCCTTTTTCCAGGGGCGCATTCAGTATGCAGAAATCGTAAGTCACACCGCTGTAGATTCGCGGAACGGCGCCGCAGTAGCTTTTGCGTTCCTTGAGACTCTTCGCCGCCACTTCGTCACCGCGCATCACTGTTTGTACCGTACCGCAACCCGCGAGCATCAATGCCGCGAGTAAAACCGCCTGAGTTTTCATACCGCCAATCCTTCGCCGGAAAACCGTCAATCTACGCGTATCACATCAAAACTTCACTCACGCCATCGGGGGCAAGCGGCGTTTGACCGGGGTCTTTTTGACGATGGCAGTGTTGGTTTCAGCATGGGTGTTGAGGCGGTCGAGCAGGGTGTCCAGTTGCTCCATCGAACGCACATGCAGGCGCGCGATGAAGCAGTCGTCGCCGGTGACTTTGTCGCATTCGGTGAATTCGGGGATCGCCTGGATTTGCCGTTCCACTTCCTGCAACTGGCCCGGCAGTGGGCGGATGCGCACGATGGCCTGGAGTTGATAACCAAAGCATTTGGGATCGATCTCGACGGTGTAGCCCTTGAGCACGCCACGTTCTTCAAGACGGCGCAGACGCTCGGCAACGCTGGGCGATGACAGGCCGCTAAGGTGGGCCAAGGCCTTGAGCGAGCGGCGTGAGTCTTCCATCAAGGCGCTGATCAGCACTTGGTCGATGTCGTCGGTCATGGCAAAACCCCTGTTAGGCGATTGACTGAATATGCCTTGATAAAAAAGGCAAAAACCGAGTTTAGCCTGCTTTTTGCGCTGGAGAAGCCCTCCGCCGGATTGGCATACTTTGGCCTCAAACAGAGGAGTCTGATGATGGACAAAACAATACGTCGCGGTTCATTTGAAATGACCGCCGCCATGCTGATTTCCGGGACCATCGGCTGGTTTGTGCTGGTGTCCGGGCAACCGGTGCTGGACGTGGTGTTCTGGCGTTGCGTGTTCGGCGCCGGCACGCTGTTGCTGATCTGCGCGGCATTCGGCTTCCTGCGTCCAGGCATCCTGACCCGCACCACATTCTGGCTGGCGGTGCTCAGCGGCGTCGCGATTGTCGGCAACTGGCTGCTGCTGTTCGCCTCTTATTCCCGTGCCTCGATTGCCATTGGTACGGCGGTTTATAACGTTCAGCCGTTCATGCTGGTCGGGTTGGCCGCGCTGTTCCTCGGCGAGAAGATCACCCTGCAGAAACTGTTCTGGTTGGGCGTTTCGTTTCTGGGAATGCTGGCGATTGTCAGCGCTCATGGCGAGCAGGGCGCAGGCGGCAACGATTACCTGATGGGGATCGGTCTGGCACTGGGAGCGGCGTTTCTTTACGCGATTGCAGCACTGATCATCAAGCGCCTGACCGGCACGCCACCGCATTTGATCGCGCTGATCCAGGTCAGCACCGGCGTTCTGTTGCTGGCGCCATTCGCGCACTTTTCAGCATTGCCGCAGGCACCCAGTGCCTGGGGCAGCCTGGTGACGCTGGGCATTTTCCACACCGGCGTGATGTATGTGCTGTTGTACGGTGCGATTCAGAAACTGCCGACGGCACTGACCGGAGCGCTGTCGTTCATCTACCCGATTGCGGCGATTTTCGTCGACTGGTTTGCCTTCGGCCACCGCCTCGATCCGCTGCAATGGATCGGTGTCGCCGCGATTCTGCTGGCCGCCGCCGGCATGCAGCAGGGCTGGGGCCTGAAGGTTCGCCGGACGGTCACCTCATAACCGGGCATCAGATGCTCCAGCGCGGCGCAGTCTTCGCCAGGCGCTGGCGCATCTCGCCGATATTCAAGGCGAACTGACGGATCAGTAAGCGATAGCCATCCAGCGGGTTGTACACCGGTGCTTCGAGACTGGAATTAACCGGCAAGTCGATAGGGCGATTCAGTCGCTGCGACGCGCCGGTTTTCAGCGCCCGGGCCATGCCGATCAACTGCACCCGAATTTGCCGGTGTTCGGCTTTCAATGACGATTGCAAGTGCGCCATGGCCTCGGGGTCATTGGCATCCGGTCGGGTGTTGCCGAGGATTTCCAGGGTGCTCACGCACATCCGCAAGTTGCGCTGGATGGCATCGAGTTCGGTCATGGAAATCTTCACTTCCTTGGACACCGACGGCATTAGCGAGCGCAGTTGCACCATCACCGTATTCAAGCGATTCATGAGTTTGAGGTGGTCGTCGTCACTGACCGGTTGGCCATTGATGATGCGCCCGTAAATCGTCGCGCAATCGCGCAGCGAGTCGGCCAGGTTGTAGCGCCAGGAATAGACCGCATACAGCGGCAGGGCGAAGGAGAACGCCAGGGCCAGGGCAATGCCGATCAGGATATCCACCCCGCGCCACAGGCCATCGGTGACAGGGTTATCGCCGTGCCCGGCGACGATAAACACGGTAATCGCCGACAGCAGCGCCGTGTAACCGCCCTTGCCAATGGCATGGTACGAGAAGAACCCGCACACCACCGACATCGCAAAATAGGTCAGCCACGGCATGCCAAGCCAGGCCTGTTGCGCCACCAGCAAAAGCCCGACGCCAGCACCGATCAGGGTCCCGATGGCGCGTTCAGCGGCTTTTTTGCCGATGTTGCCGTGGTGTTGCAAGCCGCCGATCACCACCAGCATCGTCACCGACGCCCACTCACCGTGGGGCAGGTGGATGCCGGTGGTCAGCAGGATCGTCGCCAGCAACCCGAGCGATACGCGCACCGCGTGGATCAGTTTCGCGTGGCGATAGCGCCGATACGGGTCCAGCAACGGACGCAGTAAACGGCGCAGCAGCGGTGGCAATCGGTTGGCTCTGAATGTGCTCAGGCTCGGTGTCCTCAGAAAATATAATCGGTGGTCAGGAAGCTTGAGCTGCGTCCGCTGATGATCTCGCTGATGAGTTCCTTGTTGGTTTCCTGGAACTTGGTGGCCACCAGCGTGCGGATCGAAAACACCCGCAGCGCATCATGTACCGACAGCGTGCCTTCGGCGGAGTTCTTGCGGCCATTGAACGGGTAGGTGTCCGGGCCGCGCTGGCACTGGGCGTTGAGGTTGATCCGCCCGACCTGGTTGGCAAAGGTATCTACGAGGCGCCCGACGGCCACCGGGTTGGTGCCGAAGATACTCAACTGCTGGCCGAAGTCCGATTCCAGGACGTAGTCGATCACCGTGTCCAGATGCCGGTAAGGCACGATGGGCACTACCGGGCCGAACTGTTCTTCCTGATAGACGCGCATCTGCGGCGTCACCGGGAACAGCACGGCCGGATAGAAGAACGATGCCCGGGCCTGTCCGCCGTTCGGATTCACCACCGTGGCGCCTTTGCTCACGGCATCCGCCACCAGCGAATGCAGGTAGTCGACCTTGCTCGCTTCCGGCAACGGCGTCAGGGCTACGCCGCTGTCCCACGGCATTCCCGGCTTCAGGGTGGCGAGTTTGGCGTTGAATTTCTCGATGAACGACTCGACCACATCTTCGTGGACAAAGAGGATTTTCAGCGCGGTGCAACGCTGGCCGTTGAACGACAGCGAGCCGGTCACCGCTTCGCTGACCGCGTTGTCGAGGTCGACTTCCGGCAGCACGATGCCCGGGTTCTTCGCATCCAGGCCCAGCGCCGCACGCAAACGGTGTGGTTTGGGGTGGAGTTTTTTCAAGTCGCTGGCGGCTTTGTTGGTGCCGATGAACGCGAAGATATCGATCTTGCCGCTGGCCATCAGCGCGCTGACGGTCTCGCGACCGCTGCCGTAGATCACGTTGATTACGCCTGCCGGGAAGCTGTCGCGGAAGGCTTCCAGCAAGGGCCGAATCAGCAGCACGCCGAGTTTCGCCGGTTTGAACACCACGGTGTTGCCCATGATCAGCGCCGGGATCAGCGTGGTGAAGGTTTCATTCAGCGGATAGTTGTAAGGCCCCATGCACAGCGCCACACCCAGCGGTACGCGGCGGATCTGCCCGAGGGTGTCCTGCTCCAGCTCGAAACGGCTGGAGCGGCGGTCGAGTTCTTTCAGGGCGTTGATGGTGTCGACGATGTAATCACAGGTGCGGTCGAACTCTTTCTCCGAGTCCTTGAGGTTCTTGCCGATCTCCCACATCAGCAGCTTGACCACGGCCTCACGCTGTTCGCGCATCCGGCTGAGGAAGGTTTCGACGTGCTGGATGCGTTCGGCCACCCGCATGGTCGGCCACAAACCCTGGCCCCGGTCATAGGCGCGGACGGCGGCATCGAGCGCGGTCAGCGCAGTCTCCGCATCGAGCAGCGGCGTGCTGCCGAGAATCACTTGTTCGTCGCCATTGGCACCGGTCAGGTACACCGGGCTGCGGACCTGGGCGAGGGGCCCGGACCAGGTTTTCAGTTCGCCGTCGACCAGGTATTCGCGTTGCTCGGTCTGGCCGTCGAGGCGGTATTTTTCCGGAATGTCGGCGTGACTCGGGAACAGGTTGCCGAGAATGTTGGCTGTGGTCATGTCGCTACCCCGTCTGGATTGGGTGACTGATGAATCGTTTTAGCAGACCTCGGCCTCGCTTGTCATGACTCATCTCATCGTTTTGCGGCTCAGGGTTTCAACCCTCAACCCTCTCGCGTCGGTGCCTTCGTGTTGACCTGTGCTTGAGCACGATGAAAAAGGTGGCCCCGTCGACGGACGCCGTCAACCCGCAAATCCATATGGGGTGCACACAAATGCTCATCCCCCGGTTAAACTCAGCGCTCTTTTTAAGGAGTTCATATGAGTTATTACCAGCCGGGCATTCTCGCCACCCCTGTTCCGCCACAAGCCCGTCATATGTTCTTCGCCCTCGAATCTGCCGAAGCCTTGCCTGCCGCGCTCGATAACCTGGCGCAACTGGTGGACGGGAAATCGGCGGTGGTCGGCTTCGGTGAGTCCCTGGTCAAGGCGCTGCACGCTCAGGTCGAAGGCCTGCGGGCGTTCCCGGCGCTGGCCGGTGTCGGTGTCGATAATCCGTCGACCCAGCACGCGCTCTGGTGCTGGTTGCACGGCGTCGACCGGGGTGAATTGCTCAATCGCAGCAACGCCATCGAAGCCGCGCTGGCACCAGCCTTGCGCCTGGTGCAGATGAACGAAACCTTCCGCCACCAGACCGGCCACGATTTGACCGGTTACGAGGACGGCACCGAAAACCCCCACGATGAAGCCGCCGTGGCTGCCGCGCTATTGGCCGAAGGTGCAGAAGGCCTGGTCGGGGGCAGCTTTGCCGCGATCCAGCAGTGGCAGCATGACCTCAAGGGCTTTCACGCCATGCCGCCCCATGAGAAAGACAACATCATGGGCCGCCGTCTGATCGACAACGAGGAAATTGACGACGCGCCCATTTCGGCCCACGTCAAACGCACCGCCCAGGAAAGCTTTGCCCCCGAGGCGTTTGTGGTCCGTCGTTCGATGCCGTGGATCGAAGGTGATCGCGCCGGCCTGATGTTCCTGGCGTTCGGTTTTTCCCTCGACGCCTTCGAAGCCCAGTTGCGCCGCATGAGCGGCCTGGAAGACGGCATCACCGACGGCTTGTACCGCATCAGTCGCCCGATCACCGGCGGTTACTACTGGTGCCCGCCGCTCAAGGACGGTCATCTGGACCTGCGCGCCCTGCGCATCGGCTAACCCATGCTCGGCATGTTGAAAACCGATTGGGTGATGGACGCGCTCCTCAAGCGCACCTGACACATAGTCAAAAGATCGCAGCCTCGTTTTACTCGACAGCTCCTACAGGGTTTTGCATTCCTTCTGTAGGAGCTGTCGAGTGAAACGAGGCTGCGATCTTTTGATCTTCTAACCTTATGCTTAATCAGTATTTCTCAATCCTCACAAGGCCTCTCTAAGATCACGTCATAACTCGTTATAACAAGTGATCTTCATGACCGATAACGTTCTATCCCTCAGCCCGCTGTCCCACAGCAGTATTCCGCTGCACACCCAACTGCGTGATGTGCTGCGCGCCCGTATCCTCGATGGCGAATACCCGCAAGACAGCCAGATGCCCTCCGAAAGCGAGCTTGGCACGCTGTTCAAAGTCAGCCGCATCACCGTGCGCCAGGCCTTGGGCGATCTGCAAAAGGAAGGGCTGATCTTCAAGATCCACGGCAAGGGCACTTTCGTCGCCAAGCCCAAAACCTTCCAGAACGTCAGCACCTTGCAAGGCCTGGCCGAGTCCATGACCGGTCGCGGTTACGAGGTGATCAACCGCCTGCGCAGTTTCAAATTCATTGCCGCCGACAAACTGGTCGCCGAGCGTTTGCATGTCGCCGAAGGTGAAACCGTGGCGCAGATCAAACGGGTGCGGCTGATCAATCGCGAGCCGATTTCGCTGGAAATCACCTACCTGCCCAAAGCCATCGGTGAACGGCTGGAGAAGGCTGATCTGGTGACCCGCGACATCTTTCTGATCCTCGAGAACGACTGCGGCCTGGCCCTCGGCCACGCCGATCTGGCTATCGACGCGGTGCTGGCCGACAGCGACCTGACCCAGGCGCTGAACGTCGAACCCGGTTCGCCGATCATGCGCATCGAGCGCCTGACCCACGACGCCAGCGGTCAACCCGTGGACTTTGAACACCTTTACTACCGCGGCGATGCCTTCCAGTACCGCTTGCGGATCGACCGGCAAAAAGGGGATCAGGCATGACCCACAGCTCTATCACCAGAAGCACTCTTGAGCAGGAATACGACATCGTCGTGATTGGCGGCGGCACCGCTGGCCCGATGGCGGCGATCAAGGCCAAGGAACGCAACCGCGATCTGCGCGTCCTGCTGATCGACAAGGCCAACGTCAAACGCAGCGGCGCGATCAGCATGGGCATGGACGGGCTGAACAACGCGATCATTCCCGGCCATTCGACGCCGGAGCAGTACACCAAGGAAATCACCATTGCCAACGACGGCATCGTCAATCAGGCGGCGGTCTATGCCTATGCGACCCACAGCTTCGAAACTATCGAGCAACTGGACCGCTGGGGCGTCAAGTTCGAGAAGGATGAGACCGGCGACTACGCGGTGAAAAAGGTCCACCACATGGGCGCCTACGTGTTGCCGATGCCGGAAGGGCATGACATCAAGAAAGTCCTGTACCGCCAGTTGAAGCGGGCGCGGGTGAACATCACCAATCGCCTGGTCTGCACGCGATTGCTGACGGATGAAGAGGGCGCAGTCAACGGCGTGATGGGCTTCGATTGCCGCACCGCCGACTTCCATGTGATCAAGGCCAAAGCCGTGATCCTGTGCTGCGGCGCGGCCGGGCGCCTGGGGCTGCCAGCCTCCGGCTACCTGATGGGCACCTACGAAAACCCGACCAATGCCGGCGACGGCTATGCCATGGCCTATCACGCCGGGGCCGAACTTTCGAACCTCGAATGCTTCCAGATCAACCCGTTGATCAAGGACTACAACGGCCCGGCCTGCGCCTACGTCACCGGCCCGCTGGGTGGCTACACGGCGAACAATAAAGGCGAGCGCTTCATCGAATGCGACTACTGGAGCGGCCAGATGATGTGGGAGTTTCACCAGGAGCTCGAGAGCGGCAACGGCCCGGTGTTCCTCAAGCTTGATCACCTGGCCGAGGAAACCATCCAGAACATCGAAGAGATCCTGCACAGCAACGAACGCCCGAGCCGGGGCCAGTTCCACGCCAATCGCGGCACCGATTACCGCACGCAAATGGTCGAGATGCACATTTCGGAAATCGGCTTTTGCAGTGGGCACTCGGCGTCCGGCGTGTGGGTCAACGAGAAGGCCGAAACCTCGGTCAAGGGCTTGTACTCGGCGGGGGACATGGCAGCGGTGCCGCATAACTACATGCTCGGCGCGTTCACGTATGGCTGGTTTGCCGGCACTAATGCAGCGGATTTCGTCGCCGGGCGCGAGTTTTCAGCGGTCGATGCCGAGCAGGTTAAAACGGAAAAGCAACGGGTCTACGCACCACTGGACCGAGAACACGGACTGCCGCCCGCGCAGGTCGAGTACAAGTTGCGGCGTTTTGTGAACGATTACCTGCAACCGCCGAAAGTGACCAAGAAGATGCAGATCGGCCTGCAACGCTTCAGCGATATCCAGCGCGATCTCGATCAGATCAAGGCCCACAACGCCCACGAACTGATGCGCGCCATGGAAGTCAGCATGATCCGCGACTGCGCCGAAATGGCTGCCCGCGCGTCCTTGTTCCGCGCCGAAAGTCGCTGGGGGCTTTACCACTATCGCGTCGATCACCCGCAACGCGACGACAGCGACTGGTTCTGCCATTGCCATCTGAAGAAGGGTGAAAACGGTTTGATGACCAGCTTCAAGAAAGCCGTCGAGCCTTACATCATCGCGCTTGATGCCGAAGAAATGCAGGCCTATGACCGGCTGCGGGTCGGTGCCTTCGCGGCCTGAGCATCACTAAAAGAGAGACCGCCAAATGGCCTATCAACCCCAGGAAATATTCTTCCGCTCCAATGCGCCGGTCACGGTCGATGAAGACCTTTGCATCGCCCATAAAGGCTGCACCGTGTGCGTCGACGTCTGCCCGATGGACCTGCTGGCCATCAACCCGGCCACGCAAAAAGCCTACATGGCCTTCGATGAATGCTGGTACTGCATGCCCTGCGAAAAGGACTGCCCGACCGGGGCGGTGAAAGTCGAAATCCCGTATTTGCTGCGCTGACTGAAAGGACGCCATCGCTGGCAGGCCAGCTCCCACAGGAATTTGCAGTGGGACACAGATTTCGCTGGCGACAGAGAACCTTGTGGGAGCTGGCCTGCCAGCTATGAGGCCCGCCAAGAAAACACTAACGCTACCCGGCCACCCCCGGACGCTTGCTTCAAAACACCCCTCGTTTCCCACCACGCCCTGATCGTGGCGGAGACGAACATCCTATAAATGATTCGAGGGGATCCACCATGTCTTTGCCAACATCGCTGCGCGCAGCATTTGCCGGTCTGGTACTGGCTTCATTCACCTTGTCGGCCTCGGCCGAAACCATCCGCATCGCCATCGGCACCCAGGACACCACGATCAATTGCGCTGCCGGCGGCTTGTTGATTCGCGAACTCGGCCTGCTCGATAAATACCTGCCCCACGACGGCCCCTACAAGGACGCCAAATATGACGTGGAATGGAAAAACTTCACCAGCGGTGCGCCCCTGACCAATGAAATGGTCGCCGGCAAACTCGACTTCGGCGCCATGGCCGATTTCCCCGGTTCGTTCAACGGTGTGGCGTTCGAAACCGCCGGCAAGCACAGCCTGTTTATCAGCGTGTTGTCGGGCAGCATCAAGGGCAGCGGCAACGGCATCGTGGTGCCCAGCGCCTCGGGCGTGCAGTCACTGGCCGAGTTGAAGGGCAAGACCATTTCCGTGCCGTTCGCGTCCACAGCCCACGGCATGTTATTGCGGGCCGTGGCTGCGCAAGGCTGGGATCCGCTCAAAGATGTGAACATCATCGCCCAACCGCCGGAAGTGGCCGGTTCTGCGTTGCAAGCCGGGAAAATCGACGCCCACGCCGACTTCGTGCCGTTCGCCGAACTGTTCCCGAGCCGAGGTTTCGCCCGCAAGATTTATGACGGTTCACAGGCCAACACACCGACATTCCATGGTGCCTTGGTCGATCAGGCCTATGCGAAGAAATACCCGGAAATCGTCGTTGCCTACCTGCGAGCGAGCATCGAGGCCAATCAACTGCTGGCGGCCGAGCCGGAGAAATACAGCGAGCTGATCGCCAAGGTCTCCGGCGTCGACGCCGAGGTCAATTACCTGTTCCACGGTCCGCTGGGCGTGCAAACCCGTGACCTGAGCTGGAAGCCGGAATACCGCCAGGCTGTCGGCACCGCCATCGATACGCTCAAGCTGTTGAAGAAGGCGGATCGCGGCCTGGATCTGAATACCTTCATCGACGACCAGTACATCCGCGCCGCGTTCAAGGCCTCGAACCTGGACTACACCGCGCAATTGGCCAACTACGGGCAGACGCCGCTCAACGCGGTGGATGCGGCGAGCGGCAAAGCCATCACCGATTTCAGTCATGTGGCGGAAATCTGGGTGCGCGGTGAACCGAAAGTCCGTCAATACGCCTCGGCCGAATCGGCGTTCACCGCATTGGCCGGCTTGAAGCAGGAAGGCAAAAACATTCGCGCGGTGTATGCCCAGGCGAGCGACAGCGGGATCAAGTTGCTGGCCGACCAGGCGTGGTTTGCCAGTGATGCGAAAGGCCGCTTGAGTGCCTTCCTGCTCAAAGGCCAGGCCCAGCAATTCGCTACGGCCCAGGGCGGAAAAGTCTTCGACTTCACCGATGCCACCACCCAGGCAGTCGCCATCCGCTGATTTTTAGATATAGATCGTTCCCACGCTCCGCGTGGGAATGCCTCAATGGACGCTCTGCGTCCGCTTTAAATGTGACGCGGAGCGTCACGGGATGCATTCCCACGCGGAGCGTGGGAACGATCAGAGGTGATATATGTTTTTGCGTTGGATCCCCCGAGCCGCCTCGCTGCTGCTCTGCCTTTTATTCTGGCAACTCGCCGCCAGCCACCACTGGAACCTCGGGCTGGTGACCTTCGCCAACGTGCCTACGCCGCTGGCGGTTATCCAGGCAGCCCTGGGCCTGGGCGATTCCGGCAAGCTTGCCCAGCACCTGAGCAGCAGCCTCGGCCGCGTCTTCGCCGGTTACCTGGCGGCGATGATCATCGGCATTGCTTTGGGCCTGGCCATCGGGCGCTCGAAATGGGCCGAAGATGTATTGCTGCCACCGCTGGAAGTCCTGCGCCCGATTCCGGCCGTCGCCTGGATTCCCTTGGCCATCCTGATGTTTCCGTCCTCGGAATTGTCGATGGTTTTCATCACCTTCACGGGCGCGCTGTTCCCGATCCTGCTCAACACCGTGCACGGCGTCGAAGGCGTCGACCCGCGCCTGATAGCGTCAGCCAAAAGCCTCGGGGCAGGGCGCCGGGCGATTCTGTGGGAGGTGATTGTGCCGGGCGCCGCGCCGAGCATCATCACCGGCCTCGCCATCGGCATGGGCACCTCGTGGTTCTGCCTGGTGACCGCCGAAATGATCTCCGGCCAGTACGGCATCGGCTATTACACCTGGGAGTCCTACACCCTCCAGAACTACGCGGACATCGTCGTCGGCATGTTGCTGATCGGTGTCCTCGGGATGGGCAGCAGCCTGCTGATCAAACGCCTCGGCGGGCTGTTCACGCCCTGGCACCGTCCGCGAGGAAAAGCCTGATGAGCGTGATGCAAACTCCTGAGGGGCGGATCGACATCCGCCAACTGTCCATCGTCCTCGGCGAAGCACAACACGCCTTCGAAGCCGTGCAAGGCCTCGACTGCCAGATCGAACCGGGGCAATTCGTGTGCATTCTCGGGCCATCCGGTTGTGGCAAATCGACTTTGCTTGGCGCACTGGCGGGGCACCTGCAGCCGACCACCGGCAGCCTGAAAGTCGATGGTGCGCCCGTCTGCGGCCCGTCGCCGCAACGGGGCATGGTGTTCCAGCACCACACCCTGTTCCCGTGGCGAACCGTGCGCGACAACGTGGCGTTCGGCCTGAAAATGCGTGGCATCGGCAAGGTCGAACGCCACCAGGCCGCCGACGACATCCTCGCGCTGGTGGGCCTTGAAGGCTTCGCTGAGCGCTGGCCGGATCAGCTCTCCGGTGGCATGCAGCAACGGGTGGAGATCGCCCGAGTGCTGGTCAACCGTCCGCGCCTGTTGCTGATGGACGAGCCTTTTGGCGCCCTCGATGCGCTGACCCGGCTGAACATGCAGGAGCTGCTGCTGGACATCTGGACGCGGATTCGCACCACGGTGGTGTTCGTCACCCACGACATCGACGAAGCGCTGTTCCTCGCCGACCGCCTGTTGGTCATGAGTTCACGGCCCGGTCGAATCATTGAAGACCTGCGCCTGGACTTCCCTCGCCCACGCACCACCGAATTGGTGACCAGCCATGAGTTTTCCCGCTTGAAACGCCATTGCCTCGAATTACTGCGTCACGAAGACGGTCGGCAGTTACCGCGCCTGAACCCTCTCGGACTGCCTCCTGAAAACAAACTGCCGCGATTTGCCCTATGACCTCTCTATTCGATGTAACCGACAACGACGACATTCTCGCCCTGCAACCGCGCCTGACCGACGATGACCCCGGCGTGCGCCGGATCGCCCTGATCGAACTGGCCGACCTTGAAGAACCGGACGGTCTGCTGTGGCTGGTCAACCGACTGGCTGAAGACCCGACCGAAGACGTCCGCGCCGAGGCCGCGCGCCTGCTTGAAGCCTGGGAAGACACACCGGTGGTCGAGGCACTGTGCCGGGCCCTGACCGATCCGTCCTTGGCCGTGCAAGTGGCCGCCGCGCAAAGCCTGAGCCTGCTCAAGAGCGAGGCGGCGGGCAGGGTGGTTCTGCCGTGGACCGGACATGTCGACGCCAACGTGCGCATCGCCGCGTTCAGGGCCCTGCGTGAATTGCGTTTCCCCGGTGCCGCGGGCGCTGCCGCAGCGGCATTGAACGATGAAAACGCCAGTGTCCGGCGCGAAGCGGTGGGCGTACTCGGCTGGCTCAAGCAACTCGATGCCTTGCCCGCCCTGGCTAAACGGGTCAGCGACGATCCGGACACTGAAGTCCGCCGCGCCGCCACCGGGGCCTTGGGTCTGGCTTGCGATGCTCAAGTGCTGCCGGCGTTGCGCCAGGCATTGCAGGACCCGGCCTGGCAAGTGCGCGAAGAAGCCGCCACCACCCTGGGCAAAGTCGGCCACGCTGACGCCGGTCCCGCCTTGGTCGAAGCCTTGAGCGACGATTACTGGCAAGTCCGCCTGCGCGCCACCCGCAGCCTCGGTCGTTTGCGCTTCGGCCCGGCGCTCGACGCGCTGATCGACACCCTCGGCCACCGCATCAGCAACCTGCGCAAGGAAGCCGCGCTGGCCCTTGGCGAATTGAACGATAAAGGCGCCATCGCCCCCTTGCAGGCCGCCCAAGACGACGGCGACCCGGAAGTGCGCAAAGCCGTGCGCATCGCCTTGAGTCAACTGCAATGAACCCGGTGGCGGTGGGCAACTCCCAAAGCAAACAGCAGCTGCGATTGAGCTGGCCGGATGGGCGAGAACAGTGCCTGGATCATGTTGAGTTGAGGCGTCAGTGCCCATGCTCGCAGTGCCGGGCGTTTCGGCTGCAGGGGCTGACGGTCAAAGTCGACGAGCGCATCCGCGTGATTGAACTCAACCCACAGGGCTACGGCTTGCAACTTATCTTCAGCGACGGCCATGAGCGCGGCATCTACCCATGGCCGTATCTGGCACAACTCGCCCCTGAGAACGGCTGAACCCTTGTGGGGGATAGCCTGCTCGCGAAGGGCCTTCGGACCAGTCGCAGATTATTTCAACGCCGGGTCTCCCATGTTCATTTTCTTCCAGGATTGCAACAACACTTGGGCCTTCGGTTCCTGACCGCTGTCGAGGTAGTACTGGATCAGCGACAACCGCGCATTGCGATTGGCGGGTTGGACTTTCAGCAGGCGTTCCAACTCTGCGCATGCTTCATCAACCTTGCCGCTGTCATGCAATGCCACCGCCAGCACATAGCCGTACTGGCCGTTTTGCGGCTCCAGTTGCGCCGCTTTGCGCAAGGCTGGCATGGCTTGCGCCGATTTCCCCGCACGTACCAGTGACAGGCCTTGGGTATGTTGCAAAAGGGCGGCGTCGGGATGTTCCTTGAGGCTCTGCACCAACAGCGATTGTGCTTCTTGGCCGCGTCCGTTGGCCTCCAGCCATTGCACCAGCGTGACGAGGGCCGGGTAGAAATCCGGATCACGCTTCAGTGCACTACGCAGCAGCGGTTCAACTTCGTCATTGCGACCGCTGGCCTGATACAGCATCGCCAGGTTGAGGTTGGCCTCAGCGCGTTCCAGCAGGCTTTTTTGAACGGCTTCGTACTCGGCGATGGCCGCTTCCCAGTTCGCCTGGGCGCCGCCAAGACCGTTACGGGCGGCGCCAAGCAGATCCCGAGCCGCGCCAATGCGCACAGCCTTCACCGGGTCTTTCAGCAACGGTGTCAGCAACGGCGCTCGCTCAGGTGGCGGCAGGAACGCGCTGATCGCCCGCACCGCGCTCTCACGCACTTGCGGCGCGGCGTTGCCAAGGTCTTTGGTCGCCAGTTTCAGCGCCTGCTCGCTCGGGTACAGCGGCAGTTCGCCGAGCAGGGTCGCCCGCTGAATCGCCGGCAAATTGCTGCGTTGCAGTTGTTCGTACAAGGCTTGCGCGGCACCAGGCTGGCCGTTGCGAATCAACCACAGGCTTTCGTCATAACGTGGCGCGGTTGGCACCTGCGAGCTGCTGCTCCACAGCTTGAACTGCTCGGTGACCTTGTCGCCGGCCTTGCCCTGGTGACAGGTCAGGCAAGCGTCCGGTGTACCGAGTTTTTGCGCCCGCTCCGGGTTGGGAATGCTGAAGCTGTGGTCATGCCGAAAGTCGTTGCCCATGTAGAACTTGCCGGGCATGTGGCAATCCACGCATTGCGAACCTGGCTGGCCCATGGTGTGGCGGGTGTGTTCGATCGAGTCGTAGTTCTTCGCTTGCAACCCCTTGCCGTCGACACCGGCCACCGAGGTCTTGCCGGCGCTGTTGTGGCATTGCAGGCAAACGCCGTTGCCGGGCGCCTTGAGTTCGGTGCTGTGAGGGTTGTGGCAGTTGCTGCAGCGCACGCCCTTGTCGAACATTTTGCTTTGAGCGAAAGAGCCGTGCTCGAACACCTCGTCCTTGATCTTGCCGTCCAGCGCATACAGCTCGCGGGTCAAGGTGCTTGGCAGGTAGTCGTCCATCAGGCGTTTGCCGGCGGTGTAACCATCGTCCAGTGGCGCGCGACGGGAGTGGCAACGGGCGCAGGTTTCGATTTCGACGGTAGCGTCCTTGTCCTTGAGGTCCACCGCAAAACCCGCGTGGATCAAGTCAGTCTTTTTCGCCGTCCATTCCAGGTGATTGGAGGCTGGGCCGTGGCATGCCTGACAGCCGACACCGAGGCTGTTCCATTGACTGTCAAAAGTGTTTTTGGCGGCATCGAAATTGCGCTTAAAGCCGGTGGTATGGCATTCGACGCACATGAAGTTGGCGTTCTGGCTCGGTTTGCTCCAGTGCAGCGGATTCTTGAAATTCACGCCCTGGCCGGGATAGAGGTGAAACCAGCGATGTTTCTCGGTATCCCAGGCCACGCCCAGCGCTTGCAAGCGCCCGTCGCCAACCTCGATCAGGTATTGCTGCAACGGCGCAATACCGAAGGTATAGGCGACCTTGAAGTCGGCATTCTTGCCGTCGATGCCCGGCGTGTTGACCCAAAAGCCGTCGTCCTTGCGTGAGAAACGGCTGGTTTCGTTTTCTGCCTTGAACGTGACGTTATTGAAATCACCCAGCATCGTTTCGGCATTGGCTGGCTGCATCGCCAATTGGTGATGGGAGCCTTGCCAGTCTTTCGTCTGCTCACTGTGGCAGCCTTGGCATTGTTGCTCGTCGACCATCTTCGCCGGCGCCAGGGCGACGGGTTGCGGCTTGGTCGGCTGAGCGGCCGGCGCGCTGACGGGCACGGGCTTGGGCAGCGCTGGCGAACTGCTGAACAGAAACCAGCCGATTGCCGCCACCGCCACCAGCAATAGGCCGATGGTGACGGGAAACAGATAACGATGGATCAGGGATTTTGACGAATCAGGGGTCGGCTGTGCTGCTTTATTTTTATGTGTCGGCATTACGACTTCCGTAGTCCAGGTGCGTTTGCCGTCAGGCGCGCGTTCAAGCATGTTGCAGCTTTGCCGCAGGAGCGGCGTCTGTCAAATGGCGTATCTGAAGATCAAGGCCAAGTGATGTATTGAGGCGGATGGCCTCATCACCAGCAGGCTCGCTCCCGCATTAGAACTCGGTCAACTGTGGGAGCGAGCCTGCTCGCGATGGAGGTCTGACAGCGTCGAAAAGTCGTGGGCCTTGCACTCAATCGCCGACAAACCAGCGGTAATACGGATTGCCACCATCGCCACGCATCACTTCGCGAATGTCCCTGGCCCAGGCATCGCGGTCACCGTCATAGGCATGCAGGCTCGCCCGATAGAACTGCATCAGACGCTGCTGATGGGCGTTCATGCGTTCGATGAACGCGGCATCGGCATTCAACAGCATCGGCGGCTGGTGCAGGTCGAGCAGGGTCGGCAACACGCGACTGATTTCCCCTGCGCGCACCCATGGCGCGTACTCGATACGCGGCTGATCGTCGGTCACTGGCAGCGCATCGGCGGCGAACCGTTCCAGGCCGGCACGATCGGTTACCCAGGTCGCGAGCAGTGCGGCGGCAGAGCCGATGCCGACGTCCTGCAGGGTGCTGCGTACGCTGTCCTGCTGGAAGCGTTGGCTGATTTTCGCCGCATCCAGTTCGATCGGTTCCAGCGAGCCCACCAACAGCATTTCGTGGAACTCGCTGGTCCACAACGTCGCGTAGGGAAAGACATCGAGGAAGCTGCGCACCAGCGAACGTGAGTCGTCGATGTTCTGTGTCGGCAACGGCAGCCACTGCGCGACCAGGCCTTTTTTCTCCAGGCGGTTGGCGGCGAGTTGGTAGAAGTCACGCGAATACAGGTTCACCACGCCGGCGGCGGAGGGCGGTGGTGGTTCGAGGGTGATCAGGTCGTAATGTTGTGGGCTGCGCAGCAGCTCCTGGCGACCGTCACGCAGGCGGACGTCGACAACCGGGTCGGCGGCGGCATTGAAGTTGCCCTTGAACAACGGCGCGGCTTTGATCACCGACGGCAGCAGTTCGGCGACCACCCGATGTTCCAGCCCCGGATAGCGGGTCAGGGCACCGGCGGTAATGCCCGTGCCGAAACCGATGACCAGCGCCGAGCGCGGCTCGCCGTTATGGATCAACAATGGCAACAATGCCTGAACACGCATGTAACGCAGCGATGGCATGGCGTCGCCGGTGTTGGAAACGCCTTGGATATATAGGCGTTGAAAGGTCTTCTGGCCCTTGCCCTGGGTAACCACGGCCACGGTACCGCCGCGTCCTTCTTCGTAGAATGCCAGTGTGCCGTTTCGGGCGCCGGGGAGCAGGCTGGCCAGTTTGTCGACCGGGGTGAAAACCGCCACCAACACCGACAGCAGGCCGATAGCGACCACGCCCTGACGCCGGCCTTTCTTGACGTGATGCCCTTTGCGCACGGCGAAATAACCAATCCCGGCGGCGACGATCGCCAGCAGGCCCAAGGTACGCACCAGCCCCAGCAGCGGGATCAGCAAGAAGCCGCAGAGCATCACGCCGATAATCCCGCCCAGGGTGTTGAACGCGACCACGGCGCCGACATCCTGACCGATTCGCTCACGGCCGACGCTCAATCGCAGCGCCAGTGGGAACGCCGCGCCCAGCAGCAGGGTGGGCACGAACACCATGCTCAATGCCGCCACCGCAAAACGTGCGCTCATGCCCACCAATTCGCTGCCACCCATGGCCAGTGCCACGGTTTCAGCCTGGGACTGCAAGAACACCAGCCAGCGCCCAAGAAAGGCGACTTCCAGCAGTGCAATCAGGCCGGCGCCGGCGATCAGCAAGCCGAACACGCCCCAGGGATCGCGAATGCGATCAACCCGACGGGCCAGCAGCGCACTGCCGAGGAACAGTCCGGTGAGGTACGTCGCCAGCACCACGGCAAAGGCATAGGTGCGGGTGCTCATGAATTGCACGATGGACTGCGACCAGACCACTTCGTAACCCAGCGCCACGCCGCCGGCGACGGAATACAACCACAGCGCCAGGCGATCCGGGGCTTTCTCGGCGTGGTGTTTCACCGGCGTATCGATGGGCGATACACGGTGGCGTTGAAACCACAGCGCACCTGCGGCCGCCAGCAGGTTGAGCATTGCCGCCGCCAAGGCACTGCCGCGCACACCGAGGGTGGCAATCAGCACGAATGCGGCGAGCAGGGTGCCCGCGATAGCACCGGCGGTATTCGCGGCATAGAGTTGGCCGCCAGCCTTGCCTGAGTGCTGCGGGTCCGCGGCCAATGAGCGAACCAGCACCGGCAGCGTGCCGCCCATCAGCAGCGCCGGGATACCGACCAGTGCAAACGGCAGCACCCAGGCAACCAGGCCGACGTGCTGTTCCAGCCAGGCGAACGGGCTGGCGGCGAGGCTCATGGCGAAGGTCGCGCCGACTCCGAGCACGGCCACCAGCACTTCCAGCCCGGCATACAGCAAAACCGGTTGCTGCAAGCGATCGGCCCAGCGCCCGAACAGCCATCCACCCAAGGCCAGGCCGGCAAAAAACGCGCTGATGCCGGTGGTGATGGCATACACCTCGACGCCGACCACCAGCGACAGCTGCTTGATCCACAGCACCTGATACACCAGTGCCGCAGCACCGGAGACGAACAGCAGAAGGGCGGGGATCAGCAGCGCCGGGGACGCAGCGGCATGGGAAGCAGGAAGGGCCGACGACTTGCTGGCGACACGTGAGGACATAGCGAATTGCCTTGTTCCAGTTCAAAAACACCTACGAGCCGGATGGCCTCATCGCGAGCAAGCTCGCTCCCACAGGGATGTGTGTCGTACCGCAGATCCATTGTGGGAGCGAGCTTGCTCGCGATGAGGCCGGCGCGGTCTCCAGTCGAAAATAAGTCCGCTCGCCGGTGAGGGCGAGCGGCGGTCAAGCCGTCTTACTGTGCAGGCTGGTTTTTCATTTTCTCGGCGATTTTTGCATCCACGGCGGCGCGGACCTGGTCAATGCTGAAGCTGGCCGGTTTCTGGCTAGGTGGGTACTCGACGAAGGTTTCCAGGAATTTCGCGGCCTGGAAAGACGCTAGCGAGATGAGATACGCATTCTTGCTTGTCCAGTCGTAGTACTGGTCGGAAACCACGTCGGCGCGTTCGTACGGATCCATGCGCAAGTTGAAAATTTTCGGCACGCGCAGGCAAACGAAGGGCTCGGCCCACACCTCGAAACCACCCGGCTTGCGCTGTTCGCAGAACACCGCTTTCCAGTTTCCGGAGCGCATGGACACCAGCACGCCATCATCGTTGAAGTAAAAGAACTCCTTACGCTCACTCTTAGGTGACTGGCCCATCAAGTACGGCAGTTGGTTGTAGCCATCCAGATGCACCTTGAAACTGGTGCCGCCAGAGGTCGGTGCCCAGCCTTTGAGCAGCTTGTCTTTCACGCTGGTGTCGCCAGCGGCGGCCAGCAGCGTCGGGAACCAGTCCAGCCCCGAGAACAACTCGTTGGAAACCTCGCCCGGTTTGATCTTGCCCGGCCAGCGCACCATCGCAGGCACGCGGTAAGCGCCTTCCCAGTTGGAGTTTTTCTCGTTGCGGAACGGGGTGGTCGCCGCGTCCGGCCAGGACCATTGGTTCGGGCCGTTGTCGGTGGTGTAGACGACGATGGTGTTGTCGGTGATTTTCAGGTCATCAAGGGTTTTCAGCAGTTTGCCGACGTCACCGTCGTGTTCAAGCATGCCATCGGCGTACTCGTTGCCCGGCATGCCGCTCTGGCCTTGCATGGATTCACGCACGTGTGTGAAGGCGTGCATGCGCGTGGTGTTCATCCAGACGAAGAACGGTTTATCCGCCTTGGCTTGTTTCTCGATGAACGCTTGCGCGGCAGCAGTGGTTTCGTCGTCGATGGTTTCCATGCGTTTTTTCGTCAACGCACCCGTGTCCTCGATCTTGCCGTCGGCGAAGCTGTGGATCACGCCGCGTGGGGAGTTGGCCTTGACCCAGTCGGGATCATCCTTGGGCCAGTACGGACGCTCCGGCTCTTCTTCGGCGTTGAGGTGGTAGAGGTTGCCGAAGAACTCGTCGAAACCGTGGTTGGTCGGCAGGTACTCGTCTTTGTCGCCCAAGTGGTTCTTGCCAAATTGTCCTGTCGCATAGCCTTGGGATTTAAGCGCCTGGGCAATGGTGATGTCTCGTTTCTGAATGCCGACAGGTGCGCCCGGAACGCCGACCTTCGACAGACCGGTACGCAACGGTGTCTGGCCGGTAATGAACGATGAGCGTCCCGCCGTGCAGCTGTTCTCCGCGTAATAGTCGGTGAACATCATGCCTTCCTTGGCAATCCGGTCGATGTTTGGAGTCTTGTACCCGACCACCCCCATCGAATAGGCACTGATATTGGTCTGGCCGATGTCGTCGCCAAAGATCACCAGAATGTTGGGTTTTTCAGCGGCCCCGGCTGTTGCCGAAATCGCCATCACCGAGGCTGCCACCAGGGCAAATTTCGGTAGCCACTTGTGCATGCGAGTCATCTGACTTGCTCCTTTGCTCTCTAGCGTCGCTCATGCGCGACAAACGTTTATCGCAATCCTGCATTACGCTTTCTTACTGCACTTGCTCGGGTGTGGTGGCATCGAACGGGTAGACCCGGCGCCATTCGGCGGCCATATCCACGATAGTCCAGCCACGGGATTTTGCTTCGTCAAGGGCCTTGTCCAGACGACCGATGTCGGATTGGCGGTCATAGGCCCATTCGCGTTTGGCGTCGGTGTGATGCACCAGCCCCATGAATCGTTTGCCCGGCCCTGCGGCCGTCCACTGCAGCATTTGCAGATCGCCATCGGAATTGCCGAAGGCGAGGATCGGCCGCTTGCCGATGACAGCGTCGATGCTTTCCGGTTTGCCCGGGCCATCGTCGTTGTGCGCCAGTTTCGGCGTACGCACGATCAAGACTTTGCCGTCCTTGTTTTGAAACGCTGTGACGAACGTGGTGCCGATCACCTGCTCCGGCGGGATGCCGTAGACCTTCTCGGCGAAGGCGCGCATGAAGCCGGTTTCGCCGCCGGAGACGATGTAAGTCTTGAAGTCCTGGCTGCGCAGGTAGTCGAGCATTTCCAGCATCGGCTGGAAGATCATCTCGGTGTACAGCTTGCCGGTCTTGGGGTGTTTGGCCTGGCTCAACCAGGTTTTTGCGTAGTCATCGAAGGTCTCGGTGGTCATGCCGGTGTGGGTGGCAGCGAAGATTTTCATGATCCCGCCCATGCCGGAGGCCGCCAGCGCCTTGTGATCGTTTTCCAGTACGGCCTGGAACGGCTGGGTGGTTTTCCATTCCGGGTGCTGCGGCGCGGTGCGCTTGACTTCTTCCAGGGCAAACAGCAATTCGAAGTACATCGGCTGCTCACTCCAGAGGGTGCCGTCGTTGTCGAACACGGCAATGCGGTCCTCGGGCTTGACGAAATCCTTGCTGCTTTGGTCGGTGACAGCCTGGACGAACTCGATGATGTTTTTCTTCGAGGGCCCGTCGTTCCACGACGGCAGGGGCTCGGCGGCCAGTGCCAGCAGCGGCAGGCTCAGGGCCAGTGCAAACAGCAGTTTCCACCCGTGGCGTTGGCGGATCGATATCGGATTCGTCATGGGAAATCCTTCTCTTGGACAGGGTTTAGTGGTCGTAATGCTGGAGGGCAGGCCGCATTGCGAGGTTCGGCCTGCTTTTGCAGCGTAGCCAAGGATTTCTTCAGTTGGCGCAGCGCTTGATCTTCGGTTGATTGACGGCTGTAACAACCACGCAACAGGTCTTGCAGGCGCGGGTCGAGATTGCCCAGTTTCAGGCCCAGTCGACGGCGTCTGGCCCAGAGGTACAGCGCGCTGAGTTGCGCGGGTTTGCCATCGATCTGCGCCGGAATCTGGCGCCAGGCGCAGTCGGCCGATTGCAGCCAGGCCGTTTGGCGGGCGTGGCGTCGGGTCTGTGCGGCGAGGTAGGCACGCTGGATGAACGGACGGCTAAACCAGCCCGCTAACCCCATGAGCAACAGCAGCGCCAACAGCCCCAGCCAGTGTCCGGAAAGATGTAGCCGGCTTTGCTGGCCAAGCTTTTTCAAATCATCGGTGATCGAGAACAGGGGTTTGTAAGCACTGTTGGCCGCCGCCTCGAAGGTCACGGCCGGGACTTGGGCAGTGCGGGTTTGCTGGCTGCTGGCATCCCACCATTTCAGGGTGATTGGCGGCAGCTCATGGTGCCCTTCGGTGTCAATCCGATAGGTCACGGTGTCGATCCGTTGGCCGCCGATGAAATTACCGCGACCATCGTCCAGAGTGCTGATGTGCGGGTTTTTCGGGTAACGACTCAGCCCGGTGACATCGGCCAATGAGGGTGCAGGCAATGCCATGGCCAGCGCCCCGTCAGCCTGAAGTGTGAGCTGGCGGGTGATGCTGTCGCCAACCTTCAAGGGCGTCGCCGAGTTGACGACGGTTTGGGTGAAGCGCAGCCCTTGGGCCACCAGCACCGGTTCCCCCGGGTTGAATCCCGGCGGCTGCGCGGCGGTGAAGTGCAACGGCTGGCTCTGCGCGCTCAGCTGAGTGCTGGCCTGCCCAGGGGTGGCCTGCACCGTCAGCGGCGGAATGTCGAAACCCTGGGCCAGATTCGGGGTGATCCGATAGCTATAGCGCATGCCGTTGAACGACTTGCCATCGAGCGTCTGGTTGATGTGCTCGGCATGACCGTCCGGTGGCAGCACCAGTGCACCGGGCAGTTTCAGGACGGGCAGGGTGGGGGCGTCGGTGAACCAGCTGTCGGTGAGGACGTCGAGTTGCAGTTCGAGAATGCCGCCGACCATGACCGAATTAGCGGGTTGCAGGCGGGTCTGAATTCGCAGATCAGGTTCGGCGGCCAGGGTTGTTGTGGTGATCAGGCAGAGGAGCAGGCCTGTGAGTGTTGTGGTGGATGATCTGTCGCTATCGCGGGCAAGCCCGCTCCCACAGGGGATTTGTGGTGTGCGCAAACTCAATGTGGGAGCCAGCCTGCTGGCGATGGCCGCGACTCGGTTCATGGCTGTCCCCCCGCCTGATCCTGCAGACTGAATTTCTGCTTCAAGAACTTCGCTGGCGATGTACTCAAGTTCTGCAACCATTGCGCATCCGAAGCCGCTTGCTGGGTCTGGACCGATTTGCTCCGGCCCTTGCCCGGCGCCTTGTCCATTTTGATTTCGTCTGGCTTGACCCTGGGCGCGTTCTGTTCGGCGCTTTCGGTGTCTTTCTGCAAGGCAATCGCCAGGGCCAGATTGGCCGTGGCCTGCGGGAACTGCGGCTGCAACTTCAAGGCCTGCGTGTAGGCGGCTATCGCCTGATCAAACTTGAAGCGGCGCACGTAAATATTGCCCAGGTAGAAATACGCCTGCGGCGTTTCCAGACGGGCGAAACTCGCCAAAGCCAAGTCGAAATCGGCCGCATTGTAGGCGGCAATACCTTTCCAGTACGGGTCGGAAAAATGCGCGGCCGCCTGCGGAAAATGCTCATGCTCGAAGGCCCAGCGACCTTGCTGGTCGGGGGTGAAAAACGCGTCGGTCAATCCGTTGGCTTCGGCGGGCATCGGTTGAAAGCCGAGCCCCATCGCCAGCAACAGGCCGGCTATCCAGTTCAGGCTCCAACCCTTGCGCACGCTGAAGAAAGCGAGCAGCAGCAACGGCCAGCACAGCCAGTAACCGGCGTCTTTCCAGTGCAGTTCGCGCTGTTCGTCGCTGGCACTCTGGAAGTGTTGCTGGGCGTGCAGTTCGATCCAGTCCAGATCGTCGTCATTGAGGGTCAGGCTGCCCAACGGTGCATCGACCGCCGATGCCAGTTGCTTGAGCGCCGCCGGGTCGAAACTGCCAAGCGCGGGACGTCCGTTGCTGTCCGTGCGCGGCTGACCATTGGCATCGCGGATGATCCCGCCGTCCTCGCTGCCGACCGCCAGAATCAACACTTGCAGCTCACTGTCGGCCAGTTGTTTGTCCAGCGCGGCGAGCTGGGTCGTGTCGGCGCCGTCGGTGATCAACAGCAGCGTCCCCGGAGTTTTCTCGGCGGTCAGCAGGCGTTTGGCTTGATCTATGACCGCCGCAACATTTTTCCCCTGCCTGGCGATCAGGTCGGTGCTCAGGGCCTGAATGAACGTGTCGAGCAGGGTCGGGTCGTCGGTGGGCGGCAACACCAGATGGGCGCTGCCGGCATACGCGATCAAGCCGCTGCGCACACCGGAGCGCCGTGCAATCAGGTCGTGCAGTTTGTGTTTGGCGGCTTCCAGCCGACTCGGCTGCACGTCGCTGGCGTCCATGGACGGCGACAGGTCGACGGCAATAATCAACGGCGCGCGGTTTTCCAGGAAGTCCGGGCGATCCTGTTCCCAGGTCGGGCCGGCGGCAGCAAAGGCGCCCAGAATCAACACGGCGCAGACCAAGTGCACCGGCCGCAAACGCTGGTCGTCCTGCGGGGTAATCAGCAAGTGCGGCAGCAAGTGCTCGGCAATGTTACTGCGCAAGCGCCGTTGCAGGTCGCGGCTGTGTCGCCAAAGCATCGGCAGCAACGCGGCGAAGGGCATCAGCAACAGCCACAGCGGACGCAGGAAATGCAGGTCACTGACATTGATCTCCATCTCAAGCCTCCTGCCGCTGGCGCGCAAGTGCCAGGTGCGGACGCAGCAGGGCGCTCAAATGGTAGAGCACGAGCAACGCGATGGCGGCGCCCAGCGGCCACCAGAACAGGTCCTTCTTCGGCTGATGACTGAGGGTTTTGACTTGATGCGGGGTCAGTGTGTCGAGGGTGCTGTAGACCTGATCCAGCGCCGTGCGGTCTTCGGCGCGGAAGAATTTGCCGCCGGTGGTGTCGGCAATCTGCTGCAAGCCTTGGAGGTTGACCCTGGCTTCACCTTCGGCGCTCGGATCGCCGATGCCGATGGTGTGAATAACCACCCCTTTGGCTGCGGCCATTTCGGCAGCGTGATCCGGGGTGATTGCACGCTGGTGTCATTGCCGTCGGTGAGCAGGATCAGCACTTTCTCTTGCTCGTGGGCCTGGTCGAGCAGCTTGAGGCTCAGGCCAATCGCATCGCCAATCGCGGTATTGGGGCCGGCCATGCCGATGCCGGTGTCGTCGAGCAACAGTGACAGGCTGGCGTGGTCCAGGGTCAGCGGCGCCTGCGGATACGCACCGCTGCCGAACACGATCAGTCCGAGGCGATCGTCTTTGCGTTTGTCGATAAAGCCATGCACGACGTCCTTGACCGCTGCCAGACGATTGATCTTCTGACCTTTGGCGTCGGTGAAATCGGTGGTCTCCATGGATTGGGAGAGGTCGATGGCGAGCATCAGGTCACGCACCGGTTGCTGGCGTTCGATGGGTTTTTCCACCAGCACCGGGCGAGCGGCGGCCACCAGCAACAGGCCCCAGACCAGCAGGTTCAAGGCCAGCTGCCAGCGATTGCTGCGGGTCCCGGCCTGGCTCGGTGCCTGCCCGACCGCGCGGCTCATGGCGCCGAAGAATGGCACCCGCACGGCGCTACGAGCCTCGCGGTATTCGGGCAGAAAGCGGTAGCCCAACCACGGCAACGGCAAGAGCACCAGCAGCCAGGGGTAATCAAGCGGCCACATGATGATGCTCCACCCAGTGTTTGCAGGTGTCGAACAGTTGCTCGCGTTGTTCGGGTGTCAATGCCTGCACACTTGTGTCGCGTGCGTAGGCCAGCAGTGCCAGTTGTTGACTGAAGTCCGCCGGCAACGGCTGCGGACTGTGCCGCACCAAAAAGGCCTGCCAGTCCTCGCCCCCAAGCGCCCCAACATTCCCTTGTGGGAGCGGGCTTGCCCGCGATGGCGTCTTGTCGGCCAACATCAATTTTGAATGCAAGGACCTCATCGCGGGCAAGCCCGCTCCCACAGGGATCGCGGTAGGCATGGAGAGGGCCACGCGTTTCAGCAGCTCCGGAAGTTCGCGCAGGGCGCTGAGTTGATCGTCGCTGCATTGCAACTGCGCCAACCGCACCAGCGCTTCACGCCGATACCGATCCCGCCGCCACTGCCAATACCGCCGCGCGCCGACCAACAAAACGGCCAGAACCACGATACCGAGCAGCACCCACCAACCCCACGTCTGCGGCGCGTAACTGACCGGCGCCGGCAACGCGATTTCCTGGAGTTGTTCAATGCTCGGGATATTCGGATTCATCGCCGACCTCTGCCCAGTTCGGCGCGCAACTGTTCCTGGGCATCGCTCGCCGTGCTGAACATCATCAGCGGCACCTGACTGCGCCGCAGCAACGTGGCGACATCCTTGAGCCGACCACTGAGAAAATCCCCCAAGGGCTGATGAACGCTGCGTTGCTCGACCGCCAGTTCCACCTGCAACTGGCCCTGAGTGATCAACAAACGGCCATTTTTCGGCACATTCAACGCCAGCGGGTCATACACCTGCATGGCGATCACATCGTTGTGCGCCGCCAACCTTCGCATCAGCTGCAAAGTGCGCTCGCCGGCACCGGCAAAGTCGCTGACGATACAAATCAAATGATCGTGCCCGGCTACCGCCAGGCAATGTTGCAACACTTTGTCGAGTTGATCCTCACCTTCAGCGTCTGGATTGGCCGCATTGAGTTGCTGGTTCTGCTCGGCAATGCGGCTGCAAAACGCTTCGATCCGCTTACGGCTGCGCAGCGGGGCGATGCTGTCGATCCTCTGATCGTTGAACACCAGGCCGCCGACCCGATCACCGGCGTTGAACACCATCCACGCCGCCAGGGCGCCGAGTTCGGCTGCGATGGCCGATTTGAAGCTGCGCTGGGAGCCAAAGAACATCGACATGCGCTGGTCGACCAGAATCAATGCCGGGTGGTCGCGTTCTTCGGTAAAGGTGCGCACCACGGGTTTGCCGGTGCGCAAGGAGGCACGCCAGTCCAGGTGGCGCAAATCATCCCCCGGTTGATAGCGGCGCAGCTCATCGAAGTTCAGCCCTCGGCCACGCAGGCGCGAGGCGTGGTTGCCGGCAAGGATGCTTCCTTGCGGCTGACGCGCCACAAAACTCAGGTCATGGGCCTTGAACTCCAGCGCCATCAATTGCGCCAGAGAGACATAGACCAGACCGTCGGCATTCATGCGGGAATGGCTACTTTATCAAGCAGGCGATCAAGCACCTGATCCGCCGTCACACCATCGGCCACCGCGTCATAGCTCAGTTGCAAACGATGACGCAGCACCGGATGCACCACGGCGCGAACATTGTCGGGCGAGACGAAATCCTGCCCCTGCAGCCAGGCATCGGCACGGGCGCAACGGTCAAGGCCAATGCCACCCCGAGGACTGGCACCGAGGGCGATCCAGCGGCCCAGGTCGGCGTCGTAGTCGGCGGGATGGCGGGTTGCGTTGATCAGGTCGATCAGGTAACGGTCGATGGCCGGCGACACATGCACGGCGCTGACTTCCCGACGCGCGGCGAAAATCACGTCCTGAGACAGTGAGAACCCTTGGACCGCTGCCGTTTTTGCACCCAGGGCAAACTCTTCTTCACGCAACAGCCGCAGCACCTGGCTCTCATTGTCGGCGCTCGGATAATCGAGCAGGACCTTCATCAGAAAGCGGTCCATCTGCGCTTCCGGCAGCGGATACGTGCCTTCTTGTTCAATCGGGTTCTGAGTCGCGACGACGATGAACAATTCCGGCAGCATATGGCTGTTACCGGCCACGGTGATTTGTCGTTCTTCCATCGCCTCCAGCAAGGCAGCCTGGACCTTGGCCGGGGCGCGGTTGATTTCATCCGCCAGGATCAGGTTGCCGAACAGCGGGCCGGGCTGGAACTGGATTTGGTTCTTGCCATCGACCTGGTGCAGCACCTCGGCGCCGGTAATGTCCGACGGCAGGAGGTCAGGGGTGAACTGGATGCGACTCATCTTCGCGTCCAGGTGCCTGGCCAGCGCCTTGACCGTGCGGGTCTTGGCCAGCCCGGGCAGGCTTTCGAGCAACAAGTGCCCGTTGGCCAACAAGCCGAGGAGGATTTGCCGGATCACCTGGTCCTGGCCGAGCACGGCTTCGGCGATGCTCGCTTGCAGGGCGTTGAGGTCTTGGAGCGCAGTCATGGGATGTTCCTTTTCTCAAAGGCATGCTCAAAGGCATCCTCAAAACATGAAAGTCGGAATCACGGGGATGAACGACAAGCGAAAATTCCAGCGGCTGCTGATCAGGTCGTCCGGGTGAATGGCCGAGTACTGGATTTCCCCTGAGATACGCACCGGCCGCTAGAAAAATGCCAGCGTCAGGCTGATAGCAACACCGTTGCCTTCCGGGCGGTTCCTGGTGTCGAATTCCGGCACCCAGCGTGCGCTGACGCTGGCCTGTGCATCGTTGAATTTGCCGGCCCATCCCACTACTGGCCCGGCACCCACGGAGCGGCCGCGAAAACCATTCAGCGAATCAGCGGTCTGGCCTTTGTCGTCGGTAATCTGCTGCACGTAGCCGCCGACCAGACCGGCGCTCCAGCCATTGCCGAAGCCATGGGTCCACATCGCGTCGAAGGTGAATATGTTGCCGTTGCGATAATCCGTGGCGTCGTTCTCGGTGTAGAACTCCAGGCCGCTCGACAGGGTGAATTCACCGCCTTTTCCGTCCAGGTGCGTGAACGCGACGGTGGGCATGAAGGTGTAGGTGTTCTGGCCGGGATTGGCCAGACGATCGACGTTGTAAGCACCGGTCGGCACGTAGATCGGCAGGGATAACGAGAGGTGGTTGACCTCGTCGAAGTGATAGCCCGCCGCGATTGGCGTGATCAACATGTCGGCGAACTGTGTGCCGGTATCTCCGGTGCCCAGCGTTCGGCCACGCGGGCCGGTGATGCTGATGTTGACGTCGGTGTACTGCACCGGCACGCCGATGGCCGAGGCGTAGTTCCAGGAGCCTTTGCCGGTGTCCCAGACATGCGTGAAGTTGGCCATGGTGTACGAGACTTTCATGTCCAGGTCGGCGCCGATCTCGCCGGAAATCGGCACGCCCTTGCTGCCCTTGAGAGCGCCGTCATACCAGATGCTGCTGAAGGACATGACCCAGCCCGGTTCAGGCGGCACGATCCCCGCATTGGAAAACACCAGTTGCCCGGTGATCGGCCGACCGACGCCGCCCTCTGCCGCCAGGACCAGAGGGCTGGTGCCGATGACACAGAGCGCCAGTAAAGGACGCATTACAAAAAACCTGACCATGGGCGGCTCCGCTTATTGTTTTTGCAGGTTGACGGGTGTCAGCGGCGGAATTTGCCACTGGCCACTGCTCACTTCCGGTTTTGGCAGGTACAGGCGCAAGACGCCATAGAACGGACCATCGGGGGCCGGCAGCCAATTGCTTTGCAGGTCGTTGGTCGGTGCCTTGTTCTGCAGGTACAGCGTCAGGCCGCCGTCGGCGTCGCGCTTGAGATCGGGCAACATCCGCGAGTTGATCAGGTAGCGATTCAGCGGGTTGGCCACCAGCAATTTGTTCTTGCCGCCGTACATCGTCAGCGACCAGAACGCGTCGGCCGGGGGCAGGGCGCCCTTGTCGAAATGCAGGGTGTAATCGTGTTTTGCAGCGTCGACCGGCTGGCCGTCCTTGTCGACGAAATAGCCGATGTAATTCGCCTCTTCGGCGGAGTTGCCGAAAATTCCCATGTTGGCACCGGCATAGCGGTACAGGTAATTGCCGTTGAGGTGATCGCGGCTGCCGAAGAAATCGCCGCTGGTGACCTGATGGGTATCGACCTTGTCTTTTTTGAACTGGGCGAATTCGGCCTTGGCATCGCTGATGCCATCTTCCAGGGCCTGGCGCTGTTCAGCGGTGTAGTTGTGCAGTTTGAAAGGCTTGCCGGCTTCAATGCCGATTTTCCTGAAGCGCGCGAGCAGGTCCTTTTCCGCGTCCTGCGCCGGGGCGAACGCCAGCATGAAGTTCAGGTAGCGGAACAGGTCCGGGGTGTCGCTCATGGTCGGCGTCGGTTTCGGCCAGGCGATCTTCGGTGCCGGCGGCGGGGCCTTGTGTTTGACGTAGTGGCTGAGCGTCTCGACCTTGTAGCCTTTCTGGATCTGCTTGACCTTGTCCAGGTCCTTTTCATCGAACAGCTGCGTGCGATAGAGGGCATAGGCGATGTTGGTTTCGCTGCGCAGCAATCGATCCATGTTCACCGGTTGCTGACCTTGCCAGTTGGGGCCGGCGATCATGAAATGGCCGCCGTTGTTGCCTGTGCTGCGCGTGCCCAGATAGGCAAAGTTCTGCGTGTAGGCGTCGATCAATTGCACTGAGTAGTAACGGTTTTCGTCGATTTTCGGCAGGGTCAGTACCAGCGGTTCAGCGCGCAGGTCCATCCAGATGAACGAGTAGGGGGTGTCGGCATTGGGCGTGACGAAGGCGCTGTCCTTGGCGGTGAACGCCTTGGCGGTGTTGCCGATTTTGTTGAACGGCGCTTTGAAGTTCGAACCCTTCTTGTCCACGGCCTGGGTGTACAGGGTCTTGTACATCTCCACCACCGGGAAACCGTACAGGTAGGCTTCCTTGGCGATACCCCGGGCTTCTTCGGGGGTGGCGGTGAAGTCGGCCCAGGCGCTGGTGCTCAGGGTCAGTGAGAGTGCGGTGAGCATCAGGCGTTTATTCATAGAACATCCTTATTGAATCCTGAACGTCATTCCACGGCCGTGATGCCGTCAAGCGTCGCGCGTTTGTCAAAGTGAGCTGCGGTCGGGACGGATTGCTTCACAGAAATGTCGTTATTGTTTTTCAAATCCTGAGCCCCGACGCCGCAGCTTGCGAACATCGTCATCAGGCTGAAACCGGCTACACGAATGAGAAGACGCATGGGAAACTCCTTATTTACCTAAGGTGAAGTTGATCGCGCAAAATCATGGAAAGCGCGGCAGGCCGTCGCCTGTGTGCTCCACGTTGCGCAGCGGTTCGATAGAGGGGTTGAGCGTATTTAAGCTGAAAGCCTGGGCGTTGCCGCCACCCGAATCGAGTGGTACTCAACGGGCCTCGTTTGGTGGTGCAGTCGTCATGAAGGTTGGCACGGGGGGGCAGGTTCTGGGGGCTGTTACTCGTGTTGGCTGCCTCGGCGTTATCCGCAAAGGCACAAACGGCAGGCGCAAACCATGCCGCCGGCAAAAAGGCGCGCACTCCTGGATTCTTCGACATGATTCCCCGGTTCCTTCGTGGCTCATTGGACGACTCGGCACTTGGCGGCCGTTACTGCGTAATCTCTTTCCTATCAAGCCTGTAGGACACGTCTGATGAAGTTAGCAGCTAACGCCGGGTTCGCCAGTCGAAGCGGGCGATTCCTTGGTTTTTGTACAAGTTTTTGTTTTTCTCTGTGTACTAAAAAGTTAATACGGATCAGGGGGTTGTCCGTTGAAGCTGATAGTCGGTTGAACATTCCCGCGCACGCACGTGGGAATGTTCGGCTGTTCAGCTCTTCTTCATTTGCGACCGCACCCACTCTTCCTGCTCGCGCAACTGCGGGGTGAACTCCGCGCCGAAATCATCGGCCTCGAAGATCTGGCGTATCTCGATTTCAGCTTCGGTGCCCGGCATCGGGTTGGGGCAGCGCTTGACCCATTCGATCGCTTCCTCCCTGGATTTCACTTGCCAGATCCAGTAGCCGGCAATCAGCTCCTTGGTTTCGGCGAACGGGCCGTCGATGACGGTGCGCTTGTCGCCCGAAAAGCGTACTCGCGCGCCTTTGCTGCTCGGTTGCAGGCCGTCGCAGTCAACGAGGATGCCGGCCTTGGCCAGTTCCTCGTTGTAGTTGCCCATCGCGCTCAACAGTTCCTCGCTGGGCATCACGCCGGCCTCGGAGTCCTGGCTGGCTTTAACAATGATCATGAATCGCATGGTCTTATCTCCGCTGTAGGGTGGGTGATTCACTGTGTAGTCGAATGACCGTGCCGTGAATCGACAGGGATGGGGGAAATATTGAGGGCGGGTAGCATTTCATCGATGAAATGCTCAAGGAACCGACGGCTGCCTTTCGTCACGAACATCGGGTGGCGGCTGGGGAGGGCGGTACGCTGTAGACCGACGGTGTGTTGCATTCGGCAATATGTTGCGGTTGTCGGGACAGTGCGCACGCATCCGACCCTGTGGGAGCGAGCTTGCTCGCGATGGCGGTTCAACATTCATTGATGATTTGCCTGATACACCGCCATCGCGAGCAAGCTCGCTCCCACAGGGATCTGTGTTGTATACAAGTTTTGTATCGGGGATAGGTCGAAGGCCTCGTTTCGTGGTTAACTTCGGCCTCTTCAAAATTCTCTACAACAACGTTCAGAAGGACTCCGTTCATGGCTCAAGTCACTCTTAAAGGCAACCCGGTTCAAGTCAACGGCCAACTGCCACAAGCCGGTTCCAAGGCACCAGCCTTTTCCCTGGTTGCTGGCAATCTGTCCGACGTGACCCTGGCGAGCTTCGCCGGCAAGCGCAAAGTGCTGAACATCTTCCCAAGCGTCGACACCCCGACCTGCGCAACGTCGGTTCGCAAGTTCAACGCCCAGGCCAACGATGTCGCCAACACCGTTGTGTTGTGCATCTCCGCTGACCTGCCGTTCGCCCAGGCACGCTTCTGCGGCGCCGAAGGCCTGGAAAACGTGCAGAATCTGTCGACCCTGCGCGGTGCCGAGTTCATCGAGAACTACGGCGTGGCCATCGCTGACGGCCCGCTCAAAGGCCTGACCGCCCGTGCGGTTGTTGTGCTGGACGAAAACGACAACGTGCTGCACAGCGAACTGGTCAAGGAAATCGCTGAAGAACCGAACTACGAAGCGGCCCTTGCCGTTCTGAAATAAGTAAAGCATTACAATTGTTAACGGCCTGGCCCTGTCCAGGCCGTTTTCATTTGTGCTTCAGTGTCTTAGATAAATCTCCTGTTACGTAAGCCAAAGGTAAATTGCCGGTAAAGGCGCTTTGCTTAATACCCGCCAGTGCTTATCGTTCAGCCTCCCGTAGAAAAAAGCTCACGCGCCCAATGGTTGATCATTCCATGCAATCCTCTGCTTCCCGTAATCCTCGTCGCTGGCTGCTCGGCCTGCTTGTCCTGTTGGTCATCGCTGGGCTGTGCTGGAAATTCTGGCCTGCCGGCAGTCACCAGAAGGAAAGTGCAGCTCCGAAAGCCGTCGCCGGGCACACCGGCAAGTCGGGAGGCATGCGTCCGGGCTTCGGCGGGGCGACCGGACCGATCCCGGTGCGTGTAGCGCCGGCGGTCAAAGGTGATTTCCCGCTGTACTACAGGGCGTTGGGCACGGTCACCGCACTCAACACCATTAATGTGCGCAGCCGCGTTGGCGGCGAGCTGATGAGGATTGCCTTCGAAGAAGGGCAGATGGTCAAGGCCGGCGACCTGCTGGCTGAAATCGACCCGCGTCCTTACCAGAACGCCTTGCTCCAGGCCGAAGGCACGTTGCTGCAGAACCAGGCGCAATTGAAAAACGCCCAGGTCGATGTCGAGCGTTATCGGGGTCTGTTCAAGGAAGACAGCATCGCCAAGCAAACCCTGGACACCGCCGAAGCGCTGGTCGGCCAGTACCAGGGCACGGTCAAGACCAATCAGGCGGCAGTCAACGACGCCAAACTCAATCTGGAATTCACCAAGATCCGCGCCCCGATTGCCGGGCGTGTGGGCCTGCGGCAGCTGGACGTCGGTAACCTGGTGGCCGCCAACGACACCACGGCGCTGGCGATCATCACCCAGACCCAGCCGATCAGCGTCGCCTTCACTTTGCCGGAAAACAGCCTCGACGTCGTATTGGCGCGCTATCGCACCGGCGCCAAATTGATCGCCGAAGCCTGGGATCGTGGCGACACGCAGTTGCAGGCCACGGGCGTGTTGCAGAGCCTGGACAACCAGATCAACGTCACCACCGGCACCCTGAAATTCAAGGCGCGCTATGAGAACCGCGATCAGGTGTTATTCCCCAACCAGTTCGTCAACGTCCACCTGCTGGCCGACACCCTCAAAGGCGTGGTGCTCGCACCGTCGGCGGCGATTCAGTTCGGCACCAACGGCACGTTCGTCTATGCAATGGACGGCGACAAGAAGGTCACGATCCGCCAGTTGAAAGTCGGCGCCAGTGACGGTCAGAACACCGTGGTCACCGAAGGTCTCGCTGCCGGGGATCGCGTGGTCCTGGAAGGCACCGACCGCCTGAAGGAAGGCAGCGAAGTCGAAGTGGTCAACGACACCAAGGACGTACCGACCACCCCGACCGGCCACTTGCAGGGCAAATCGGCGGCCAGCTCGACTGAGCCTGCGACCACCACCGACAAGGCGAAAAAGGACGGCGCATGAACATCTCGCGGCTGTTCATCCTTCGCCCGGTCGCCACGACCCTGAGCATGCTGGCGATTATCCTGGCCGGGATCATCGCTTATCGGCTATTGCCGGTGTCGGCATTGCCGCAAGTCGATTACCCGACCATTCGGGTGATGACGCTGTACCCCGGCGCCAGCCCGGACGTCATGACCAGTGCCGTCACCGCGCCGCTGGAGCGTCAATTCGGACAGATGCCCGGCCTGACCCAGATGGCGTCGACCAGCTCCGGCGGTGCCTCGGTGCTGACCCTGCGTTTCAGCCTCGACATCAACATGGACGTCGCCGAGCAGCAGGTGCAGGCCGCGATCAACGCCGCCACCAATTTGCTGCCCAAGGACCTGCCGGCACCGCCGGTGTACAACAAGGTCAACCCGGCGGACACCCCGGTGCTGACCCTCGCGATCACCTCCAAGACCATGCTGCTGCCCAAGCTCAATGACCTGGTCGACACCCGCATGGCGCAGAAAATCGCCCAGATCAGCGGTGTCGGCATGGTCAGCATTGCCGGCGGACAGCGTCAGGCGGTGCGGATCAAGGTCAACCCCGAGGCCCTGGCGGCCAACGGTTTGAACCTGTCCGACGTGCGCACCTTGATCGGCGCGTCCAACGTCAACCAGCCCAAGGGCAACTTCGACGGCCCGACCCGGGTTTCGATGCTCGATGCAAACGATCAACTCACATCGCCCAAGGACTACGCCAACCTGATTCTGGCCTACGCCAACGGCGCACCGTTGCGGCTCAAGGACGTCGCGGAAATCGTCGATGGCGCCGAGAACGAGCGTCTGGCGGCGTGGGCCAATGAAAACCAGGCCGTGCTGCTGAACATTCAGCGCCAGCCCGGCGCCAACGTCATCGAGGTGGTCGACCGGATCAAGGCCTTGTTGCCGAGCATCACCGACAACCTGCCGGCGGGCCTCGACGTCACGGTCCTCACTGACCGCACCCAGACCATTCGCGCCTCGGTCACCGACGTGCAACACGAGTTGCTGATCGCCATCGCGCTGGTGGTGATGGTCACGTTCCTGTTCCTGCGTCGGGCCAGCGCCACGATCATCCCGACGGTGGCCGTGCCTCTGTCGCTGATCGGTACGTTCGGCGTGATGTACCTGGCCGGGTTCTCGGTCAACAACCTGACCTTGATGGCCCTGACCATCGCCACCGGTTTCGTGGTGGACGATGCCATCGTGATGCTGGAGAACATCTCCCGGTTCATCGAAGAAGGGGACACGCCCCTGAATGCCGCGCTCAAGGGCGCCAAGCAGATCGGTTTCACCCTGATTTCCCTGACCCTTTCGCTGATCGCGGTGCTGATCCCGCTGCTGTTCATGGCTGACGTTGTGGGGCGGTTGTTCCGTGAGTTCGCGATCACCCTGGCGGTGGCGATCCTGATTTCCCTGGTTGTCTCCCTGACCCTGACGCCGATGATGTGCGCGCGTTTGCTCAAGCGTGAGCCGAAGGAAGAAGAGCAGGGCCGCTTCTACCGCGCCAGTGGCGCAGCAATTGACTGGATGATCGCCGGCTATGGGCGCAGGTTGCAGTGGGTGCTCAAGCACCAGCCGCTGACCTTGCTGGTGGCCATCGGCACGCTGGCGCTGACGGTGTTCCTGTACATGGTGGTGCCCAAGGGCTTCTTCCCGGTGCAGGACACGGGCGTTATCCAGGGCATTTCCGAAGCACCGCAATCGATTTCCTTTGCGGCGATGAGCGAGCGCCAGCAGGAGCTGGCCAAGGTGATCCTTGCCGATCCGGCGGTCGAAAGCCTGTCGTCCTACATCGGTGTCGACGGTGACAACTCGACGTTGAACAGCGGTCGCCTGCTGATCAACCTCAAACCCCACAACAGCCGCGATTTGGGCGCGACCCAAGTGATCGCTCGCCTGCAACCGGAATTGGACAAACTGGTCGGTATCCGGCTGTTCATGCAGCCGGTGCAGGACTTGACCATCGAAGACCGTGTCAGCCGCACGCAATACCAGTTAAGCATGTCCTCGCCGGATTCGGAGTTGCTCAGCCTGTGGAGCGGGCGTCTGGTGCAAGCCCTGGCGCAACGGCCGGAGCTGACGGACGTCGCCAGTGATTTGCAGGACAAGGGGTTGCAGGTTTACCTGGTGATCGACCGCGATGCGGCGTCGCGGGTCGGGGTGTCGGTGTCGAACATTACCGACGCGCTGTACGACGCCTTCGGCCAGCGGCAGATTTCCACCATTTATACCCAGGCCAGCCAGTACCGCGTGGTGCTGCAATCGCAGTCCGGCGAGAAGATCGGCCCGGATGCGTTGAACCAGATTCACGTCAAGACCACCGACGGCGGGCAAGTGCGCCTGTCCAGCCTGGCGCACATCGAGGAGCGACAGGCGCAACTGGCGATCACCCACATCGGCCAGTTCCCGGCGGTGATGATGTCGTTCAACCTTGCGCCCGGCGTGGCGCTGGGGCATGCGGTCGAGATTATCGATCAGGTGCAGAAGGACATTGGCATGCCGATTGGCGTGCAGACGCAGTTTCAAGGCGCAGCCGAGGCGTTCCAGGCATCCTTGTCGAGCACCTTGCTGCTGATTCTGGCGGCGGTGGTGACGATGTACATCGTGCTTGGCGTGTTGTACGAGAGCTACATTCACCCGATCACCATTCTTTCGACCTTGCCCTCGGCGGCGGTCGGCGCCTTGCTGGCGCTGCTGTTGAGCGGCAATGACCTGGGGATGATCGCGATCATCGGCATCATTCTGCTGATCGGCATCGTTAAGAAGAACGCGATCATGATGATCGACTTCGCCCTCGACGCTGAGCGCAATCAGGGCATGGACCCGCAGACCGCGATCTATCAGGCGGCGTTGTTGCGCTTCCGGCCCATTCTGATGACCACGCTTGCCGCGTTGTTTGGCGCCGTGCCCTTGATGCTGGCCACCGGCTCCGGCGCCGAATTGCGCCAGCCTTTGGGTCTGGTGATGGTCGGTGGTTTGCTGGTGAGCCAGGTCCTGACGCTGTTCACCACGCCTGTCATCTATCTGTATTTCGATCGCCTAGGTCGGCGCTGGGGTCGTAAACGTGAGTCCGTGGAAGCGGTAGAGCAGCCATGAATCTTTCAGGACCGTTCATCAAGCGTCCCGTGGCAACCATGCTGCTCTCATTGGCGATCATGCTGCTGGGCGGTGTGTGCTTCGGCCTGTTGCCGGTGGCGCCATTGCCGCAGATGGATTTCCCGGTGATCGTGGTCCAGGCCAGCCTGCCTGGTGCGAGTCCCGAGGTCATGGCCTCGACCGTGGCCACGCCGCTGGAGCGCTCGTTCGGCGCGATTGCCGGCGTCAACACCATGAGCAGCCGCTCCAGCCAGGGCTCGACCCGGGTGATTTTGCAGTTTGACCTCGACCGCGACATCAACGGCGCGGCGCGGGAAGTGCAGGCGGCGATCAACGCCTCGCGCAACCTGCTGCCGAGCGGGATGCGCAGCATGCCGACCTACAAGAAGGTCAACCCGTCCCAGGCGCCGATCATGGTGCTGTCGCTGACCTCCGATGTGCTGGAAAAAGGCCAGCTCTACGATCTGGCCTCGACGATTCTGTCCCAGAGCCTGTCCCAGGTGCAGGGCGTGGGCGAAGTGCAGATTGGCGGCAGCTCGTTGCCGGCCGTGCGTATCGAACTCGAACCCCAGGCGCTCAACCAGTACGGCGTGGCCCTGGACGATGTGCGCAACACCATCGCCAACGCCAACGTGCGCAGACCCAAAGGCTCGGTCGAAGACAGCCAGCGGCTGTGGCAGGTTCAGGCCAACGATCAGCTGGAAAAAGCCAAGGATTACGAGTCGCTGATCATTCACTACGCCGACGGCGCTGCATTGCGCCTCAAGGACGTGGCCAAGGTCAGCGACGGCGTCGAGGACCGCTACAACAGCGGTTTCTTCAATAACGACGCGGCGGTATTGCTGGTGATCAACCGCCAGGCCGGCGCCAACATCATCGAGACGGTCAACGAGATCAAGGCCCAGCTCCCGGCGTTGCAAGCCGTGCTGCCGGCCAGCGTCAAGCTGAACCTGGCGATGGACCGTTCGCCGGTGATCAAGGCGACCCTGCACGAAGCGGAAATGACCCTGCTGATCGCGGTGGCGCTGGTGATTCTGGTGGTGTTCCTGTTTCTCGGCAATTTCCGCGCTTCGCTGATTCCGACCCTGGCAGTGCCGGTGTCGCTGGTTGGCACCTTTGCGGTGATGTACCTCTACGGGTTCTCGCTGAACAACCTGTCTCTGATGGCGCTGATCCTGGCGACCGGGTTGGTGGTGGACGATGCCATCGTGGTACTGGAAAACATTTCCCGGCACATCGATGAGGGCGTGCCGCCGATGAAGGCTGCGTACCTTGGGGCGCAGGAAGTTGGCTTCACCTTGCTGTCGATGAACGTCTCGCTGGTGGCAGTGTTTCTGTCGATCCTGTTCATGGGCGGGATTATCGAAAGCCTGTTTCGCGAGTTTTCCATCACGTTGGCGGCGTCCATCGTCGTCTCGTTGGTGGTTTCCCTGACGCTGACGCCGATGCTCTGTGCGCGCTGGTTGAAGCCGCACACGCCGGGCCAGGAGAACCGTTTGCAGCGCTGGAGCCAGCGCGCCAACGAGTGGATGGTCGGTAAATACGCGACCAGCCTCGACTGGGTGCTGCGTCATCGTCGACTGACGTTGCTCAGTTTGCTGGTGACCGTTGGCGTTAACATCGCGCTGTATGTTGTTGTTCCTAAAACTTTTATGCCTCAACAAGATACCGGCCAACTGATCGGTTTCGTGCGCGGCGATGACGGATTGTCGTTCAGCGTCATGCAGCCGAAGATGGAAATCTTTCGCCGCGCCGTTCTCAAAGACGACGCGGTGCAAAGTGTCGCCGGTTTCATTGGCGGCACCAACGGCACCAACAACGCATTCATGCTGGTGCGTCTGAAACCGATCAAGGAACGCAACATTTCTGCGCAGAAGGTGATTGAGCGCCTGCGCAAGGAAATGCCCAAGGTGCCTGGCGCGCAATTGATGCTGATGGCTGACCAGGATCTGCAGTTCGGCGGCGGTCGCGAGCAAACCACGTCGCAATATTCCTACATCCTGCAAAGCGCCGACCTCGGCGAGTTGCGCGAGTGGTATCCCAAAGTTGTTGCAGCCTTGAAGGCGTTGCCGGAACTGACCGCGATTGACGCCCGCGAGGGGCGCGGCGCGCAACAGGTGACGCTGATTGTCGATCGCGATCAGGCCAAGCGCCTGGGCGTCGACATGAACATGGTCACCGCCGTGCTGAACAACGCCTACAGCCAGCGGCAGATTTCGACGATTTACGACAGCCTCAATCAGTATCAAGTGGTGATGGAGGTCAATCCGAAATACGCCCAGGACCCGATCACCCTCAAGCAGGTGCAGGTGATCACCGCCGACGGCGCGCGGATTCCGCTCTCAACCATCGCTCATTACGAAAACAGCCTGGAAGACGACCGCGTCAGCCACGAAGGCCAGTTCGCATCCGAAAGCATTGCCTTCGACATGGCTGAAGGCGTGACGGTGGAGCAGGGCACGGCGGCCATCGAGCGGGCGATTGCCCGGCTCGGCATGCCGGAAGACGTGATCGTGAAAATGGCCGGCACCGCCGACGCCTTCGCCGCTACCCAGAAGAGCCAGCCGTTCATGATTCTGGGCGCGCTGGTGGCGGTGTATCTGGTGTTGGGTGTGTTGTATGAAAGCTATATCCACCCGCTGACCATTCTGTCGACGCTGCCGTCGGCCGGGGTCGGCGCGTTGCTGTCGATCTATGCGCTGGGCGGTGAGTTCAGCCTGATTTCGCTGCTCGGGCTGTTCCTGCTGATCGGCGTGGTGAAGAAAAACGCCATTCTGATGATCGACCTGGCGCTGCAACTGGAACGGCACCAAGGCCTGACGCCGCTGGAATCGATCCGCAGCGCCTGCCTGCAACGTCTGCGACCGATTCTGATGACCACCCTGGCGGCGATCCTCGGCGCGTTGCCTTTGCTGCTGAGCCGCGCCGAAGGTGCGGAAATGCGTCAGCCGCTGGGCCTGACCATTATTGGCGGACTGATTTTCAGCCAGGTGCTGACCCTTTACACCACACCGGTGGTTTACCTCTACCTCGACAAACTGCGCCATCGCTTCAACAAATGGCGTGGAGTGCGTACCGATGCTGCTCTGGAAACTCCGCTATGACTGACCGATCGCTTATCAATCTGGCCACCCCGTTGGCGGCGGCCCGGGGCTCGCGTCTACTGAGCCTGACGCTGTGCGTGGCGATGCTCAGCGCTTGCGCTGTCGGCCCGGACTACCAGCGCCCGCCGGCCGCGACGCCGGTGCAATACAAGGAAGCGGCAGGTTGGCGTCAGGCCAAGCCCAGCGACTCCCTGGCGCGCGGCGCCTGGTGGGAGTTGTATGGCGACCGGCAGCTCAATGGCCTGATCGAAAAACTCAACAGTTCCAACCAGACCGTTGCCCAGTCCGAAGCCCAGTACCGTCAGGCCCAGGCGTTGGTGCGCAGTGCCCGGGGCGCGTTTTTTCCGACGGTGGACCTGACCGTCAGTAAAAGCCGCTCCAGCCAGGGCACCGGCAGCAGCAATTCGAGCCTGACCAGTTCCTCCAGCGGCATTCGTGACACCTACACCGCGCAGGCCGGTGTCAGTTGGGAAGCCGACATATGGGGCAAGTTGCGCCGGGGCCTCGAAGCTGACACGGCCAATGCCCAGGCCAGTTTTGCCGACCTGGCGGCGATGCGCCTGAGCCAGCAATCGGAGCTGGTGCAAAATTACCTGCAATTGCGGGTGATCGACGAGCAGAAGCGCCTGTTGGAAGCGACCGTCGAAGCCTATCAACGCTCGCTGAAAATGACCGAAAACCAATACCGCGCCGGTGTTTCCGGCAAGGACGCGGTGGCCCAGGCGCAGACTCAGCTCAAAACCACCCAGGCGGACATGGTCGACCTGATCTGGCAGCGTGCCCAGTTCGAGAACGCCATTGCCGTACTGATCGGGCTGCCGCCTGCCGAGTTCACCCTGGCCGAGACCAAGGATATCCCGGCGTTGCCCGAAGTGCCGCTGAGCCTGCCTTCGCAGTTACTTGAACGCCGCCCGGACATCGCTTCCGCAGAGCGTTCGGTGATGGCGGCCAATGCCAACATCGGCGTGGCCAAGGCCGCGTACTACCCGGACCTGACCCTGAGCATGAATGGCGGCTACAGCAGCAGCACCTTTGCCAACTGGATCAGCTTGCCGAACCGCTTCTGGTCGGTCGGGCCGCAGTTGGCCATGACCCTGTTCGACGGCGGCCAGCGTTCCGCTGAAGTCGATCGCAGTGAAGCGGCCTACGACGAAACCGTGGCCAAGTACCGCCAGACCGTGCTCGATGGTTTCCGCGAGGTGGAAAACTATCTGGTACAGCTCAAGGTGTTGGAGGACGAAGCGGGCGTGCGCCAGGAAGCGCTGGATGCGGCGCGTGAGTCATTGCGCCTGATCCAGAACCAGTACAAGGCCGGGCTGATTGCGTATCTGGATGTGGTGGTGGTTCAGGCCACGGCGCTGAATAACGAACGCAACGTGCTGAGTTTGTTGCAGAGCCGCCTGATCGCCAGTGTGCAGTTGATCGCGGCGCTGGGTGGTGGCTGGGACGGGCAGCTTCAGGTCAGCGATAAGGATTGATCCGGCGGATCTTGATCGTTCCCTCGCCCCGCCGGGATGCCCGACTGGACCGGCCTGGCATGGGACGCAGAGCGTCCCTGGCGGCATTCCCACGCAGAGCGTGGGAACGATCGGCACACTCCGTTCTGGCACGAAAGTAAAATTATCAAACAAGCGTTTCATCGGGTTGATGGCCATTTGACCATTATTGTCAGTGCGTTCTTTTGCGCAATCAGTACAATCGCCGGATTTGCCAAGCCGAGAACGGAAGCAGTACGGCAGGGCGATTGCGAGAAGCCACATGCTCATCGGTAGCTATTCACCCACGCTGGTCGTCATTTCACTCTGTGTCGCGATTCTCGCCTCCTATACGGCGCTCGACCTGACTGAACGCATTGCCACGGCCAAAGGCCGGGCCGTGTTCCTGTGGACGGCGGGCGGCGCCTTGGCCATGGGCGTTGGCGTATGGTCGATGCACTTTATCGGCATGCTCGCGTTCACATTGCCCATCGATCTGGGGTATGACTTCACCCTGACGGCCTTGTCGCTGTTAACCGCGATCCTGTCCTGTGGCTTTGCCTTGTGGCTGGTCAGCCAGCCGCGCCTGCCCGGCTGGCAATTGGGGTTCGGCGCGTTGATCATGGGCGCTGGGATCAGTGCCATGCATTACACCGGCATGGCCGCCATGCGCATGCAACCGGGTATCGATTACGACCCGACGCTGTTCAGTGCGTCGCTGCTGATCGCTGTCGGTGCATCCGGCGCGGCGTTGTGGATCGCTTTTCGCCTGCGTCAGCACACACCGTACGTGGGCCTGTTGCGTGCAGGTGCCGCGGTCATCATGGGCCTGGCCATCGTTGGCATGCACTACACCGCCATGGCCGCGGCGCGTTTCCCGGATGGCAGCTACTGCGGTGCCGCGATCACGGGCTTGAACGGCAAGGGCCTGGACAACCTGGTACTGATCACCACGCTGGCGGTGTTGAGCATCGCGTTGCTGACGTCGGTGCTGGATGCGCGTCTTGAAGCGCGCACCGCCGACCTCGCGCGCTCCCTGACGGAAGCCAATCGTGAGCTGACCCAATTGGCCCTGCACGACACCCTGACCGGCTTGCCCAATCGCATGTTGCTCGCCGACCGCATCGAGCAAGCCATGTCCAAGGTGAACGAGCAGGGCGGTTGTTTTGCGCTGATGTTCATCGACCTGGACGGCTTCAAACCGGTCAACGACGCCTTCGGTCACCACATGGGCGACCAGTTGCTGCGTGAAGTCGGCCTGCGCCTGCGTGAGGATTTGCGCAGCCAGGACACCCTGGCGCGAATCGGTGGCGATGAGTTTGTGCTATTGGTGCGGCTCAGCGAGCCGAACGATGCATTGGACCTCGCGGCTCGGCAAGTCGGGCTGATCGGCAGTTCGTTCCGGGTCGCCGAACATGATCTGCAGATTTCCGCCAGTGTCGGCATTGCGCTGTTTCCGGGCAACGGCCAGACAGCCCAGGAATTGCTGATGAACGCCGACGCGGCGATGTACCACGCCAAGGGCGCCGGGAAAAACGGCTACAGCTTTTTCGATGCCTCGATGAACAGCAACGCGCGCATCCAGCTGCAATTGCTGCAGGATTTGCGCAACGCTCTCGATCAGCAACAGTTCAGCCTTTATTACCAACCCAAATTCGACGCCGGCAATGGTCGTCCGGTGGGCGCCGAGGCGCTGCTGCGTTGGGAGCACCCGACTCAGGGCATGCTGCTGCCGGACAGGTTCATCGATCTGGCGGAAAAGACCGGGCTGATCATTCCCATCGGTGAATGGGTGCTGAACGAAGCCTGCCGTCAGATGCGCGAGTGGTACCTGCAGGGCTACACCGACTGGCGCATCGCGGTGAACCTCTCGGCGTTGCAGTTCTGCCACAAGGGCCTGGTCAACAGCGTCTCCAAAGCCTTGGCTACCCATCAGTTGCCGGCGAACAGCCTGACCCTGGAAATCACCGAAACCACCGCCATGAGCGACGCCGACGCTAGCATGACGGTGCTTCAGGAACTCTCGGAAATGGGCGTCGACCTGTCGATCGATGACTTTGGCACCGGCTATTCGAGTTTGATGTATCTCAAGCGCCTGCCGGCCAATGAGCTGAAGATTGACCGTGGTTTTGTCCGCGATCTGGAACACGACAGCGACGATGCGGCCATTGTGTCGGCCATCGTTGCCCTCGGTCAGGCGTTGGGCCTGCGCATTGTTGCCGAGGGCGTGGAGACCGGCGTGCAGCAGGATTTCCTGACCCAACTGGGCTGCGACTCGTTGCAGGGATACCTGTTGGGGCACCCGCTGCCCGCGGATCGCTTCATGATCGACATCCATCGCGGGGAACAACGGGCTGTCGGTTGAAGGGCCGTGTGATTGATGTGAGCCCATGCAAAAGCCGGCAATGGCGGTTATTCTTGGCCCCGACTGCTTAGGTTTGTTAGGGGACACTCACATGGACAAAGTCATTCTCATCACTGGCGGCAGCCGTGGCATCGGCGCCGCAACCGCGCTGTTGGCCGCCGCGCAGGGCTATCGGATCTGTATCAACTATCAGGCTGACGAAGCGGCTGCGCAACGTGTGCTGGAGCAAGTCCGCGCGCTGGGCGCCCAAGCCATCGCGGTACGCGCCGACGTCAGCATCGAAGATGAAGTGATCGGCTTGTTCCACCGGGTGGACACCGAACTGGGCCGGGTCACCGCGCTGGTGAACAATGCCGGCACGGTGGGGCAAAAGTCCCGTGTCGACGAAATGTCCGAATTCCGCATTCTCAGAACCCTTAAAACCAACGTCCTGGCACCGATTCTCTGCGCCAAGCACGCGGTCCTGCGCATGTCGCCCAAGCATGGCGGGCAGGGTGGCAGCATCGTCAACGTGTCTTCGGTGGCCTCGCGCCTGGGCTCGCCCAACGAATACGTGGATTATGCTGCATCGAAAGGCGCGCTGGACAGCTTCACCATTGGCCTGTCCAAAGAGGTAGCAGGCGAGGGCATTCGCGTCAACGCAGTGCGTCCGGGGTATATCTACACAGACTTCCATGCGCTAAGCGGTGATCCGGACCGGGTTAGCAAACTCGAATCAGGCATTCCGATGGCCCGGGGCGGACGGCCGGATGAAGTGGCGGAAGCGATTATCTGGCTGTTGTCGGACAAGGCTTCTTACGCAACCGGGACTTTTGTCGATCTCGGTGGTGGCCGTTAACAGGCTCGTTCCCACGCTCTGCGTGGGAATTCATCCCGTGACGCTCTGCGTCACATCCAGAGCCGAACGCAGAGCGTCCGTGGCGGCATTCCCACGCAGAGCGTGGGAACGATCAGTGTCAGAACGACCGCACAATCCGCCCCAGCGTCTCCATCGCCTTCTCCGATTCCTCGGTCCACGGGCTCCCGTAGTTCAGCCGGATACAGTTCCTGAACCGCTGGGTCGGTGAAAAGATTGGCCCCGGGGCGATGCTGATGCCCTGCGCCAGTGCCATCTGAAACAATTTCAATGAATCCATCTGCGGCGGCAACTCCAGCCACAGGAAGTAACCGCCCGCTGGTTGGCTGACGCGTGTCTGCGCCGGGAAGTAGCGGGCAATGGCGGCGAGCATGGCGCTTTGCTGTTCTTCCAGGGCGTAACGCAGTTTGCGCAGGTGTCGGTCGTAGCCACCGTGTTGCAGGTAGTCGGCAATGGCGGCCTGGGCCGGCATCGAGGCGCACAGCGACGTCATGAGTTTCAGCCGTTCGATTTTCTGCGCATAACGCCCGGCGGCGACCCAGCCGATGCGGTAGCCGGGGGCCAGGCTCTTGGCGAACGAACCGCAGTGCATCACCAACCCTTCGGTATCGAACGCCTTGGCCGGTTTCGGCGCTTGCTGGCCGTAATAGAGTTCGGCGTAGACGTCGTCTTCGATCAGCGGCACTTGGTGGCGGCGCAACAATTCAACCAGTTCCTGCTTCTTGGCCTCGGGCATGGTCGCGCCCATGGGATTCTGGAAACTGGTCATGCACCAGCACGCCTTGATCGGATGGCGTTCGAGGGTTTGCGCGAGCACGCCAAGGTCAATGCCGTCGCGTGGGTGCACCGGAATTTCGACGGCTTTGAGCTTCAGCCGTTCGAGGATTTGCAGGCAGGCATAGAACGCCGGTGCTTCGATGGCTACCAGGTCGCCGGGTTCGGTGACGGCTTGCAGGCACAGGTTTAACGCTTCCAGCGCACCGTTGGTGATCAGCAGTTCTTCCATGGGCAGCATCAGCCCGCCGACCATGTAGCGCAGGGCGATTTGTCGGCGCAGTTGCGGGTTGCCCGGCGACATGTCGGTGACGACCATGCGTGGGTCCATGTCCCGGGCGGCGCTGGCCAGTGAGCGCGACAGCCTTTGCAGCGGGAACAGGGTCGGACTGGGAAACGCCGAGCCGAAGGGCACTGTGGTCGGGTCCTTGATCGAGTCGAGCACCGAAAACACCAGTTCGCTGACGTCGACTTCAGTGGATTCGTTGACCTGGCTGCTGATCACCGGCTCCGAAAACGGGCTCGGCGCATGGGCGTTGACGAAGTAGCCAGAACGCGGCCGGGCGCGGATCAGGCCCCGGCGTTCGAGCAGGTAGTAGGCCTGGAACACCGTGGACGGGCTGACCCCGTAGGTCTGGCTAGCGTAGCGCACCGACGGCACGCGCTGGCCGGGGCCAAGGACGCCGGAGCGGATCAGTTCAGCGATGTCGTCGGCGAATTTTTCGTAGCGTTTCATCAAGTGCCTGGATGTGATTCAGTCAGAAAAGTCGAGGTGACTGCATCGCGAGCAAGCTCGCTCCCACAGGTATTGCAGTGTCCTTGTGGGAGCGAGCTTGCTCGCGAATGGCGCCCCGCAGTCTAAAGCCTTAACGGTTCATCGGTGCTACAAACCGGCTCTTCGCTTCGCTATAAACATCCGGCTCATCGCTGTCGACAATCTTGAAACTGATCATCTGCGAACTGCTGCTCGGCCGTTCTGCCAACAGGGCCACCGACACCGGTATATCGACAATCTCACCCGGTGCCAGGCTCAGTTCGGTCTTGCCTTGCAGCTGGAAGCCATCGCCCTCCACCAGGCTCAGTTGATAGTCCTGACGCACCTGAGTCTTGTTGATGACCTTCAGGCTGTAGATGTTTTCGATCTGTCCCTGACTGTTCTCACGGAACAGACCGCGATCCTTGCTGACATCCAGCGAGACCATCGGCCGTTCGACCAGGGCGAGGACGAGGGCGCCGATCATCACCAGCAGCACGGCGGTGTAACCGATCAACCGTGGCCGCAACAGGCGGGTCTTGCCACCTTGCAACTCACGCTCTGAGGTATAGCTGATCAGGCCGGGGGCGTAGCCCATTTTGTCCATGATCGAATCACAGGCGTCGATGCACGCCGCGCAGCCGATGCATTCCATCTGCAAGCCATCGCGAATGTCGATCCCGGTCGGGCAAACCTGCACGCACAACTGGCAGTCGATGCAATCACCGAGGCCGACGTCGGCCGGTTTCACTTCACGTTTGCGCGGGCCACGGTTTTCACCACGGGCCACGTCATAGGAAATGGTCAGGGTGTCCTTGTCGAACATCACACTCTGGAATCGCGCATACGGGCACATGTGCATGCACACCGCTTCACGCAGCCAGCCGGCATTGATGTACGTCGCCCCGGTAAAAAACAGCACCCAGAACAGGCTGACGCCGCCCATCTGCAAGGTCAGCAGCTCTTCGGCCAGGGGCCGGATCGGCGTGAAGTAGCCGACAAAGGTCAGGCCCGTCAGCAGGCTGATCGCCAGCCACAAGGTGTGCTTGGCAGAGCGGCGCAGCAGTTTGTTCAGGCCCCACGGTGCGGCCTGCAGCTTGATGCGCTGGTTGCGTTCACCTTCGGTGATCTTCTCGCACCACATGAAAATCCAGGTCCACGAGCTCTGCGGGCAGGTGTAGCCGCACCACACCCGGCCGGCGAACACGGTGATCGCGAACAGGCCGAACGCGGCAATGATCAACAACGCCGAGAGCAGGATGAAATCCTGCGGCCAGAAGGTCGCGCCGAAGATGTGGAATTTGCTTTCGGAAAGGTCCCAAAGCACCGCCTGACGATCGCCCCAGTTCAACCACACGGTGCCGAAGAACAGCAAAAACAGAAATCCGGCACCGCTCAGACGCAGGGTGCGGAACAGGCCGGTGAAGCTGCGGGTGTGAATCAGGTTGTCGCTGGACTTGGCCTTCATCTTTGGACGCGAAGGCTCATAGGTCATTACTGGCGGGGCGCTTTCTACGGTTCGGACGGGGATTCTATCGCTCATGGTCTGTCGCTCATCAGCCTCCATCAGGCATGAGCACTATGACCAGCGATCTGTTTGCATAACAGACTCAGGTATTGCAATAAAATGCGGATCAGATGGACGCTGATGCGCTGCCTGCGACAACTTGATGCACCCGGATCAACAGGATGCAGGCGCCTGTATCGGTCGCCTGCGGGACGTGTTGATGCGGGTCAGTCAAATCACCGAATCACTGTCGGTGGCCTTCAAATGCCTGCGACCGTCCACAGCGCCTGCTACGGTCAATGCGTCAGCTTCTGCTTCGGTGATGTAGATGCGCTGGCCGTTGAGTTCCACCGCCGACATGGCTTTATCCGAGTCAGTGATGATGGTGACGTCGGGGCACAGGCGAATTTCTTCACCGTTTTCCGTGGTGAAAAAGCATGTCTGGTTTTCGATGCGCACAGTCATGAAGGTGTCCTTTTCTCTATAGGTTCTACAGTGTTAGGGCACCGCGGCGGATCATCGTTCGGTGCAACCGATTAATGGTCGGTGCGGTCCATGCTCTAACGAGCAATCACAAGGATTTGCACCATGAACGCCTGGTGGCATGAGGTTTGGGTAACGCTGCAAGCGGAATTCGCCGACATTGGCGATGCATCGCAACTGACGCGCATCACCGTACGGTTGCTGATAGCTGCGCTGCTGGGCGGCATTCTCGGGTTTGAACGCGAGCAAAAGGGCAAGGCGGCAGGCGTTCGCACGCACATGCTGGTGGCGTTGGGCGCGGCCTTGTTTGTACTGGTGCCGCAGATGTCCGGGTCCCAGGCCGACGCCATGAGTCGGGTGGTGCAGGGCGTGATCGCCGGGATCGGTTTTCTCGGCGCTGGCACTATCCTGAAAAACCAGGAGGGCGATGAAGGCCACGTCAAAGGCCTGACCACCGCCGCCGGGTTGTGGATGACGGCGGCGATCGGGGTGTCGGCCGGCTTGGGGCGCGAGGCGACGGCGGTGTTCAGTACGTTGCTCGCGCTGGTGATTTTCAGTGTGATGCCCAAGGTCGTGAAAATGCTCGACCGGGATAAGGACGAGCAGGAGAGACCCTAGCGACGCCAGTCATCACTCAGGCGTGACGATAACGGGCGGCATGGTATTGGGAGGCTCTTCCCGAGGCGGTGGGGTGGTTCCCGGCGGCTCCTGTTCGGGAGCCGGTGCCGGGTCCGTCGGCGGGATGGTCGGCTGGTCGATGTTCGGGTCCGGTGTTTCGGCGGGGATCGGAATACTCATGATTGAAGCCTCCTTGTGGTACATGGCGTAAGTCGTGCTTAAGTTTGTTGACCCACAGGTCACGGAATTGATTCCCGGTAAATGGGCGTGAACTTTTCCCCGCGCCTGTCGCTCGGAACCTAAGTGAGTTCATTCCGGAGCAGACGATTCCGCGTGAATGAAAACCAGACACATGAGCGTCCATGGGGCGTAAAGGAGAGATGCTCGATGACTGCTGAAAAACCGACTGAGTTGAACTACAACCCGCACATGCCGCTGTCGCAGGCGTTGCTGCTGCCGCGCATCGCCATTGAAAACGTCATGCCGACCCTCGACGGTGGCCAATTCGCCGTCAAAGCGGTGGTAGGGCAAGACGTCGTGGTGACCAGCAAAGTGTTCGCCGACGGTCACGACAAACTGGCCGTCAGGGTTCGCTGGCAAGCCGATGGCGAGGATATCTGGCAAAGCGCGACCCTGACTGAGCTGGGCAACAACGGCTGGCAAGGCCAGTTCCGTGTCGAGCACCAGGGTCGCTATGTATTTTGTATCGAAGCCTGGATCGATCAGTACGCCAGCTTCTGCTATGAGATCGAGAAAAAGCACATGGCCGGTGTGCCCATCAGCCTGGAGTTGCAGGAAGGGCGGCATCAGGTTCAGCAAGCGGCTGAGCGTTCCGAAGGGCCGCTGAGCGAAGAACTGGCGGCGCTGCACCATGAATTGTCCGGTCTGCTCGAAGCCGAGCAGGTCGCGCTGTTTCTGCACCAACATAGCGCCGACCTGATGGCGCAGGCCGATCATCGCGCTTACTTGAGCCTCAGCCCCGAGTTCCCGGTGGATGTCGAGCGCGAGCTGGCCCAGTTCGCCAGTTGGTATGAGCTGTTTCCGCGCTCGATCACGGACGACCCCGCGCGTCACGGTACCTTCAATGACGTGCACTCGCGGCTGGCGATGATCCAGGACATGGGTTTCGACGTGCTGTATTTCCCGCCGATCCACCCGATTGGCCGCAGCTTCCGTAAAGGCCCGAACAATTCCCTGACGGCCGGCCCCGACGATCCGGGCAGCCCGTATGCCATTGGCAGCGAGGAAGGCGGGCACGAGGCGATTCACTCCGAACTCGGCACCCGTGAAGACTTCCGCCGATTGGTCGCAGCGGCGGCTGGCCACGGGCTGGAAATTGCCCTGGACTTCGCCATCCAGTGTTCCCAGGACCATCCATGGCTCAAGCAGCATCCGGGCTGGTTCAACTGGCGCCCGGACGGCACGATCAAATACGCCGAGAACCCGCCGAAGAAATACCAGGACATCGTCAACGTCGACTTCTATGCCACCGACGCGATTCCCAGTTTGTGGGTCGAATTGCGTGACATCGTTGTCGGTTGGGTCGAAGAGGGCGTGAAGATCTTTCGTGTGGACAACCCTCACACCAAACCGCTGCCGTTCTGGCAATGGTTGATCGCCGATGTGCGGGCGTTGTACCCCGAGGTGATTTTCCTCGCCGAAGCCTTTACCACCCCGGCGATGATGGCGCGTTTGGGCAAGGTCGGTTATTCCCAGAGCTACACCTACTTCACCTGGCGCAACACCAAAACAGAGCTGGCGACCTATTTCACCGAGCTCAATGAATCGCCATGGCGCGAATGCTACCGGCCGAACTTCTTCGTCAATACCCCGGACATCAACCCGGCGTTTCTGCATGAGTCCGGCCGAGCCGGTTTTCTCATTCGTGCTGCGCTGGCCACCATGGGCTCTGGCTTGTGGGGCATGTATTCGGGCTTTGAACTCTGTGAGGCCGCGCCGGTGCCGGGCAAGGAGGAATACCTCAATTCCGAGAAGTACGAAATTCGCCCTCGGGACTTCAATGCCCCCGGCAACATCATTGCCGAGATCGCCCAGCTCAACCGCATCCGCCGACAGAACCCGGCGCTGCACACGCACTTGGGCTTGAAGGTCTACAACGCGTGGAACGACAACATCCTGTATTTCGGCAAGCGCAGTGCGGACGGCAGCAACTTCATTCTGGTGGCCGTCAGCCTCGATCCGCATAACGTGCAGGAGGCGAACTTCGAATTGCCGCTGTGGGAAATGGGCTTGCCCGACGACGCCATCACCCAGGGCGAGGACTTGATGAGCGGTCACCGCTGGACCTGGCACGGCAAGTATCAGTTCATGCGGATCGACCCCGCTTATCAGCCGTTCGGTATCTGGCGCATCACCGTTTAGACGCAGGACCTGTGGGAGCGAGCTTGCTCGCGATAGCGGTGCGTCAGACAACAGAAGTGTTGAAGGCAATGCCGCCATCGCGAGCAAGCTCGCTCCCACAGGTAATCATCGCGTTTGAGGTTGGTGATCGGCTCAGCGTTTTTTCGAATTCAACAGGAGTTTCAAATGGCGAAGAAACCCAAGGCTGCCACCTTTATCAAAGACCCGCTCTGGTACAAGGATGCGGTGATTTACCAAGTACACGTTAAGTCTTTTTTCGACTCCAACAATGACGGGATCGGCGACTTTCCCGGTCTTATCGCCAAACTCGATTACATTGCCGACCTGGGCGTCAACACCATCTGGCTGTTGCCGTTCTACCCGTCGCCACGGCGCGACGATGGTTACGACATTGCCGAATACCGAGGCGTGCATCCTGACTACGGCACCCTGGCCGACGCCAAGCGGTTCATCTCCGAGGCCCACAAGCGCGGGCTGCGGGTGATCACCGAGCTGGTCATCAATCACACCTCCGACCAACACGCCTGGTTCCAGCGCGCCCGTAAGGCCAAACCCGGTTCGGCGGCGCGGGATTTCTATGTCTGGTCCGATGACGATCAAAAATACGACGGCACCCGCATCATCTTTCTCGACACCGAGAAGTCCAACTGGACCTGGGACCCGGTCGCCGGCCAGTATTTCTGGCACCGCTTCTACTCCCACCAGCCGGACCTGAATTTCGACAACCCGCAAGTCATGAAAGCCGTGTTGTCGGTGATGCGCTACTGGCTCGACATGGGCATCGACGGCTTGCGGCTGGACGCCATTCCGTACCTAATCGAACGCGACGGCACCAACAACGAAAACCTGCCAGAGACCCACGACGTCCTTAAGCAGATCCGTGCCGAAATCGATGCAAATTACCCGGACCGCATGTTGCTGGCCGAGGCCAATCAGTGGCCAGAAGACACCCAGCTGTATTTCGGTACCACCGATAAAAAGGGCCTGAGTGGCGATGAATGCCACATGGCCTTTCACTTTCCGTTGATGCCGCGCATGTACATGGCGCTGGCTCAGGAAGATCGCTTCCCGATCACCGACATCCTGCGCCAGACCCCGGAGATTCCGACCAACTGTCAGTGGGCGATTTTCTTGCGCAACCACGATGAGCTGACGCTCGAAATGGTCACCGACAAAGAGCGCGATTACCTGTGGAATTACTACGCGGCCGACCGTCGGGCGCGGATTAACCTGGGCATTCGCCGTCGCCTCGCTCCGTTGATGGAGCGCGATCGTCGCCGTGTCGAATTGCTCAACAGCCTGCTGCTGTCGATGCCTGGCACGCCGACGATGTATTACGGCGATGAAATCGGCATGGGCGACAACATCTATCTCGGTGACCGTGACGGCGTGCGCACGCCGATGCAGTGGTCGATCGACCGTAACGGCGGTTTCTCCCGCGCCGACCCGGCAAGCCTGGTATTGCCGCCGATCATGGACCCGCAATACGGCTACCTGTCGGTCAACGTCGAGACCCAGGCCGGCGATCCACATTCACTGCTGAACTGGACGCGGCGCATGCTCGCGGTGCGCAAGCAATCCAAGGCGTTCGGTCGCGGCACCCTGAAAATGCTGTCGCCGACCAATCGGCGGATCCTGGCCTACACCCGGGAATTCACCGGACCGGACGGCAAACACGAAATCATCCTCTGCGTGGCCAACGTGTCGCGCAGCGCGCAAGCGGCGGAGCTGGACCTGTCGGCATACGTCGGCATGGTGCCGGTGGAGATGCTCGGCGGTAACGCTTTCCCGCCGATTGGTCAGCTGAATTTCCTGCTGACCCTGGCGCCTTATGGTTTTTATTGGTTCGGACTCGCGGCGGAGAATCAAATGCCTAGTTGGCACGTTGAACCGGCACAAAGCCTGCCGGACTTCACCACTCTGGTGTTGAAGAAACGCATGGAAGAACTGCTCGAAGCGCCGTCACGCGGCACGCTGGAGCAAAGCATCTTGCCGAACTGGTTGCAGAACCGTCGCTGGTTTGCCGGCAAGGATGCAGCCATCGAGAAGGTCAACCTGGCCTACGGCGTGCGCTTCGGCGATGCCCAGCGTCCGGTGTTGCTGAGCGAGATCGAGGTCACCAGCGGTGGCCAGACCAGCCGCTATCAATTGCCGTTCGGCTTTATTGCCGATGATCAGGTCGGACCGGCACTGCCGCAGCAACTGGCGCTGTCGCGGGTACGACGTGGGCCGCAAGTGGGCTTGATCACCGATGCGTTCAGCCTGGAAAGTTTTATCCGCGCGGTGGTGCTGGGCATGCAGGAAAGCACCGTGTTGCCGTCGGATGGCGGCGAGATCCGCTTCGAGCCGACCGCCGAGCTGAACAAGCTGGGCCTGACGGGCGAGTCAGAAGTGCGCTACCTGTCCGCCGAGCAATCCAACAGTTCGGTGGTGGTCGGCAAAAGCATGGTGCTCAAGCTGATCCGTAAAATCGCCACCGGCGTGCACCCGGAATTGGAGATGAGTGCTTATCTGACCCAGGCCGGGTTCGCCAACATCTCGCCGCTGCTGGGCTCGGTGATTCGCCGCGATGCAAACGGTGAAGACAATCTGCTGATGATCGCCCAAGGCTATCTGAGCAATCAGGGCGACGCCTGGGAATGGACCCAGAACAACCTCGAGCGGGCGCTGCGCGATGAACTGGCCGACGCCATGTCGGAGCAGGAGCAGCATTACAACGCGCTGGGCGAGCTCAAGGACTTCGCCGGCATGCTCGGCCAACGACTTGGTGAGATGCACCAGGTACTGGCTGCGCCGACCGACAACGGGGATTTCGCCCCACAGGTCACCACGCAAAAAGAGGCCCTGGCTTCGGCCAAGGACGTGGCGGCGCAGGTGGACCACGCGCTGAAACTGCTTAAAGAGCATCAAAACGAACTGAACCCTGCGGACAAAACCTTGGTCAGTCGTTTACTGGACAACAAAAAAACCATCCTCAGCCATGTTCAGGAGCTGGGCAAAAAAGCAGTGGGTGGTTTGCGTATTCGTGTCCACGGTGATTTGCACCTGGGGCAAGTGCTGGTGATCAAGGGCGACGCTTACTTGATCGACTTTGAAGGTGAGCCGGCGCGGCCGTTGAGCGAACGACGCGGCAAGCACAGCCCCTATAAAGATGTGAGTGGCGTGTTGCGCTCCTTCGATTACGCCGCGGCGATGGCGATCAATGTGCAAAACGTCGACAACACCGCCGAAGCCCGCGCGGCACGACAACGGGTAGCCGACCGTTATTTGAATGATGCAAAACTGGCATTTGTCGACGCTTATCGGCTGGCGGCAGCTAGTCTTGCTCATGCATGGCAAGATCCGGAAGGCGAGGACGCCTCGCTGGCGTTGTTCGGTCTGGAGAAGGCGGCCTATGAGGTGGCGTATGAGGCTGAAAATCGCCCCACTTGGTTGCCGGTGCCATTGCATGGATTGTTTGGATTATTGAGTGGGCTTAAACCCTTTTCCGATCTTGGTGGAGAGTAGTTATGGGTTTCTCGAACAAGGAACAGGGTCACGCTAAAGAGGCGCTGCTGCCCAGATCGCGGGATATCGACGCGCTGGTGCGCGCTGAACATCACGACCCCTTTGCAATTCTTGGCCCCCACGGCGATGGCGCCGGTGGGCAATTCATTCGTGCTTACCTGCCGGACGCGCTCAGCGTGCACGTGCTGGCCAAGGACACTGGCGAAGAGCTTGGTATCCTTGAGGCCACGCAGACGCCGGGCCTGTTTGTCGGGCATTTCGACCGGGCTCAGCCGTACTTGCTGCGCACCCGTTGGGCGGGCGGCGAGCAGGTCTCTGAAGACCCCTACAGCTTCGGCCCGTTGCTGGGCGAAATGGACTTGTACCTGTTCGCCGAAGGCAATCACCGCGACCTGAGCGCTTGCCTCGGCGCGCAGCTGAAGAACGTCGACGGTGTCGATGGCGTGCGTTTCGCCGTGTGGGCACCGAACGCCAAGCGCGTGTCGGTGGTGGGCGACTTCAACAATTGGGACGGTCGCCGGCATCCGATGCGCCTGCGTCATCCGACCGGGGTCTGGGAGCTGTTCATTCCGCGCATGCAGGCCGGGGAGGCCTACAAGTACGAGATCCTGGGTGCCCACGGCATCTTGCCGCTCAAGGCCGACCCGATGGCCCTGGCCACCTCGCTGCCGCCGGACACGGCGTCGAAAGTCGCACCGCCGCTGTCTATCGACTGGCAGGATCAGGCGTGGATGGAGTCACGCGTTGAGCGTTCACGTCCGAGTGCACCGCTGTCGATCTACGAATTGCACGCCGGCTCCTGGCAGTGCGAGCTGGATGATCTGGGCGAAGTGGCCCGCCAGTACACCTGGCACGAACTTGGCGAGCGGTTGATTCCGTACGTGAAAGAGCTGGGGTTCACCCACATCGAACTGATGCCGATCATGGAACACCCGTTTGGCGGTTCGTGGGGATATCAGCTGCTGTCGCAATTCGCTCCAAGCGCTCGTTATGGTTCGCCCAATGACTTCGCGGCCTTCGTCAACGCCTGCCACCAGGCCGACATCGGCGTGATCCTTGACTGGGTGCCAGCGCATTTCCCTACCGATACCCACGGCCTTGCGCAATTCGATGGCACCGCGCTTTACGAATACAGCAACCCGATGGAAGGTTTCCATCAGGATTGGGACACGCTGATCTACAACCTTGGTCGCACCGAAGTGCACGGCTACATGTTGGCTTCGGCGCTGCACTGGCTCAAGCATTTCCACATCGATGGCTTGCGGGTCGATGCCGTGGCCTCGATGCTCTATCGCGATTACTCGCGCAAGGCCGGCGAGTGGGTGCCCAACCGTCATGGCGGTCGCGAGAACCTCGAAGCCATCGACTTCCTGCGTCACCTCAACGACGTGGTCAACCTCGAAGCCCCCGGCGCAATGGTGATTGCCGAAGAATCCACCGCGTGGCCGGGCGTGAGCCAGAGCACGCAACAGGGCGGCCTGGGTTTCGACTACAAATGGAACATGGGCTGGATGCACGATTCGCTGCATTACATCCAGCAAGACCCGGTGTACCGCGCCCATCATCACAACGAGCTGAGTTTCGGCCTGGTGTATGCCTGGTCCGAGCGGTTCATCCTGCCGATTTCCCACGATGAAGTGGTGCACGGCAAGCACTCGCTGATCGACAAGATGCCCGGCGATCGCTGGCAGAAATTCGCCAACCTGCGTGCCTATCTGAGTTTCATGTGGGCGCACCCGGGCAAGAAACTGTTGTTCATGGGGTGTGAATTCGGTCAGTGGCGCGAGTGGAATCACGATCAGCAACTGGACTGGTACCTGCTGCAATACCCGGAACACCAGGGTGTGCAGAAACTGGTCGGCGACCTCAATCGCTTGTACCGCGAAGAGCCGGCGATGCATGAGCAGGATGATGCGCCGCAAGGCTTCCAGTGGTTGATTGGCGACGATGCGATCAACAGCGTTTACGCGTTCATGCGCTGGAGCAAGGATGGCCGGCCGGCACTGGTGGTGGCGAACTTCACGCCGGTACCGCGTGAGGCCTATCGCATCGGCGTACCAATCGCCGGCCGCTGGAGTGAGGTGATCAACAGCGATGCCGCGATGTATGCCGGTTCCAACTACGGCAACAGCGGCGGGGCGTTTACCGAGGAAGAACCAAGCCACGGCCAACCGCTTTCGCTGGTGTTGAATCTGCCGCCGCTGGCGGTATTGATCCTGCGCCCGGAAGGCTGATCTAAAACCGCGTCGCCCCCATCGCCAGCAGGCTAGCTCCCACACCGGTTCTGTGTACGACACAAAACCACTGTGGGAGCTAGCTTGCTAGCGATGGCGTCCGACCAGACAACACATTCCAAAAAACTGCCCACCCATTGATCGCATGCCTTACACACATCCAATTGTGGTAGCTAGCCTGCTGGCGATGGCATCAGCCCAGACAACACATTCCTTAAAACTGCCCACCCATTGATCTCATGCCTTACACAAATCCAATTGTGGGAGCTAGCCTGCTGGCGATGGCGTCCGCCCAAGCAATACATTCCTTAAAACTGCCCACCCATCGATCTCATGCCTTACACAAATCCAATTGTGGGAGCTAGCCTGCTGGCGATGGCGTCCGCCCAGATAACGCGTGTCTCAAACCCATCCCTCACCAGCGCATCCGCACACCCAGGCTCGCAATCAGCCCGTTCAAATCATTTTGGTCGACGACGCTGCTGTAATCGGCGCTGACGTACAGGCTCACCGCAGGCGTTACCCGCGCCACCAACCCCAAGCCCACGTCAACGGTCGATGAATTGCGACTGCTGCTGATTTTGTCGACTTGATCGAGGGTCACGGTATTGCCGGTATAAACGGTGTGCCACAAGTTGGTCCGCACATAGGGTTCGACCGGCAGGCCGTTGAGATCGTAGCTACCTTTCAAGCGTGCGCCGACCCGGCCGCTCCAGGACGTCACATCGCTCGACGACGCATTGCCCGAGCCTGCATAAGGCGTATCGAGCGTGATGCGCTGGTTGATCAACTGCGCTTGCGGTTCGATCACCCAGTTATCGCTCAGACCGATCGGGTAACCGCCTTCCACCGACAACGTCATCGCGCTGCCTTCGGTTGCCTGCCGCGCGCCCTGATCGTTGCGGGTATAGCCGTTGACACGGCCACCGCTGGCGGTCAAGTCCACGTGCCAGCCTTGTTCACCCGTCAGGCTCCAGTAGGCGCCGAAGCTCTGGCCTCGAAGGATGAGGGTGTCATTGGCAGGGTCGGCCAGCGCCCGATTGGTCAACAGCCCGTTGCTGTTGCCTTGTACCAGGGTCATGCCGCCAATCAGCCCGACCTGCTGGGTACGCCCGCTATCGCTTCGCAGGGTCAGGATCGCCGGACCTTTGAGTTCGGAGCTGCCCGAAATTGCAGAATTCTGTGCCATAAAATCGGTTTGCGCTTGCCGTGACGCTTGCCCATACACCTGATCCCACGCCGATGGTGCGGCGTCTTCGATCGTCAGGTGTGAGCTTCGGGTATCGGAGCCGGCGCTGAAGTGGCCCGGGTAGAGCGCGGAGAGAGAGTTGGCGGGCAGGCTCAGGACTGGAACGTCCTGGCGATACCAAGGTGTGGATTCATCCTCGGTGGGACCCGCCTGAACCTCGATGGATGAGCACAACAGCAGTGAGCTGGAGACAGTGCAAAAGGTAACTTTGATCTCTTGTCGGGTGAATGAAGTTTTCATGGCGGTCTACCTTGCAATCGCATGCCGTATCTCGCTTTGGCGTCTCTCCTACCCCGAATGAGGGGCGACCGAATGGATTGAGGCAAGCCGCCGGCCGCCCGATTTCGCGGGAGTCTTCGGGTTGCCCCGGGTGGTATTTCCGGGGGTAGTAACGTGAAGCTAAGAAGACCGAAGGCGTTGCGTCAAGAAAATGAACGATGAGTGGTATGCCTAAATCAGGGTATGCAACTAATTGTTTTTCCGCGCTTATCTAAGTTCTTGTTTGTACGAAAAATCATCTTCAGAGCCGCGAGCCAGAGGTCTCGGGCAGCCGACAATCGGTCTTTTTCCGGCCTGGCAGCGGCGGATTTCCTGTCTCTTTGTGCCGGGAAAATGCTGTCAGTATTACGGCTATCCCTGGTGGGGCAGGGCTGCAGTCGGCGTGTTCATCCCGGGTGGAACGCCTTGGAAATCTGACAGGTTTGTTTTGACGGGGCAGATCAAGATCATTCAATAGCTGAAGGCGATGAATGGTAAGAAGCAACAGCGGTGCGCCGATCTGCTTTGTGTAGGAGTGAGCCTGCTCGTGATGCTGTTGCTGTTGATCGTTCCCACGCGGAGCATGAGAACGATCGGGATACGGTTATTCGTCGGCGAATGCTTAAAGGTGCACTTCAACCGCGAGCGGTAAATGGTCCGACAAATGCGTCCAGGGCTTGCTGCCGAGAATGCGCGGATTATGGCTACTTGCGTTGCGCAGGTAGATCCGGTCCAGGCGCAGCAGGGGGAACCGCGCTGGATAAGTTTTCGCCGGTCGGCCATTGTGGCGTTCGAACGCTTCATGCAGGTAATCGCGACGGGCGAGGGCGGTGTTGCCGTGCAACTGCCAGTCGTTGAAGTCGCCAGCGATGATCACCGGCGCATCGTCGGGCAGGGATTCGAGCAGTTGGCAGAGCAGTTGGAGCTGCAACTGGCGATGGCTTTCCAGCAGGCTCAGGTGAACGCAGATGGCATGCACTTCAGCGTGCCCCGGCACATCGAGGATGCAGTGCAATAAACCGCGTCGTTCGGGGCCGGTGATCGAGACGTCGAGGTTGCGGTGTTCGCGGATCGGGTATTTGGACAGCAACGCATTGCCGTGATGGCCGTTGGGGTAAACGGCGTTGCGCCCATAAGCGAAATCGCTCCACATACTGTCGGCCAGGAACTCGTATTGCGAAGTCTGTGGCCAGTCGTTGTAACGGGAGGAATGGCGCTCGTGTTCACCGACCACTTCCTGCAGGAACACCAGGTCCGCCGAGGTGCTGCGCACCGCTTCACGCAGTTCGGGCAGGATGAAACGCCGGTTGAGGGCGGTAAATCCCTTGTGGGTGTTGACCGTCAGGACCCGCAGTCGATGAATCGCCGGGGGCGTGTTCAAGGACTCGGGTTTGACGGCTCGCTGCTCGGAATCGCTGGTCACGGTCACTCCTCTGAATCTGGGCTGCATCTCTATGCGACTGATGCAGCGCCGGGCAGTTCAGTTTGAGCGACACCTATCCAATGTGGGAGCGAGCTTGCTCGCGATGAGGACGTCAGCTTCAACATCTCTGTTGACTGACAGTCCGCCATCGCGAGCAAGCTCGCTCCCACAGGGAGGTGGTGGTGAATGGGGAATCGGGTCAGACGAAGACGATTTCGTAAGGCAAGCGCATGCGTTCGAGAATCACCCGGGGCAGCAGCGGAGCAATGCCGAGGGCGGGTTCGCCGTCGAGCTGGCTGGCGTAGGCATGGGTGGCGTGGCTTTTGCGCGCGACGGTCCAGGTGTCGAGGCGCACTTTGCGGGCCCGGTGCCATGGCATCAGCCCTTGGTCTCGACTTGGCCAGTGCCAGGCCCAGACCGGGACTTCGTTGAACGTCGCGCCGACCATGCGTGCCGCATTGGCGCTGGCGCGGCCGACGGCGTCATGGTCGCTGGTGCCGTCTTCGCGCCACGTACTGAACACCGCGTCGCCGGGGCGCAGATAACGGGCGATGAACTGGGTCAGTTGAGTCTCCCGCTCGGCCAGGGCGTTATCGGTGAAGCCGCCGCGAATCCATTTCAGGCTGTGCATTGGCAAGCCGAGGCGGCGCAAGGCTTCGACGCTTTCCTGGCCGCGAAACACGCTCAGGCGTTTCTCGGACCACTGTTGCGAACCCGGGTGGCTGGCGCTGCCGTCAGTGATGGAAATTAATTGCAGGGGATGTCCAAGGGTGGACAACAATTGGAGCAGGCCACCACACATGACCACCTCATCGCCGGGGTGCGGCGCGATGACCACGGCGCGTGCGCCGGCGGGAATCAGGGTCTGGGTGTTGATGACGGGGATGTTGTCCAGTTGCAGGGCACTGTTCCAGATCTGTCCTGGCAGGCTGCTTTCGATGATGGAAACGGGTTTCATCGGGCTACGTCCTTGTTCTGTTTAAAAACGATGTGCCGCGCTCCATACCCTGGATTGCCGCGCAGTGAGTATTGCTCATGTCGCGCTATTCGTCGCCTCGCTGTTTCATCCGAGACGATTTTTTTTTAATCGATTTGTACCAGCTCTCGCAAATAATCACCGAAACCGCCGCGGGCACGACTGTCCAGGCGGGCGCTGGTGAGCACTTGCGGGCGATGACTCCAGGCAATATTGGCGCCGCAGCGTTCAAGTTGTCGCACCAGTTGCACATCTTCATCACAGGCCAACGGCTCGAATCCACCGGCACGTTGGTAGGCCTCGGCGCTGATGCCCAGGTTGGCGCCGTGAATGTGCCGATGGCCGTCGCGGGCCTGATAGTGCTGGTGGTAGCGAATCTGTGCCGACTCATCGAACGACTCGTGCCACGCCTCGACCGTCACCGTGCCGCAGACCGCGTCGACATCAAGCGCCAGCTGCGCCACCAGCCAGTCATGGGCGACACGGCTGTCGGCGTCGGAGCAGGAGATCCAGCGCGCACCACGCTCGAGCAAAAAATGTGCGCCCGCAGCACGGGCCTGACCAACATTTCGCGCCTCGATTGCCAGACAATGCACCGGAAATCCACTGACGATCTCGGATGAGCGATCAGTGCAACTGTCGAGCACCACCAGTATCTCAACGGTTTCGCCGTCCAGCCGTTCGTGTTGCGCGGCGAGCAGCGCCGCTTGCAGGCACTCTTCAAGCAGGTCTTCTTCGTTATGTGCCGGGATCAGGATGCCAATCATCGCAAGCCCTCCAGCGCTGCCACCGAACGAGGTTCGCGACTCCAGAGTTCGAGCAGGAAATCCGCTTCCTGATGCAGGACCAGGCGCGGCAAATGCAGATGTTCATGGAGCATGTCATGGACTTGCCGCGCATTCAGCGGGCAGCCGTCGATGGGCGGGCGCCAGTGGCAGGCCAGGAGCTGGCCGTCGGCGGTCAATGATTGTTCGGCCTGCACGATCAGCTTTTTCAGGTCCTCGGCGTCGAGGTAATAGCCGATTTCGCTGATCACGATCAGGTCGAATTGTTCGTTTGGCCAATCCTCGGGCAATCGGCTTTGGCGAACCTCGGCGTGGTCGAACGGCCCGAGCCGCGTACGGGCCAGCGCTACGGCCGCTGCCGCCGTGTCGCAGCACAGCAAGCGATCGCAACGGCTGGCCAGTTCAAAGCTCAGCTCCGCGTTGGCACAGCCAGGCTCGAAGATCGCACGGTAGCGCGGGCGAGGCAGGGCGGCGAGGGTGATTGCGCGTTTGCGCTGTTCATACCAGCGTTGGCGAAATGACCAGGGATCATCGTTGCCGGCAAACAAACCGTCGAAATAGCGATCCTCGACGCTCATAGAAACACCACTTCGAAAGGTTGCAGCAGTCGCTCCAGCACAAAAGGCGCCAGCACCGGCGGCAAGCCGATGTTCGGGTCGCCTTCCAGTTGGCTGGCGAAGGCGTGGATGGCGTGGCGTTTGCGGGCTACCAGCGCCGGGTCGAGGAGGATTTTTCGTGCGCGCGGCCATGGCACGAAGCTGTCTTCGGGCGCGGCCCAATGCCAGGTCCACACGGGCAGCTCATGCAAGGTCGCACCGACGCGGGTTGCCGCTGCGGCGCTGGCTCGGCCCACCGCTTCGTGGTCGCAATGACCGTCTTCGCGCCACGTAGTAAAGACCACATCGTTGGGCCGTAGATGCCGTTCGATGAAGGCGCTCAGTTCGACTTCGCGGTCGGCCACATGGCTGTCAGTGAAGCCGCCGCGCAACCATTTCAGGCTGTGCAGTGGCAGGCCGAGGCGACGCAAGGCTTCGGCTGATTCCTGTGGTCGAACCGCGCTCAGTCGTTCCACCGGCCAGCGCTTTGAGCCAGGGTGACTGGCGCTGCCATCGGTGACCGAGATCAGTTGCAAGGGGCGACCGGCAGCGGCGAGCAATTGCAGTAATCCACCGCAGCCGAGCACTTCGTCATCCGGGTGCGGCGCGATGATCACGGCACGGGCGCCTTCGGGCACCAGATCAAGAATGTCGATCACCGGCAGTTGCGCCAAGTGATGGGAGGTTTGCCATAAATGCAGGGGCGTGCCCTGACCGACAATGGGGTTTGCTTTCATAACGTCCATGTTCCGTTGAGGACTTGTTTGCCAAGCGCGGCGAGATCCCGCTCAGCGTGGCTTTGCCGCAGGAACACCGGTAAATCGGCGATCAATCGTGCGAACTGTCGGTCCTTGCAATAAGGTCCGGCGCCCAAGGCATGACCGACGTGCTGGATGACCTGTTCGGCGGCGTGTTCCACCACTGCACGAACGCGCCGGGCGAGCATTTCAGCATCGTCCAGTGGCGCGGCGTCGATGGCCAGCGCGCTGGCCCGCAACACCTCGGCTGCAGCGTGCAGTGCGCTGTCGACTGCACCCAGGTGGGCGAGAGCATGGGGTTCTTCATGTTGAGCACAATGAGTTCGCAGGCGTTCGGCGAGGCTTTGTGCCGCACCGTACCAGCAGGCTGCAATGCCGATGCCGCCTTGCCAGAAACCGGGTCGTTGCAGGTAGTCACCAGGGTTGCCGATGGCTTGCGCTTCGGCACCGTCGAACGTGACCTCGACGCTGCCGGTCGCGGCCATGCCGACTGCTTGCCAGCCCTCATCGGTGACGATCACACCGGGTTGATCCAGTGCTACCGCGACCAATTGCTGGCGATCATGCTCATCCCAGGCAGTGAGCAGCGCATGACTCAACACTGCTGCACCTGAACACCAGGCCTTACGCCCGTTCAGCGCCACCATCTGGCCCTGAGGGCTGACCCGAACCTTTGCTTGCGGCGGTTCCGCGGCCCACATGCTCCACGTGCTGCCCGGTGTTGGCGAGCCACCGAGTTGCTGGATGATCGCCAGCGCATCGGTATGGCCTTCGTACAATTTGCACAACCCCAAATCGTGGGCGCCCACCTCGGCCAGACGCTGCAACCGCTCCAGCGTCCTGCCGCTCCCCGGCAGCGGGAGCTGATCGAGACTGGCCTCGACCAGCGCCCGCAGGCACCGGCCTAACGCCCGAGTATCGGCGTAGTCCGGTGGCTGGCGACTGAGAAACGCCTGCAGGTCCATTTCACTCTTCTTCCTCATGCTGCAATTCGAACAGCAGCAGCGAACGGCCGGTGACGGAGTATTCAACACCGAAATCGAATCGTTCCTGGCCGCGAATCGACGGTTGATTGGTGTCGATCATGCAAGTCCAGTGACCGCCATCAGGCACTTCCGGCAAGGTGAAGTTGACGATGTCGTGGTGCGCGTTGACCACCAGCAACAGGGTCGCGTCACCGCCTTTGCGACGGATGCCGGTTTCCTGGGCGCGACCGTCGAGCAGCATGCCGAGGCATTTGCCGTGGGCTTCTTCCCATTGTTCGGAGGACATTTCACTGCCATCCGGCGCCAGCCAGGTGACGTCCTTGACGCCGATGTCCTCGTTGTAATTGCCCACCAGGAAGCGTCCGCGACGCAGGATCGGATACGCCAGGCGCAGCTTGATCAGGCGTTTGACGAACTTGAGCAGGGCCTTGCCGTCTTCGCTCAGGTCCCAGTTGACCCAGCCGATTTCACTGTCCTGGCAATACGCGTTGTTGTTGCCTCCCTGGGTCCGGGCAAATTCGTCACCGGCCACCAGCATCGGCGTGCCTTGGGACAGCAGCAACGTGGCGAAGAAGTTGCGCATCTGTCGCTGGCGCAGTTCGTTGATCTCCGGATCGTCGGTCGGGCCTTCGACGCCGTGGTTCCAGGACAGGTTGTTGTTGCTGCCGTCCTGATTGTTTTCGTCGTTGGCTTCGTTGTGCTTGTCGTTGTACGACACGAGGTCATTGAGGGTGAAACCGTCGTGCGCCGTGATGAAGTTCATCGATGCATACGGGCGACGGCCACGCTGGTTGAACATCTCGCCGGAGGCGGTCATGCGGCTGGCGAAGTCGGCCAGTTGACCCTCATCGCCTTTCCAGAAGGCACGTACGGTGTCGCGGAACTTGTCGTTCCACTCGACCCAGCCCGGTGGAAAGCCACCCACCTGATAACCGCCGGGACCGCAATCCCACGGCTCGGCAATCATTTTCACCTGGCGCAACACCGGGTCCTGACGGCAGGCGACGAGGAAGCTGTGACGTTCGTCGAAGCCCTCGTGGTAACGGCCGAGGATGGTCGCCAGGTCAAAGCGGAAACCGTCCACGTGCATTTCCGTGGCCCAGTAGCGCAGGGAGTCGGTAACCATTTGCAGCACGCAGGGGTGACTCAGGTCCAGGGTGTTGCCGGTGCCGGAATCGTTGATGTAGTAGCGTTTGTCGTCCGGCATCAAGCGATAGTACGAGGCGTTGTCGATGCCGCGCATGGACAGGGTCGGGCCTTGCTCGTTGCCTTCGGCGGTGTGGTTGTAGACCACATCGAGGATCACTTCCAGATTGGCTTCGTGCAGGTGCGCGACCATCTCCTTGAACTCGGCGATCTTGCCGCTGGCCAGGTAGCGTGGGTCCGGGGCGAAGAACGCGATGCTGTTGTAGCCCCAATAATTGGTCATGCCTTTGTGCAGCAGATGCTGGTCGTTGACGAAGGCGTGAATTGGCAGCAATTCCACCGAAGAAACGCCGAGCTTGCGAATGTGTTCCAGCACGTCATCGACCATCAGCCCGCCGAAGGTGCCACGCAGGTTCTCGGGGACGGAAGGGTGACGCATGCTGATGCCGCGCACATGGGTCTCATAGATGATCGTCTTGTCCCACGGCACACTGACGCGCTGGTCATTGCCCCAGGTGTGAGCCGGGTCGATCACCTTGCACTTGGGCACGAACGGCGCACTGTCGCGTTCATCGAAACTGAGGTCGGCGTCGGGGTGGCCGATGGTGTAGCCGAACAAGGCTTCGGACCATTTCAATTCGCCAACCAGCTGCTTGGCGTACGGGTCGATCAGCAGTTTGTTGTGGTTGAAGCGATGGCCGTTGGCCGGGTCGTAGGCACCATAAACGCGGTAGCCATAGATCAAGCCAGGATGGGCGTCGGGCAAGTAACCGTGATAGATCTCGTCAGTGTATTCAGGCAGTTCAATACGCTCGAGTTCTACCTCGCCAGCATCGTCGAAGATGCACAGCTCGACCTTGGTCGCGTTGGCGGAAAACAAGGCAAAGTTGACCCCCAGACCGTCCCAGGTTGCGCCGAGTGGGAAGGGCAGGCCTTCACGAATTCGCGAGGCCTCGACGTGAGGTTCTGGCGCGGCTTTTTTTGGACTGGACATACATGCTCCTGCAAAAGGGGAAGAATTCCGGGCTCTGATGTTTTTCGAGGACGAGCGCGTCCTCGGTGGCGAGGGGGCTCGCCACGAGGTCAATCAATTCAGTGTCGGGGAGCGTCAGACCGCAGGCGGTTTGCGCGTCGCCTTAGGCTTTTTGTCAGCGGCTTTTTCGCCCGGCGGAATCACTTTCGAGGCAGCGACGGGTTTGGCTTTGGCGCTGGCCTTTGGCGGCGCAGCTTTGCCATTGGCGCTTTTAGCCGCTGGGGACTTGGTGCCCGCAGTTTTGCTGCCAGCGGCCTTCGGCGACTTGCTCGGAGCCAAGGCTTCTGCTTCAGCCAGCTTGCGAGCCATTTCCCAATGCCGGGCATCCTGGCCCTCGGGTTTTCCTTCCGACTCCCAAATCTGATAGGCAAATTCGCGAATGCGTTTTTCTTCGGTACTCATCGCAATACTCCTGAACTGAACTCAAGCTTGGGTAAACGTTTGAATAAAGAGATTGACCGGGAAATCCCCCAGCGCGGCGCTGATGTTCAGCTCCTTGTGGTGTGTGACTGCGGTGCTGGAAAAAAGTCCCTTCAAATTTTCGTCAGACGTGGCGAACGGTAATTTGACCCGCGTATCGCCCCAGCGCAGCGCTTCAACCTGAGGTTCTGCACTGTTTTCCAGCAACGCGGCGCAACGTATCGGGACGATCACGATGGCGCGTTTTCCCTCATGTTCTCGAGCAAAGGCCAACACCCGGTGAGCCTGGCTGCCGACGACCTCAAGGGCTTGATACGTCCCTCGCTGGAACAGCTCGGCATGTTCGGCTCGCAGTTTCAACGTTTGGGCGATCAAGGATTGCTTGATGCGCCCGTCACGCCAGCGGGTCAGCAGATCGGGCAGATTCATGGACGCCTGCATGGCCTGTTGGCGGCTGGCGTAATCCACTGGCCGGCGGTTGTCCGGATCGACCAGCGAGAAGTCCCAGTACTCGTTGCCCTGATACAGGTCAGGCACCCCTGGCACGGTCATTCGCAGCAAGGTTTGCGCCAAACCATTGAGGGCGCCGGGGACGGCAATGGTCTTCGCTGCCTTGCCCAGTGCTGCGCGCAGCAGTTGACCATCGGGGTGCACCAACAGGCGTTGCTGAAATTGCTGGGCGGCTTGTTCGTAAGCCTCGTTCGGCGCACTCCAGCTGCTTTGCAACTTGGCTTCGCGCAAGGCTTTTTGATGCCACTGCCACACACGCTGAGCGTAGTCCTCGAGCGCCGATTGATCGTCGTCGCGCAGGTCCAGCGGCCAACTGCCGAGGATGGCCTGGTAGAGAATCAACTCATCGCCTGCCGACGGCATTTGCTCATCGTCACGCAAGGGGCGGGCGAGGGTTCGCCATAGCGGAACCTGTTCGGCGTACCAGGCGCTGCGTTCGCTCAGCACCGCGAGCCTTGCCCGGGTGTCTTCGCCGCGTTTGTGGTCGTGGGTCGCGGTCGCCAGCAGGTTGTCTGGAAACTCGGCGAGACGGTTGGCGCAGGCCGCATGAAAATCTGCCACAGGGGCGCTGAACTGCTCCGTGCTGAAGCCCACGTCGTTGCGCGACAGCAGCACCGCCGAGCGATAGAACGCGGTGTCCTCCACGGCCTTGGCGGCGGCCGGTGAGGTCAATTGCTGGAAACGCACGCAGGCATGCTTGAGAATCTTGCGCGGGCGGCCCACCGGCCGTTTGCGCCACGATTCACCGCCGAGCCATCTGGCCAGGCAGTCAAGCACGGGCCAATCGGCTTCGCTGAGGGCTTGCCGGGCACCGTCCATGGCCTGCTGGAAAAATACATCGTCTTCGCCAGAGCGACCACGCGGACTGATATAGGTGCGGTACACCGGGAAATGCACGATCAGTTCCTGCAACGCCCGGCGGATCGCACCGAGGGTCAGGTCGCGGGTCATCAGGTCATCGCGGGCCACTTGCAGCAACGCCTGGGCAACGCTTTCGAAATCCCCGGCGAGTGAACCGTTGAGGATTTGCTGGCGCGCCAATTGCGCTTCCTGACGGAAGTCGGCGGGCCGCTCGCTGTAGCGATTCCACAGGTTGCCCAGGTTCTCGGCGCCTTGCGGATCATGCTGCAGCAGCGACAACTGGTTCATGAATTCATAACCGGTGGTGCCGTCCACCGACCAGTCGCGGTGCAGGGTTTCGCCTTCACCAAGGATCTTCTCGACGAAGATCGGCAGGTGGCGGTCGGGCGACAACGTATCGACCCGACGCCGCAGTTTGCGGCAATAACCGCGCGGGTCGGCGAGGCCGTCGATGTGGTCGATGCGCAAGCCGTCTACCAGGCCTTGCTCCACCAGCTCGAAGATTTTTGCATGCGTTGCTTCGAACACCGCCGGCCGTTCGACCCGCAGGCCGCCCAGTTCGTTGATATCGAAAAAGCGCCGCCAGTTGATGTCATCAGCGGCCGTGCGCCAGCTCGCCAGACGATAGCTTTGGCGTTCGAGCAGGTTGTGAAGGCGCTGGAAACCCTCGGGCGTCAGTGAGTCGTATTGGCCGAGATTGTCCTGGATGCGCTGCAGGATCGCCGGGTTGCTGGCGAGCTCGCGCAACTCGGCTTTTAGCGGTATTGCCAGGCCATAAGCATCGGTCTGGTAGCTCAAGGCGCTGAAACGGTCCGCGAGAAACTTCAGCGCTTCGTCATCGCTTCTGAGCAGTTCGCCATAACTGGACGGACAGATCGGGAAGTAATGCTCGTAGTGCTCGACATAAAAGGCACCGCGTTGCGCATCGAAGCGCAAGGGCAGGGTGCCGTCCTGCAAGGCGACACCGTAATCGCTGCCGAGAAAGGGCAGCAACAACTGGCCTTCCATCAACGGGTCGGGCGAGTGCCATTGGATGTCGAAGAATTCGCCGTACGGGCTCAGGCGTCCCCATTCCAGCAAGTCCAGCCACCAGGGATTGTCACTGCCGCCGACGGCCATGTGGTTGGACACGATGTCGAGGATCAGCCCCATCTTGTGTTCGCGCAAGGCAGCCACCAGACGGTGCAACGCCGCTTCGCCGCCCAGCTCGGGGTTGACGGTGGTGGGGTCCACCACGTCGTAGCCATGCATGGAACCGGCACGGGCCGCGAGCAGCGGCGAGGCATAGAGATGGCTGATGCCCAGGCTGGCAAAATACGGGACCAGCGGGACGGCCTGGTCCAGTGTGAAGCCTTTATGAAATTGCAGCCGCAGGGTTGCCCGCAGCGGTTGGAGGTCCGAATGATTCATTGGTCACGCTCGCCGGCCTGAAGTCGCGCACAGGCGAGTAATTCCAGGCGCCGGGCGGCGTCCGGGTCATCCAGCAATGCCTCGCTGGCACCGGGCAGGCGCCGCGACCAGTTGGGATGCGTGTCGATGGTGCCGGGCAGGTTGGCCTGTTGTTCGATGCCCAAGGCATCTTCCAGCGGCAACAAGACCAGTGGCGCCCGGGTGTGGCCGAGGAAGCGGATGGCCGCGTCGAGCACCTGATCGGTTTCATGGGACTCTTCGCGAAAGTTCTGCGGGTCCTCGCTCAACACACGGCGCAGGCCTTCACGCTCGCGCTCACGGTGTTGGCGCCATTCGATTTCACCCGTGGCGTCGACCAGGCCCAGTCGGGCGTTCCAGTCGATATCGCGGCCATGCCACCAGCCATTGAGGGTCGGCAGGTCATGGGTGCTGGTGGTTGCCAAAGCGTTGTCCGGCCAGTCGAGCATGGGCTTGAAATGTGTGTTGTCCTGTTCGAACAACAGCACGCGCATGCCGAGGATCGAGCGGGCAATGAGTTTTTCCCGCAGGCCTTCGGCCACGGTCCCGAGGTCTTCGCCCAGGACAATCGCCTGATGGCGATGGGATTCCAGGGCAAGCAACCGCAGCAGGTCGTCCACCGGGTAATAAAGGTAGGCGCCGTCGGCGGGCGGTGAACCGTTGGGGATCACCCACAGCCGCTGCAGGCCCATGACGTGATCGATGCGCAAACCGCCGGCGTGGGCAAAGTTGGCGCGCAGCATTTCGATGAATGCGCGAAAGCCGTTACGCACCAGGCCTTCAGGGGAAAATGCCGAAATGCCCCAGCCCTGGCCCGTGCGATTGAGGATGTCGGGTGGTGCGCCGACCGTCAGCGAGGCAAGCAGTTCGTCCTGGCGACTCCAGGCCTGGCTGCCACCGCCGTCGGCACCCACCGCCAAATCGGCGATCAGCCCGATGCTCATGCCCGCGCCACGGGCGGCGGATTGCGCGCGCTCCAGGCAGCGGGCGATAAGCCATTGGCAAAAGGCGAAGAAGCCGATGCGTCCGGCGTTCTCTTCGGCAAAATCGGCGAGGGCGGCGCTGCGCGGGTTGCGCCATTGCTCAGGCCACTCGCGCCAGTCGAGGCTTTCGCCCTTGGCCAGACGCGCTTCCTGAATGGCTTCGAAGCGGCAGTGATTTTCCAGCGCTTCACCGCCGGCGTGGCGAAAACTGCTGAAGTCGGCGTGCAGCGGGTGTTCGCCTTGCACAAAACCTTCGTACAAGGCTTGCAGCAAGCGGTGCTTGGCGGAGGCCGCCACGGGCCAGTCAATCAGTGCCTGTTCTTCCAGCTGCTGCAGTTCGCCGGCCAGCCCGGTTGCATCAATCGCTGCACGCCAGGCACGTTCGCCGAGAATGGCGCCCGGAGCTGCGTACAAGCTGTTGAGGAACAAACGGCTGGACGGGGAATAAGGGCTATAACGGTGGGTGTCGCTGCCGAACATGGCATGCAGCGGACTGATCGCCAGGGCTTCGGCGCCCCGTTCACCGGCGACCCGGGCAAGGTCTTCCAGCGCCTGGGTATCACCGAAACCGCCATCACCGGGACGACGCAGCGAATACAGCTGGACGCTCAGGCCCCAGGTCCGCGGGATCGGAGTGTCCACCGCATCGCCGACGCTGTAGCAGCGCTCGGGTGCTACCGCCAGGGTAAATGACTGTCCATCGATGCTGACATGCTGATAGCCGACCGGGATCAACCCCGGCAAAACCGCCTGCGCGTCGAGCTTGAGGTTCAGCCGGGAGCCGTCTTCAAGGTGGACTTCGCAAGGAGTTTCGGGCTCGAAGTAATGCGCCAGGTCGAGGCCGACACCGACATCGCAGGTGAGCAGCGGCGGCAGGTGGCGCGTCTGTTGGACTTCTTGCAGTTGCAACAGGCTGGCGTCGATTTCCTGGGCGCTGCTGGCTGGGTGGCCGAGGCCGGTCAGGACGGCGCGTAGCACCGACGGGGCGACTTTTTGCGGGCGACCGTTGGCATCGATCCAGTCAACGGCCAGGCCAGCACGGCCGGCCAGTATTTCAAGTTGCGCGTCGCTCATTGGCGCTCTCCATCAGAGGGTAGCAAAGGGGCTGCAGCGGTGAGGCTGACTAGCGCGCAATACGGGGCAAGCGTGCCCTGATCCAACAGGTCGGCAGAATGCGGCGGATATTCGAACAGCAGCGCAGCGTCGACCTGTTGGGTGTGGACCACAGGCGTGTTGCTGAGGTTCAGGTCAATACGCAGCTCACTGCCATCACCCAGACGCCAGCGTGCGCTGACCGCGCCTTTGGCCAACACTTCGGCACCCAGGGCTTGGGCCCCTGGCAGGCGCGGGATGATGTGCTGGTGGCGCAAGTGCAGCAGTCGGCGATACAGCGCGTACACCGACGATTGCTCAATCGATGACAGCGTTGGCCGCGATGCTTCAAACGTCTGCGGTGCGTTCGGATCGGGAATCTGCTCGCGCTTGTGCGGGTCGGCAAAGGCGCTGAATGCGGCAAACTCATTGCGTCGACCTTCGCGCACCAGTTCCGCCAGTTCACCGTGATGGCTGGTGAAGAACAGGAACGGCTCCTTGGCGGCGAATTCATCGCCCATGAACATCAGCGGGATCATCGGCGACAGCAACAGCAACACGGTGGCCGCTTTCAATGCGTCAGGCGGGGCGAGTTGATGCAGGCGCTCACCGAACGCGCGGTTGCCGATCTGGTCGTGATTTTGCAGAAACAGCACGAATGCGGTGGGTGGCAAGTGACCGCTGGGCTCGCCCCGGGGCGTGCCGTGGCGAGTCATATGGCCCTGGAACACGAACCCCTGACTCAAGCATCGCGCCAGTTTTTCGGTCGGTTGTTCGGCGTAGTCGGCGTAGTAGGCGTCGGTTTCGCCGGTCAACAGAACGTGCAGGGCATTATGGCCATCGTCGTTCCACTGCGCATCGAACCCTTCCTCCAGCAGGCTGGCCTGGTTGTGCTCGTTCTCGACCATGAGCCAGACATTGCGCACCGGGTCGGTCTGCTCACGCACCCGTTGTGCCAGTTCCTGGAGAAAGTCCGGGCTCTCGATGGCGTGCACGGCGTCCAGGCGAAGCCCGTCGAAGCGGTACTCCAGCAGCCACATCAGCGCATTGTCGATGAAGAAGTCACGGACCTCGCGCCGTCGGAAGTCGATCGCCGCGCCCCACGGGGTGTGCTTGTCTTCGCGAAAGAAGCCTTTGGCGTAGTGATGCAGATAATTGCCATCGGGGCCGAAGTGGTTGTAGACCACGTCGAGAATCACCGCCAGGCCCAGGCCGTGCGCGGTATCGATCAGGTGTTTGAGTTGTTCCGGGGTACCGTAGGACGCTTGGGGCGCATAAGGCAGCACCCCGTCGTAACCCCAGTTGCGCTCACCTGGGAACTGCGCCAGCGGCATCAGTTCGATCGCGGTGATGCCCATCTCGATCAGTCGCGCCAGGTGCTGCTCGACGCCACTGAAGCCGCCGAGCGTGCCGACGTGCAATTCGTAGATGACGGCCTCGTTCCAGGGGCGGCCCGTCCAGGCGCTGTTTTGCCATTGATAGGCGAGGGGATCGACCACCACGCTGTGGCCGCCGATATCCCCCGCCTGCGCGCGGGAGGCCGGGTCCGGCACCTCCAGCTCGCCATCAATGTTGTAACGGTAACGCGTACCCGCGGGGCAGCGAGTCTTGATCACGAACCAGCCATCGGCCTGAGGCAGTAGCGGCAAGGATTGTCCATCTTCCAGTTCGACACTGACATAAAACGCATCTGGCGCCCACAAGGCAAAACGCGTGTGTTCTGCGTCCAGCATAATTGCGCCGTGGGGCCAGGTCTCAAGGGTCCGTAACGGCATCTTTGAAAGCCTCTTTTTACTGTTTCCCCGATTTTCCCAGGGCTTTGGCGACAAGTTGTTCGTAGAGTTCGGCGTAGGGTTCGACGGCTTGGCACCAGTTGAATGGCGCGGTCATGGCACGGCAACGCATGGCATTGAGCAGGTCAGGGAATGCAAATACCTTGAACGCGCGGCTCAGGGCTTCCTGGTAACTCTCGACCGTGGATTCGTCGAAAAGGAAACCGGTCACGCCATTTTCGATGGTGTCGGCCAGCCCGCCGGTATTGCGGGCGACGGGCAACGAACCGAAGCGCTGGGCGTACATCTGGCTCAGGCCACAAGGCTCGTAACGCGACGGCATCAACAGGAAATCGCTGCCGGCGAACATGCGCCGGGCGTCGGTTTCGTTGAAACCGATGCGCACGCCGATCTGCCCCGGGAAGCGCAGGGCCAGCTCACGCATGGCTTGCTCTTCTTCCGGCTCGCCCCGGCCGATGATCGCGATCTGGCCACCGTTGTTGACGATGTATTCGGAGACCGCTTCGGTCAGGTCCAGGCCTTTCTGATAGACCAGGCGCGAAACCACGGCAAACAGCGGGCCTTCGGAATCTTCCAGGCCGAACAAGTCACGCACGTGGGCGGCGTTGACCGCTTTGCCTTCCCAATCGCCGATGGTGAACGGGCAGAACAGGTGCGGGTCGGTGGCGGCGTCCCAGCTTTCATCGATACCGTTGGGAATGCCGCTGAGCAAACCTTGCTGGGTCTTGGCGGCTAGAAAGCCATCGAGGCCACAGCCAAAGGCCGGCGTGGTGATTTCCTGGGCGTAAGTGGCGCTGACGGTGGTGATGTGGCTCGAGTAGGCCATGCCGGCCTTGAGGAACGACATCTTGCCGTAGAACTCCATGCCTTCCTGTTGCAAGGCGTGCATGGGAATACCGAGTTCCGGGCACGAGCCAAGGCTGGTGACGCCTTGGTACGCCAGGTTATGGATGGTGAATAACGTCGGGGTGCGCTGTCCACGCCAGTGCATATAAGCAGGGGCGAGACCCGCAGGCCAGTCATGGGCATGCACCAGGTCCGGGCACCAGTGAATTTGTGCAAGGTTGGCGGCGATATCGGCGGCGGCAAGGCCCAGGCGGGCGAAACGAATATGGTTGTCCGGCCAGTCGCGGCCGTTGTTGGCGCCGTAAGGCGAACCTTCGCGCTCGTAGAGTTCGGGGCAGATCAACACGTAAATGACCAGGCCGTCCGGCATATCCATGCGGCCGATCTTGCAGGGTGGCAATGCGGCGTGCCCACCCATTTCACCAATGATATGGATCGGATTTTCGCTGTGCAGCACTTGCGGATAACCCGGGATCAGCACCCGCACATCGTGCAAATGAGCCATGGCCCGAGGCAATGCGGCGGACACGTCACCCAGACCGCCGGTTTTTACCAGGTCGGCAATCTCGGAGGTGACAAATAACACTTTTTTTCTATTCGGATTCTGACTGGCAGCCGGTGTCAGCGTTTTAGTGCCCGGTACGCTGACCGATTGAGCGCTCGGAGCAACCACGGCGCTCGATTCGCCGACCTGCTGATGAGCACGCTCTCCCTGAATATCTAAAGCCGCACTTATCATATGAATCTCCCGTGTTGTTGATCTAATTCTTAGTCCGGCACAAACGGTGTCGTGGCCAAATCCTGTGGCCGGGCGCGAACGCGCGACGCATAGGTGAGCAAGTGCTGCCCAATGCGTTAAAGCAAAATGGGTGGAGGGGCCGTTGCAAGGAATACACCAGTCGCTTAAGCCCTACCTTTAACCTGACCCATGGCCACGACCGAAAGTTTCGACTTTCTTCCCGCCAGATGACTGACCGGTTTTACCTCGCGAAAATGAGTCTAGGCCAGATCCTAGAGCGGGGCAGGTCAAGTGGCGAAATTGTTCGACAATCGGTTCAAAGAGGGTAAAGGTACACGGCTTTCAGGGGGAAACGCACCGACGAAGTGCAGGTTTATTTTTTATAGTGAGTCAAAACGGGACTTGCAAGTCACGGAAATGGGCGGGTTTTACCGAGGTTTGCACCATTTCGGTGCAGTGATTTAGAAGGTGGACTGGACTTGCAGGCCCCTTCGCGGGCAAGCCCGCTCCCACAGGTGACCGCATTCCTACAGTAGGAACGCGATTCGTGTGGGAGCGGGCTTGCCCGCGAAGAACGATGTCTCGGTATCAGATCAGTAATCGAATCGGCTCTCCCGCCGACCAGGCCCGAATGTCCTCGATCATCTGCGAAAAGAACTGATGGTAGTTCTGCGGGCTGACATAACCGACATGCGGCGTCGCCAACACATTTTCCAGCGTGCGGAACGGATGATTCACGGGCAACGGTTCCACGTCGAACACGTCCAGTGCCGCCCCGGCAAGCCGGTTTTTTTGCAGCGCCTTGATCAGCGCTGCTTCATCGACAATCGGTCCGCGGGCGGTGTTGACCAGCAGCGCCGAAGGTTTCATCCAGGCCAGCGCCTGGGCATCGACCAATCCCCGGCTGCGCTCGCTGAGCACCAGATGCACCGACAGCACATCGGCCTGCTCGAACAATTGCTGCTTGCTGACATGGGTCACGCCCGCTTCAGCGGCGCGTTCGGGCGTGAGGTTTTCGCTCCAGGCGATCACCCGCATGCCGAACACCTGGCCGAACTGGGCGACGCGTTTACCGATGCTGCCAAGGCCAAGGATCGCCAGGGTCTTGCCATGCAAGTCGCCGCCCAGGCCTTGCTGCCATTTGCCGGCGCGCAATGCATTGGCTTCGACTACCAGATTGCGGGTCGCGGCCATGATCAACGCCCAGGTCAGCTCCGGCGCCGCGTGTTTGTAGCTGTCGGTGCCGCAGACTTGGATGCCGAGTTCGGCAGCGGCTTTGAGGTCCAGCGCGGCATTGCGCATGCCGCCGGTGACCAGCAGTTTGAGTTTGGGCAACTGACGCAGCAAATCGGCATCGAATCGGGTGCGCTCGCGCATCACGCAGATCACCTCGAATGTGCCGAGGCGTTCCGCCAGGGTTTCATTATCGGCGGGGTAGTCATGGACAAAGCTGACCTCGCCGATGCTGTCCAGCGCGGACCAGTCGACCACGTCACGGGCCACGTCCTGCCAATCATCGATTACCGCTATCTGCACTGCCATCTGCCTTAGCTCCTCAACGAACGGGATTGGTTTTGTTCAACCAGTCGAGCAGCGCCTGGTGGAATTTTGCCGGCTCTTCCATCTGCGGCGCGTGGCCCAGGCCAGGGAATTCGACCAGGGTCGACCGCGGGATCAGCTTCGCCACTTGTTTGCCTAGAACATCGTAGTGACCGAGCTTCGCCTTGACCTCCGGTGACGCGATATCACTGCCGATGGCCGTGGTGTCGGACGTGCCGATCAGCAACAGCGTGGGCATCTTCAGGTCCTTGAACTCGTAGTACACCGGCTGGGTGAAGATCATGTCGTAGATCAGCGCCGAGTTCCACGCCACTTGCGTGTGCCCCGGGCCTTTGTTCAGGCCGGCGAGCATGTCGACCCAGCGATCGAATTCAGGCTTCCAGCGACCGCCGTAATAGGTGTTGCGTTCATAGGTGCGGATGCCGTCGGCGCTGAGTTTCAGCTCGCGTTCGTACCATTGATCAACGCTGCGATACGGCACGCCAAGGGCTTTCCAGTCTTCCAGGCCGATGGGATTGACCAACGCCAGTTGCTCGACCTGATCGGGGTATTGCAGTGCATACCGCGTGGCAAGCATGCCGCCGGTGGAATGCCCCAGCACGCTGGCCTTCTGGATGCCCAGGGCCTTGAGCAGTTGTTGGGTATTGGTCGCCAGTTGCTGGAACGTGTATTGGTAATGATCCGGCTTGCTGGACGTACAGAAGCCGATCTGGTCCGGCGCAATCACCCGGTAACCGGCTTCGCTCAGTGCTTTTATTGAACTGTCCCACGTGGCGCCGCAGAAGTTTTTGCCGTGCATCAACACCACGCTGCGCCCGTTGGGCTTGCCGTGGGCGGCGACGTCCATGTAACCCATCTGCAGGGACTGCCCCTGGGACTTGAACTCGAAATGTTTGACCGTGTAGGGGTAGGTGAATCCTTGCAGTTGCGGCCCGTATTCCGGGCCTTCGGCATGGGCCAGGACAGGCAGCGCCGCCATCAGGAACAGGCCGGGCAGCCAGCGGGAGAGGGCAAGTGACATGGGTGAACTCCGTAGAAAACCCGCCGATGCTGGATCGGCATGATTAGGGCGACATTAAATACTGGCAATCCACGCTCCTGATCGTTCAACCGATCCAGCCCAGCGTGGCCAGTGCGAGCACACCGTAGCGTGCGCCCTTGGCGAGGGTGACGATCAACAGGAATCGCCCGAAGGGTTCGCGCATCACTCCGGCCACCAGCGTTAGCGGATCGCCGATGATCGGCACCCAGCTCAGCAGCAATGACCAATGGCCGTAGCGTTGATAGTGATGTCGGGCTTTTTCCAGATGGCGCGGGCTGACCGGAAACCAGCGCCGGTGGCGAAACCGCTCAATGCCGCGTCCCAACCACCAATTGACCACCGAGCCTAAAACGTTGCCCAGCGTCGCGACGGCCAGCAACAACCACAGCCAGTATTGACCCTTGAGCAGCAGCCCGACGAGCAGCGCTTCGGACTGCAATGGCAGCAACGTCGCGGCGCCGAAGGCCGCGAAGAACAGCCCAATGTACGCGCCGGACATCAATGCGCGGGGTAGTCCGCCACCACGACATCGGTGCCATCCTTTTTCAGGCCGATGACTTGATAGGCATCGCTCATGCCATCCATTTCCATGCCGGGCGAACCCATTGGCATGCCTGGCGCCGCAACACCCAGCAAATCATCGCGCTTGCTCAAGGCCAGGACCTGATCCGCCGGCACATGGCCTTCGACGAACTTGCCATTGATCAGCGCGGTGTGACAGGACGCCAGGCGCGGTGGCACGCCGTGCTGCTGCTTGAATTGGCTCATGTCCGATTCGACGTGGTCTTCAACTTTGAAACCGTTGGTTTCGAGGTGGCTGATCCATTTTTTGCAGCAACCGCAATTGGCATCGCGGTGGACTTCGATGGGGATCAGCTCGGCGGCCTGGGCCAGGGAGGAGATGAACAGGGCGCTCAGGGCGATCAGACGCAGGTGGTTTCGCATGGGGGATCTCGTCTCGGGGTTGCGGCCAAAAAAGATGCATTTTGACCGTTTTTTCCGACCTGGCATTGCACGAGTGTTTCGAAGTCTTACAAGCGAGGTCAGCAAAATGATCGTAGATCAATGCTGTCAGCGGGATGAGCGTCGGATGACAAGTTTGTCAGTGTGGGCCGCTGAGCGCCAAATCCGGCGCTCAGGGTAAGCAGGAATGAGCGATCAGCGAACCTTGAACCGCCCCATGATCGAGCTGACGCGCGCATTGGCTTCCAGCAGTTGATGAGTATTGAGTTCACTGGCCTGGCCGCTTTTGACCAGCTCATCGACCATGTGACGGATCTGCACCATGCTGCGGTTGATCTCCTCCGTGACCGCGCTTTGCTGCTCGGCGGCCGTGGCGATCTGGGTGCTCAGGCTGTTGATGTGGCTGACCGAGCCGGCCATTTCATCCAGGCCCGAGTTGACCCGTGCCGTTGCATCGGCGGCGGACTGGCAACTGGCCTGAGTGTTTTCCATCGCGCTGACCGAGGAACTCACGCCTTGAGTCAGACGCTTGAGCATTTCGTTGATTTCCGAGGTGCTGGCCTGAGTACGGGCGGCGAGGGCGCGGACTTCATCTGCCACCACCGCAAACCCGCGGCCTTGCTCACCGGCCCGCGCCGCTTCGATGGCCGCGTTAAGTGCCAGCAAGTTGGTCTGTCCGGCAATGGCGCCGATCACCCCGAGAATCTCGGTAATGCGTTGTGCGTCCTGTTGCATGCTTTCGACTTTATGGGTGGCGCTGGCGACTTCGTCGATCAACGCGATGACACTACTGGACGCTTCACCGACCACCACCCGCGAACGGTCGGCGTTTTCATTGGCGCGTTGGGTGAAAGCGGCGGTTTCAGCCGCGTTCTGCGCGACGCTTTCAGCGGTCGAGCTCATTTCGGTGATCGCGGTGACGGTCTGGTCGGTCTCCGAGGCATGACGCACCAGAATCTGGCTGGTGTGGGCGGAGGTGCGCTGCAGGTTGTCCAGGCTGGACGCCATGGCGCCTGTGGCTTGCGTGACTTCGCCGATCATGTTCTGCAAATAGATGATGAACGCGTTGACCGAATGGCCGATGGCGCCCAGTTCGTCTTCGGCACGGATGGTGATGCGTTTGGTCAGGTCAGCGTCGCCGGCGGACAGTGCGTCGATGTTGGCCTTGAGGATTTTCATGCGTTGGATCAGTTGGCGAATTGCATAGACCTGCAGCAACACCAACAGGATCACCATCGGAATCTGCAGCAGGCTCAAGGTGCTGAGCACGTCGTCGCGCTGGGCGGTAATCAGTTTGGTCGGCAGGGCGGTGGCGAGGAACCACGGCGTGCCTTCGATCGGTCGCATGAAGAAGGTGCTGGCTTCGCCGTTGTTGTCGAATTCGACCCGTTGCGCTTGATCACGGTTTTGCAGGCCGGCCTTCACTTGACTGGCGAAGGGCGAGTTGCCGGCCAGTTCACTGATGTTCTTCAGCACAATCGGCCCGCTGATCCGCGAGCTGTTGCTGATGATCTTGCCATCGGCTTCGACGATCAGCATTTCTGCGCCGAGGTCTTTTTCCTTGCGTGCGATCAGGTCATTGAAGAAGCCCAGGGTCACGTCGATAGTCGACACACCGTACGCGGCGCCATTTTTCTGAATGGCCATGGCGCAGTTGGTGCGCGGCTCGGCGCTGGCGTCATCTTTATAGGCAGCCGCCCAGGCGCATTGGCCGCGCGGGGTTTGCATGCCGCCCTTGTACCAGCTCTGGTCGTAATAGTTGGGGGCGGCGTCGCTGTTCCAGAAGGTGTTGACTGCCAATTTGCCCGAGGCATCGCGGTGCCAGAAGGTACTGAATTTGTTGCGCCCGGCCTCACGCTGGCCAGGCAATGGCCAGATCCCGCCGCCAAAGACTTTCAACTCGCCGTACTGATCGACCAGTCCCGGCAACACCGTATCGATCGCCGCACTGTCGAGCAGAGGAATGGTCTGGGTGATGCTGCGCTGTTGCGCCTGTACCTTGTTCAATTCGCCCTGGATTTGCTCGGCGACTTCGGCAATGCGGTTGAGGGCCACCTGTTCTTCGGTGTGGCGAAGTTTCGGGGCGACCAACTGGCTGATGCCGACGACTGTCAGCACGGACAGCAGAAGAATGAACAGGACCAGAAACAAGGTGTAGCGAGCCTGGATGGTGCGGAATGCGGGCATGGGACCGGTCCTTGTGCAGCGTTCTTATTGTGGTTTTCGCGATGAAAATCGGCGCTTCATCGGGCTATCGGCCTGCTGATGGCGAGCTTTAGGTACGGACGTGCAAGAAGGAGGGAAGGTGACGGACGGTTCGGGCTGGCGGGTATCTGTTTTGATACAAATAAACTAACCAAGACGTACAAACATGCGGATTAGTTAGCTATGCCAATTTCCAGAAGTTGGCATAGGCCAATGAAACAGGGCCGTTGCGGCTTTGTATCTGAATTGTACGAGAATTGTAAAAAACACAAATAACTGTTGGTGTGGCTAGTTGCCAGCCTGATACTCGCCCGCACTAAAAGTGGTTTAAACAAGGAGTTTGTATGGTCACGCAGTCGGGAGTTCTTTCATGACTATCGGCTTAACCGGGGGCTGGACGGCCAAGGCAGGATTACTGGTTCAGAACACGGGCGGCGGCAAAGTTGTCTCTCAAAGCGCCCGAGTCAGGGAAATGCTGGCGCTGGTAGGCAATAATCCCAACGTGCTGAATACGGCGAAAATGGATGAGCTGAAAATCCACCGAAACGTAAAAGGTTTCGACCCGGAAAATGTATCGGCCAAACAATTGGGCAATCTCAGTGCCTTCCTGAGAGATAGAGGGCTGATTTCTGACATTACGGCGATGACGCTGATGAATGCCGGTGACAAGTTCGACCGCTTCGGCGTACAGAGTGACCCGGATGCCAAGTTTAATGCCCTGGCGTATTTCGCCACGCAACTCGACACTATCCAGAGCAACAGTATCAAGGGCGACAAGTACGCTGCCGGGTTGATCCCGGAATACAAGAAGGCAATCTACGTGCTGCAGAACCTGCAAACGTACGGCAAGGGCAACGGTACGACAGTGCCGACTGACAAAGGCGTTAAAGGCAAGGCCTGACGCACCACTGGCCCACTCGGGTTACGAGTGGGCCAGATGGCGGTTAGCGGTCGAGCAACTTCATGACTTCCTCTGGATAGCGCAAGCCTGCGGTGGCATCTGCGGGAAATATCGCTTCCAGAGCCTGCAACTCGTCAGGGCTCAACTTGACGTCCAGCGCGGCGACGTTTTCTTCAAGGTATTTACGCTGCTTGGTCCCTGGAATCGGGATCAGGTAGTCACCCTGCGCCAACACCCACGCCAGGGCCAGTTGCCCGGCAGTCACGCCTTTGTCCGCGGCAAGGGCTTGTACCTGCTGCACCAGCAACAGATTTTTGGCGAAGTTTTCCCCTTGAAAGCGCGGGCTGAAGCGACGGTAATCGTCAGCGGCAAAGTCGTCCGGGCTTTTCAGTGCCCCGGTCAAAAAGCCACGTCCCAACGGGCTGTAAGGGACGAAAGCAATGCCCAGGCGCTGACACGCGGCCAGGCAACCGTTTTCCTCCTGATCGCGGCTCCACAACGAATATTCACTTTGCAACGCGCTGATCGGATGCACCTTATGGGCGCGCTCCAGCGTGGTCACCGACGCTTCGCTCAGCCCCAGATAACGCACCTTGCCAGCTTTCACCAGTTCGGCCATCGCCCCGACGGTTTCCTCGATGGCCACCTGCGGATCGATCCGGTGCTGGTAATACAAATCCAGGGTTTCAACGCCCAGGCGCTTCAAGGTGCCGTCGATCGCCGCGCGAATGTATTCCGGCCGGCCATTGACGCCGCGTGCGTCGGGGTTCGACGGATCGCGGACGATCCCGAACTTGCTGGCCAGAAATACCTGGTCGCGTTTGCCAACTATGGCTTTGCCAATCAACGTTTCGTTGGTGTGCGGGCCGTACATGTCGGCGGTGTCGAGAAAATTGATTCCCAACTCCAGCGCACGGTGCAAGGTGGCGGTGGCTTCGCGGGTATCGACGCCCGTGGTGTAGAAATCGGTCATGCCCATGCAGCCCAACCCGATGGCGGAGACGTGCGGACCGTTTTTGCCCAATTGACGTGTTTGCATGAAATCAACTCCCTGTGGTGAAGGCCCCTAGTGTTGATCTCGACAGAAGCAAGATAAACCGGCTAAAACTGCTATCACTATTCTTGATTTCTAAATAATTAGCAGGATCGCCAGAGCAATGGATCGTTTTAACGCCATGCGCGTCTTTACCCGAATCGTCGAGTTGGGCGGTTTCGCCAAAGCGGCGGACAGCCTGCAATTACCCCGTGCCTCCGTCACTATTCTGATCAAACAGCTTGAAGCCCATCTTGGTGTGCAACTGCTGCAACGCACCACGCGGCAAATCAGCCTGACCCTCGACGGCGCAGCCTACTACCCCAGATGTGTTCGCTTGCTGGCGGATCTGGAGGAGACCGAAGCGGTGTTCAGCGCGGCCCGTCACAATCCGAAAGGGCTGCTGCGCGTCGACATGCCGTCCGGGATTGGCCGATTGCTGGTGATTCCGGCATTGCCACAATTCACTCAACGCTACCCATTGATCGAGTTGGACATCGGCTTGAACGATCGGCCCGTCGACTTGATTCGCGAGGGCGTAGATTGCGTGCTTCGCGGTGGTTCGGCATTGGACGATTCGCTGGTGGCCCGGCCGCTGGTGATGCTGGATCAGGTCACCTGCGCCAGCCCCGACTACGTGCAACGCCATGGCGCGCCACGCACTCTGGCGGAGCTTGAGGGGCATCAAATGGTCGAGTACTTCTCCAGTACGACCGGCAAGCGATTCGGGCTGGAGTTCATGGTCGACGACCAGGTCCAGGTGATTGACCTGCCCCGACAGGTATCGGTCAACAGCGCCGATGGTTACCTGGCGGCGTGTGAAGCGGGATACGGTCTGGTGCAGGCGCCTTACTACCACGTTGCACGTCAGTTGAAGGAAGGGCGATTGTGCGAAGTGCTTGAAGCGGTGCCGCCACCGGGAATGCCGTTGACGGCGTTGTATCCGCCGCACCGCCAGTTGTCGCGGCGGGTGAGGGTGTTTGTCGACTGGCTGGTAGAGCTTTGCGCGCAGCCGGGCAATGACTTTTATCGAAAAGCCTCAGGCAGCTGAACGAGCGCTGCGCAGAGGTTGAGTGTTGCGTTGTAACTCGTCGTGCAACTGTTGCATGTGGGGGCAATGCAGGCTCAGGGAGCGAGGCTGCGCCCCGCGATGAAACAAGGCAAACCATCCATGGCTCCCGGGCGAGGGCGTCAGCCCGGTGAAGGCGAATCCGAGCATCGTCAAGTTGTGCAAGGCTTCGGCAAAGTGCGCCGACAATTCGACTCTTGCCGAAATCAGCCAGTGGCCTGGCAACTGACGGATTTGCGCCAGCAGACGTTTATTCAAACGCTGGATGACGATTTCGAAGCGGTGATGGTGCTGCGTGATCTGCAACGGTATCGAAGACAGCGATGGCACATCGTTCTGCGTTCCAAACACCGAACACATATGCTCCATGAAACCTTGGCAGCTCTCTGGCCACGCAATGTCTGGAAGCGGTCGTGTATGCCCTTCGGCCAGGTAACAGCCCATCACGATCGTTTCCGCGAGTGGCTCGGCGAAGGGCGAGGGGACGTAATCGGGTAGCACTCCGGTGCTCTGGAAACCGATGGTTGCCGCCATGCGCTGGGTATAAGGATGGTGAGTCACTTGCTTGATCACGACACTCGTTGACCCCAGCGAACCTGCCTGCTCCAGCAGTTCCCGGGACAGGCGGGTTGCGATGCTTTGCCCCTGCGCCGCGGGATGTACGACGCTGAGGGCCAGTTCCGTGGTGCCAGAAGGCCGGTCATGACACAACGCCGCATGGCCCAGCACGCGATGATCGTCTACCGCCAGCATGGACATCCAGCGACCATCGGCATTGTGCTGGCTGATCATGTTCGGCAGGTAAACATCCGGCTGGACATAGAGATCGCCGTAGACCTCACGAAACAACTGGCTCACGGCCCGAGCGTCCGAGGAGTGAAAGCGACGAAAAATCAGCTCGTTCATCACGGGTACTCCGGAGATGGAGTGTCATAGATGCGCAAATCCAGCACACGCATCTGTTTGCCGGAGCGGGGGTGAAGCTTCAATTCCGTAACGGCGCATGCCAGGACTCGCAACTCCAGCAGGCCTTCTTGCGTCAGGTGCTCGATGGCGGGGTAGTGGGCCACGAGCGCTTCGTATAACGCACTGGATACCGCCACGGTGTTCGCAGCCTTATCGCAAGGCACCCACTTCACGCTCACAATGTCCTTGCATCCCTGTTGCTCGATCCGTAATTGCCACTGGTCGCTGCCGGCGACAGCGCGGACCATGTGCAGCACTTCGTCGATCAACAACGAAAACATACCCACCCGAACCCGTTGGCTGTGGGCGCTACGTCCCTTGAGGGCAAATTTTCGCTTGGGCGTGGCGCTGGGCTCTCGCCAGCAAGCAAGGTCTCCCACCGGATAACGCAGCAGCGGCATGAGCTGACGGGTGAGGTTGGTCACCACCAGCATCCCGGTTCGGTCGCATTCCTCGATGACTTCGCCGGTCAGCTCATCGACGATCTCCAGTACCGTTTGCGGTTCAAACATCCGGTGTTCGCCGAGCGCGCAATCACGGCTGGTCGCACCGATGAGACCCGCATCGACGCTGGCGTAGCCGATGGAAGCAATGCGCACGTTGGGCAGAACCTCGCGCAGCATGTACAGCTGCAAGGCAAACAGACTTTCACCGCCGTACAGCAAGGTGTCGACCCCAGACAGAACTCGCTTTTGCGCCTTCAGGTACGCGGCGAGTTGCAGCAGCTGCGCCGGTACTCCGACGAGCACGTTGATTCGGTGTCGGTCAATCGCGTCGGCCAGAACGTCCATGCTGACCTGACCGGTAAAAGGAAACTCGCAGATCGAACATTTGACGTGCGCCAGTGCGTCATGGATGAACACAAAACTGGCATAGAGATCACCGCAGAAAAACAGGTTGGCGATTCTGTCGCCGTTTTTTAGTTGACAGGAAATACTCTCGCCGAAAGTACTGACCAGTGTTTGCCATTCATTGACTGTATACACCGACAACCTGCCATCGCCGGTCGACCCGCCCGTTTTAAATACGACGCCATCGCTGACTTCAGCCGTCAGCACTGGCCAACGATCCAGATCGTTACTGTCTGCCCAATAATTAGCCACAGAAGTCGGCGGAAGATCTTTCAATGTCAGGGTGTCAGTCGGTAGGTGTTGCAGGTGTTCCCGATAAAAATTTGAATGTTTGCGTATGTAAGGCACGAGTTGTTCAAGCGAGTAAGTTGATTTCACAAGTTTATTTTCCTGCCAGGTGTTCACGGTTATAAGTGTTGGCAAAGTTATTTTTATATTCTTTTATCAATGACCAGGGGTGTTTTGCCGCTGTGATTGTTTCGTGCAAATCCGGATTCGGCGCACTGTCGAACTTCCACGGTTATCAGCTTGGCGTTCACTGCATTGGCCACGGGCGCGTGGGTCAATAGTTGATCCAGTGCGCTACTGGTGGTTGAGTTCGTTAACACCAGCATCCGTTCCCTGCCATCGGGGGCATGATCCAGGACGATTTGAACAGGCCCGCCGACGGCGTCCTGCAGCGCCGACGGTGAAACGAACTCGGTGCCAACTCGCAGCAGCTTGCCGTGGCGTTGCAGCAATTCGAATCGCGGTGTATCGAGCCCGCAAGGGCAGGCGCCGGGTATCCAGCGACCGGTGTCGCCCACCTCGTATCGGCGTACTGCCTGGCCCTGGCGTGCTCTTGATGTGAACAACAAACGGCCGATCTCGGCGGCCTCAACCGGCAGATCCTCTTCGAGATGGACGATTTCCAGATGCTGCGTATCGCACATCAAATGAAACACGCCGTCGGCCGTGGCCGAGCAGGCATGCCCCAGCGGGCCGGCGTCGACCGAACCATAGATTGCGGAGCGGACCAGCGAGACGCCGCAGCTTTCCATCAGGTGTATCGTGGCTTCGCCTGGATGCTCGCCGCCAAGGAACACTTTGGTGATTGCGCCGTACTCGCGCAGAACGGTTTGCTCGTTGAAAAACAGGCGGTGCAGCGTACTTGGCATGCCGATCAGCACGGACACGCGATGGTCCACGATCATCTTGGCAATTTCGCTGAAATCATCGTTGGATGGTGCCCCCATGGGCAGGTGTGTTGCGCCCATCTGTTCCAGCACTTTGCTGAAGCTCGAGAAGCCGCCATACAGGCCACCTCCATAAAACAGGTTCATTACCCGATCCGTCGAGGGATCAAGGCCGGCGGCGAACATGCCGTCTGCAGCGGCACGCATTTGCCGCTCAAAGTCGCGATAGCTGAACCCGGCCAGTGCCGGGGTGCCGCTGCTACCCCCAGAGCGAAAATACAACTGTGCGGTGGCGCTCATCGGCAGGGTCATGAAGGCGTTTTTGTCCATGATCGGGTCATGACCCGGAGCAGGGGCGGCAGGCAGTGCGTCGAGCGTCCCCCGACCTCGCACCGCTTGCGCCGGCAGGCTCACCGAGAGACGGCGACTCAAGCGTGACAGGGCATAGACGCCGTCATGGGGTTCTCCGGGATAACCGTCGTGAATCAGCTCGCACGGTGCGATGCGCGTGACTCCGGCATTGACCAGCGTGCGCACCAGCCCGGGCGTTTGAGTCGCCGAGCAGATCAACGCACAGCTTTGCAGGACCGTGCGCCAGGGCAATAGCGTCTCGGCGAGCAGATCCTGCGGCACGGGTTTTAGCAGCAATGTACGAAACAATGGCGACGGCGCGAGCGTTTGATGGTGATCCCAGATAATCCGCCACCCGGCACCGGCCCAGACCTGACCCGGCTGATTCGCAAAACAATGATCGAGTCGCGCCATGGCGACGCGGGTGGTGATCTCCGAAGCCTCTTGATCGGTCGGCACCAGTTCCGGCCACTGTGAGGCTCGACGTGTGAATGACTCGGCCAGGCGTTCACCCAGGTCCCGCAGGATGGCTGGATCGTTACTGTCCACCAGTAACCATTGCGGGCTGGAACACGCCTGCTGGTCCAGGCTGCACACTTGATCCGCGAGCGCATCCAGCGTCGATGAGTCGGCGGCTTCCGGCGTCAGGTAGGCAAAACTGATCTTGTGCCCCCAATCGATCCAGCGACATCCTGCCGGCAGGTGCTGGCGGATCGCTTTAAGGGCATTGATCCCGCCCCACGCCGCCACGCCATCGGCTTGAACGCAGAGTCGAGGAATCTGATCTGTGCTGACCGGCAGCACCGCGATGAAGTCGGCGAGCCTGCCGCTGGTGTCGCACTGCACAAGCGCTGCCAACAAGCGAGCAGTCAGGCCTTCATCGCTGGAACTGGGGCGAAGCCAATTGATGTTGCCGGCCAGCAAGCTTTCGAGCACGGCACAAAACGCCAGCATCGGCGCATTGCCGGGCGTCACATGCACCACCAGTCCCAGAGGGTGCCAACTTTCAAAGCGGGCTTGCTGATAGTCGATGCGGCGCAGCGAACGCGGTTGTACACCCAGCTCGCGCTCGATTTTTGTGTTCAGGTTGCTGCGTGAACAGAAGTCGATAAGCCCTTGGCGTTGATCGTCGTCCAGGGGCAGGTCGAGTCGGCGAGAGTACAGTTGCAGGCTGAAACGAGCAGCGGCCTCGATGACGGTGTCGCTGTCGATGGGCGCGTTCAGCAGGTGTGGCAACTGTTCGTGAAGCCGTTCCAGCGCGGCCTCAAGGGTCACGTCATCGCGTAATTGGCCATTGATCAAATACATGTCACGCCCCTCCCAACAATTCTGATGCCGCCATCGCACAGCTTCGGCTGGCGGTAGTGCCGGCACGTCCATGCAGTTCGAACCAATCGGTTGCAAGGCCACACCCGCAGGCAGCGCCGGGGTGCAGCGTCGCCAGGTCGCCCATCACCACGGCATGTGCCGGGCTGGATGAAATGTAGGGCGATACGAATTCAAGCAAACCGGGCCGGCCATAGGGTTGAACAGTGAAGTCGGATGGATTGCGCACGAAGACCTTCGAGTACACCGGGACATGGAAATGCTGGTGGGCACACTGGATATAGGGCACTGCATGCTCGACGGCGCCATAGCCATCGCGACAGCGGGACAGGTCAATGCCCAACTGGCGATTGATCCGTCCATACAATTGCGCCAGGGGAATCTCCTGCGCCGCCTGGGTTTTCCAGCCGCCGCCGAGGAACACCAGGGATTGAGCCGGCAACTGCAGATCCGCTACATCGGTGTCTTCCATGTGCTGCAGCGCATGGGAGAGAAATGCCGGGAAGCCGAGAATGCGCACCGGCAAACCCTCTTCGGCAAAATCCTGCAATGCGCGAATCACTCCGAACAGGTCGAACTCATGACCCGTGCCCGTCAGGCGCAGTCCGTAGGCGACGCGGTTGACCGGCGCATAGCGGCACAAAAACTGGTCGGTGTAGGCGGTGCCCAGGGTGATCGCCGCCTTGGGCTCGTAGCTCAGGAGCAAGTAATTGCAAGGGCTGTCAGGCGTGTCCCAGCCATAGTGGCGAAAAATATGACTTACCATTCCTTGCGCCGCGGCCATGCTGCGCGAGTCGTAACGCATGCGACTTTTCTGGCCGCTGGTGCCCGATGACGTCAGTTCCAGCGCGCCTTCGCCCGTGGGCCCGAACAACAAGTGACGCTTGAAGTAATTGGCGAAGATCGGCGGCAATCTCGACCAGTCGTCCAGCGTCTCCAGGTCTTGCGTGCCGAGGCCATTGGCGTTCAACCAGCGTTCATAGCCGGGTGTGTGGTGGCAATGAAAGAGGCTGATTTCCCCCATGGCCTGATCGAACAAGCCTTCGGGCACGGAATCCAGGCAATAGGGTTGCGCTAACGCGCAAAGCGCATCGGTATGGGGTAAATGGATCATCGAGAAACCTATGGTGTTGTGTCAGACAGCAGGCACGAAGTGAGGGCGGCGCAGAAACAGTCGCAAGGGCAGCAGGCACATAAGCCCTGCAATGCCGGCCATGAGCGCGAAGAACTCGTGACTGTCACCGGCGCCGGCGGCTGCGATCAGCGATCCGCCGCCACCCATGATGGCGATCGACAGCATGCCGATCATGGCCGAAACCAGACCCTTGCTGTCCTCGCTGGTAAACAGCGCAAGGCGGTACAGCGCGGCATTGCTCATGCCAAGGCCGATGGCGTAGAGACTCAGGCAGATGATCAGCAAGGGGGTAGAGGCGGCGGTGAAACTGATGACGATCAAGGCGATGAGTCCGGCGCAAAACGGCCAGAGCGCGTAGCGGATCAGCTGTGGCAATTGCGTGTGGGCAATCAATCGGTTGAGAATCAAATTACCGAGGATGACGGCCGCAAATACCGGGATTTGCCACAGGCCATACTGCAAGGGTGTGAGGCCTTGATTGTGGATCAGCAGGAGCGGCGCCAGGCCGATCCAGGCAATCAAAGGCAGGCTCATGACACCCAGTGCGACAGTGGCGCTCAGGAAGCGCGGGTTGGTGAGCAACGCCGCATAACGCCGCATCGTGCCGCCCCATTGAAATGGCACCACTGCCAGCCGCTGACCGTCCTGGCGCACGGTCCCCACGGTTTCCGGCATGAACACATACAGCCCGAGCCAGACCACGATTGCGCCGGTACCCAGCAGTAAAAACAGTTCTCGCCAGGTGAACCATTCCAGCAGCAGACTGCCCAGTAGCGGCCCCAGCAGCGGCGAAAGGAGCGCAATGTTTCCCAGCAACGCCATGATTTTTACCGCATCGACTTCGCTGAACACTTCCTGCAAGGCGGGATAGCTGACGGCGATCACAAATCCCAACCCGAGCCCCTGAATCAATCGCAGTCCATTGAACGCGTAGATGTGTTGCACGTTGAATGCTGCAGCACTGGCGATGGCGAATATGGCACAACCGATCAGCAACAGTTTGCGCCGTCCGAAATGATCCGACAGCGGACCAATAAGCCATTGCAGAAGAATGCCGCCCGCCAGATAAAGATTGAAGGCATGGGGGACATGACTTGCACTGGCATCAAGATCCTGGGTGACGGTTAACATCGCGGGCATAATCAGGTCACTGGCCATATAGGTCAGCAGTTCGAACAGAGTTATTGCAAGGCAAAAGCCTAGCAAGTGGAAAGAACTGATGTTTATTAAAGGTTTGTGCATGACATTCCGGCTTTGTTGCTCACGGTTTAATAACGAGTTTGAAACGAGGCGCGGAGATTAAACGTCACTGATGGACAGTTCCAATCAACTATTGAGACTTAATGCTTCAATAATTTTCGTTATGTTGCGAGGAACAACAAATGGCGGGAATAAAGTGTATTTGCATGTAGGAAAAATGCCCGCAACAGGCGGGCATTTTTTTCAGTGAGGTGAGGAGTTGGAAACAAACAAATGACAGTTAATTAATGATCCTTCCTGGCCCAACGTTACCGGTGTTGGTAATAACCGGGGCCGCCCCGGTCGTAATGGTGATCGCCGTGCCAGCCGCCGTGGGGGAAAACGATGCAGCCGCTGAGGGTCAGGAGAGCGAGCAGGGGAATCAGCAGTGTGATTCGACGAAACATTTTTAAATCCTCATGGTTATCGCCGTCATGAAGCCAAAACTCTTCATGGGCTGTAACATGAGACCCCGTTTGTAGCGTTCCATCCCCGCGAAAAGGTAGGGGCTTGGTGTGCTTTCGGATACAAACCGGATACATTTTTCAGGTTCAGGAATTCGCAATGACTCAGTCGCAACGTTTGAAATATTCGATTCTGATCTCCCTGGTGGTGCTGGGGATCATGTTCGGCCTTTCGTATCTGCAAAACGCAGGCGTCATCAGCGAGAAGCTGTTTCAGTACATCGCCATTGGTGTGGCGGTGATCGTGGTGGTCATCAATGGCGTGATGCGCCGCAAGGTCAAGCCTTGAGCGACGCATTGGGCTGATTATTCGCCGCGGAGCATGGCTGCAGCGTGCGGATGCAGGCTGTAGCTCTTGTCCGGATTGAGAATGATCACGCCTTCGCTGCACAAGCGTTTCAACACTTCGCGCACGCTGAGGAAGGACAGGGGAATATCCAGGTCCAGCAAATATCCGTGCACGCCTCGCACTCCCAGGCTGCGTTCGCTTTCGGCGGCGGTCAGCAAGGCGTCTATGACTTTCAGGCGAATCAGGCTGGTTCGCAGGCCAAAGCTCTTGAGCAGTAATCTGATCCGCTCATTGCCATTGCGCTCGCCCCGTTGACTGAACAGGCCGGAGTCCGCGCAAGCGTCCGTTGGCGCATGGCTACCGTCCGTTGGCAGTTGCGAGTTGTACATGCAAAACCCCTTTTCGGAACTGGCCAGGAAATGTGATGGATGCGTTCAGCATTAATACGAACGAGTACGACAAATCATGAAGACCGGAATGTAGAAAATTTGTCGCCTGCGCGTGAGCGGCATGTAAGAAACCGGCAAAGAGCGTCTTTGGGCTGCTGAATTTTTGTTTTTTGTTTGGTTCCTGACGTTCCGCGAGCAATCTGAAAGACAGGGAAGGTCGCAGCGCAAAAAAAACAATGAAGGCCGCACCCGGGCGAGGGTGGCGGCCTTCAGCTTTTCGGGGTTTGCTGCGGGATCGAATTGAGGACGGGATTGCCCTCTTTGTTGCGGGTCAGATAGACCGGCAACACTTTAGGCAGGGACGCCACCAGAGCGTTGAGATCCTTGATGTTGTAGATGCCGCCGAGGCGAATCGAGCCCGTATTTTGATCGGCCGCCATCACCGGTTTGCTCAGGTAACGATTGATCAACGGCAACGCATCGTTCAATTGCAGATTGTCGAGCACCAATTTGCCGCTGCGCCAGGCAAGCGAATTGTCATTGGCGTAGGTCTGGCTGACTTGAGGCGTGAAGTCACCACGTTTAAAACGAGCCTGCATCGCTGGCCCCAGGCGCATGCCATCCCCTGCAAGGTCATCGTTGCTACTGACCAGCACCGACCCTTCAATCAGATTGACGCGCACCTGGTCCTCGTACATCCAGACATTAAACCGGGTCCCGGTCACCTGAATCCTGGCGTCTGCGGCCCTGAGGATAAACGGCTGGCTGGGGTCATGGCTGACGCTGAAGAAAGCTTCACCTTTTTCCAGCGTGACCCGTCGTTGATCCTTGTAATTGCTGAACGTGAGTTCACTGCCAAGGTTCAGTTCCACCTGGCTGCCATCGTTGAGGGTGACCTGACGGACAGTGTCGCGCGCTTCAAAATGCTGATACGAATTGGGTAACCAGCCCATGTTCCAGCCACCGTACAGCGCCAGCGGCACTGCGATGGCGCAAACGGCGGCGATGCCGAGCGTGCGCCAAGGCATGACCGGCCGGCTGTGGGCAACGGGCTCTACGTCGGGCCGAGGCAAATCCCCCGCGACTTCCCAAATCTCCAGCATGGCCTCGTACTCGAACGCATGCAGTGGATGAGCATCACGCCAGTGTTCAAAGGCAATCCGCTCCTGAGCGGTGCAGTCGATGGCGTGCAGACGCATGCACCAGTGCGCGGCGGCGTCGGTGATCGCGTCGTATTCGGCTTGCGAGAGAGAATTGTCGGTCATCGACCCATCCTGGTTTCCCGCATTCTAACCTTGAGAGAAAGTCTGCGAGAACAGCCGTCATGGCAATTACCCATCAACTGAGCGTTATATCTCTGATCATGGGACATCGACGTGCAGTTGGCGCCCCAAATGACTGATCAGCCAGGCAACGCTGTCGGCGTTTGCGAGTTGCACGTTCAGCCTGATTAGAGGATCTCGCCTGAAAGTGTGGCGGGCACCGCTCAGGTTTTCGGCCCCGGTCAACGCCAGGACGCGCTGCTTTATCTTGCGGGTATCTTCAACAAAGGTGTTGCCAAGGTCCTCCCACTCGCCGGTATCAGGGTCGAAGTTCATGAACAGTTGAGTCAGCGGTGTCTTGATCGACAGCGCTGTTTCCTGAGTGGTGGACAAGGCGTTCTTGAGTTCCGTGGCAATCGGGGTCGCTGTACCGATCAGCTCGACGAAGGGTCTGCCGGGATCAAGGTAGGTGATGTCAACAGTGTCACAGGCAATGTGGGAAATTTCATGGATAAGGGTGGTCGCTCGGGCATGGGCGCCGATTGGGAAGTGCGGATCGGAAAGATGCTCGCGGTAGTGATTGAACCTGGGCGTAAAGAACCGTTCGGCCAGGTAAATTTTGCGTTTGATGTCCGTAGGCACGGTGAAACCGAAGACGTTTTCGGTGTCCCGGATCGAGCCGCCTATCACCAGCCGATTGGAATCCGGCTTTCTGAGAGTGGGATCCAGCAGCGCTGCAAAAATCTCCTCGACGACTTTTTCAATCTTCTCGATATGGATGGACTCCACCTGCGTCACGCCCATGAAATCCATGATGATCTGATGCACCGGGGTGATCGTGCCTTCAGAAGTCTTGAGCATTTGCAGGTTGCGAAAACTGTTCCAGGCGTAGGTCGTTGCCAGGTCCAGTGATTCGTCAATCTGACGGGCTTTGTGCGGAAAGAATCGACGGATCTCTCTCATCCCGCGGGCATCGACGTTCATGCCCTCCCAAACCGATAGCGCGGTACGCACGCGGTTGAGCAAGCTGAAGCGAGGGGCCGGTTTTTCCTCGGCCAGCACCCATTGCCTGGCACCGTTCTGTTCAAGCTTCGGTCCCCGTATGCCGGGGGCCGCGATGCGCCACCGAATACCACGCTTGGCCACTGCATAGACCTTGCCCTCGACCGGTGCGTAGTGCTTTTTGCTGACCGGGTGGGTGTAAAGCCCCTGCGCCGTATCGTGTGTCATGGACCCCAGGTCCAGATCCTTGCATTCATGACGGCTCAATTGCGTGCGTTGTGGCGCGGTGATGTCGACGTGATGCCAGTCAAAACGGCTGGTGGATTTTTCCGCAGCGGGCAGGGCTGGCGTCGCAGACAGAGGCGTTTGCTCACCCAGCGATTGGCGCAACGCGGCCAGTTGTGAGATGCCGCTGATAAACTCTCTGATGGCGGCCGCCCATTTGTGCCTTTGAAGGTCATCGGCAGATTGCTTGATATCGCGGTAACTGCGCCACACGGTCAGGGGGTACGCGAGTTTGCCCATGCAAAACGAAAATGCTTCGTGCACATCTTCGCCCAGCACTCGCTTGATGGTTGCCCACTCACCGGGCTTTTTATCGTCGGACTGGCAGCCGAGCAATCGGGACAACAGCGCGGCGTTGTCATTGAAGAGGTGCTTGAACAGGTGGCCCGTGAGAGGCGTGGACGCCAGCTTGACCTCGGCGGGGCGAGTGTCCGGATTCGTTGACGCGGCCCTGGCCACACGCTGAGGGTTGAGCATCATCCGGTATTCCAGTTGCGTGCGATCAGGCTGGGGCAAGTTCATGAGGACCCAGTCGAGCAATGGCCCGCGGCTTTTCAGCTCGGCCAGCAGCTGTGCTTCATTCTTGTATTCCTTCACGCTGTGCCGAGGACTGTGCGGGGCGATAAGAACCAGCGGCGCTGTACGGTCGGCGAGCGAGCCGATCAGATACACACCGGGCACTTTGACGGACTGAGCCTGCTTGATACCGAGCAGCTCTAGCGGGCGGATGATCGCCTCGGCACCATGAACCGCGGCACGGGCGATGGCGTCGGGCATGTTCATGACTTGCCGGATCAGGTCGAACCCTGTTTGGCTCAGTCGCTCCTGCAGCCGTTCCTCGTGGGCGTAGTGCATCAGTTGCCAGGGCAGTTGAGTGTAAAAGCGCTTCCTGCGCTCGGCATTCAGCGGGGTGTCAGCGAGGGCGTCGCTTAGTATTTGCTGCTGATGCTCTCCCGGTTTCAGGTCGTGGATCAGGTCTTTGATGTAACGCTCGTTCATCTCCTCGGGGATCACGGTGGTATCCAGGGAAGCCAGTTTGAAACGGGTGTGCTCCAGATCCTTGAGGTGTACCAAGGCAAAATCAGTCAGGGTCTGGGTGCTCGCCGCCGACGTCGGGCGCGCGCTGATCTGCACCTGAACCTTGTCCGGATCGATGTTGAAATCGTCTGCCTTGAGTCGTTTCTCAAGCTCGTGGTGAGTCGTGCGTTGCAGCGAGCGGATGCCTGTGAGGTAGTCCTGATCGTTGTTGACGTTATCAAGGTATTGCTGGAGCAGTTCGCCATGCAGCATCAGGTCTTCGATGGGCGCTTTGGCCAGCCATGCCGACAGTTTTTGTTGCGTCGTCAGTGACTGTGCAATGTCCGTCACGCGGTGCAGTCCGGTCTTGGGCTCACGCAGCGTCACCAGATTCAAGAGGCTGGTGAGCGGCGCAGCAGGCAGCGTTGTTGCCAGGGCGTGGGTAAGGCTCGTCAGGTCCAGATGAATGTGGGGTTTTTGCAGGTGCTCAAGAAAATGCCCAGGGATTCGGTGCAGCGGCGCCAGCGTGGGCGCCTTGCCGGGTACACGTTCGCTACGGCCAAGGTTTTCCAGAAGGATCGAGCGATGATCGTCGTCGGCGAGGCGCGCCTCAAGCTCGGTTTGCAGCAGTGTCAACGTATTGAAGGACTCGAATCCGCAGGCAGGTGTCCACAGGATTGCTTTCCCGGAATGTACGGGGTCCAGGCCACCCCGTTCGGTCAGCACGAAACAACTGGCCAGTTTCACCGGGTCAGCCACGTCGGCCATCTTCAATGCCAGGGAAAATACGTCCGGCAAAAAACCATTCAATGCCGCTCGCTGCAGATGGACAGGGGAGTCGAGCACGGTCTTGATGATCGCCTGCTCGGCCGTGCCCAGGGTTCGCGAGACTTTGCGCAGCTTCAGCTCGCTGCGTAGCGCCGTTGACAGGGTATGCGTAAAGCTCGATTGCAAGCTTGTCAGGGAGGATTCGACGAGCGTGAGTGCCTCAGTGACCGTGCGAGTTGTTGTGGGAATGGCAGGGTGTTCGTCGCGCAGTTGGTCGAGCGCTTGCGCGACGGAATCGAGCGAGGCCAGCGCCTCCTTGGCCGACTCGGCACGCACGGTTGCCGGTTGCGCAATCCAGCGTTGATCCACCCGAGTGCTCCAGCGTCCCGCAGCTTCTGCAGACAGCAGCCGGTCATCAATCAGCCCCCGGACGTCCAGCGCCTTGTCGAGCAGGGCGTGAGGGTCTAGCGTACCCTCGCTTTCGCGGTAGCGGCTCAGTGCGTGGCTCAGGTTGTCCTTTTGCTTGTCGAGGATGTCGGACATCAATTGTTCGAACACATTGCCGATGATCGGGTGACCGACAATCACTCGCTCATCGGGCTTGAACGCCAGGAACCGGGCGCGCTCTTCCAGGGACATGAAATTGAGCAAGGCGTCTTCATGCCCTTCACTGGTCATCATTTGCAGCACGATTTTTTTGAGGGCAGGCAGACTGCTTGTCGCTTCGATGCCTCTGGATTGGGTGTACAGAAAACCCAGGGTGTTGGTGCCACCAATCATCAAGGTCGAGGCGAGTTCCGCGAAATGCTCGAAGGGCGCGGTGACCCGCACTTTTTCAATACGTAGCGGGTCGTCAGGGTTCGGTGCGAGGCTGACATTCACCAGCCGCACGTATTCCTGCGTCGTCAAGATACCTTGCTGGCGCTGCTGAAAAAGCCTCGTGTGGAAGGTATCGCGCAAGCTTTCGGCAAAGAACTTAAGGCGTGACAACCCATTGTTCACGGGCGTATTCCAGAAGGTGTCGAGCAGGCTGTGCAAGTGCGGCGTGAAGCTTTGTGCCGTTTCCTTCAATGCGCTTTCCCACGCCTGGTTATCGGCATCGCTGCTGACGCTGAGCTCGGGGTGGGCAAAGACTCTGGAAACCCCGGCAGGCCACTGATTGGTGAGGTAGACGTGCAACAGGGCTTCACTCAATGACATCGCCGATATCGTGTGGTGATGGTCGCCCCCGTCAAAAGCCGAAATCGTACTGACAAAATTGTTCATTTGGGTCAGGCGCTGGTCCAGTTTCGGGAACGTCTTGTGCAGCGCATGTTTGAGGGTGTCGTCCAGCATCGATTGCAAGGTGGGCAACTTGGCCAGCTCGCCGATCATTGTCTTGATGTTCTGTGCCTGATTGCCATCGAGGGTCAGTTGCTGGGCCTGGAATACCGCACCGTCAATGGTCTTGGTGGAGATTTCGAGGGCGGTGGCGGGGGGCAAGGTGCTGCGCTGTTCGATGGCCAGAAAGCGTAAAAGCTCGCGCTTCCCGGTGGCTCTGGCCAGCCACTCCTTGAGCTTGCCTTTAAGGTCGGCCATGTCGGCAAACTTGATCAAGCCTTTCCACGGCGTGAAGAGCATGACCTCAGCGTCGTCGGGTCGGCTCATGGCAAATGCGCCGGCCAGTGGAATATCCTGCATGCCGGTCGCACCGAGCATCAATTGGTCGACGTGCATGGGGTTGGTTGGGGCGATGCGGGCCGTATGAGTGGCCAGGTAAACGGTCTTCAGCCACTTCAGGTCATCCATTGTGAAGTTCAGCGCTTTTTCGCGTTCGCCGGGCTGTTTGGCATTGGCTGCACGTTCTGCCTCATCGAAAAAGTAGGGGAGGTCGGGTTCAGTCACGGTGTTTCCTCATATGCTGCGATGAATTGCCAATCGCAGGCTGTCGGTTGAGGAAAAACAGTAAGACCCGGGAGGGCGTTCAGTGCGGTACATATTGCTTGCCCCGAACTGGCAGTCGAGACTTGACAGGACGCTGGTAGAACAGCGCTTAATCGACGTCTGCTGTGGGTTGCCATGCAACCTCGTTTCCCCTGGTGCCCGTACTTAATAATAAAATTGGAGCTTCAGATGACCGCAACGCCCGAAGTGGCCGTCAGTTCGACCACCCAATCGCTTGATTTTGACGCGCTCGTTCAATTGCTCGAGCAGGTTTTTCTGCGTCACGGTACGTCTGCCGACGTCGCCAGGACCCTGGCGCTCAATTGCGCCGGCGCTGAACGCGACGGCGCGCACAGCCACGGCGTATTTCGCATCCCAGGCTATGTCTCGACACTCAAGAGCGGCTGGGTCAACGGCCAGGCAGTGCCGGTGGTCGAGGACGTTGCCTCAGGTTTTGTCCGGGTCGATGCCGGCAATGGTTTTGCCCAGCCGGCGCTCGCCGCCGCCCGTGCACTGCTGGTGGAAAAAGCCCGCAGCGCTGGCATCGCGGTATTGGCGATCCGCAACTCCCACCATTTCGCGGCGCTGTGGCCGGATGTTGAGCCGTTTGCCTATGAAGGGCTGGTGGCGCTCAGCGTGGTCAACAGCATGACCTGCGTGGTGCCGCACGGTGCCGATCGTCCACTGTTCGGTACCAACCCGATCGCCTTCGCCGCGCCTCGGGCTGACGGTGATCCGATAGTCTTTGACCTGGCCACCAGCGCCATCGCCCATGGCGATGTGCAGATCGCCGCACGAAAAGGTGAACGCTTGCCGGTCGGTATGGGCGTAGACAGCCTTGGTCAGCCGACTCAGGATCCGAAAGCGATTCTGGAAGGCGGCGCGTTGCTGCCGTTCGGCGGCCACAAAGGTTCGGCACTGTCGATGATGGTCGAGTTGTTGGCGGCGGCGTTGACCGGCGGTAATTTTTCGTTCGAGTTCGACTGGTCGAATCATCCGGGAGCCAAGACACCGTGGACCGGTCAGTTGCTGATCGTGATCGACCCAAGCAAGGCGGCGGGGCAGAACTTTGCCGAGCGCAGTCAGGAACTGGTCCGGCAGATGCACGGCGTGGGGCTCAAGCGTTTGCCGGGTGACCGGCGTCATCATCAACGGGCCAAGTCGGCTACCCAAGGTATCGAGCTGGACGCTCAGACCCTGGCTGACTTGCGAGAGCTGGCCGGAGTGTGACGCCGACGTTCCACCCAGGCATGCAAAAGGCGAGCACCAGGCTCGCCTTTTTTATGCTTTAACTTTTTACGCTGTATCCATGAACGCGTGAGCGCTTAACGACGGCCCAGCAACAAGCCTACCACCAGGCCGAAACCGGCGGAGATGGCCACGGTTTGCCACGGGTGACCACCGATGTAGGTTTCGGTCGCGTCGACCACCGGTTTGGTACGATCACGCACACTGCTGACCGAATCCCGGGCCTGCTGGAGCTTCTGTACGATTTGCCCACGAAGGGTTTCTGCTTCCTCACCCACCAGTGAAGCGCTGCTTTTGAGCAGTTTTTCCGATTCTTCGATCAGGGACTGAAGTTCGCTGAACGCCTGATCCTTGATTTGGTCTTCGGCGACTTGTGCGGCGGTTTTCCGGGCCATTGGGGTACTCCTTGCAGATAAATGGGCAGTGAACAATGGAGTCTGTCGCTGACGAAAAAGTTGCACTCGATTTTCGCGCCACGCCAACCAGGAACAAAAATCCCGGGTCGGACATTTCCTCCTACAGTGTAAGATGTCGCCTATTTTATGCAGCAGGTAATTCCCATGAGCTTCAATCTGGCCGACAAACCCCTTGCCGAGCGCGCGGCGCTTGAAGATGAAAAATCCCGTCTGTTCGACCTTTGGCAAAGCAACCTTGGCAAATCCAAGGGCGAAGCTGCGCGCCTGTTTGGCGAGCGCGCCAAACGCAAAGGTAAATGGGCTGAATGGGTTCGGGCCGAACTCGACGGCATGTCACCGCCGGAGTTCGCGAACATGGTGCGCAGTGAAGTCAATCGGTTGATGGCTGCCAAGTAAACGCAAGTCGTCAGGCGAAACTCGCAACAATGGCTTCACGCACTTTCAGCACCACCGGGTCGAGCTGGGTGCTGGTGCGCCAGCCCAGCTCGATCGGGTAGCGCGGTAATGCCAAGGGGCAGGGCAGCAGTGCCAGCCCGCTGAGCGCCGCGATGCTTTGCGCCGCGTGCGCCGGAATGGTCGCGACCGCCTGACTGCCCTTGAGCAGGTGCGGCAAGGCCGCGAAGTGTGTGGTCGATGCACACACCCGCCGACTCAGTCCCAGCGCCGCCAGCCCTTCATCGGTGATCCCGATAAAACCGCCCGACGACACCAGAATGTGCTCGCGGGCGACGAACTCTTGCAGGCTGATGGCCTGTTGTGCGGGCGCGAGGCTGCGCGGATCGACCAGGCACAAGTAGCCGCCTTCGCCCAATACCTGACGACTGAGCAACCGCTCGGTGAACCCGCCTGCGGTGATCGCCAGATCAATGCTGCGCTCCATCAGCGCTTGAGCGACGATCTGGCTGTGGGTTTGCCGGAAGATCAGCCGCAACTTTGGCGCACTGACGGCAATGTGTTCGATCAAGCGCCGTCCGTAGGCAATTTCGAAATCATCCGACAGGCCCAGCGCGACCGAGCGTCCGTCGTAATGGTGGGCCGCCGGATCGACCATCGCCAGGCTCTGGCGGCATTTGTTCAGCGCGTCACTCACCACCGGTTTCAACTGGTTGGCTTTGAGCGTCGGCGCGAGGCCACGACCGGTGCGCACGAACAACTGATCGCCATACACCTCGCGCAGCCTTCGCAGCGCGGCGCTGACGGCTGATTGGGTCACCCCCAGACGCAACGCCGCGCGGCTGGCGCTGGACTCTTCATGCAGCGCTTCAAAGACTTTGAGCAAGTTCAGGTCGACGTCGGCGATATTCATTTGGTTCATATCAGTTAGCAGCGAGCAGGGCTTTATTCATGATTGCGTGGCGCCTGAGAATGAGCAACACCTCATCGCTTTCGGAGTTACCGACATGCCCAAATCAATCGTTGCTGCGCTGCAAATCGGCGCCTTGCCCGGCGGCAAGGCCGAGACGCTGGAACAGATTCTCGCCTGGGAAAACGCCATTACCGAATCCGGCACCAGGTTAGTAGTCATGCCCGAAGCCTTGCTCGGCGGCTATCCCAAAGGCGAAGGCTTTGGCACTCAACTGGGCTTTCGATTGCCGGAAGGTCGTGAAGCCTTCGCCCGCTATTTCGCCAATGCCATCGACGTGCCGGGCATCGAGACCGAAGCGCTGGCCGGGTTGTCGGCCCGCACGGGTGCGAATTTGGTCATCGGCGTCATCGAGCGTGCCGGCAGTACGTTGTATTGCACGGCGTTGTATTTCGATCCAAAGGCCGGACTGGTCGGCAAGCACCGCAAACTGATGCCCACCGGCACCGAACGATTGATCTGGGGCAAAGGCGATGGCTCGACACTGCCGGTATTCGACAGCCAGGTCGGGCGGATCGGCGCGGTGGTGTGCTGGGAAAACATGATGCCGCTGCTGCGCACCGCGATGTACGCCAAAGGCATTGAGGTGTGGTGCGCGCCGACGGTGGATGAGCGCGAGATGTGGCAAGTCAGCATGCGCCACATCGCCCATGAAGGACGCTGCTTTGTGGTCAGCGCGTGTCAGGTTCAGGAGTCACCGCAGGCCCTGGGCCTGGACATCGCTAACTGGCCGGCAGAGCGGCCGCTGATTGCCGGCGGCAGTGTGATCGTCGGACCGATGGGCGACATTCTGGCGGGGCCGTTGCGGGGCGAGGCGGGATTATTGACCGCCGAAATCGATACCGACGATCTGGTTCGCGCCCGTTATGACTATGACGTCGTCGGGCACTACGCGCGCCCGGATGTGTTTGAGTTGATCGTCGATGAGCGGCCTAAACCAGGTGTGCGTTTCAGCGCATAAATCTGTGGAAGGGGGCTTGTTCATGAAGTGGGCAATGTCAGGCCGCTGGATTTTCACAGATGCACTTCTTGCTGCTTTACGGATTGCCGTCAGATGTCATCGCAAAAAGTGCGGCTTTCACTGTAATTTAAAATCCACTGCTTTTACCCCGTATTACAACTGTCTACTTTGATATAGAGCGATAGCAAAAAGATATTGTCGACTGTCATTTATAACAGGTTCGCGAAGCAGTCCGCAGAGTTAGAGTCAAGCCTGTTGCAACGCACTTGGCGGGGCTTAAGCTGATTAAAAGGATGGTGTGAAATGGATAGTGAAATTGAAAAACCTTCATCTGAAATTGAACCGGTAGCTAAAAAGGCCAAAGCATCAGGAGCAGATTTTGGAATATTTATTGGCATGCAAACTGGCATAGATGGATTGGTGCATTTGTCAGATCTCGAATGGAATGAAACGGGGGAGGAGGTGGTCCGAAGTTTCAAAAAAGCAGACGTTAAGCCAGTGAATGGCTTATCTATTGATGAACAACAACCCTGCGATTCTAAAGACAAGATATAAAAATACTGTAAACCCCTGTGGGAGCGAGCTTGCTCGCGATAGCGGTGGATCAGGCAACTGATTTGTTGAATGTGCCGCCGTCATCGCGAGCAAGCTCGCTCCCACAAGGGAAATGCATCGTTTCCAAGCTCCTGCGGTTTACCAAGTGCCAGTCGTAGGCCCTGGCAAGCTCAGTTTGCCCGTGTCCACGAAACGCATCGTCCCAAACAATCCGCCGGCCAGTTTGCCGCGCAGGACGTAGGGAAGATTGTTCAACGTCTGCGTCTGCGTCAGGCCCAGCGTCTGGCGTATCACCGAGAACGCCGAAACGCTTACCGGCACTGTCAGCACGGTTTCGGAAAAGCGTGCGATCGAACCCGATTGATCGCTGACGCCGGAGGCAAGAGGTTGGCCATTGACTTCCAGGTCCAGCGCCACGCCGTTGTAGTCAATCGGCGTTTCGTTGGGGTTTTGCACGCGTATCTTTACGGCGAACCGCACTTCCATGTCCTGGCTCTGCAGCGGTTCGATGCCGACCACATTGATGTTCAACGGGTCGCGATGGGGAAAGAGGGCGCAGGCGCTCAGGGAGAGCAAGAGCAGGGAAAGGATGACGGCGTGGACGCGGCGCATGGACAGGCTCTCGTTCAGAAATAAGGGCTGAACCGCCAACGGCTCGGCCCTTGAGCCTTTTAGCGGGTCAACTGTGCGACCGCCTCAGGCGTTGCGGGTTCACCTTTAGCCGGGACATCGGGATTTTCCATGACCTGTAGGATCGAGGCTTCCGGATCGAAATCGTCTTCTTCCAGCTCGATGAATTCCTCGGGCAGGAAGATGTTCAGCACGATAGCGCACAACGCGCCCACGGTGATCGGCGATTCGAAGATGTTGTGCAACGCCAGGGGCAGTTCACGCAACACCTGCGGCACGGCCGCGACACCCAGGCCCATGCCGAGGGAAATCGCCACGATCAGCATGTTGCGTCGATGCAGGCCGGCTTCGGCGAGGATCTTGATCCCGGCCACCGCCACGGTACCGAACATCACCAGCTCGGCGCCGCCAAGGACTGGCTTGGGCATCAATTGCAGCACCGCGCCAATCATCGGGAACAACCCCAGCAGCACCAGCAGGCCGGCGATGAAAAATGCCACGTAGCGGCTGGCCACGCCGGTGAGCTGGATCACGCCGTTGTTCTGCGCGAAGGTCACCATCGGCATGCTGTTGAACACCGCCGCCATGGCCGAGTTGAGGCCATCAGCGAGCAGACCGGACTTGATCCGGCGGATATACACCGGGCCTTTCACCGGTTGCCGGGAAATCATCGAGTTGGCGGTCAGGTCACCGGCGGCTTCCAGCGGCGACACCAGGAAAATCACTGCCACCGGCACAAACGCCACCCAGTCGAAATTGAAGCCGTACTTGAACGGCACCGGCACGCTCATCAGCGGCACGTCGGGCAGGCTGGCGAAATTGACGTCGCCCAACAGCCACGCCACGAGGTAGCCCAACGTCAAGCCAATCACGATCGCCCCAAGGCGCAGGAACGGTACGTCGACCCGGTTCAATACCACGATGGTTCCCAGCACCAACGCCGCCAACGCCAGGTGACTGGCCGCGCCGAGGTCCGCTGCGCCAAAGCCGCCAGCGATGTCGGTCATAGCGACTTTGATCAGCGACAGGCCCATCAACGTAATGATCGTACCGGTGACTACCGGCGTGATCAGCGTGCGCAGCTTGCCAATGAACTGGCTCAACACCACTTCGATGAACGCTGCGAAAAAGCACACGCCGAAGATGGTCGAGAGGATTTCATCGGTGCCGCCGCCCCGGGCCTTGACCATGAACCCGGCGCTGAGGATGACGCTGATAAACGAAAAGCTGGTGCCTTGCAGACACAACAAACCAGAACCCACCGGGCCAAACCGCCGCGCCTGGACAAAAGTGCCCAGGCCGGAGACGAACAACGCCATGCTGATCAGGTACGGCACTTCGCTTTGCAGTCCGAGGGCGCCGCCCATGATCAGGGTCGGGGTGATGATGCCGACAAAACTGGCCAGCACATGCTGCAGCGCGGCGAAGACCGTGGCGGTGAGGTGCGGGCGATCGTCGAGGCCGTAGATCAGGTCGGAACGGGGCTGGGGTTTTGCGTGTTCGGATGAGGTCACGAGGAAAGCGCCAGGGCCAGGTCAAAAAATGGAGGCGCAGGATGCCAGAAAGACTGCGTTGTCGGAACCTTATCCCGGTTTTACACAAAACCTGTGGGAGCGGGCTTGCTCGCGAAGGCGTCCTGTCAGGTGACAAGGATGCCGGCTGACAGGACGCCTTCGCGAGCAAGCCCGCTCCCACAGGGATTGCAGTGGTTTTCAGGCAAACGCCGCCAGCAAATCCTCTTCGAACGCCTTCTGCGCATCCCCCGGCACTTGCGCACGATGACGGGCCAGGTGAAACGCCACATCGAAACTCATGTCCTCTCGACGCACGGCCCTGAGCAAACCTTTGTCTTCCCAGCTACGGGCAAAGTGATCGGGCAGATAGCCGACGTGTTTACCGGACAGAATAAAGGCGAGGGTGCCTTCGACCTGCTCCGACCTCGCCGAACAGCGCTGTCCCTGGAAGGGCTCGTCAGCCCGCAGGAAACGGTAGGGATGATCGACCCGGTCACACGCCTGCAAGGCCTGGTCGTCCGGCGCATCGTCGGTGAACAGTGGATGCCCGGGCGCGCAATACAGGTGCTGGGTTTCCGTGAACAACTGGCGGTAGTCAAACGCACGCTGCACCTGTGAGAAATAACCGATGGCCAGGTCCAGCCGTTGTTGCAGCAGCAGCCGCTCCATTTCGCCGGGCATGGCGCTGATCAATTCGATGCGCACCGATTCGTCGCGCTCGCGAAAACGACTGATCGCATCGGCCACGCGTTGCAGCACCGATTGATCCAGGGCCTCGGACAAACCCAGGAGCACTTCGCCGATCAAGCGCCCGGCCACACCGTTGGATTGGTGGCGGAACGCTTCGATGGATTCAAACAGGCCGCGCGTCGCTGTGAGCAGCTGTTCACCTTTGGGCGTGATCTTGAACCCACCCTTGCCGCGACTGCACAGGCGATAGCCGAGTCGGGTTTCGAGCTTGGCCATTTGCTGGCTGATGCTCGATTGGCTCAACCCCAGTTCGCCCTGTGCCGCACTGAAGCCGCCGCACTCGACCACCCGCACAAATAAGCGCAGCAGTTGCAAGTCGAGGTCGTGGAGTTGACCGAGCATCAAACATTACTCCGCAATAAAGTCAGGTTAACAAACTTGATATTTCGACAATGTATCGGAGCGCGCACGCTGCAACCACTTCCTCTGGTCAGGTGTTCGTCATGGCTCCCATGTTCAAGCTGTGTTTACCCGCGTTGTTCCTCGCCGTGGTTGCTTCGGCCCAGGCCGAGGAAAAGACCCTCAATCTCTACAGTTGGGCCGATTACGTAGCGCCCGAGACTTTGCAGCGTTTCGAACAGGAAACCGGGATTCACGTGCGTTACGACACGTTCGATGCGCCGGAAGTGCTCGAAACCAAATTGCTCACCGGTGGCAGCGGTTACGACGTGGTCGTGCCGTCGTCCAGCGTGCTGGCTCGCGGCTTGGCAGCCGGTGCGTTAAAAACCATTCCTCACGAAGGCCTGAAGGGCTACGCCAACCTCGACCCGGACCTGTTGGAAAAGCTCGCCGCCGTGGACCCCGGCAACCTCTACGGCGTGCCCTACACCTGGGGCACGCTGGGGCTTGGGGTGAACGTCGAGGCAGTGCAGAAACGCTTGCCGGACAAACCGCTCAATAGCCTGGATTTGCTGTTCAAGCCCGAGTACGCCAACAAACTGAAGGACTGTGGCATCGCGATCATCGATTCGCCTCAGGAAGTCATCGGTCTGGCGTTGCACTACCTGGGTAAAGATCCCTACAGCACCGACAAGAACGATCTCGATGCGGCGCAGACCCTGTTGCATCAGTTGCAGCCAAACGTGCTGTACGTCGCCAGCGGCCGGCAGATCAACGATCTGGCCAACGGCAGTGTCTGCCTGGCGCTGACCTACAACGGTGACGCCAGCATGGCTGCCGATCAGGCGCGCAAGGCCAACAAGCCCTACGAAATCGCCTACCGGATTCCCAAGGAAGGCACCCTCGTCTGGCAGGACAACCTGGCGATTCCCAAGGACGCGCCACATCCCGAAGCGGCCCGCCAGTTCATCGAATTCATGTTGCGCCCCGAATCCGTCGCAGCGTTGACCAACACGCTGTTCTTCGCCTCCGCCAATCAGGCCGCGACGCCGCTGGTGGATGAGGCGGTGCGCACCGATCCGGACATTTACCCGCCCGCCGACGTTCGCGGTCTGCTGTACGCCGACCGCACCATGAACCTCAAGGACATGCGTCAGCGCACCCGCTTGTGGACTACTTTCCGTAGCCACCAATAAAAAGGAATACCTGATGGACGTCCCTGTGCAAAACGATCAGGCCATGACCCGCGACAGTCTTTACGGCACCGCCGCCGAAAGCACCTACGCCGGCATTACCAGTTTCATGCGTCGACGCTACAGCCGTGACTTGCGCGGTGTCGACGTCGCGGTTAGCGGTGTCCCGTTTGACACCGCCACCAGCAATCGCCCCGGTGCGCGTTTCGGGCCACGAGGCATTCGCGCCGCGTCCACCGGGATCGCCTGGGAACGCCACTGGCCGTGGACGTTTGATCCATTCGATCATCTGGCTGTTATCGACTTCGGCGATTGCGACTTCGATTACGGCTCGCCGCACTCGGCGCCGGAAAGCATCGAGGCGCATGCCGAGCACATTCTCAACGCCGGCAGCGCGATGCTCACGTTCGGCGGCGACCACTTCATTACCTATCCGCTGCTCAAGGCCCATGCCCGCAAACATGGTCCGCTGTCGCTGATTCACTTCGATGCCCACAGCGACACCTGGCCGGACGAGGCGGGCAAGCGCGTCGATCACGGCACCATGTTCTGGCACGCGGCCAGGGAAGGGCTGGTCGATCCGTCGCGTTCGGTGCAGATCGGCTTGCGCACCACCAATGACGATCATCAGGGCTTTCAGGTGCTGGATGCACGGCAGGTGCATCGGCAAGGGTGCGAGGCGATTGTCGAAGCGATTCGCGCACGGGTCGGCGATAACCCGGTGTACCTGACGTTCGACATCGATTGCCTCGACCCGGCCTTCGCACCGGGCACCGGGACACCAGTTTGCGGGGGATTGAGCACGGTACAGGCGCTGGAAATTCTCGGCGGCTTGCGCGGGATCAATCTGGTGGGGATGGACGTGGTGGAAGTGGCGCCGGCCTACGACAACGCGGACATCACCTCACTGGCGGCGGCGACATTAGCCATGGAAATGCTCTGCCTTTATGCCGCCAGACATAAAGTGGACCGGTAGCCCCATCATGCGCTAACGCCATCGCGGGCAAGCCCGCTCCCACAAGTACAGCGCAATACCTGTGGGAGCGGGCTTGCCCGCGATGCTGTTTCAGGCGACAGGGATTATCGGAACGTCCAATGTTTCAGCCCCGGTAAATCGCGAATACGACCCGGCAATGGTTTCATGCGGCACACCCATCGCCACAGCGCTGACCTCATCCAGTCGCGACATCTGTTCGGCACTCAATTGCACTGTCAAGGCACCCAATGTCGCATCCAGTTGCTCACGCGTGCGCGAACCCAGGATCGGTATCAGCGCAGTCGTTGAACGCTTGGCCTTTTCTCGCAGCCAGGCAATGGCGACGTGAGTCGGGCTGGCTGCCAGCTCTTCTGCGACGCCGAGCAAGGTGTCGAGCAGGGCGGTGTCCCGTGCGCTTGTTTCGGCATGGATCAGCACGCCAAGTTTAGCGGCGCGGTTGTCGCCGTCATTGCTGCGGTACTTGCCGGTGAGAAAACCGCCACCCAACGGCGACCATAACGTCGCGGCCAGGCCCAGGGCTTCGGCCATCGGCAGCTGCTCACGGTCAGCGCTGCGTTCGGCCAGGCTGTACTCGATCTGAATCGCTGCAATCGGCGCAAAACCGCGCACTTCGGCCAGCACGTCCGCCCGGGCGATGCGCCAGGCCGGGAAGTTCGACAGTCCGGCGTAGTGAATTTTGCCGGCACGCACCAGGTCGTCAAAGCCACGCAGGATTTCTTCCATCGGCGTCACGCCGTCACTCATGTGCGCCCAAAACAGGTCGATGTGATCGGTGTTGAGGCGTTTCAGGCTTTCTTCCACGGCGCGAACCATGTTCTTGCGACTGTTGCCGGTGTGGGAAATGCCGGCGGCGGGCGTGGTGCCCAGGGTGTATTTGGTGGCGATGACCAGGCGATCCCGTTCCGCGGCAATGAACTCGCTGAGCATGGCTTCCGACTGCCCACCCTGATAGCCGTTGGCGGTGTCGATGAAATTGCCGCCGGCCTCCAGGTAGCCATCGAATATGCGCTTGGCTTCGTCACGTTCTGCGCCATGGCCCCAACCGGTGCCGAAATTGCCGGCGCCCAATGCCAGTTCCGAGACCCGCAACCCGGTTTTACGGCCGAAGACTTTGTAATGCATGAGATGACTCCTGAGGAACCGATGCGGTGAATTAGTTAAATGTTTGGCGACATGCATTGAATATTATGCGAGTAATATTTTACGTCAATCGGCTTTTTGATTTATCGCGAAAGGCCCGATTGACGGGGACATTGCTACTGCCAGTTTCTGACAGCAGCCTCTGCTAAGCTCCGTCGACTTCTCAGGAAAGAGACTACGGATCGTGTCGCGTACTACACGTTTACTCACGTTGTTGCAGGTTTTGCGAGGTAAAAGTCGTCCGGTCACGGCGGCAACGCTGGCCAGCGAACTGGAGATTTCCGAACGTACGCTTTACCGCGATATCGCCGAACTGACTGCGCTGGGCGCGCCGATTTTCGGCGAGGCGGGGATCGGCTACGTATTGCGCAGCGGATTGTTTCTGCCGCCCTTGATGCTCAATGCCGATGAAACCGAAGCCATCGTGTTGGGGTTGCGCTACGTCGATCAGCGCGGCGACGAGGTGTTGAGCAAAGCCGCGGCGGATGCGCTGGCCAAGATTGCCGCCGTGCTGGCCCCCGAAGCCCAGGATGCATTGCGCAACCCGACAGTGCTGCCGGGCCCGCCCGGTTATGGCTACCCGCAAAACGCAGTGCCATTGAATGTGTTTCGCCAGGCCATACGTGATCAATCCAAGCTCAACATCGACTATGCAGATGCCAACCAGGTGCCCAGTCAACGGATGATCTGGCCCCTGGCGCTGGGGTTTCTCAATGAAGTTCGGATCATCGTCGCCTGGTGTGAACTGCGCGGCGCCTACCGCACGTTTCGCACCGACCGGATCTCGGCCGCCAGCGAGCAGGGCGAGCGTTATCCGGGGCGGCGCAGCGACTTGTTGCGCACCTGGCGCAAGCAGATGCAACTGGATGAAGCGGGGCGTTTCACTCCTGACAAGAACTGACACAGACGTGTTTTAGGATGGCTCCAGAACCAACAAACAAGGAGCCGTAAACATGTCCAATCCAGCCTCTTCACTGGCGCCCGCCATTGCCGCCTACATTGCCGCCGCCAATGCTCGCGACACTTCGCGGGTCGGCAGTTTTTTCGCTGAGGATGCCAACGTGTTCGATGAAGGACATCACCGGACCGGCACGCAAGCCATCGCCCAATGGATGCAAGACACGGCGCAGCGCTATGAACCCCGGGTCGAAGTGCTCGGCGTGCAGCAGCGCACCGGTAAAGTGCTGGTGCACAACCGGATTTCCGGGACCTTTCCCGGCAGTCCCCTGGAACTGCGCTACATGTTCCGCCTCAACGAACAGGGCAAGATCGCCCGGCTAGACATCTCTCTGTAACGCGAGTGCGTGGCATACTGCCGCGCATGAATGTCGACTCTCCCCTAAGCGCCTGGCAACACGCCATCGAACAAAAGGGCTTCGTCCAGGACGAAGCCCAGGAACATGCCGTGTGGGCGTTGCAGAAATGCCACGAAGCCTTGCACGAAGGGCGCACGCCGATCACCGGGGTTTACCTGTGGGGGCCGGTCGGGCGCGGCAAGACCTGGTTGATGGACCAGTTCTATCAAACCCTCAAGGTCCCGGCTCGCCGCCAACACTTTCACCACTTCATGGGCTGGGTGCACCAGCGCTCATTCCAGCTGACCGGCACCGCCGATCCGCTGAAGGCGCTGGCCCGTGAGCTGAGCGAGGAAGTGCGGGTGCTGTGCTTTGATGAGCTGTTCGTCAATGACATTGGCGATGCGATCATCCTCGGGCGATTGTTTCAGGTGATGTTCGAGCAAGGTGTGGTGGTGGTCTGCACCTCCAATCAACCGCCGGATCAGCTGTACGCCGACGGCTTCAACCGCGACCGTTTCATGCCCGCCATCGAGGCGATCAAGAAACACATGCAGGTGATCGCGGTGGATGGCGGCGAAGACCACCGCCTGCATCCGGGCGCCGGCCTGCAACGTTATTGGGTGGCGACCGCCGGCCAGCCCAGCGCGCTCGCAGATGTGTTCAAGGCCTTGACCGCTGGGCAATCGGTGTCCAGCGAGCCGGTCTCGGTTGGTTATCGTTCGGTCAGCGTTGTGCAGGCCAGCGCCAAAGTGCTCTGGTGCCGTTATGCCGATCTGTGCGAACAACCGTTTGCTGCCATGGACTTTATGGCGCTGTGTGACACCTTCAGCGCTATTCTGTTGAGTGAGGTGCCCAACCTGAGCGCACAAAAGCGCGCCGGACGCATCGCCCGAGGCACCGAAGACGCTGCCGAGCGTGTGGTGGCCGGTGATCGCGAACTGCCGCAATTGTCGGTGCACGACGACGGAGTCCGGCGTTTCATCGCGTTGGTGGACGAATGCTACGACCGCAAGGTGCCGCTGTACCTCGAAGCGCAGGTGCCGATGGCGGCGTTGTACACCGAGGGTTACCTTGAATTCCCGTTCCGCCGCACATTGAGCCGTCTACAGGAAATGCAGCTGCAACGTTTCGCTGAAGCCTAATTGCAAGGAGCCGCGAACATGAATCAGCCCCTGTCTCATCATTTGCTGACCATGGCTTATCAGAACGCCTGGGCCAATCACCGACTCGCCAAGGCCTGGGGCCAATTGAGCGCTACCGAACTGGTGGCGCCGCGTGTCAGCTTCTTCCCCAGCATCAGGGCCACCCTCAATCACATCCTGACGTGCGACTGGTTCTACATGGATGCGCTGGAGCGCGAGCTGCGCGGGGACGAGCCGCACCCCGATTGTTATGTGTTCTTCACCCACGACGAGCCGTTCACCTCGGGCCCCGACCTGCAGCGTGAGCAAGCCCACGTCGACCGTCGACTGATTGCCTACTGCGAACAGTTACGCGATGCCGACCTGGTGCGAATCGTGACCATCGCCCGGGAAACGCCGCAGCATGACAGCCGTTTGCGCATGCTGTCCCATCTGTTCGAACACCAGATTCATCACCGTGGCCAGGTGCACGCCATGCTCAGCGGCACGTCGGTCAAACCCCCGCAGCTGGACGAATTTTTCTGCGCCGGTGAGTCAGGCTTGAGGGCCGCTGATTTTGCCGAGCTGGGATGGACTGAAACGCTGATCTGGGGCGTTTGAGTCAGGTTCGGGTTGTCGACAATTGCGCCTCGCGATAATGTCCGTCGACCTCCCGGCGCGAGAGACGTGTCGGGTCAACCAGATCGGATGTTGACGATGGAAATGGAATCCGCAGAAGTACTTGTCCTTCAAGCCAGCTACACCAATCCGGTGCACGCCGAAGCGATCGGTGTTGTGCTCAATGCTTACGCCCAGGACCCGATGGGCGGCGGGCACGCCTTATCCGATGACATCCTGCAGCGATTGCCGGGTGAACTGGCCAAGCGTCCCCACGCGTTCAGTGTGCTGGCTTTTGTCGATGGCGAGCCGGCCGGGCTGGTCAATTGCTTTGAAGGGTTCTCGACCTTTGCCTGTAAGCCTTTGGTCAATGTGCACGATGTGTCGGTGGTGTCGAAGTTTCGCGGCCGGGGGCTGAGTCAGAAGATGCTGCAAAAAGTCGAGGACATCACCCGCCAGCGCGGCGGCTGCAAGATCACCCTGGAAGTCCTTGAAGGCAATGCGGTCGCGCAGGCGTCCTATGGCAAGTTCGGTTTTGCACCCGGCATGTTCGACCCGGCCCATGGCCGCATGCTGTTCTGGACCAAGGACCTTTAATCTCGCCGCAATCGAGCATAAAAAAGGGCGTCCATCAGGACGCCCGTCTGCCATCGTTTATCTCGGCCTGTAGGTTTCGGTAACTTGTGCGGTTTGATCGTCCGGAACCCTTAGCTCAATCACTTTGCGCTGGATGCCATTGGCCTGCTCTTGTTTAAAGCGCAGGCTCTCGAAGTAATACCTCATGCGTTCGGCGCCACCTTCAGCCAAAGCAGCGGCCGAACCGAACATCATCAGACTGGCGAGGATCAGCGTTATACGTTTCATGGTGTGCCTCCCATTACGGATATCGGGTGCCTGTCTTCCATGAGTCAATGTCGCCGGGACATTATCCGCCGAATCGGTGAATTGGGAATTAACCGCCGCAAAGCTTCCAGTGCTGGCTAACGAGAATTATTGATATTTTAAAATGTGTCCTGCCTGGTAGCGGGACACAAAAAAGGGGCCGGAACCGGCCCCTGAAAGGATTACTGCTTGGCGACTGCCGGGTCGGCTGGCGCGACCTTGGGTTTCATCAGGCTGAAGTCGATCAGCGGATGCACTTGACGCTCGTAAGGGTTGCCGATCATCAATGGCCGCGGCTTGAAACTGTCGCTGACCAGGCTTTTGCTGCGGTCCAGTTCATCAAAACTCAGGCCCGCCAGATCGGCCCAGGTATGGATCAGTTGCGAGCTGCTGTAAGGCCGCCCCAAGTCACCGGCCAGATTCCAGTCGTGGGTCTCACGCCATTTCGGCGAGGCCCACGCCATGAACGGGATGGTGTACATCGGCGCGGTCGGCTTGTTTTCGTTGCGGCCCAGGGTGCTGTGACCCGCTGAGTCGAACACGTCTTCACCATGGTCGGAGAGGTACAGCAGGAAGCCATTCGGATCGGCCTTGGCGTAGTCCTTGATCAGGCTCGAGACCACGAAGTCGTTGTACAACACCGCGTTGTCATAGCTGTTGTACGTCGGCACCTGATCGTCACGCACACCGTCCGGCACACCTTTGCGGTCGGTGAACTTGTCGAAGGTCGGCGGATAACGGTACTGATAGCTCATGTGTGTGCCGAGCAAATGCACCACGATCAGCTTGCGCGGCGCGGCGTCTGCCAGGGCCTTGTTGAACGGTTCGATCACGTCGCCATCGTACTGGGCGGCGTTCTGGTTGCGGTTATTGTTCAGGTACACCTGCTCGTCAGCCTGTTCGGAGAAGGTGGTGAGCATGGTGTTGCGCTTGGTCATGGTCTGCTGGTTGGTGATCCAGAAGGTTTTGTAACCCGCCTGCTTCATCATGCTGACCAGGGATGGCGTGGTCAGGTAAAGGTCCGGGTTTTCCTCGTCGGCGAAGGTCAACACTTGCTGCAACGCCTCGATGGTGTACGGGCGCGGGGTGATGACGTTGTTGAAGACCGCCAGTTGATCCTTGAGCTTGTCCAGTTCCGGCGTGGTTTCACGCGGGTAGCCGTAGAGGCTCATGCGCTGACGGTTGGTCGATTCGCCAATCACCAGCACCAGAGTGGCGGGCTGGTTGGCCATCGTGTCGGTGAGGTTTTTGAGCGGCGCAATCTTGCTCGCGCTGTTGAGCATGTCTTGCATGCCGGCGAGCGTCTGGAGGTAACGGTGATAGGCCACGGCCATCTGCCACGGCACCGCAGGCTCGACGCGGGTCTCGAATTTATCGAAACCGTCAGCGAAGCTGCCCGTGCGCGCGGTTTGTTTGACCAGCGGATAACCAACCACGGCTACCAGAATCGCGGTCGCGGCGACCAAGGCCTGCCAGCGCGGCATATATACCGGGCGCAAGCGCGTCCACAGGAAATAGGCGAACAGGGTGTGGGCGAGGAACGCCGCGACCATCCACCAGGCGAAATACTGGGTCATGTACTCGCCTGCTTCAGCAATGTTCGATTCGAACATGATGAAGATGACGCTTTGGGAGAATTCCTGCTGATAGATGAAGAAGTAACCGAGGCTGGCCATCGAACAGGCCCACAACACCACGCCGATCACTGCTGCCATTACACGCGTCTGCCGAGGGAACAGCAGCATCGGCGCGAGCCAGATGGCGCTCATCACAAAGGCCTGGCGGAACCCGCTGAAACCCGAGGTCCCCGTCAGTTGAATCAATAGTTGGGTGATGCCGGAAAAATACCAGAAGAACAGGAACAACCAGAGAAATCCTGTCCAATCAAAACCTTTCGCAGTCGTATTGCTGCGGTTAAACAAAGCCATTCAGCGCTCCAGCCAAGTATTCACTTCGACCGTCGAGCCTCCCTGCTATCGACGAGCGGAAGCCGCGCGCATACCGCGCGGCCATAGGGCGGCGGAGTATCAACAGGTAAATGTGAAAAATTCGTGAGTTTAAGGCTTGGCAGGTGCGTTGCATCGGAAACAGCAGGGCACTGTTTCCGATTCAGGCGAGCGGATCAGGCGTGGGGAGCACGCTGGGTGACGGGAAAATTCTGAGCGGGGGAGCTTTGTGTGAGTAAGCGCAGCTGCGCGAGCTCCTGCTTCAGCAGGTCGCGCTCTTCTTTCAACTGGCGCAATTCATCACGACGGATCGTGACATAGAGGGTTTGTGCTGGCCGTGCTGCTTGTACTGTGCCCATTGCTCACCTCGCAAATGGCTATCTCAACTGTAAATCCGCCCCGACATCGGTGCTTATTTACTATCGGCCGCGATTTTGATTTCTTTTGCCCCTGAATGGAACTTTTTTATTTTTGATGGTCGGTGTGTCTTCGGCGCGATTACCGACGTTATCAATCAGGATCGGGCACAATGCACGGAAACTTAGCGCCAATGCTCTGGACTAACCCACATTGGTCGCGTTGGGCTATAACCTTTGACACACATTTTTAGTAGTAGGGAGCATCAGCACATGCAACTCGGGATTATTGGACTGGGCCGCATGGGCGGCAATATTGCGCGTCGCCTGATGCTCAACGGGCATACCACCGTTGTTTATGACCGCAACACCGCCTTTGTCGACACCCTGGCAGCAGAGGGCGCCAAGGGCGTCATCGACCTGCCGGCGCTGGTCGCAGGCCTGGCCAAGCCACGTGCCGTATGGGTCATGCTGCCCGCTGGCGCACCGACCGAAGACACCATCACCGCCCTGAGCACGTTGCTCGAAGCCGGCGACACCATCATCGACGGCGGCAACACCTTCTATAAGGACGACATCCGCCGCGCGAAGAGCCTGTCGGAGAAAGGCCTGCACTATGTCGACGTCGGCACCTCTGGCGGCGTCTGGGGCCTGGAGCGTGGTTACTGCATGATGATCGGCGGCGAAGCGGCCGTGGTTAAACGCCTTGATCCGCTGTTCGACAGCCTGGCACCGGGCATGGGCGATATTCCGCGCACCAAGGACCGCAAGTCGGACGACGATCGCGCCGAGCGCGGTTACATCCATGCCGGCCCCGCAGGCTCGGGCCATTTCGTGAAGATGATCCATAACGGCATTGAATACGGAATGATGCAGGCCTTCGCCGAGGGCTTCGACATTCTCAAGACCAAGTCCAGTGAGCAACTGCCGGAAGATCAGCGTTTCGACCTGAACGTGGCCGACATCGCCGAAGTCTGGCGTCGTGGCAGCGTCGTGTCGTCCTGGTTGCTCGACCTGACCGCCGATGCGCTCGCCAGCGATCCGAAGCTCGACGGTTACTCGGGCTCGGTGGCTGACAGCGGCGAAGGTCGCTGGACCATCGAAGCGGCCATGGAGCAATCGGTACCGGTTCCGGTGCTGTCGAACTCGTTGTTCTCGCGCTACCGTTCCCGCGGGCAAGGCACTTTTGGCGACAAGATTCTCTCGGCTCAGCGATTCGGCTTTGGCGGGCATGTGGAGACTTCGAAAAAATGACCGGCTTGATCCGCAATAAATCCAAGGCAGAACCCGCTCCACCGACCACGCTGTTTTTATTCGGTGCCCATGGCGACCTGGTCAAGCGTCTGCTGATGCCGGCGCTGTACAACCTGAGTCGCGACGGTCTGCTCGGCGATGGTTTGCGGATCATCGGCGTTGACCACAACGCCATCAGCGACGAAGCCTTTGCGCAAAAGCTCGAGGATTTCATTCGTGCGGAAGTGGCGGCGAAGGTCGGCAAGGGCGATCAAGCCCTTGATCCGCAGCTGTGGGCCACATTGGCCAAAGGCATCAGCTACGTCCAGGGCGACTTCCTGGACGACAGCACTTATCAAGCGCTGGCGGAAAAAATCGCCGCCAGCGGCACTGGCAACGCGGTGTTCTACCTGGCCACCGCGCCACGTTTCTTCAGCGAAGTGGTGCGCCGTCTCGGCGCCGCCGGTTTGCTGCAAGAAACGCCTGAAGCATTCAGAAGGGTAGTGATCGAAAAACCGTTCGGCTCCGATCTGCAAACGGCTGAAGCCTTGAACGCGTGCCTGCTCAAGGTGATGTCGGAAAACCAGATCTACCGGATCGACCATTACCTGGGTAAGGAAACCGTACAGAACATTCTGATCAGCCGGTTCTCCAACAGCCTGTTCGAAGCGTTCTGGAACAACCATTACATCGACCACGTGCAGATCACCGCCGCCGAAACCGTCGGCGTGGAAACCCGTGGCAGTTTTTATGAGCACACTGGCGCCCTGCGGGACATGGTGCCCAATCACCTGTTCCAGTTGCTGGCGATGGTGGCAATGGAGCCGCCGGCAGCCTTTGGCGCCGATGCGGTGCGCGGCGAGAAAGCCAAAGTGGTGGGTGCGATTCGTCCCTGGTCCACCGAGGAGGCCCGGGCCAACTCGGTGCGCGGGCAATACACCGCCGGCGAGGTCAACGGCAAGCGGTTGCCGGGTTATCGCGAGGAAAACAACGTCGCGCCTGACAGCAACACCGAAACCTACGTCGCGCTCAAGGTCATGATCGATAACTGGCGCTGGGTCGGCGTGCCGTTCTACCTGCGCACCGGCAAGCGCATGAGCGTGCGCGACACTGAGATTGTCATTTGCTTCAAGCCTGCGCCGTATGCGCAGTTCCGCGATACCGAAGTTGATGAACTGCAACCAACCTATTTGCGGATTCAGATTCAGCCCAATGAAGGCATGTGGTTCGACCTGTTGGCGAAACGTCCTGGCCCGGCGCTGAAAATGGCCAATATCGAACTGGGTTTTGCCTACAAGGATTTCTTTGAAATGCAGCCGTCCACCGGCTATGAAACCCTGATCTATGACTGCTTGACGGGCGATCAAACGCTGTTCCAGCGCGCCGACAACATCGAGAACGGCTGGCGCGCCGTGCAGCCCTTCCTCGACGCCTGGCAGCAGGACGCGAGCGTGGAGTTCTATGCGGCTGGCGAAAACGGTCCGAAGGCCGGCGATGACCTGTTGACTCGCGATGGTCGCGTCTGGCACGGCCTCGGATGAGTGACGTCACGCCACACCCCATCCGTTTTCTGCTCAGTGACATGGACGGCACGCTGTTGCTGCCCGATCACAGCCTGAGCCTGCGCACGATCGAAGCGGTTCGTTCATTGCGCGAGGCTGGCGTGCTGTTCAGCCTGGCCACGGGCCGTCCACCCAAAGCCATGTTGCAGCAGATTGAAGCCTTGGGTGTCGACCTGCCGACGGCCGCGTTCAACGGTGGCACCCTCGTCAATCCAGATGGCAGTGTGCTGGTCGCGCATTATTTGCCGGCCACGGCCGCGCTGACGGCGTTGGCATTGTTTGCCGATCTGCCGGACATCGAGGTCTGGGTGTTCAGCGGGGGCGACTGGCTGCTCAAAGATCCACACCGTCCAATGGTTCCCCGGGAGCAACATGGCCTGGGCTATCCGCCCGTGGTGGTCGAAAGTTTCGAGCCTTACCTTGAGCGTATCGACAAGATCGTTGCCGCCAGCAACAACGCTGAGTTGTTGATCGAGCTGGAAGCGCAATTGCTGCACAAGGTCGAGGGACAGGCGCAGGTCTCGCGCTCACAGCCGATCTATCTGGACGTGACTGCGATGCAAGCCAACAAGGGCGCGGCGTTGGCGACACTCGCCGAGTTTCTCGGTGTCTCGCTGGAGCAGACTGCCGCGATGGGCGATGGTGGCAATGACCCGGCGATGTTTCATCGTGCCGGGTTGTCGATTGCCATGGGGCAGGCGGAAGAGGCGGTCAAGCTTCAGGCCGATGTGGTGACAGGCGCCAATACCGAAGATGGCGCCGCGCAGGCGATTGAGCGGTATATCCTCCCTCGCCAGCTCACCTGAAAACCCATGTGGGAGTGAGCCTGCTCGCGATAGCGGTGTGTCATTCAACATCAATTTTGACTGACACGGACTCATCGCGAGCAGGCTCGCTCCCACAGTGGGTCGGTGTTTACAACCAGTAACTCACTGCGTACCAGCCAAGAACCCCCATTACGACGGTGTAAGGCAACGCCATCCACACCATCCGCCCGTACGACAGGCGAATCAGCGGGGCAATCGCCGACGTCAGCAGAAACAGAAACGCGGCCTGACCATTGGGTGTGGCCACGCTCGGCAGATTCGTCCCGGTATTGATCGCAATCGCCAGCGTTTCGAAGTGCTCACGGCTCATGTGGCCGGAGATGAACGCCTGTTTCACCTCGGTGATGTAGATGGTTGCTACAAACACATTGTCGCTGATCGCCGACAGCAAGCCGTTGGCGATGAACAACATGCCAGGCTGTTGATCGGCCGGCAGCGCCAGGACCCACTGGATGAGCGGCGTAAACAGCTGTTGATCGTGAATCACCGCGACCACCGCGAAAAACACCACCAGCAATGCGGTAAACGGCATGGCGTCCTTGAACGCATTGCCGATGCGATGCTCTTCGGTGATGCCGGTGAACGCGGTGATCAACACAATCACCATCAAGCCGATCAGCCCGACTTCAGCAATATGAAAGGCCAGCCCGGCGATCAGGATCAACGCCGCCGCACCTTGGACCAACAGGGCGGCGCGTTGGCGGGCAGTGCGCTCTGCATTGTCTTCGGCGGCGTAGTTGGCCAGCACCGTGCGCACGTTGTCCGGCAGCAGCGTGCCGTAACCGAACCAGCGCAGCTTCTCCAGCAGCACACAGGTCACTAAACCTGCAGCGAGCACTGGGAGCGACACCGGCGCAATCTTCAGAAAAAACTCGGAAAAGTGCCAGCCCATTTCATGGCCGATCAGCAGGTTTTGCGGTTCGCCGACCAGCGTGCAAACACCGCCCAACGCGGTGCCCACAGCGCCGTGCATCAGCAGGCTGCGAAGGAACGCGCGAAACTGATCAAGGTCACCGTGATGGAGTGTGGGCAGGTGCTGGTCATCGCCGAACTCGCTGTCCTGACGCGGATCATTGCCCGAGGCGACGCGGTGATACACCGAATAAAAGCCAACCGCGGCACTGATGATCACCGCCGTCACCGTCAAGGCATCGAGGAACGCCGACAGAAACGCCGAGAGAAAGCAGAACATCAAGGCCAGCAGCGCTTTGGAGCGCACGCCCAGCAACAGGCGCGAGAACAGAAACAGCAGCAGGTCTTTCATGAAGTAGATGCCCGCCACCATGAACATCAGCAGCAGGATCACCGGAAAGTTGTGCACCAGTTCATCGTAAAGTGCTTGCGCCGTGGTCATTTTCAGCAGCAGCGCTTCAACCAGCAGCAAACCACCGGGCATCAGCGGATAACACTTGAGCGCCATGGCCAGTGTGAAGATGAACTCCAGCACCAGCAGCCAACCGGCCGCTACCGGCCCGACTGTCCATAACACCAATGCATTGATTATCAGGAAGCCGACAATGCTTGCCTTGTACCAGCGGGGAGAGTGGCCGAGAAAGTTGTGCGCGAAGGCCTGAGCCATTGAGCCGGACATCGGCTACTCCTTGTATTAAGAAGCGCGCAAGTTGCCGGAAGCGACAGGGAAGATCAAGTGTGTAACAACAAGTTGGCTCAGCCGAGATAACGCACCACTACTGCCCGGTAATTGCCATCCAGCGAATAGCCGCCGACTACAATGCCCCCGTCAGTTTGCACCGCCACTGAGGTGGCCATGTCCAGGCTGCTGCCAAAACGGGTACGAACCCAGCAGGTGCCTTCGGCAAAGCCAGGATCCGGCTGTCCACCGGGTAGATACCGGGCCAGCAAAAAACCGGGTTCAACCCCGCCCAGAGTGCCACCGACCGCCAGCACCCGGCCATCTGGCCGCAACTGCGCGGCGGTCCATTGGCTGGTGTTGCGGCCAATGCGTAGCAAGTGCGGCTGGCCATTGTTGCAATGGATATCCGGACGACCGTTGCTGTGCACTTTCAGCGCCAGGCAATGCATCGGTTCTCGGCTGCTGCCAAAACACTGCAAATCGCCATTGCCCAGCTGGACGATCTGGCTGATGTGCGCGCTTTTTCCTTGAACACCGAAGGTCATCAAACCGTCCACGGCGAAGCGCTGATCCAGGCTACCGTCGGGAAGATAGCGCGCCAGCAACGCTTGTTCAGGGAAACTGATCGATCCGCCGACCATGATTCGGCCATCCGCCTGCAGCATCAGGCTGCTGAGCCAGGAGTTCATCAGCAAATGCCTGACCATGACAAAGCCGCGGCCATTAAAGGTTTTGTCCAGTTCGCCCTCGGCGGTGAGGCGTATCAACAGGCCGGCGTGATCGGCCAGTTCAAAATAGTGATTGGCCAGTAATAGGATCGCGCCGTCGGCTTGCACCTTCACGCCACAAGTCTCCGCCCCCGGTACGCCAAAAGGCCCGCAGGTGTTGCGCTGGCCTTGGGACAGATTCCCCGACAGACGTACGACGCAGTAACCGTTGTCGCCAAAATCGTGGACCGGGCGACCTTGTTCGTCGAATAGTGCCAGGGCTGGCAGTGTTCGATGGGCGTCTTCGTAGTGCAGGCCGGCCAACAGGAGGTTCCCGTCGGCCAGGACCTGAACGCTGCCCGCCATGGCTTCATGACCACGCTGAAACGGCCCGATAACGCTTCCGTGAGTGCCAAATGACAGGTCGGCGGAGCCGTCGGCCAGCAAACGGGCCAGGCCAAAGTAATGACCACTGCGAGTGCCGACTTTCGCCGCCACCAGCACACGACCCTGTGCATCAATCGCCACACTGTTGGCGATGCTGTAAGTGCTGCCGACGAAATACACCTGGGTTTTGCCAGCGCAGGCGAAGCGCTTGTCGAGTTGGCCAGCAGTGTAAGGCGATTCAGGCAGGGCAACAGCAGTCTGGTCTGGCATGCGCGCACCTCCTTGCGAGCCTCCCAATCCCGGGATTGGGAGGGCAATGGCCTGTGCAAAACATTCAATCCTTGAATGATCGATAGCACAACGGTAACAACTAAATGGTGGAGGGTCGTTATGTGCCAGAACAGTGTCTTTTCGAACCACTGGCAAGCCTGCCAAGTAATAAAGCAAAAAAGACCGTCCAGGCGCGGCCTGGACGGTCTTTTTTTAAAGCATTAACACATGTCTTTAGTGCGGCATCGACCAGGATTGCAGTGTGTAACCTTCCTGGCTCAGTTCGGTGCGAGCCTCTTTAAGAACATGTTCCAGTTGCGCCGGGTCGGTGTAAGCGCTGCTCGGGATTTGTGTGCGGCCCAGTGGAGTACTGGTGCGATCGATCACCGTCAGGCTGAGTTCGCCGTTACCGTCTTGTGGCGCCCAGGCTACGCATTTAAAGGGCTTAAATGCGCGGTCGGCAATCAAAAGAGCTTCGTTGATACGGAGCGGGGCGGTCATGGGATCTTCTCTCTCTATGCCCAATCAAGTGACAGGCCGTCGGTTGGGCTTACCGTTCGGCTGGTTACTTGTACTGATGCCCGCAACCGGGGGGCAGGTCACACGGATTGGGCAGAAATTTCAACTTTCTTTCATATACTCATTGAGTGAGGCGTTTTTGAAAGCTTAATGAAAGGTTGAACTCGTTAGGCAACTAACAAACCGTCTTCTTATAACTAATTAACTAACTACCCTATAGACAAACGGTACAAGGCACCGTCAAATTCTTGCTAATGTTACAGCCAGGCCCGCCAAACGACTGTTTTTAATAATATTTCTCAAATTTGGCGCCAAGGAACAGTCATGATCGAAACGCCCGCGTTGCGACGTCTGTTAGTAGTGGACCCGTGTGACGACTGCCATCGTCTGTTGCCGGGTTTACGCTCTGTCGGTTGGGATGTTGATAGCTGCACCTTGGAGAACGCGGCCGAGCGCACCTGCGACGTTGGCCTGTTGCGATTACAACCTTTTCATCTGGAACATCCGGAAGCCGTCAAAGAGCTGATCAGCCACAGCGGCACCGAGTGGATCGCTGTGCTCAATCAGGAAGTCCTGCGGCTGCAGAATGTCGGCGACTTTGTTTGCGAATGGTTTTTCGACTTCCATACTTTGCCGTTTGATGTTTCGCGGGTGCAAGTCACGCTGGGACGAGCGTTCGGCATGGCGCGTCTGCGAGGGCAGGGCACGATTCATATCGATCAGCCCGAGCATGAGTTGCTCGGCGACAGCAAGCCGATTCGCGAATTGCGCAAATTGCTCAGCAAATTGGCGCCTACTGAATCCCCGGTATTGATCCGCGGCGAGAGCGGCACTGGCAAGGAGTTAGTGGCCCGCACCTTGCACCGACAGTCCCATCGCCACAACAAACCGTTCGTGGCGATCAATTGCGGTGCAATCCCTGAACACTTGATCCAGTCCGAGTTGTTTGGCCACGAAAAGGGCGCGTTTACCGGCGCCCATCAACGCAAGGTCGGACGGATCGAAGCAGCGAACGGCGGCACATTGTTTCTCGATGAAATCGGTGACTTGCCGTTGGAACTGCAAGCCAATCTGCTGCGTTTCCTCCAGGAAAAACACATCGAGCATGTCGGCGGCAGTCAGCCGATTCCGGTGGATGTGCGGGTATTGGCGGCGACTCACGTCGACCTGGAGGCGGCAATCGAAAAGAAACGCTTTCGTGAGGATTTGTATTACCGCCTGAACGTGCTGCAAGTCGTCACCGCGCCGCTGCGCGAGCGCCATGGTGACTTATCGATGCTGGCCAACCATTTTTCCCATTTCTACAGCCATGAAACCGGCCGCCGTCCACGTAGTTTCAGCGACGACGCCTTGATTGCCATGGGCAAACATGACTGGCCGGGCAATGTTCGCGAGCTGGCCAACCGGGTACGTCGCGGGTTGGTACTGGCAGAGGGGCGGCAGATCGAAGCCCGGGACCTGGGGCTGATCAGCCAGCACGCCATTCCCGCGCCGATGGGCACGCTGGAGGACTACAAGACCCGCGCAGAACGCCAGGCGCTGTGCGATGTGCTTAACCGCCACAGCGATAACCTGAGCATTGCCGCCAAGGTGCTCGGGATTTCCCGGCCGACGTTCTACCGTTTGCTGCACAAGCATCAGATACGTTGAATGGATATTTTTAGTTAAAAACAGTCAGTAAATACTTTGTAATCCGTATAGCGATCGACAAAAAACCCGCTGAAAAGCGGGTTTTTTGTGGGTGCCGTATCAGAAGTAGTACGGGAATTTCAGGCTGAAGGAAAAGTCTGGCGAGTCTTCCGTCAGGCCAATGGCCAGGTTGGGAACAATCGTCAGCTTGTCGGTGGCGGCCAGTGTCATGCCGATGTTGAAGTTAGCCGAGTTGTAGTCGCTGTTGGTGATCGATTGCCACTCGCCACCGTTCGGTTTGATTTTGCTCTTGCGAGCGAATTGGTCGGTGAACGAAAAAGACATACTCATCTTCTCGTTCAAGGCGAACGCAATACCGGCGCCGACCTGCCAGGAATCGCCCAGTTTCACGTCCCCAGGCACCTTGGAGTTGACCTGAGGGCTGATGTCGCTGAAAGAGTCCTGAATGTTGTAGGTATAGGCCAGGCTGCCGAACAGCACCGCCGGATCGAAGGTCTTGACCAGCGAGATTCCCGGAGTAACCGACCAGACACCATTGCCGGTAGGCAAGCTCTGGGGCACCGAAAGGTTATCGTTATTAGGGTCATTGACCAGCTTGATGCCGTAAGGGTCATTACCGGTTGGCGCCTTGACGCGCAGTGTCACGACCGCGTCGGGCAGGTTGACCGACTCATCGAGAAACTTGTAAGCCACGCCGACGTTGACGTCGCCGATAGTGGGGTCGCGGGTCACGGTTGCGTCAGACGTCACCGGGCCTGCGCCACCAGCGCCACCGGAGGAATACGTCGATTCGCGATACACCACGGGAACGTTAATGTCGAACTGCCAACGTTGTGCCACGTTATAGCGAGCCGTCAGATCAAGGGTCCAGTTATCCGCCTTGATACGGTCAAGGTTGATGTTGCCGAGGAAAATCGAGTCCAGTGCCAGGAAACCATTGAGCGTCAACGCACGGGTATCGTAGTGCGTATAGGTCACGCCGGTTTCGAAGCTGAACTTGCCGCCACCGAAGAAGCCGCTGGCTTCGTCATACAGGTTGGACACGCTTTGTGCAGGCTCGGAGTCGTCCTTGAGCGCCTGGCCATATGAACTGCCCGTGGTTCCAGGCGCACCGGTGGCCACCGTCTGACCACCCTTGGCCGGTTCGGCAGGGGATTTGGTCAGACGTTTGGGCGGTGGTGTCACTGGTGTTGCTTCGACTTGTCGAACGCGCTGCTCAAGGACCATCAGCGCGTTCTGTTGTGCTTCGTAACGCTGTTTCAACTCCATGAGTTCTTGTTTTAATAATTCGACCTGAGGATCCGGTGCTGCATAGAGCAGTGTTGCCGGGGTCAGGCTACTTAAACAGACTATAGCTCTGAGCGTTAGCGATCGATGCATGGGTTAGCCGTCCCTTCAAATGACTTCCGATGAGACTGAGCGTAGATCAGAATCCGAGCGCGCGAAGACCTTTGAGTTGATCGAGATTGCCGCTCACCGATCCGGCTGACGGCACGTTGTCACGCAACACGACATTGAATGAGGTTAGATTGCGGACCTGGTTGCTGCTACCCAGCAATGTTGTGTTCTGCATCAGCCCACCCTGGGCCAGGCGTTGAATGGTACTGCCCTGATTGTTATTGGCCACGATGTTGAGTTGCACACCCGAGCCGGTTGAGGAAACGCTCAGCGAACCCGCGCCGTTGGTGCCGGACAACGTCGAGCCTGCGGCCAATGCCTGGCCCTGTTGTTGCGTTACTGGCGCCTGGTTAGCCTTTGAGACGTTGATATCAACGTTGTTGTAGGCCGAATTGTTGTCGCCGGCAGCGCGTACGACTTGAGTGACGCCTTCGGTGCTGTTGAGACCGCTGCCGCCCGTGACGCTACCGGTGCCGGAGCTTTGTGAGTGGGTTGAACCACTGCCTTTTTCATCGATCATCGATACATAAAACTGTGGCTTGATGGTTGATTGTTGGATTTGCATCGATGAAGTAGCGCCGATTACTTCACCGTTGGCATTTTGCCAACTGCTTGTCATGACGATGCCGAAACTGACAATTCTTCCCGGCATGACAAAGCGGCCGCGCAGAGTCGCCAGTTCCTGATCCTTCAGTTCGATGGGTTTGAATGGTTGTGCCTGGGTTGGCAGGCTGGCGGCCAGACAGGCAACGGCCAGCCAGATTGGAGTCTTCATTGGATGCTCCCGGAGCTTCATGCTCCTTATCATTAGAAGAAGTCGCTTTGGATGAATCCGAAGTCCATCAATTCTGCGTCTGGCACCGGGCTGAAAGCGTTGACCCGGTTCTTGGCGGTCAGTGGCAGGGGTGGGTCGAGCAACGCATTGGCTTTGTCATAGCCCTGACCGATAACGGCAAAGACGATGCCGTTCCAGCCTTTGACAAAGTCGTCGATTTTGTAACGTTTATGACCCAGTACCGGATCTCCGATATAGACCCAGCCGTCATGAACTCTTTGCAAGACCACAAAATGTTTGTAGCCGCGGATATCCATGAGGACCACAACGGGAATTTTGATTTCGCTCAACGTTTCATTGGCTACCCGGTAGCCGCGGGCACGCATGCCGATACTTTCCACGTAATGCTTCATGTCGAGCATGGAAAAGCCCTGAACGCGGACAAGATTTTGATCGGAGTGTGCCAACATGCCTTCGATAATCTGTTCTTCATTCACGTCCAGCCAATAGGCCTGGCGCAAAATGGTCGCGAGCGCAGCGGCGCCGCAACTGAAGTCGGTTTTCTGTTGCACCAGGTCGGCAAACTTACGCTCGCGTATGCTCTGGACCGGTTTGTACACCACCGCGCCGCCCGGCAGGACGGAAAGCGGCATTTGTGCAGCCTCGCTCACACTGGCCACGCAAAGCAAAAATGCCAAGGTGATAATGCGCATGGTGGGGCGCCTTCAGGTTGGGGCTGAAAAAGGCCCCCGTGAGGGGGCCTCCACCGTCAGCAGTTAGAACGAGTTGTTGGAAATGGCCAGCGAGTTGCTTTGTTGGTTGCCCACACCGGCAGCTACGTTGACGCCCAGGTTGCCGCTGCCGCCATTCACCGAACCGCTCAGGGTTGCAGTGTTGGTCACAGGGTTGGCCCAGCCAGTTGGAGTCAGCACTTGATAAGAGTAGGTGTTGCTCAAATCATACGAGCTGCTTTCACTGAAGCTTTTCGATTTATCGTACTGGGACTCTTTCGATTTGCTGCCCGATTTTTCGAAGGAAGAGTTGAACGATTTCTCAAACGATTTTTCGTGAGATTTGTCGTACGACTTATCGACCGATACGTTGAGCGAGGCATCGAGCGATGCAGTCAGCGAAGCGTCAGAAGACGAGCTGCTGCTGCCCGAATGGTGATGGCCATAATCCCACGAAGCATTTTTCGACGCTTCGACCGCAGCGTCCAGAGTAGCGCTCAAGGAAGCGTTCAAAGAAGCGCTCGAGGAACCGCTTGCATGAGAGGAGCTAGAGCCACTGGCATCGAAGCTCTTCGAACCACTCACGTCAAAGCTCGAAGAAGAGCTGTTGCTTCCTTTTGCCTCAAACGACTTGTCCTTGGAGAAACTGCCGCTGGCTGTTTGGGTAACGGTCAGCGTATCTACACGGAAGGTCCGATCAGCGTTGTTTTCCACAACGAGGCCAGGGCCTTGTTGGTCGGCGGAGGCGGTAGCAGTTGCGTTACCCAGTGGAGCATTGGTATTGGCAATTGCCATGGTGTTTTTCTGTTGGTTCAGGTCGCCGCCAGCAATGTTGATACCCATGTTGCCGCTGCCGCTGTTGCCCGATCCACTCATGTTGGCAGAGGCAGTGCTGCCGTAGTTGTAGACCTTGTTGCCGTTGCTGTATTGCTTGACGCTTGCGGTAGCGGAGGCGGTGCCGAACACGAAGCTGTTGTCGGTAGCAGCGGCTGCGGCGTTAGCAATGGCGGCGGCGTTGTCTTGTTGGTTGCCGTCGCCGGCAGCCACGTTGACGCCGACGTTGCCGCTGGTGCCTGTGGCAGAACTGCTCATGCTGGCGTCGTTGACAGTCCCTTCGTTACGGATGCGATTGTTGGTACTGCTTTGGTTATCCCACGCATTCGCCGTCGCGTAGACCGGGATTTTGGTTGGAGGAGGGGTGTGATGACCATTATTGTGGCCATTGTGGCCATGATGGTGGTCATCAGTCTGCCCAGCTTGTACAGCAACAGCCATGACCGCAGCAATTGCGAAAACCAGAGGCTTGATTGCCATCGAAGGTTTCATGGTGATTCTCCGTACTTATTTTAGGTTAAGTGTTGTTTCTACCTGTTTGGGTCAATCCGCGACCCGTACGCTGAGGGTGTTTGCCATTCGATTACCCACCCCCGCGCTCTGATTCAACTGAATCACCCCACGGCTACCGGTGAAGGCCTGATCGCTGGTAGCGACCTGGCGATAGCCGGGTGCAGAGTCAGTTGCATCGGAGTTGTTGATCAGCGCCACGTTCTGTTGCCTGAGGACGCTGTCGTCGATACTTTGCGGCTGCGCACCAATGCTGATGCGCAGTGCGTTGGCTTGCTGGTTGCTGGCGCCCGCGCTCTGGTTCACGCCCAGTGCGCCGTTGCCGTGGCTGAAGGAGTTGCCCTGGATGCTGGACTGAGCATCGATCCTGGGATCGACCACAGAGCGCAGCCGTTGGCGAATCTGTGTGGTCGCGTTCGCATCATGACCAATGGCGAAAGCCCGGGCATTGGCCTGTTGCTGCTGGTCGCCCGCAGCCTGGTTGACCGTGAAGTTGCCTTGGTATTGAGCGCCCGAGCCGTCGATGTCGGCGTTGTTGATGACGGGCGGTTGGGCGAATGTCGATGCACTGAAAAACATGGCGATAATCAGCAGCGAACGATTCATCTCAACGGTCTCCCGTTATGATTTTCAGAGCACCCAGGCCTTGCTGGACGTTTGAATTGACCATGTTGGCGATGCCGCTGCCCGAGTTTCCCGAACGTCCGGCGGGGAGGTTCGAAAGCTGAGTCTGGTTGCTGATATTGCCGCCCAGATTGTTGGTGTTTTGAGTGACCAGGCGGGAGATGCCGGCACCACTGGCAACGTTGGCAAAGTCACCGTCGCTCAGCTCGTTCGTTTGGCTGAGGATTTGTTTCGACGGGTTGGCGTTGACGGTTGTGGGGCTAGGGTCGGGGATCAATGGCGGAACGGTTGCGTTGCGGGGCTGGACATCACGTTTGATGGTGATGATGCCGTTGTCAGCCTGTACGGGCAGGCAGACACTTGAGCCCAGTGCGCATCCGATCAGCAAGAGGCTAAAGATGCTGTTATCAAATTTCCCCACGGCGGCAATTCCTTCTGTAATTGGACGCTGGCCCTTTTCAGCGTTGCGAGGTAGAGAGCAGAAGGTGTGCCGGTTTTTGCTTTTCTTTTAAAAACAGCGGGTTGGGTTTAATTATCGAGACAGTCAAAAAAACGGTGTAAAGCCGGTGAAACAGAGCCACGCAAAAGCCCCCGTCCATACTGGCGGCACTGCTCGCTAAGGGCTTCGAATGCAGGTTGTATCAGCGGCTTAACATTTTTTTGCTGGCGTGAAGGGGCCGCTTTAAATCGCGGGTTTGCACAAGCGGAGGTGTTTCAGAAATGGACAGTTGCGACAAGGCGGGCAAGCCCTTGTCAGCCGTTGAGCAAATGCGTCACCGCTTCGAATGACGCTTCCTTTCGCCGTTTCCAGTCACCTTCCACTACCTGGAAAGGCTGGCGATGCAGGTCAAGCCATTGGCGGCTGGCCTGGAAAAACGCCTGGCGTTCTGCCAATTGCGGCTGGCAACGCTGCCCATCGTCATGCCAGGCAACGCTTTCAGGGCTGAGCAGCAAGTGCAGGTCGTAATGCCGCGCCAGCAACGCGTGCTCGATCCATGGCGGGCAATTGCCAAACAGCGTGTGACTCCAGAGGATATTGCTCAACAGGTGCGTATCGAGAATCAACAGTGACGGTTGTCGGGCGCGTGCTTCATCCTCCCAAGTCAGTTGGCCATGAGCGATCACCGAGATGTCATCGTAGCGGGTTTCCCGGGCTTCGCTGTCGATAAAGTGCCTAACGTACTCACTGACCAATATGCCGCCAAAGTTGGCGTGAATCTCGCTCGAAAGCCAACTTTTGCCGCTGGATTCCGGACCTGTAAGCACCAGCACTTTCATGTGCGCAACGCCGGGTCGGCGCGCCATTCACGCCAGCCTTGCACAGCCAGGAGCAGGAACAGGGCGTAGAGCGAGGCGGTCAAGTACATGCCTTTATAGATGAACAGTGCGACGAAAATCACATCGACGGTGATCCACAGTGGCCAGCACTGCACGCGTTTTTGCGCCATCCATAGCTGCGCCACGAGGCTGAACGCGGTCAGTGCAGCGTCAAGCCAAGGCTGCGCTGCGTCAGTCCAGTGCGCCATGGCAGCGCCCAGCAACAGACTGCCGATGGCGCCGACCGCAAGGCCCGATGCGATTGATTTTGCGTCGAGTCGACTGACCTGGCGACCGGCATTCGCCTCACCCGCGCGGGTCCACTGCCACCAGCCGTAGAGCTGCAGCGCGGCATAGATCACTTGCAGGAGCATGTCCGAATACAGCTTCACTTCAAAAAAGATCCAGCTGTAAAGCAGCACCATGACCAGGCCGATCGGCCAGCACCAGGGGTTCTGTTTGACCGTCAACCAGACGGCGATTACGCCGAGTGCGGCGGCAAACAGTTCAAGCCCGGACATGGGGGTTCCTTGGGGAAATCGAAGAGGGGGCGGATTGTACCGGCAGGCGCTGCCAAGTAGAACCGCCTGTAGCAGCTGCGGCAGCTGCTACAGGGGCATTGCTACACGCGAAACTGCTTGAGCAATCCGTTCAACTGCTCGCTCAAGTCCTTGAGCCGAACGCTGGCCATACTCGATTGCTCGGCCGCCAACGCCGTGCTGTGGGACAACCCTGCAGCCTGGGTGACGTTCTGATTGATGTCTTCCACCACATGGGCTTGCTGCAAGGTCGCACTGGCAATCGAGGCATTCAGTCCATTGAGGTTGCGCAAGGCTTGCCCGATCGCATTCAGGCTGGCACCGGCCAGGCCTGCCTGTTCAATGGTCAGTTGCGAGGCGCGGCTGCTGTCGCCGATCACTTTGACCGCTGCTTCGGAATGGTTTTGCAGGCGTTCGATCATCGACTGGATCTCTGCCGTGGACTTTTGGGTGCGCTGGGCCAGCAGGCGCACCTCATCGGCCACCACTGCAAAGCCACGACCTTGCTCACCGGCCCGCGCCGCTTCGATCGCCGCGTTGAGCGCCAACAGGTTGGTTTGCTCGGCGATGGAGCGGATGACCTCCAGGACACTACCAATCTGTGTGCTTTCAGCGGCCAGGGTGCGAATCACCTCGACAGCTTGATCGATGGTGCCGGACAGTTTGTCGATCTGCTGCAAGCTGCCATCAATGTTGATTTGTCCCTGCTGCGCCTGAGATTCGGCATCGCGCATTTCGCTGGCCGCATGCTCGGCGTTCTTGGCTACATCCTGCACGCCATAAGTGACTTCGTTGATCGCGGTCGCCACCAGCTCCATTTGCTGGGATTGTTGCTGACTGCGTTGCTGGGCCTGAGCCGCGTCGTTGCCCAGTTCGCTGGATGACTGGCCCAGCTCGCTGGCGGAGGCTTGCAACTGACTGATCACCCCTCGCAGCTTGGCGGTGAACGCATTGAAGTGGCGAGCCAATTGAGTGACTTCATCGCGGCCGTGGGTGTCGAGGCTGCGGGTCAGATCGCTCTCGCCGCTGGCGATATTGGCCATGGCGTTCACGGTGTCCTGAAGCGGGCGCACGATGCTGCGCGCAATCATGATCACCAGCAACGCCATGATCAGCGCAATCACCAGGCCGACGACAGAAGCCTTCCATACCTGGCCATAAAACTCGGCCTGCATGTCATCGATGTAGACACCCGAACCGATCACCCAACCCCAAGGTTCGAACAGTTTGACGTAGGAGGTTTTCTCGACCGGGGCGCTGGCACCCGGCTTCGGCCAGCGGTAGTTGATCGTGCCGGCGCCCTTGGCCTTGGCGACGGCCACCATTTCGTTGAACAGCGCAAAACCGTCCGGGTCGCGGATCGCCGAAAGGTTCTGGCCATCCAGTTTTGGGTTGGCCGGGTGCATGATCATCACGGGCGTCAGATCGTTGATCCAGAAATAGTCATTCTGGTCATAACGCAGCCCGCGAACGGCCGACAGCGCTTGCTTCTGTGCAGCCTCGCGGGTCAGCGTGCCGGCCGTTTCCAGGTCATGGAAGTAGCTTAAAATGCCGCTGGCAGTCTGCACCACGTGCTGGGTTTTCTGAGCCTTGCCCAGATAAAGGTCGTCGTGGATCTGCTTGAGCATCAGCACGCCCAGCGTCAATAGCATCACCACCGAGACGATCAAAATAAGCCACAAACGTCGGCTGATCGACACATTGCGCAAGCTGTTCATAACGCTGTCACTCCGGTTCTTGTTCTTGTAATAAACGATGGCCAGCATCCAACCACGCTTTGGCCTGTCAGGCATATGCGACCCAAGTCTCATGACGCGGCAGCGTTATCGTGGCTTGTCTGATAGGATTTCGGCCCCGCGCGAAGAAACCTGAATCCAAGTTGATTTTTCACGGGATTTTTACCGGAGTGTCTGGATCCTCTGCGCGCGGACTTCAGCTACGCTTGGCGCAGTCAACGCTTAAAAAAATTAATGGGGCATGCCTTTTCGCATTGCCTTTGGGGGATTGATGGATCTGTGGACCGCCTTTCAGGCATTGATTCTTGGGGTTGTAGAAGGGCTAACAGAGTTTTTGCCCATTTCCAGTACCGGTCACCAAATCATCGTGGCGGATTTGCTCGACTTCGGTGGCGAACGGGCGATTGCGTTCAACATCATTATTCAGTTGGGGGCAATCCTGGCGGTGGTATGGGAATTTCGCCGCAAGATCCTCGACGTGGTGACCGGTTTGCCGACGCAACCCAGCGCTCGCCGGTTTACTGCCAACCTGCTGATCGCCTTTATGCCGGCCGTGGTGTTGGGCGTACTCTTTTCCAACCTGATTCATGAATACCTGTTCAACCCGATTACCGTCGCAACGGCCTTGGTCGTGGGCGGGATCATCATGTTGTGGGCCGAGCAGCGTCAGCATGAAGTGCACGCTGAAACCGTGGACGAGATCACCTGGAAAGACGCATTGAAAGTCGGCTTCGCCCAGTGCCTGGCGATGATTCCCGGCACTTCGCGTTCCGGCTCGACCATCATTGGTGGCTTGCTGTTTGGCCTGTCGCGCAAGACCGCAACCGAGTTCTCGTTCTTCCTGGCGATGCCGACCATGGTGGCTGCGGCGGTGTATTCGGGCTTTAAATACCGTCACCTGTTCGTGCCGGCGGATTTGCCGGTGTTCGCCATCGGCTTCGTGACCGCGTTCATCTTCGCGATGATTGCCGTCAAAGCCTTGCTCAAGTTCATCGCCAGCCACAGCTATGCCGCGTTTGCCTGGTATCGCATCGTGTTCGGCCTGCTCATCCTGGCCACCTGGCAGTTCGGTTGGGTCGACTGGGCCGCGGCGCGGCCATGAGTGACTCCAGCGCGCGCAACAACCCCGGACGCCGGTCCGGGGGAGAGCGGGTCCAGTATCCACAGTTGAAACTGTTGGTGTTTTTGATCCTGTGCGCGCTGCCGCTGACCGGCTCGTTGCGGTTATGGTTGCGTGGGGTTTCGCTGATTCCCCTGGCGGCCTACGGCATCGTCAGCGTGCTGGCGTTCTTTCTGTACTGGAGTGACAAGCGCAAGGCGCGTGCCGACAGTTGGCGCACCCCGGAGAACGTCTTGCACGCGGTGGAACTGGCGGGCGGCTGGCCGGGCGCCTTGCTGGCCCAGCAAGTGTTTCGGCACAAGACCCGCAAGCTCTCGTTCCAGCTGGTGTTCTGGCTCATCGTGCTCATGCACCAGGTCTTCTGGATCGACCAACTGTTCCTCGGTGCGAACTTGTTTGCCCTGGGCTGAAAGAGCTGGCCTTACAGCAGCAACCCGATCTGGGTGCGCTTGGGCAGTTTGCTTACTACCAGTTGGTGGGAACGTTGCAACAACCCTTGCAGCTCTTCGCCAGCCAGCGGGTAGGGCGTTTGCATGATGATCCACTGCGCCCGTGCCAGATAGGGCGCCGGATGAATCCCCGGACGGTCGCAGTGCCCCAGGAACAGATCCTTGTCGACCTTGAACGCCAGGGATTCGCCGCGCAGGTTCTGCAAGGCGAACATCTTGTTCCCGGCAATCGAAAACACCCGAACGCCTCCCCATTTGTAGTCCTCCCGGGCGCCGGGCAGCGCGAGACAGAATTGCGCGACATCCTCTTCGCTCATACGTCCAGCCTTCATAGCAGTCGGTCCCCACACATATTGAATGATTCGATCAGATGGTCGATCCAGGCGCGTACCGCCGGCATCACCCCGCGCCGATGAGGGTAGACCGCTTGCAGCCAGCCGCCAGGCAGCGACCAGTCGGGCAACAATTGCACCAGAGAGCCGTTTTCCAACTCCTGCTCGCAATACATCATTGGCAACATCGTGAAACCCTGTCCCGCAAGGGTACAGGCTTTGCGCACGATGAAATCGTCGATACCCAGTCGCGCTTCCAGACTCAATTCAACACTTTTACCCTGTTGATCAAGCATGCGGATGTGTACCAGGCGGTCGGCTTCCAGCGCGCCGAGCACCGGCAATGTTTTCAGGTCATCGGGGTGGTTGATCGCGCGCCCATGCAGGAAGGCCGGGCTGGCGACCATCGCCATCTGCGCCTGGCGCAAACGCCGTGTCACCAGTAACGGATCCTCATCGCCCAGCTCGCGCACCCGCAGTGCGACATCGACGCCTTCGTTCACCAGGTCGACGCGGCGATTGAGCAGCATCACTTCCAGTTGAACCTGAGGGTATTTTTCCAGGAACTTGCTGATTACCGATGGCAGCATCTCGTGGGCCAGTCCAACCGGGCAGGACACGCGCAAGCGTCCACGGGGCTCGCTGGACATACTGGCCACCGCTTCATCAGCCATCTCGGCTTCCAGCAGCATGGCCTGGCAGTGGCGCAGGTAACGCTCTCCCACAGCGGTCAGCTTCAGTTGTCGGGTGGTGCGTTGCAGCAGGCGCGCGCCGAGGCGTTCTTCCAGCTCGGCGATACGCCGCGATAGCCGGGACTTGGGAATCCCCAGCAGCCGCCCGGCAGCGGCAAAGCCGCCGGCTTCGACTACCTTGGCGAAATAGTAGAGGTCATTGAGGTCTTGCATGGCTGGAGTCCGATTGTTCTATCAGTGAGACGAACTATCGCATTATTGCAGGCTAATCAGCTATTGGTTTCATCTGTAGGATCAACCCCATCAGATCGCCCCGTGGCGATCCTCACCTGGAGATCCCACATGAAATTGTTGCATATCGATTCGAGCATTCTTGGTGACAACTCGGCTTCCCGTCAGTTGAGCAGCGAAGTCGTCAAAGCCTGGCAAGCCGCCGAACCTACTGCCGTCGTGACTTACCGCGACCTGGCCGCCGATGCCATCAGCCATTTCTCCGCAACGACCCTGGTCGCCGCAGGCACCACTGCTGAACTGCGCAACGCCGCCCAACAGCACGAAGCCGAGCTGAGCGCCACGACACTGGCCGAATTCCTGGCTGCCGATGCCGTCGTCATCGCCGCGCCGATGTACAACTTCACCATCCCGACCCAACTCAAGGCCTGGATCGATCGCATTGCCGTTGCCGGTCAGACGTTCCGTTACACCGAAGCCGGCCCTGAAGGCCTGTGCGGTGGCAAAAAAGTGGTGATCGTCTCCACTTCCGGCGGCCTGCATGTTGGTCAGGCGACCGGCGTTGCTCACGAAGAATACCTGAAGGTGTTGTTCGGCTTCATCGGGATCACCGACATCGAGTTTGTTCGTGCCCACGGCCTGGCTTACGGTGACGAAGTGCGTACCAAAGCCATGAGCGACGCTCATACGCAAATCAGCGAGCAATTGTTCGCCGCGGCGTAAAGCTTGCGTAAAGACGACAAACAGCTCAGGCAACCCCCAAAAAACTCTGTATTCTGATCACGCAAGTGTCAGATACGGAGTTTTTTGTTTCTGACCGTTTCAGGTTGTGGCCCAGGTTATGCAGTCGAGGGTTTAACGTCCCCGTTCTGTAACGACCTTGGTAGCTGCAATCGCGGGTTCAAGGCCGCTTTCTCGGTATTTCGAGAAGAACGGGCTTTCCGGTCAAGTAACAAAGGGTAGGGCATCCTATGGTGCGTCTTTGTGCAACGTTACTGATTTGCCTGCTCAGCAGCCTGAATTCAGTGCACGCCGCGCCTGCGCCGCATCCTCACTGGAGCGTCGGTTTCCATGAGATGACTTTTCTCGACCCTCTGGATTTGCAGCCGATGCGGGCCATCGCGTTCTATCCCTCGAGCGACAGGGAACACTCCAGCCTGCTCGAGGGGTACACCGTCGAAGCCGGCGAAGACACCCGAGTTGCCATCGGGCGTTTCCCGATGCTGATGCTGTCCCACGGCAACACCGGAACCCCGCTGGCCCTGCACGACCTCGCGACCTCGCTGGCGCGCAAAGGGTTTGTGGTGGTGGCGGTGATCCATCCCGGCGACAACTCCACAGACCACAGCCGTCTCGGTACATTAAGCAACCTGTACGGCCGGCCTATCCAGATTTCCGAAGCCATTACCGCGACCCTCGGCGACCCGATGCTCGCGCCTTTCGTCAATGCCGACCAAGTGGGCGTAATCGGGTATTCGGCGGGTGGCGAGACGGCGTTGATCCTGTCCGGCGCCACACCAGACCTGGACCGTCTGCGTCGCTATTGCCAGGAACGTCCGGACGACCGCGATGCCTGTAACACTAAAGGTGAACTGATCGTTGATCGCGACGATTTGCGGCCAGTGGCCGATCCACGCGTCCATGCATTGTTGCTGATGGCGCCGCTGAGTTTGAAATTCGGCCGCCAGACCTTGGCCGACGTGCATGTGCCCGTGCTGCTTTACAGTGGCGATGGCGACAAGCTGGTGGCCTACGACAAAAACGCGGCGGCGCTGGCGCGCAAACTGCCGACCGCGCCCGACTTCAAATTGCTGGCCGGGGCAGGGCACTTTGTGTTCCTGGCGCCGTGCAATGAAGAACAAATCATCGCCATGCCAGCCTTGTGCACCGATGCTGACGGCGTCGACCGCAAAGACATCCACCGCAACATGGTGTCCGAAGCCGATCGATTCTTCTCCCATGCTCTTGGCAAACCAAGCCGCGCCGGTATGCAAACCGCCGATCAATAGTTGCCGCTATCCCTGATGGGGTCAGGCCATTGCGCGGCGTTTGAGCAGCAGGGTCAATCCGAGGCCTGTCACTGACAGCAACGCCGCGCTGAAGAAGATCCACGAATACCCCAGGTTCAACGCCACCGCGCCCATCAGCGGCCCGGCAATCGCCAGCGCCAGATCGAAAAACACCGCATAGGCACTCAAGCCCGCGCCACGACTGGAATTGGGCACTTGCTTGATCGCCTCGACACCCAATGCCGGATAGACCAGCGACAAACCAAACCCGGTCAGGCCGGCACCGATCAACGCATAACCGGTCGAAGGCGCGAGCCACAGCAGCGCCAGGCCCAGGGTTTCAGTGGTCATGCAGGCGATGGCCGAGGTGAAACCCCCGAAGCGGCTGATGCTGGAGATGAACAGCAGCCGCGCCAGAATGAAGCAGACGCCAAACACCGTGAGGCAATAAGCAGCGCCGGCCCAGCCTCGGCTGACGTAATAAAGGGTGATAAAGGTGGTCAGGGTGCCGTAACCGATCGAAGCCAGGCTCAGGCTCGCACCAAACGGCGCGATCCGCCCGAACACCGCCCAGAACGGCAGGCGCTCACCGCGAATCACCGGCACGGAAGGTTTGTTGCGGATCAGCAGCAACGCCGCCAGGGCCAACAATGACAGCACAATCCCCAGGCTGGCGAAGCCATATTCACCGACCATCACCACGCCCAAAGGCGCGCCAATGGCGATGGCGCCGTAGGACGCGATGCCGTTCCACGAAATCGAACGGGCCGTGTGTTCGGCACCGACCTGGCCCATGCACCAACTGATCGTGCCCACGCCGATCAATCCTTGTGCAATCCCCAGCAATAAGCGACCGGCAATGAGGATCAGCAAACTTGGCAGCGGGTAGCTTTGCAGCAACGTTGAAATCAGCGTCAGAACGCCGCTCAACACGATCCCCGACAATCCGTAGACAATCGCCCGTTTGGTGCCAATGGTGTCCGACATGCGCCCGGCCATGGGGCGACTGAGCAAGGTGGCCAGGTATTGCGAGCCAATGGTCAGGCCCGCGATGATTGCGCTGAAACCCAACTGCTCATGGACGTAGCCCGGCAACACCGCAATCGGCAGGCCGATGCAGAGGAAGGCGATAAAGGTGTAGAAAACGATGGAGACGATCTGCAGGGTGATCGCCATGGAGCTTTGCGGGGGCGTTTGCTGCGATGACATGAGGGCTCGTTCGCGGGCGGCGGTAGGAGAACTGCATCATGGCGTGGGGCTGAGATAAAGGAAAGCAGGCTAACTATATCAAGCGCCGAATTTTGACTGATCGTTCCCACGCTCTGCGTGGGAATGCCTCAACGGACGCTCCGCGTTCGGCTCTGGAAGGGCCGCGGAGCGTCTGGGGCTGCATTCCTTTGCTGCGCATGTGAACGATCAGAGCAAAAAAAAGCCCCGTCACCAGGACGGGGCTCTTCATTTATAGCGAACGTTTAGAACACAACGCCCTGGCTACGCAGGTAGTCGTCATAGGTGCCGCTGAAGTCGATCACGCCGCTAGGGCTGAGCTCGATGATGCGGGTGGCCAGGGACGATACGAACTCACGGTCGTGGCTGACGAAGATCAGCGTGCCCGGGTAGTTCTCCAGCGCCAGGTTCAGCGCCTCGATGGATTCCATGTCCAAGTGGTTGGTCGGTTCGTCCATGATCAACACGTTCGGCTTTTGCAGGATCAGCTTGCCGAACAGCATGCGACCTTGCTCACCACCGGAAATGACCTTGACCGACTTGAGGATCTCGTCGTTGGAGAACAGCATGCGGCCGAGGGTGCCACGAACGATTTGCTCGCCGCCCTGGGTCCATTGGCCCATCCAGTCGAACAGGTTGCAGTCGTCTTCGAAGTCGTGCGCGTGGTCCTGGGCGTAGTAGCCCAGTTCCGCGGCGTCGGTCCACTTCACGGTGCCGGCATCCGGGGTCAGTTCGTTGACCAGGGTGCGCAGCAGGGTGGTCTTGCCGATACCGTTCGGGCCGATGATTGCCACGCGTTCGCCGGCTTCAACCTGGAAGCTGAAGTCCTTGAACAGCGTCTTGCCATCGAAGCCTTTGGCCATGCGTTCGACGATAACCGCCTGACGGTGCAGCTTCTTGGTTTGTTCGAAACGGATGAACGGACTCACACGGCTCGAAGGCTTGACTTCGGCCAGCTGGATCTTGTCGATCGCCTTGGCGCGGGAGGTCGCTTGCTTGGCTTTCGAGGCGTTGGCCGAGAAGCGGCTGACGAACGATTGCAGTTCCGAGATCTGCGCTTTCTTCTTGGCGTTGTCCGACAGCAGCTGCTCGCGGGACTGGGTCGCCACGGTCATGTACTCGTCGTAGTTGCCCGGGAACAGGCGCAACTCGCCGTAATCCAGGTCAGCCATGTGGGTGCACACGCTGTTCAGGAAGTGACGGTCGTGAGAGATGATGATCATCAGGCTGGAGCGCTGGGTCAGGATGTTTTCCAGCCAGCGGATGGTGTTGATGTCCAGGTGGTTGGTCGGTTCGTCGAGCAACAGCACTTCAGGATCGGAGAACAGCGCCTGGGCCAGCAACACACGCAGTTTCCAGCCCGGGGACACTTCACTCATCGGGCCAAAGTGCTGCTCGATGCCGATACCCAGGCCCAGCAGCAGTTCGCCAGCACGGGATTCGGCGGTGTAGCCGTCCATTTCGGCGAACTCGGTTTCCAGCTCGGCCACGGCCATGCCGTCTTCTTCGGTCATTTCCGGCAGCGAGTAGATGCGGTCGCGCTCGGCCTTGACCTTCCACAGCTCTTCGTGACCCATGATCACGGTGTCGATGACGGTAAATTCTTCGTAGGCGAACTGGTCCTGGCGCAATTTACCCAGACGCACGTTCGGCTCGAGCATGACCTGCCCGCCGGATGGCTCAAGGTCGCCGCCGAGGATTTTCATGAATGTCGACTTGCCGCAACCGTTGGCACCGATCAGGCCGTAGCGGTTGCCCGCGCCGAATTTGACCGAAACGTTTTCGAATAGCGGCTTGGCGCCGAACTGCATCGTGATGTTAGCTGTAGAGATCAAAGGTTTTTCCTGCGAAGCATTCAGAATAGCTAAGGGTGCGGCAGTACCGATTCAGTACCCGTTTCCGGTTTTCGAACCACAGGAAATGCATCCCGGTCAGAAGCGGAAGGTCCATCTGGCAATAAGTGGACAGCAGCAATGGAGCGCTTGGCCCGAGTCGAAGTGCGCTGAGACGGGGTTCATTCCCGTCATCAACCAAGGGGGGCGCGTAATGTTTGGCGGCGATTGTACTGGTCTGGCTCTTTAAACGATAGGGCGTTGAGACTCCGCGGGCACTTTGGTGGCATCAGCGGACAGATTTTCACATTTGCAAGCTAACTATTTGTTACAAACAATGGCTAAAATGCCATCTATCGACCTTTTGCCGACGGTCGGCACAGGCTCAAGAACGCATCATTGAGACCGCTGTTGTGTATTCAGACGCTGCACACAACCCCAGGGGCGCGAGGCCACCCGGGGACGCAGTTTGTTTACTTCTGACGTGTGACGATTTCCGTGAAACTGATCATTGCCGCTATATATGTTGTCTCCATTGCGTACGTCCACCTGCGCGGTCGGGTGCGCCATAAACTGGGCCGTCAACTGAGCGATCACTCGACGTTTCTGGCGCCGATCAATTGCTTCCTTTACTTGTTCTCGAAGATCCCCAACAAGCCTTACCTCAATCCGGCCGATTTTCCTGATCTGAGCCCGCTGCAGGAGCATTGGGAAGAAATCCGCGCAGAAGGGCAGAACCTGCTCCAGACAGGTGAAATCAAGCGCTCCAACCAATATGACGATGTCGGCTTCAACTCGTTTTTCAAGACTGGCTGGAAGCGTTTCTACTTGAAGTGGTACGGCGACAGCCATCCTTCCGCGATGAAACTCTGCCCGCGTACCACTGAATTGCTGCAGGGTATTGGCTCGATCAAGGCGGCGATGTTCGCCGAACTGCCGCCGGGCTCCAAACTGGTCCGTCACCGCGACCCGTATGCAGGTTCGTATCGTTACCATCTGGGCCTGAACACGCCAAACGACCCCGGTTGCTACATCAATGTCGACGGTCAGAACTACCACTGGCGCGACGGCGAAGCGGTGATGTTCGACGAGACGTTCATTCATTACGCTGAAAACACCACGCAGCAGAACCGCATCATTCTGTTCTGCGACGTTGAGCGACCGATGAAATACCGCTGGGCAGCGGCCTTCAACGCCTGGTTCAGCCGTAACGTGATGTCGGCCGCCGGTGCGCCGAACGATGTAGGGGACAAGACCGGCGGGATCAATCGGTTGTTCACCAAAATCTACAAAATCCGCTTGCGGGGCAAGGCGCTGAAGAAGACTAATCGCAAGCGGTATTACCTTGAGAAGTGGGCGCTTTTTGGTGGGTTGCTGGCGGTTATTGTGCTGATCTGAGAGAAGCACGCGGCTTGCCATGCTTTCGCGAGCAAGCCCGCTCCCACAAGGTTCAGCGTTCGCCGCAAATTATTGAGCTGACGCTGAACCCTGTGGGAGCGGGCTTGCCCGCGAATAGGCTTTAAGCCACACGCAAAATCATCAATCAGCCACGAGAAGTCTTCGTGGCTTTTTTCTGCGCAGTCGGTTTAGTCGCCGCCTTGGCCTTGCCGGCACTCTTGCCGCCCAGGCTGCGTTTGAGCAATTCAGTCAAATCAATGACATCAGCGGTTTTACGTTCCTCTTCCCCGGTCGCCGTCTCGACATCCTCGATCTTGCCTTCATTGGCCTTCTTCTCGACCAGCGCCATGATCTTGTCTTCAAAGCTGTCGCGGTAGTCCTCGGGGCTCCAGTCGCCGCTCATGTCCTGGACCAGACGCTTGGCCATATCCAGCTCACCCTTGGCCAATTCGGGTTTGGTCACTTCAGTGCCGAGTTCCAGCGTATCGAGACTGCGCACTTCGGCAGGCCAGCGCAACATCACCAAGACCATCGCCGATTCCAGCGGCATCAGCGCGGTCAAGTGCTGTCGGGTGTGCAGCACAACGTGCGCCAGCGCGACTTTATTGGTCTTGCTCAAGGTTTCACGCAACAGCGCATAGACTTTGCCGCCGCGTTTGTCCGGCGCCAGGTAATAGGGTGTGTCGATGTTTTGCAGGGGGATCTGGTCGCTGTCGACAAAGGAAAAGATGTCGATGGTCTGCGTCGACAAGGGATGCGCGGACTTGATTTCCTCTTCGCTGAGGACCACGTAGCGACCCTTCTCATACTGCACACCTTTGACGATGTGCTCTTTGGTGACTTCCTTGCCAGTGACCTTGTTGATGCGCTTGTAACCCACCGGATCCATGCTGCGACTGTCCAGCCAGTCAAAATCCACGCCCTGGGAAGACGTCGCCGAGACCAGCGCCACAGGGATATGCACCAGACCGAAACTGATTGCGCCTTTCCAGATTGCCCGTGCCATGGTCGTCTACTCGCGAGTGATGTGTTCAGGTGACCTGCGTCGACGCGCAAAAGTTTCAGCGGGCTGCGGCCCGGTTTTGCTGGGCGGTCACCGGGAGTTACATCTTGTGAAGGAGGTTTTGGTTAACAAATCCGAACCCCCGGCGTAGCGTGCTATCGAAGACCCTATCCACGCAGGTGTCGAGAGGCTCCCCATGAACAGACTCGTGTTCGGCTGCACCGTATTGGCATTCAGTGGCCTGCTGGGCGGTCTGGCCCAAGCCGCGCCACCTTCATCAATGCTGCTGGCGCAGAGCCCGACGGGTACGTCGAGCAACCCTTACAACAGCCCTATTCGTCGGGCCAATCCCAATAGCATGCAAGGCACGCAACCGAGTGCCCCGGCGATTCGCGGGCCGAACACGGTGCCGGTGCCACGGCCGCCGACGCTCGATAATGGCGGCATCGGCAATCGCTACCCGCAGGATCGGTCGCCGCCCGCCAGCCCACCGAAATTCATTCCCAATCCGCCGCATCGAGACGACGACACCAGTAACCGTTGAATGGCAGGACCGTGTTCTTGCCCGCTCTTCAAACGACAAAAGGATTCGTGCATGTTGCGTAAAACCCTCCTGGCCACGTTCTGCGCCAGTGTACTGATCACCGCCACGGCGCCGGTTATTGCGGCGCCGGCCCAGGACATGAAAAGCGAGCAGGGCACCCTCGAAGTCACGCCGATTGCCAAAGGCCTGGAGCATCCATGGTCCCTGGCGTTCCTGCCCGATCGCAAGGGCATGCTGGTGACCGAACGGCCCGGCAACCTGCGGGTCGTCGATTACGAAGGCAAGCTTTCAGTACCGATCGATGGCGTGCCGAAGGTGTGGGCCAAGGGGCAGGGTGGTTTGTTGGATGTGGTGCTGTCGCCCGACTTCAAGCAGGACCGTATGGTTTATCTGTCTTACGCCGAGGGCGGCGGCGCGGGTGACAAGGCCGGCACGGCCGTCGGGCGAGGACAATTGTCCGAAGACCTGAAAACCCTGAAGGACTTCAAGGTGATCTTCCGCCAGGAACCCAAGCTCTCCGTCGGTAATCACTTCGGCTCACGGTTGGTGTTTGATCGGGATGGCTACCTGTTCATCACCCTGGGCGAAAACAATGACCGGCCAACGGCCCAGGACCTCGACAAGTTGCAGGGCAAGGTGGTGCGGATCTACCCGGATGGCAAGGTGCCGGACGACAATCCCTTTGTCGGCCAGGCCGGCGTACGCCCGGAAATCTGGTCCTATGGACATCGCAACCCTCAGGGTGCGGCGCTCAATCCGTGGGCCGGGACCCTCTGGGAAAATGAACATGGCCCTCGGGGCGGCGATGAAATCAACATCATCGAGCGCGGGAAGAATTACGGTTGGCCGCTGGCGACTCACGGCATCAACTATTCCGGCGAACCAATCCCGGAAGCCAAGGGCAAGACCGCCGAAGGCACCGTGCCCCCGCACCATGTCTGGGAAAAGTCCCCCGGCCTAAGCGGCATGGCGTTCTACGACGCCGATCGCTTCAAGCCCTGGCAGCACAACGTGTTCATCGGCGCGCTGGTCAGCCAGGATCTGATCCGCTTGCAACTCGAAGGCGGCAAAGTGGTGCATGAAGAGCGTTTGCTCGGCGAACTGGGCAAACGCATTCGCGATGTGCGGCAGGGGCCGGATGGCTACTTGTATGTGCTGACTGATGAGGATGATGGTGGCTTGTACAAATTAGGCCTGAAATAACCCGATCCTTCAGTAGTTATCAGTCCGCTATCCATTGACTTGCCATCGGCGTCCGGCTAATTTCCAGTCATGACTTTCACCGTACTGCGCTGCCAGCCAAGCATTATTACCGCCATTCCTTATTTGGCGGGCTAGCTCACGACTGCAGCACCCAACCCGCCCTCGAGGCGGGTTTTTACTTTCTGTCTCCTGGGTTGCGATCAACGTCAGGAGACGACCATGAGCACGACACCCTCCCAGCAGACCTTGCTTGAGCACTACGTAAAAAAGATCCTTGCCGCGCCCGTGTATGAACTGGCCGTGCGTACGCCGTTGCAAGCGGCGCCTGCGTTGTCCGAAACCCTGAGTAATCAGGTGCTGCTCAAGCGCGAGGATTTACAGCCAACCTTTTCCTTCAAGATTCGCGGTGCCTACAACAGGCTCGTGCAGCTAAGCGATGAGCAGAAGGCTCGCGGGGTGATCACCGCTTCGGCAGGTAATCATGCCCAAGGCGTGGCCCTGGCCGCGCGAGAGTTAGGAATCGCTGCCACCATCGTCATGCCCTGCACGACACCCCAGTTGAAAGTGCTTGGGGTGCGCAGTCGTGGTGCCGATGCCGTGCTGCACGGCGAAAGTTTTCCATTTGCCCTCGAATACGCGCTGAGCCTGGCCGAACAAAGCGGTCGCACCTTCGTTTCGCCCTTTGACGACCCGGACGTGATCGCGGGGCAGGGCACCGTGGCCATGGAGATCCTTCGCCAGCATCAAGGGCCGCTGGATGCGATCTTCGTCCCGGTGGGCGGTGGAGGCTTGATCGCCGGCATCGCGGCGTACGTCAAATACCTGCGCCCGGACGTCCGCATCATCGGCGTCGAGTCAGAACATTCGGCGTGTTTGTACGCTGCATTGCAGGCGAATGAGCGCGTGGTCCTGCCCAACGTAGGCACTTTCGCCGATGGCGTGGCCGTGGCGCAGATTGGCGCTTATGGATTTGAGGTCTGTAGGTTTTGTGTCGATGAAGTGCTGACGGTTTCCAATGATGAGTTGTGCGCCGCCATCAAGAATATCTACGACGATACCCGCTCGATCACTGAGCCTTCCGGCGCGTTGGCGGTAGCGGGTATCAAAAAGTATGTCGCACAAACCGGTGTGCGTGGCCAGACATTGGTGGCGATCGACTCGGGCGCCAACATCAACTTTGACAGTTTGCGCCATGTTGCCGAGCGCGCCGCGTTGAGTGGCGCCCCGGCATGAAGAAGGGTTTTGTTATTCCTGAACGGCTTTTTCGACCTTGCTCGACGCCGACCAGATCCGATAACGAACTTCAACGTCCTTGGGCACGTAAAGCACGATTGGCAGCTTGCTGTTGTAACGCAACATGAAGCCGTCGCCGACCACGGGTACGAAGTCCTGTTTGCTTTTGCCATCAGGACACGCCATCAGCGTGCTCATCGGACCAATGACTTTCTCCAGGCGGTAGAAGGGATAACCCCAGCCTTCAAGGTTTTTTTCTTCAAGGATACCGCCCAGGCGCTGACGGTTGCAGTCCACGGTCAGGGTCTTGCCGGCCAGCACCTCAACCTGGAAGTTTTCTTCCTGCGGTTGTGGGGCAACGTGTATGACCTGGCGGGTATAACCGCTCTCGGGCTTGGGGAACGGCGCGACGGTCTCCAGTTTTGCGGCATGAGCCACAGTCGACAGGCCGGCAACAATCAGCCCGACGGTATTGATCAAGGTCAAAGAACCCATGATGCCTCCTTGCGTGTGAGTAGGGTCAGCGGATACTGAAATCACTGGGCGCATTCTTACTGCCGCCTACCGCTAATGCAAACCCGCTCGGGGAAATTGCAGGGCAGAAACAGGCCCTCCTTGCATATTGCATGAGGCACTTTCTTGGCTGTGTCACTAAATCCTTGATTTGCCGATGAACTGCACAGCGAAAATCCCGGCATGTTTTATGCTCAATCAGACTTAAGTTGGCCGGAACAGTATTGAGTCAGCCTGAACGAGAAAACGGTGCGTCATTGAGACATAGAAATCCCGCAAAGGAAGTAAAGCGAGAGATCTCAGCACCCACCGACGTTGAAATTTTATCGGCAGTCTCACATTTAGGAGCGGGTCGCCATGTTTCTTTCTGCCTTGGAACTTCGCAATATCATTGAAAGCAGTTTTTTACCCAGACGCTGCCAATGCACGGTTTCACCGGATCTGTCATTAATGACCGTCAAGGTGTATTCCGACCGTGAAACAGATCACGCCGATCTGACGGTCACTGGAATAAATGCCAGACAGCTCAACAGTATCCGGGAAATCCACGAACTGATTGCAGGTCTGCGCACTGATCTGGTGCCTCAGTCCAACGCCCAGACTCTGCATCCACACAGGAGAGCGGTTTAACCCGCCGTTTCGAGTTCCGCCGATGCGCGCCGGGTCTGGACGAATCCCAGTCCCAGCGCCAGCTCGACCAACACTGCCAGCAAGATGGCTGGACCGGCATGGCCATTGAGCCATTCGCCGAAGCCCAGCGTTGCCAAACCGAAACATCCAACGGTAAACCCGGTGCTCAGTGCGCCGCGAGTGACCGATGGTGCCTCGTTTCGCACCAGATAGAAAATAACCCCCAGCGCTGCAAACAACACCGCACTGCGTCGTGCCACAAATCCGGTCGCCGATGAATACTCAATGCTCCAGATCGCAAGTAACACGTCCGGTACGAAACCCCAGACCAGGGCCAGCAGAAAACACAAAAGGGAAGTGAAGGTCGACAAGGTGCGAAACGAAAACTGCATGGCCAATCCTTGCGGCAGTGAGGGAGGCGCAAAGCATAGCGCCAGAACCCCTCACAGGAATACCGCAAAGTTTTAAATCAGACTTTTCAGTCAGTTCTGATAACTGCAAGCGTCGGAAAGTTTTCGGTAGCTGATTTCTTCAGGCTTGCCTGATGTATCGATGTACTTCATGTCAGCGGTTATCACTTTGCACTCCTCTGTCTTGGGCTCCGTCAAGGCAACGACCTTCTTGATATTCAGCGGCATGCCGTAGTGGTAGGGCACGGCTTGCGAGGAGGAAGTGTCATTGGCCTGGGCCAGCCCGGTGAACGCGGTGCAGGCGAGGGCAGAAGTAACCAGCAGTGTGCGGATGTTCATGTGACGATCTCCCGTGCAGACGTTAAGTCAGCTCGACGGATTGGCGTCGAACCTGCCGCACTGGGCGTCAGAGGGCTCTGAGGGCGTGCGGTCCAGTAAAGTTTTGGACCGCGGGGTTAAGCGATGGTTAACCCGGCTGAACGCCGTCTGTCGTGAGGCGTTTCTGTCAGAAGTTTCATGTGGGAAACGATCTACGGGATGTTCGGCTTGGTCCTACACGGTCAGATGACTTGTCGACTTTCGCCTGATGGGGTGGGCGGGTAGTGTTTGGGCTCGCTGCAAAATCAGCGATCGGGTTTGGTCACCTGCGAGAACAGTGCACATATGTGTGCCATGGTTCGCCTTACGGACATCTACGTCCTATGGCGCATTATTGTGGCGGCTGTGTGCAGGACGCCTTCGGGCGAGCTGAGTTGCTGTTCTCGGTTGACCAAGCCTGTATACAGTCCGCCTCCCATCGTTTGGTCACGGTGCGGCGGTTACTTCAAAACAGACGAGTAACTTACTATGCCAACGCTAAATCCGTTCCCAGATCGCTATCGTTCAATCAACAGCGGCGTCACCGACTCAAGTCCTTTGTTGATCGACACAGAAGCCAATCCCCAAGACATTCTCGAAGCCGCACTACAGCGCATCCGAGCCTCCAGCCAGCTACTCGAAACGCTCCACTGCCAATGCTTCAAGCACGGCGATGTTCAAGACATTCCACACATTACGCATGCGGTTTACTTGCTGACTCAGGATGGTTTTGACCTGTTGCAGGTGGCTCAGCAGCGGATGATGGGGTGGAAGGCGCCGGTCTGATATCTGAAACTCAAAAAAAATCCAGCACCCGTCGGCGCTGGATTTTTTATGGAGAGATGTTGATCTATTTCATGCTTAATCCCAAGAACCAATAGCCCCCGATAAAAATGAAATTTTCACTGTGTTTAACGACTCAGCTTGTCAGGAAAAAACGATAGCGGCGGGTGAGTGGCCTTCCATTTTTTTGTAAACTCATCAGCTTCTGTGATTTGCTCCGGAGTCATTTTGGCTGCTATTTCAGGTAACTTTTCTTCAAGGTAAACCTGAGCGCTGCCTCCGCCATCAAGCTCCTTCAAAAGAGAGATGAGTCCGTAACCTTTTACTAAATCCAGGGGGTAACCGACCCTGTCAGGAGTGTGGGTCAAATAAGCCCCATAGGTACTTACAGCATTCTGCTCTCCAGTCTTTGCTGCTTCTTCCAGCCAATGACGGACCCCGTCCATGTCGCCTTCTTTGTACAGGACTGCAACGTAAGCCATCATTGCCTTAGGGTAACCGCCTTCAGAAGAAGCTTTTAGCCACTTGGCTATAGATTCTGAACGCTTCCAGGGCAGGAGAAAAACGCCACTCCCTTCTTGTTCCCCGATTGCCATCCAGTACTGCGCAATAGCGTGACCGGCGTTTGCAGATTTCTCTAACCAGTCTTGATCTATTGTAAGTTGATACATTATGAACATGGCCTCAGAGTCGCCTTGCTCGGCTTTAGGCTTGGCTAAACGCTGCGCTTGATTTAACCATTCAATCGGTTTTTTTTTCGTGTCCGGACAGTTTTCCATAACTTTACACATGTCATCGTCACTTCTACCCAGTTGGATCATCGCATAGAAGTCACCTTGGTTTGCTGCGGCCTCGTACCACTTTTGAGCCTCAGGCGTCATATGACGGTTATTTTTTCTTAACGTCTCGGCTAGATAATATTGTGCTTCGTAGTCTCCGGCTTCAGCGGCAACGGTCAGGAAGGGGGTGGCAGTAACTGTTTTGTATTGATTGTAAAGTACTATTCCTTTTGTCTTGGCTGTGTTTGGTTCAGGTGTTAGTTGAGTTTGCGCGCTAGCTAAAAATGTCAGTGCTAATAGGCCCCATAAAAATAAATTTTTCACCGCGTTTAACGACTCAGCTTATCAGGGAAAAATGAAAGCGGAGGATGAGTAATCTTCCATTTCTGAGCGAACTCTTTAGCTTCAATTATCTGTTCGGGTGTCATCTTTGCCGCAATTTTTGGGAGTTTGCTTTCGACTCTGGCCTGAATCCCGCCACCGCCGTCGAGTTCTCTCAAAGAGTATACAAGTGCATAGCCTTTAATTATGTCGAATGGAAAGCCATATTTGTCTGGTTCATGAGCTAAATCGGATCCATAGCCATAAACTGTAGATGCGTAGCCTGCCAATGCTGCTTGTTCATTCCAATGGCGAAAACCATCCATATCTCCCTTTTCGTACAAGATCGCCGCATATTCCATCATCGATTTTGGATATCCGCCCTCTGCAGAGGCTTTGAACCATTTTTCAATTGCTTCTGTGCGCTTCCATGGTAGAAGAAATTCATCACCTTGCTTGTAGCCCACGGCCATCCAATATTGTGCAAGCGCAAAACCGGCCGAGGCTGATTTTGCAAGCCAGTTTTTTTCTAGCGTAAGCTCGTACATGATGTACATAGCTTCGGCGTCTCCTGCTTCTGCTTTGGGTTTTGCTAAATCTCGGGCTTCATTTAACCACTCAACCGGTTTCTTTTTATCTTTGGGGCAATCATTTTTCAGGTCGCAAATATCATTTTTGCTGCGGCCGAGTTGGATCATGGCATACAGGTCACCTTGAGCAGCAGCTTCATACCAATGTCTGGCTTCGGTGGTCATGTAGTGGTTTTTTGTTCTCAATGATTCTGCTAGAAAATATTGTGCTTCGTAATCCCCAGCTTCAGCGGCAACGGTCAGGAAGGGGGTGGCAGTAACAGTTTTGTATTGATTGTAGAGGATTAGCCCTCGAACTTTTGCTGCTTGTTCTTTTGGGGATAGTTGCGCGAGTGCGCTACTTGAAAGCACAGTAATTAATAGCGCGCATACTAAGTGGATACTCATTTATGTTAGCGACTCAATTTATCAGGAAAAAATGACAAAGGTGGATGAGTCGCTTTCCAGTTTTTTGCAAATTCGTTAGCTTCTGAAATTTCTTCAGATGTCATTTTTTCGGCGATTTCCGGCAGGGTTTCATTTACGTAGACCTGTACATCTCCACCGCCGTCAAGTTCAGATAGCAATGAGGTCAACGCATAACCTTTAATCCTATCTAATGGGAAGTCGTAAAGTGATGGTGAATGCGCCGAATATGCGCCGTAACTACTGATTCCTGACTTGTACCCTTTTTGGGCTGCTTCGATAATCCAATGACGTGCCACCGCCAAATCGCCTTGATCCTCATAAATAAACGCAGCGTACTCCATCATTGCAGGAGGGTAGCCTCCTTCTGCAGATAGTTTCAGCCAATTTCCGACTGCCTCATGCCGCTTCCACGGTAAGAAGAAGCCGTCCCCTTGCCTGGTTCCAATTGCCATCCAGTATTGAGCTAATGCATGTCCAGAATTTGCAGATTTCTCCAGCCATTCGTCCTTAAGCGTTAGTTCATACATTAAGTACATCGCTTCGGGATCACCACTTTCAGCAGCAGGTTTCGTCAAATCTAGCGCGCCTTTCAACCATTGCGCCGGTGTTTTTGTACTTTTAGGGCAGTTGCCCATATTGATACAGAGATTATCACCACTTCGTCCGAGCTGTATCATTGCATAAATGTTATTTTGGTTTGCTGATTCCTCGTACCATTGTTGCGCCTCCTCAGTCATGTAACGTTTTGTATTTCTAATTGATTCGGCTAAATAATACTGAGATTCCGCATCCCCTCCTTTTGCGGCTATCGTCAAATACTGTATTGCAGGCGCCATCTTGTATTGATTGTAAAGAGCTATTCCCGTTTGTTTGGCTGCAGTCAATTCAGCCGTAGGTTTTGCAAGCAATTGGCAAGAAAAAAGCAGGGAAAAAATTGCAGTAGCGAGTGTGAGTTTTTGGCGCATGTGTTGTCCTCAGTTTCTACTGGCCTGGACCAATGTACTCGGCTCTACCGGCGGGTAAATATGTTCGGCCATAAAATTGGCTGCGTTGGCAGTAATTATCACTAATTGCGCCTAATAATTTCACATGTTGGGCATATCGAGTACGCATTTTGTCGTTTTCTGGATCGGCAAGTCTTAGAACTGCATCTGACATAAAGTTGTCAAGCGCCAGTCGATTTTCGCAATAAAGTTGCGTTTCATTTGCTGGCTTTAATCCAAAGCGATTCATGCGCATGCAGATCTCCTCGAACTGGCTCTGGGCTTTATCGACGGTATTCTGTTTTTTTGCGTTATCTAATATCCATCTAAGAATACGCTCAATTGCTCTTTGTTGAATTAGGTGCGCTTGGTTTTTGTCGTATTTGCGTTCTGCTTTGTCGTCCGACGAATTGGTACTGATAATACTGAATTCGTCTGCAGGGCTTATTAAAGTCATGAGTAGTGGGCCCAACGCTCCCGGGATTGCGTTAACGCACCATTCCTCTAATTCCGCTTGGTTCCCATAATAAATAATAGCATCCGCAATCGGTCCACCTTTGCCCGTGGCAGTTAACGATTCATAGATCGACATCACCATGTCAATCCCAAGCAAATACACCATGCCCACATCAAAACCACATACAGCCAAAGTATTTAAATTGGACATCAAGGTAAATGCCTTGTCATCCACCATAATAAATGGATTCTGCTTGTTTTTATAAAGCTCTCGCCGAAACAGGTTGATCAACTCTGTCACCGCGTCGTAACCCACTTCGAACTTGAAAGCGCCGCCCACACCTGGCCCCGCTACCAACGAAGCCTTCAGCACCAGAATCAAGCGGCCATCATACAGCGAAATACTCGCTTCGCCCTTGGCGCCCAAACCCGCCGCCACGTTTAGTTCAGCGGTCAAACGGGCGAGGCTGAACCACTCGTTGGCTTTCATCGAGCCTTTAGACCCGGGTGAGGGTGCCCTTTGTAGCAGCGCGACTTCGGAAGGAGGGGCCCAGTTCAAGGCGCCGGTAACCATGATCCCTGATTGCAAACCTGCGAACAAATTGAATGCCGCTTTGCCTCCATTCTGCACTTGCAGGTTGGTGGGGGCTCCTTTGATTTGGTTGCTGGTTTGCGTCTGAGCGAAGTCGCGCTTGTCTCCGGTACGGACCACGGGTTCAGGCGGGGCCAAATGGAATCCGGCGTTGCCAACATCCAGTGCTATCTCGGAGGAAAGCAGCAGGGAAGCACCGGCATAACCCCAGGCCTTGGCGCCGAGATACAACGAAAACCGGCCTAGATTGAGGGTTTGCTGGACGCTACTAGCGTCCAGATAGGTGAATGTGATTTCTTTGGCTTTGCTGCGTTCCGGTAGATCGACTTTGAACAGTTCGACTTCGCCACGGGCGAGGTCGACGCCGAATGACGCTTTGGCCGAAGCTTTAAATCCTTCCGCTACGGTAAAAGCGGGGCCTTCGACCTTGGTTGATCTGTGGATGATGTCCTTGGACGACGACGACGACGTCAGGCAGCGAACCAGTTGCGCCTGTGGGCTGATATCGAATATGCGGAAAGTCTTGCGCACATTGTCTTTGAACAGAACTTGCTGCAAGCGTACGCCCCATTCTTTACGGGAACTCGCACTTTCAAGGCCGCTGACTTCGTACTTTTTGGCTTGCAGGAAACTGTAGAACTTTTCAATCTCGAACCAGCCTTCAGCAGAAAACCAGTCACTTTCCTGGTCCTTGATTCGCAGTGCGCCTTCCTGCTCTAGCCATTGGCCGAACAAATTAAGTTCACTGTCGGTGGCCGCTTTTCCAGTGCTGTCGCCTGGACGCTTTTTAAGGTCTTTGACCTTGGCGCCGACCTTTTTCCAGTCGTCTTTGAGTGTTTTTTGAAGTCTTGGAAGCGAATACATACTGAGGTAAGTCAGTGGTTTCTTCAGATCGTCCAACATGCTCATTTCATGCAGCGGAAAACCATCCTTGACGAGCCGATCCATTGGCTTGGCTTGGAATTGCTCCGGCTCCCACAAAAGGTGCCGTCGAACGGGCGCGGTTTCCATGTTCTTCTCAGCCTGTAGCCGCAACTTTTCTTTTTCTGCCTGCAAACGGTCCCATTCGGCACGCTCGAGGGAAACAAGGTTTGCCGGAGCTTTGGCTTGCCGGCCGCTAGCTTCGATCCAGCCTTTATATTTTGTGCTGAGGCGTTCGTTGACTTCTGTTTGCTTCTTCTCAAGCGCCAAGTATTGCTTGAACAAGTCGACACCACCTTCGACCGAAGCGCCGGTTGCAGGAATCAGGGCGAATTCGGGTAACGCGATTCCGTATTGAGCAACATGGGTAATGGAATCAAGGTAAGCGACATAGATCGCTTTTCTTTTTAAGCGCTGTGTTTCCTGGTCGCGTACGTAAGTACACAGAGGGAGTTGGTTATTCGTCCCGCAAGTCGCGACATCGTCTAGCCGCTTTTTGTCTGCAGCCAGCAATGGCGCAAGTTCAGCGGAGCCTAAAGTGGCCAGGTCTTTTTCTTTGAGTAAGGTTTCTCGAGCTTTGAGGTATTTCTGCACGCCCTCGCGAGCCGCAATGGCTTCGGGCGAGTACAGATTTCCACTTTCGTAGGCGTAGCCCTTTTCTTTGGCGGCGGCGATGGCAACGCGCTTCAACGTTTGCCATTCACTATGAATTCCGCGCACCCGCGTTGCGTCTTGTTGCGCGGCCATCCACTCGGACTTTTTGATGTCATCTTGTTCAAGTCGGGTGAGCGGCGTCGAGGGAGTCGGGGCAGGCGCTGTTGCAGCCTTTCTCTGCTGCTGCGCCTCTAGCAACGTAGCATCGAGATCACTGATGCTAGGGTATTGCGCTTCAATCTCGAGCATTCGCGCTTGCTGCTCGCCCGCGAGAAAGTTACCCAACTTGGGTTCGAGGAAGTATTCAAGCAAACCGGTGCTGTAAAGGCCTTTTTTACGTTCCTCGGGTGATTTGCTCGTGCTGACCTTTTGATCCAAATCATTAGCCGCTTCTTTGAGTGCCGAGGTTGTGCGATCTGGAAGCAGCCAGAATGACTCGTTCTCAGTGTCATAAATCGCGCTTCCGTAGGTTGTTGAACACGGCGTTTTTACTTTGTCATGCGAGCCTGGCGTTTCATCTGGAGCGTCGGGCTGCTCGCCGATGTCCCGTGGTGGCTTCGCACAGGTTTCTTCTGCTGCTGGTGCAGCAGGTGCCGTTGAGGTGTCAGGTGTAGTACTGGTATTGGATTCCATAAATGCTTCCATTCATTCGTTACGCGGACGGGTTCATCAGGCGGCGCTGGTGGCGAGTTGGTTCAGCTGTTCAACCTTGATGAACGACTCTTCCCTGGATTGCAGGATGGCCATGGCCTGGGGCTGCGTTTCGAGCAGCGGGCCGTTGGCGATGTCGGCCAGTTTGAGCAAATGTCGGCCTTCGTAGATGTTGTGAGCGACCAATACATCAAGGTTTGTCGCGATGTTGGGCAGCTCTTCGTCAGTCGGTTCGCCGAATGCGGCGTATTGCTCATCGACCCAGTAGACCCAACCCAGTCGCTCTTGGATCTTCGGCGCATCTTCCGGCAGGTTGAATGCCGAGACGTCGCCCAGCCATTTGAGTTCCGAGACTGGGCGCCAGCTCAACCAGTTGCCGTTGCGGGCTCCGAAATGGGTTGAGGCAGGGGTGTATACGTGTTGCCACGGGCCGAAGAGCTGGTGGGCGGTTTCGCCGGCGGAGTAGGCCAGTGCAGCCCACAGGCTTGGCTTGTGATAGCTCAGCAGGCTTTGGCCACCGGAACCGTCATTGGCGCGTAGCAACCAGCGTGCATGGGCCAAGGCCTTGACCGGGTCGTCAGTGGTCAGGGCGATACCGGCAAAGTTTTCTGCGCAAAGCGCTGCGGCTTCGACTGCCAGTCGGCTGCCCCAAGGCGCGGTGAGCCACAAGGGGCCGTCAGCGGCGATCTCGGCGAAATCGGTGCTGATGAACAACCCTTGAGAATTCATTGGCTCGCCGACCCGGTAGAGGCGGCTCATGGCTTCTGGCTGGCGAGTGCGGTCGATGATGAAACACAGCGCCTGGCTGGATGATTCTCTTGGAAGTTGCTCGAACGCATGACGGGGTTCGGCGAGGAGGGCGTTCAACGCTTTTACATGCATGTGCAATCCTTACGGCTGCAAGCGCCGTTACTCTGTTTGCCGCACAAAGGGGTGATGCCGGATTCATTCAAGCGTTTGGGCAACGGGGTCGGGACTTTGCCCGCTCTATCCGCATCTGCCGCTTTCATTGGCCCCGGCAACAACGGCGCAGCAGGCGTCCCCACCCCAGGCGAGCCCCCGGTATTCACCTTCACCTCACCCCCACTGATCGTCACGCCCCCCGCATCCACCTTGACGAAACTCCCCCCGGCCTTGGCCGTCAGTTCCATCCCTCCCTCAACCACCACCTTCTCGCCGGCGTGGTAATGGATCTCCTGACCCGCCTCGACAAACTGCGCCGTGCCGACCTTCACATGTTGGGTCGCCGCCACAGTCAGGTGATCATCCGCCCGCGCTTCAGTCTTGCGGTCAAGCTGCGTAATACGATGCTCTTCAACCTTGAACTCGCTGAAAACATTGGCCTCAACGGTGTCGTGGCGTTCATTGCCGACACGAATCTTCTGGTCATGCTCGATGTTTTCATCCCAGTCGCGCTGGGCGTGCAGGTAGATCTGTTCCGCACCTTTTTTATCTTCGATACGAAACTCGTTGTAACCGTTGCCACCTGGCGAACTCAGGGTTTTGAAGGTGCTGCGGGTCTTGTTGGCGGGGAGGTCGTAAGGGACGACGTTTTCCTTGTGGAACAGGCAGCCGGTGACCAGTGGTTGGTCGGGGTCGCCTTCGAGGAAGGTGACGAGCACTTCCATGCCGACGCGCGGGATGGCGATGCCGCCGTAGGCGCTGCCGGCCCAGCCGGTGGCGACGCGCAGCCAGCAACTGGTGTTGTCGTTGGCCTGGCCGTCGCGGTCCCAGTGAAATTGCACTTTGACGCGGCCGTATTCATCGCAGTGGATTTCTTCGCCGGGCGGGCCGGTGACGATGGAGGTCTGGCTGCCCAGGACTTTCGGTTTGGGGTGTTCGAGGGCAGGGCGGAAGTGCGCTTCCCACGGGGTGGCGAGGAAGCGGTTGCGGTAGCCCTGATGGAAATCGTCTTTGTTATCGGTGACGTCGCTGGTGACGTTTTTGCCAAGCACTTGCGGTTGCTTGCCTTCGTGCACCACTTCAAGCAGCAACCAGAGGTCGTTCCACTCGGCGCGCGGGTGTTCGCTCAGGGCCATGAAGTGGCCGCTGACCAGGGTGGGCTCGTCGCTTTTGCCTTCGGCCAGTTGGTAGTCGCTGCGGTGGCGTTCCAGGGCTCGGGTCGCCAGTTGTTTGCCACGCGCGCGGTCGGTGAATCGGCCGGGATAGTCATAGTCTTCCAGGTCCGGAGCGAAGGCGCTTTTGGCGGCGCCTTCGGGCAGGATGCCGGGTTTTTCGAAGTCGTAATCGCGGCGGCTGACGCGGGTGGTGCGGGTTTCCAGGCGCAGGTTGAAGCGCTTGATTACCGGTTTTGTCGCGGCCATGCCGGAGTCTTGCTGGTAGGTCACGGGCGCGAGTTTGCGGAAAACCGTCTGGTCATCGCCGAACACCAATTTGTGACCGCTGGCACTGTGTTGGAAGTGGAAGTGAATGCCTTCCTCTTCGCACAGGCGCTGGATGAAATGCAGGTCGGATTCGTCGTACTGCACGCAGTAATCGCGTTCGGGGTAGATCGCGCCGAGCTGGAAGCTGTACGCGTCAGACAGAATGCCGCGTGCTTCAAGCACCTGGGCAATGATCTTCGGCACACTGAGATGCTGGAAGATTTGCTGGTCATGGTTGTGACGCAGGTAAGCCAGTTGCGGCACCAGGCTGATGCTGTAGCGCGTCAGGCTTTTGCCGGAATCGCCTTGTTCGATGCGATACACCAGACCGTGGATGGTGCCTTCGCCGGTGGCGCCGAAGGTCAGGCAGCCAGGCTTGTGCAGCAACTCTTCGAGTTTCAGGTCGGGGCGGGCGCTGACCAGTTCAATGTCGAAACAGAACGGCTGATTGAGGGTTTCGCGACCGACGAAGCTGAGCACTTGCAGGTCAACGGAAACGCCTTCCAGCGTCAGGGAAATATGGGTAGCGTTCGCGTCCAGCATGCCTTTAATTCCGTCCTTTGAATAAGCAGGTGCGGATGGTGCAGCATTAAACCGCCCCGTTCAAGGCGCAAATGCCGTAGGCGCCGGGGCTTGCAACCATCGGGAAAACCCCTAGAGAGTAGGTTTCGGCCAATGAATACGGGGGTTGTGGCTGTATCCCTCGTTAATCACCTTTGCGCCACTCGTTCGTGGCAGCCAGAAACTGACAGTCATTTTCAGACTAAAGTCGCCTGTAGCCGCTGAAAGCCTTCTGCCATCATTGTCGATCACCCCCGTGTGTCCGCTTCACCCTGGTCATTTACATGTCCGGGGCGAACGCTATTTCTTTGGCTTATTGCGCCTTGCGCAAACGCTGCACTGTTGGAGCTTTTTTTCATGCGTCCCCCATTTCCTTTTATCACCGCGCGCCAGTCTTCGGGCTTCGGCGCTTTAGTCCTGTGCGCCGGTTTTATTGCCCAGGCTCAGGCGAGCGGTTTCATCGACGACACCAAGGCGAACATCGAATCGCGCACGGTGTATTTCAATCGCGACTTTCGCGACGGGCATACGTCCACCGAGCAGGGCGCTTCGAAGCGCGATGAGTCGGCTCAGGGCTTTATTCTCAATCTTCAATCGGGTTACACCGAAGGCACCGTCGGTTTCGGCGTGGATGCATTGGGCATGCTCGGGCTCAAGCTCGATTCCAGCCCCGACAGCAGCGGCAGCGGTTTGCTGCCGTCCACGGGGCAGGACCCCCGCGGTTCCGAGGATCAGTACGCGAAACTCGGGTTGACCGCCAAAGTGCGTGTGTCCCAGAGCGTCTTGAAGTACGGCGCGCTGTTGCCGGATGTTCCGTTGCTCAAGTACAACGACGGTCGATTGCTGCCGACAATGTTCAACGGCGCAATGCTGACCTCCAGAGAGGTCAAGGACCTGACTTTCATGGCGGCGCGCCTGGACCAATACACCGCGCGCGATTCCACCGATGGGCAGGACATTCGCGTTCACTGCAAGAACAAGCGCTATGCCTGCAATATCACCGCCGATCGTTTCGACATGTACGGCTTCGACTACAAGATCAACGAGCGCCTGACCGCCCAGTATCACTACGCCGAACTGGAAGACATCTATCGTCAGCATTTCGTGGGATTGCTGGCCAACCAGCCATTGGGCGATGGCGTCCTGAAAGCGGACATGCGCGTGCTCAAGAGTGCCGACAGCGGCGATGCCAAGGCCGGTTCTATCGATAACCGTGCGCTAAGCGGCATGCTTGCTTATGCCATCAGTGGTCACACGTTCAGCGCCGGTTGGCAGCGCATGAATGGCGACAACTCGATGCCGTATCTGGATGGGACCAATCCGTACCTGGTCAACTACGTGCAGGTCAACGATTTCGCGGCGGCGCAGGAGCGTTCGTGGCAGTTACGTTACGACTATGACTTCAAGGCAATCGGCATCAACGGACTGAGCTTCCTCACCCGTTATGTGAACGGTGATCACATCAAGGTGTTGGGCAGTGATCAGGAAGGGAAGGAGTGGGAGCGCGACAGCGAGCTCAAGTATGTGGTGCAGAGCGGGGCTTTCAAGGATGTCAGCCTGCGCTTGCGAAACGCGACGTACCGGACCAACTACGAGAAGTTCGCCCGGGATGTGGATGAGACCCGGTTGATTGTGAGTTACAACTTTTCGCTGCTCTAACCGATCGTTCCCACGCTCTGCGTGGGAATGCCTCAAGGGACGCTCCGCGTTCCAATTCGTAAAAGGGACGCGGAGCGTCTCGGGCTGCATTCCCACGCAGAGCGTGGGAACGATCGATCAGCGATCAGTCAGGTTAGCTGGTGGCGATACGGCAAATCCGGCCCGGTCTTGCTGCACGTCAGCGCCGCCGCTTGCACCGCAAACTTCAACATCCCGTCGATTTGTACGCGCTCAAGCGATTCCACACCTTCAACCGAATCCAGTTGCTGCTCCGTCAGCCAGGTAATCAGCGCGGCCTGAAAGGTATCGCCAGCGCCCACGGTGTCGGCGATCTTTACCGCACACGCCGGCACCGACCACGAGCCATGCCCCTTGCTGAACACTGTCGCGCCTTCGCCGCCACGGGTCAGGAACACCAACTGACAGCGATGCTGCAGCCAGCCTTCAATCACTCGCTGCGGATCCTGCTCGGGATACAACAGGCTCAAGTCTTCATCGCTGACTTTGATCAGGTCAGCCAGCTCCACCAGCGTGGCAACCCGCGAACGCCAGAGCTCGATGTTCGGCTCAGGATTGAGCCGCACGTTCGGATCAAGGCTGATCAGGCGTTTGCCGCTTTCGCGCTGCACCAGCGTCAGTAAGGTATCGCCAATCGGCTGCACCACCAGCGAAAACGAGCCGATGTGCAAACCGCGCACGTCAGACCCCAGCTTCGGCAGGTGCTCGGCTTTAAGCTGCCGATCGGCGCACCCTTCACCGCGAAAACTGTAATGCGGCGAGCCATTGGCACCGACGGCAACCATCGCCAGCGTGGTTGGCGCGGCGAAATCCACCAGATAGTCCGGGCGCACGCCTTCATCCTGCAAAACCTGCTGCAAACGTCGGCCCAGATAGTCGGTCGACAACCCGGCAAACAGCGCCGCGTCCACGCCCAACCGTCGCAAGCCGACTGCCACGTTGAAAGGCGAGCCGCCGGCAATTGCCTTGAAATTTACTTTTGAAGCCAGGCCGCTGGCATCGTCTTCGCTGAAGAAGTCGAACAGCGCTTCGCCACACACCAGATACATAGTTGTTCGCTCTTTAAAGGGTTGCGACATGCTGTTGATAGCGCTCATAGGCCTGCTGAAAGGCCATCACGTTGTTGGCAATCGGCAGGGTTTCACTGGACGGGTCGAGCTTCACGCAACGTGCGCAAAGGTCAGCCAGGCTGTCCTCGTGGCCGTTTGCCCAGGACAAGCACCACGCCGCCTGAATCGCTGCGCCGAGGGCGGCGGCTTCGCTTTGTTCGGTGCAGATGACCGGGGTGTTCATGATGTCGGCGACGATCTGGCGCCACACCGCACTTTTCGAGCCGCCGCCAATCAGGCAAATGCGCAGGCTTTGTAAGCCATTCTGGCGCAGCAGGTCCAGTCCATAACGCAAACCGAAGGTGGTGCCTTCGACGACAGCACGACACAAATTGGCCTGGGTCAGGTTGGTCATGGTCAAGCCCAGCAGGCTGCCGGTGGCATGGGGCAGGGCGGGGACGCGTTCGCCATTGAGGAACGGCAGCATGCACACGCCTTCGGCACCGATGGGCGCTTGTTCGACCAAATCGTTGAAGCGTTCGATATCGAGGTCGAACAAGTCGCGAATGACCCCCGTGGCGTTGGTCAGGTTCATGGTGCAGATCAATGGCAGCCAGCCGCCGCTGGAGGAGCAGAAGGTGGCGACCGAGGCATCCGGGCTGACTTTCGGTTGGTCGGCATAGGCGTACACCGTTCCCGAAGAACCCAGGCTCATGGTGATGGCTCCGGGCTTGATGTTGCCGGTGCCGATGGCGCCCATCATGTTGTCGCCACCGCCGCTGGAGACCAGTGCCTGCGGGTTGATGCCCAGGTGTTCGGCGATGCCCGGCAGGATCGTGCCGACCGCTTCATGCGCCTCGATCAGTTCTGGCAACGCGGCTTGCAGGCGTCCGGTCGGGTCGATGTCGCGCAGTAGCTGCACATCCCACTGTCGGGTGCGCACGTTGAAATAACCGGTGCCGGACGCATCGCCGTACTCGCTGCAACTGCGGCCGGTGAGCCAGTAATTCAGGTAGTCGTGGGGCAGCAGGATGCGAGCGATTCTGGCGAACAAATCCGGGTGCTGTTCCTGGGTCCACAGGAGTTTGGAAACGGTGTAGCCCGGCGCGATGACCACACCGAGGCGTTCCAGCGAACCTTTTTCGCCGCCGAGTTGCGCCAGCAGACGGTCGTTTTCCGGCGCGGATTCGGTGTCGCACCAGAGCTTGGCGGGGCGCAGCACCTGGCCTTGATCGTCGAGCAGGACCAGCCCGTGTTGCTGGCCGGATACGCCGATGCCGAGAATGTCCTGGCCATCGACGTTGGCGGCGAGCAGGGCACGGCGGGTGGCCGACGCGAACGCTTCAAGCCATTGATTCGTGTCTTGTTCACGACGACCGTTGGCGCCGCTGATCAAGGTGTGCGCAGCGGCGCCCTGACCGAGGACCTTGCCGCTGCTTGCGTCGAGGATGATGGCCTTGGTGCCCTGGGTGCCGCAGTCGATGCCGAGGAATAGTTGTTGGTTTGCCATGAATCCCCCATACAGATCGTTCCCACGCTTCGCGTGGGAATGCCTCAATGGACGCTCTGCGTCCGCTTTTGGATGGGACGCGGAGCGTCCCGGGCTGCATTCCCACGCAGAGCGTGGGAACGATCAGTCAGCCAGCACCCGCTCCAAAGTCCGCGTCACACCCACATCCCGCAAGCTGTTGCAGCACCATTCGAACGCCGCCACAAACTCCGGCGAATGCGCAATCGCCGTGCCGAAAATCTCCTCGACGCCCAGCAACCGCTGGGTGATCAACGCATCATCGGCCACCAACGCCTGACAGAATTCCGCCCGTGGGTCTGGAATCGAATAAGTGTCGCCATTCTCGTCCACGCCTTTCAAGTACAGCGCCCAGGCCGCCACCACCAGCGCAGCCCGCTTGGTCTCGCGACCATCGGCGATCAGACGGTTGATCGTCGGCACGGTGAACTTGGGAAACTTCGAGGAGCCGTCCGAGCACACGCGCTCCAGTTGATCGGCAATTGCCTGATTGGAAAAGCGCTCGACCAGGGTGTTCTTGTAGTCAGTCAGATCAATCCCCCGCACGGACGGCAGTTGCGGGGTGACGTCCAGGTCCATGTAGGCGCGCATGTAACGCACAAACAGCGGGTCATTCATGGTCTCGTGGACAAAACGATAACCCTTCAAGAAACCCAGGTAGGTCAGCGCCAGGTGACTGCCGTTGAGCAGTTTGATTTTCATCTCTTCGTAAGGCGTAACGTCGTCGGTGAACTGCACCCCGACCTTTTCCCAGGCCGGTCGGCCATTGACGAATTTGTCTTCCAGTACCCATTGAACAAAGGGTTCGCACACCACCGGCCAGGCATCGTCGACCGCGTGTTTGTCGGCCAGTTGCAGGCGATGTTGGGTGCTGGTCATCGGCGTGATGCGATCGACCATGGCATTGGGGAAGCTGACATGGCGGTCGATCCAATCGCGCAGGTCGGCATCGCGCAAAGACGCGAAGGCGAGCAAGGCTTTGCGGGCGACTGCGCCGTTGTGCGGCAGGTTATCGCACGACATCAGGGTGAACGCAGGCGTGCCGGCGGCGCGACGTTTGGCCAGCGCCGCGCAGAGAAAACCGAACACGGTGCTGGGGGAATCGGGATGAGCCAGATCGTGCTGAATCTGTGGCAAGTGCGCCATGAACTCGCCGTTGCTGTCGTCGATGCAATAGCCGCCCTCGGTGATGGTCAGCGAGACGATGCGAATCTCAGGGCTGGCAAGTTTGTCGATCAGCGCGGCTGCACCGTCCTCGGCGAGCAACATGTCGCGAATTGCGCCAATGACCCGGACTTCGGTGTCGTCGGTATCGCCCAGCTCGAACAGGGTGAAGAGGTAATCCTGCTCCTTCAGATCGTCCCGGGCGCGGCGGTCTTCAGGGCGCAGGCCGACGCCGCAAATTGCCCAGTCCAGGCCTTCGCCCGTATTCATCAAGGCGTCGGTGTAATACGCCTGATGGGCGCGGTGAAATCCGCCGACGCCGATGTGGGCAATGCCTTGGCGCGTGTCGCTCAGGGCGTAGGCGGGCAGGAGCACCTCGGGGGCGAGGCGGTGCAGGTTCTGTTTATTGAGTTTCATCAAAGTCTCTCTGAAATCAGGCTGCTGCGCGTAGTGGGCGGGTCAGCGCCACACCGTCAGCATCGAATAAATGGCAGTGTTCGGCGTCCAGGTGCAGGCTCAATGTTTCGCCATAACGGCTGGCCAGATCGCCGCGAACACGCATGGTCAAGGCTTCGCCGGAGGCGGTCACGACATGGCAGAAGGTGTCGCTGCCCAGGCGTTCGCTGACGTCGGCGGTGACTTGCAGGGTGCAATCGCCGGGTTGCGCCAGTTCCAGGTGTTCCGGGCGGATGCCCAGCGTCACCGCGCTGCCGACACTCAGGTTGGCGCTGCTCAATGGCAGGCTGATACGGGTGCCGGCGTCCAGCTGCACTTCGCAGCTTTGGCTTTCGACGCGGGTGACTTTGCCCTTGAGGAAACCCATTTTCGGAGTGCCGAGGAACCCGGCGACAAACAGGTTGGCGGGCTGGTGATACAGGTCCAGCGGCGAACCGACTTGTTCGACTTTGCCGCCATTGAGCACGACGACTTTGTCGGCCATGGTCATGGCTTCCACCTGATCGTGGGTCACGTAGATCATCGTGGCTTTCAGTTCTTTGTGCAGGCGCAACAGTTCCAGACGCATCTGCACGCGCAGGGCGGCGTCGAGGTTGGACAGGGGTTCGTCGAACAAAAAGATTTTCGGGTTGCGCACAATCGCCCGGCCGATGGCCACGCGCTGGCGTTGGCCGCCGGACAGTTGCTTGGGCTTGCGTTCCAGCATTGGCCCCAGTTCAAGAATGCGTGCCGCCTCGCCGACTTTCTTTTCCACTTCGGCTTTCGGTACGCCCGCCAGGTCGAGGGCGAACGACATGTTCTTTTTCACGGTCATGTGCGGGTACAAGGCGTAGGTCTGGAACACCATGGCTAGGTCACGCTTGGCCGGGCTGACCTCGGTGATGTCGCGGCCATCGAGTTCGATGGTGCCGCCACTGACTTCTTCCAGGCCGGCAATCAGGCGCAGCAACGTCGATTTGCCGCAGCCCGAAGGGCCGACGAAGACCACGAATTCCTTGTCATTCACTTCCAGGTCGATGCCTTTGATGATGGAAAAGCCTTCGAAGCCTTTTTGCAGATTCTTGATTTTCAGATTGGCCATGGTGGCGCTCCTTTTGTGCTTATTCTGTGAGGGCTATTTCACGGCGCCGAACGACAGGCCGCGGACCAATTGTTTCTGGCTGATCCAGCCGAAAATCAGGATCGGCGCGCAGGCCAGCGTCGACACTGCCGACAACTTGGCCCAGAACAACCCTTCGGGGCTTGAGTACGAGGCGATCAATGCGGTGAGCGGCGCGGCTTTCGAGGAGGTCAGGTTCAGCGACCAGAACGCCTCGTTCCAGCACAGGATCAACGACAGCAAGACCGTGGACGCCAGACCACCCTTGGCGATCGGCAGCAGCACCCGGACCATTTCCTGCCACAGCGTGGCGCCATCGAGACGCGCGGCCTCGAGGATGTCCTTGGGAATGTCCTTGAAGTAGGTGTAAATCATCCAGACCACGATCGGCAGGTTGATCAGCGTGTAGATCACGATCAGGGCGATGCGTGTATCCAGCAGGCCGAAGCTCTTGGCCAGCAGGTAGATCGGCATCAGCACGCCCACCGGCGGCAGCATCTTGGTGGAGAGCATCCACAACAGCGTGCCTTTGGTGCGCTGGGTTTCGTAGAACGCCATCGAGTAGGCCGCCGGCACCGCGATCAGCAGACACAGGGCCGTGGCGCTGAAGGAAATCACCACCGAGTTCCAGGCGAAGCTGAAGTAGTCGCTGCGCTCGTTGATGTGCAGGTAGTTCTCCAGCGTCGGCGTGAAGATGAATTGCGGTGGCGTGGCGAAGGCGTCGATTTCGGTTTTGAAACTGGTCAGCACCATCCAGAAGATCGGGAAGAAAATCAGGATCGCGATGGCCCAGGCCAGCGTACCCAGCAGCAGGCTTTGCAGGCGACGGGATTGTTGAAGAGTCATGGCGCAGGCCTCAGGCTTTGTCTGTCAGGTTTTTGCCGATCATGCGCACCAGCACGATGGCCGCGATGTTGGCAATCACCACCGCGATCAAGCCGCCGGCGGACGCCATGCCGACGTCGAACTGCACCAGCGCCTGGTTGTAGATCAGGTACGCCAGGTTGGTCGAGGCGTAGCCGGGGCCGCCGTTGGTGGTGGTGAAGATTTCGGCGAACACCGAGAGCAGGAAGATGGTTTCGATCATCACCACCACCGCAATCGGCCGGGCCAGGTGCGGCAGCGTCAGGTGCCAGAAGATCGCGATGGGGCCGGCGCCATCGAGGCGTGCGGCTTCCTTCTGCTCCTGGTCGAGGGACTGCATGGCGGTCATCAGGATCAGGATCGCAAAGGGCAGCCATTGCCAGGACACGATGATGATGATCGACAGCAACGGGTAATGCGCCAGCCAGTCCACCGGCTGGGCGCCGAACAGCTTCCAAACGTAGGCGAGAATCCCCGAGACCGGGTGGAAAATCAGGTTCTTCCAGATCAGCGCACCGACCGTGGGCATGATGAAAAACGGCGAGATCAACATGACCCGCACGATGCCGCGACCGAGAAACTCGCTGGCCTCCAGCAACGCACTGATCAAGACGCCGAACACCACGCTGATCAGCAGCACGCTGCCCACCAGTAACAGGGTGTTGGTGGCGCCGGGCAGGAAACCCGAGTCGGTCAGGAAATAGGTGAAGTTCTCAAGCCCGACAAACTCGTTCTCGCCGGGGTTGAGCAGGTTGTAGCGGATCATCGAGAAATAGACAGTCATGCCCAGCGGCACGATCATCCACAGCAGCAACAAGGCCACCGAAGGGCTGACCAGAAACCAGCCGGGATTGGTCAGCCGGCTTTTACGCACTGGCTGGGGAATGTCCATGTGAGCTTTGGCAGTTGAAGTATTCATGGTGATCACAACCGATGATGAACAGGCAAACGAAGTTCGACTGTGGGAGCCAGCCTGCTGGCGATAGGGCCGGTACATCCGGCGCATCGCTGATGGCTTGACTACCGCTATCGCGAGCAGGCTCGCTCCCACAGGTTGAGTGGCGGCTACTTGGGATAACCGGCGCGCTTCATCTCACGTTCGGTGGAGGTCTGGGCGGCGGCCAGGGCTTGGTCGACCGTGGTCTGGCCAATCAACGCTGCCGAGAACGACTTGCCGACCTGCGTACCGATGCCCTGAAACTCAGGAATGGTCACCAACTGGATGCCGATGTAAGGCACAGGTTTGAGCGTCGGTTTGCTTGGGTCCGCGGTTTTCAGCGATTCCAGCGTGACCTTGGCAAACGGCGCGGCGCTCATGTACGCCTCGCTGTACGTCGAGGCCCGAGTGCCGGGCGGCACGTTGGCAATGCCGTCTTTTTCCGCCACCAATGCCCCGTATTCCTTGGACGTTGCCCAGGCGCTGAAGGTTTTAGCTGCGTCCTTGGCCTTGGAACTGGTCGGGATCGCCAGCGCCCAGGAGTAGAGCCAAGCCGAACCTTTATCGGTGGTCTGGTGCGGCGCATAGGTGAAGCCGACGTGGTCGCTTACCTTGCTCTGGGTCTTGTCGGTCACAAAGGAACCGGCGACGCTGGCATCCACCCAGATCGCGCACTTGCCGCTGTTGAACAGCGCCAGGTTTTCGTTGAAACCGTTGCTGGAAGCCCCCGGCGGGCCAGATTTCTTCATGGTCTCGACGTAGAAGTTCAGCGCGTTTTTCCACTCTGGACCGGTGAATTCAGGTTGCCACTTCTCATCGAACCAGCGTGCGCCATAGGCGTTGGCGACCGTGGTGATCAGCGCCATGTTCTCGCCCCAGCCGGCCTTGCCGCGCAGGCAGATGCCGTACTGTTCCTTGTCCTTGTTGGTCAGTTTGCTGGCGAATTCGCCGATCTGTTCCCAGGTCGGATGCTCAGGCATGGTCAGCCCGGCGTCCTTGAACAGGTCGGTGCGGTAATAGGTGATCGAGCTTTCTGCGTAGAACGGCAGGGCGTAGAGCGAACCCTTGACCGACAGGCCTTCACGCACTGAAGGAAAAACGTCGTCCAGGGCGTAGGAGGCGGGCAAGTCCTTCATCGGCTCCAGCCAACCCTTTGCCCCCCAGAGTGCGGCTTCGTACATGCCGATGGTCAGCACGTCGAACTGCCCGCCCTGAGTGGCGATGTCGGTGGTCAGGCGTTGGCGCAGGACGTTTTCTTCCAGCACCACCCAATTGAGCTTGATGTCCGGGTGCTCGGCCTCGAAGGTCTTCGAGAGCTTTTGCATGCGGATCATGTCGCTGTTGTTGACGGTGGCGATGGTCAGGGTCTGAGCGCCGAGACTGACGCTGCTGAGGGTCATGCAGGTGAGGGCTAGCAGAGCTTTTACAGAAGGTTGCATCGTGCACTCCTTTTCTGCACCCGCAGGGATACAGAAGGACAGTTATTGTTTTTGTGTCTTCCGATGACAGGAAGAATGTGCGCTGATTACAGCCTTCAATTGATGATCAGACAAATCATCCGTAGCACTTGAATCGATACTATTTTGCACTGGAGTTTGGCGGGGGAGGCTTAGGGGCCAGCCTGCAAGTGATGGCACGGCATCGGATATGTACAGGTTTAACCCATGTTTTGTTCGGTCAACCGCTGTACCGCCAACCGCCGATAGTGAGAAGGGGTCATGCCCTTGAGCTGCTGGAAACGTCGATTGAAGTTCGAAATATTGTTGAAACCCGACTCGAAACACACGTCGGTCACCGGTTTGTCACCATCGGCCAGCAGTTCGCAGGACTTGCTGATGCGCAGACGATTGACGAATTCGATGAAGCAGCGACCGGTAGCCTGCTTGAACACCCGGCTGAAATAAGTCGGCTTCATGCCCAGATGCGCGGCGACTTCCTCGAGCGGCAACTCCCGGGCGTAGTGGGCAAAGATGTAATCCACCGCCCGGTTGGTGCGGTCGATGTTGTGCTCATCGGCCAGTTGCGGTGTCGTGGCCCCCGACAGCAATTGAAAATCATCAGAGGCGGCCAGCAATTCCAGCAGGATGAAGAAGTGCCCGAGGCGAGTCACGCCTTTGGTGTCGGCGATGCGCTGCATCAGGGTCATGGCCTGGCGAATGGTGCGTTTGCAGCGAAACTCGATGCCGTATTGCGCGCGCTCAAGCAACGGGCTGAGGGTCTTGAGTTCAGCGAAGACCTGATGACCGCTTTCGAATAACTCATCAGTGAAGTTGACCAGCATGTCGCGTTTGGGCACCACCTCGTCTTCGGCGACCTGGCTTATCCAGTTGTGTGGCAGGTTAGGGCCGGTGAGAAAAAGGCTTTCGGGGTAGAAATTGCCGATGTAGTCGCCGATGAACACCTTGCCGGAGCTGGCGACGATCAGGTGCAGTTCGTACTCCTTGTGAAAGTGCCAGCGCACCAACGGACACGGGAATCCATGTTGGCGATAGATGATGGACAACCCGTTGTGGTCGTCCATCAATTCGTAGGAGGGGTCGGTGACTCTGGCTGTTCGGGTCATGTCTGGGCGCTTTTTATTGTCATTGCGTCCTGATCATGCCTCTTTCCGAGCAGTTATTGCCAGCGTGTAGCGCTGCGACGTCAGGCCGGCGCCCGATCGTGCAGGGCGCTGCCATAGACGGCGTTCATGCTGGTGGCTGTCCAGCAGTAACGGACGATCTCTGACTCATCGAAAAAGTCGGTATTGATGATGCTGCAGCGAGTGACCCAGTCCCGAGTGGGATCGAACCAGTCATTGATCTGGGCCTTGATGTCTTGAGGTCCTCCCAGAAACGCATAGCTGGTCGCCGATAACGCCCAGAGGAAGGATTCGAAGGGTGCGTCTTCAAGGGTTTTTGAGATGTGGGTTTTCAGGTCATCGGTGTCGCTGAACCGCTTGTTGATCCACTTGTGCGGGATACGCGGCCAGAAATAACCCAGATCCAGATCGGGCTGGGCGGGTGCCGCCAACACCACCCTGCGGCGAGTGCTGAGGCGCTTGAGTTCTCCCACTGTTTTCAGGGCGTCGGTGGGTGGTATGACCCGATGTCCGAGTCGGCTCACCAACAGCGCATTGAATTTTCGATAGTCAAAGGGTTTGGCCCCGTCGCCGAGCTGGTGGAAATCCAGCACCAGGAATTCATCCGGGTGACGATCCAGGAACGCTAAAACCGCCGTGATCAGTTCATCGAGGACACGATGGGACTGGTACCCGTTGTGATGAAAATAGAAGATCGACTGGTCGGCACCCTCGGTATAACCGAGGCGGATATCAAATGCCCGTGCACCGTTTGCCAATTGCCAGGCAAATGAATCGTTCTGGCAGGTGGTCCAGTTGCCGACCACCACGTCATAGTTGGGTGCTTGCTTGTCCATGCCAGTATTGTGCGCACCGGGCCAGACAATCTCGGTCAGTTTCAACCGATGAACATCCAGTACGTGACGCATCCAGTTTTGTTTGTCCAGCGTGGTGCCTGCGTTGTGGGTCATGACAGATCCTTGTCGTTGACTCGCCCCCTCCCTGGGGGCGATGAAGTTCGTGTAGTGCGGTGGCGTCCCACACTCGTAAGAACCATATTCATGACCCAGCATAGAAGTGCGCGACGGCATTGCCAGTCACGGAAATACCTGCACAAAAATAGCCCATTGATGGCACGGCGAACTACTTGGCTCGCTTCGCGGCCTTTTTGAGGTTTGCAGTTCGGCAATACGACACGATATTGCTCTCTTCGATAAAGTCGACGCTGATAATGTTGCACAGGGTCGCCCAGTCGCTTTTGTTCGGATCAAACCACGCATTAAGTTCGTCATGGATATCCACCGGGCCACCCAGCGCGCTGTAGCTCGTCGCCGAAAGGGACCACGGCGCCCATGTGCCTGGCGGATATCGCAGGACCTTTGTAATGTGCTGCTGCAACTCGGCGACATTGGTGGTGGCGATGCCGGACCATTGATGCTCGATTTGCCGAATGAACACGTTGCTGTCAATTGCCCGGTGCCGCGGCGCAGCGACCACAATGCGCTGACTGGCGCTGAGTTGTTTGAGTTGGCCAAGACTCAAAGTGTGATTCTGGCTGGGAATCAGGCGATGCCGAAAAAAGTGCATCACCATTTTATTGAAGTAGTCAAAATCAAAGGCCTCCCCACTCAACTCGTGAAAGTCCAGAATGATGAATTCATTCGGGTTTTCTTGTAGAAATCTTTCCACGTCGTTGAAAAGATGCCCAAACGTACGCCCGTTGCGGTAGCCGTTGTGGTGAATGCATAACTTGCCGAGGCCCTGCGCACTGGCGTCATAGGTCAAGCGCACATCAAGCACCCGGGAGCCGTGGCGCAGCTGGGAATAAAACGATTCGTGCTGGCAGGCCAGCCAATGGGCGCCGGGAATGAGCGGCCAGGATGCCTTCCAGTCACTGCCAGCGTTATGAGTGCCTGGTAGTGTCAACTCAGCGAGTGACAATATATCAATGGCCGGCGTAGCGGCCATCCAGTTGTGACGGGCGTAGTTATTCTGAACAATAGTGTCCATTCAATGCTTCCTTGCAATATTAAATAGGTGTGGGCGAAGTAGTATCCGTTACTAACTTCGCCAACCCTTTATAAGGAGAAACAGAGAGTTCATCAACAAAGTGGTAATGCAAGATATGTGAAGTCGGTACGCACAGTTTAAATCGGGACTTTGTTTTTGGCCTCAATCCATTGCGCCATGTATTGCGTACTTTTGTGGTGGTGATGGCGCAGCATGCTGCCCATGAAGTTATGACTTCTAAGTTGTGCCAAGTGCTGTTGGCAATACACTAGTTTTTCGATAAGCGCCGGGCCATGTTCCGACTGTCGATAACGATCAGCCAGCAATGTCTGCCCGTGGGATTGGGCTTGCGTCCACAGCGCTTCATCCTTGTACAGCTGCACCGCACAGTCAGCCACTTCGCGAGCCGTGCGGGCCACGGCACCGGGCCAGGGGTGATTGCCGTGCATCGCTTCGGCACCGATGGGGGTGGTCACGGTGGGCGTGCCACACAACATGGCGTCGACAATCTTGCCTTTGATGCCTGCACCGAAGCGAAGCGGCGCCAGGCACACACGTGCTGCCGACATCACCTGTAACGCATCTTCTGCCCAGTTCATGACATGAAAACCCTGCGCCGGGTTATGCAGCGCGGTGGCCTTGGGCGGCGTGTAGGCACCGTAGATATGCAACTGAGCCGTCGGCAGTTGCTCGCGAATCAACGGCCAGATGGCTGTTTTCATCCAGAGCACCGCATCCCAGTTCGGAGCGTGACGAAAGTTGCCGATGCTCAAGAAATGCGCCCGGTCCGCAAATGCCGTCGGCGGCGCAACCGGCACATCGACCATCAGCGGACACCAATGCAATACGTTGCGTGGCAACTTGAACTGCTCGACCAGCAATTCGATTTCCACCTCGGAGATCATCAGGTTCACGTCACACCGGTAGAGCGCCGCAATCTCCCGTTTGGCCAGATCGCTGTCGGCCATCAGTTCGAACTCTTCACGCAACGCCGGCGCAAACAATTCGCTGAAGTCATTGGCATCGTCACTGTGTTTCAAACGTTCTTTGAGTCGTTGATGACGAGCGTGCCGCAGGCTTTGCAGATCCGATGTTTCAAGCACTCGCAGCGCGTCAGGACAGTGCTTCTCTACCCGCCAACCGAACTGTTCTTCCATCATGAATTGGTCAAACAGGACGATGTCCGGCGCGAGGTCGCTGATAAACGCATCGAAGCTGCTGTTATTCAACTCGATCGGCACTTCGCGGATGCCCAACGCCGTCAAGTCCGCTCGATGTTCGCCGGTGCCGGCTGGACTGCTGAAGGTGATGTCCCAGCCCTGTTGCAAGAACGTATCGAGGATTTGCATCACATGCCCGCTGGCCGCCGAAGACCGGGGCTCGGGCCAGACGTAACCAATGACCAGGACTTTGGTTGCGCGGGGCTGAATCATGTAAGGGCGTTCCTTGATGCGGGGAAAAGACGGAGAGAGAGCAAGGCTGTAATTAAACCACAGCCTCGGTGCTTTTCCGTCCACCGCCCTTTAGTCAGCGCTTTGGGGGGAAACCATGCTTTTGACCTTGTCGCGCAATTGATCGATGGAAAATGGCTTGCCGATCACCTGCATGCCTTCAGGCACATCAATGTTTTCGGCATAACCGCTGGCGAACAGGATCGGCAACTCAGGGCGCAGCATCCGCGCCTGCGTGGCCAGCTCGCGCCCGTCCATCACGGGCAAGCCGACATCGGTCATCATCAAATCGATGTACTGGTCTTCATCGTTCAGGAATTCGAGCGCTTTCTCGCTGCCGTCCGCCTCAAGCACGGTGTACTCCAGCTCCTCCAGCACATCGACAATCAACATGCGCACGATGGCATCGTCTTCGACAACAAGAATGATGGACGGGTGGGAGGTCATAGTGAGGCTCTCATTGATTGGTTTGCGGGTACCGGACGCACAAAATTGCCGGGCTCTTGCATGAGTAAGTGACGGATCCCGACAAGTTCCCAACGCTGTACAAAAAGAATAGCTGTACAAGGGCGCGCAAGGATAACCGCTCCTTTCAAGCGGGCGCAGCTAAAAGAAGTCGTTTGCACGCCCATTGCTCAGAAAATTAGATCAATAAGGCCTTTTTGGGGCAAACTCCCTGGTTTTGAACAGTTCGACAAGGCTTCCCCATGACCACGGTGTCTTCGGTTGATGAGCAACGATTTCGCAAACTCCTGAGTCGCAACATCAGCCTGCCACTGGGCGTCGGCGTCATCAGTGCGGTGTTCTTTGTCTCGCTGATCACCTATTTATTGTCGGTGATCCAGTGGGTCGAGCACACCGACCGGGTGATCAATAACGCCAACGAAGCCGTGAAGCTGACCGTCGATCTGGAAACCGGCATGCGCGGCTTCCTGCTCAGTGGCGACGAGCATTTCCTCGACCCTTACGAGACGGCCAAGCCGAGAATCGCGGTCGCGCTCAATACCTTGCTCGAACTGACTGCCGATAACCCGGTGCAGACCGATCGCTTGCGCCGGCTCCAGGCTTTGCAAGCGGAATGGGCTGCCTATGCGCAAACGATGATCGATTTGCAGCGCGCCAGCGGTGATTACCGTAATGCGGTCAAGGCCGGTCGCGGCAAGCGCCTGACCGATGAGATCCGCAAGCAGTTCGAAGACGTGATCGACATGGAGCAGCAGTTGCGCACCGCGCGCAACGAAGAAGTGCGCCGCACCACGATCTGGAGCATCTCGCTGTACCTGGTGTTCATCGCCGCTATCAGCGCCTTGCTGGCGTATATCGGGCGCCGGGATCTGCTCAGCCTGTCGCAGACCTACAGCGACAACCTGGCGGCGCAGCAAACCGCCGCCTCGCGACTGGAACGGCAAGCCTGGTTGCGCAATGGCCAGACCGAACTGGCCGAGCAGGTGCTGGGGCAACTGTCGCTTAATGTGCTGGGGCGCAACATTCTGCAATTTTGCGCCCAATACCTGGGCATTGCGGTGGCCGCTCTTTATGTTCGTGAAGAGCATGGCAGTCTGCGGCGTATCGCGTCCTACGGTTTTTCGCGCGAACAGGAAGAGCGCGATCAGCATATCTCCAGTGATGAAGGGCTCGTTGGCCAGGTGGCGAGCCGGGCCCGCCTGATTCGCCTCGATGACGTACCAAGCGACTATTTCAAAGTCAGCTCCGGCTTGGGTGAGGGCTTGCCACGCAGCGTGCTTGTCGTGCCGACCAGCGATGACGATCGGGTTAATGGCGTGATCGAACTGGGATTCCTGCGACCGCTGGAAGAGCGTGACGTTGAGTTGCTCGAACTGATTGCCGGCAACATCGGCACTTCGATCGAGGCAGCACGCTACCGCCAGCGCTTGCAGGAAGTCCTGGCCGAGACCCAGCAACTCAATGAAGAGCTGCAAGTCCAGCAGGAAGAGCTCAAGACCGCCAACGAAGAGCTGGAAGAGCAGTCGCGGATTCTCAAGGAATCCCAGGCGTATCTGGAAACCCAGCAGGTCGAGTTGGAGCAGACCAACGAACAATTGGCCGAGCAGGCGCAGGTTCTGGCCGACCAGCGCGATGCGATGGACTTGAAGAACACCGAGCTCAATCAGGCCCAGGCTCAACTTGAAGAGCGCGCCGAAGAGTTGCAGCGCTCCAGCAAGTACAAATCCGAATTTCTCGCCAACATGTCCCACGAACTGCGCACGCCGCTTAACAGTTCGCTGATTCTGGCCAAGTTGCTGGCAGAGAACCCTCAGGAAAATCTCACGGCCGAGCAGGTGAAGTTTGCCGAATCGATCTATTCGGCTGGCAATGACTTGCTCAATCTGATCAATGACATCCTCGATATTTCCAAGGTCGAGGCCGGCAAGCTGGAGATGCGCCCCGAGAACACCAGTGTGGCGCGTCTGGTGGACGGGCTGAGCTCGATGTTCGAGCCGATGGCCACCAACAAGAAGTTGACGTTCGAGGTCGACTTGCAACCCGGTTCGCCGATGATGTTGTTCACCGACCGCCAGCGTCTGGAGCAAGTCATCAAGAACCTGCTGTCGAACGCGGTGAAATTCACCGAAAAAGGCACGGTCAGCCTGACCGTGGCGTCCCAGCCAAACGACGGCATCGCCTTTATTGTTCGCGATTCCGGGATAGGCATCGCCGCTGACCAGCAGGAAAGCATTTTCGAAGCCTTCCGCCAGGCCGATGGCACCACCAATCGTCGTTATGGCGGCACGGGCCTGGGCTTGTCGATTTCCCGGGATCTTGCGGCCTTGCTGGGCGGCTCGATCAGTGTCACCAGCGAGCCGGGGCAGGGCAGTGTGTTCACGCTGGTCTTGCCGCAGCAGTATGTCGAACCCGGCGATCAGCCGGTCGAGCCGATGCAGGCCTCGCCGGTCGCCGTGACACCACGCGTGGCAGCCACGGCGCCTGCGCCTGTGCCGCTGATCGCCGAAGTCAACATCCCGCGTTTTGCCGATGACCGCGCCAAGGCGCCGTTCGCCACCCGGTGCATTCTGGTGGTGGAGGATGAGCCGAATTTTGCGCACATCCTTTACGATCTGGCGCATGAGCTGGGTTATCAATGCCTGGTTGCCCATGGCGCGGACGAAGGTTACGACCTGGCCAAAGAGTACATCCCCGACGCCATTCTGCTGGACATGCGCTTGCCCGATCATTCCGGGCTGACCGTGTTGCAGCGCCTCAAAGAACACGCCGCAACCCGCCACATTCCGGTGCATGTCATTTCGGTCGAAGATCGGGTCGAAGCTGCCATGCACATGGGCGCTATCGGCTACGCGGTCAAACCGACCACCCGCGAAGAGCTCAAGGACGTGTTTGCCCGCCTCGAAGCCAAGCTGACCCAGAAGGTCAAGCGCGTGCTGCTGGTCGAAGATGACGATCTGCAGCGTGACAGCATTGCGCGGCTGATCGGCGATGAAGACATCGAGATCACCGCCGTCGGTTTGGCGCAGGACGCACTCGAGCAACTGCGCACGACCAATTTCGACTGCATGATCATCGACCTCAAGCTGCCGGACATGCTCGGCAATGACTTGCTCAAACAAATGTCCACCGAGGATATCTGCTCATTTCCCCCGGTCATCGTCTACACCGGGCGCAACCTGACGCGGGACGAAGAGACCGAGCTGCGCAAATATTCGCGCTCGATCATCATCAAGGGCGCTCGCTCGCCCGAGCGTCTGCTGGATGAGGTCACACTCTTTCTGCACAAAGTCGAATCCAAGCTGTCCCATGAACGGCAAAGGATGCTCAAGACCGCGCGCAGCCGCGACAAGGTCTTCGAGGGTCGGAAAATACTGCTGGTGGATGACGATGTGCGCAATATTTTCGCCCTGACCAGCGCACTGGAGCACAAAGGCGCGGTCGTGGTCATTGGTCGCAACGGTCGCGAAGCGATTGAAAGATTGAATGAAGTCGAGGACATCGACCTGGTGCTGATGGACGTGATGATGCCGGAGATGGACGGTTACGAAGCCACTATCGAGATCCGCAAGGACCCGCGCTGGCGCAAGCTGCCGATCATTGCGGTAACGGCCAAGGCCATGAAGGACGATCAGGAACGCTGCCTGCAGGCCGGTTCCAACGATTACCTGGCCAAACCCATTGACCTGGACCGTCTGTTCTCGTTGATTCGAGTGTGGTTACCAAAGATGGAACGTATCTAAGTGGAGCGCGATTGTTCAGTGGAGCGAAATAGCGAGATCGAACTGCGGTTGTTGATCGAGGCGATCTACCTCAAGTACAGCTACGACTTTCGTGACTATTCCGGCGCATCTATCAAACGCCGGGTCAATCATGCGCTGGGTCAATTCGAGTGCAATACCATTTCGGCCTTGCAAGAGAAAGTGCTGCACGATCCCACCGCGTTCATGCAATTGCTGCAGTTGCTGACGATTCCGGTCAGTGAAATGTTTCGTGACCCTTCGCATTTCCTGGCGATCCGCAAAGAAGTGGTGCCGCTGCTCAAGACCTACCCGTCGATCAAGATCTGGATCGCCGGGTGCAGCACAGGCGAAGAAGTCTATTCGACGGCGATAATGTTGCGCGAAGAAGGCTTGCTCGACCGCACCATCATCTATGCCACCGACATCAATCCGCGTTCGCTGGAGAAAGCCAAGCAAGGGATTTTCTCCATGGAGAATGTCCGTGCCTACACTCAGAACTACCAGCAGGCTGGTGGCCAGCGTTCGCTCTCTGATTACTATACGGCGGCGTACGGTTACGCCATTTTTGACAAGAGCCTGTGCGAAAACGTGACGTTCGCCGATCACAGCCTTGCGACCGATAGCGTATTTTCAGAAACTCAATTAATTTCGTGTCGCAACGTATTGATTTATTTTAATAAAAAACTTCAAGATCGTGCCTTTGGCCTGTTTCATGAATCCCTCTGCCATCGCGGATTCCTGGTGCTGGGCAGTAAGGAAACCCTGGATTTTTCGGCCTTTGGCAATCAGTTCGAGACATTGGTCAAACAAGAACGGATTTATCGAAAATCATGAACAGTGCTGCGGGTTTGCCTGCTGTGGAAGCGATTGTGATCGGTGCTTCGGCCGGAGGTGTCGAGGCGTTGCTGACTATTCTCAGCCCGCTGCGCAAGGGGTTCGTGCTCCCGATCATCGTGGTGCTGCACTTGCCTGAAGCACGTCGCAGCCAATTGGCCGAAGTGTTCGCGCGGCGAGTCGCCATGCCTGTCCTGGAAGCCATCGACAAAACGCTGGTCGAAGCAGGAACGCTGTATTTCGCAGGTCCGGGTTATCACTTGTCGGTGGAGCAGGATCGCAGTTTCTCCCTGAGCCTGGAGCCCCGAGTGCATCATTCACGGCCGGCCATCGATTTCCTGTTTGAGTCGGCGGCCGATGCCTACGGTCCGGCGCTGGCAGCGGTGCTGTTGACCGGGGCCAATCAGGATGGAGCGCGCGGAATGGCCCTGGTCAAGCAACGTGGCGGGCTGACTGTCGTGCAGGACCCCGACGAAGCTCAAGTTTCAACCATGCCGCAAGCTGCGCTGGATATACACCAGCCAGACCACATTCTTCCTATACGCGGCATCGGCCGTCTGATTGTCGAGCTGGAACAAATAGCATGCTAAGTAACATCCAAGCCAAACTGCTGATAGTCGACGATCTGCCGGAGAATTTGCTGGCGCTGGAAGCGTTGATCAAGCGTGAAGACCGCATCGTCTACAAAGCCTTGTCCGCTGATGAAGCCCTGTCGTTGTTGCTTCAACATGAATTCGCCATGGCCATACTCGACGTGCAGATGCCGGGCATGAACGGTTTTGAGCTGGCCGAGTTGATGCGCGGCACGGAGAAGACCAAGAACATTCCGATCGTGTTCGTCAGCGCCGCCGGTCGTGAGCTGAACTATGCATTCAAAGGCTACGAAAGTGGCGCCGTGGATTTCCTGCACAAGCCGTTGGACATTCATGCGGTCAAGAGCAAGGTCAACGTGTTCGTCGACTTGTATCGCCAGAGCAAGGCGATGAAGCAACAGGTCGAAGCGCTGGAGCTAAGTCGCCGGGAGCAGGAGGCATTGCTCAAGCAATTGCAGGCGACCCAGAATGAGCTCGAACAAGCCGTGCGCATGCGTGACGATTTCATGTCCATCGTCGCCCACGAACTGCGTACGCCGCTCAATGGCCTGATCCTCGAGACCCAGTTGCGCAAGATGCACCTGGCCCGGGACAACGCCGCGGCGTTCACCCTGGACAAGATGCACGCCATGGTCGACCGGGACGAGCGGCAGATCAAAAGCCTGATTCGCCTGATCGAGGACATGCTCGATGTGTCGCGAATCCGCACGGGTAAGCTATCGATTCGTACCAGTCAATTTGATCTGGTGAAATTGGTCAGCAATCTGCTGCAAAACTTCGCGCCGCAGATCGATGCCGCCGAGACGGCGGTGACGTTTACCGCCGACCAGCCAGTTGTCGGTAATTGGGACGAATTTCGTATCGAACAGGTGATCTCGAATCTGCTGACCAACGCATTGCGCTATGGTGGCAAGGGTACGATTGATGTTCGCGTGTTCACTCAGGACGGCCAGGCGCGGGTCGAGGTTCAGGATCGTGGTATCGGTATCAGCGAAGAGAACCAGCGGCGCATTTTTCAGCAATTCGAACGGGTTTCCGCCAAGACCGTCGTTGCTGGATTGGGTCTGGGACTGTTTATTTCGGAGCAGATTGTCACCGCCCACGGTGGCTCCATCACCGTCGAGAGCCGGATTGGCGAAGGCGCCTTGTTTCGCGTTTGTCTGCCGTTATAGGAAAACAGCCGGATAAACGCAACCTCTGATCGACCCCATGGTCGTATCAGCAGCAATTGACCGAACAAAGGCTTCCCATGAGTGAAGATGCACAAGATGTGGTATTGATCGTCGAGGATGACCCCTCGATCCTGATGGTTTTATCTGCCTATCTTTCGGGGGAAGGGTACCGGGTGTTGCAGGCCGAAAACGGCGAGCAGGCGTTCGAAATCCTTGCAAGCAAACCGCACCTGGACATGATGATCACCGACTTCCGTCTGCCAGGCGGGATTTCCGGGGTACAGATCGCTGAGCCTGCGGTGAAGTTGCGACCGGAACTCAAAGTGATTTTCATCAGTGGTTATCCGCAGGAAATCCGCGAAACCGACAGCCCGATCACGCGCAAGGCACCGATCCTTGGCAAGCCGTTCGATCTGGATGTGTTGCAGGAAATTATGCAGGACATGCTGTCCTGACTATCCCCAAAGCCCCGTTTGTCGGGGCTTTCAGATTCTGATCATCTCGCGCACTTTGGCCGTCAGCAGGTCGAAGGTGAATGGCTTGGTGATCAGCTGCATGCCCGGGTCGAGAAAACCTCCACGCACTGCGGCATGTTCTGCGTAACCGGTGATGAACAACACTTTCAGGTCAGGCCGGTATTGGCGCCCGATTTCCGCCAGTTGTCGGCCATTCATCCCCGGTAGACCCACGTCACTGATCAACAGGTCGATACGCTGGCCCGAATCCAGAATCGGCACTGCGCTGTTGGCATCGCCGGCTTCCACGAAGGCATAGCCCAACTCACTCAGTACCGCGCTGACCAGCACGCGGACCGCCGGGTCGTCCTCGACGATGAGCACTGTTTCACCTTCCTGGGCATGGGGCGTGTGTGCGACATCGATTTGCGTGTCCTCATCCAGCTCGCCCCAGTAACGCGGCAGATACAGGCTCACTGTGGTCCCGTTGTCCACTTCACTCTGGATGGTGACGTGACCGCCAGACTGCTTGCTGAACCCGTAAATCATCGACAACCCCAGCCCCGTTCCCTGGCCGATCGGCTTGGTCGTGAAGAACGGATCAAAGGCTCGGCTGATGGTGCTTTCCGGCATGCCGCAACCGGTATCGGTGACTTGCAAGACAACGTAATCACCGGGTTGCAGGTTGCCATTGGCCTGAGCGAAGGTCGCGTCCAATTGCTGGTTGGAGGTGCTGACCACCAGATTCCCGCCCTCGGGCATGGAATCACGGGCATTGAGCACTAGGTTGAGCAGGGCGCTTTCGAGTTGATTGGGGTCAGCCTCGGCGACCCACAGATTCTCGTCCAGCTGCATGTCCAGCTGAATGCTTTCGTTGAGGCTGCGTTGCAAGAGTTCGCCCATGGACACCACCAGGGTGTTCATTTTCACCGGCTTGGAATCCAGTGACTGACGCCGGGAAAATGCCAACAGTCGATGGGTCAGGCCTGCCGCACGGTTGGCGGATGTCACCCCAAGATCAATCAGGTCGTCCAGGTTTTCGGTGCGCCCTCGGGCCAGGCGCCGACGCAGCAGCTCGAGACTGCCGATGATACCGGTCAGCATGTTATTGAAGTCGTGAGCGATACCGCCGGTGAGTTGGCCGACCGCTTCCATTTTCTGCGATTGCCTGAGCGCCTCTTCATTGTTGCGTAATTGGGCGGTGCGCTCTTCGACCTGTTGTTCGAGGGTTTCGAGCGTGGTTTGCAGGCGCAGTTCGCTTTGAGTCAGGTCGATCATCCGGTCCCTGGCTTCGTACTGTCGTCGTCGACCCCGTAGCGCCGTGGTGACCAGGCTGATCAACGTCACAGGATGAAACGGACGCTCAAGGAAGGTCACGTTGCCGAGCTGCGGGCCGAATCGCGAAGCGGGGTTCTGCTCGGGGCCACCGTGGTGGGTCAGCAGGACGATCGGCAAGTCTGACCAGGCCGGTTGTGCATCGATCAGACTCATTAGAGGGGCCAGGTCACAACCCAATAGCGCTTCCGAGGAAATCACCAGCAGGCCGGCGCCTCGTGCCAGTTCGTTGCACAATGTGATCAGGTCGCGGGCGACAAGGCCTTCGAACCCTGCCTCGTTGAGCATCATCAGAGCAATCTGGCTGTCGCGTCCCAGCGGCGCGAGAATGATTGCGCGCTCGGACTTCGCCTCGAAACTGTTCACCGGGCATCATCCTTGAGCAGCGGCTGGCTGGCACCAAGATAGGTTGGTACGCCACGTAATACACCCTGGAAGGCGTCCAGCGGCTCACCAATCGTCATGCCGCTTTTACCAATGCGGTATTCGCGGATGGTCGATTCGTGGCTGCCTGTACGCTTCTTGATGATCGAGATCGCCCGGCGAACCTTGCCCAGGGCTTCGAAGTAACGCAACAGAATCACCGTGTCAGCCAGATAAGTAATGTCGACCGGTGCCTGCATGTCACCGACCAGACCATGCTGGGCCACGGTCATGAACGTCGCCGCGCCTCGGCGATTGAGGTAAAGCAGCAACTCATGCATGTGCAACACCAGCGCGTTTTCCTCGGGCATCGCGGCCTGATAGCCGTTGATGCTGTCAATCACCACGGTTTTGATTTGCTGCTCATCGACACAACGACGAACCCGGTGTGAGAACTCGCCGGGGGACAACTCGGCGGCGTCGACTTGTTCGATCAGCAAATTGCCAGTGCCCTGCAGGGCTTTCAAATCGATGCCCATGTTTTTCATGCGTTCGAACAGCAGGCCCAGCTCTTCGTCGAAGATGAACAGCGCGGATTTTTCACCTCGCGCCACGGCGGCCGCGGCGAAGATCATCGAAATCAGCGATTTGCCGGTGCCGGCCGGGCCTAGGATCAGCGTGCTGGAGCCGGTCTCGATACCGCCGCCGAGCAGGGCGTCCATTTCCTTGATCCCGCTGGTCAATTGCTGGCGGGTGTATCCGCCGCGGTGTTCGGCTGCCACCAGGCGAGGGAATACATGCACGCCGTCGCCCATGATGGTGAAGTCATGGAAACCGCCACGGTATTTCTGTCCACGGTATTTCACCACGCGGATCCGCCGCCGTTCCGCGCCATAGTTAGGCGTCAGTTCTTCTAGGCGGACCACGCCGTGTGCCACGCTGTGCACGGTTTTATCGAGGGATTCGGTGGTCAGGTCATCAAGCAACAGCACCGTGGCGTCGTAGCGCACGAAGTAGTGCTTGATGGCCAGAATCTGCCGGCGATAACGCAGGGAGCTCTGGGCCAGAAGACGGATTTCGGAAAGACTGTCGAGGACTACCCGGGTCGGTTTGACGCGCTCGACCACTTCGAATATCTGCTTGGTGGCCTCACCCAACTCAAGGTCGGAAGAGTAGAGCAGGCTCTGCTGATGCTCGGCATTGAGCAGGCTTTCAGGCGGTGTCAGCTCGAAAATGTGGATGTTCTCGTCCAGATCCCAGCCGTGGGACAACGCGCCTTGGCGCAGTTCGCGCTCGGTCTCGGACAGGGTGATGTACAACGAGCGCTCGCCGGCACGAGCGCCGGCCAGCAAAAAATGCAAAGCGACCGTGGTTTTGCCGGTTCCGGGTTCACCCTCCAGCAAAAACACATGACCTCGGGACAACCCACCGGCGAGGATGTCATCCAGACCCTCTATACCGGTAGCGGCTTTTGCACTGAACAGCTCGTTAGATGTAGACAAAAAAAGCCCTCTCATGACTAGGGGAAGCGAGGCAGCAGGCTGAGGTGCCTGAATGTACTGCCTGATCACTTGACCTTTTGCCGTGGCGACGGTTCAACCTTTTGTGTCTGTCTGTGAGTGGTCGTGCCGAAAAACGCTTAGAGCCCTTGCTGCAACGCCGGGTCGTCCGGGTTGAGCTGCTCCAGTTGTGCCAGCAAAATCTGCACGTTCTGCAACTGGCCGCTTTCCTTCCAGTAATTGATCAGCAACACCCGCGCCTTGCGGTCGGCCGGGTGGCGCTGGACGATCTCCTGCAACTGCTTTTGCGCAGCCTCCAGCTCTTGCTCGTCGTGCAAAGTGGTGGCCAGGTCGTAACGATAGTCCTTGTTGCCGGGCTCGATCTCTACGGCTTTCGAGAGCCCCAAAAGCGCAAATTCACTTTGCCCGTGATGCAACAACCACAGGCCCAGCGCATGTTGAAGGTAGGCCGAGTTGGGCTGCGCCTTTAACTGTTTTGCCAGTAATTGCTGGGCTGCATCGCTTTGGCCTTGCTTATCCAGTACTTCAATCTGCATGACCAGCGCCGGCAGATTCGCCGGGTCCAGCTGCAAGGTGCGCTCCAGTGCCTGCTGTGCCTCTTTCAGTTCGGCGTTGTGCAGGTGCAGACGGGCCAGTTGGTATTGGGTTTCGGCGCTTTCGGGTTGGCTCTTCAGGACCTGCTCCCAGGCATCGATGGCTTGTTGCAGAGGCCCGAAATACAAGCCCAGATCATCCGGCGACAAGCCCAGCAAGGCGTTGATTGCGGCAAAGCGCACACTTTGTTCGCTGTCCTCCAGCAACGGCCCGATCAACAGGCTGCGCTGCCCGTTGGGCACCAGCCCGCTGATGCTCTTGATCGCCGCCACACGGACTTCGGGGGAAGGGTTTTGCAGGTCTGCATCGGCCAGTTTCAGGGCTAGCGGGCTCGGGTAATTGGGCAGTTCAGCATGCAGCCAGATACGGCGTTTGGCCGACAGGTCGGGGCGCGCCAGTTGCTGATACAACACCCGCGCGGCGCCGGGCTGCCCGGCACGTGCCTGGGTCAGCGCTTCGCTATAGCCGCGCTTGATGGCCTCCGGCACCACCGGGGCAGGCGTGCGCAGGAAGAACCAGGCAAGGACGATGGCGAGCAGGACACAAAGGCTGATGAGCGCGTAGCGGCGGGACTGGGACATGCAGGAATCCGGGAGCTGGCAAGCTTGTGCAAAGCCGTCAGCTTCGGTCAGGTGGCGCTGTGAGTCAAACTCTGACTCGGTTCAAATGCGACGATTTTGCCTACAGGTCGCGTCGACATTGAAACCCGTCGCGGCGCCGAAGCAGTGACTACGCTTGCTGGAGATAACTCCACGAGTGTTTCCATGCAACCGTTTCTGCAGTACTTCAAAGCAATGCTCAACCCCGGGCCAGGGGTGCTGCTGTTCGCCTTGAGAACCATCGCGGCCGGGTTGCTGACGCTGTACCTGGCCTTTCTGTTCGACCTTGACCAGCCCAAGTGGTCGATCATGGCGGTGGTCATCGTCAGCCAGCCATTGGCTGGCATGGCCCTGGCCCGCAGTTTCGGCCAGGTCATCGGCACCACCCTGGGCGCGGCAGTCGCGGTGTTGATCATGGCGATCTTTCCCCAGGCGCCGCTGCCTTTCATCATCACGTTGGGGTTGTGGCTGGCGTTGTGTACGGCTGGCGGCACCTTGTTGCGCTACACCAGCTCCCAGGCGTTTGTGTTGAGCGGTTACACGGCGGTGGTGGTCGCCTTGCTGGCGGTGCCAGACCAGGATGGCACGTTCCTGCTGGCTGTCACGCGGGTCACCGAGACGCTGCTGGCGGTCGCCTGCGTCTGCGTCGTCAGCCTTTTGACTGCGCGCCCGGAGGCCGTGGCCCGGGATTACTTTGCCAAGATCGATCAGGTCATCAAGCTGCTGGCGACCCACGCTGCCGCCGTCATCCGCACCGAAGAAAGCGAGGCGGATTTTCATCGGCGGCAGATGCAATTGCTCGGTGCGATCAGCGCGCTGGAAGGGGTTCGCCGGCATCTGTATTACGATGCGCCACGCCTGCGCAGCGCTAACGAGCTGGTGCAGTTGCTGGGCAATCAACTGGTGCTGCTGACCTCGCGCCTGACAGCGCTGCGCCACCAGCGGGAATTGCTGACCGAGCGCTGGGAAGGCGCATTGCCGCTGGAAGTTCAGCACCTGCGTGCCGAAGAACTGGCCTTTCTTGATGATCTGGCGGTGCAAGGGCGCTCGTTATCGGCCGACGCGCGGCATCACTTCTCGGCCTTGCAACAGCGTTTCGATGACCTGGCCTACAAGGCCGAGCAACTTACCGAAACGATGCCGGCCACGCTGCGATCACTGGCCTGGGCGCTGCGCTGGGAACAAGCGCGGATGCTGGAACAACTGGGGCAGATCCTCGAGCTGAGCGACGCGATCCAGGAGGGACGGCAAGCCAGTTGCGTGTTCCGCGGCCAGGACAACCCGCTGCACCTGGACTTCACCTTGGCGGCGATGAACGCCATCCGCGCATTCAGTGCATTGATGGTCGCCGGCCTGATCTGGATCGAGACCGCGTGGGATGGCGCTCGGGGCGGGATGATCGTGGTCGGGATTCTCTGCTCGTTGATGGCGACGTTCCCACGGCCATTGCTGGCCAGCCAAAGCTTCGCCCGAGGGCTGGCGCTGGCCCTGGTGGTGTCGGCGCTGTACCTGTTCCTGCTGGTTCCAATGATCAGCGATTTCGAACTGCTCGCCTTGTTATTGGCCCCGTTGCTGTATGCCGTCGCGGTGGGGCTGTCCAGTCCGCCAACCACGGGCACGGGCATTGGGCTGGGGCTGACCACGATGTTGTTGCTGGGCCCGCAAAACGTAGGCGTAGGCCAAAACACCGCAATTGCCTGGTTCGAGTTCGCCGGTGCGTATATCTGCGCCGCCACACTGGCATTGAGTGTCTATGCGCTGATCTTTCCGTTCAGGCCCGATCTGCGGATTCGCCGACTGTTCAAGGAGAATTGTGAGCAGGTCTACGCCTTATTGAAGACCCCGGCGACCGATGAACAGCAGTTTGCCTTTGAAAGTCGCATGGTCGATCGCCTGACCATGATGTTGGGACTGTTGCCGGCCACCCGGGACAAGCAATCCAGCGAGCTGTTCGAGGTCAGCCTGGGGTGCATGGCGCTGGGTGTGGCGTTGAACCAGCTCAGGCAACAGGGGCAAGGCAACACATTGCTCAGTACCGAACAACAAAACCGCCTGATGGCCGCCGTTCGTGAGACCGGCCGATTGGTCGCCGGGCGACCCGGAATCGACCTCAACCTGCTGCTTGCCAACCTGCATGCCTTGGGCGATGAAATGGACGACCTGCAGCTGGTGGTTCATGAGCACCTGTGGTCGGTGTTCAGGATGCGTGTGGCGCTGCTGATCGTGGTGTCGTTTCTGGAGCGGCATCGCCAACACTTTCTACCCGCCGAACCCAAAGGAGTGCCAGCCCTTGCCCATTGATCTGGAAATAGGCGGCGTGTACCTGCCACCGATCGCCCAGGCCCTGTTGCTGGCCTTGCCGATTTTCCTGCTGCTGGACTGGATCCTGCGCCGCCTGGGTGTGCTGAGTTTCGTCTGGCATGAAGCCCTGTTCGAAGGCGCCCTATATGTCTGTGTATGCGCCACCCTGATTCTGGTGATGGGAGCCTGATGCCTTGAAGAAGATCCTCGCCCGACTGACGACCGTTGTGGTGGTGCTACTGGCCTTTGTCCTCGGCGGGTACGCTTGGGAGCATTACACCCGCGCGCCCTGGACTCGCGATGCACGGGTTCGAGCGGACGTTGTGACCCTGTCCGCCGATGTCTCGGGGCGCATCGTCAGCCTGACGGTGCATGACAACCAGCATGTCGATAAAGGCCAGCTGTTGCTGGAGATCGATCCGGCGCGCTACAGGCTGGCGGTGGAACATGCCAAGCGTTCGGTGGAAGTGGCGAAAGCCTCTTTGGGGCAATCCGAAGCGACCATTGTTTCCAGCCAGGCGCTGCTCAGGCAGCGTCAGAGCGAAGAGCACCGGCGTCGCACACTCAAGGATCGTGCCGCGATTTCTGGCGAGGAGTGGGAAAAGTCCAGCACGGATGTGGCGGTGGCGCAGGCTGAATTGCTGCGCAACCAGGCCAACCTCGGTTTGGCCCAGGCTAATGTGCAACTGGCCATCGCCGCATTGACCCAGGCTGAACTCGACTTGCAGCGCACCCGGGTCGAAGCCCCCGTCAGCGGTTACGTGACCAACCTGCTCACCCGACAGGGTGACTATGCCGCCGCCGGTGGCGCGTTGTTGGCGTTGGTTGATAGCGATTCGTTTTATGTCAGTGGCTACTTCGAAGAAACCAAGCTGCCGCGAATAGAGGAGGGCGACCGCGTCAGGATCGAGTTGATGAGCGGCGAGACTTTCGGCGGCACCGTCCAAAGCATTGCCTTTGCCATCGCCGACCGGGAGAACCTGCCCGGCGGACGATTGCTGGCAAACATCAACCCCAGTTACACCTGGGTCAAACTGGCGCAACGGGTGCCGGTGAGAATTCAGATTGACGCCGACTATCTCGCCAAAAATCGCCTGCGTGCCGGGACCACGGCCACGGTGACCGTCATGGAAGACCACAAATCTCAAGACCAACCCTAGCCCTCTTGTGTGATATCAGGGGCCGGTGGACAGACAAAAAAAAGCCCCGCGACCGAATGAGGCACGAGGCTAAAAAACTGGCTGGTTGCGACCAACCAAAAGGAGCGCTTTAAAATATTAGTTGCTGGCCACGGTCTCGGGTTGCCAGCCACCGCCAAGGGCTTTGTAAATCGCGACAATGCCGCGATACAAATCAGTTTCGGCCAGGGCCTGGGTATCTTCTGCCGCCAGACGCTCACGCTGGGCATCCAGCAGGACGAGGAAGTCCACGGTGCCTTCGCGGTAGCGAATTTCGGCCAGGTCCGCGGCGGCACGGCTCGCTTCGCTTTGACGAATCAGCGAGATCAAGCGTTGCTGGCGTTTGCCATAGTCGCTGAACGCGTTTTCCGACTCTTCCAGGGCCAGCAGCACTTGCTGCTCGTAGGTTGCCAGCGCGCCTTCTGCATCGGCATCGGCGGCGCGCAGACGTGCCCGCACGCTGCCCAGGTCAAATGCCGCCCAAGTGATGCTTGGGCCCAGTGCCCAGGCATTGGCTGCCGAGGAACCGATTTGCGAACCACGTCCGGCGGTGAAGCCAAGGAAGCCGCTGAGGCTGACTTGAGGGAACAAATCGGCCTTGGCCACGCCGATACGGGCGGTGGCGGAGGCCAGTTTGCGTTCGGCGCTGCGGATGTCCGGACGACGTTGCAGCAATTCGCCGGGATCACCGATTGGCAAAGCCTTGGCGATGGCCGGCAAGCTCTTTGGACTCAGGTCGACGGTCAATTTGTCCGGACGCTCACCCAGCAGGGTGGCGATACGGTTTTTCTGCCGAACCTGTTCAGCCTGTAACTGAGGCACGCTGGCTTCGACCGAGGCGAGGCGTGCATCGGCACGCTCCACGTCCAGTTGATCGCCGACGCCGGCATCACGCAGGCTTTCAGTGATCTTGCGCGACTCCTGCTGGTTGTTCAGGTTGGCAATGGCGATCTTTTCACGCAGTTGCGCACCGCGCAGTTGACCATAGGAATCCACCAGTTCGGCAATCATGGTGACTTGCAGTTGGTACAGATCGGCTTCAAGCGCTTGCTGTTCGGCGTCGGCCGATTCCAGGTTGCGCTGGATGCGGCCAAACAGATCGATCTCCCAGGCCATGTCCAGACCCAGGTCGTAACGTTCGCTGTTGACCCGCTGGGTGGTCTGGCCAGGAATCTGCCCCTTGGCCAGATCGCTGCTGGCGCGGCTGGTAACGGTCGGCATGGCGTCATTGCTGACGTCATCACGAATCGCCCGGGCGGCTTTCCAGCGGGCGAATGCCACCCGCAAATCACGGTTGCCTTGCAGCGATTGAGTCACCAACTGATTGAGCGTCGGGTCTTCGAACTGCTGCCACCAGATGCCTTCGAAGCGCGAGCGGTCGAAGTTCTTCTGACCGGCAGCGCCATCGGTGGCGGTGGTGATGTTGGCCGGTTCAGTGGCAGGGGTCTTGTAGTCCGGGCCGACGGCACAGGCACTCAGGGCCAGTACCAGCAGGCTCGGCAGGAAGGCTTTCAGGCTCATTGTTGCGCCTCCAGTTGCTTTTGATGATTCAGCGCCTTGGCCGCTTTGCGCGCTTCACCGCGCTCCACAAAGTTACGAATCAATACGTAGAACACAGGCGTCAGCAGCAGGCCGAAGAAGGTCACCCCGAGCATCCCGGAGAACACCGCCACACCCATGGCGTGACGCATTTCGGCACCGGCACCGCTGGAGAAGACCAGAGGCACTACGCCCATGATGAACGCGAAGGAGGTCATCAGGATCGGACGCAGACGCAGACGGCACGCTTCCAGAACCGCAGCCAGCGGGTTAAGGCCTTCCTGCTGTTTGTCCTTGGCAAACTCGACAATCAGAATCGCGTTCTTACACGCAAGCCCCACGAGTACGATCAATCCGATCTGGGTGAAGATGTTGTTGTCGCCACCCGAGGCAATCACACCGGTGATGGCCGACAGCAAGGTCATCGGTACGATCAGGATCACCGCCAGCGGCAGGCTCCAGCTTTCGTATTGAGCCGCGAGTACCAGGAACGCCAGCAATACGCAGAGCGGGAACACGAACAGCGCGGTGTTGCCGGACAGAATCTGCTGGTAGGTCAGGTCGGTCCATTCGTAGGTCATGCCGTTAGGAAGTTCATCCTTGAGCAGTTTCTCGATGGCCGCCTGAGCCTGGCCGGAGCTGTAGCCCGGGGCTGCCGCACCGTTGATTTCAGCGGTGATGAAGCCGTTGTAGTGCATCACGCGGTCCGGACCCGAGGTGTCGCTGACCTTGATGAAGGTCGCCAGCGGGATCATCTCGCCTTTGTTGTTGCGCACCTTGAGCTGACCGATCTGGTCCGGTTCGAGACGGAACTGTTGTTCAGCCTGAACGTTGACCTGATAAGTCCGACCGAAGCGGTTGAAGTCGTTGGCATACAGCGAACCCAGATAGATTTGCAGGGTGTCGAAGATGTCGCTGACGGCCACGCCGTGGGTCTTGGCTTTCTCGCGGTCGATGGCGGCATCGACCTGCGGCACGTTCACGGTGTAGCTGGTGAACAGGGCGGCCAGTTCCGGCACGTTGTGGCTTTTGGTAATGATGTTCATGGTTTCTTTGTACAGCTCGTCGTAGCCGAGGTTGCCCTTGTCTTCGATCTGCAGGCGGAAACCACCGATGGTGCCCAGACCCTGTACGGGCGGCGGCGGGAAGATCGCCATGTAGGCTTCCTGAATCCCGGCGAACTGACCGTTCAAGGCACCGGCAATCGCACCGGCGGACATGCTCGGGTCTTTACGCTCGTCAAACGGTTTCAGGGTCACGAACACGATGCCGGCGTTAGGGCTGTTGGTGAAGCCGTTGATCGACAGGCCCGGGAACGCCACGGCGCTTTCCACACCTGGCTGTTTCAGGGCCAGGTCGGACATACGTTTGATCACGTCTTCGGTACGGTCCAGGCTCGAAGCGTCCGGCAGTTGCGCGAAGGCCACCAGGTATTGTTTGTCCTGGCCGGGTACGAAACCGGTTGGGGTGTGGGCGAAACCGAAGAAGGTCAGCACCATCAGGCCTGCGTACAACAGCAGTGCAATACCGCTGCTGCGGATAACCCGGGCTACGGTGCCGACATAGCCATGGCTGGCGCGTTCGAAGAACCGGTTGAACGGACGGAACAGCCAACCGCCCAATAGTTTATCAAGCACTTTGGTAAAGCGATCTTTCGGTGAACTGTGGCTCTTGAGCAGCACGGCGGCCAGGGCAGGGGACAGCGTCAGCGAGTTGAACGCCGAGATCACGGTCGAGATGGCAATGGTCAGGGCAAACTGTTTGTAGAACTGGCCGGTGAGTCCGGAAATGAACGCCGCCGGGATAAATACCGCACACAGCACCAGCGCCGTCGCAATGATCGGCCCGGTCACCTCTCGCATAGCTTTCTTAGTGGCTTCTACGGGCGTTTCTCCCAGCTCGATGTGCCTCTCGACGTTCTCTACTACCACGATGGCGTCGTCCACCACGATACCGATGGCCAATACCAGTCCGAACAGCGACAGCGCGTTCAGCGAGAAGCCGAACAGGTGCATCACGGCAAACGTACCGATCAGCGAAACCGGCACCGCCACCAACGGAATGATCGAGGCGCGCCAGGTTTGCAGGAACAGGATCACTACCAGTACAACGAGGATCAGTGCTTCGAAGAGGGTGTGGACCACCGCCTCGATGGAACCGCGCACGAAGATCGTCGGGTCATAGACAATGCTGAAGTCCATGCCTTCCGGGAAGTTCTTCTTCAGTTCGGCCATCTTGTCGCGAACTTCGTTGGAGATCTGGATCGCGTTCGAACCCGGACGCTGGAAGATCGGGATCGCCACCGCCGGCTGGTTGTTCAGCAACGAGCGCAGAGCGTATTGACTGGAACCCAGTTCAACGCGAGCGATGTCTTTGAGGCGGGTGATCTCACCGTTATCGCCGGAGCGAATGATGATGTTCTCGAACTCTTCTTCAGAAACCAGACGGCCCTGGGTGTTGACCGACAGCTGGAATGCGGTGGCATTCGGCGCAGGCGGCGCGCCCAATGCACCGGCCGCCACTTGACGGTTCTGCTCGCGGATCGCCGTAACGACATCGGTCGCCGTCAGGTTGCGCGAAGCGGTCTTGTTCGGATCGAGCCATACCCGCAGGGAGTAATCGCCCATGCCGAACAGTTGCACGTCACCGACACCGCCCAGACGTGCCAGCTCATCCTTGATGTTGAGCAAGGCGTAGTTGGACAGGTAGAGCATGTCGTAGCGTTTGTCCGGCGAGGTCAAGTGCACCACCATCGTCAGGTCTGGAGAGGCCTTGTCGACAGTGATACCGATGCGCGTCACTTCTTCTGGAAGCTTGGGCTCGGTACGGGTTACGCGGTTCTGCACCTGGACCTGTGCGTTATCCAGGTCAGTGCCCAGCGCGAAGGTGATGGTCAGGGTGATCTTGCCGTCAGCGGTGGATTGCGAGGACATGTACAGCATGTTCTCGACGCCGGTAATGGCTTGCTCAAGAGGAGCTGCCACGGTTTCACCGATGACTTTTGGGTTGGCGCCCGGGAAGTTGGCACGAACCACCACAGTCGGTGGCACCACTTCCGGGTATTCGCTGATCGGCAACTGGAACAGCGAGATGGCGCCGGCGATCAGGATCAGCAGCGAGAGCACCGCTGCAAAGATCGGCCGTGAAATGAAGAATTGGGAAAAATTCATCGGAGTTGTCGTCCCTTAACCGCGTGGAGTCGCAGCAGCCAGTTTCACAACCGAACCCGGCGCGACCTTGGCAGGTGCGACTTGGGGCAGGTTGCTGGCTTCCAGCGCTTGTCGTTGTTGTGCGAGTGCCGCGAGGGTTTGTTCACTGGCCATCGGGATCACTTCGGGGGTGACCGGCGAGCCAGGGCGAACCCGTTGCAGACCCTTGACGATGACGGTGTCATCCTTGTTCAGGCCGCTGCGCACGATGCGCAAGCCTTCGATCTTCGGACCGAGCTCGACCGCGCGATAGGCTGTCTTGTTGTCGGCATCCATCACCAGTACGAATTTTTTACCGAGATCGGTACCGACCGCTTCATCGTTGATCAGCACAGCGGAGTAGGTACCGCTGCCGACCAGTTTCAGACGGGCATAAAGGCCCGGGGTGTAGGTGCCGTCGGTGTTGTCGAACACGGCGCGACCGCGGATGGTGCCGGTTTTCGGATTGACCTGGTTGTCGACGAAGTTCATCACGCCCTGGTGCGGGTTGCCGTCTTCGTTGGACAGGCCGAGGTAAACCGGAGTGGTTGCACCGCGTTTGCCCTGGCGAGCGAGCTGGGTGTATTTGAGGAACACACGTTCGTCAGCGTCGAAGTAGGCGTAGACCTTGTCGGTGGAAACGACACTGGTCAGCGCGGTGGTGTCGGCGGTGACCAGGTTACCGGCGGTGATTTCCGCACGGCTGACGCGACCGCTGATAGGCGCGGTGACGCGGGTGAAACTCAGGTTCAGTTTGGCCAGATCGAGTTGCGCCTGAAGGGCGCCGACGGCGGCGCGGGCTTCTTGTGCGGCACTGGTGCGCGAGTCGGCGAGTTCGGCGGAGATCGCGTTGCTGGTACGCAAGCGTTCGCCACGCTGGGCTTCGTTGTCGCTGCGGTTGGCATTGGCGCGGGCCTGGGCAACCAGGGCTTCGAGGCGGCGGACTTCAGCCTGGAACGGACGCGGGTCGATCTGGAACAGCAGGTCGCCTTTCTTGACCAGTGCGCCTTCAGTGAAGGCCACTTCGTCAATCTGGCCCGAGACCCGCGGACGAATTTCTACGGTTTCAGGCGCTTCGAGGCGCCCGGTGAATTCGTCCCACTCATTGATCGGTTGTTCCAGCACCTTGGCGACACTGACTTTCGCCGCAGGCATGGTAGCGGCAGACTCCGGGGCCTTGCCGCAGGCGCTCATCACCAGTACGGCCAGCAAGGCCAACGGGAAGCGCAAATGTTTGAGTGAATGTTCCATGGATGCATCCGCCAATGTATTGAGAATGGACGGATGATGCTCGGGGGAGGGTGTATCTCACGAATCGAATGAAGCAAAGGTAACTATCATTCGGAATGATATAAGACTAAAGCGAGCCCTCTAGCATGCGCCTTCGGTTAGAAAGCGATCAATCGGTCTGATGACAATTCTGTGTTGCCGAGCGTGCAAAGGTCAGGGGAGGCATGTTGACTGACACGGCCCACCTGCGCGTGGGCCGTTTTCGGGAGGCCTAGATAGTCACGGCAACACTGTTCGCTTGTCGTTCCCGCGCCTGGGCGGCACGCTGCAATTGACTGGCAATAAGGGTGTTCTTCAGCAGATACGCAATGGTCATCGGCCCGACCCCGCCGGGTACCGGCGTGATCGCGCTGGCCACTGTACGCGCACTGGCGTAATCGACATCGCCTACAAGCCGGTTGCCGGACTCACTGGCGATGCGATTGATGCCGACATCGATCACCACCGCGCCGGGTTTGAGCCAGCTGGCGTCGATCATCTCAGGACGACCTACCGCCGCGACCACGATGTCCGCCAGCCTGCACAACGCCGGTGCATCGACACTGCGCGAGTGCACCACGCTGACCGAGCAATGGGCCTGCAACAATAAGGTCGCCATGGGTTTGCCGACTATGTTCGAGCGGCCGATGACCACCGCGTGCAAGCCGCTCAAGTCGCCGCAGGTTTCGTGCAGCAGGCGCATGCAGCCGCTGGGTGTGCAGGGTGTCAGGACTTCAATGCCTTGCACCAGGCCGCCGACATTTTCCCGATGAAAGCCGTCCACGTCCTTGATCGGATCAATGGCATGGATCACCGCGCCTTCGTCGATATGGGCCGGCAATGGCAGCTGCACGAGGATGCCGTTCACCGTGGCATCGGCATTCAGTTGCGCAATCAGGTCCAACACTTGCGCCTGGCTGGCGGTTTCTGGCAGACGGTATTCAAGGGAGCGGATCCCGACGTCCTTGGCCCGCAGCAGTTTGTTGCGCACGTAGACCTCGCTGGCCGGGTCTTCACCGACGAGCAGCACGGCCAGGGCGGGGTAAATCTGCTGTCCGGCCAGGACCAGAACCTCTTCTCGAACTTCGTCGAGAACCTGGGCAGAGATGGCTTTGCCGTCGATAACGCGGGCAAGAGCGGGGGTGGTGCTGATCAAAAGAGTCACCGTCGTCTTGATTGATAGAGGGGCGAAGTGATCATCGAGGCATTGCTGCGCCTCGATGATCCATCAGACCTGCAGGCAAGGGCGCTTAGGCTACCAGTTGATGGCAACCGTACACCACCAGTACACCCGCGACCAGCGTGGCATAAGGCAGCCACCCGGCGCGTTTTTGTCCGGTATCGGTCTGCATGTACAGGTCGCTGATCATCGCTTCCGGGAAGCGGCCCTTGTCCTGCACGTAGTGCCGGAAGCAGAACACCGGGAGGATCAAGAGCGCCAGCAACAGGCCGGTCACCAGCGTGCCGGCGCCCCAGATATCGGCTCCCAGCCCCATGCACGCCAGGTTGACGAAGCTCAGTACACCACCGGCGGCCAATAGCACGGTCGGAGCCTTGTACGGACGTATCCAGTCGGGACGGTCCAGGCGATGGATCCAGCCAGCATTAAGGTTAAGAAAGTTGAAGATGATGTAGCTGACGTTGGATGCGGCCAGCACGAACACATAATCGGACATCAGCAACAGCAGCAGGTTGAACGACAAGTCGGTCCACATCGCTGCGGTAGGTGCGCCGTGTTCGTTGGTGCGCCCCAGATATTTCGGCAGCCAGCCATCCACCGACGCCTGATACAGGGTGCGCGAGGAGCCGGACATCGAAGTCATGATTGCCAGCAGCGTGGCCAGGACCAACATGATCAGCACGATGTTGGCCACCAGTTTTCCGCCGCCGATGCTGTCTGCCATGACCTGGCCGACGCCCATGCCGCTGTAGATCGCGGGTGACAGCAGACCGCTGTAGACCGCCGGTGTGACCACCGTGCCGCTGGCATCGAGAACAGCCGGTGTCACCAGTTGGCCGAGTCCGAGGCTGCCCTGAAACGCCAGGGGCACCAGGGTGAACACCAGAATGCACAGCAGGCCGGCGTAAAAAATGGCCTTGAACGTGTCACGCTTGGGGTCCTTGAATTCCCGGGTGTAGCAGACGGCAGTTTCGAAGCCGTACGTGGACCAGGCGGCCATGAACAGGCCGCCGGCCATCAATGACCACCCGGAAATGTCCCAAGGCCCGTCTATCACTTGCCCTGCCGCGTCATGGGCCAGTGGGTACAAGGGAAGGAAATTGGCCTGGGCCGCGTCACCGGTGAATAGCGGCACCACGCCCACCAGCAGCAAGGGAATCAGCGAGGTCACCCCAAGCACCAGGGTCAGGCGTGCCGAGCGCAAGATGCCGCCATGCTGCACGGCGAACACCGTCAGTAAAATCAACAGGCCGATGGCGAACGTTGCGTTGATCCGCAGCGACAGGCCGCTCTTGACCCAGCCGAGGTCCAGCAAGGTCAGTTGCCAGGTATTGATCAACGCATCAGCGGGGAACAAGGCGGTGAGGATGTAACCGGCTGCCAGCCCCGAGCCAATGGACAACACCGGGGACCAGGCCAGCCAGTTGCACCAGACCGAGACCGGTGCGATCAGCTTACTGTAGCGCACCCAGGCAACGGCGCCGTAGACCGACGCACCACCGGATTTGTGTGGAAACAGCCCGGCGATTTCGGCATAGGTGAAGGCCTGGATGAAGCCGAACAGGATCGACACGATCCAGACGATCCAGGCCGGTTTGCCTACCGTGGCGGCAATCGCGCCGATAGAAAACAGGACCAGGGCGGGCACGCCACTGGCGACCCAGAAAGCCCCGCGCCAATCAATCTTGCGGTGCAGGCTGCCAACCGAGCTGGCGGCCTGCGGTACGGCCTCGAACGTAGTCGCTTCCATCTTCGTATTCCCATGTCTGAGTAGAGGAGTAGTGGGGCAGTCAAAGTCGGGTGGCGCTCAAGCTCGTGTGATCGATCAACTGCGTACCCGGCTCTTGTCCGGGTCGTAGAAAATCGCTGCGGTGACCGTGGCGCTGATGCGCTTCTGCAGGCCATCGACTTTGCCGATCTCCAACGCTGTGCCGACGTCGGCGCAGGCCACGTCGACCCGGCACAGCGCGATATTGCTGGCCAGCAGTGGTGAGCGGCAGGCACTGGTGATGACCCCGACCTGGGCTCGGCCGTGGTACACCGGGTCACCGTGGTGGGCGCCTTCGTTGCCACTCAGTTGCAGGCCCACCAGTTTGTGAGCGGGATGGGCGCTGCGCCGTAGCAGGGCATCGCGGCCGATGAAGTCATCGGTTTTGCCTTTCAACGGAACACAAAAACCGATACCGGCCTCGAACGGATCGGTCTGGTCGCTGAACTCGTAACCGGCAAAAATCAGCCCGGCTTCGATGCGCAGCATGTCCAGCGCTTCCAGGCCCAGCGGCACCAGGCCCAAAGGTTGGCCCAGTTGCCAGATCCGGTCCCAGACCCGCTCCGCATCCTCGGGTTGGCACCAGACTTCGTAGCCCAGTTCGCCGGTGTAGCCGGTGCGCGAGATCATCAATGGGCAGCCGTCGTAACCGTCCAGACGACCCACCAGGAACCGGAACCAGCCCAGGGTTTCCAGGCTCGGTTGGGTCGGCGGGGTCCAGACCATTTGTTTGAGCAGCTCGCGGCTCATCGGGCCTTGTACCGCCAGGTTGTGGATCTGCTCGCTGGCGGATTTGACCCAGACTTTCATGCCGAGCTTTTGCGCCTGTTCGCGCAGCCAGACCCCGGCGTAATCCTCGCCGCAGATCCAGCGGAAATTGTCCGGGCCCAGGCGCAGCAGGGTGCCGTCGTCGAGCATGCCGCCGTGCTCGTGACACATCGCCGAGTACACCACTTGACCCACCGCCAGGCGCCGCACATCGCGGGTCAGGCAGTGCTGCAACAAGGCTTCGGCGTCAGGGCCGATGATTTCGAATTTGCGCAGGGCGGTCAGGTCCATCACGGCCACGCGCTCGCGGCAACCGAGGTATTCCTCGATCGCGCCATAGCCGTCATAGCGCAGTGGCAGCCACCAGTTGCGGTAGTCGACGAAGCTGCCGGTCAAGGCGCTGGTGCGTGAATGGAACGCGGACTCACGGGTGAGGATCGGGTCGGCATCGGCCGTGGTTCGAGTGCTCATGGCGATGGAAAAACGCTCCTTTTCGCTGTAGATGCGGATATGGATATCGGTCGGGTTCCAGCCATTGGCCGGGTCGATGTCATCCGGGCACGAAGTACTGCCGCACACCAGTTCGGTCATGGCCCGCAGCAGCACGTAGTCGCCGGGGCGCGACCAGGGTTCATCCAGGGTCATCTGCTGGTGCGCGTCGATTCCGGTATTGAAAAACAAATTGATCGCCGGCCAGCCATTGCGGGCCTTGACCCCATGGGAGGCGAGCACTCGGCTGAGGTTGTCGCTGCAGTTGTCGTGCCCGAAATAACCATGGCTCTCGTAGTAGCGCGCGGCGCAGGCGAGGGCGAAGGAGTCGTGCCGGCCGACGGTGTCACGCACCACCTCCAGCATCGGTTGCATCTGCCGGTCGAAAAACTTTGAGAACAGTCCCGGTGCCGGGTAGGCGCTGCCGTTCAGGGTGCGGGTGACGGTCTGGTCCAGGTCCAGTTCCAGACCGCGATCCAGTGCCCGCCGATCCAGAGCGACGAAGTCCGAGCACTGGCGACCGGCGACATCCAGCACCTGCACGTACTGACCTTTACCGACGGTGTAACTGCGAGCGGTGCCAGCGCCGATGGTGAACTCGTCGATTAACTCGCCCAAGGGTTCGGGCAACGCGGGGAGCAGCAGGGGTGAGGGATTGGCCCGTGTCACCAGCAGTCGCAGCTCGCTGGGCCGGTATTGCCGGTCAACGGCGGTTGGCCCGGCGGGTGCGGCGACGATCACCAGCAGCTCACCGTCGGCGACGAAGCGGCGGCTGAAGTTGGCCGGGCTGTCCTCGTCCCAGAGTGAAGCGGCGCTGGGCAGGTGCTGTGGATCAATCGCACGTCGGCTCAGCGCCTGGCCAATGCGCCGCGATTGCAAGGTCGGTTCGGCGAGCCGTGCGCCGATGAACCCGCAGGCCGTCGAACCGCTCAGGGCCCAGGCCGCGAGGGCGCTGCGACCGAGGGTATCGATGGCCAGCAATTCGCAGGGCTGCCGGCCTTCAAGGTCGATCACTTGCAGGCTGTCGCCGGGCTGCAACGCGACAAGGGTCAGGCCGCCGCCGGCCACCCGATAGCGCTCCAGGCCCGGGGCTCGGGCAAAGAGTCCGGGCTCGCGCGGATGGGAAACACGAGGTGCGTTCATGGTGGGACTCCCGGGTCAACCGATCGACTTGACGGATATCGCCGGTTCAGCGAGGTACGCCGCCATGGAGTCGTCAAGAGCATGCAGCCAGGGCGTGTGGTGGGGCGGCGACTGGGTGCCGGTCATCAGCGATCGGTAGGATTTGTCGCGGTAACCCATGATGTTGTGGGCCTTGTCGTGCTTCCAGTGCAGGAAGGTGTCGTTGACCCCGGCGATATCGAAGTTCGGGTAGTCCGTGGCGTCCACCAGTTGCTGGATATAGGCGCCCTGGTATTCGAACATCTGCTGGTTGGTTTCAAGCTGCTGTTCGCGGGCATGCCATTGCTGGATATCGGCGGCCCTTTGTGTCGGGTCGGGTAGAGCGATGCGTTGCAGGATCACGTCGCGGGCGTACCAGGCCTGGGCGTCGAACATGTTGAACGAGTACCACTGGTCCTGCATGCCGAGGTAGATCAGTTGCGGGTTGGGCTGCCAGAAAATGCCTTTGTACAGGTTCATCGGCCACAGTCGGTTGTCAGTCTTGAGGCACAGTTCGTCCGGCAGGAAGGGGAAGTGATGTTTGTAGCCAGTGCAGAGGATCACCGCATCGATGTGCTTGTGGGTGCCGTCAATAAAGTACGCGCGGTTTTTTTCCAAGCGCTGCAACAGCGGTTTTTCTTCCCAGTTGGCGGGCCAGTCATAGCCCATGGGCGCGGTGCGGTAGCAGCTGGTGATGCTGCGGGCGCCGTATTTGTAGCACTGGGAACCGATGTCTTCGGCGGAATAACTACTGCCGACAATCAGCAGATCCTTGCCCTTGAACTCCAGCGCGTCGCGGAAATCATGGGCGTGCAGAATGCGCCCGCCGAACTGCTCGAATCCGGGGAAGTACGGCATCTGGGGCGTTGAAAAGTGCCCGCAGGCGTTGATCACATAGTCGAATTCTTCCGAGGTCCGGGTATCGCTGCCGTAGTCGTGGGCGACCACCGTGAAGCGGCGAGTCTCTTCGTCAAAGGTGACCTGGCGTACCACATTGTTGAAACGGATGTAGTCGCGAACTCCGGCTTTTTCGACGCGGCCCTTGATGTAGTCCCACAGCACTTCCCTTGGCGGATACGAGCCGATGGGGCGACCGAAATGTTCCTCGAAACTGTAGTCGGCGAACTCCAGGCATTCTTTCGGGCCGTTGGACCATAAATAGCGGTACATGCTGCCGTGGACCGGTTCGCCGTTTTCATCCAGGCCGGTGCGCCAGGTGTAATTCCACATGCCGCCCCAGTCCTGCTGTTTTTCGTAGCAGACGAGTTCCGGGATGGGCGTGCCCTGGTCCCTGGCTGATTGAAATGCCCGCAGTTGAGCCATGCCGCAAGGGCCGGCACCGATGATTGCTACGCGTGTGGTCATGGTCGTCTCTCGTGACTGTGTCTTGTGGCTGTGTCTTGTGGCGATGGATCGGAAAAGGGCGCGCTCAGCGAAAAATCACCGTCTTGTCCTGGTTGATGAACACCCGGTGTTCCAGGTGGTATTTCAGGGCTTTGGAAAGTGCGACGGTCTCGGTGTCGCGGCCGATGGCGACCAGCGCATCGGGCTGGTAGGTGTGATCGACGCGCTGGATTTCCTGCTCGATGATCGGACCTTCATCGAGGTCACTGGTGACGTAGTGGGCGGTGGCGCCGATCAGCTTCACGCCACGGTCGTAGGCCTGGTGATAGGGCTTGGCACCCTTGAAGCCGGGGAGGAACGAGTGATGGATATTGATGGCGCGACCGGACAGTTGCTGGCACAGGCCGTCAGACAGAATTTGCATGTAGCGGGCGAGCACCACCAGGTCGGTCTGGGTGTCCTCGACGATGCGCATCAACTCGGCTTCCTGGCTGGCCTTGGTGTCCTTGTTGACCGGCAGGTAGATGAAGCGAATACCTTCGCGTTCAGCCATGGCCCGCAGGTCCAGGTGGTTTGAGACCACGGCGGTAATGTGCATGTCCATCTCGCCCTTGCGGTGGCGGTACAGCAGGTCGGTCAGGCAGTGGTCGAATTTGCTGACCATCAGCAGCACGCGGGTCGGCTGACTGCTGCAGAACAGCTGCCACTGCATGTCGAAGCCGCCGGCCAGGTCACCCAGACCCTCGCGAAGGGCACCGATATCGCCGGTCACGCCGGTGTTGAAGCGGAACACCGCGCGCATGAAAAACTGCCCGGTGAACTCGTCGTCGAATTGCGCCAGCTCGCTGATGTAGCACTGCTGTCCGGCCAGGCAGGTGGTGATCGCGGCAACGATGCCGGACGCTGCCGGGCAATTGATCTTGAGGATGTAATGTTCGTTGGAAGTGTCCATCGAAGGTCCCTTGGATAAGGTGGTTGGAGGCTCAGCCCTTGGCCGTGCGCTTGGTTTTTTCCGGATCATCGAAGGGCAGGGCGTGGGTCACGGCAGCGCTTTCCTGGCTGCCGCGCACCTGCAAGGCAATGCCTGGGACCGAGCAAGCGACGCTCATCCGGGCGATGGCCATCGAGCGTTTGCTCAGGCGTGAATACATGCCGCAGGTGATCACCCCGACTTGCTGGTTGCCTTGCCACAGGGTGTCGCCGGCTTCGGCGGCACGCACGCCTTCGAGCAGCACGCCGGTGATCTTGAAGCGCTCCTGGCCGCGCAGGCGCAAGTGCTCTTCGGCACCACGGAATTCGCGCTTGTCCGGGGACACGGTGAAATCCAGGCCCATTTCCCACAGGGTGTCGCCCGCCTTCTGATCGGCGAAGGGGTACATCTGCGAGTTGTCGTAGGGGAAAAACATCAGCGAGCTTTCCACCCGCAACCAGTCCAGTGCAGTGAAGGCGCAAGGGATGATGCCCAGGCACGCGCCTTGTTCGAGGATCGTGTCCCACAGCGCCGGCGCATCGGCGGCCTTGCAGAAAATCTCGTAGCCGCGCTCGCCGGTGTAACCGGTGCGAGAGATCATCACCGGGCGGTCAAACAGGCGGGTTTGCAGGTGATGGAAGTAAGGCAGCTGACGGATCCCGGGGACATGCTCGGCGAGAAAATCCACCGCCAGCGGTCCTTGCAGCGACAAGTCGTGCAGGTCGTCATCGAACAGCACCGCCACTTGCCGGCCCTGGGATGAGCGCACCAGCATTTCGTGGCCGCTGCCGGCACCGTGCACCACCATGAAGGCGTTGGGGCCGGTGCGGTAGACGATGCAGTCATCGACAAATTTGCCGTCCTCGTCGAGCATCGAGGCATACACCGACTTGCCAGGGTAGAGCTTGGCGATGTCGCGGGTGGTTGCCCATTGCAGCAGGCTCTCGGCGTGCGGGCCGACGTAGTGGACTTTTTTCAGCCCGGACACGTCCATCAGCCCGGCCCGGGTACGGATTGCCTGATGGTGATCGGCCAGATCGCTGTCGTAGGTCCAGGCAGTGCCCATGCCGTTCCAGTCTTCGAGGTTCGAGCCGAGTGCGCGGTGCCGTTCGGCCAGTGCAGAAATACGCCATGAATGCGCCATGTGAAGATCCTTGTCGGTAAAAGTGGGTCAGGGTTCAGGCCTGGTCGAAGCGGCTCAGCCACTCGACCAGGGTCTGTCGGTAGCGGCTCATGCCCTTGTAGTCGGCGATCGGCTCGGGCAGGTCGCGCAGCACACGGTGCAGGCGGCAGCCCCAGCCGGGCTGAGTGACCAGCTCATCCATGCTGATCAGGTAGGTTCGGATGCTGAACATCACCGCGTTGCTACGGGGCAGGCGGACCATCACTTGCAACTCGACCCGCAGGTGAACCTGTTGCCCGACGTTCTGGGCGGTGATGCGGCCGCGGTCGGCGCCCCATTCATGGAAAGTCTCGGGGGAGGAGTCCAGGCGCGGGTTGATGGTCAGCGTCCAGTTCAGACGCCGCACCGGTTGCCCCACTTGCAGGTTGAGCAGGTACTTCAGCGCGCGGTCGAAGATGCCCATCTGGTGGGCCATGGGCACCGGCGAATGCCACTGTTTGAAACTCATGCCGGCGTCGAAGGCCAGGGACCAGTCGGCGGGGCTGGTGACCAGGCCGGCGTCCATGTACAGATCGCCGTCGCGTTGATCGAGCAGGGCGAAATCCCCCTGCACCTGTCGGCCAATGAACTCCAGCGGTTCACAAGGCAAGGTCGCGGCATCACCGAATACGAAGTGCTGGTCGATATCGAGCAAGGTGTTGCGCCAATGCCAATGCGGCGCGTCACGCTCGAGGGTGAACCATTGCGGATAGTCGGCGGCCAGATGCTCCATCAGCATTTGCAGCGCATCCCAGGCCGCCACTTGCATGTGCGGCAGCACCAGGTAGCGGCGCGGATCCTTGTCCAGCACCAGGGCGCGTTCGGCCATTTCCGAGCGATAGTGTTCGTCGATGTCGAACGCGTGCTGGTAAATCGAACCGGGATCCCGGGAAGTCGCCGGTTCGATGTTCACCGAATACAGGTAGCTGTCCTCGGTGAAGGGGAAGGGGAAACGACGGATGGCGGCGGGGCTGTTGCGAAAACTGAAATCGTCTCGATAGCTCTGCACAGGACTTGATTGCATGGTCATGGTCGACTCCTAAAGATCCAGCGAAACGGAAGGGCCGCAGCCGCGGGAGACACAGGGCATGAGAAAGTCGGCCTGCTCGGCGGGGCTCAGGAAACTGTCGCGGTGTTCGATGTCGCCGCCCACGTGGCGGGTCATGCATTGGCCGCAGACCCCGCCACGGCACAGGTTGGGGATCTGCAGCCCGGCGGACTCCAGGGCTTCGAGCAGGCTTTGATCGGGGCCGACCCGCAGGCGCCGGCCGCTGCGCAGCAGTTCCAGGTCGAAGGGTTGGCCCGGTTGTGCGGCATTGAACGCCTCCCAGTGCACGCGACTGGGTGGCCAGCCAAGTGCCTTGGCCTGTTGCCGAACCGCGTCGAGCAACGGTTGCGGGCCGCAGGTGTAAAGGTGGCTGCCCAGCGGTCGATCACGCAGGATCCGGCTCAGGTCCGGGCGACTGGCGTAAGTGTGCAGGCGCGATCCCAGCCGCTGTTGCAACGCCTCGACATAGGCATCGCTCAAGCCAGGACGGCAGAGGTAATGCAATTCGAAGTGAGCCTGGCGTTGTTCCAGGGCCGCGATGTAGGTCATGAACGGCGTGATGCCGATGCCTCCGGCAATCAAGATGTGCAGGCTGGCGGTCGAGTGCAGGGCGAACAGATTGGCCGGTGGCGAAATCTGCAGCGTGTCGCCGACCTGGACCTGCCGGTGCAGGTAGTGCGAGCCACCGCGAGACGCTTCCTGCAAGCGTACGGCGATGCGGTAATGCTGGCTGTCCGCGGGGTCGCCAGTCAGTGAATAGGCATTGCGCACCTTGCCCCCGGCCAGCGGCAGGTGGACCTGCACATGACTGCCGGGAGAGAAAATCGGCAGGGGCCCGGCGCACGACTGCAGGGTGAACTCGCGCACCACTGGGGTCAGCATTCTTGCCGCACTGACCCGCACTTCGATGACGGCGCTCATGACCGGGCTCCGGCGTAAGGCTGATCGGGGTTGGCGCAGACGCCGAGGTATGCCCCCAGGCGCCGGGAAAAGTGCTCGCGGACTTCTAGCTTTACATCGCAACCGTTGCAGCTCTGCAGCGCCTCTGTCCCGGCGGCCTGAGTCAGGCCGCAGTGCACGCAATACACCAGACGCGCACCGGCAAGCGTGTGGGTGATGTCGATCTCGTCATTTTCCAGTCCGGCGCTGCGGGCCTCGCCATGAATACGCCAGATAAAGGCCTCGTCGCCCATGATGTAGAGATGGCTGCCGACGCTGGCGCTAGCCAACGCCTGATGCAGGCGGCGGGAAAAATCGGCGCTTTCGCCGTTCAGTACCAGGGGCTGTTCCAGCTCGTCGACAAAGGGCGCGCGGGCGGCCGCCGATTGCATGACCACGATGTGCCGGGAAACGCTTTCACGAGGCAGCGGCTGGCCATAGCACGGGAGGCTGTGAAGTCGGTCCGGGGCGGCGCTGTGTCTATCCGTCATGTGGGCTTTCCTGGTGTTGAACTGGGAATTTGTTTCCTGTTGGGGAAGATACTTTCCTATGGGGAAAATCTTCTCAATCCGGAAAAAGGGCTATGTCTTTGGAGATAAGCCCTGCACAACGCCGGTTCGGGGCATGGAAGTTGCTGGTCTTTGCTCAGGGCTGAGCAACCGGACGGGGAGTTATCGATAGTGCGAACACGATCGCAGTGGTGGCCGCTCTGGTTGGGGCGTATTCGCCCCGAACAGGCACGCAGCGTACGCAAACTGTTGGCCGGATTACCCTTGTGTCAGGTGCACGCTGACGGTGCCTTGTCGGGTTTTCTGGATCGTTTCGAAGCATTGTTGCCGACCTGCAAACTGAATCTGATCCTGGGCGGCGAAGACCTGGGGCCGGCACGGCGCGGATTGCTCGAAGGCTGTCAGGACGTTGCGCGTTGCCCCTGGCGTGAGTCGACACTGACTGATGCGGCGCAGGCCTGTGGCCCTTGTCGGCAACAGGGCGTACATCGCCTGTTGTGTGCCTTGCCGAACAGTGATGATTCAAGCAAAGGGGTGTTGTTGCTCGATACCCCACATCCGGTTCACGCAAGCTGGCGCCAGTTGCTGGAGGAAGCGGCGCAGGCGGTCGGCGTCACCGTGCGTCTGCGCTGCCATACCCGTGAGCAACAGCGCAAACAGGCCACATCCCGGCATGGCGCCCTGGCCCGTGAGCTGCACGATTCGGTGGCGCAGCAGTTGGGTTACCTGTCGTTCCAGGCGCGTTTGCTGCAGTCGCAATTGGACGAGCCTGCGCGGGCCAGCACCGCGTTACAGGAACTGTGCGGCGGCTTGAGCCAGCTGCAGCGTCAGGTGCGCGAGCTGATCACCAGCGCTCGTCTGACCATGGACGGGCGTTCGTTGCGCCAGGCCCTGGCCGACTCTGTCGCCGAGTTCTCGCGGCGCTGCATCATCGTCTTTGAACTGGACAATCGCCTGGCGGATGACGCTTTGAGCCCGGAAACCGAATTGCAGATTCTGCAGATCATTCGCGAGGCACTGGCCAACGCCGTACGCCATTCCCATGCACGGCATGTGCGCATCGAGTTGCGGCAAAACCAGGACGGTGAGGCTTCTGTTTCGGTGGAGGATGACGGCATCGGGCTGAGCCCGGCGTCTGGGGAAGAAAACCATTTCGGCCTGGCGATTATCCGCGAGCGCGCCGCGAGCATTGGCGCCCGACTGACCATCGAGGCGATCCGCCCGCACGGAGTCCGCGTACACCTTGGCCTTTGTTGCCACCAAGACCTGCCACAGGGGAGTTTCGATGGACTGCACGACCTTATTACTGATCGATGATCATCCGTTGTTTCGCAAAGGACTGGCACAGCTGTTCGGCGCCAGCGACGACTTCGAAGTGGTGGGGCAGGCTGCCAGTGGCCGCGAAGGCATCAACCTGGCCGTGAGCCTGGCGCCGCAGCAGGTTTTGCTTGATCTGCACATGCCCGGCTTGAGCGGTTTGCAGGTGCTCGATGAATTGCGTCAGTTGCGCCTCGATTGTCAGGTGGTGGTGCTCACCGCATCGATGGATCGCGCCGAGCTGTTGACCGCCCTGCGCCTGGGCGCCAGTGGTTATGTGCTCAAGGAAACCGAGCCGGATGCGTTGTTGGCCTACATGCGCAATTGCCACAAGGGCGCGATTGTTCTGGATTCAACCCTGATTGCGCTGCTGGCCGATCAGGGCGATTCGGTGAACCGGCCTGCGCACGATTCGGATTCGCTCGACACCGGCAACCTGACCGAGCGCGAAGGTCAGACCCTGGCACTGATCGCTGCGGGCATGAGCAATAAACAGATCGGTCGGGAGCTGGGGATCAGCGATGGCACGGTCAAGATCTATGTGAGGAATCTGTTGCAGAAGCTCAGCCTGCACTCGCGCCTGGAGCTGGCGGCGTGGGTGCACAACGGCACATCGATGAGACACGAGGAGCGTCATTAGATGATGGAACGGCCAGAGGCATTCATGCAGACACCGCCCTTGCACCTGATGGATCGCTTTCCTGCGGCGTTGCTCGAACTGCGGGATAACGGTCAGATCGCCCACTTCAACCTGGCCTGGGTCGAGCTGATGGATCTGCCGGGCACGGAACGCAACCTCATCGACTATGTGCACCACGAAGACCGTTCGTTGTGGCGTCAGGCCCTGCATGAACTGCGTCGGCGCCCCGAAACCTCCTTCAACCAGCGGCTGCGTTTTGTTCACCCTTCGGGGGAGCTGCGCTGGTTCGACGTCAGCCTGAAGCGTGGGCCGCAGGGTTTTTATCTGGTGGCCAGCGACATCACTGCGCACAAGCGGCGCGAAATTGCCTTGCAGGCCAGCCAGCGCAGCAGCATGAGCTTGCTCGACAGCATGCCGGGGCTGATCTATCGCGGCCGAAACAACCGCGACTGGACCATGGAATTCGTCAGTGCCGGTTGCCTGCAACTGACCGGGTATCCACCCGAGCGGCTGGTGGACAACCATGAGTTCACCTACAACAGCCTCATCCTGGCGCAGGACGCCGATTACGTCTGGCGCGAGGTGCAATATGCGCTGTCGCGGCAGGAGCCGTTCGAACTCAATTACCGGATTCGCTGCGCCGATCAGTCGATCAAGCATGTCTGGGAAAAGGGTGTCGGCATCTACGCCGACACGCGTGAAGTGCTGGGTATCGAGGGGGCGATTTTCGAGCGCAGTGCTGGACAGAATCCGGGGCGCTGACTCGTTGCATTTCTTTCCTGGCTGTACAGCAAAAAAGCCAAAGGACTAAGGTCTACAAAGGCCTCAGACTGGCAATCGGAATTGCTTACGCAAGGCCGTGTCGAAGAATCCAGCGGGGGCAAAGCGGCGCAGCAGACTGATTTGGCGCGCTGACTTGCCGGCAGTGTAGCGATGCCGAGGACGGACATCCGTCGCCGCTTTCACCACTACCGCTGCCACGACATCTGGAAGGTCGGCTTTGGGCATTACCTCGCCGAGCAGCGCCCTGAACCCGGCTCGGGCGAGATCATATTCCTTGAGCTGCGAATCGGGCTCAATGCCGTTTTGATCGAAGACGGTGCGCACGAATGCCGGCTCGATGACCGAGGCTCGAATATTGAAGGCACGAACCTCGTGATCAAGAGATTCCGAATAGCCCTCCAGGGCGTGCTTGACCGCCGAATAATGAGCGGAGTAGGGCGCGGGTACCACGCCTAGAATCGATCCGATATTGATGATGCGCCCTTGGCCACGCTCTCGCATCGACGGCAATACCGCATTGGTCATGCGGATGACTCCAAACAAATTGACATCGAACAATGCCTGCACCTGTGAGATCGAGAACTCCTCAGCGCCACCCAGTAGACCGATGCCGGCATTATTTACCAAAAGATCGATCCGCCCGGTCTGAGCGAGTACGGTGGAGACGAGTGCATTGACAGAGTCATCGTCCGTCACATCGCAGGCCAGCATGGACACCTGCGTTGAGCTGTTGCCAGCCTTTCGACTCGTGCCGAACACCGTATAACCCGCACGCACCAGAGCTTCGGCAGTCGCTTGACCAATACCGGATGATGCACCGGTTACTACTGCGGTTCTGTCGGAAGATGTTTTCATTCGATACTCCAGTGTGTCCGTGAGTTGCTTTTGGCTGTGGCAAGGTGCTGGTTAAGCGCTATTGCTCCAGCATTAATGTGCGCCAGGTATGGTTTGAGGCGTTGGCGGAGCGGGATTGGACTGCAGACCAATTCGCAGTCATATGAGTTTGATGACCACCTTGCCTTTGGCTCTGCCCCGTTCGACATAGCTCAATGCCTCAGCCGTCGACTCGAGAGGGAAGGTTCGGTCGACGACCGGTGTGATAACTCCAGACTCGACAAGCGCAGTGATTTTTTCTAATTGAGCACCGCTCGCGCGCATGAACACGAACGCATATCTGACGTCTTTCTTGCGGGCCTTTCGGCGTATGCCGCTGCTTAACAGACGCATGACCCAACCCAATCCCCAGAACAGCTTTTGTTCTTTTGCGAACTCCGCCGTTGGTGGCCCGGAGATAGAGATAAGCTGGCCACCAGGCTTGAGAACGCTGAGTGATTTTTCCAGCTCGACAGGGCCGAGGCTGTTCAATACGACATCGTAGTCGCGCAGGACGGTTTCGAAATTTTGCTGCTTGTAGTCGATGACGACGTCCGCCCCTAACGCCTTGACCCAATCCACGTTACTTGTGCTGGTCGTCGTGGCAACGAAAGCCCCCAGATGCTTCGCAAGCTGGATGGCAATTGAGCCGACACCACCGGAACCCGCGTGGATAAAGACTTTTTGGCCCTTTTTCAACCGGGCTGTTTCAACCAGCACCTGCCACGCGGTTAACGCAACCAAGGGAAGAGCAGCAGCTTGTTCCATGGTGATATTTCTGGGTTTCAGCGCGAGGGCACTTTGGTCCACCGCAATCAGCTCGGCGAAGGTGCCAATGCGCGATTCGGGTGGGCGTGCATAGACTTCGTCACCCGGCTTGAAGTGGCGTACTCCCGATCCCACGCGAACCACAACACCGGCCAGGTCGTTACCCATAATCAAGGGGAATGAATACGGCAGGATCAGCTTGAATTCACCTTTGCGAATCTTCGAATCCAGCAGATTGACGCTACTGGCATGCACTTTAATCAGGACGTCGTTGATTCCGGGTTCAGGTTCCGGTACCTCGCCAATACGTCCCTGGCTCTCGCCGTAACGGTCGATCAAGAAGGCTTTCATGTTTCAGTTCTCATGGATTCAACGGGACGGCAGCACGCAACAAAGCGTGCTGCTGTAACGCGAGCCGAAGGTGCTCAGGCTTCAGTCACGCCTCGGTTCGATAGCGCTCGGCGACTGCAGATTGGCGGATCTCTGACAGCAAACCTTGACGGGCAGCCTGTAGAGCATCCCAGCGGGCGGCGTCTTGTAACGGCGGAATGGTCACCGGCTCGCGACGATCAAAACCGACCAGCGCCGCATCGACGAGATCAGCCACGTCCATGATTTCGCTCAGGGTATTGATGTCGATGCCCGCACGCTCCCAGATTTCGGTGCGGGTGGCCGCTGGGAGAACAGCTTGCACATAGACGCCTTTGGGCGTGAGCTCAAGGCTCAATCCCTGCGATAGAAACAGGACAAACGCCTTGGTCGCGCCGTAGACGCTCATCCCGAATTCCGGAGCCAGTCCCACGACCGAGCCGATGTTGATGATCGCGCCATTACCCGCTTGTGCCAGGCGTGGAGCGATTGCGCTAGCGAGTCGTACCAGGGCCGTGGTGTTGAGCGCGACCAGGTTGGCAACGTTGTCGGTGGATTGCTCGATGAAGCTGCCGGATTGGGCGGCTCCGGCATTATTCACAAGGATGCCGATGCTCGCGTCATCACGCAGGCGAGCTTCGACGGTGGTCAAATCGGAGATTTGAGTCAGGTCAGCCTGAATCACATCAATGGCAACACCGTGTTTCTCCCGCAGACGGGTCGCAAGCAGGTCTAACCTGTTTTTGTCGCGGGCAACCAGCACCAGATTGTGCCCACGTTGGGCAAAACGCTCGGCATAAGTCGCACCAATGCCTGTTGAGGCGCCGGTAATAAGTACGGTTTCAGGGAGGCTCATAATTGGATGCTCTTGAGTAGATATCGATAAGTGATTCAGTCTTTGGGACTTCAAGCCTGCGCGGACCTGGACTCGGCCAGGGTCGGGTAGTCGATGTAACCCGCTGCACCGCCGCCATACAGCGTCGTCGGATCGAATGCGGATAAAGGCGCATCAGCCTTGAGTCGCTCCACCAAATCCGCGTTGCCGATAAATGGACGCCCGAAAGCGATGAGGTCGGCCTTGTCCTCGTTCAGTGTCGAGGTGGCCAGATTCAGGTCGTAGCCATTGTTGGCGATGTAGGTGTTTTTGAAGCGTTGACGCAGGGAGCCGAAGTCGAAGGGCGCGACCTCGCGGGGCCCGCCGGTAGCGCCTTCGACTACATGCAGATAAACCAGGCCCAAGGCATTGAGTTGATCTGTGAGGTAGTCGAATTGAGCCTGCGGATCGCTGCTTGAAACGTCATTGGCAGGTGATACGGGAGAAATGCGAATTCCGGTTCGATCAGCACCGATCTCGGCCACCACCGCGGCGGCAACTTCGAGCAGCAAGCGAGCGCGATTTTCAACCGAGCCACCGTAGGCATCAGTGCGAATGTTTGCGCCGTCCTTGAGGAACTGATCCAGCAAATAGCCGTTTGCGCCGTGGATCTCTACGCCGTCAAATCCCGCGGCGATTGCGTTTGCCGCCGCTTGGCGAAAGTCATTAACGATCCCTGGCAACTCTTCGATATCAAGGGCTCGGGGTTCTGAGACATCGACGAAGCTGTTGTTGACGAATACTTTCGTCGCGGCTCGCAGAGCTGAGGGCGCTACCGGAGCAACACCGTTTGCCTGAAGGTCGACGTGGGAAACGCGTCCGACATGCCACAGCTGCAGGAAAATGCGTCCGCCTTTGGCATGAACAGCATCGGTGACTTTGCGCCAGCCATCGATCTGCTTCTGTGTATAGATACCGGGCGTGTCCTGATAGCCCTGTCCTTGCTGGGAGATCTGGGTAGCCTCGGCAATCAGCAGGCCTGCGGACGCTCTCTGGCTGTAATAGGTTGCAGCGAACTCGCTCGGGACAAAGCCCTCACCGGCACGGTTACGGGTCAACGGCGCCATTACGATTCTGTTGGAAAGTGTCAGCGAGCCGAGCGTGTATGGCTCAAACAATGTCTTATCGTTCATATCGTTCCCACAATCGTTGATCAATGACGGCGTCGTGCGCCGTGCCCGCGATGATTCGCGATGACGACTTTTATGATGTTGATCATAATCAAAACTGTCAACTGTTTTGATTACGATCAACATCAGAGTAAGATGACGCATTGCTTTGAGATGCTGAGGCCACGAAATGAAGATCACCAAGACGCAATCACTCGCCAACCGAGCTCATATCGTGGAGACGGCTTCCGAGCTATTTCGTGAACGTGGCTACGATGGCGTGGGGGTTGCGGAACTCATGGCTGCAGCCGGTTTTACGCAAGGCGGCTTTTACAAGCATTTCGCCTCCAAAGCCGATTTGATGGCAGAAGCCGCAGCGAACAGCCTCTCGCAATCGCTCTCCGATACCGGAGGCCTCGACGTTGCGGAATTCATCAATGTCTATGTGTCGAGGGATCACCGGGACGGCAGGGGGAGCGGGTGCACCATGGCAGCTCTGTGCGGGGACGCTGCGCGGCAATCTGACGAGCTGAAGGCCACCTTTGCCAGCGGGATAGAAAACACGCTGGCAGCGCTCGAAGAAAAGTTCAAGGCGGGAAATGATGCGCCGCAGGAAGGAACGCGAGCAAAGATGATCGACATGCTGGCGCATGCAATCGGCGCCGTCATGTTATCGCGCGCCTGCCCGGATGATTCTTCCCTGGCTGATGAAATACTCGACGTCTGCCGCGCTGAGATCATTGCGTCATTGCCTCATGCTCATGAGTCACAGGAGAGCACCTGAGAGTTGGTTGATTCGTAATCTGGGTCGCAAAACGGACGAAACAGAAGCATTCGCTGAGCCGATTGTCGATGGTATGGATCGAACCCGGTAATGCGGTGTCGATGAATTGGATGGGTATAAAGATTCGTAATTTCGAATCAGCCCCATCTTGGCGGAACGAGATGCACAGCACCGATGATTTTCGATTCAAATCCCATCAATTCCTGCTAGAGCTCGACGCGGCAACCACTGAGATGATGATGTTGGTTTCGAGTCGTGAGACGACCGGCGAGCGTTGGGCGCAGGCTAGCCAACGGCATTGTGCGGCCTATGCCGCCTGGAATTCGTTCATCAACGAGTCAGCGCAACCTTTGCGCAATAAGCCCGCTGCTTCCGAGTAGAAACCGATTTTTCCACCGAAGGGTCATTTTTGAATGACGCTTTGGCCGGTATCTAAGTAACAGTGGTCCGGATGATCCTGATTGGGTTGTCACGTCACAGGTGGCATTAGGCGCAAATCCAATGTCCATTCGAATCTCTACGACTTCAGCAGCGCTTGGGCAAAGCCGAAGGATGAGCGCACTATCATGAGTGTGGCCGACGGCAAGAATGAGAAAGCGATAGCCACTGCAGCACGCGAACTGTTCCTGCTCGGCCAGAAAACGGTCGCCGCGCGTGCGGTACTCGCGGCGGTGCATAGGGAACTCAACCAAGCCAATACCCAGCTCGTCGATAGCCAGCAACTCGAGCAACTGATCGAAGCCAACCAGCGGAACATGCGCTGGAACAGCAACGCAACTTCCTCAACCAGGTGGCCCACGAGCTGCGAAATCCTCTGACGCCCATTAGCATGATCGCTGGCCGGCTGGTACGGGTACCTAGCGAAGAACTGCCGCGCATGCAGATGTTTATTGAAGGTCAGGTCAAGCAGATGTCCCGATTGGTGGAAGACTTGCTCGACATCGCCCGGGCCAGTACCGGCAAGTTTCGCCTTGATCGCCACCTTGTCGATATGGCTCAGATCATCCATGAGGCCATCGACCTCTGTACCCCGGTCATGATTGCTCACAACTTGCGTTTCAGCTCGCAACTGCCTGAGTGCGAGCTAATGGTGAATGGCGATGCGACACGCCTCACTCAAATTCTTGGCAATCTGCTGGGCAACGCAGCCAAGTACACACCGGCGGATGGCGAAGTCAATTTTACGGTCACCGCCGAAGCCGATCAGCTGGAGATTCGCATCCGCGATACCGGCATCGGGATCACGTCCAAGGCATTGCCGTTCATCTTTGAACCATTTGTGCAGGATGTTCACGCGGTCGGTTTCAATGGGGCAGGCCTGGGCATCGGTCTCACGGTGGTGCGCGAGTTGATCGAAGCCCACGGCGGCACGGTGACCGGCAGCAGTGCGGGGGAAGGGCAGGGAAGCGAGTTTGTAGTGACGTTACCCTTGGTGAATCATTGATGTTTTTTTGTTGATAGAGCCGAAACTGAAGACTCTCCTGGTTTAAGCAGAACAGAGTGTTTCGCTCTTCCCAAGGACCTCGCCATCGGTGTGTTTGCCTGGCGCTGTCAGCGACCTTGTTCGAGCGTCGCTGAGTTTGCGTGGAGTGCCAGCGTTCTCAGGGTTGGCACTCAGAGGCTGTCCGGATCCCCAAAGAACATCTGAATCCGCGACCGCAACCAGCGCTCACCGGGGTCATTGTCCTGCGACCCGCGCCAGGCCATGTGCAACTCAAAGCTGCGCACCGGTAGCGGTGGGTCTTCCGCCCGCACACCACCGGCGGCCGTCAACGCTTCAGCGGTGTAGTCCGGCACAGTCGCGACGATGTCGGTTCCGCTGATGAGCGTGCTGAGTCCATTGAATTGCGGGACCGCGAGCACCACATGACGTTTGCGTCCGAGCTTTTCCAGTTCTTCATCGATAAAGCCGCTCAGGTCGCCGGCGAATGACACCAGTGCGTGCGGTCGCGCGCAGAAATCGTCCAGGCTTAATGGCCCTGGCACCGTGTCCGCCCGCAACAGTTTGGGCAGGCTGCGACGCAAGACTTTGCGCTTGGCGTTGGCCGGCAGATCGGCGGTGTAGCTGACGCCGATGGAAATTTCGCCTGAGGCGAGCAGGCTCGGCATCAGGATGTAGTTGGCCCGACGCACCACCAGTACGATCCCCGGCGATTCGGCGCGCAGGCGCTTGAGCAGCATCGGCAGCAGGGCGAACTCGACATCGTCCGACAGCCCGATGCGGAACACCGCCGTGCTGGTCGCAGGATCGAACTCCGCCGCACGGCTGACCGCGGTGGAAATCGAATCCAGGGCCGGGGAGAGCAAGGCGAAGATCTCCACCGCACGGGCCGAAGGCTCCATGCTGCGGCCGGTACGCACAAACAATGGATCATCGAACAGCCCACGCAGACGCGAGAGTGCTGCGCTGATGGCCGGCTGACCAAGGAACAATTTCTCCGCAGCACGGGTCACACTGCGTTCATGCATCAATGTTTCAAAAACGATCAACAGGTTCAGGTCGACACGACGCAGGTCATTACGATTCATCTGGAGTCCTGGCAGAGTCATCAAGCTTGACGAGAGCAGCCATATGAGAACAATGGCCGGCATGAATATTAAGGGTAAAGGCTGCTACTCTGCACCGAGTAATTCAGTTTTTCCAAGAAAGGCCGCTTCGGTTTTCATGGCATTTGCGAATGTCGCCGTCGCTGCGGAATCAATGACAGGCATGTCGACTATTAATAGCCACTGATGGTCTTGGGTAGAAAGCCCAGATAGAGTTCAGGGCATTAGAGGTTTCTTTGACGAGGTTTGCGATGTCCCGCACGATCCGTTTTCACAAGTTTGGTCCAGCCGAGGTGCTCAAATGCGAAGAGCATGCGGCCGCTCTCCCTGCTCCGGGCGAAGTGCAGGTGCGCGTCGAGGCGATTGGCATCAGCTGGTATGACATTCTCTGGCGCCAGAACCTGGCCTCATCCCACGCTCGTCTGCCTTCAGGTCTTGGCCATGAAATGGCAGGTATCGTGACGGCAGTCGGCGAGGGCGTCGATGACCTGGCAGTCGGTGACAAAGTCGCCAGCTTCCCGGCTGAAAGCCCCAACGACTATCCGGTCTACGGCGAGCAGATCGTTCTGCCACGCTCGGCACTGACCCGCTACCCGGACGTGCTCAGCCCGATCCAGGCCAGCGTGCATTACACGCCGCTGTTGATTGCCTACTTCGCCTATGCCGATCTGGCACGGGTAAAACCCGGGCAATTCGCCTTGGTGACTGACGCCAGTCACTGCGCCGGTCCGTCCTTTGTACAGTTGGGCAAGGCGTTGGGTGTGCGAGTGATCGCCGCTACCAAAACGGCTGAGGAACGTGAATACCTGCTGTCGCTGGGTGCCGAAAAAGTCATCGTCACTGAAGAAGAAGATCTGCTCATGCGGATCAACAAAATCACTGACAACCGTGGTGTGGACGTCGTGTTCGATGGCCTTGGCGGTCCGCAGATGTCGCTGCTTGGCGATGTGCTCGCACCGCGTGGCAGCCTGGTGTTGTATGGCCTGCAAGGCGGTAATCAGACGCCATTCCCGGCTTGTGCGGCGTTCCAGAAGAACATTCAGTTCTTCGTGCACTGCATCGGCAACTTCACCGGCAAGCCGGAACTGGGCATCATCCAGGACCAGGTCGCGCTGCAACGTGCCTTGCGCGACATCAACCAGATGACCGCTGATGGCGTGCTGCTGCCACTCAAGACTCGGGTCTTCCCGTTTTCCGAGTTTGTCGAGGCACACCGCTACATGGACGAGTGTCCATGCCGCGAACGGGTCGCCCTCCAGGTCGAACCTGCGTAACACTCCTGAAAAAGTCCGTGCTTGCACGGACTTTTGCATTTCCCCACCGACACCCTGAGACACCCTTCAATCAGTGATGGGGCCGTTCAGCAACTGAACTGGTTTTTGCTCTCAATCTGTATCTTCTAATCATCATGTAAGCCCCGATAATTGAATGATTACTTTCATCTCAAGGAATGAGCCATGTCCGGGTATCGAACAGGTACTTCTCAGCGCGCTCCGGCAATACAAACTCGACAAATAATGCCCTATCGATCAGTTGGCGAAAAACCAAGGGTGACTTCTTTCTTTATTTATCGTGCTACTTGTCTGTGGGACGCTGTGGGACATTTCCTAAGATCTCCCATGCAGGGGAAAGATGCCCGTGCTGCGGGGCTTTGCTGCAAAGTCTCGCCAAAATGGCTTCCTGCATCGCGATATCATTTCAAATAATTACTAAAAACTAAGTGTTAGCATTTGATATCCAGCAAAACACTCTAATCATTCCAGGCAACCGATTGCGCACTGCATAGAGTTGTTTGCGTGACATTGAATCTATGAGTAACAGGTAAACAACGATGACCCATACCCATGATCAGGCAATGAACTATGTTTATCAGCAAGTATTGCAGCGGTTGCTGAGTTTCTTTTCACGTGCCGAACGTACCGCCTTGCAACTTATGATTCAACGCCTGGTGGTCGCCGCGGGCGGCATGGAGCGCATCGGAGATTACAAGGTGTTGGCGGTCCAGTCCGGGACCCGAGACAGTTGTTACACCCTGGCGCTGCTGCGTGCGGCGCAATTGAGCATTGCCGGCCGGGCACCGGCGACATTCCAGTTGAGAGTGGCGACATTGCGCTCGAACGGGGCCAGCGCCACGGCCCTTGAAAACATCCATCGCAGTTGCAGCGCGTTGTTTCTCTATGACGACCCCCGGGTCGAAATGCTGATGGTCGATAACCGTGAGGTCCTGCCGTTCAATCACCTTGCGCCGATTTCCGACGCTGGTCGCGAGTCCAATCGCATCAATCTATTGATGGTGGGTCATCGCCGTGACAGCAACGGACCGCTCGATCTATGGGACGACGGCTATCTGGCGACCGGCGAATTTTACGGGCAGATTGCCCGTTGGGACCGAGGCGTCGACGCACTGATCAGCAGTGATACGCCTCGCCAACAAAAGCAGTTCCTGGAAGGCTTGAACCGCGCGGCGGTAAAGGCGGGACTGAAGGCATCGCTCCCTCCTGAAACAGGCTTCGAAGAGCTGTTCTCCCGGCTCGATGAAATGGGCGGCGATTACTACCGCGAGTTTTACCCGCAAGGTGTACAAGCCGCATGGCGTCCAGCGGAGCGTTTTGAGGCGTGCCGTCGTACAACGTTCATCGACATTCACGACATGCTGGTCAGTAACCTGGAAGAGCGTTGGCCGCTGCTCACCGATTTCCTCAGGTTCCAGCCGGACGAACTCGCGGTTCATCTCAGCGATAACGAATACGTCAGCCTGACGATTTGCGCGCACCTGCGCGGGTTGCAGAGTGGCTTCGTTCAAGGCCGCAGCTACGAAACCGGCGTTGCCGAGTACGTGCAACGGACATTGGTCCTGATGCGCCGCAAACAGATGCCGGAGCGCTTTTGCGAGCAGGTCATGGAAAGGCTTGGCAACCCGGCTGCAACGGTCGAGCAACGTGCATTGGCCTCGGTCGAGGCGCAAAAAAGCCTTGGATTGAGTGAATCTCAGCTGGTGTGTTTGCTGTTCGCGCCCTTTGTCGATAAGGGCGCCTCGCTTGAACGTTTCCTGCGCCAGTGCCACCCCGGCATGCTCGTCGCCTTGCCTGATCTGCACCGAGCGATGCAGGGCAACCCGGCCCCCGAGCAAGTGCTGCAATGGATGGTCGACGTCAGCGGCTTGCCCGTCAGCCTGATCGCGACGCTTTACCGCATGGGGCCAGTCGCCGCTGTAACCGACGTGGAAGAAAATCCTGCGGTCTCGCACGCAATGAGACCGGATATTGACGCTGACGGCTCGGTGCCCGTCGAACGGTCAACGGGCCGTTGAAAGTGCCTGGCTTGACAGCTTTCACGCCGGGGCGTCGCGCTGCGCGTACCGTGCTCGGCCATTTCCCATGAAGGGGCCGCGAGAAACCGACTTCGCTTACCAGGCGGTGTACCGCTACCTGACGAACCTGATCAGCGAGCCGGTCAGCGACGCGCGTGTCCGTCTTCCTTCGTTGCGGCAATTGGCGGACCGTCTTGGCGTATCGATTTCGACCATCCAGTACGCCTACTCGCTGCTGGAAAAGGAAGGGCGCGTGTACTCGGTCGCCAAATCCGGTTACTACGCGTTGCCGGTGTCGTCCGTCCGCCCGCTAAGCAGTGGCAATGACCTGCTAGAAACGCTTTATGTGAACGCCAGGCGCCCGGGAATGCTGGTGTTGAGCGCCGATGAGCCGGCACTGCTGCAACCCCTGGACAGCCCGCTGTTGCTGCTCGAGCGAGAACTGTTGCGCCAGTATCCACGTCAGCCGCAACCGGTGTCACAACCCTGCGGTGAACTGGAACTGCGCGCCGCCATTGCGGCACGCTACACCTCATCTCCGGCGCGTTGCTGGCACGCCGACGATGTCTATATCGGCGCCGATTTACGTGGCGTACTGGAAATACTGATCACCGTGCTTTGCCTGAAAGAAGCCATTGTCGTGGTCGAGTCGCCCTGTGACTGGGCAATTCTGCGCCTGCTTCAGGACGCCGAGGTTCAAGTCATCGAGCTGCCGTTGCAAGCCAATGGCAGTCTGGATCTGGAGCAGCTAAAGCAACTGCTGGAGACCGAACCGGTTCGGCTGGTCATGCTTTCATCTGGCCTCAACATGCCGCGTGGCAGCATTGCTTCCCACAATAACCGGCAGTCAACCGCCCAGTTGCTGGAGCGTCATGGCAGTTGGGTGTTGGAGAACGACAGCCATGGCGAACTCGAATTCGAGCCCGACGGCCAGCGGTTTCGCGATTTACTGGACCCTGATCGACTCATCGTGTTCTCTACCTTTGAAAAAATCATCGGGCCTGAGGCGCCTTATGGCTATTTGCTCTCGCGCCAACTGCATGCCGAACTGCAGCGCCAATTTTTGCTGCGCTCGTTCCGCCTGTCGCCGATCCGCCAGAAAGCCATCGCACGGCTGTACGGCAATGGACGCATCGATCAGCACTTGGTGGTGCTGCGCAGGATGCTCAAGGACCGCAAGATGCAAATGACCCAGCTGCTGCAAGAGCGCTTGGGTGATGCGTTGCACTTCGTCGAGCCTCAGGGCGGGGCGACCGTGTGGGTCCGGTCATTGCGCCCGGTTGATGTTCGTCGGGTGTTCCAGCGCCTGCTCAACCATCAGGTGGTGATCGCGCCGGGTGAATTGTTCAGTCTCCAGGGCCTGCACACACAGCACTTGCGATTGAGTCATACCTTTGGTGGCGACCACGACCTCGCGGCGGCAATGGGCCTGCTGGGCGACGCCTTGCGTCTGGAATCGATCGATTGAGCCAAGCCGCGTGCCGTTCCTGGCCTGCGGAGATGGATAACATCGTGCATGGGATCGATAACGTCGCGCTGCGGTCAAACTGCCAGTAAACTGCGTTCCTATTCCTGAACCACTCTATTCCAGAGGTTTTGCATGACAATCAGTCCTTTTGCGGGCAAACCGGCACCGGCAGAATTGTTGGTCGACATCCCGCGACTGGTAACGGCCTATTACACCGGCCAGCCTGATGCCTCCATTTCTACCCAGCGCGTTGCCTTCGGCACGTCCGGCCACCGGGGCAGCTCGTTCGACCTGAGTTTCAACGAATGGCACGTTCTGGCGATCAGCCAGGCGATCTGCCTGTACCGTGAAGCCCAAGGCATCGATGGCCCGTTGTTCGTCGGTATCGATACTCATGCACTGTCCACGCCGGCCGGTGTCAGCGCCCTGGAAGTGCTGGCGGCGAACGGTGTTACCGTGATGATCGCCGAAGGCGATGAGTACACGCCGACCCCGGCGATTTCCCACGCCATTCTTTGCTACAACCGTGGCCGTACTTCCGGCCTGGCGGACGGCATCGTCATCACGCCGTCCCACAACCCGCCGCAAAGCGGTGGCTACAAATACAACCCCACCAACGGTGGACCGGCCGATACCCACATCACCAAGTGGATCGAAGCCAAGGCCAATGAGCTGCTGACCAACAAGCTGGCCGGCGTCAAACGCATCAGCTACGAACAGGCCCTCAAAGCCAGCACCACGCACCGCCACGACTACCTCAACACCTATGTCGCCGACCTGATCAACGTGATCGATTTCGACGCCATCCGTGATGCGAAGCTGCGTCTGGGTGTCGATCCGCTGGGTGGAGCAGGGGTGCGCTACTGGTCGGCGATTGCCGAGCATTACCGTCTGGACCTGGATGTGGTCAACAAACAGGTCGATCCGACGTTCCGCTTCATGACTGTCGACTGGGACGGACAGATCCGCATGGACCCTTCCTCCAGCCACGCCATGCAAGGCCTGATCGGTCTCAAAGAGCGCTTTGATGTTGCGTTTGCCTGCGATCCGGACCACGACCGCCATGGCATCGTGACGCCGTCCGGTGGTTTGCTCGCGCCGAACAGCTACCTCGCGGTATCCATCGATTACCTGTTCCAGAACCGTCCGCACTGGCGCGCCGACGCTGCCGTGGGTAAAACCGTGGTCAGCAGCGGCTTGATCGATCGCGTGGCCAAACGTCTGGGACGGCGCCTGTACGAAGTGCCGGTCGGCTTCAAATGGTTTGCCGACGGTCTGTTTGACGGTTCTCTGGGCTTTGGCGGCGAAGAAAGTGCCGGCGCATCGTTCCTGCGCAAGGACGGCGGCGTCTGGAGCACCGACAAGGACGGCTTGATTCCGGCCCTGCTGGCTGCAGAAATGACCGCTCGTACCGGCCGCGACCCAAGCCAGGCTTACCGTGCGTTGACCGACGAGCTCGGCGAGCCGTTCTCGGTGCGCGTCGACGCCAAGGCCAACCCTGAGCAGAAAGCCTTGCTGAGCAAGCTGTCGCCTGATCAGGTCACCTCGACTCAACTGGCCGGCGAAGCGATCCAGAGCATCCTCAGTCACGCCCCGGGCAATGACCAGGCCATTGGCGGCCTGAAAGTCATGACCGAGAACGGCTGGTTCGCGGCGCGTCCTTCCGGGACCGAAGACATCTACAAAATCTACGCCGAAAGCTTTGTGAGTGATGACCACCTCAAGCAGTTGGTGGCAGAAGCTCAAACACTGGTAGACGGCGCGATTTCCGCGAAATAATTGAGCGCGACCCTCGCTCCCACAAGGATTGCGCGAAACCCTGTGGGAGTGAGCCTGCTCGCGATAGCGTCACCAACATTCATGAATGAAAAAAAGGGCGACCATACGGTCGCCCCTTTTTTTTGCCAGCGTTTTACAGCCTCAAGCCAGGTCCACCAACACGATTTCACTGTCCTCAATCGCGGTGACGCGCAACACCTGCTCGTCGGCCACTGCGATACCGTCTCGAGCTTGTGCACGCAAGCCATTGACTTCAATGACGCCTGTGGCAGGAACCAGGTAAGCGCGACGGCCTCCGTCCAGGCGATATTCGGCGGTTTCACCGGCTTTAAGGTTCGCTGCCACCAACCGTGCATCGGCGCGAATGCGCAGGCTCTGATCATCACCGGCCTTGCCACTGGCCAGCGTCACGAATCCTTCGCGTTGGCCTTTCGGAAAAGGCCTTGCGCCCCAGGACGGTGCCAGACCGGACTCATTGGGGATAATCCAGATCTGGAAGATCTTGGTTTCGCTCGATTCCAGGTTGTATTCGCTGTGGGCGATGCCGGTGCCCGCGCTCATGACCTGAACGTCACCTGCTTCGGTGCGCCCCTTGTTGCCAAGGTTGTCTTCGTGGGTAATGGCCCCTTCACGAACGTAGGTGATGATTTCCATGTCGCGGTGTGGGTGTTTCGGGAATCCGGTGCCAGCGGCAATCACGTCGTCGTTCCAGACCCGCAGGTTGCCCCAGTTCATGCGTTTGGGGTCGTGGTACTCGGCGAACGAAAAGTGGTGATGCGCATCCAACCAGCCATGATGGGCGCCGCCCAGGGATTTGAAGGGTCTGAGTTCAAGCATGATCGTCTCCTGAAAAGGTTCGTCATGGGGCAGAGCGCCTGAGCCACGAAACAAGAACCGGTGGTTGATGGAGAGCATCTTCTATCAGTCACCAATCGATAAAAAGCGTAAAAAGTGCCTCAATAAGATCGGATTCATCGATGTTTAATAACCTCGAAATCGTCTCATCCAGCCTTCACTTCATCGTATAAGCCAATGACCTGTAAGCATTTCACTAGAACTCAACGGCAAATACAGACACCATAACCGCAACAGCCTCACACCCTGGAGTCAGTCCGCGTGCCGCAACACACCCCCGATCTTCCTCCCGAACTCCGTCCATTGGCCGAGATGCCGCTGCTCAAACGCTTGGCCGCCCGATTTTTTGGTCATGGCCTGACTCGTTTGCGCGCTCAGCACCGGGCTTCCTGGTTGCACGGGCAAGCCGACGGTTTTCGCAGCGGGCACAGTGCCGGGGTGGATTACGGCTATAAAGAAGGAAAGCTCGACGGACTGGAAGAAGGTCGACAAGTACTGTTGATCCGCGATTCGCGCTCGACCGAACACCGGCCGCCCAACGTCGATGACAATCTGTTCGATGATTGGCGCTTGCCACTGAGCGCCGACGTGAAGAAGTGCATGAAGGCTGATGTCGCCCGCCTGCTGCCGCCGCATGCGCAACCCAGTGCTGCGCAGTGGAAGATGATTTTCAGCGACACTCCTTCGACCTCGGTGATCGCCGGGGCGGGCGCGGGCAAGTCAACGACGCTGGTGTTGCGTATTTTGCTGCTGACCCATTACCTGGGTTTCGAGCTGGGCTCGATGACCGTGGTGACCTTCACCCGTGAGTCGCGCAAAGACTTCATTAATAAGCTGATCGAGCTGTTTGCCCTATGGGGACGGATGCTGAGCCTCAAAGAGGCGCGCGACCTGGTGCGCACCTTCCACTCGCGCATCCTGCCAATGGTTCGCAGCCTACCGGGTTTCGAACGCCTGCAAGCGTTCGAGAACCTCAGCAATCGTCCGCAGAACGGCGATGAAGAGGTCGACAGCAATCCTTTCGACCTGCGAATCAACGACGCTCAGCGTCAGCAGCTCAATGCCTGTTTCCACAGCCTGCACACTCGAGATGAGCGCTTTCGCGAGCTGATCAAGCCGTTGTCTCGGCATGCCTTGCAACTCAAGGAGCTGGAACGCGATCACCCCGATGTGCAGAAGCGAATGGCGGTGACCGAGTTGGCTGCCAAACGTGATGAAGAGCTGTGCGACACAATCGAAGACCTGTGGTTTCGCGCTGGCGCCTGGCCAATCAATGGTATCGAACCGAATCGCCAGACATTCGACATCAACGGCTCAACGTTCCATTGCCACGGTTACATCCCGACCCTGGATGCCTGGGTGGTGCTTGGGTTCGACCCTGCGGAAAATCCACAGCTCAGCCGTCCGAATGCCAAATTGACGGTCCGCGCGGAATGGGCGGTTAAGCGCACCCTGTTTCAAGCTTTCTGTCGTAAGCCTTTGATATGGCTCGACAGTTACGAGTCTTCGAAGCGTGTATTAGCCTCCTTGGCCGGTGACGCCAGCGCCGGGCCTGGCTTCGACTACAAGGTTAAAGGCGAGCTCGGATCGGCGCCGTTGCTGGACTGTTTTGTTGCAACCGCCGGGTTTATCGAAAACCTGGGGCTGGACGTGCCGAACGCCGTGGCCCAGATGAGTTTCGCCAAAGACGATCCGGACCGGTTTTTCTTCGAGGCCTTGAGCCTGTTCTGGCGTGCCCTGGAAGATCATCTGCTCGATCAAAAGCCACCGGTGATGACCTACAACCGGATGTTTGCCTTGTTCAGCGAGCATTCGCCGGAAAACCTGAAACTGCTGAGTGATGAGCAGCTAAGGCCCTTGTCGCATTTGATGATCGACGAATTTCAGGACGTTTCGCCGCAGATTGTCTCGTGGATTCGTGCCAGCCTGGCCGAAATCCACAGTCGCGGTCCGGCGATGCACGTCGGACGCGGTGCGCAGCATTCATCGCTGCTGTGTGTCGGCGATGACTGGCAGTCCATTTATGGCTGGCGTGGCAGTTCACCGACGTATTTCATGGAGTTCAACAAGCAGTTCCTGTCGCCGAGCACCACCAAGGTCATGCTCAGCGACAACTATCGCAGCCATCAATACATCATCGATGCCGCCGAGCACATTGTCCGCGCAGCTCCGGCGATCGCAGGCAAAAAGGCAAAGGCGAGCGGTGAAGCCAAGGCAGTGTTGCCGGTGAATGTCCTGGATCGTGACGATCAAGGCATGGCCCAACGCCTGATCGAGCACTATCGGCGGGGCGATTCGATCTTGATGCTTTATCGAAAAAGCAGCGATAAGTTATTGATAGAGCAGCATATTCAGTCAGTAGTTAATGTTGATTCTAGCTTGCCGTACGAAGCACGCCGACTGAAGCAGCTGACCTATCACAGTGCCAAGGGCCTTCAAGCCGACGCGGTTTTTCTGCTGGGAGATTGCCAGCACCTGACGCTTTCGCCTTACAAGAACCAGGTCTACCGCATGGCTGGCCTCGGCAAGGCAGGCGACACTGAGCCGTATGACAACGCGCAGAAAGACGAGATTTTACGCCTGGCCTACGTGGGTATCACGCGTGCAGTGAGTCATTGCTACTGGTATGTCGACGGTCAGGACACTCAGGCTGCGAACATGCCCAAGGCGTCCGATCGCATCGGCAAGGGCAAGCCGTACTTCGCCGATCATCGTCAGGGTCAAACCCGGGGCTGATCCCGTCGCCAACAAAAAAGCCCACATAATGTGGGCTTTTTTATGGGATTGGCCTTCAGGCGTAACTTCTGAGGGCCACGGGTGGAATGAAAGACTCAAGCTCGTCTTCGACGGCTTCGATTATTCGCTCTACATCCGCGGCATTCATGACGGTTGCACAAGGAATGCCTGCAATGGCGATCATGGTCTCGCCACTGGCGCGGTCGAACAGACGGGCGATCATGCTGCCCGGCGCATCCATGCTCGCCTCGAATCCCATGGGATGAAAATGCCAGCGCATCAGCTGGCAGGCGTTTGGAAACGTTACTTTGCTGAAAGATCCTTTGTTCATATGTTGCCCGCCTTCTTCATCGAGCGCTTCCATTAGCTCATGTTAGGAGGGAAGAACCTTCAATGGCTCAACCGGTGACTGCCTTTAAAAGTAGCACCGAGATGTGAAAACCATGTGATTTTTTTCAGTCCGTTTGGCGATTGGCGGCTGTTTTTTTGATGTGGATCATGTGTCGGCCTGGTCAGGCGTTGGGCTGATTGTGAGCATTTATTGATGCTGAGACAGAATTTCGGCAAGCTCGGCTTTTTTTCGTCGAGTCCTTTATGCACGCCGATGATGATGGTCCGCTGCAAACCCAGGCCACCGGCGCGACGGTCATGCGCTACCACTTGTGCTGGAAATACCGGGATCTGGACGGCGTGATGGCGCTTTATCACCCGGACATTCAGTACAACGACTTTTTCCAGAATCGCGTCATGGGGCTAGACGAGCTGCGCGAGTACGTGCGTGACAGCATGCCGCGCAACCCGGATGAAGCGCTTGAACATTCGGATCGCATTCGCCTGGACGGCAACACCGCATTTATCCAGTACCAAATGACGTTGCGCGGCAGCGAAGGGCTGGTGTCTTTCCGTTCCAGCGAGGCGATCACGGTGCGCGACGGATTGATCTGGCGCGTCAATGAATACGCCTCGCTGATGCGTGAACAGGCACAAAGCCATACGGCTGCCAGTGTGCGCCCGGCAGCCAGTCGCCTGGGGCTTTCACCACGGCAACTGAGTTTCATGGCGCAAGACCTGCAACAGTATTTCGAGCGTCAACAACCCTATCTGGACCCCGAACTGGACCTGCAGCGCGTGGCAAACGAGTGCGGTTACAGCCGCAACCAGATTTCCTACCTGCTGAATCAGGTGCTGGGCCAGAGTTTCTACCGCTACGTTAACCGCGCGCGCCTGCAACATTTACTCACCGCGCTGGATGCTGCCACGGCCCCCGTGCGCGTCGATGAGCTGGCGTTTGCTGCTGGTTTCAATTCGTTATCGGCGTTCTACACCTGTTTCCGCCAACACACCGGTTTGTCACCGATGGCCTACGCCAAACAAATTTCTTTGCGTGCACGCGCGCAAGACAGTCCCTGAGCCCACGCACTAGGATCGACGCCATCGAAGTTTGAGTGGCGGAGTCTGGCATGTCGGCGTGGCGCACAATCAGTTTGTGGATGGATCAACTCGACGAGCCTTTACTGGCACGTCCCGCGCTGGAGCGCGATCTGGACGTCGACGTGGCGATCATCGGCGCGGGCTACACCGGGCTCTGGACCGCGTATTACCTCAAGCGCCTGGCACCCAGCCTGGATATCGCCATCGTCGAAGCGCAGACCGCCGGCTTTGGCGCGTCGGGTCGTAATGGCGGCTGGCTGATGGGCAACCTGCTGGGCGAAGACCGCCTGCTGGCCGGTTTGCCCGCTGAACAGCGTCGCGCGTCCTTCGATTTGCTGCACGAAATTCCCGATGAGGTCGAAGTTGTCATCGAACGTGAAGGCATTGACTGTGATTATCTGAAAGGCGGGGTGCTGTACTGTGCAGCCCGTTATCCCGAGCAGGAAACCAGCCTGCGCCACTATCTCGACAAGCTCTACAGCCAGGGCCTGACCGAAAGCGACTATCGCTGGCTAAGTCCCGAACAACTGGCGCAACAGATCAGAGTTGCCAAGCCATATGGCGGTATCTATGCACCGCACGTTGCGACCATTCATCCGGCAAAGTTGGTTCGAGGACTGGCCAGAACGGTGGAGCGCATGGGCGTCAAGATCTATGAAAACAGCGCGGTCACCCAATGGCAATCGGGGTCGCTGCGTACAGACAAGGCTCAGGTCCGCAGTCGCTGGATCGTCCCCGCTGTAGAAGGGTACGCAACGACGTTGCCGCCACTTGGGCGTTATCAATTACCGGTGCAAAGCCTGATGGTTGCCACCGAGCCATTATCCGCCGCGACCTGGGACGAAATCGGTCTCAGCCGTGGTCAGGCGTTCAGCGAAAGCAGCCGTCAGGTCACTTACGGTCAGCGCACGGCGGACAACCGGTTGGTGTTCGGCGCCCGTGGCGGATATCAGTTTGCCGGCAAGCTACGGCACGACTTCGATTTGACCACCCGCGAAGTGGAGCTGCGGCGCTACCTGTTCAGTGAGCTCTTCCCGCAACTCAAGAACGTACAGATCACCCATGCATGGGGCGGCAACCTGGGCATGTCCCGGCACTTCAAGCCGCACATGCTCTGTGATCACGCCAGCGGCATTGCCTTGTCCGGCGGTTATGGCGGGGAGGGTGTCGGTGCCAGCAATCTGGGCGGCAGAACCCTGGCTGATCTGATTCTGCAGCGTGATACCGAATTGGTCCGCCAGCCGTGGGTCGTGCCACAAGGACGTCTCGACACGCTCAGGACCTGGGAACCGGAACCCTGCCGCTGGCTGGGCTACAACGCGATCATCCGTAGCTTCGTCCACGAGGACCAGACCCTGGCCAACCCGGCCACTGCCCCGTGGCGGCGCAAGCTGGCCAGCAAGGTGGCGGGGTTCATGGAAGGTTTCATGCAGTAAACAGCGTTTCTCACACCACAGGTACTCCCATGGGCATTACACAATTCAAAAACACCGCAACCTTGAAACTGCAAGAGTCGAACCCGGTCGCCGTTCCATTGGGAACGCCCGTGGCAGTGGCCTCGACCACCAGCGTCGAACGCGACGATGGCGTTGAAACCGGTGTCTGGGAATGCACGCCCGGTCGCTGGCGGCGGCAGATCGTCGCCCAGGAATTCTGTCACTTCATCCAGGGCCGCTGCACCTTCACCCCGGACGACGGTGAAACCCTGCACATAGAAGCCGGTGACGCACTGATGTTGCCAGCCAACAGCACCGGTATCTGGGATATCCAGGAAACCGTGCGCAAGACCTACGTTTTGATTTTCTGACTTTTTGAATTTTGATCTTTTGATTGCCTGCCAGCCCATAAAAAACACAACAGCCTATACAGGAATCGACTCATGATCCGAAAGACATTGACTCTGGCACCCCTTGCGCTCGTTGCGACCCTCAGCCATGCGGCCGAGACCGTGAAGATTTACAACTGGTCCGACTACATCGCCCCTGACACCACCAAGAACTTCCAGAAAGAAACCGGCATTGCCTTCAGCTACGACGTCTACGACAGCAACGAAACCCTCGACGGCAAGTTGATGACCGGCAAATCGGGGTATGACGTGGTGTTCCCGTCCAACCACTTCATGGCCCGGCAGATTCAGGGTGGCGCGTTAAAGAAACTCGACAAGAGTCAGTTGCCTAACTGGAAAAATCTCAACCCGGTATTGCTCAACGCGTTGCAAACCAACGACCCCGGCAACGAACATGGCTTCCCGTACCTGTGGGGCAGCACCGGCATCGGCTACAACATTGCCAAGGTCAAAGCCGTATTGGGCGACAACGCGCCAGTGGATTCGTGGGACTTGATCTTCAAGCCCGAGAACATGGCCAAGCTGCAAAAGTGCGGCGTGGCGATCCTCGACAATGGCCCGGAGCTGCTGCCGGCCGCGCTGAACTACCTGGGGCTGCCGCATCACAGCAAAAACCCGGAAGATTACAAAAAGGCTGAAGCGTTGCTCATGAAGGTGCGGCCGTATGTCAGCTATTTCCACTCGTCCAAATACACCAGCGACCTGGCCAATGGCGACATTTGCGTGGCCGTCGGCTTCTCTGGCGACATCCTGCAAGCCGAGAACCGCGCCAAGGAAGCCAAGAATGGCGTGGACATCGGTTACGCGATTCCCAAGGAAGGGGCCGCGATCTGGTTCGACATGGTCGCCATGCCCGCCGACGCCCCGGACGACAAGGCCGGCTATGCCTTCATGAATTACCTGCTGCGCCCCAACGTCATGGCCGACATCAGCAATTACGTGCACTACGCCAACGGCAACGAACAGGCCGACAGCCTGATCGACCCTGCCATCAAGAACGACACCAAGGTTTATCCGAGCCCGGAAATGATGGGCAAGCTGTTCGCGCTCGAAGCGATGCCGCTGAACATCGACCGAATCCGCACGCGGGTGTGGAACAAGATCCGGACGGGGAGCTGAGGGGGCAGGCCGGTAACGCTGTGGATTCCTTGCCTCCTTACAATGGTCAGGAGGCAATGGAATGCCTTACGGCTTGAACGCGGGTCGACTGCGTATTGGCCGCCTCCCAGAATCCTGCCAAATATAATTAAACTGATATCAATTCACTGGCACTGATACTAATAAGTCCGAATAAACCAAGACGCCTTAGTCATAAAATAACTTAGGCCTATTTAATATTTAAATAGGCAATTGTCAGACAATCTTCCCGAAACCCCCTATTTACAAGATTATTTCGACAGCGCACGCATTATTTCCGGGTACATGCTGGAACAACACAACTTGACGTCAAAAAAACAGTAGACGTTTGATTTCGAATTGTGTCAGTTTTCTTTCGCCTTCATTGGGGGAGTGATAGGACGATCTCGCCAGAGATTGTCGCTATCTGAAAAAAACTGTTCCATTGCTAAACAAGGAAGTGTGTTTATGTCGAATGTAAAAGACAACGCTGTCGGTCTTGCCGAACAGGCCTTTGCACCATTGGCTGCACCGAGTTCGGCTTACAGTCAGATCAACAGTTTCAGCCATCAGTATGACCGGGGTGGCAATCTCACGGTCAATGGCAAACCCTCCTATTCCGTCGACCAGGCAGCGACCCAATTGCTGCGAGACGTTGCTGCCTACCAGGACAAGGACGGCAGCGGCAAAATCGAACTGACCTACACGTTCCTGACCTCGGCATCGTCGAGCACCATGAACAAGCACGGTATTACCGGCTTCAGTCAGTTCAGCTCGCAACAAAAAGCCCAGGCTGTACTCGCCATGCAATCCTGGTCTGACGTTGCAAATGTCACCTTCGCCGAAAAGGCCACAGGCGGCGACGGTCACATGACCTTCGGCAATTACAGCGGTGGTCAGGACGGCGCAGCGGCATTTGCTTATCTGCCTGGCACGGGTGCAGGTTACGACGGTTCTTCGTGGTACCTGACCAACAGCAGCTACACGCCGAACAAGACACCGGACCTGAACAATTACGGTCGTCAAACCCTGACTCACGAAATCGGCCACACCCTGGGCCTGGCGCATCCTGGCGACTACAACGCCGGTGAAGGTGCACCGACCTACAACGACGCCTCCTACGGGCAAGACACCCGCGGCTACAGCGTCATGAGCTACTGGAGCGAAAGCAATACCAGCCAGAACTTCAGCAAGGGCGGTGTCGAAGCCTATTCGTCCGGGCCGTTGATGGATGACATTGCCGCGATCCAGAAACTCTACGGTGCCAACACCACCACCCGTACCGGTGACACCACCTACGGCTTCAACTCCAACGCCGGTCGCGACTTCCTGAGCGCGTCTTCGGCGTCGGACAAGGTGGTGTTCTCGGTGTGGGATGCGGGCGGCAAAGACACACTGGATTTCTCCGGTTTCACCCAGAACCAGAAGATCAACCTCAATGACGCCTCGTTCTCCGATGTCGGTGGCCTGGTGGGCAACGTGTCGATTGCCAAGGGCGCAATCATCGAGAACGCAATTGGCGGTTCGGGCAACGACCTGCTGATCGGTAACGGTGTGTCCAACGAGCTCAAGGGTGGTGCCGGCAACGACATCCTCTACGGCGCGGGCGGCGCGGACAAGCTGTGGGGCGGCGCTGGGTCGGATACCTTTGTGTTCGCGGCCAGCAGCGATTCCAGGCCAGGGACTGCTGACCAGATCCTCGACTTTGTCAGCGGCCTGGACAAGATCGACCTGACCGGCATCACCAATGGCGCGGGCCTGCATTTCGTGAATTCGTTCACTGGCGCAGCAGGCGATGCGGTGTTGACCTCGTCGGCCGGTAACAGCCTGTTGTCGGTGGATTTCTCCGGGCACGGCGTGGCTGATTTCCTGGTCAGCACCGTGGGCCAGGCGGCGTTCTCGGACATCATGGCCTGATTCAAGGCTTAAAGGAGCGTGACGCTTGATGCGTCGCGCTCTGTCCTTGCATCAATGCACGCTGTGCGTAAGGCTACACGCCGGAGTTGAATGTCCCATGATCCAGAACGCCTTTACCTACAGAGCAACCGCGTGGCTGTTGGCGACGCTGATGATATTTTTTGGAGAAGTAGCCATGGCAAGCAGCCTGAAATTAGCCGATCCCTCGCAGCTTGCCGGAAAATGGCAGATCACCTTGGTCGCCAGGGACGACTCGGCCGAGTCTCAGGCATTGCAGGACAAACCGTCGAACCCGTGCACCCTTTCACTTCAAGCGAACCAGCGTCTGGGCGAGGGCGCCGATTGCCTCAGTGCCTGGTTGCAAGAACCTGCGTATGGCTGGTTCCCGGAACCTGACGGTATTGCAATCACCGGAAAGGAAGGCTCAAGAATTGTCTTCTTCAGCCGACAGCATGAAGGGTTTTATCAAAGCACCTTGAAGTCAGGTCTGCTTGTTACGCTCAAGCGTGTTGCGCCTTGAGCGCAAATTACCGGACGGATGCACGTGCTGAATATAAAACTCGCTATTGCCGTAATAAATGGCGGATCAATAACCTCACTCTTCAATGAATTTGAAAAGTTGTTATTAATTTGTAAGCGCCCTCTGACAAATAATGTCTCGACACCTGTGCGGACAGTTTAATTTTCAAACCTCGCCAAAGACGGCGGGGATTATCATCTCGGGAAATATCAATGAAGATGGCGAAGGCCCCAGCCACCGCACCGTTATTCAAGGCACTGGGCGACTACAAGAGCATCCTGATCAGCGTAGGGTGTTTCACCGCGTTAATTAACGTGTTGATGCTGGTCCCATCGATTTACATGCTCCAGGTCTATGACCGCGTGCTGTCTTCGCAAAACGAAACTACCCTGGCCATGTTGTCGCTGATGGTGGTCGGGTTCTTTGCCTTCATCGGTTTGCTTGAGGTCGTGCGCAGCTTCATTGTTATTCGCATCGGCAGCCAGTTGGAGCGACGCTTAAATTTGCGGGTGTATCAGGCCGCGTTCGAACGCAACCTGTTCAAAGGCGAAGGCAATGCCGGGCAATCCCTCGGGGACCTGACCCACATTCGCCAATTCGTCACCGGGCCTGCGCTGTTCGCGTTCTTCGACGCGCCGTGGTTTCCGGTGTACCTGTTCGTTATTTACCTGTTCAACGTCTGGCTCGGCGTATTGGCCACCGCGGGCGCGGTGCTGCTGATCGGGCTTGCATGCCTCAACGAGGCGATGACCAAAAAGCCGTTGGGGGAGGCCGCGGGTTTTTCCCAGAAGTCCAGCCAACTGGCGACCAGCCACCTGCACAATGCCGAAACCATCCAGGCGATGGGCATGCTTGGGGTGTTGCGCAAGCGTTGGTTTCAGGTGCACTCGCGCTTCCTGGGCCTGCAGAATCAGGCCAGCGACACCGGTGCCGTCATCAGTTCCCTGAGCAAAACCTTGCGTCTGTGCCTGCAATCCCTGGTGCTGGGCCTGGGTGCATTGTTGGTCATCAAGGGCGACATGACCGCCGGGATGATGATCGCCGGGTCCATTCTGATGGGCCGCGTCCTCAGTCCCATCGATCAATTGATCGCGGTCTGGAAACAATGGAGCGGCGCCAAGCTCGCTTACCGTCGTCTTGATGCTCTGCTGCAGGCTTTTCCGCCGAGTGACGAGGCGATGTCACTGCCGGCGCCGAAGGGGCAGATTACTTTTGAACAGGTCAGTGCCGGTCCGCCGGGGCGCCGCGCCGCGACCCTGCACATGGTCAATTTCAGCCTGGGTGCCGGTGAAGTCATGGGCGTGCTCGGCGCCTCCGGCTCCGGCAAATCGACTCTGGCCCGGGTGCTGGTCGGCGTCTGGCCAACCCTGGGCGGCACCGTGCGGCTCGACGGCGCCGACATCCATCGCTGGAACCGCGACGACCTCGGCCCCTACATCGGCTACTTGCCGCAGGACATCGAGTTGTTCAGTGGAAGCATCGCCGAAAACATTGCGCGGTTTCGTGAAGCCGATCCGCAAAAAGTCGTCGAGGCTGCGCAACAGGCGGGCGTGCATGAGCTGATCCTGCGCATGCCGCAAGGCTACGACACGGTGTTGGGCGAGGACGGCAGCGGTCTGTCCGGCGGTCAGAAACAACGGGTGGCGTTGGCCCGTGCGCTGTACGGCAATCCAAGCCTGGTGGTGCTCGATGAGCCCAATTCCAACCTCGATACCGTGGGCGAAGCGGCCCTGGCGGGCGCCATCGCGCACATGAAGGCCCGGGGCACCAGCGTGATTCTGGTGACCCATCGGTCTTCGGCATTGGCCCAGGCCGACAAATTGCTGGTGCTCAACGAAGGCCGTTTGCAGGCCTACGGCCCCAGTCAGGAGGTGCTCAAGGCACTTTCCGGCACCCAGGAACAGCAACGTGAAAAAACTGCGCAAGCACCGGGCGGGCTCAACCTGAGTCGCCAGAGTCAGCCCACGACAAGGAATTCGGGTGTATGAGCAGCGTACGCATGAACACTGAAAACGAAGCGACGATGGAACACGATTACATCGCTGAACGCCCCGAGCGCGACGCGCGTTTCTTCGCCCGCATGGGCTGGATCCTGGCCATCGTCGGCGCGGGCAGCTTTTTCACCTGGGCCAGTCTTGCGCCGCTCGATCAAGGCATTCCGGTGCAAGGCACGGTGGTGGTGTCGGGCAAGCGCAAGGCCGTGCAATCGATGAGCGGCGGCGTCGTCAGCCGGATTCTGGTGCGCGAAGGCCAGGTGGTGAAGCTGGGCCAGCCGCTGTTCCAGCTCGACCAGACCCAGGTCGCGGCCGACGTGCAATCGTTGCAAGCGCAATACCGCATGGCCTGGGCCAGCCTGGCCCGCTGGCAAAGCGAACGCGACAACCTCAAGCAAGTGAATTTCCCCGCTGAACTGAGCAACGATCCCGATCCACGCCTGGCGTTGGTCCTTGAAGGCCAGCGGCAATTGTTCAGTAGCCGCCGCGAAGCATTTTCCCGCGAACAGGCAGCCTTGCGCGCCAGCATCGAAGGTGCCGGGGCGCAGCTGGCCGGCATGCGCCGCGCGCGCTCGGACCTGACGGCACAGGCCAGCTCCCTGCAAAAACAGTTGAGCAATCTGCAACCCCTGGCGGACAACGGCTATATCCCGAGTAACCGGTTGATGGAGTACCAGCGTCAGCTGTCGCAAGTTCAGCAGCAACTGGCGGAAAACGCCGGCGAAAGCGGCCGGGTGGAGCAGGGCATCATTGAATCGCGCCTGAAGCTGCAACAGCACATCGAGGAGTACCAGAAAGAAGTCCGCACCCAGTTGGCCGACGCGCAACTCAAAAGCGTGACGCTGGAAGAACAACTGACTTCCGCCGGCTTCGATCTGCAACACAGCGAGATCATCGCCACCGCCGACGGCATCGCGGTCAACCTTGGGGTGCATACCGAAGGCGCCGTGGTGCGTCAGGGCGAAACCTTGCTGGAGATCGTGCCCCAAGGCACGCGCCTGGAAGTGGAAGGGCACCTGCCGATCAATTTGATCGACAAGGTTGGCACTCACTTGCCGGTGGACATCCTGTTCACCGCGTTCAATCAAAGCCGTACACCGCGTGTCCCAGGCGAGGTCAGCCTGATCTCCGCCGACCAGATGGTCGACGAGAAAACCGGCGCGCCGTACTACGTGCTGCGCAGCAGCGTCAGCGATCAGGCGATGGAAAAACTCCACGGCCTGGTGATCAAGCCCGGCATGCCGGCGGAAATGTTCGTGCGCACCGGTGAACGTTCACTCCTCAATTATCTGTTCAAACCGCTGCTCGACCGGGCAGGTTCCGCGTTGACCGAGGAATAAGGATGTTCGGCTGTATGAATAAGTTTTCCATGCTCGCGGCAACCCTGGCGTTGCTGACGTGCAACAGTGTGATGGCCATGGGGCCGTTCGATATCTACGAGCAAGCGTTGCGTAATGATCCGGTGTTTCTCGGCGCGATGAAGGAGCGCGATGCCGGCCTTGAAAACCGCATCATTGGTCGGGCCGGCTTGTTGCCGAAACTGGGTTACAACTACAACAAAGGCCGCAATACCTCCAAGGTCACCTACCTCAATGAGCGCGGGCAAAACCAGAGCGATGACCGCAACTACAACAGTTACGGCTCGACCTTGACCCTGCAACAACCCTTGATCGACTACGAGGCCTACGCGGCATATCGCAAAGGCGTGGCGCAATCGTTGTTTGCCGATGAAGCGTTCCGTGGCAAGAGTCAGGAATTGCTGGTGCGCGTCCTGGAAAACTACACCAAGGCGCTGTTCGCTCAGGATCAGATCGACATTGCCCTGGCCAAGAAAAAGGCCTTCGAGCAGCAGTTCCAGCAGAACGAGCAAATGTTCCGCCAGGGCGAGGGCACGCGCACCGACATTCTTGAAGCCGAGTCCCGTTACGAGCTGGCAACCGCCGAGGAAATCGAGGCGCGCAACGAACAGGATGCGTCCTTGCGTGAACTGGGCGCGCTGATTGGCGTGCAGGCCATCGACATCGCGGACCTCGCCCCGCTGGACCAGAACTTCCAGACGTTCAGCCTGCAACCGGCCAACTACAACACCTGGCACGAGATGGCCGTGGCCAACAACCCGAACCTGGCCTCCCAGCGCCAGGCGGTGGAAGTCGCGCGGTATGAAGTCGAACGCAACCGCGCCGGGCACTTGCCCAAAGTCAGTGCCTACGCCTCGGTGCGCCAGAACGAGTCGGAAAGCGGCAACACGTACAACCAGCGCTATGACACCAACACCATCGGCATCGAAGTCAACGTGCCGCTGTATGCCGGCGGCGGGGTGTCGGCGTCGACCCGTCAGGCCAGCCGCACCATGGAACAGGCCGAGTACGAACTGGATGGCAAAACCCGGGAAACGTTGATCGAGCTGCGCCGCCAGTTCAGCGCCTGCCTGTCGGGTGTGAACAAGCTGCGCGCCTATCAAAAAGCCCTGAAGTCCGCCGAAGCGCTGGTGGTCTCGACCAAACAAAGCATTTTGGGCGGTGAGCGGGTCAACCTCGATGCGCTGAACGCCGAACAACAACTATTTACCACCCGCCGGGATTTGGCCCAGGCAAGGTACGACTACCTGATGGCCTGGACCAAGTTGCATTACTACGCCGGCACCTTGAGCGAACAGGACCTCGCCAAGGTGGACGAGGCGTTCGGACAGGGCCCGCGAACACAATAAAGCCCCACGAATACCCCTGTAGGAGCTGTCGAGTGCAACGAGGCTGCGATCTTTTGGCTTAACTTTTTAAAGATCAAGACCCAAAGATCGCAGCCTCGTTGCACTCGACAGCTCCTACACAGCTAGGTTTGCGTAAAGCTGCATGCACTGGAAGCTCCGGGGCGCCTCTTCAGTGGGGCGTCCTGGTTGTGAGCTATCTCTGACAATTCCAACAAAAAGAGAGGCAATACCAATGGGTGTGTACGACTACAAAAACTTCGGCACGGCAGATTCCAAAGCGTTACTCACTGACGCGATGGCGATCACGCTGTATTCCTACCACAACCTCGACAATGGCTTCGCCACCGGTTACCAGCACAACGGCTTTGGCCTTGGGCTGCCGGCGACACTGGTCACTGCGTTGCTGGGCGGCACCGATTCCCAAGGGGTGATTCCCGGCATTCCATGGAACCCCGACTCGGAAAAAGCCGCGCTGGATGCCGTGCACAAAGCCGGCTGGACGCCGATCACCGCCTCGCAACTGGGCTATGACGGCAAGGTCGATGCGCACGGAACGTTCTTCGGTGAGAAGGCCGGTTACACCAGCGCGCAGGTGGAGATCCTCGGCAAGTACGATGCGCAGGGGCATCTCACCGAAATCGGCATCGCCTTTCGTGGCACCAGCGGCCCGAGGGAAACCTTGATCAGCGATTCCATCGGTGACGTGATCAACGATCTGCTGGCGGCGTTGGGCCCCAAGGATTATGCGAAAAACTACGTTGGCGAAGCCTTCGGCAATTTACTGGGCGATGTCGCGGCGTTTGCCCAGGCCAATGGCCTGTCGGGCAAAAACGTCCTGGTCAGTGGCCACAGCCTTGGCGGGTTGGCGGTCAACAGCCTGGCGGACTTGAGCACTGGCAAGTGGAACGGCTTCTACCAGGACTCCAATTACATTGCCTACGCGTCGCCAACCCAGAGCAGCACCGACAAAGTGCTCAACGTCGGTTACGAAAACGATCCGGTGTTTCGTGCTCTCGACGGTTCCACCTTTAACCTGTCGTCGGTGGGCGTGCACGATGCCCCTAAGGAGTCGACGACCGATAACATCGTCAGCTTCAATGACCACTACGCCTCGACGGCGTGGAATGTGCTGCCGTTCTCCATCCTCAACATCCCGACGTGGATCTCGCACCTGCCCACCGCCTATGGCGACGGCATGAATCGGGTCATCGAATCGTCGTTCTACGACCTCACCGGCAAAGACTCGACGATCATCGTCGCCAACCTCTCGGACCCGGCGCGCGCCACCACCTGGGTGCAGGACCTGAATCGCAACGCTGAAACCCACAAAGGCAGCACATTCATCATCGGCAGCGACGGCAATGACCTGATTCAGGGCGGCAAGGGCAATGACTATCTGGAGGGCCGTGACGGCAACGACACCTTCCGCGATGCGGGCGGCTACAACATCCTGCTCGGCGGCAAGGGCAACAACGTGCTGGACTTGCAGCAATCAGTGAAAGGGTTTGAGTTCGCCAATGACGGCGCCGGCAACCTCTACGTGCGGGATGCCCAAGGCGGCATCAGCATCACCCGCGACATCGGCAGCGTCGTCAGCCAGGAACCGGGGGGCTTGTGGGGACTGCTCAAGGATGAAGTGACCCACAGCGTCACGGCCAATGGTCTGGTGGCGGGCAATAACCTGACGCAATACGCGTCCTCGGTGAAGGGGGGCACGGGTGCCGATACGCTCAAGGCCCAGGCGACGGGCGACTGGTTGTTTGGCCTGGACGGTAACGATCATCTGATCGGCGGCAAGGGCAATGATGTGTTGGTGGGCGGGGCGGGGAACGACCTGATGGAATCGGGCGGCGGGATCGATACGTTCCTGTTCAGCGGCGCGTTCGGTCAGGATCGAGTGCTGGGCTATCAAGCCAACGACAAGCTGGTGTTTCTCGGGGTGCAGGGGGTGACGCCGAGCGATGATTTTCGGGCGCACGCCACGGCAGTGGGGCACGATACGGTGCTGACGTTTGGTGCGGATTCGGTGACGCTGGTCGGGGTGGGACTGGACAGTTTGTCCGGCTCAGGGATTGTGATTGCCTGATAGTCCTGTGGCGCCGGTAGGAGCCTCATCGCGGGCAAGCCCGCTCCCACAGGTTGCAAGTCGAATGCATAACTGTGGGAGCGGGCTTGCCCGCGATAAACGATAACGCAGTCCTCAATCTTCCTTGCGAACCGTCGCCACGTCGTTGGCATTGACCCTCACTTTCGCCCCGGAAATATCCTCGAACTCGTAAAAACCGTCCTTGGACTTGGTCTTCGGCATGTCCTTGGTCAAATACTGGGTGCCGTTCTGCAAGGTCACGACTGTGGGTGTAGAGCAACCGGCCAGCGCCAGAAACGCTACCGCGGCCAGTGGCAAACTCAGAATCCTGATATTCATAAACACCTCTAACAATGCCAAAAAAAATCATCTATGTCGGTTGGTGCCGTGGATCAAAGGAAAGTTCGATAACCCGCGCAAATTGCCAATTAGCGCCGCCGCTTATCCTTTTCCGTTTGCACCGGGTACGCCTTGGCTGGTATCTGTACGCATAACCAGTACTCACTTTCCAATGGCCCTGTTTTTCTGTGACTGAAAATCCGCTCGACGATCCGTTCTACTACTTGAACAACTTCATGCAAGTCCTTGATTGGCTTGAACACCGCTATGGCGATGTGCTCAGCGTCGAGGAGCAGGCCTTCGTCCAGGATTTCCGTCGACAACCCCGTGAATCCCGCGCACTGCTGGTCAGGATGGTGATGCGCAAGGGCGTGCATTTCAGGGCCGGGAAACTGAGCTACCTGGAGATCGGCGACATTGCCAGTGCTGCCGAGCCGTTATTGGCGGCAGGCTGGATCGATGAACACTCGGCCTTGCCGATCGTGGAGCTGTTCGACGTGCTGCTCAAGGCTGAAATTCTCCAGTGCTTCGGTACGGTCATCGAACAGCCCAAAGGCAAGAAGTCCGATTGGCTACCGTCGCTGAGCGAACAGTTATGCGATGCCCGAAGCTTCAGCCAATGGTGTCCGCAACTCAATGACCGACTGTTTACCCTGACCATCATGAGCTTGTGTGACCGGTTGCGGTTGATGTTTTTCGGCAATCTTTATCAGGACTGGTCGGAGTTCGTGCTGGCCGACCTCGGCATTTTTACCTATGAGAAAGTCGAGTTCTGCGCCGAGTCCCGGGGCCTGCGCTGCCGTGAAGACGTGGACGCCTGTGTGTTCCTGCACCAATGCCAGCAACGTTTCGAGGCGGGTGAGGCGGTGGCGGACATCGTCGAGCAAATCAATGCGCTGGAACTCAGTAACCCGTGGCTGCAACGACGCCGGGGCAAGTTGTTGTTCCAGATCGGCCAGCACTGCGAACGCCTGGCGGATTTCTCCACCGCGCTGACCATTTACCGCGACTGCGCCTATCCCGGCGCACGGGTGCGATTGATTCGGGTGTTGGAGCGCTGTGGTGAGTATCAACTGGCCATGGACCTGGCGACTCACGCCGAACAAACGCCGGAAAGCGCCGCCGAGCATCAACATCTGTTGCGCGTGCTGCCCAGGCTGCGGCGCAAACTGGGCGGCCCGGCGATGAAACGGCCAGCGCCCCGGGACATGCAGCGACTGGACCTGCAATTGCCCAGAGTCGATCCAGCGCTGTCGGTGGAGTATTACGTTCAGGCCCACCTGGCGCAGGATTCGGCGCCAGTGCATTACGTCGAAAACAGCCTGATCAACTCTCTGTTCGGGCTGCTGTGCTGGCCGGCAATCTTTGCGCCGTTACCTGGCGCTTTTTTTCACCCGTTCCAGCGCGGGCCGGTCGATCTGCTGAACGAGGACTTCCATGCGCGTCGGGCCGGGTTGTTTGAGGCGTGTCTGGCCGAACTCGATGACGGGCGCTACGTACAAACCCTGCGTGAGCGGTATGTCGCCAAGTGGGGCGTGCAGTCGCCGTTCGTGTTCTGGGGCGCGTTGAGCCGGGAACTGCTCGATCAGGCCCTCGATTGCCTGCCGCCCGAGCACCTCAAGCATTGGTTCAATCGGCTGCTGATGGACATCAAGGCCAACCGCGCCGGCATGCCGGACCTGATTCAGTTCTGGCCGCAAGACAAGACCTACCGCATGATCGAAGTCAAAGGCCCCGGCGATCGCTTGCAAGACAACCAATTGCGCTGGCTGGAGTTCTGTCACGAACACCAGATGCCTATCGCCGTCTGCTACGTGCAATGGTCGGAGCAGAGCGCTTGAGCTACAGCATCGCGGTGCGGGCGCTGTGTGAATTCACCGCCAAGGTCGGTGACCTGGACCTGCGATTTACCCCGTCGCCCACGGCGCTGGAAGGCATCGTCGGGCACCGCACCGTCGCTTCACGGCGCAGCGAGGGTTATCAAAGCGAAGTGGCCCTCGAAGGCCTGTACCGAACCTTGACCGTGAAGGGCAGGGCGGACGGTTACGATCCTGCGCAAAACTGCCTGGAAGAAGTCAAAACCTATCGCGGCGACCTGAGCAAACAACCGGCCAACCACCGCCAGTTGCACTGGGCACAAGCGAAAATCTACGGCTGGCTGATGTGCCAGAAGCTGGAACTGGCCCGGATCAATCTGGCGCTGGTGTACTTCGACATCGTCAGTGAAAAGGAAACCTGCCTGGTCGAAGCCTTCAGCGCAGCGCAACTGCAACAGTTCTTCGAACATCACTGCGGATTGTTTCTGCACTGGGCCGAGCAGGAAATGGCCCATCGCGATGCGCGCAATCACGCGGCGCAGCAATTGGCATTTCCCCATGCCAGCTTTCGTGCAGGGCAACGGCATCTGGCTGAGTCGGTGTTCAAGGCGGTCAGTACCGGACGCTGCCTGATGGCTCAGGCGCCCACCGGAATCGGCAAGACCCTGGGCACGCTGTTCCCGATGCTCAAGGCCCTGGCGCCGCAGCAACTGGACAAAGTGTTCTTTCTCACCGCGAAGACCCCGGGGCGAAAACTGGCGCTGGACGCCGCGCAAGTGATCCTTCAAAGCAGCGCTGCGCCGCCGTTGCGGGTGCTGGAAATGATCGCCCGGGACAAGGCCTGCGAACACCCGGACAAAGCCTGTCACGGTGAGTCCTGTCCGTTGGCCCAGGGTTTTTATGATCGGTTGCCCGCCGCTCGCCAGGCCGCCAGCAAGCTGAGCCTGCTCGACCAGGCCGCCTTGCGCCAGGTTGCCCTGGCGCATGAGGTTTGTCCTTATTACCTCAGCCAGGAAATGGCCCGTTGGGCAGACGTGGTGGTCGCTGACTACAACTACTATTTCGACTTCAGCGCGCTGCTGTTCGGGCTGGCGCAGGCCAACAACTGGAAAGTTGCGGTGCTGGTGGATGAAGCCCACAACCTGGTCGAGCGTGGCCGGCAGATGTACAGCGCCAGTCTCGAGCAATCGACCCTTGATGGAGTGCGGAAAACCGCTCCCGAGGCGCTGAAAAAATCGTTACAGCGGGTCAATCGAGAGTGGAATGCCCTGCACAACCTGCAAACGGCGCCCTATCAGGCCTACGACAAGGCACCGGAAAAACTCCTCCAGGCGTTGTCTTCATGCAGCGCGAGCATTGGTGATTATCTCAACGATCACCCCCAAGGCCTGGACAGCGCCTTGCAGGGTTTCTACTTCGACATCCTGCAGTTCTGCCGAGTGGCCGAACTCTTCGATGAACAGTTTCTGTTTGACATCAGCAAACGCGACCTCGACCGCAAGCGTCACCTGTCCCGACTGTGCCTGCGCAACGTGGTGCCCGCCGGTTTCATTCGCCCACGGCTGACGGCCGCGCGCAGTACGGTGATGTTCTCCGCCACCCTCAGCCCTCGGCATTACTACGCCGACCTGCTGGGAACCCCGGCGAACACGGTGTGGATCGATGTCGAATCACCATTCCATGCCGACCAGCTGAAAGTCCACATCGTCAGCCAGATATCGACCCGATACGTCCACCGCCAAGCGTCCCTCGAGCCGATTGTCGAGTTGATTGCACAGCAATTTAACCAACGTCCGGGCAACTACCTGGCGTTTTTCAGCAGCTTTGATTATTTGCAGCAAGTGGCGCAGTTACTGGCCGAACGACACCCGCAGATCACTCTGTGGTCACAGTCCCGAGGCATGGCCGAAGATCAGCGTCAGGCTTTTCTCGATCAATTCACGGCGCACAGTCAGGGTGTCGGTTTTGCTGTGCTGGGCGGAGCCTTCGGCGAAGGCATCGACTTGCCCGGCGCTCGCCTGATCGGCGCGTTCATCGCTACGCTGGGGCTGGCGCAACTCAATCCGGTCAACGAACAACTGAAGCACCGCATGGCCGCCATCTTCGGTGCCGGTTATGACTACACCTACCTGTTTCCAGGGGTACAGAAAGTGGTGCAGGCGGCGGGACGGGTGATCCGCACGCAACAGGATCAAGGTGTGGTGATGCTGATCGATGACCGGTTTGGCGAGAGCAAGGTCAGGCAGTTGCTGCCGCGCTGGTGGTCAGTCGAACAGGCGCCTTTTCTCTCGATGGTGTAGGAATTTCTACTTTAAAAACAGCTACATATCTTGAAAGACACACACATTTGAACAAACGCTGAAACAGCGCTTTATTCAGAGGACCGGCCAGCACTTCCCGCCGGCTCTTTGATAAGGAAATCAAGGTATGTCAGTTACGCCGAGTTACACCTACACCCCGGAGCAGGTCACTGCAGCGTTCAACGAAATCAAAGCGACCCTGTTTCGCGGTATCACTGCCGAGCAAACGCCAAAAATCCTGGTGGTGGCCGGGCTTCAAGGGTCAGGTAAAACCTTCCTTCTGGAAAAGCACCTGTTGCCTTCAAAGCGCTACGAAAAATACGTTCGTCTCTACCTGCCCGAATACCGACAGAAACATCCTCAATACGCAGAGATGATCAAACTCGGCGTCTTGCACGCCTACGAGCACACGCAAGCCTTTGTAGAGGAAGTCAGCGAAAAGATCTTCACTGAAGCCTTTACCCTCAAATACAACATCATCATGGAGTGCGCGTTCGGCAGAATCGGTTTCGCCACGTTTCCACCCCTGGCCACGGCAGCCGGGTATCAATTCGAAACGCATATCGTCGGCTGTACGCAGGAATTCGCCCACGTATCGAGCATCAAGCGGGCACTCAAGAGCCTGGAGAATCGGGAGCTCGAACGCTTTGTCAGCTACGCGGACCTTGATGCCAGCATGAGTCTTGCACAAGCGATCATCCTGGCCTTTGAGGTTGCCTCCAAAGCAGTCGACGGCTCACAAATCACCTTGTATGAGCGCGGGCCTGGAGCGTTGAAAGAGCGCCTCCAGCGTGCTCATTTCACCTACTCGAAAGCTGACATTCCTGCACCCACACCTTCAACGGCACCGACGCCGAACAGCACCTATGGCAACATCATCAATAACCATGTCTGCACCCATCGAGAACGTGACGAGATGGTAAAAGACTGCCATTTGGCGTTGCTCAAGGCCCAAACCTACGCCCAGTTTGTCCCTGATGTTGTCTACAACGATTTGTACGCTTACATCGTCAAATACGTTTACCGGTAAGAAGTCGGACCCATTCAGCGGCGAACCGGTGGCAGTCTCCTGGCCAGCGAGCGGTCAACAACTGACCATCACGCACGACGAAGCCTCGCTGGGGTTCGTCCGCTGAATCACGGAGCGCCAGCAACGGGCCTCGCTGAAAATGCGCAGGGCTGGCGAGGGCGCCCGTGACCTCTGCTTCAACGGTTTGCGGATAGGTCCGGTAATAGCGTCCAAGCCAAGGGGCGGTGATGACCCAGGCCGGCAATTCCATGGTGCTGGCCAGCAAGGCAGTGACCTTGCGTCCATGCAACACCGAACGCCGGGTATCGGGATCGATGGTACGGGCTAGTAACAATACGCCGTGACACACTGCTGCCACGGGTTTGTCAGCCTTGAAAAAATGCAGGGCGATCCGTTGCGCCTGGTCTGACTCCAGCAGACTGCGCATGCCCTTGGCATGGCCGCCCGGAACCAATAGTCCGTCGTACTGATCGAAGTCGACGTCGGTATAGGCCATCGGCTGGCGAAACCACTTGTCTTCGATCATGCGGGCGTAGTGGGCAAGATCGGAATCACGGGTCATCAGCAAAGGGTTCAACGGGCCGAAGCCAATGTTCACCAGACGTGAGTCGGCGTAGGCCGGCAGACCTTGGGGTGTTGCAAAGCGCACCTCGATACCGGCCTGGCGCATGGCTTGCCATACAACGCTGCTTTCGGTGGGATCGTAGTCAGACGTGGGCAACAGAATCAGGATCATCGGGGTGCCTTGTATCGGCCGGGGTGGCAATTGGCGTCGAGAATAGGCTGTGTGAGCGTTATGCTCCAGTTCTCAACCGTTTTCATGGTTTCTAAACCCACGGTTTGTCGCATACTCCATAACAATGATAATCACGGGTGTGATCGATGAGAGATAACCAGTCCAGAACCTATTCCATCGAGGAGATGCGCTTTCGTCTGCTGATCGATGCCGTGGTGGACTATGCCATCTACATGATTGATCCAGACGGCATCATCACCAGCTGGAACGCTGGCGCCAAGCGCTTCAAAGGTTATGAGGAGGCGGAGATTCTCGGCCAGCACTTCTCGCGTTTTTATACCGAAGAAGATCGCCAGGCCGGTTTGCCACAACGTGCGCTGGAAACGGCAATTCGAGAGGGTCGTTTCGAGGGCGAAGGCTGGCGTGTGCGCAAGGACGGTACGCATTTCTGGTCGCACGTGGTGATTGATCCGATTATCGACCCTTCGGGCAAGCTGTTGGGTTTTGCCAAGATCACCCGCGATCTGACCGACCGCAAAATGGCCGAAGAAACCCTCAAGCAAAGCGAGCAGCAGTTTCGCTTGCTGGTGCAAAGCGTCACAGATTACGCCATCTATACGCTCTCCCCGGATGGCCGCGTGACCAACTGGAATCTGGGCGCCCAGCGCATCAAGGGTTATCGCCCCGAAGAGATCATTGGCCAGCATTTTTCGATTTTCTATACTCCGGAAGATCGCGCTGCCGGTGAGCCGCAACGGGCGTTGGAGATCGCAACGCGCGAGAAGCGCTTCGAAAACAAAGCCTGGCGCGTGCGCAAGGACGGGACACGGTTTATGGCGCATGTGGTAGTCGACCCGATCTGGGGCGATACCGGCACGTTACTCGGCTTTGCCAAGATCACCCGTGATATCACCGAGGCTACTCAGGCGCAGCACGAACTTGAGCAAGCCCGCGAGGCGTTGTTCCAGGCGCAGAAGATGCAGGCCATCGGTCAACTCAGCGGGGGGATTGCCCACGACTTCAATAACCTCCTGACCGTCATCCTCGGCAACCTGGAAATCGTGCGCAAGCGCGTGAGCGACGATCCGAAAGTCACCCGTCTGCTGGATAACGCCACTCAGGGTGCCATGCGCGGCGTGTCGCTGACCCAGCGCATGCTGGCGTTTGCGCGGCGTCAGGAACTCAAGTTCGAATCAGTCGATCTATCCGAGTTGGTGCAAGGAATCACCGGTCTGTTGCGTAGCTCGCTCGGGCCGTCAGTAACGCTCGAGACACGCTTTGCACCCGGGCTCGTCCCTGTCAGGGCCGACCTCAATCAACTCGAACTGGCGGTGTTGAACCTCGCCACCAATGCCCGTGATGCGATGCCCAAAGGCGGTCAGATCGTCATCAGTGCCAAGCTGGGAGACGCGAGCAATCAATCAGCCCTGCACCTGGCGCCGGGCGATTATGTTTGCCTCAGCGTCAGCGATTCGGGTGAAGGGATGGATGAAGCCACGCTCGCGTCGGCGAAAGACCCGTTCTTCACCACAAAAGGCATCGGCAAAGGCACGGGGCTTGGGTTGTCGATGGTTCATGGGTTTATCGAACAGCTGGGCGGGCGGTTCATTCTCAAGAGCAAGAAAGACGTAGGCACTACCGCCGAACTCTGGATACCTGCCGCCACGACCGCGTCGGTGGCCAAACCCGTCGTGGAGTCGGCTCAGCCGCCTCCAGTGGAGCAGTTGTGTGTGTTGGTGGTGGACGATGACAGCCTGGTGTTGACCAGCACCGTGCTGTTGCTCGAGGATCTCGGGCACCGGGTCATCAGTGCGACATCGGGGGCGCAAGCGCTTGAGCAGTTCGATAACGAGCCGAACATAGACCTGCTCATTACCGACATGGCCATGCCGCAGATGAATGGAGCGCAACTGGCTCAGGCCGTACGATTCTTCAATCCCGGCTTGCCGATTATCCTTGCTACGGGGTATGCCGAGCGGCTGGAAGGCTTCGCGGCCAAACTTCCGCGCTTGTCCAAGCCCTTTACCCAACTGAACCTGGTGGAAGTCATCGCCCTGGCCATGAAGTGAGCAGCGCTCAATGCGCCGCTGGAAGAGCGCAGGGAGGGCGCTGTGAGATCCGGCTGAACTTTGCCTGGGTACGTTTCTTCTAAACGTTTTCCCAGACTCATGTGATTGTCGTGCCAAGAATACTGACCGAACCACCGGCTGAAGAGGCCCTGACCGAACACAATGCGAAGATGTTCGGCTCACCCAAGGAGCGCCTGGATTTTTACCGCCGTGAGATCCAGTACGAAACCAGCATCCTCGCCAATCGAACCGACGCTTATCTGGCTGCGCAATCGTTTCTGGTGATTGCCTTTGCTTCCTGCATGTCCAACCTTAACCCGGAGTGGGGAAAACTCTTCACGCTGGTGGTACCGGCGTTCCTGGCGTTACTGGGGTTGCTCAGCTCACTCAACGCCTGGCCGGGCATCCGTGCCGCTTATGACATCATCGATCACTGGCATTTCAAGCAGAGTGAATTGCTGCGCGCCGAGCCATTGATGGGGTTGGCTTACGATGAATCTCCGCTGTTCAGCGAGACGGAGTCATCCCACAAGGGGTATCGCAAGTCGTTGCTGTTTTCCGTGCGCACGCCGTGGATTTTCGCCACGTTCTGGGTGCTGCTGGGCTGCTACGCGGTGTACATCCAGGTCACCAACCCCGGCGGCTGATTCACGCAATAAAAAGGCCCGGCAGTTGCCGGGCCTGGTGAATCAACACGCTCATCATGCTGCCAGGTTGGACGCGCTCAGTTCTTTCTTGTATTGAACCTTGAGCGTTTCCATTTGTGCACCCAACTCTTCCAGAGTGGCGTTGCCCAGCAGCTTCTTGGCTTGCGGGAACATTTCCGTTTCCTCTTCTTCGATGTGGTGCTCCAGCAATTCCTTGACCACTTTGGCCCGACCCGCGAATTCCGGGGTAGAAGGATCGGTGGCTTTCAAGTCAGGCAGTACCAACGAATCCACGGTGCGATGTTCTTCCTTGGCTTCGTAGTACATGACCTCTTGTTCCTTGCCGCCCGCTTTTTTGAACGCGGGGTACAGGATTTCTTCTTCGAGGCGGGTATGGATGGTGATCTCCATTTCAAGCTTGGCCAGCAGTTCGGTGCGTTTTTTCACGCCACGTTCGGTGGACTCGCTTAACTGGGTCAGGATGCCTTTTACGCGTTCATGGTCGGCTTTCAGCAGGTCGATGGCGTTCATGGTCAAATCTCTCAGGTAATCATTGGGGGTGCGCTATCGGTATCAAGGCCGAAGGTCGCTTCCTGTACTGGAGCATTTGTCGTGCCGACTTTTTCACTCGCAGTATTTCTATGTAAAACAATGGGTTGAGCGCGCTGCTGGCGAACTGCATTCGTGCAGGCTGCATGAGTCCGGAATTTGACTCATGCACTTCGCGGGACTCAAAAGCCCGGCGTTTGTGCAAAATTTTGGGGTTGGGTACATATCCGTTTTTTTGGTGATGGCGGCTATTGGTTCCGCCCTGACGGCGGGTCACTTGGAAAAGCGCCAAGTAACCAAGCGCTAGCGCCCCTGACGTACGGTGCCTCGCTGTGGCTCGGCATTCCCTCACTCCGGTCCTGCTCCGTGG